>NZ_CP074074.1:1582500-2782500 GCF_045788535.1 Allotamlana fucoidanivorans | reverse complement strand
TTAAGTATAAATTTACTGGCTTTAGTTTCTGGCAAAACAGTAGCGAAATCACCTGTTTCAATAGATGCCACATTTGGCGTAATTCGAAAACGGTCGAACTGAAACTCTTTTACAAGTTCTTCTTTACCATTTACAACTGCAAATAAACTCATATTACATTTGAACGCTCTACTTGGAATAATAGTTATAGAACGTGCTGTAATAGGTTCAGCAAGATCAAAACTAATTTCTAAAGTTTCTCCTTTTTTTGGTTCAAAGCTGGTATCTGCTTCCTTAATGCCATCAGACAAAACGCTTACATCAACATCGTTCAAATTGGAAGTGATTTTTGTGGGAATAAGTTGTGTACTTCGTTTTTCAAAATCTGAAGATTTGAACGCAAAGGTATGTGTGTCTTGAAACCTTTCTTTTGGTTTTTCTAATCGTAACGTCAATGTTTTACCACCTGAAACCTTGGTTTCACCGTAAGTCAAATAACGCATAGCCTTGGTATAATCTACCCAAGGACCACCACTTTGACTCCAACCAGGACAATTGAAAATACCAATATCTACACCAATACGTTTGCCTTCTTCTACTGCATGCACCATATGACTCCACCAATCTTCACTCAACATGGGTACTTTTCCATCTTTATGAGCCGGGTTTATATTGCCAATGAGCGCACCACCAATACCTGCTTTTTTCATGGCCAATAAATCTTTGGTAATACCATCTTTCGAGATATCATCATTAATCCAATACCAATAGCACCATAGATTATTTTCCTCTTTAAGATTTATAAAATCAGATTGAACGCGTTCATAGTTTTGAGAATCATTGCACCCAATAAGAAGATATGTAATACACACTAAAATTAGTCTTAGACTATTCTTGCTATTTCTGATTTTCATCATTAAAAATTTTTAATTCTTTTATTGATGGCGCTTGTTTGGCATCCACTATAAATAATCTGCATTTTGTAGATTGTACCACATCAAATTGATGTGTTTTATTTACACCACAATAGGTTCCATTTACAAGATCCTTCCATCGGCCATTATCCCAATACTGCAATTTGTAAGAAGTTATATTGTTCTCAAATTCATCAATAATAATTTGATTGAATATTTGTGGTTTTACCCACTCTACTTCTAAATATTGATTTTTAAATTCTCCAGCCAACCAACGTGTTTCATTATTTTCATCATTGGCTTTAAAAGCTTCAAAGCCTGGCAGCTTTTCAGTTTCTATAAACATTGAAGAGGCATTCATTCGGCCCAAAGTGGCTAGATTCTGAGATTCCTTTATCGGATTGGGAAAGGATACTTTTGGTAAGGCTTCCACATGGAAATCATAAACACCCGACATGACATTATAAATGACATAATTCCCTACCGCATCGTTTTTTTCAGTTCCTATATAGGTTATTCCTTCTGAGCTATCCGCTAGATCACTGCCTTCTTTTACTACTTCTTTACTCATAGCTGGCAGATATACTTTAGCTGTTGTATTGGCTGGGATTTGAATATGAAAGGTTGCACTGTTATTGTCTTTTTTTGCCCAATTCACAACCACATTACCATACATGGATTTGTAGGTTGTATTAGCAAAAGTCAAGTCACCAACAACAGCAGGTTTAATCAACATGTATTGCATTCCAGGACTTTCAGGGTCGGGACGAATACCCCCAAAACCTTTAATAAAATAACCACCTATACCTGTATAACAAGTATGGATCTGACTAACCCCAACTGCCGACCAACGCTCTGGCCATACGGTTTTACCCTGTTCAATAAAATAGCCATAACTGGGATGATGCTTGTCTTGCAGTAATTCATAAATTAAATCCATACGCTCCCCTGAATCCGTAAAATAACGCGTATAAAGGGCTTGCCCAGAACTTCCTGTATCATAATACGGAAATTTATACAAAACATTATCTACCAAATTATCATACACTTTTTGGCGTTCAGATTCGGGTGTTACACCCGTTAACAGCGCAAAGGCTTGGTCTACTTGTTGTCCGTTCACATATTTTCCAGTTTCTTTATTATAGGATAATTTATGTGTTGCTTTTCGTTGAATGTTTAACCTATCGGAATATAATTTCACATCGTCGGTTTTTCCGAGAGCTGAAGCCATCTTAACTGCATTATCTAACATATAAGCATATATACAATTATTGAAATGAATGGCTTCAGGTGAATTACTACTTGTCCAAAAATTACCTCGAGGCGTACACCAATCACCTAAACCAGGGAATTCTCTTGCCCCGCGCTCGCCAGTTTTAAGTGCTCCACCTGTTTCATAATTTGAATGTTCATACATCCATGCCATCCATTTTTGCATAGACGTATAATTATCTTGAAGCACTTTTTTGTCGCCTAACATATTATAGGTTTCCCAAACCGTTAAAGGATTATTTGCCTTCCACATTAAAAATGGTCGGTCATTTTCATTAACGATACCACGAATTTGACCATCAGGCAATTGGGCATCACGAGTATATTGAAGATATTGATCCATATAAGCCCCACTCTCAAAATTTGGAAGCGCATCGCCATACATAGCTGCAACCGTCACTTCTCCCCAACCACGACGCTCCCTATGGGGACAATCTACTAGAATACCATCCATAGTATTGGCAATGTACGTGTCTAAGTTGATTTGATAAATTTTGTTTAATTGCTCACTTGACGAATCAAACTTGCTAATAATTTTTCGGTCATTAGTAACTACATAGCCTTTTATATCTTCAAGTTTTGGCTTATAATTTAACCCATAAACGGTAACCCATCTTCCTCCTGAAACATTAAACCTGTTAGTAAATTTGCCTTTACCAGATTTACCATAAATGTATTTACTCTTCTGATTCCAATTCATTATTTTTTCTGTTTGATCACTAATTTCAAACAGAATAGAATCGCCTTCAACACCTCTATATAAATTCATTTCAAAAAAACCAGTGTAGTTCTCGCCCATATCAATGCGGTAAGTACCATCTTGATTATCCTTAATTCCAATAGGGGTTACTTCCTTATATTTAACTTGTGGCTCAACCCTTTGCGCACTTAACTGTGCTGTAATTCTACTATATTTTCTGTTTTTAAATTTATTTTTTCCAATTAACTCATCTTCTTTTACTTCAACGTTTTCATTGATTCTATCCAGTTGAGCATTAAGTTCTTGTGGATTATAAACACTAGCATTCATCCAAAGGCTATCATCATAGTCTGCCGTATTCCAGTCATTTTCCTGCCTTCTATCATCAATGGTTTCACCTCCAAAATCAAGAATATCCCAATCACCATAATAAGAACTGTGGCTTTTTTTGCATTTCCAAGTTTCGTCCGTACCAAAAGACATACGATTTGAATGGGTTTGAATTTCAGCCTGTGCCTTAAACACAAAGGGCGGATTTCGATATTCTGTAATGCGGTCCCACCGAGCCCAGCCAGCAGCATGCCAAATGGCTATCACATTGTTCCCAATTTTAAGAAAATCAGTGATATCATAGGTCAAATAGGGAATCCTTTTTTTCATATAAGATGATACCGGATTCATCACATTATCAGTTACTTTTTTTCCGTTCACATACAATTCATGATACCCAAAGGATCCTACATAAACAAAGGCCGACGATACTTCTTCTGTTAAACTAAAGGTTTTTCTATACCAATTATGGTCGGTTTTCTTCTGATCAATTTTATGAATCCATTCGCCTTTCCAATCGGCATTACCCAATAGTCCCGTAGAGAATTTCCCATACTCACTCCAGTTAGATTCACCGCCTGAAACATCCCAAACTTTGACCTTCCAGAAGTATTGTTTAGTAGATTCTAGTGTTTGACCTTGGTAGGTATTATTAACGGATTGATTGGAGTTTACTTTTCCCGAATCCCAAACATCTCCAATATTTTTGTTCAAAACATTCAAACTACTGGCAACTAATATTTGATAAGCTGTTTGTTTCTGACCTCTTGTTGAATTAACCTCAACTAGCTTCCAACTTAATCTTGGAGCCGTATTATCAATACCTAAAGGATTCGTACGATATTCACATTTTAATTCTGAAACAAATACTTCTGAAAAATCGCTACAGCTGGCAAATAAAACTAACACAGCTAGGAGTTGAATTGAAAAAAATAACTTTCTTGAAAATGTGATACTTAATTGCGTTCTCATGTTGATGATTTAACTATAAATATATTTTTTAACATCTGTATTGCCATCCTGTATTATCATGGTCTATTTTAAGCTCATATGCAATGACAATATGTTGTAAAATTCCATATAAAATATTGTATTTTCAATTGACAAATTGATATATTAGTTGCACAATATGATATGAAAAACTCTTATAGAAAATACCTAATAATTAGTAATAAAGATAAATCATGGGGATTTTATATAAATAATTTAGGACGAAATGTTATTGAAAAATATACGGAATACCCGTCTAAAGACCACCCCGACCAATATGTTTTCACTTGGGAAAAAGGACGTGTTTTAAATGAATTTCATGTGGTACTTATTACCAAAGGTGAAGGTGTTTTTGAAAGTAAAACTACGGGGAAAATAAAAGTTTCAGATGGCGACATATTTTTACTTTTCCCTGGTATGTGGCACCGTTATAAACCTTTACAAAAAACAGGCTGGACCGAACGATGGGTAGGCTTTTCTGGCAAAATTGCACATCAGTTTTTATCCAACGGATTTTTCAACGAGAAACACCCAATTATTCCTAAATGCAATCAAACTTCAATAGTCAATCATTTCAATACGCTTTTTGAATTATTTGATAAAGAATCTTTCGGTTTTCAAAAGCTAGCATCTGGTGTGTGTCTTCAACTAATGGCCGATATTCATAATATTAAAACGGGTGGTAATAATATTGAACATCTTAATTCTATGGTTTCAAAAGCCAAAGGTATGATGTACGCACAAATTGATAACGCCATAAATTTGAAACACATGGCTTACGATTTAGGCGTTGGTTATTCTAAATTTAGATTAGATTTTAAAAAGCAAACAGGTATTTCTCCTTTACAATATTACCTATTATTGAAAATTGAAAAATCAAAAGAGCTTTTATTAAATACCCATAAAACTCAGAAAGAAATTGCTTTTCAACTGGGTTTTGATTCTGATGTGTATTTTAATAGACTTTTCAAACGAAAAACAGGGATGTCTCCAGGTAAATTTAGAAACATTGGTGTTAATAATTTAAGTTCTTCATAATGAACTTACAGTTAGGGAAACTATAAGTTCATTATGACCTTCTTCAAAAAACACCTCAACAGGAAAAGCTTCAACTCCAGGAACCATATTAAAGGTTCTCTCACCTTCTATTGTCTTGGTCTTTATTGGGGTATTAGCCTCAATAGTTACAAGCCCTTCAGGTTTTTGAATCGTGATTTTCTTTTCACTAACCACTGCAACAACTTCACTAGATGGCGAAACAATTGGCAACACAAAAGCCGTTTGCTCTATAATATCTTGTTTTGAACTTACATTAATTTCTGTTTTATCAACTGTACAATTATAAGCAATATTAAATGCAGAGGCAGTTTCTGTAACCTCTTCTCTATCTACATTTTTTAGTCTTACATCTGCTAATAACTCAATAGTCCCGTTTTCATCTTTTGAAGTAACTGTGGCAGGTAAATCGTATAAATTAGTGTACCAAACATCGTCTTTAAAGACTTCAATTCGAGGGGTTAAGCAAATATCTTTTCCCGGTTGTTCTTGTTGGTTATTCTTCTCAACCATTTCATATTTTGCCATACTTGCGGCACATAATAACCCTACTTTATTATGATACAAGACCCCTAAAGCACCCCCTGAAGCCTGACGAAAATCTTCTTTATAATGGTACTCTGCATCGTAAGCACTTACCGTTCCTCGCCAATCGCCTCTGGCAAAAAGATATACATCTAAATCCCTAAAATGTTTAACGCCATCTGCAGTAACCCTTGGCAATTCGGTTTTGGCATTAATTTCAGGCAGGTGCTCCCAATGATCTAATAATGCCGCTAATGGTTTAGCATGTGTAAAGGTATGATGCACGCAAGGTGGTATTCCTGCCGATATAAAATGAGGACCTCCATGAATTAATCCGTTGGCCGTACATGATTTCAACAATTCGGTGTTTTTTATCGCAGCTGTTCCAAAGGCAGGGTTGATATGTGCCATCATTCCAAATGCTGGTTGACTGCCATCACAGGTTCTGCTTCCCCAATACGTCCATTTGTACATGCGGTTACCCCAACTATTATCCCAACCCCCATCTGGCAACATAAACTCTAAATGGCTATTTAGGGATTTTGTTAAGATCTGCAAGAGCTCTTCATCTTTTTCCTTAAGGGCATACATTACCAAGCTATTTAAGGTTTCCTCTACATTATATCCTAAATCTACGCCGTGCAACCCTTTTTCACTTAATTTACTGGAACTTTTTTTGCACTCTCCAAATAACAAGCCTTCGTTTGGTGTAAAATAGGCTTTTACCTCTGAAGCTAATGTTTTACTTTTTGCTTTAAAATCCTCCCTTTTTAGAACGTTTCCAATTAAATTTAATCCATATACCGCGGTTCCAGGGTAATTGATATTTGTAAAATCGATAGTAAATGTGTCATGAATATACTGTCCTGCTCTTTCAAGACGTTTTGTCCAGGCCTCTCGAGTTTCATCATCCAAAACATGACCATGATAGTGCAGTGCTTCTGCTAAAGCGATGGCTCCAAACACGGTAATGCCTTTCCATGATTTTGGGTTTTTGATAACCGTCCATGAACCATCTTCTTGTGAGACATTATTTTCTGCCCAAATCATTACCAATTTTGCACCTTCTATATATTTTCCATCGCCAGTTTTATCGGCCATATACAAAAATGGATACACGGCATCCATACAGCGCCCGTGAATATGTGAACATGAAGGGCAACCTAAAGCACCATGTTCCTCTATATTTGACGGATTGTTAATTTGCACTTTTAACATGCCATCACTCCAATCTTTTAACAAACTTGCAATTAAGTTTTTAAATTCTAAAGAGTGCTCTGGGTGACTCTCACAAGCCTTTAGCAATCCTGCTATTGGCAATGATAAACCAACACCGGCAAGCGTAGATAATTGTATAAAGTTTCGTCGTTTCATTTAGTATATTTTTATGCTTTTTAAATTTAAAAAGATACCCTTTGTAAACCATCCTGTTTTGTCCTGTTTACTAAAAAAAACCAGAAGATAAATTATCTTCTGGCTTTTTAATCATTTGTGTAATTCTTACAACCTTACTTTACCACCAACTTAGAATGATAAATTCGGTTATCTGCCGCCTTTGCTTTTACCAAATAAATACCTGAAGGCATATTATTGGTTTTAGTGATAGTTATGTTACTACTATTCGTTGCGTTTTTATAAACCCGTTTTCCAAGCACACTATAAATCTCGACATCTTTAACTCCATTAATATTGTTAAATGTTATAGTAAATTTGTCTTGCGCTGGATTTGGATATACTTTTATTGAAGATGTTTTTAATTCTGGATTAGAACTACTTAAAGTAGTAGATTCTAAAATCCATTTACTTCTGTCATCTGTATCCGGTGCTGAAATATGGATTACGGTTCCATCTACTTCTTGATACAAATAACTCCCATTGGTACCTCTTTCAAATCTATAAGTATCTTCCAATGCGTTGTATTCTATTGCCCATATTTTATCTCCACTTGAAGTGGCTGTGCTGCTACTTGTACATAATATCTCAAAAGGATGTGTATTTGGCGCACGAAGTATTCCGTATGTTCCATTATTTATGTTATGAAATCCTGCAGCTCCACTATTAAGAAAAGTCCAATGCGTGTCTTGAGCTTCACCAGAACTAGTCATTGTAACTGCTGCCCCACCACCAGCTACAGCCTTTAAATATTCTCCAGTAGCAACATTTTTGAACCTATAAACACCTTCTGGCGCACCTCCTGAGTCTACAACCTCCACTTTCTCGTACGTGGTATCTGCCCATCTAATTTGTGCTCTACCACCTCTAACTCTATATGCGCCGTATCTAATACCAGATTCTAATCCTCTTTCTGGATCTGGAATATTAAATTCAAAAAGGTCACCTCCAATTACTGCATCACAATAATGTATTTTTTTTGTAGGATCGCTTGGATCTTCTCTAAAACCTACCTCAAGCTCAAAGCTAACTACTTCATCTTTATCTACCTGCTTTAAAAATACAACTTCTCTACCGGTACCTACTCCTTCTCCACCGCGTTCTGTGATACGTTCGGCATAAATATCAAACGCCACTTGCTTACCTGCATTTATTCCTGTGCCATAAACAGGATGTGCTCTATATAAACAAATAGCTGGATCCGCAGAACCTCCACCCCCTGTATGTTTCCCTTTGGCTTGTGCGATGTAAGTCCCATCTGCATTAAAATTACCATCATCGCCTACCTCTAATATCCTAAATGTTCCCGTAAACCTTGCATAACTCCCAACACCAGTTTCCTGTGATCTAGGCAAAAAACGTTCTATTCTAGGTTGCAAAGTCTCGGGCAAAGGATTTGAACCCTCAGTAATATTATAAACGCCCCAAGTTTTACCATAAAGATCAAATTTTGTGTAATCTGCATAACAACTTCGGTCATCGATGCTACCAACATTTTGAGGATCCGGTATATCGTCGAATTGTCCGCCTTGCCCCTCCGGAGTACATACAACAATAGGTCTTGTATCTTCATCTGGTGGCACTACTACAGGAGTTTGTACATAGGGAACGAGTTCCCAATTAAATCTATCGTCCATTGCATCAAGCGGAACATTGGTTACTGTTCCATTGGCATCATGATACATATATCTGTTAAGAGTACTATATTGAAATCTATAAGTGTCATCCGTTGCATTATGATGTACAGTCCAAATTTTATCGGTATCGCTTGCTGGCGGATCTGTATTTGTGCTAACTACTACAAAAGGGCCTGCTGGACCACCAGCACCTGGTGCACGCAATATCCCAGCATTGTCATCTTTATTATCTATATTATAAAATGCCCCACTTTCTACAAACGTCCAATGGGTAGTTATATCGTCTTCATCTAAATTTGTCATGGTAACAGCTTGTGCACTCGCACCTGCATCGGTTAAAAATAGCCCTGTTGCTACATTTCTCAATCTGAAAATGTCACTAGAAGGGAGTACGCCTTGCGCTGTTATACTCATTGAGCATAACGCTAAAACGAAAAATAAGATGGATTTAAGAGTAATTTTTTTCATAGCAGTATTAATATTTAGTTTGTTGATATTAAAACAAATAGCTTCTATATGTATTAAATATAGCGCAATAGACTATCCTGAACTATGCTGAACCACACACTATTTCATGAAAAATATCATGCCACGAACCGCCTTAAACAAATGTAACCACTTATTTTACAATTAACTTAGCATGAAACACTCGGTTATCTCCAGAAAAGGCTTTCACTAAGTAAATACCTGATTCAAAATTTTCCTTAACTTCAAGCTTACCATAGTTGTTAGTCAGTTTTTCATATACCGCCTTACCCAAAATATTATAAATAGTAACTTTTACAACATTTATGTTTTTAAATGCTATTGTAAATTTATCTTGTGAGGGATTAGGATATACTTTTAAAGAAGGAGTTTTTAATTCGTTATTTTCCACACTTAGCAATGGCCCGCCGGAACCCACCACTTGCCACTGGCTTCTCTCATCTGTTTCATCAACAATATAGTTATAACAATTACCATCGGGGTGATGATATAAAAATCTACCCGTGCTTCTAGCTTCAAATCTGTATGTATCTTCAAATTCATCGTAATGAATGGTCCATATTTTATCTGTATCTCCTGCTGGAGGTGCTTTACCCGTACTAACAACTAAGTATGCCCCAGGTGAAAAATTAGCTCCTGTTGCTCTCAGTATTCCATTGAGCCTACTATCAATGTTATAATACTCCTGACCATCTACACTTGTTTTAATAAACTCCCACTTTCTATCCTGACCATCACCTGAGTCATTCATAGACACAGGTTGACCAGCAGTAGGATTAGCAATTAAAAATTGACCCGTAGCAACATTTACTAATTGATAAACACCTTCATCATCACCTCCAGAACCTCCACCTGAGGTCGCAGAAATCTTCATTTTATCGTAGTTAAAACCTCCTACTTCACCTACCACTTTTATATTTTGTACGCCTTTTTGGAGTGAAATAGTCGCTTTAGTCCCTTTAAAGTTGGTCAAACTAGGTGTTGTAGTAAGGGCTATTGAAGCTAGCGTGGTAGTACCACTCACAATTTTAAGTTTTTTAGTACTGCCAGGTGATGCAGCAAAGACCTCAACCTCGTAATCACCATCTTCAGGTGCATTTATAGTGTATTCTGCAAAATCACCGGTATTCCAAGAATTAAGATAAAAAACTGTATTACTCCATCGAGTTACGCTCACACCACTTTTTGAGGTATAATATTCAGCCTCAATGGTAGAAGGAATTTGATGTATCTTAGGATTAACAGTCAGCGTCTTAGAAGCTTGTGCAGCTGTAAAATAGTCATTCCCTGTATCTGAAACCGTTATTGTAGCAGTACCTGCTCCTAAAATTTGTCTTACTTGGTCATCCCATACCACAGCTACTTGATTGTTTGGACAAAGAAACCTTAAATTAGCATCTGGATTATTGCTTGTCGCTTGAAGTGTAAAAGCCGGGTCTCCTGAGGTTACTTCTGGAATAGCTGAAAAATCAATCACCTGTTGACGTATTGGCACTGAATATTCATGCCCCACAATAGGCGCCGCATTATAGGTAGCATCACCAGGCTGTAAAGCGTTTATGGTTGTTGTTCCTGCCCGTTTAACTTGTATTTTTCCATTTACAATACTAGCTACATCGGTATTTGTACTTTCATATTGAACTGCTAAACCAGAACTTGCTGTGGCATTTAAAACTTGATCTGGACTCCCCCAAGTATATGTATTTGGAGACAAACTAAACGTAATGGTTTGATTTGATTTTGATGCATCAGCACTAACCACTAAGGTTTGAGACACCTCAGAAGCTTCATTATAAGTACCATCACCTTTTTGACTTGCCATAATATCGCAAGAGCCTACACCCATAATTTGCACCTCGTTGCCGTTTATGATGCGTGCTATATTTGTATTTGAAGATGTGTAAGACACAGGTAAGCCTGAACTTGCTGTGGCATTTAATGTAAAACTCGGATCTCCTTCTGTTTTTTGAGCTAAAGCACCAAAATTGATGGTTTGTGCTATATATTCTTCCTTTTGCAATTGAAATACAAAACAATGAATTGGCACCGTAGCACTATTTACAGCTTCACTAAATACCACTGCAATTATTCCGTTATCCATTACAGTAATACTTTTTCTATCATTTATTCCTATACTAGTTCTAAAATCTTCGCGCCACGTATAAGTCCCTGCCAACGCACTTGTTACTACAAAATCACCACCTGCTAAATTAAACTTATACATACGGTTACCATAAAACACTCCTAAAGAGCCTTTGTTTCTATCCTCAGAAAACTCAGTTTCGTTTTGTTTTCTGAGGTAATTATATGGGTTTGTTCCCTTAGGTTTAATATAGGTATACATATCATTTTTAGGAGAAATAGCCAATTGTGGTCCTCCGGCCCAACCTGCATCATCAGGAACGCTTCTGGGGTCTGCAATTAAAAAAGGTGTGTGATCAACAATAGGTAAATCATAACTTTTTCCATTTACGGTTGTTGCTTGGCTATCCATACGCGAACCCAGTTCCATGACATAAACACCCTCATTTAGTCTGGTAGGAGATTCTGCCCAACGTGGCGAATAAGCATAGTAAAATTTACCATTTATAAAATATGCACTGCCATAACTAAAGCCTCTTTCTCCTTGTGTAACTTCGCTTCCTCTACCTTTAATAATTGTAACCTCTTGAGACCAGGTGTCCCCGTTATAATAGGTCATAATAATATCACCACCAACAGCAGAGCCCAACCTTCTTTCAAAGTACATTTCACCTAAATCGTTATTAAATAAATCGGGATAAGTTACACTTGTTATTTTTTTTCCTGGTATTAGGTAATCCTGCTGCGGCAAGAAGTTATCTGCGGTAAAATCACTATCAGGACCAAAAGCTATATTTTTCTTAGATCTTATATAGTTCAAATCTTCGTTATGATGATCAAACATGAGATGAATAGTACCATCAATAGGACAAATACCAATATTTGTTGTTAAATGCGTATCGCCTTTACCTCCAACCAAACTCAATTTAGCTGGCAGCCCCACATGCACCCAATTACCTTCTCCTATTTTTTTTCGAGACACCATTAAAGTGCGGTCTGCCCATCCTCCTCTATACCAAGTATAGAACATATAACCATTTGATACTTTCAAGCAATTACCATGTGGGTTTATACTCGCACCATAATGATACGGCTTAGGATCATCGACTTTCCAAAAATAAAATGCTTCATTGGTAATCACTGTATTTTCGAGAAAAGTAACCTGCGCAGCTATGTTATTAGAACATACATTTAGTATAAACAGAAAAATTAAAATTAGTTGAAAATTTATTTCATTCTTTTTTTGAAAAAGTAGTTTCATAGAATTTGATACGTATTTAGTTTATTAGCGTACCTAAAAATCCTATAACATTAACAAAAATCTATCCTGACCTATCCTGATTTTGAACTAAAAAAAACAATTATTGTTAAAACATAAGAATCTAACCAAAACTGACTATTATATAATGCGTATTTAGCTTTTATATGGTGGACTTCAAAACCACAGGGCCGATTAAACCAGTATTCTCCAATTGGGTTTCATTCTTTTTAGGCGGATTTGTGGTCCATGTTTTCTTTTGGCCTTTTGGTCTTGAGTTATCGTAAATGAGCTGATTCCTCCAAGTATTGGTGACTTTAATCTCAAAGGTGTTTTTACCTATTTTCACATATTTACTAATATTGAAATCAAAAGGTGGCGCCCACTTTACACCTACCTTTTTACCATTGCACCACAGTTCTGCAATATTGGCTACTTCTCCCAATTCTAAAATGGTTTGTGTCCCAATTTCATTAAAATTTATAGTCTTGGTATAGGTGGTAGTTCCTGAATAGTGCTGTACGGCATCGTTTTCAAATTCTGACAAGGATTTTAATACTGTGGCTTCTATAATTTTTGGAGTACCCCAACCGTCTTCAAAGGTCAAATTCCAATTATTTTGAAGCCGTATTTCACTAATGGCAACCTTTTGTTTTGTCATTGCTTTTTCATCTTTATGAAAAATATAATCTCCAGAACTAGAAGCTACCAATGTATCATCAACCCAAAACACCTTTGGAAAACGCTTTGTTTTATGCATGTTAAACCAACCTGTTTTCGTGTTTAAAATAATTGAATCATTTAAAGTAATTTTTGAAGCAAGTGCTTTTTTACTGTTTTTAGAAAACACAACAATTGCACTTCCACTTGCCGGCAAAGACAAAGCCACATTGGTTCTAGCGTCTTCATTTTTCCAAATTTTGGCATCATGCCGATTCCCTGTAAAAGCATCCCAAATTTCAGGTCTTTTACCATCAACCCTAAAACTTAAAGCAACATCAATAGGATATGGCTCCCTTGACGCTACAAAATAAATATCGGCGTCCTCAGTTTCACGATGAATCCAATTGATATTAAGACCTTCTGAAACAATCACATCTTTTGCAATTTCTTCTTCATGCAAAACTTCTTCTAATGTTTTACCCCAATACACTTTTCCTTTACCAACTTGCTTTACGCCACTTTTAGAGCTTGCCCATAATTTATTAGAAATAGATTTAAGTGTTTTTAAATCATTTTCATCATCCATTAAACTTGGAGAATCTATGGGTTTGTTACCTAAGACCACTGCTCCTGCTTCAACCAATGCTTCTAATTTCTTTAAGGTAGAAAGCAGCATTTTTTCGGAATCCCTGAGCATAATTATGCGATAATCGCCAGCATCTTCAACATGTATCTTGTTATTTTTCATGGTTAATTTATCGTGTAAAATTTCCGCATTCAAATAATCAAAACGATAGCCTTCTGGGAATTCATCCAAATCAAATGGAGGACGTTCGTAATGGTCTCCATAATACCAAAGCACATCGGCTACGTACTCGCCCTGTTGCAACACATATTGGTTACGAGCTAGGTAATCCGTCCAATCTTTCATATAGGGCCACCAAGTTTGTTCCCTTAACAAAGGAAATCCAATATGCCCTCCAAAACTAGACCCAGGATATACATTGGTTTGCGGTGTATGAGAAAAGGTATGAAACACTAAATGATTTACGCCTTTTGTAAAATTGTAATCTATTAAATATTTAACCAAAAACGGATGTTCATTCCATTTTACCCCAACCTGTGTGCAAGCCTCAGCAGCTAAAACAGGTTTATTGTACAAGTGCGTTGCAGAGGCCGCATTATAAATCGGTTTCGCATACTCGTTTTGAGCAGAAGGAGCACTAGGATACCAAAATTCGGTCATGGGAATGTCACTAACACCGTAATAACGCATAGGATCTATAGGAAGTACTTCGCCTCCTGCTCCTTCGGTATACACTTCAGCGCCCATATCGTGCGCAACGGTTGCAAAATGGGTGAAGAAATTATCTATAAATACCTCATCCATAGTATGACGTAAATCTCTTAAAAATTTAGTAGTAATTTCAGGACTTTCAATAATGTACCCTATGGTTGCAGGTAGGTAATTTTTCATACTGTAACCACGCCTGGTTTCAAATTCCTTAAACATATCCTCAGAGTTCATGGTCCATGTAGGCACATGACTTTCCCAACTATCAATTAACAAACCATGCAATTTCCCATTGCCTATGGGCCCGCCATCTTTTATTAAGTTGCCTATCATACCATTTCGCAAATGGTTCTCAATAGCCACTTTATCCAACTTACTCGATTCCCAACCTGTAGCTTCTGGCACAGCCGGTTTATTGGTTAAGCGCATATTAATATGTCCAAAACGAACTACTGTCCAATCACCTTGAGGCACCTCCCAAGTTAACTGCCCTTCATCTGTCATTTTATCTGTGAGATTTACAATAGCCTTTGATTTAATTATCACACTTTCTGAATAATTAATATCCACATCTTTTTCTAATCGGCGCAGTACTTTTGCTGCCTTGGCCTCATGGTTATGGAATTTTGGTTTAGAACTCAACCTGATAAACTCCGGAGCAATTGCATGATCTCCTTCAAAAGTAAATACAAATTGATTAGAGATAGTTTCAGGAATACTCAGAGTAAGATGTTTACGCCTATCATTCCAATTTGCATCAGGTATTTTAACCGTAGTTATGGTTTTTAACACGCCATTAATCAAGGCTTCAATTTTAATATTTACCTTTATTTGTGGGTACTCTGTTCCCATTACCATATGCCTTGTTTGCGGAAATGTAAGAGTACGCAAAGTAACAGGTGCATCAAACGCCACTTTAACCCAAGTATCACTGTTATTTACTTTGGAAATACCATTGGCCCTATAGGCCTCTAATGGTTTATTTAATTGAGTTGTAGTTCGTGTGACCGTAAGTTTAGAGTTGGGATTAAAAATGTCTTCCCAAGGCACTACCGTATTATTTGTTTCAATCTTTGAAGGATATATGGGTAAAAAATCATCACCTTCAGGTGTTGGAAATGCCAGAACTTGGATGTCTTTATAATCATAATCTGAAGTGTGGTATAGGGAATCTATTTCCAAAACCTCATTAAATATTTTTTTTCCTGACACATGATAAACCGTTTCTACAACTTCACGTTGCGCCTCCTCTACTGGCACCCATGGCCCACCTGTCATGGACCAACCAGGACAGTTTTGCATGGTAAATTTTAAGCCTAAACGCTTACATTCATCCGCTGCATGCCGAATCATATCTTCCCACTCTGGAGATAATATTTTTATTGGATCAACATTTGGGTAAGGTCTACCCGCTTTATTAAATAAGTGAATCCCCTGTAAACCAGCTTCTTTTATAGCTTCTAAATCTAAAGTCAAGCCTTCTTTACTGATATTATTGCCATTAAGGTGAAACCAAGTTTCAGGGTAATACTTTTTAGAAGGCGCTTTAAAGCTTTCACTCAACTCTTCAAAACTTACTTCTGAGGATACACTTAAAGGTTTTTCATTTTTACTTTGACATCCTAAAATTGACATCATTGTTAGTAACAATAGAATTCTGTAATTCATATTCAAATGCTTTTAATTGGTAATAGTAGTTTTGCTTGTATTTAATGGTTTTATGGTAACTTTATTTCATATTTCAGAAAAGAATATACTGGTAACTGTGTATCAAAAGACATCATAGATTTAGAACTTTCGTTTCCTTTAGTCATGACTTCATGCCATTCATACCAAGTAAAAGCATCCTCTTTTGAAATATAAACTGCCGACCGCACCATGATCTTAGTCCATGGAGGTACATTCAGTTTTGCTGTTATTCTTAAACTTTCAGTGTCTTTAGATTCTAGATTTGCACTATAATTATAAGCAACAATATGATAGCTATCCTGTTTGCTGTCTCTTGAAAAAATGGCATCCACATAATTTTTTTCAGAGCGCTGTACACCACTTTTGTTTGAATTATAGTATGTGTTACCCTCTAAGGTTAAAAGCATGTTTCTTGCGCCTTCATACTTTTTACCATCACCCCACTGAAAAACATTGTACATGTTATTTTGGTAAAACATTTTCATCAGGCCTATTATAAATGAATTTTGATGTGCCACTGGTGCGTTTTCAAAAGCATTTCCCGCTTTACTTAAGCTTTTTATTAAAGCAAATTCATGCATTTCTAGCTTTGCATTTTCATTCCATTCAGGTATATCTTTAATTACAGCAAAATCTTTAAGATACACTTGGTTAAAATTGGTTCTGTTTTCCATGTGGTAAAATGGATAAAATGAAACCCCCACAAAATCATAATGCACCTTATTGGTTTTACACCATTTTACAAAATTGGTTCCCCATGCTTTTTGGGACGAACCCCAAAGAAAATGTGTGCCTACCTTAGCTTTGGGAAGTTCTTGCTTTATAGCTTTAACAGATACCTTATAAAATTCAAAAAACTGTTCTTTTGTACCAGACCAATGGGTTGGAGTACCTATTTCTCTACCTATATCAAATTGTATTTTTAATACCTCGTCTTTACCATAGGTGTCAACAAGAAAACTCATGACATCTTTTAAATAATTGGCCCAGACATTATAGTCTTTTGGAGGCTCTGCGTTCCCGTAGGTTGAAACTCTTAAAGAATCACCAAGAAGTGCTCCTTTTGCATTGCGTTGAAATGCCCATGAAGGATTATCTAGCACAATTTGATGAATTTCTAATCCCTCATCATAGACTCCATCAATTTGTCTCTTTAACTGCGTAAAATCAGTATAAAATGTTTTAGAAACAGCATCCCATTTATAAGAATCCATGGTTAAATCGGCTTTTCCTTTTTTTGCAATACCGCCTAATGGCCTAACAATACAAAGTTTTGTTTTACTAGTAGCGTTAGTAACATTTACTCCATTTATTGGTGTAATTCTATTGAAAACATTTAAATGATACACAATTATTTGTTTTGCATTGGCGGAATCGGTAAAGTCGGTTTGCAAAACAATTTGAGCGTGAACTGTTGTTGCTATACAATGGCAAACAAAAAACACAAAAATATATTTCACCGAAAACCAACATGTTATTTCTTTCCTCATGAAATATTCTGTTTTGAAAATGAGTTTTTGATAGTTACTAAATATGCCTGTGTATTTTGTTAAAACGTATTACGTCCAGCTACCATTGTACTATGAATGTGCAGACAACTTAACACTACCAAGTCTAAAATCAATACCGCAGTATGGAGATGCAAAACTTCACTCAAAAGCAATTTTTATAAAACTGTTAAATTAAAACTACACTTCTTTAAAACTGTCCTGTTTTATCCTGCTTTCTAATAAAAAACATAAAACAGCATAAACAAAATGGACTATACATATTATCAAATTGTTAATAAACCCAATTTTTAATATTTTGTCTTACTGAATTTACTAACTTGGTAAAGCTATTAATGAAATTCGTTGAATAAAAAAATCGATTAGCCTCATCACAACCTGCATTACCTGCTCCATCATTATTAAAAAAAATGATTTTGAATCATTGATTTTTGAGAATCGGAAGATCAATTGTTACGTTCAAAACTTTACAAACAATCAATTTATATGAAAAAACTTTTACTATTCTGTTTATTTCTAAGTCATTTTCAGCTTTTTGCTCAAGAGGCTGCCGAACAGGCAGTATCTACAGACACCATTCCTGCTGGAGTACAAGGTTCTATCAATCCTTTAACAGATAACAGGCCTGTGCACACTGGTGATAATCTTTTAGACGATTCTTTTCCAAGTTCATGGCCGCTTTTTGGCTCGGATGTTAGGCTACGTAAAAGCAGATTTTATTAGAGATTTTGACTACATAGGAGATAGATATGAATTTGAATTAGGGAGTATTGCTGTTGAAGGTTCTCCTGAAAGGGAATTGGGAGGCATCACTACTTTTCATGCCAAACAAACTCGCATTAATTTTGATTTTCGTTCAAAAGCGAAATGGGGTAAAACAGGAAAAGAATTTCCTCTACAGGTCTTTTTGGAGTTGGACTGGTTTTTTGATGGAGAATCAAATCGTTTAAACACCCGTTTACGACATGCCTATGGCGTTATTGGTAGATTATTGGTTGGTAGAACTTGGACCACTTCAGGTGATTTATCTACATTACCAGGGACAATTGATTTTGCAAATGGTGATGCACTTTATGGCGGAAGAACCACCCAAATTAGGTGGCAGGATAACATAAACAAAAGGTTCTCATATGCTATTGCATTGGAAGATTTTGCACCACAAATTGACAACCCTTTAAATTTTGAAGGCGCCTCTAGACCGCTTTGGCCTAATATTGCGGGAATGATAAAAGCTAAAGCGTTAAATGGATCTAGCATTCAACTAGGACTTGATGTTTTCCCTGTGAGTTGGGTTGGACCGTCTACCGCACCAAACGTAAATAAAACGGGGTATGCCATAACAGTTGGAAGTAGAGTTGTACTCAAAGTAACCGAATATCAAGATGCCTTAGTTTGGGGAGCTGGCTATGGCGAAGGGCAGGCTCATAAAATTATATCACTTTCATAGGATGGCAAAGCTTCAGGAGCTCTTGGCCCAAATGATTTAACCACATCTCCTGCTTGGTTTGCTTATGCTGGTTATAATCACTATTGGTCTAAAAAGTTAAACTCAAATATTTCAGCCGCTTGGAGCGGTACTAGCCTAGCAGATTTTCAAGCAGACGAAACTATTAAAAAAGCAGGATCTGTTCATGCCAACCTTATTTATTTCCCATATAAGATGGTATCTACAGGTATTGAGTATATGTGGGGCGTTAGAGAAAACAAAAATGGCGTAGAAGGTACAGCATCTCGAGTTCAATTTATGGTAAAGTTTAAATTCAATTAATAATTATGAAAAATCTAATTTTTATCTGCACTTTTTTAGCAATTAATTTGGTGTTTATTACGAGCTGTAAGGAATCAGCAAATGAATTACCAACAGATAAAATACCCTTATCTACAGCATTTGATGTGGTCATTTTAAACGGGCGCGTCATGGATCCAGAAACAAATCTAGACGCCGTGAGAAATGTGGGTATTAAAGATGGTAAAATTGGTATAATAACAGAAGAAAAGATTTCTGGAAAAGAGACAATAGATGCAACAGGACACGTGGTTTCTCCCGGTTTTATTGATTACCACTCGCATGCTTCAAATACAGCATTCGGTCAAAGGTTACATTTAAGAGATGGTGTTACCACTCCTTTAGAGTTGGAAGTGGGCGCTTACCCTGTTGATACTTATTACAATAGTCTAGAAGGTAAGTCATATACCAATTATGGAGCTACCGTAGGCACAGGGGGTATTCGAGAGAAAATTGTACACCCTTCTTATGATTCCAAATCTGGGTCTTTAGTTAAAGATCTTTTTGATAAACATGAAGATGCTTTTGCAACCATGGATGTTGCTGCTTTTGCCCCTAACAAAGAACAAGTAGAACAAATTAATACCTTAGTAGAAGAGAGTATTAATTTAGGTGCCCTTGGTATTGCAGTTCCTGTAGGTTATATGTCAACTGGAACAAAATCAGCAGAACTTAGAACATGGCAAGAGCTGGCCGGAAAGTACGGCCTAGCCACATTTCTTCATGGCAGATTTTCCAGTCAGCAACCACCTACTTCAGGTATTTTGGGCTTTCAAGAAATGATTGCAAGTGTTGGCATCTATGGAGGTGGTTTATACATTCACCATATCCATCAACAATCTCTTGGTGAGACACCAGAAGCATTAGAAATGATAGCTTCGGCTCAAGAAAAGGGACTTAAAATAATTCCTGAAGTTTACCCGTATTATCAAGGCGCTACTATTGTTGGTGCAGATTATTTGGTACCTTCAAACTATGGTCCCAATATGGGGCGTAGCTATGAAGATATTATAGAAGTAGCCACCATGAAGCCTCTTACAAAAGAGCGTTATGAAGAACTTGTTAAAACAGATCCTGCTGCTTCTGTAATTTTCGGAGGTATTTCCGAAGAAGGCTTATTGAGTGCCATTGCCGACCCAAAAGTTGTAATAGGTAGCGATATGATGCCTTTAACCATTTCTTCAACGGGAGAAATGGCCGTAGATTTCAATGTTCCTTTTGATAGCGTACAAGGCCACCCTCGTGGAGCTGGCACACATGCTAAAGTACTACGTTTAACACGAGAAAAAAATCTCATGCCATTAATGCTTGCTATTTCAAAAATGTCTTATATGCCTGCTCAATTTCTTGAAAACAATGGTGTTTCTCAAATGAAGAACAAAGGACGCATACAAGAAGGAGCAGATGCCGATATTACCATTTTTAACGCAGAAACGGTAAAAGACAACTCTACCATGGTTAAAGCAGGATTACCATCAACAGGTATACCATACGTTTTAGTTAATGGAACCATTGTAGTAAAAGATTCAAAAGTACTAGAGGGCGTTTATGCCGGACAACCAATACGAAATCCAATTATTAAAAAAGAATATTAAAAAAAGCACTAAAACTCTTTATCTATGGATACGTTAAACAATTGAATAAACTACTGTGCTTCCAATTTAATTATCAGTCAGCACCAGTAGCGGTTATAATATTTAATAATCGAACACAGTTTTCTTTGTTTGCAACCCGTTTGTATATTTTAGGTAGCATAAATTAATCATTTGGCGCTATAATGTCATTTACTAAAAAAAGCACCTATGAAAATTGGGTGAGCATGAGACTCAATAAAGTCAGGTATTAACGTTTTGCCTTTCAAGGCTAACTTTTCTAAATTAGGCTAAAAATATTTTTACTAGGTTGGTTTCCGTTCAAACTCAAACAAACTATTTAAAAGCAATTAAAGGCATTATTCATTCAAGAGCTAACAAAATAGAAACAGTAATTATAAGGGATATCATAAGACATGGCATAGTATTTTAACTTTAGAGGACTTAAATAAGGCCGCTGGAAATGTCCCAAATTTATTTGACAACGCTCTGTACATGAGCTCCATATAGGTCAGCATGCCCAAGAAGGTATAATATAACCAAAATGTAGCCGTTTAAATATTGTAATTAATTGTCCACTTTTATATTGCAAGTCCACCAAAAGGCATTACTAAAAATTAGTATACCTACTATATAATAGAATAAATGTTTTATATGATGCTAGCATATACTAATTCAACACTTTTTTTTAAAAAAATCCAAAAACAACAAAACAATAAAGGTTCCAAACAACTCCTTCTTCTCAATATATCTAACCTGTTCCTCAGACATACTACTAGTAAATAAGTTAAACATAAAGGTTAAAAATATCGTTGTTGTACTTTCTGCTAGTTTGGTATTCTCTAATTTAATGAAGTTCAACAACTTCACTAGGCTCATAACCTATTCGATGGGCTTGAACCATTAATTTAGATCCTTCGGGCAACTGAATTGACCCCTGATACACCTCCCACGATTGTGGCGTGTTGCCATCCTGATCCATAATTTTAAAGCCAATAGAAGCGCCTTTGGTTTCACAAGTTATTTGCACTAAGTCATCTTTAGCAGTAATAGTGGGTTGCAATGTCACTGGTTTAGCGTCTTTACCTGACCATAGTTTTTTTATAAGTTCAGATTCGGGCAAATCTGGATTGTCATCAATGGTTTCTAACCATCGATCCATTTCAGCACTTAATTCTTTAAGTTTTTCTTGATTTTCTGGGTTTGCTGCAAGATTATTGAGTTCATACGGATCTGTTTGGCAATCAAACAATTCTTCTTTCGGTTTTTGTTCTCTAAACCATTGCATTTGAATATCGTTTAATTCCCCTTCTGCTTTCAATTTTAACAACTCCTGCATGGTTGGAATGCGTTCTCGATATGCTACAGGTAAATAATAGCCTTGTTCTGGTCTGTAATTACGAATATATTTAAATCTACCATCCCTTACGGCTCGTATGGCATCGGTAAATCCATCAAACCTGTCGGCTGCCGCATGAATATATGTTCGTTCTTCTGCCTTGTACTTGCCTAAAAAAGCTTGACCTTGCATATAGGGTTTTGGTGCTTCACCAGTTAAAGACAATAATGTTGGTGCAAAATCAACAAAACTGATAAGTTGGTCGTCTTTCGTACCTGCTTTTAATTTATTTGGAAAACGAATAATCATGGGGGTGTTTAAACCCGAGTCGTAAATCAATCGTTTTTCCCTGGGTAATGGCCCGCCGTGATCGCCATAGAAAAAGATTATGGTGTTTTCTAACAACCCATCGTCTTCTAGTTGTTTTAAAACCGCACCTACTTGACTATCCATTTCGCCAATATTGTTGTACAACTTCCACATATCTCTACGTGTTACATTGTTATCTGGTAAATATGGTGGAATATCAAATTTTGTATCCTTTGGTAAGTGTTCAGGTGTCTCGGCCTCTGTCATCCTGTTTTTTGCATGAGACTGGCCTTTGTTTTTCCAATTGTAATTTCTGTCTCCAGCTTGATATAGTCTTGTTTCAATTTCTCTTAAACCATAGGGTTCAAACAAACCGGACTCATGCGTATCTGTAAAATTAAAGACTGCAAAAAAAGGCTGATTATCCTTTCTATTCCGCCAATGCGCATAGGGACTACTTTCATCCCAGGCGGTTACCGGTTCTTTAAATTGATAGTCTGTTTTATAATTATTAGTGCAATAGTACCCTTGCATGCGCAGCCATTCACTTATCATTTTTACTTCGGAAGGCGGAACAGCTTCATAAGGAGGTAATCCCGTTACATCGGTATATGAATTCACTCGCATATGGTTAGCCCCAATCCCAGATGGATACATCCCCGTGGCAATGGCCGCACGACTAGGTGCACAAACCCCTGAGGTAGAATATAGATTTGGATAAATAACGCCTTCATTGGCCAATTTACTCAGGTTGGGCGTCACTACCGTAGAGTCACCAAACGGTGAAATATAAGCCCCCATATCTTCGGTAACCAACCATAGTATATTTGGGCGCTCGGGAAGATTTAAAATAGGTTTGCTAGCCTCAAAACTAGTATCCTTTTTTGATGTATTACCACAACTTAATAGCAGCATACCTAAAAAAACAAGAGTCAATTTAACAGTATTCATCACATTTTTTTAATTTTTTAAAATTAGCTCTATTGCCTCAAACCACTGTCCTGCATTGTCCTGATTAGTTTACTAAAATATAAGAACGTCTGACTATCATAAATCAGACTTTTTCACCATCTATTATTCCAAGTGGCTTAATTACTTGAACAGACTACTCCCAGTACATTTATATTTTATCTCTTTACAATTTTCTTTGTTGAAAAAGTTTTATCTCCATAAAATTTCACTAAATACATTCCACTTGATAATGAAGTAGCGTCTAGATTTAGAGATGATAAACCTTTTGTTTCTCTAACAATAAGCGATTTGCCAATCAAGTTAAATACTTCAACTCTGCTAATATTTGATGATAACCCCTTAATTTCAATTGTATTGTTAATTGGATTAGATACAAAAATTGAACTTTTATCAAACTCCAAACTACTAAGGGAGTTAACACTTTCTAAAAGCCATTTTGTGTTAGTTCCAAATGAAGTTATATACCTAACATCACCAGAATCATCAAAGGAAATTCTTGGAGTGGTTGTCTGAGGAGTATGGATATCATAGATTCCAGAACCATTAGAAATAAATTCAAAAATTCTTGTATTATCTGTTACAGTAGTTGGTGTTGAAGTTGTAGTAGGATACACATTTTGACCTTCAAATCTTACAGCATCCCAATTTGTATCTAAACATGAAATGTTGTAGTAACCATCAGTTCCAACAGATTTTATCTCAAAAATCTGTTTATTACTATCTGGTAAAATCTCATCTGCCGTGATTATATTTTGATTTGGAGATAACTCTGGAGCTACAGTCCAATACTTACCAGTTATGCTATGCTTTATCTTATAAAACCCCTCTAGGCCAGAAGAGTTTCCATCATTTGAATCACTAGGAAGTGCATCGGAATATGTTAAAGCAACACGCATATCATCAAAATCCGTTATCACCTCAAAATTACATGCGTTTTCATTATAAGAACCCCACTTTGGGTAAACTTCAACACCATCAAATGTTTTATGATAGGCTCTTTTATCAGAATCTGCCAAAACCACTTGATATTCATTAAAATTAAGATTTGAAAGTGTTTGCTGTACTCCATTAAACCAGAACTCCAAATACCCTACATATCTATTATTAACCATGTCAAAATTATCATCAACCTTAACCTTTATAACAAAAGTTACCCATTCATCCTCGGGAATTGAACGTTGCCATAATGTTGTTCTTCGTTGGGTTATAGACCCTGGCCTGTTCCAATTGGGCTCAGCTGGACCGAAAGCGTTTAAATTTAAAGTTGTACCATCATAAGACATCGTATAAGGGTAATTTTGCTTATTCGTATCTATATCTCCACCATCAGCAGTTTTCCATTGAAAAACTGCAATACCAGCATTCAAATCTGGTTCAGAATTAAATCTCCAGCGCCAACCGTAATAATAAGTTCCACCCTTTTGAGGGGTAAATGTATTTACGTCACCCGTAGTTCTGGCAAATTCAGCTCGTTTCCTAGACACGGGTTTAGTAATACGCCAAAATTTACCAAAGTCAATATCTGTAGGTGTGGTAACAAAAGGCGGGCTATTAGGATCGTCAACACAATCATCACCACTTGGGTTACTATTACCATTTGGATCGAGGCGTCTAAAATTATCATTAACCGATAAGTTGGGGTCACCATACCATAACACTTGTGCATCTAGTTTATGTAATCCAATACATGAAACTAAAAACACCATAACGAATTTTAAATTTTCAATTTTCATAGCTTATTATTTCATTAATCAACCTCTATTTTTTTAACATTTTTATTAAATCTCGTGGCACTTTAAAATAGTGCATGAATTACTATTAAAGAAAGAAAAAGCCTGATCCCAAAGAATCAGACTTTTCATCATTATTAATCCGAGTTGACCTAGTTAGTTAAAAAAAGACTACACTCAGTACCTTTATATTTTATCTTTTTACAATTTTCCTTGTTGCAAATGTATTTGCCCCAATAAATTTAAGAATGTAAATACCGCTTGATAAGGATGTAGCATCTAAATTTAATACTGACAAACCTTTAGTTTCTGCACTAATTAAAGATTTACCAACTATATTAAACACCTCAACTTTATTAATATTTGAAGATAACCCTTTAATATTAATGGAATTGTTAATTGGATTTGACACAAAAATTGAACTTTGATCAAACTCCTCATTACTCAATGGATTGGTAGATGTAATAATCCATTGGGTCCTAGTAAAATTACTTCCAGAGTAACCAATTGCATCAGTGTTATTGTTATAAACTAAATACCTTGGGGTACTGGTTTTTGGTGTTATTATGTTATAAGTTGGATCTGACTCTGTTCCAGGCACCAACTGAACATCCCATACATTAGGGTTTGATGTGGATGGTGATCCCGGGGTATAACTTACAACGGGTATTTCAGAAGTACTATTTGCTCTCAAAATACCATCGTTAGTATGTACCACAATGTTGTATTCATTAGTATTTCCTGTTGATACAAATGTAAATTTTGTGGCATCGGCAGAATTGCTTGTTGCTCTGACAGCCTTGTCGCCATCGTGCGATAAATAAACAACACCGTTAGTGGTGAAATTGTTTAATAAATAATATTCACCTGCTCCGGTAAACTGTGCATACGTAAATGTTGCACTTAATAGAAATAGAATAAAAGTAATTTTTTTCATAAATACGTGTTTTTAGCTTTTCATTAAATTGATACCTCAAATATAATAGCGATTCAGGGTGTAGAATTCCTAAAAAGGTGCAGAGAATTCCTTTTTCATTATAAAAAATCACATAAAAATGTTTTTTCAAGTCAACCAGCCTAAAGTACGCTAACCGTGTATACTTACAGTTATATTTTGACTGTGAATCTAGGCTCTAAATTCTGTTATTTAGATTCTATTGTTCTATTGAATGCCAACTTGGATAAAAGTGCATATCCTTTTTTATTGTAATTCTTTTCACCTTCACTTGTTATCGGCTCAAATATGAAAAATTACAACGCATTATGCCATAAAAGATTGCGCATATTCTCGAGGCGATTTACCAAACTTAGCTTTAAAACTTTTACTAAAGTATTTTTGGTCTTTAAAACCTACTTTGGCACTAACTTGATTAATATTGGCTTTTCCTTTTTCTAAAAGTTGAGCCGCACGAATTAGTCTTAAATGCTGAATAAATTGTTTAGGTGTAAAATCTGTCCAAGCTTTTACCTTTGTAAATAATACCGATTTACTAACACCCAATGCTTCACAAAAGAAAGGAATATCGAAATCATAATTACTTATATTTTGCTCAATAATATCTAATGCTTTTTTATATAAAGTTTCATCCAGAGAAGACATTTTTATATCTTCTACACTAAAAACTTCGTGCTTGTTTAGTTTAGATTTTAATTGCTGTAACGTTTTTAAGTTATTACTAATGCGTAACTTTAACTCTTTAATATTGAAAGGCTTACTAATATAATCGTCGGCACCACTTTCCAGCCCTTCTATTTTTTGTGTCATATCTGATTTTGCTGTTAATAGAATAATAGGGATATGACTGGTTCTAATATCCTCTTTTATTAATTTACATAACTCGATACCTGTTGCTATGGGCATTACTACATCGCTCACAATCAAATCTATTGGTTCTTGTATAGCCTTTTTAAATCCTGTTTTTCCATTTTCAGCCTCAAATACGTTATAATCATCTAATAAAATATTGCGCATAAACGTTCTAAGCTCTTCATTGTCCTCTACCAATAGAAGCGACTTTTTTTTATCGGAAGAGATTTTTGAAGAGAAATTTTCTTCAAATTTAATCTTAGTGTTTTCGGGCTGATTTAAATAATGATTTACATCATTTAAAATGAGATTATCATCTACAAAATCCTGAGCATTGAAATGCAACTTCCCTTTTAATAATTCTACCTTAAAAATTGAACCTTTACCTCCATCATTAGGGTTAACACTAATTTTTCCTGTGTGCAACTCTATTATATTTTTTACAATTGCTAAACCAATTCCAGTCCCTTTTTTTATATCCTTACTCATGTTATCCGTAGGAGTTATTTCGAAAAAACGATCAAATACTCTGTCTCTATATACTTCGGGAATTCCTATTCCATCATCTTTAACCAGAATAATCACGGTGTCATCTTCTTCCTTTATTTGTATTGTTATTTTTCCAGGACTAGGGGTGTACTTAAAGGCATTGGAAATCAAATTAAAGAAGACCTGTTCTAACTTTTTTTCATCAAAATATAGCGATATTTCAGGTGATGATGATTCAAAACCATATTGATATCCTTGGTTTTCTGAATAATCTGAAAAAGACTGATAAACGTCCTTTATGGTACTTACAATATTATATTTGGCTACCTGCAAACGCATTTGATTGCTTTCATATTTCCTAAAATCCATTAATCGATTAATAAGTTGAAGCAAGTGATTACCATTAATTTCAATAAGTTTAAGCTTTTTAAACATACTACTACTCCCCTTATAATTATTTATAATTTGCTGCAGTGGTCCCAGTATTAAGGTTAGAGGAGTTCTAAACTCATGAGATATATTGGTAAAAAAATCAAGTTTGGCTTGATTTACCTTTTTAATTTGTTCTGCTTCTAAATGCTCTAATTCTAAAGCATGTTTTAATTGGGTTTTAGATTTCGAAACCTTAAACAAATAGTAAATTATTGAAATAATTATTAAAAAATAAAAAGTATATGCCCACCAAGTCAACCAAGGCGCAGGCTTTACTTTAATATTTAAGACAGTTGGTATTTCATTAGTAACTCCATCGCTATTTATACCTTTAACTTCAAAAACATAGTCTCCGGGCTTTTGAATGGTGTAAGCTGCAATATTATTTGAAGATTCAACCCAATTTGTTTCTAAACCTTTAAGACGGTATTTATAACTATTACTTTTCGAATTTATAAAATTTGGAATGGAAAAAGACAAATTAAAGTTTCCCTGATTGTGCCGTAATTCAATTTCTTTGGTAAAACTCATTGTCGTTTGAAGCACCTTATCGGTATCATTAACCAAAACTGAATGATTATTAATTTTGAAGTCGGTTAGTATAACTTGTGGGGCATAATGGTTTTTAACAATTTTATCTTCGTTAAATATTGTTACTCCAGAAGGTCCTCCAAAATAGTAATCATCACCTAACCGCAAACCTGCATCTCTATTAAACTCGTTGCTTGACAAACCATCTTTTTTAGTAAAATATTCTTCAATTGTTTTTTCTATATAGTTATACTTCAAAATCCCTTGTGTAAAAGTACTTACCCAAAAGCTTTTATCATCCCCCTCTAAAATACACCGAATACCATCTATGGGTTTATTACCAACATTTAGTGGAACATATTCCAATACACCGTTAGTCAATTTAAAAAGACCATCTTCAAAAGTACCTATCCATAAATTTTTTTGAGCATCTTCATAAATGGTATTTATTTCAAACTTAAAATTAGAGGAATTACTATATACAAACGTCTTGACTTCATTTTCAGTTGTAATAGAATTTAAGCCACGTAATGTACCCAACCAAATATTTTTAGAAGTATCAACCCATATGGTTTTTATATTACTATTAGTTAGACCAACAGGTTGAGATTTGGCGTTGTATATGAAGAAGACTTTCTTTAAAAAATTGTATTTAATTAGTCCTTTACCATTAGTTCCTATTAAAATAGTATCATCAGAATATTGTACAATTTTTAAAATCCCGGCATCACTAATAAAGTCTTTTAAATTATCTGGAAAAGCATTATTAATGAATTGTTTTGTTTTTAAGTTATACACAAAAACACCTTTATCAAAAGTTCCAATCCACAACTTACCATCCTTAGTTACACATAGCGATTTAATATTATCACTTTTTAAATCTTTATAATCGTTGGAAGTTATATGTTGAATTATATTCGTATCCTGATTTAATACCGAAACACCTCCTCCCTCTGTGCCAAACAACAGTAAGTTTTTATAGTTAACTATTGAGCTTACAACTTTAAAATTTAAACCTCTTTGATAAGAATTCTGGGTAATATTTTTAAAATTATTATTGAAGTTATGATGTAAATTTAATCCTCCATAATAAGTCCCCACCCAAATAGTACCAACATTATCTTTAAAGAGGGTTTTTATAAAATCATCATTTAACGATTTTGGATTGTTATCATTACTATATAAGGCCTTAATGGATCTTTGTTTATTAACAAGATGAATGCCGTGGTACGTAGCCACCCATAAGAGGCCTTTATCATCATAAACTAATTTTCTCGCATTTCTACTTTTTCCAATTAATTCAGTTTCTGAGAAAAAAGGAAGAATTGCCTTTGTTTGCATACTATATTCAACAATACTATTGGTTTTTGTAGCCAAAAGTATATTTCCATTTTCAGACTCCACAAGGTCATTAATATCTAAACCCTCTGTTTGATGTATTAACTTAAATTCAAATAATTTATTTTCAATAGGCTTACATTGATACAAGCCGTTAGAACTACCTATAAAAATGTCTCCATTTTTGGTTTCTAATATTGATGACGGTATGTGTATGTTCCCTACCTTTTTAAATACATCATTAACAGCATCATAAAATGAAACACCCCCAAAATGGCTTACCAAAACATCTTGATTAGCAAGTACTTTGATCCCCTTAATCATATTATTCCCCAAACCGGATTGGTTAGTATTTAAAAAATATGATTTAAAACTATTGGTTTTAGGATTAAATTTATTCAATCCAAAAGAAGTTCCTACCCAGATAAAACCAGAACTATCCTGCTCTATACACTCAATGCCATTATTGCTGATAGTGTCAGGGTTATCTTTTTCATGACGATACACTGTAAATTCTGTGCCATCATATTTATTCAGTCCATCTTTCGTACCAATCCAAATCTGACCAAGTTTATCTTGATGTATAGCCATAACGGAGTTTTGAGACAATCCATTTGCATCAGTTATATGGTTAAAGTTATAATCTATATATTGGGCATGCCCATAATAGACTGAACATAAAACAAACAAAAAAACAATATTTTTAAGTTTAAATAGTTTCAAAACTGTGTACAGTCAAAAAACGGGAACATAATGTCCCCGCCTTAAATTTTAAAATTATTAAATTATTCTAAATTTAAAATCTCACTACCTGCTAATAAAAAAGCGCCAGTACCAAAGTTTTGCCAGCTATCTGCCGATGCTGGCTCTGGAAAAGCTCCTATATCTTGTACCCAACCCACACGACCATCGTCATGCTGACAAGCTTTTATAGCATTCCAAGCTTTAAGAACAGCAGGAGTATGTTTTTTATCAATCAATCCATTATTTATTCCCCAAGCCAACGCAAATGTGTGGAAACCACTACCACTTACTTCACCATGATCATAAGATTCTGGACATAATAAACTTGTACGCCATAGCCCATCTTCAGGTTGTATTTTCAACATGGTTTCAGATAATTCTTTAAATAATTGCTCATAGAAAGGACGGTGCTCATAATCAGCTGGCATATCATCAAGTATTAATGCTAAGCCAGCAATTACCCAACCGTTACCTCTGGACCAAAATACTTTTTTACCGTTTGGCTCTTTAGTAGGATTATCATTGCCTTCCCAAACAAAACGCATATCTCTAGCGAATAGTTGCTCTTCTTTATCATACAATTGATTATAGGTTTGCATATAAAACTTATGCATCTCATCTAAATACTTAGGTTGCTTGGTATGCTTTGCATATAAGTTTAACACTGGAGGCGCCATAAATAATGCATCACACCACCACCATAAAATGGTTTGCCCCATATCATTCTTTTTATTCCCTGCTTTCCATACATCATCTTCATACAAATGTGCATCTAAGAAGTTTTTAGTGGGTTCTAAATCAACAAAATTCTTTCTACCACCATTCATATCAATATATAAATAGCTGTATGAAATGGCAACATCATCGGCATGATGTAAACGTTTATACGTTTGCCAATTATTCCAATAACCTTGATTTTTAAGAGCTGCCATGTATATCATATCCTTTGTAGTTTTGTGGGCACGTGCCACACCTGTATAATAAGCACCTTCTGTCCAATCTGTAGGAGAAATAGCAAAAATTGGATGCGCTTCTTGCCACTCTAAAGCCTTAATCATAGAGGCCTTTACTTCCTCTTTATTTATAGCCTGTACTTCTGCTACTTTTTGTGCAGTGGAACAGTTGAACAATAGCATAACCGTTATTAGTGTTACAATGGATTTACTCATGATGTTTTTATTTTACAAGTTTAAATTTAGTTTCTAAATAGTCCTTTGAAGAAGTACCAAGCATAACGGTGTAATCTCCAGCTTCTAGTCCTTTTTGCATATCCAGACGGGTGAACTCGAGCATTTGAGGTGTAATTTTAAATGAAACCGTTTTACTTTCTCCTGCATCAAATTCTATCTTTTGGAATCCTTTGAGCTCTTTATCTGGTCTAGTAACAGACCCTATTTCGTCTTTAATATACATTTGAACCACTTCTTTGGCTTTCATACTACCGTTATTAGTAACCTTCACACTTACCTCCAGTTCTGTATCTGGTGTAATTTCTCCCTTAGAAATTGAAATGTCTGAATATTCAAAATCGCCATAGTTCAAACCATGACCAAATGGAAATAATGGTCCCTTTCCTAAGAATAAATATTCCTTCTTATAATTGATTTCCTTCATACTATAATGAAATGGAATTTGCCCAATAGACCTTGGAATTGTTACAGGTGATTTCCCCGATGGCGACACCTCACCAAAAATAATTCTTGCGGTAGATTCGTCTCCAAACTCACTTAAATCCCAAGTATCTAGAATAGCATCAGCATGTTCCGCAATGGCATTAATAGAAAGCGTTCTTCTATGCTTTAATACCACAATAACTGGCCTACCTAAAGCTTTTATACGCTCAATCAATTCGTCTTGTGGCCCTACAGGATCTATGGTTGCTCTATCACCTAAGGCATGGGTAAAGAAAGCCTCTTTTGATGTAAACTCATCACCTCCCATAAATAAAACTACAACATTAGAGCTTCTAGCAATGGATACCAATTTATCTAAGGCTCTTCCATCTCTTGGCAACAATTTTGGTTCACCACCTGTTTCATCTGTTAAATGAAACCCTTTTTCTGCTACAAATTTAATATTGTCGCCTGCTACAGATTCAAACATAGCTTTAGTATTCTCTGTTACAAGAGGACCTAAAAGTGCAATTTTAGTGGTTTTTTTAGCATCAAGTGGCAACGTGTTAGCTTCGTTTTTTAGAAGAATAATAGACTCTAAATCTGATTCTTTCGCTAATTCTAAAGACGATTCTGCTCTGTTTCCTTTCTCTACATCTTCTATATTAATATAAGGATTATCAAAAAGTCCTAAAATAAATTTTGTTCTTAAAACACGTCTTACGGATCTATCAATTAGTTTTTCAAGTTCTGGATTTTTCTTTACCATTTCCGGAAGATAGGCATAAGAATCCTCCGCATATAAATCGATATCTATTCCTGCCTCCAATCCCATTTGTGCGGCATCCTCAGGAGTTTCGGCTACATTCATAAAATAATGCAAACGGGCAATATCGTTAGAATCAGAAACCACATATCCTTCAAACCCCCATTGGTCTCTTAAAACACCGGTGAGCAACTCTGGATTACCATGTGATGCCACGCCATTTATATCACCATGCGATGCCATTATACCTAAAGTTTTAGCTTCCTTAACCGCGGCTTCAAAAGGTGGGTATATTTCATCTATTAATGTTCTTGGAGAAATTTCGATAGCTGCAAAGTTAGAGCCACCTAACACTTGTCCGTAAGCTGCAAAATGTTTTGTCACTGCACCAATATGCGTACCATTACCTAACCCTTCGTAATTACCTTGCACACCAATAACAGCATTTTTAACCATTTGTGTGGTTAAATAGGTGTCTTCACCAAAGGCCTCGCTCATACGTCCAAAACGCGGGTCCCGCACTAAATCAGCTTCCGGTGAATGGCACATATGCATACCGCGTAAGCGTGCTTCACGGCCAACAACATCCCATTGTCTTTGCACCAATTCTGGGTTAAATGATGCTGCCGAGGTCATAGGGCGACCAAATTTTGTACAACCTGTTGCGTCAACACCATTGTACGACTCTGTGACAAATAACGCAGGAATACCCCAACGGTTATGTTCAATAATATATTTTTGAAGTTCATTGTTCAATTTTGCAGCCGTAATCGCATCAACGTGCTCTCCTGGATTTTTTATACCCGCAATGCCCAATTTTAACTTTTTAATAACCTTTTCGGAAAGTTTTAATTTTCCGTTTTCATCGTGTTTTACTCCAATATTGGCGTGGAAAATTCGCATTTGCGCCACTTTTTCTTCTAACGAAAGTAATGGCAATAAAGCCTCTACGCGTTCTTCAATGGATAACGAGGCGTCTTTATAATCTTTTAACGAAGCCTCTTTGCTGCCACATGCATTAAAAAGTAACCCGACTACCACAAGGGCTAAAAAACATAATTTCTTCATTTGATGTCTTTTGAATTTAGTTTAAAAATGAAAAACTATCAATTAACAGCTGATTTTCACTGAATTCCTCTAACAATATATAGAGATTTTCTGTACTATTAATAGATGATAGATTTATTGTTATGGTTTGTATCTGTTTTGTTGGCTTTAACGAAACCTTCTGAGTTCCAATTTGATTTCCGTTCAAGCTATCTTTTTTTATATCAAAAGAAAATGCTCCGCCTTGAGGCGCATAAACTTGAAACTCTATTTTAGATTTCCCATTTAATCCTTTAACATTGGGAAAATTTAAATAGCTCTTTTTTGCAGTTGTTTTAATCACAAACCCCGATATATATTCTTGCTTAGTTATTCCCTCTGCTCTAAAGTAATTTTCTGCTTCTATTTTACCTTGTTTTGCTTGATAATTACCAACACCAATGCCATCAACTTTTAGGGTTGCCATTTCTCCGTTTTCCTTATAATGCACATAGCTTATAAAACTATCTCTAAAATACCTGTTACCTGTTTGACTAATATCACAGTAGATGTAATACCACTGGTTATGCCATTCAAAAAATGAACCATGTCGTCCTTGCATAAAGCCTGTTGGCCAAGTTGGAGCATCGAAACCTTCGGCAAAACTCTCTGCTTTTATCACAGAATCTTTGTAATCATATGGCCCATAAAGGTTGTTAGAAATGGCATAAAAACACCCCCAAGACAGGTAATACTTCCCCTTATATTTGTGCACAAAAGGCTTATCATCTGTTGGTTTTTCTTTGTTTTCGCCATCTAAGTTATATGGCCCGTGCGGGTTATTGATGATGATTTTTTTGGGTTTTTCAGCCAAACTTACCATATCATAATTTAGTTTGGCAATGTAGTAATCCCAAACACCAAAAATAATGTAATGTTCTCCATTATCTTCAAAAACGGCCATGTCATATTCATGGGTTGGTGTTAAATCAGCACTTAATAGCGGTTGGTTTAACACATTTGTCCAGGGACCAACAGGTGTATCACCAGCTACAACTCCTGCTTGTTCATTACCTTCAGAAAAGTACCAATAGTATTTACCATTTCTATAGGCCGCATCGGTAGCCCAACATCTTGAAAATTCTTTACCGATATAGGTGTCTTTAGGATTTAAGACAGAACGCTTAGTCCAATTCACCAAATCTGGCGACGACCACACCCACCAATCTTCCATAATAAACTTGCCATTATTGATAGATTTATCATGCGAAGCATAAACGTAAGCGGTATCATTAAAAATGTGAATGTGCGGATCATTTAACCCTACATTTGAAACAATAGGATTTTGAGCAAAAGAATAAGATATATTCAGTAATGTCATGCAGAATACAATACTTCTTAATATTATAAAATTATTCTTCATAGGTTTAGTTTGTTCCACAAAAGATATCCATAATTTTAGTTACCACTGTGGCCTCTTCAACAGAACATGGGTTTTGATTTTTTCCCAAAAAATACCCCACCACTTCCTCTATCATAGGCTGCTGTACATGCCTTGGATTTTCAAACTTAAAAAATTCACTTTTCGCTGTAGTTTCAACCCTTATCTCTTCATTGTAAAATGAAAACGTAATGGTACCTTTTTCTCCTTTAATGATACATTTGTCATTATCTTCTGGAGCATTAAAATTCCAACTTCCTTTAAAGTCAACACCATTTTTAAATTCCAATTCACCCTTAACCAAATCTTTTGAAGCTGCGTTACCTAACATGTTTCCTTTTTTAACTTTGGCAACTTCACCAAAATAATAACACATTAAATCTATTTGGTGCGGTGCAATATCATGAAAGTACCCTCCTCCTGAAACTTCAGGATTTAATCTCCAATTTTCATCTGTTTTGGCAATTATATTGGCGTCTTGAGATTGTGCAATATCAATTTCTGCTGAAAATACTTTACCGATTACATTAGCATCTAACAACTCTTTGACCTTAATGAATAAAGGTAAATTTCTACGATAATGAGCCACGGTAACTTTTACATTACTACGGTTCAATGCATCTAAAAGGTCGTCAGCTTCCTTACTATTAAGCACCATGGGTTTTTCTAAATATATGTTCTTTCCAGCTTTAATAGCCTGTTTCGCATAATTTAAATGTGAAGAAGGTGGTGTTGCAATATAAACGGCATTCACCTTTTTATCATTAATTAATTCAGAAGCACTTGTAGTATAATTTGGTACTTTATGCCGTTTGGCAAAATCTTTTACTTTTTCTTCATTTCGTCTCATTACGGCGGTCAAAGCAGAATTTTCTACTTTTTGAAATGCCGGACCACTTTTTACTTCGGCAACATCACCACAGCCAATAATACCCCAATTAATTAGTTTCATGCTTTATTCAATAGCGTTAAAAACTCTTCTATGAATTGCTAAAGATACATTAAGAAGTCCTGATACCTGTCCTGCACTGTGCGGTAACTAAGCACTGTTTTTTATGCCTCTGTTTGTTTTTGGTTGAATATATTGAATAGGCACATTCACTCTAAAACAGAAAAGCCTTTTAAACGTGGGCTATAACTTTAGAGATTTATATTCTTACCATCTAATATAAAAGAAAAAAGCCATATTAATAATAGTCATTAACATGGCTTTTTTTTAGTCTAAAAAGAATTAATCTTCAACTGTATGATATGTTTTCCTGGAGCGAGTCTTATAGATTCAAATGCAGACGGCACCTTTTCTCCATTATGAATAAGGTCTTTACCATCTAAGCCATTCAAGCTAAACTCTGCCATCATGTTTCCTGGTATTTCAATTTGATAGGTTTGAAGCCTAGGACCATTATGTTGATATGAAGCTTTAATTGGACCTCTTACGGTAGGCACTTCAATTTCACTCGATTTTAACTTACTCATTTGAGGCTTTATAGTAGCAATACCAAATCCGGGAGTTTTAGGTTTAATTCCCCATAGTCCTCTTGGTATTGCATTTGCTGGCACAGCTCCCCAAGCGTGATTCCAATCTAAATTTACTTTATAATCGTAATCCCAAGCCTCTAAAGTAATTGTTGACCCTACTCTAATCATATTATACCAACTTCTTTTTGCTTTGCTCGCTAATAACTCTAAAGCATAGTCAGCCTCTCCTGCATTATAAAGACCGTCTATTAAAAACTGGGCGCCATAAACACTACAGGCCATTCCTCTTGATTTCACATAATCTACAACAGATTGATAATGCTCTTGAGGCACTAATCCAAAGGCTAATGGCATCATATTGGCATGTAAAGATGCATGATCTGTACCTATACCATCTACATAAACACCTCTTTCTTTATCAAACATTTGTTCATTAACTGCCTTTTTTGCTTTAATAGCTCTATATTCAAAATCTAATGCTTCTTCCGTCTTTCCTAAAATTTTTGCAAACTCTGCCATAATTTTCATATTCTCGTAAAAGAAGGCATTAATTACGGTACTGTATGGCTTAAAGACGAATCCGTCACGTTCTCCTTTGGTTTTACTACCTGCAAAATTTGCACCTGGCCAATCCACAATATCTGTTAATGGTTTTTTATAGCCTTCAGGAAAACCAAGTTTTTTCATAAATGCAGCGTCTACTTTTGTAGAGGTAATCAAACCGTCTTCATTTGATAATTCATATAGCGATTTATGCTTTAATGACTCATAATAACGCTCTACCAATTCAGTGTTACCAGTATACATGTAATCTGCATAAATTAACAAAGGCACATGCTGTTGCCACTCTGTTGGCCACGTAGGGTTTTTCATGAAGTATTCAATGGTGCGTCTGGCCATAGCATACTCTCTATCAGCGGTATAATGACTCAATTGATTTAAATAAGCGTCTGCCTCATAAGGAATACGCTCTCTGTCACCATCAACGTACAATCCGTTAAACGTTGTCGCTTTTATTGAGTATTTGGATAAATCCCAAACTTGGTTCAAAATATCATTGTTACTTTTAAAACTACTTGCATTTTCATCCCAATAGGTATGGAAAGCCAATTGTGTAAAATCATCAGCAGCAAGTGTTTCTTGAGCGCCCTCCAACTCAGCATATCTGAAAGGAACAAGCGGAGGAAAACCTTTTGGCAATGGCACAGCTTTGTTAGCTCTTGTATTTCGCTCGTCTTCATGAACTTTAATCTGATATGTTGTTTGGCCTGGTTTTACATCAACCTTAATTTCTTGATACCGAATATTGCTTTTTGCCGGAGGTGTTCTATTCACATTGCCCTGATCATCAATCATTTCACCAACTCTTACAGTAAGCGTATGTGGTGTTTTCGCGTTATAAGTAAACTCCATGGTAGCAAAGGCTGCCTTACCAAAATCCATGAAATACACGGCATCGCGTTTCTCAAATTTTTGAGGTTTTATTTTAGATGTTTCAAATTTATTCTCAGTAGAAATAATATATGAATCACTCTTTCCTGTTGTGAATTGTTGTGCTTCAGCATAATCAACAAGTCTGTTTTCTTCTTCCCAAATTCGAACCTTCCAAAAATATGTTTTTCCAATTTCTAATGGAGCGCCTTCATACTCTACATTTGTAGATTGTGTTGAGGCCACTCTTCCGCTATCCCAAATATCACCATTATTATTATCGATGCTCTTTTTGTTTGAAGCGACTAAAATTTGATAAGCACCTTGATATTTAGAGCCTAATGGCACCGTCCAACCAAATTCAGGCTTTAAATCAAAAATCTCAACATCTTCACCTGGTTCTCTTATAAGTTCAACCGTTAAATCGGTTGGTGCCGCTCTAAATTCGTTACTATTTTTCTTTATTAATTCTTCAAGTTTAGCACGAAGATTATCAGCTATAACTTTGTACTTTTTCTTTCCTATTAAATTCTTAACCTCTAACGGATCTTTCTTAAGGTTGTAAAGCTCTTCGATGGTTTTATCATTCACATACCTAAAATACTTCCATTCTTCTGTACGCACCCCTTCACTTGGCGGAATATTTTTAAAATCCCAAAGGTGTTCTATCAAAATAGTATCTCTATCTATAGAATTGGTTTCTTGCTTTGTAATTGGCAGTAAACTTTTACCCTGCCAAGACTGTGGAGCTTTTACGCCTGCTATATCAGCAATAGTATAAGGTACATCAATATTAAGTACCATATCTGTAAAATCTTGATGCTTGTTTACTCTTGGATCAAAAACAATTAATGGTACACGAATAGAGTTGTCATACATTAACCATTTGCCAGCCATTTGACGCTCTCCTAAAAAATACCCATTATCACCCATAAGAATAATAACTGTATTTTTATCTAATCCTTTTTCTTTTAATTTCTCACGTATTTTTGTGATTTCTTTATCAACACCAGCAATCATTCTGAAATAGCCCTTTAAACTATGTTGGTATTTCTCAGGTGTATCATAACGCCATGTCCAGCGTAATCTATTAAACCCATCTCGTACTGCCTTTGGTTGCGCCAAAAAGTATTTTTCGTCGGCCAATTTAGGTTCAGGAATGGTTTCATCCTCAAGCATGCTATTCATTTCTTCTTGCCAGAAGTATTGCTCAACGGCACTATCGTGGGCATGCGGTGCACTAAAGCTAAGCGACAAACAAAAAGGTTTATCATTGGTTGCATTTTTATCAATAAAATCAAGTGCTTTTTGTCCTGTATAACGTGTTAAATGAACTGTATCATTATCAATTGTTTTGTAATAATATCCTCTTCTGTCTTTGTATCGGTTGTTTCTATCGTAATCTTCGTATTCATCAAATTGCTTATCTAAACCGTCATATCTTACACCGTATTTTCCAAAAAAACCTGTATAGTATCCGTTGTTTTTAAGTAAGGTTGGATAAGATTGTGCCATATATTCCTCGCGAACATTACCCGTTTGAAAATTAAAATTATGAGCGCGTTCATGTAAACCTGTCCACAATGAGGCTCTACTTGCCGCACAAATTGGCGTTGTTACAATAGCATTATGGAAATAGGTTCCTGCATTGGCCAAATTATCCATCTCTGGAGTTTGTACAAATTTATTTCCCGCATAACCTATGGCATCAAACCGTTGATCATCAGTTAAAATAAAAATGATATTGGGTTTTTCTGAATTACTTCCTTGCTGCGCCTGAATAACATTCAAACTGTATACAGCAGTTAATAGCACTAATAAAAAACTGTTTTTAAGCATTTTAGTTTTTGATTTTATATTTTTTAGTTAAGAAAATATTTGTCACACCTCCATAGTGGTTAAAAATAAAATTTAATACTCTAAATTGTATCCTGCTCTGTCCCGTAACACTAAAAAAAGCAGCTAACATAATTAGCTGCTTTGGAATATAAATAATCATTATTGACTAGCGATAGTTTTTTGACTAAACAACAACCTGTTAACTGCAATACAACAGAAAGGTTTTAACCAAAAGAAAAACATGCTATTTTTTAACTATAAAGTACCACATTAAATGGTTTGATTCCATTTTACAATTTCATTATTGACCATGGCGTCAATTCCCATTTGTACGCAAAAGGCCGCTTTTGCTCCCGATATTACGTTTGACAAGGGTTGTTTGTTATCTACAATGGCCTGTCTGAAATCTAACAAAGCTTGTTTACTTGGATTAAGATGCTCAACGTTAATTGGATATCCTTTTTTTGGATTGTATTGCGCAGTAGCTCCACTTACACCATCAACATCACCCATTACCTCACGTTTTTCTCCTTCAGGAAAAAACCAGGCGTTCTTTGTATCAATAATGATGGTTCCTTTATCTCCAATTACCTTAATTTCATAACCGTCTTTTGCATTACTAGTTAAACAGGTAAATTTAGCTGTAACACCACTGGCATAGCGGTAAGTAAGATGTACATTATCAAATGTTTCTCTGCCGTCTTTCCAATAGTCAACTCCGCCAACGCCCATTACTTTTTCAGGCACTTCATCAAGTACCCAATTGGTAAAGTCAATTTGATGTGAACATAATTCAGCCGTTAATCCTCCTGAGAACTCCCGATACATTCTCCAATTTACGGCACGTTCATATTCAGGTTGAGGCACAGGTCTTCTCCAATTACCATGTCTGTTCCATTGACATTCAAAGGCACTAATCTTACCTACTTTGCCTTGTTTAATTAACTCAACTACATGTGTATACAATCTTGAGCTGTGGTATTGATGTCCAGTTTGAACTATTTGCGAAGATGCATTTGCCTTATTCAACAAATTATTAATCCCATCGTAGCCTTTAGCTAAGGTTTTTTCACAATATACATGTTTCCCAGCATCTAATGCATCAATGGCTATTTTGGAGTGGGTACTAAATGGCGTAGCTATTATAACAGCGTCAATATCCTTATTATCTAATAACTTTCTGTAATCATTGTAACCAACTGGAGTTGTTTTGGCTTTTGCCAACCCCTGCTCCAACCGAAAAGGCAAAATATCACAAGAGGCAATAACATTAATATTGTCAATTGAATTAATTATGGACGTTAATCCTCCTCCTCTATCACCGGTACCAATAACACCAATATTTAAGGTGTTACTACTATTGAATTTAGATAATACATTTCCGTATAGCAATGATGAACTTGCTAACGCCGCAGAGGCCATTCCTGTTTTTTTAATAAATACGCGTCTTTTCAATTTTTATAATTTAGGTTCCCAACCAGGTTCGTATGTTCTTTTCCATAGTGCCATAGCTTCTCTATCAAATATTGTACCTGAATTCTCATCTACGTCAAATCCTTTATCTATTCTATACGCAATATTTGCATAATGTGTAAGCATTTGTGATTTTGCTCCAATTTCAATTGGAGAAGTCAATTCTTCTTTACCTCTAATTCCGTTCAAGAAGTTCACCGTATGACGTGTTGACAAATCACCGCCACCGCCTAAGGCTACACCGCCTTCTGCTTTACCCGACTTCATCTCCTCAACAAGTTTTCCTTTTCTATCAAAACGCTCAAAGCCGTCACGATCAATCATTACAGAACCTTCTGTTCCCATTATTAGCGTTCCTCTTCCTCTTCCATATTTTTTGTAAGCATTTCTGCTTACTCCATCCCATTGAATGATTTTACCATTACCAAATGTATAGGTGGCCAACATGTCGTCATACATTTCCCAACCATCATCTTTAAAATGATTCTTTCCGGCTAAAACATCTACATATTTAGGATAATTTACATCTAATGCCCAGCGTGCAATATCTAATTCATGTGTAGCATTATTCCCCATTTCTGCAGTACCAAAATCCCAACCATACCAGTGCCAGTTATAATTCCATGTATCATGAGTATAGTCTTTTCTTGGTGACGGCCCTTGGAATAAGTCCCAGTTTAAACCTTGCGGTGGGTCAGCCTTCACTGGATTTGGAACCTTTGGCCTGCCATTCGCGTAAAACCCAATGGCTTTATATGCATCACCAAGTATACCGTCATGAATATCTTTGATGATTTTAATACTTTGCGGTGAGGAGCGTTGTTGGTTACCCATTTGAACCACTTTATTGTACTTCTTTTGCGCTGTAACCACCAATTGGTTTTCCCAGGCGTTGTGACTGCATGGTTTTTCTAAATACACATGCTTTCCTGCTTGCATGGCCATAATGGCCCCAGGGGTGTGCCAGTGATCTGGAGTAGCCATAAAAACAGCATCAACATTCTTATCATCCAGAATCTTTTTGATATCCTCTTCAAGTTTTGGCTTATAGCTTATTTTTTTTCCAACTTTTTCGGCTGCTTTATGCATTTGACTTTGCATCACATCACACAAATACAACAAACGCGCGTTATTGTCTTTTGCAACTATACCATTGATAAATGCACCGTATCGTCGTCCTAAGCCTTGAATAGCTACATTAATTCTATCATTTGCTCCTATGATATTATTATAACTTTGTGCAGACATAGCGTTGATTCCACTACTTAAAGTGATTCCTGCAGTAGCCAGCGTAGTTTTCTTTAAAAAATCTCTTCTTTTATTTGCCATCTTTATTTCTTTTTATTTTTTGGAACACGAATTTTTATATTTCTGAAAAACACTTGATCACCGTGATCCTGCAATAAAATTTGGCCTTTTTCTAAAACTCCAAATTTAGGCCATTTTGCATACTTACTTTCTGAAACTAATGTTAAAAATGCTTCACTTCCTCTTTCATATTCTAAAACCTTAACTCCATTTATCCAGTGTTCAACATGATTATTGATAGACTTTATATAAGCCGTATTCCACTCACCAACAGGATTTACAGGTTTACTTGGATCGGCCTTTATCAAATCATATAGTGAACATACAGTTCTGCTCCCTTCGTGAGATCCTAATTTAGCATCTTCATGCAAGTCATCATCCAAAATTTGATACTCTAAGCCAATTGAAGACCCAGGCCCCTTATTAAGTTCTGTGTCTACATAATATTTTATACCACTATTTGCTCCTGGTGTTAGCTTAAAATCAACTTGTAGTTCAAAATTACTATATTCTTGCGTTGTTACAATATCTCCGCCAGCTGTTGATTCTGCGCCACCAGTTTCTGCTACGATTAGCTCTCCATTTATAATGGACCAACCTTCCTCTGGGAACTTGTCTAATTTAGCACCACGCCACCCACTGGTTGTTTTACCATCCCAAAGCATTTGCCAACCCTCCTTTTTTTCTTGAAAAGTTAACTTGTTTTTAGTTACCACAGGTTCTAACGGTGATTTTCTAGAATATTTTGATACATTTTCTGTTAAGATTTTAGCCTCTTTCCACATCACTGTTTTACCAAGTCTTTCTTTATTTTTGCCAATGGAATGCACTTGTAAGCCTATAAATCCACTTGCTGTTTTATCATCAATCAAATAAGCTGCTGGCACATTATTTATCCAAGTTTTAATAGTATCACCAATAGCCTCAACACGATAGTGATTCCATTCATTTTGTTTAAATGCAGCCTGTGCACTAGTGTTGTTTTCTAAAGGATTTAACCATTTGCGTCTGCCTTCATCATAAATACCACCGCTCCAGGCACGTTTTGAAGGATCTATTTCAATTTGATACCCATGCACTCTTCCATTTTGATAATATGGCAAGCTATTACTTCTTATTTGAATACCCGAATTCATCACAGGGTCTACTTTAAAGGCTATCTCAAGAATAAAATCATCGTAACGTTTATTGGTGGTTAAAAATGTATTAGGAGTATCGGCGGCAGTGGTTCCTGTAATAACACCGTTAACAACTTCATAAGATGCTTTACCGCCTAAAATGGTCCAACCATCCAGATTGTCTTCATTAATTAAATTCACCCAAGGAACTGGATCATTCTTTTCTTTACAAGAGTAAATGTTCCCCATATTGAAAACAGTAAGAAAACATAATGCAATAGATTTTAATAGTTTCATTTTTATCATAATTTTAATTGTATTTTTTTACTAAAAAACTCCCCATCATAATACCTATTAACGTGTGTGATGAAGAGTTTTAACTAACTCAAAAATTTCTAAATAATCTAAACTTTAGTAAATACTTTACGCAAATTAAAGTTATACAAATCAAAAACCATCCTGTGCCGTACTGCTCAATCTTGATTAATCTGAATAAAAGATGATACGAAAACCTTTTAACAAACAAAAGAAGCGAGGACATGTCCTCGCTTCTTTTGTTTAATCTATAAATTTTTGGAAGTTCTAAACTAAGGAAGTTCCCTTAGCTCCACAGTAAACTGTTCAAATGTAACATCTCTGTTTCTTATAACTAATGTATCCTTGACAGCATGTGTTTCATTATTAACAGCATCTGTATACGAATAATCTAGATATATTACATCGCGCTTCTCTCCTCCCCATTCATCACCATTTTCAACAAATCGTCCTGAACCAGAAACATTATAAGCATCGTCTCCAAAACTATTTACAGTACACGTTTCGTCACTATTAAATACCAACTCAATATTTACATCTCCTGGGCTTGAAAGCTCACCTCTTCGCACACGGTTTGCATATCTTACATTTGACCTTCCACTGGTCATTAATTCAGTAACCTCATCGTCTACAACAAATTCTGATCTGTAGGTTGAGGTAGTCACCTCTCCTGAATTGTTTGTCATAACATCTTCCCCTCGGCGTAAGTATTTGCCTTGATACTTGTTCATGAATTTTATACCAAAAAGTGTGTAATCTTTAGGTGCGGGATTCCAATCTTCATCCTTTATTTTTATTGGATTAGACACAATAGGTACTCCTGTAAGTAATGAATCTAGACCCTCATAATCAACAATTTTTAAAGGAATGACATAATGCGTATTATTCTTGGTAGCATAAGCAAGCGGATCATCAAAGAAAGCTTCTTCTAACTGAATAGGAATACGACCATTTATTGATCCTGCAGGTATAATAACAGGGCTAGGCTTTTCTATGGTATAATATGACGCTGGCAATATCTGAACCGTTACCGAGTCTACTCCTAAGGTATTGGCGTCAATTAATTCTGGAGCCAACTCAAAATATACTTTTCGGTCAGAATTATTTTCAAAAACTCCAGACATTACAACACCTATTTCAAACTTACCTTGGTTATCATTATCATTAAAACCCAAATCATACTTACCTTGAATTAATGTTCTTGCAGGTCTTTGATATGGAAAATATACTGAAGTTGAACCAAAATCAGCGACTTCAGTATCTTGATTCTCACAAGCCATTAGACCAAAGGCTAAGGCTATTATTACAACTAATTTTATTTTCATGTTAAATATTTTTTTTTAATTCTTTATTAGTATCCTAATCCTACCAACCTGAATTTTGTTCAAGGGCTGGAAACTTTAATGTTTCATCATTTGGAATTGGCATATATGTAGCAAAGTCAGGATATTTTCTTTCTTCAACTTGGTCATAACTATAATTTGTTCCATTAATGTTAACACCTTCAGCTGATTCAATCAAAGACAAGCCCCATCTTCTTAAGTCCCAGAATCTATGACCTTCAAAACTTAGTTCCAAGCGTCGTTCGTTTCTAATGAGTTCTCGCATATCTTGTTTTGTAGTAATAGACGCTAAGTAAGCATCTGGTTGAGCAAGTCCCGCTCTTTGTCTTATTGCTCCAATCACTTCACGCGCGGTCATACCATTAATTTGTTGGTCTGGCCCACCCACTTCATTAGCTGCCTCGGCAAATATTAAAAATAATTCTGTATATCGAAAAAACACATCGTAGTGTCTTTGCGTTGTTTCAGACCCATCATCATTTAATCTTACATCTGGACGAAGTAATTTTTTGAGGTAATACCCTGTTGTTGTAGAAAATTCAGGAATAGAATCTCGTCTGTCAATTCCGCCTCCAACTCCGGTATTAATTGTTCCTCCTCCAAAATTATCACCGTTTAGTACAACAAACTTTGCTAACCTTGGGTCTCTATTTGTATACGGATCTTGCGGATTGTATCCATTCGCTTCAGTTGCAGGAAATCCACTTTGCATTGGGAAAGCATCTACCAAATTTTGTGTTGGATTAATTTCGCCACTACCATTTACCGAAGGTGGGAACACACGTTTTTCAATAGTTGCATTTGGATTTTGCTCTGAGCCTCTCCAAATCATTTCGCCACCAGTATAACCATCACTATCTAAATAAAACTCAAGACCATTAGGTACTAAACCTGAAACTCCTCCAATAGTATTTAATACTTCACTTGCATCGGTTGCTGCCATATTATAATACCCTTGATCATTTAAAAATGCCGGACTTGCTGCAAAAAGCGCTAAACGGGCTTTTAAAGCACTTACTATTTTACCAGAAATACGTAAATTAATGGCACTACCATTGGCAACTTTATATTTATTAAAATCATAATCTTCGTAAATAGGATTTACATCGGATTGATTATCTGAATAAACTGTTGGTAATAAAGTAAGTGCCTCATCAAAATCTGCCATGATAGCTTCAACCGTATCTTCAAAAGATAAGCGTGGTAAATTAAAATCGCCATCAGACTCAATGAATCCTTTTATATAAGGCACGCCTAGTAATTGTCCAGAAGTTCCATAACCAGCATGCGCCTGTAGTATGTAAAAGTGATGTAATGCTCTCAATGCCAACGCCTCTCCTTTCATACGCATATAAAACATTTCATTAATCTCCTCATCTGTATTCCATACAATCTCACCAGCGTTAATAATTTGTAAAAATTTGTTTACCCATAAAACGCTTTCATAGTTCCTCCAACGTGATGTAGGGTTAAACTGAGCACTTAACTCTCCTTTAGCTATACGCTTAAAATCATTATCTAATTGATTATTAACCGCATCATCTGTGGCCGCTTCATCAAACGTAAACTGATCTATTAAACGTGAATAGCCCTGCAATAACACACCTTCTGCTGCTGCTGGTGTTTCACCAACAAACTCAAAGTCCAATCTATTTTCATCAATAGGATCTAAGAAATCTTCACAGCTAACAACGCCAGCAAATACTGACATTATAAACATATATTTTATTAAATTTTTCATTCTATCTATTTAAATTTTTATTAAAATGATAATCTTACCCCTAAGGTATAGGTTCTAGCCTGTGGGTTGGTACCGATATTTAACTGACGAATATCCTTATTTTTAGCTATTTCAAAAAGGTTAGTTCCTTGTAAGTTTAAGCTAAAGTGTTCCATTCCTAGTCTGTCACATAAGTTGTCTGCAAATTCATAGGTTAGCTGAGCCCTGTTAATTCTAAAGAAACTTGTATCAAACAACCAGAATGTAGAGTTTCTAAAATTATTTTGGTTTTGCGCAGCAGATAACCTTGGAAACGTGGCTGTGTCATCTGTTTCTGGAGTCCAACGTCCTAAAACTACTTCAGAGTATTTCTGATTCCCATTAGGGCTATAATAATCATTGTAGCGATCACTTAATTTATTTCCTAAGCCTCCAGTTTGTCCCGTACCAAGTATAAATAAGTTAAAGGCTTTATATTTAATATTTAGGTTAACCCCGTATGTCCATGGACTACTACCTTGCCCAATTGCAACTTGATCATCTAAATCAATTTTATCATCGCCATTTTGATTTTTATACTTTATATCGCCTGGTTTCACTGTACCAAATTGCGGCTCTGGCAAACCGGCAATTAACTCATAATCTACTAAATCAACAAAATCAGCTTCTGTATAGAACCCTTGGTCTTCAAAACCAAAAATAGTAGACAATTCTTTTCCTTGCCTGTTTTGGTAGGCAAACTCATTAGTCTCAGATCGTTTTGAAGCTTCTGCTTGACTGTACAACACATTCGCTCCAATACCAAATGTAAAGTCATTAAATGTTTTGTTAAAATTGATACCTAACTCAAAACCAGTATATAAATTGGCATTGAAATTATCTCTTGGTCTAAAAGTATTATAATATGACGGATATTGATCGGCCAAAAACACTAATTGTTTATCTAGTTCTGTTCTAAAATAATTAGCCTCTAACCATAATGAATTCATTAAATACGTTTCAAATCCAGCATTGAAATCTATGCGTTCTTCATACCCTAAATCTGGATTAGCACCTTGAGTTACATTTTGCTTTCTATTAGACTGCACGCCGTCAGCCCAAGCAAAACTAGAACCTGACGAATAATTTTCTTCATATAAATAATACCCATCAATACCACGATCAGATTTTATAATTCCTCCTGAAGCTTTTAGTTTTAAATAATTTATAAAATTGCTTTCTTTTAAAAATGCTTCTTCACTTAAAATATAGGCTACCCCAACTGTTGGTGAAAAACCACCTCTATTACCTTCAGGTAACTTGATAGAGTGCGCATAGGCACCTGAAAAGTCTGCATACAATTTTTTCTTGAAATCATAAGTTAACTGAAAGCCAAGGTGTGCATCTTTGTCGGTTTGAAGTGTACCATCTCGTTTCTCTGAATTATAGTATCCTAACAAGGTAGTATAAATGGAGTGGTTTTGGGCAAAGGTTTTTTGATAATTAATCAATCCGTACATACCTAAACGCGATTCAAAGCCATTAGATGATACATTTTCTGTAAGATCTCTTAAATCTCTACCAAAAATAGCATTGTCTGATTCATCAAGATTTGGGTTATCAATATCTCTAAACCCTACAATTTTATCATCTTTCCAGAACGGTTCATACACACGGTACTCATTTCTAATAGACAATTGGTATGAATCAAAAAAGTCAAAACTCAAATACGTTTTGGCTGATAAGCCTTCCGTTATTCCTGATAAATCAAAATTAATAGCGTTGTTGAACTGCGTTACACGGAACACATTATTTTGATATCCCCCTGCAATGGCTCTAGCTACAGGCGCATTTTCTTGCACTTGCCTGTTAGAACCTAACAAACCTCCATTAAAATAACGAGCTCCAGCCAAAATAACCGCCAGTTCTGGATTATTCTCAGTATCAAAATATTCTAGTGGTAATAATGGTGCGTAATCATTTGGTTTAAATGTGGTACCTGCACTTAATAAGTTTGCTCTAGCGCTTTTATCTGTACTTATAATGGCAACACCATCAATACTACTAGTAATCCAATCGTTTACCTTAAAATCAATATTCCCTCTAACATTAAAACGGTTAGATCCTGCATTAATATCTTCATTAATATTTAACCAATCTTCATTGTAAAGCCAGCCCACATTAACATAATATTGCGACTTATCATTACCGCCGGTGAATTCTGTAATTACGTTGGTTGTATTTACAAAAGGTTGTACCTGATCATAAAAATCAACATCAGGGTATTTTATTGGATTAATACCGTTTCTTGTATTGGCAATATCTTCCATTGAGAATAAACTAGTATCATCAGGGCTAGTACCATCGTTAATTCTAGCCTCATTCCATAACTCCATATAATCTGCCGACCCCAAATAATTAGGTAGTGATATAGGTGTTCTAATACCAGAACGTACATTCACGTTTACTTCTCTTTTATTTATTTTACCTCGTTTGGTATTAATTACAATCACACCATTTCGTCCTTGGCTACCATATAAAGCCACAGCATTAGCATCTCTTAATATGGTAATTTGATCAACTTCCTCCATGTTTAACACATTGGGATCACGTCCAAAAACACCATCAATAACAAATAACGCATTATCAAGGCCTCTTATGTTGTCTGAGCCACGCACCCCCATAGTTAAACCACTAATATAATCTCTAACAAACTGGGTATTGTCATAAACTAAACGGTCTCTAGTATTTGTTGATGATATAGATCCTACTACATCCCGTCTATTTTTAACCCCCACTCCCATGTTTATCTCATCATCTTCTGATGCCAAAAATTCTGATTTCTTTAGGGTAATGTTACCAGCCCAATTGGTTAAACTAACAAGCTGGGATTCATACCCTTTTTTCTCTATAACAACGGTTTCATCATCGGGTAAGGTAATATCAAATAGTCCGTTGGTATTGGTTGATGATTTAACACCTTTGGGACCATATATATAAACCCCCTCTAAAGGATTTCCTTGTTCATCAACAACGGTTGCAGACACTTTAACACCATCTGATTGCGCGGTAGTCACCTCACAAAAACACAGCATAGCGATGCATACAAGCGCATACAACTTATATATTTTATATATTTTCATTTTTATTTCTTTAAATTTAAGTATTAGTTAAAACAAATTCATATTGGGATTACCAACCTGGATTTTGATCAAAGCCTTCATAAAATTGTGTTTGATTTTGTTCAAAAGGTAACCAGTAGTGCTTTGGGTAGTCACAAACGCGATCTACCAACACAGCTTCTTGAAAGTAACTCCAAGCTTTGTCAAATCTCAATTCTGTTTTAATTCTATATTTATCTTCATGTGCCACACCCCAACGACGTATATCCATCCATCTGTGACCTTCATAAGATAACTCTACTGATCTTTCGCGTCTTAACTCGTCCATAAATTTATTGTTGTCTGCAACAATGGCCGGGTGTATATTTGGAAGTCCTGCTCTGGTTCGTATTTTGTTAATCACCTGTTCTGCAGTCATAGAAAACGAAGCAGGCGCAGTGTTTGCTCCTTTAGAAACATGAAGTGCCTCAGCATACATTAAATATACATCGGTTAGCCTCACGTGTATGCGCATACCTGTAAACCTTCTAATAATATTATTCCCTACACCAGAATGGTATTCACCATTAATTTCTGGATAAAATTTCTTTTGCATGTACCCAGTTAGGGAAGCATTAGACTTACGATGCTCTCCTGGGTTACCATTATCATCTGGATCTTCAACATACAATCTTATTGTTCTATGCTTCGCAGGTATACTTGCTCTTGTTCCCAACACGTCACGATCAGCAAAAATCCATTCATAAAAACGTGGATCACGGTTTGCAAATGGGTTAGTTTCATCGTAGGTTTTTGGACCATACTTTTCACTAATGTCATCTTCAATAGATAAGCCATTGGCCATACCAAAATTATGATATATAAAATTATGGGTTGCACTGGTACATTGTGTACTAGTACGCGCAAGATCTCTTGGTACACCATCACTCATAAAACTAATTGTAGAACCTGTATGTGATACCGCAGGCGCCGCGAAAATTAACTCTTTAGCACCAGGTTCTAAACCTGGCCACGTGTTTCTAGGCACATTCCAAAATACCGTTTTGTAATCTTCTAAATTTTGTGCAAAACTATACACACTTCCATCTAATTTAAGTACTTCTGCAAAAGCATCAACAGCCATGGCGGCTAACTCTGTATTATAAGTATAAGTATCAATACCTGGTTGGTTGTTAAAATGCATTAACGGACTAGCAGCAAACAGTAAGTTTTTACCTTTAAAGGCATATGCCGTGCCTTTTGTTATTCTGCCAGCATTATTTCCAAGTGTTTTTTTCCCATAAGATTCATTATCCCAATCTACAGGCAATCTCTTAATGGCCTCCTCATAATCTTTGTTAGCTGCTAAAGCACACTCCTCATAGGTGTCAGGGCGCTGAACATCAATAACTTCTGATCCATCAAATACTCGGGTGATGTATGGGAAACGCCCCCAAAATTTCATAATCTCATTATGAAAATAGGCTCTAAAAAAATAAGCTTGCCCCAGAATAACATTTCTTTCATCTTCGGTTAAACCTACCATTAAATCTCTATTCCTTATTACAATATTAGCTTTTCGTATACCTTGCATACTGGCGCGCCATACTCTTGGTCTACGTCTAGGTTGCGCATCGTTAGTACTACCATCTTGGCCACGATGATCATCTTTACCTAAATAACAGTATTTATTATTAATCCAATTCTCTAACTCTCCACGATCTAATCTTACACTATATTTAAAAGATTGTGTACCGCTGTTATAGGCATCATCTCCCATTAGGTATTCCATAAAGGAGTGACCAGAGAATCCATATGAAACTACCAAGGCATACATTTCATCAACAAACCCTTGCGCATTATCAAAGTTTGAAAACACTTCCTCTTCTGTTAACACAGATTCTGGAGCTACGTCTAGGTATTCCTCGCAAGCCAATGCTGATAACATGAGCCCAAGAAATAAAACTATTTTTACTTTAAAATTTTTCATATTTCTTTTTTTTAAAAATCTAAATTAAAACCGAAGTTAAATCGTATTAGCGTTGGATAATCTCCTCTAAAGCTAGAATCTTGGGTTTGACTACTGTTAAACTCTCTATCATCTGGTAAATCTGTCCATAAAAACAAGTTATTACCATTAGCAAAAAATCGTAACCCTTTAACTCCCATTTTTTCACATGCAGCTTTAGGTACACTATACCCTAATGCTACACTTCGTACTCTTGTTAAAGAACCATCAAAAAAGTTTCTTCTAGGATCTGTAGCTCCCTGATTAACAGAAAAAGCTGGTTGTGTACGTGTAGCTGTTGGATTGTATTTGGTCCAATAATCTAACTCATGCGCAAAAAACGTATCTGTTTGATTGGTAAAGGTTCTACTAGTATAATTTCTGTTTGTATTTTGAGTACCATATAATTGCACACTCAAACTCCATCCTTTATATTTTGCTCCCACCGTAGCAGCCCAAGTTTTAAACGGACGCGTTGGGTAACCAAATGGTACATTATCAAATTGACTGTTATATACACCATCACCATCATAATCATGTAAGTTATAATAACCTAATCGTGTAAATTCTTGCCCGTTAACTTGTGGTGTTGAGCTGTAAACATCATCCCAACTGGTAAGTATGTTACCTGGAATAGCAGATCTAGGTTGACCAATAGGATACCCTTCTCGCTTTTGATAAAACGGACGCAACTCTGGATCTTCTCTTTTAATTACCTTATCTTTTGCATAGGTAAAGTTATAATTACCAAAAAGATTTAATCCACTACTAAAGGTATGATTCACTCCTAAAACAATTTCATAACCTTTTACTTCTACTTCACCGCCATTAAATGCTGGTGGCTTAGCACCGAACCAATCTGGCACAGCTCTATCGTCACTAGGAATAAAAATATTAGTACGATCTTCACCAAAATAATCAAACTCCGCAGTAATAAGGTTTTTAAACACACCTAACTCAACCCCAACATTATATTTTAAGGCTGTTTCCCACTGAAGATCAGGATTACCTACATTTCCTTCCTTAAAGAATACATAAGGTGAGCGTTGATTCCCTTGACCAGACCCTGATTGTAAAAAGGCTCCACCTCCCGATTCCCATGAGGATTGATATTCAAATCTTGCCCCTCCTCTATCATTACCAATTTTACCATAAGAGCCTCTAAACTTAAGTTTATCTAACCAGTCGGCATTTTCCATGAAAGCTTCATTGGAAGCAGTCCAACCTGCTGCCAGTGCCGGAAACAAATCAAAACGAAAGCCTGGACCAAATTTTTCAGACCCGTTATAGGCCCCACTAATATCAAGGAAGTAACGCTTATCATAATCATAAGTAACCCGTGACACCCAATCTTCACGATATATTGGGAATTGACTACCAGTTGCCCGTTGTTGGCGTCTTGCAAGGATTAACCCTGTTACACTATGCTTATCGTTAAAAGTAGCACTATAATTTATTGAGGCGTCATACAGTAGATTACGCACTATACGTTGACTAGATGACCCCTCATTACCTTCGAATATAGTTGCCGCTTCTAAATCCCATGGTGAAGGCACAAAACTAAAATCATTAACACCATCTGGAGAATCAAAAAGTTCATTAAAATCCCTATCATAAATACGATATACCACGTTTTCTTGACCATCTGCACCTGGATCACGTAAACGTTGTCTACTTGTTGATTGGTTATCTAAAGAAAAACGGCCCTGAAATGTCAAGCCTTTAGTTATAAACGCTAAATCTTGTTTTAAAATAAAATCGGTATTTACCTGAAAGGTAGTATTTGTATCATAACCTGTGTTGGTTAATGTTACAATGGGATTTGTATTAGCAAAAATATCTCTCTCATCTCTACCAAATAATCCATCTGGATATAAAGGCGTATACGCATTTGGCGCCAACTCATAAATACTATTTGTTACTAAGTTTAAGCTACCTGGTGTTTGTTGTATCCCCAAGAAGCCTCCAAGATTTACAGATAGTTCTGTAGTTTTTGTGATATTGAAATCGATGTTACTACGGAAGTTAAATCTGTCATAACTAAACTCACTTTCATAACCTTTACCATTATTATATCTTTTTCCATCAAAAATATCAGATACTTTTTGATAGGCTAAACTACCAAAATACTTTGCATCATTACCACCTCCACGCACAGATAAATTAACACGATAATCAAAAGCCATATCTTTTGTAATTTGATCCTGCCAATTAACATTAGGGTATATAAAACGTTCCTGTTCATTTGCTGGATTTCGATATTTATCAGCTATAGCGTAAGGACGAAATAAATCCCAAGACGCTTCATCTTGAGCAAGTTCGCGTAATACAGATGAATTGGCCTGCATGATAGCATCAAACGCATCTAATTTTTCTGGTAACTTAGAAATGGTCTTTAAGGTAGTATTGGCCGTCAATGACAACTGCGCCTTACCCTTTTGCCCCCTTTTTGTAGTTACTAATATTACACCATCAGCGCCTTGTACACCAAAAACCGCCGTAGCAGAAGCATCTTTAAGTACAGAGATGTTTTCAATATCATTAAAATCAAGATTATCAATAGATCTTTGAACACCATCAACCAATATAAGAGGTTGCCCTGATCCATTCCAAGAAGCCTGACCACGAATGTAGATTTGCATATCGTTTCTACCGGGCACACCACTACCTTGAATAGCCGTAACACCAGGCAAGTTTCCTTGTAAGGCTTCCTCAACGTTGGTGATACCTGCAACACGTTCAACCAGATCTTCACCTTTAATCTGAGAAATTGCACCTACTACACTCTCTTTTTTCTGAGTACCATACCCTACAATTACCACTTCATCAAGACTCTCTACATCTTCCTCTAAAAGCACATCAAGTGTTGAGTTACTCCCAACAGCAATTTCTTTGGTTTGAAAACCAATAAAAGAAAACACCATGGTCTGTTTTCCTTCTTTTAATAATAAAGAGTAGTTTCCATCAAAGTCGGTAACGGTCCCGTTAGTGGTCCCTTTTTGAATAACATTAACCCCGGGTAAAGGCATTCCTGTAGCATCTTTTACAGTTCCTGAAATCTTGTTTTGAGCCTGTAAATTTTGAGCTGTAAAACTGGAAAGGATTAACACCATAGTTAATGTCAATAAAGAAACAAAACAGCGACTTTCAAATTTTTGTTTCATTTTGAGTTTTAGTTTTAACATATAATATAAGTTTTACTAGTTAGTTCTTATCATGAATCACCTCAATTATAGATTCATAATATTATGTTAAACAATATTACTAATCACTATTTGCTTCTCTATCCTGTACTATACTGTTATATTGTTTTTTTTGCTTTGTGGTATTCAAAGTATTTAAGATACACTAGCCTGTAACCTTTGAGGTAAATAGGCCCATATTACAGATTTCATTGAGAAATAGATATTCTTTTTAATCAATAAATATTATTTTCCCATTAAAAAAAGTAGCACAACTAACTGCTTATAGAGCATCTAGCTGCTTTACTTGGGGTTTTTAAGTATTATTTTTAACCCGAAGAACGTTCATTTGATACCTCCGTAAAACCATGATGATGTTCAACCATATTTACCCAGTATGTGCAGTAATTTTTATGGTAATATTACAAATATCCCAATACCATAAATTAAAACTATAAATTAAATTCAATTATCCAATAACCTACCCTCTTAAAGCCCAAACAAATTTGGTAAATACATAGAAATTTCAGGGATATAGGTTATTAAAAGGAGTACCAATACCATGATTAGCAAAAATGGCAGTAATGGTTTTACCACTTGAGAAACCGATATGTTGGCAATACCACTTCCTACAAAGAGTATGGTTCCTACTGGAGGTGTACATAGGCCAATACACAAATTGAGCACTAACACAATGCCAAAATGTACTGGATGCATCCCTAAAGCAACAACCACTGGTAAAAATATAGGGGTAAAAATTAAAACGGCAGGCGTCATATCCATAAACGTTCCTATAATCAAGAGCACCAGATTAATAACCAGAAAGATAACTATTTTATTACTGAATTGTTCTAGTAAAAACCCACTGATAAGCTCTGGGATCCCCTCAAAGGAAAACAACCATGACATAGCCATAGAGGTACAAATTAAGAACATAACTACAGCAGTAGTCTTTGCGCTTGTGAGTAAAATTTCAGGAAAATCTTTAGTGGTAATATCCCCATAAATGAGCGCCAATACCGCTGCATATAATACTGCTATGGCCGATGCCTCTGTAGCTGTAAAAATACCTGCTACAATACCGCCAACCACAATAACCAACAGTAACAGACTAAAAAAGGCTTTACTAAAATATTTCCAAATCAATGAAAGTGGTGCGCGCTCACCTTTTACAAAGCCTCTGGTTATAGCCACAAAAGCAATATAACCTATAATACTAAACCCTAATAAAATACCTGGTAGATATCCTGCTATAAACAGTGCCGCAACAGAGGCAGTACCACCACTAGCCAAGGCATATACAATTAAAATATTACTTGGAGGAATTAATAGGCCCGTTGTTGATGATGTAATATTTACAGAAGCACTAAATGCTCTTGGATACCCTTCTTCCTCCATCCTATCAGTCATTATACTTCCTATGGCTGAAGTGGCCGCGATGGCTGAGCCTGAAATAGCCCCAAATAACATCGAGGCCAATACATTTACATAAGCCAAGCCCCCTGGCAAACTAGCAACTAATGATTTTGCAAAATTTATAAGCCGGTTGGCAATGCCACCTCGCTTCATAATTTCGCCAGCTAATACAAAAAACGGAATAGCCAAAAGCGCAAAACTATCAATACCTGTAGTCATACGTTGGGCTATGGTGGTTATGCCTGGTAGTTTATCAATATTAAGTAATAAACTTATAGTTGTAGAAATACCTATACTGTAAGCCACAGGAACTTTTAACATTAGCAAGGTAAAAAAACTGGCAAATAAAACGATGATACTTATAACCTCAATACTCATGGTTAGTCGATGATTTGGTTAGCATTAATTTTGAATATGTGGTAAACAGAGAAACACATAATAAGAAGCCCACTTGCGGGTAATATAGCATAAATATACCCTAAAGGAATTCGTAAGGTTCCTGATAATTGCTCTAAGTGTAGAGTTATATACACCAAGTTAAAACCGCCAATAACCATAACAATTAAAGCAAAAAAAAAATACAGCACTCGATAAATAAAAGTACCTTCTTTCTTGTTTTTTCAGAAAACTTCTGATACAAAAAATCCATAGACAAATGCATTCTTTTACCATTTAAATATGCTGCTCCTAAAATGGACATCCATATTAACGAAAAACGCGCCAATTCTTCCGTAAAAGCAAAAGAGGTATTTAAAATATATCGCGAAAACACCTGACTCAAAACATCAATAACTAACAAACCAAAAATGACAATAAGTATAATTTCCATCAATCTACATACCTTATCAAATATAATATCTGCTGATTTCATAATTACTCTCTTATTATGTTGTTGATTAATTCACTCATTTCTGGATGCGCTTTTAAAAAGGCTTCCAAAACGGGTTTCGACTTTTCTTGAAATAGTGACTTTTCCGGAATAATAATCTCTACACCTGCCTTTTTAGCGATAGCCATAGACTGGTCAACAGATTCTTTCCAAAATTGCTTTTGCGCCTGTGAAGACTCATCGGCAGATTCTTGAACCCATTTTTTTTCTTGATCTGATAACTTATCCCAAAACTTTGTTCCTATCAATAAAACATCTGGTACTGAGGAATGCTGATCAAGCGTATAATACTTACTTACCTCATAATGGTTTGATGACACAAAGGAAGGTGGGTTATTTTCGGCACCATCTACTACCCCTTGCTGAATGGCTGTGTATAACTCGCCGTAAGCCATTGGTGTTGCCGATCCTCCAAGGGCATTAACCATATTGATAGCCATTTGATTATTCATCACACGTATTTTTAGCCCTCTTAAATCATCAGGAGTTCTAATAGCTTTATTTGAGGTATAAAAACTTCGGCTACCAGCATCATAATAACATAAACCGCGTAACCAAAACTTACTCCCTTTTTCTAATATTGATTTACCAATTTCTCCTTCTAAAACCTCAAATTGATGATCTTTATCTTTGAATAAATAAGGTATGCCCAATACGTGATACTCAGGTACAAAATTAGATAAGGTGGCTGCGCTCACTTTAGTTGCTGCTACACTTCCTATTTGTAAAAGCTCTAATACTTCCCGTTCTGATCCTAATTGCCCATCTGGAAAAATCTTCATTTCTAATGCGCCGTTGGATTTCTTTTCTAATGCCTTTTTAAATTCTAAAATGCCTTTATGTACAGGATGCGTTTGAGGAAGTGTATGTGCCAAATAAAGCATTTTTGTGCCCTTGTTTTCCATACATGACCATAAACTTGCGCAAATAAGCAAAAGGAAAGCCTGTTTTATTCTCATTCTTATTTTATTTTAGTTTAATATGAGTGCTATTAGTGCTATTTAAAACGATTTCTGTTAAAACTAAGTCGTCAACAAATATATGAAATGCAATCGATTGTATTTGTATGGCTAACCCTTAAATATTGAAATACTTAACCGCATTATAATAACAAATATCTTGTATCATTTTGCCAACAAAATCTAAATCATTTGGGATAAGCCCTTGCTTAATATCTTCAGCTAAAACATTACATAAAATACGCCTAAAGTACTCATGTCGTGGAAAAGATAAAAAGCTTCTACTATCGGTTAACATACCTACAAAGTGACTTAATAGTCCCATATTGCCCAAACAGTTTATCTGCTTTTCCATACCATCTTTTTGGTCTAAAAACCACCAACCTGAGCCCCACTGCATTTTACCTTTACAATCTGAGTTTTGAAAATTACCCATCATAGTTGCAAACACCTCGTTATGTGCAGGATTTAAATTGTAGGTTATGGTTTTAGCCAATTGGTTTGTAGCGTTCAAACCATCAAACAACTTGGACATAAACTGAGCCATTGGAAAATCACTCATCGAATCTACACCAGCATCCAACCCTATTTGCCCTAATAGCCTTGAATTGTTATTTCTTATTGGTCCCAAATGGTACTGTTGTACCCATTTATATTCATGGTATTTTTTTCCTAAATGAATAAATAAAAACGAACGATATTTGTTTATTTCTGCTTCTGTAAGACCTGCTCCTGCTAATTTATTTTGAAAATCGTATCAACTTCTTCTTGCGTATATTCTACCATTTCAAGACGTTCACCTACACCAAAGTCTGATAATTTACAACCTTGCTGATTAAAGAATTCTATTCGCTGATTTATAGCTTTTACAAAATCAGAAAGCGAATTAATTGGTATTCCAGATGCCTTAGTTAATTTAGCTAAATAGGATGTGAAAGTATCTTTATTAATAAAGAACAATTCATCTGCTCTAAAAGTAGGGAGTACCTTTGTAAAGAAGTTTTGTTCTTTACAAGCCTTATGGGAGCTTAAATCATCAGTAGGATCATCTGTGGTACAAATAACTTCAACCTTCATATCTTCCAACAACTGGGCTGGTGTTTTTTGGGCTAATACCCTATTAGCCTTCTCATAAATAAATTCGGCAGTTGAGGGTTGAAGTATATCATCAACATCAAAGTACCGTTTCAGTTCAAGGTGTGTCCAATGAAACAACGGATTTTTTAATGTATAGGGCACCGTTTCTGCCCACTTAACAAACTTCTCTTTGTTTGACGTTACTGAACCTGTAATGAATATCTCTTCTATACCATGGGCGCGCATGCCTCGCCATTTATAATGATCTTCGCTAAGCCATGCTTCTGTAATATTATTTACTGGCTTATTCTCTGCTATTTTTTGTGGCGATAAGTGATTATGATAATCTATTATTGGCAAATCTTTAGCATACTGTTGATACAAGTGTTCTGCGATTTCTGATTGCAGTAAAAAATTATCATGTATAAATGATTCACTCTTCATATGTCCTGTTATTTTAGATAAGCTTTACCTACCTTATAGAATTGATTCTCTTAACTACAAGCTTTTGACTATTCCAAAGGCTAAGCCTCTTAACTCTGCTAAACCACGAAGCCTCCCTATTCCTGAATATCCAGGGTTTGTCTTTTTATGTAAATCATCTAACATTTGATGGCCATGATCTGGTCTTACTGGTATATCAGCATCTTTGTACCCTTCTGATTGTCTTCTTTTTTCCTCTAAAAGAACCGCTCTCATCACAGCATACATATCTACATCTCCTTCTAAATGGTTGGCTTCATAAAAATTACCCATTTCGTCACGCTTTGTACTTCTCAAGTGAAGAAAATGTACTCTATCTGCAAAACGGTTAAATATCTGTACCAAATCATTATCAGCTCGCACACCTAATGATCCTGTACAAAACGTAATTCCGTTAGATCTATCAGGGACATTATCAAATAAATACGCATAATCTGATTCGGTACTCACTACTCTTGGTAAACCTAAAATTGGATACGGTGGATCATCGGGATGAATGCACATTAAAACCTCGTTTTGAGAAGCTACAGGAATAATCTCTTTCAAAAATAAAACTAGGTTTTCTCTTAACACTTGAGCATCAATTGCTTTATAGGTATCTAAAATGGTTTGAAACTGCTCAAGTGTATAACCTTCTTCAGCACCTGGTAAACCCGCAATAATATTGTTAACTAATTTTTCCTTTTGAGCTTCTGATAGGTTATCAAAATAGACTTTAGCCGCTTCTTGCTGCGCTTTGGTATAAACAGCTTCTGCCCCGGGTCGCTTTAATAAAAACAACTCAAATGCCGCAAAAGCTACAACATCAAAGCGCAATGCTTTAGAACCATCTTCTACTTGAAATTCCAAATCGGTTCGTGTCCAATCTAAAACAGGCATAAAATTATAGCATACAATGTGTATACCACAGGAGGCTAAGTTTTCAATACTCTGTTTGTAACGCTCTATATAAATTTTAAAATTCCCTGAACGCGTTTTTATGTTTTCATGCACGGGTATGCTTTCTACAACACTCCAGCTAAGACCTGCTTGCTCTATAACTGATTTCCGTTTTTGTATCTCTTCAATTGTCCAAACCTCGCCATTTGGTATATGATGTAAAGCCGAAACAACGCCTGTGGCTCCTGCTTGACTTATATCTGATAATGAAACGGGATCATTGGGCCCGTACCATCGCCATGTTTGTTCCATATATTCTTTTTCTATTAAATGTTAAACGCCACTATAGGCACTAAATCCTCCATCAATGGGCACTACAACTCCCGTTACAAAAGAAGCCCCCTCTCCACATAACCATAATGTGGTGCCTACCAAATCTTCGGGCTCTCCAAATTTGCCCATAGGGGTTTGTTCTATAATTTGATTACCCCGCTGGGTTAAACTCCCATCTGAATTAGTAAGTAAGCTTCTATTTTGGTCGGTTAAGAAAAAACCTGGTGCCAAAGCATTTACACGAATACCTACCTTTGAAAAATGTACCGCTAGCCACTGTGTAAAATTCGATACCGCCGCTTTGGCTCCACTATAGGCTGGTATTTTGGTTAGTGGTGTAAACGCATTCATAGAAGACACGTTTAAAATACTACACCCTGTTTGACCAACCATATCTTGCGCAAAAACTTGCGTTGGCAATAGAGTGCCTATAAAATTAAGGTTGAACACAAACTCAATGCCCTTAGGGTCTAAATCAAAAAAAGTTTTGAAACCGTCTTCTTTATTTAATAAATCCTCCGCTAAAAGAAACGGATTGCTTGTGGTTCCTAAAGGATGATTACCACCTGCTCCGTTTATTAATATATCACATCCACCAAATGCCTCATTAACTTCTTTCTTTGCTGCAATAAGCGATTCCTTTTCTAAAACATTAGCCCCAACACCAATGGCATCTCCACCCGATTTATTAATTTTATCTGCAACTGCTTCGGCTGAACTCTTATTTAAATCTAAAAGCGCAATTTTGTTGCCTTGCTTTGCTAAGGCTGAGGCTAGTGTGCTACATAGCACACCGCCTGCTCCTGTTACTACTATTGTTTTACTCATCTAGTCTTGTATGTTTGGTTGATACATTTAATAATGACTTATTCAATGAATTTTATCATATTACTCCCCTAAAACAACTTATATAGCTTAGAGATTAGTACAGAATAAGTATATAACAAAATTAAGTAACACAACCCAACAACCTGTCCTGCTCCATCCTGCTTGAAAACATAAAGAATTAGGAGTTAAACAAATGCAGCTATTATTCTATCTTTAAAATAGAAATTCACACAATCATTAGTCTGTTAAAACAAACATAATATAGTTTTCTGGTGATTTAATTTTAGAGAGATTCTCTTATAATTAACCTCGTTTTTAAGTAAGTTTGCATGGGTTGGTTTGAAGAAATAAATTCTGCTGCTTTTAAACCAAATTCTCTAAAATCAACTGAAACTACTGTTATTCCTTTATATGTAAATTTTTTCCATGGCGTATCATTATAAGACAGGATTCCCACATCTTTACCTAATTCTAATCCTTCGAAACTGGTCTGGCCTAAAAACTCATATAACATCCTATCACTAACACTAATATACGCCACATTACGCTCCACTAAAAACTCTTTAGAATTTTTTATAACTTTAAAAGGAAAGTCATTCTTTTTACAAAATTTTTTAAAACAAATAACACTTTCTTCTGGATGAAATGTAAACTCAGGATAGAGAAAATGCAATTCCTTATATTTTTTAAATAGATCTAAGGCTTCTTTTAGACAATTGTAAAATCCTTTTCCAAAATCTTGGAACAAATAGTTTTCTCTACTTTTGGAATTTATTTTCCAATCAATTAGTAGTAACTTATTTGATTCAATTTTAGATAAAGATTTCTCTACTTCAGGATGATTAAACCCCATAACAATATACTTATAATACTTACCATTATCTAAATCTAGCATTGATTTAAAATTCTTAATATTATAATGATGGAATTGTAAGTCAACTATAACATTATTTGGTAAGTTCTCCATAAATGAATGGTAAAGAACCTCTTTGTAGGCTTTAAAAGTACTAATAAGTAAAAGCACCCTCTTTCTACTATCACATATATAATACCCTTTATTGGGAGTAGATTTTATAAACCCCTGATTTTTTAAAAATGTATATGCTTTATAAACTGTATCCCTTGAAATTTTATAATCTTTACTAAACTCATTTATTGACGGAATTGTATCGCCAACAACAAGACTATTTTCGTCAATTGATTCCTTTATTGCATTTACAATCCTTAAATATTTAGGCGTGTCATTTTTATCAATATTCTTTAAGAGTATCTTTTGCTTGGTCATTTCATTAACTTATTAAAATCAAAGATTATTAAGAATTCTAGAAAGCTCTCCAATGTATTCTTAACTACACTGTTCCCCTCAAATAAAATAATTTTTAAAAACACATCTGTCCTGTACTGTCTGATGTAAACGAAATGAAATTAAATCTCCTCTAACCTTTCTGATTGGAAAAGGAATGACTACACTTAATTTGGGATAAAGTTGAGAAAACATGTATACTATATATAGTCTTAGGTAATTCTGAAGAGAAGCCCCTAACATATAGGTTTCAAGTAAACTCTACATATTCATGTATCGTTAGCTTTTAAATTTATAATACAAGTTATCCCTTTTGCTATAAAAACAATCAAAAACTAACTTAAAAGTTAAATAGTTGTTAACAAAGGAGCTAATTCGGTGTCAGTAAAAAATGAAGCATCATTAAACCTCTAATTCATATATCAAAAGTAAAATTCAAAACAATTCTCTTTCTCCACAGATAAAACCCATAAATACACTGAAAATCAGCCCATTTATGGATTTTATTCACGCAATCCCCTCACACAATCCTCTGAATTTTGACAAATAAAACTAATAAGCAATCAGTTATATATTTATTCACCTCTTCAATCTCAATTCCAACTACCAAAGCATCACATTTAAATTAGCCCCTAAAGCAAAAGAATCATAAGTGGCTGTTTTATCTTGCTTAGGAAAATAAGTAGGTTCACCATTATTAAATGCATTCATGTAGGTCACTTTATATTTCAAATCAGCCCAATTATAGTCAGCATACAAACCAATAGATAAGTTTTTACTCAACACCCTTTTATAGTATATACCTGTACCCCAACTAAATGAACTTTTAGGATCATAATCTGCATAAACATACTCTTTTGGAGGGTTATCTTCAAAATCATACTCCCCCAACTCTCTTACAAAAACTTTAGAGCTAGGTCCTGAAATAACACCCGCATGTAACTTGGTTCCAACAGCATTTTTACCAAATGGAATCTGATAATAAGGTCCAAAATAATACATTCTGTTTCCTGCAGATTGAGGTAACACTTCGTACCCAACCTCATTAAACTTCTGTTGTAAATCGTCTGTTACAGTACTAGGAAAGCTTTGAAATCCTATTTCAGCTCCTAAACCAAAGTTCTTATTAAAAAAGTAAGCCCCTTCAAAGGATATTCTATAGCCCCTTTTTGCCTCTAAACCAGGTTCATTTTCTCCCGATGTGTTCGTTAAAGTGGCATATCCAATTTTTGCTCCAAGAAAAGAGGGTTTTGATTCATTTATCAACCTATTTGTGGCTTCAATTTCATTGATCCCTTTTTCTTTCCACCAGCCTTCATTTAAAAAATAGGCTAATTCTGTTGCCCCAATACCAATACCTGCTCCAGCAGTAACATCAGAAATCCAATGCCTGTTATTCAATTGTCTAAATATACCTGTAAAAGTAGCCAAAGTATATGCTGCGATACTATAAAACGGACTTCTATGCTTATATTCTTTATGGAAAATATGCGCTCCCATAAAGGCTGTAGTAGTATGACCTGAAGGAAACGAGTTATTAGAAGAACCATCGGGTCGTGGTTCGGCAATACTATATTTCATACTTTGAACAACAATCAAATTAAGACCAAGCGCTGTTGCCATGGTTGATAGTTTTCTACCAGTGGTGTGCTGACTCTTTATACCAAAAGCATCAAGCGCATAGGTGGCTAAATACGGTATGTACTGTGTATGATCATCAATAGAATTATGAAAATCTGGAAGATATCTATTGATTTCATCCCGACTATTAACTTTAAAATCTGTATTAAAATGCATTATAGTACCAGCCGTAATTAAACCTCCCGCCACCAATAAAGAGATTCCTGTATCTGTTTTATACCATTTAGGTTTCCCAGTGATACTATCTGAAAGCATCATCAAATAATTGTCTGACTCTGTGTCAAAATCATTTGTCAAACTGGTCATTAAACTATATTGATCTATTTGACTCTTATATTTAAACCAATTATTCGTAGTATTAGTATTGGGTGTTGCGTTTAACACCACATGGTGATTAACTTTAAAATAATCCGCTTTATTAGTGTTAAAATTTAATTGTGCAAAACTCAAACTAAATGACAAGCAACAAAGTATAAGTGGGAATAATTTCATAAGATTTTTTGGTTGTTATAAAAATATTTTGGTGTTATTTATAAATTACAAACCATCTTTCTTCACATCAACGGTGATTAATATGAAGAAAGAGCGTTTAAGAATAGGTTTTATTCGTCAATATATTTGATATAAATTTTTTCTATTTTTCCATTAAAGCGGAATGGAACCCGGTCATAATAATCCAATGAGACTGGAGATCCTAAATCAACACCTATATCAAAAGTTTCTGATGCTGTATGTAGTGCTGGAACAGATCGCTCAATGCGTCCTTGCCCTACTTCTTTTCCATTTACTTTAAGGGTGATTGTAGCAGGCGCCAAGCGTTCTTTTGTATCGTATGTTGTTTCCACCTCAATTTTTACTTTTCCTGTAGGAATGGTCGTTGTTGATGCTACTTTATATCGGTTTAAGGTCATAGCATTATATTCTGCCTTTAAAAAACCTTTATCTATATATACCGTAAAACCAGAAGAAATACCACCTAAAGCAAAAAGAACCCCCTCAGTGTTATTATTAATTTCAGTATCGATGATTGCTACAGTAGAACGCCCACTGACAAATTTAGGAGCCATAGCTTCTGGGATACGTTCCTGTCCTTCATAAAACGACCATTCCGTTAGTGGTGAAGAAGGTAGTTCGCTTGGGCTGTAAAAAACGGTATAAAATGAAGCTCCAATTGGATAAACCAGATTATCGGTAGCCTCCTTGTCAAATATAGCCTTTAACTCTCCAAGCTTTTCTGGATTTTTATCTGCTAAATTTTCAGCTTGTGAATAATCTTCATTCAAGTTATAGAGTTCCCACTCCTCTTTTTCAGGTTCCCAGTTTATAATACCTGTTGGATCTGTTGACCATGGTTTTTTAGGGCCAAAAGTTCCAGCAAACCAACCATCATGATAAACACCCCTACTACCAAGAATTTCAAAATACTGCGCTCCTTTAGTGGTTTTTGTTTCTGGGTTATTAAAAGTGTAAACCATAGAGGTACCATCAAGCGGTTGTTGTTCTACCCCATTAACAACCTTGGGAGGTGTAATATCTAAAATATCATAAATGGTGGAAGCTATATCATTTACATGATGAAACTGAGAACGGACTTTACCATCGTGTTTAATTTTTTTTGGCCAAGAAATAACCATTGGTGTACGGGTACCTCCCAAGTGAGCTGCTACTAGTTTGGTTCCCTGAAAAGGTGATGCCCCAGCATAGGCCCATCCATGGTGATACATGATATCGAGTTTTGGTCCACCTAAGGCTTCCATACCACCATAATCTTTGTTAAGCACCTCTATTTGTTGTTCGATTGTAGATGGCATAGCATTTTGTGCTAATAACTCACTAATGGTTCCATTCATACCCTCGGCAGAAGGTCCATTATCTGAATTAATATAGATTATTAAAGTATTCTCTAACACACCTTGACGATCTAACTCATCTACAATTTTACCATACTGTACATCGGTGTGTTCTAAAAATCCAGCATATATTTCCATTAAACGACTTTGAAATTCGCGTTGAGATTGAGGCACATCACTCCACTTCTGCATACCCATAGCTAGAGGATTTAATACAGCATCTTTAGGGATCCACCCCATCTCTTTTTGTTTTTCAAAAGTCATAGCGCGTAAGGCCTCCCAACCTTCATCAAACTTACCGTTATATTTATCAGCCCATTCCTTAAAAATTTGATGTGGGCCATGAACAGCTCCAGGAGTAAAATACAAGAAAAATGGCTTTTCGGGAGTTATGGTCTTACTAGTTTGTATCCACTCAATAGCCTTCTTTGCCAAATCCTCGGTAAGGTGGTAGTTGGCATCGTGCGGTGGCTCAATAGGGTTGGTATTTTCAAACAAACGAGGCTCATATTGTGAGGTCTCACCTGCTAGGAATCCATAAAAGTAGTCAAAACCAATACCTGTAGGATAACGATCAAAAGGCCCTAATTTTGTAATATCTGTAATTGGCGTATTGTGCCATTTTCCGAAGGCGGCAGTATTATACCCATAATAGGACAATATTTGAGGTAAGGTAGCGGTTGATTTAGGAATTTTACCTAAATACCCATCCCAATCTGAAGACAATTCAGCTATTTGGCCTGTAGCTACTCTATGATGATTACGACCTGTAAGCAATGATGCTCTTGTTGGTGAACACATGGCTGTAGTATGAAAGGCATTATATGAAATACCAGACTCAGCTAAACGCTTCATGGTTGGCATATTAACAGGACCACCAAAAGCACTTGGATTAGCAAAACCTGCATCATCAGTCATGAAAATAACAATATTTGGAGCGTTTTCGGGAAGGTGTTTTTCTGCTTTTCGCCACTGATGTTTAGAGTCTGCCAATGTTTTTCCCGTAACACTTGAACTAGCAGGTTCTTTAAAAGGTAATACAGCGCCTTCTTTTTCTTGCCCATTAGTCTGTGTACTGATAAAAATGGAACAAATTAATAATATAAAAATCCTAAATATATTATGGATTTCATACTTAAGAGTATTTGTTTTGACTTTCATAAATATAGTTGTTTGTTATTTATATTAATTTTTTTCTATTGCTGGCGGTGCATATAAAGGATTCAGTGCCTCTGAATCTGGCCAATAAATGCGGCCTTGTATAGAGAACTTACCATCATGAGCAGGAAGCCAGTTGGAAACTTTATCTTCACCAGGGTTATTCTTTTGAATATACACGTCCAAAGAACCATCTTCATTATACTGCAAACCTTCCGTTGCGCTACTTATCACGTAACGGTTGATATCGTTTTCAATAAATAATTGCTCTGGAAGCTTATACATAGACAATGACCAGAATGCTTTGGCAGGAGGTAATTCATCGGCATCAAAATGTAATATATAATTATACTTTGAACCATCGAGTTCTTCTCCGTCTGAATCAAAAGTAGTCTCAGGATAAAAAGCTTCTTCTAAATCGTTGCCCCAAATACCAAAATAGGCTGCTGCCGCTCTGGTAAGATACTTTCCCTGCATGGCTTCTCTGGTTCCAAAAACATTTGCTACCAGCTGCCAACCGTTTTTTCGCTCTCCTAGCTGCGAAGCCGCTTCTTCAATTTTTTTCATGGCAGAGCGAACTCCTTCATTGATAGCTGAAATTATTTCAGAATCATAATCGTCAATATTAAAGGGCTTACCTGGCTCAATCCCTATTTTGCTAAACTTTTCAAAAAGTGCCATCTCGGAAGGATGAATGTTACCTTGAGTCATTAAAGCATTTACATAAGTGATAAAATTAACATCAGCAACCTTTTGAGGGTTATAAGGAGGAAAATCGGGATTTGGAGGCATAACCATAGCTTCCATGTTACCTAGATAAGAATTAAGAGAAACAATAGTATAGTGCGCCATAACGGCTTGAGCCTTTTCTACATCACCGGGACCAAACACCTGTGTTCTTCCCAAGGCAATTAAGTAATTCCCTTCAGATGCTATGACCTTACTAATACCATCAGGAACCTCACCATCCCAATGAGGTCCAACAAACATAAAAGTACCTGCTTCAGTTCCTGTTTTTCTAGATCCTATATAGTCAATATTATGCGTATACATATCTATAATTTGCCATGAATAGTATCTGTTATCAGTGACAGCAGGAACCTTTAAAATTTGAGGTTGATTGGACACATCAAGCCATACACCTGAATAAAATGTATCGTTATTAGGTCTAACAATTACGGTATCCTTCGGGCCGCTTAATCTTGTTTTATTTATCATCACATTAAAGGGCTGTTCATAGGCACCAGATTTCTCATACATGGCCATAGCAAACATCAATTTATAATGTTCTATCATGGGATAAGCAAAGATGTATGCTTCTTCTGCTATTTCTTTTGCAGCTTCGGGTGTCACTGTTTTGTTCTTTTGGTGACAAGACGTTAACATCACCCCTAATAAGATAACTACTGGTAATAACTTATTCTTCATAATGACTAATTATTTTTTGTTAAAGGAGGGTTAATCCAACTACCTGTTAAAGCCGATTCTTCTGGTCCATAAAGTCGCATAACGAGATAAAAAGGACCATCTGGTGCAGGTAGCCAATTCGCTTCCAATACCTCTCCTGGAGATTCTTTTTGAATATAAATGGTTAAAGACTCATCACCGTTCACAACAAAATCATCCATCATAGCTGAGTTAACCAAATAGCGATCAAGAGCATTATCAATAAGAAGCTGCGTTTTACCGTCATACATTGTAATAGACCAAAATGCTTTTACAGGGGGCAACTCGCCTGCCTTAAAGGTCATGGTGTAATTGTGTTGAGAGGCATTAAGAGGTTGCCCTTGAACATCTACTAAATAAGTTGGATAGGTTGCTTCAAACCCAGAGTTTCCGTATAACCCCATATGAGCCGCTACGGCTCTTGGCACGTACATGGTTTCAAGATTATAATTTTCATGAGCACTTTGAGTTAAAAAGTCGCGGGTACCAAATATTTTGGCACTCGCTAAAGGATCATTTGCATACTTTTTAATAAAATCTTCTAATTCTGCAAAACCTGCCTTCACTCCTGCCCTTATAGAATCTTGAGTTTCTAGAGTAAATCGATTAATATTAAAACCTTCTTGCGTGCCTAAGCCCAGTTTAGCAAATTTGTCTATAAGCGCTTTTTCAGTTTCTATTGGGGTAATCTGTTTGAGCATGACATCTAAATATTGGAATGCCTCAACAGTAAACTGTTCGCCTTCCTTCCACTCAGGAAAATTACTTGTATTGATAGTTTCTTTTAAATCTTCTCCTAAATAAGCACTTAAGGTTTGTAAATGGTACTGATTTTGAATTTCTTTTACTCTATCAATATCAGTTGCATCCATAAGTTGCGTACGCACTACAGTAAAAAACAAATCTGTTTCACAGTAAATAATATTACGTATGTCTTCTGGCTTATCCCCTTTCCAATTAGTTGGTGCAATCAGGTATTTACCCGCACTATTTCCAGTTGTTAATGAACCTATATAAGCAAAATTGTGCGAATACAAATCTATCAACTGAAAGGAATAATAGCGTTCAGCTTCTATTTCAGGCACCGAAATCACAATCGGTTCTTTGCTTATATCACACCAAAACATACAATAAGGGGTATCTGAATTTGGTGTGACAACGGCTTTGTCTTCAGGAGAAAACAATCGGGCATCACAAGACATTTGGTTCAATTCACCTTTATAATCTGGAGAATTTTTATCTACCGCATAGGCATGTAGCGTTTTATAATTCATGACCATTGGAAAACCATAAATATAGGCTTCTTTAGCAATCTCCTTAGCTTCTACTGGTGTTAACTCTGCTTTTTTTGAGCAGCCTAAAAATAAATTTACGGTAAATACTACCAGTGCAATTTTTTTAATCATTTTAATATGTTACTGTTTGATTTGTTTATGTTCTAATTTAATTATAATCTGCTTAATACAAAGGGGGTACTTATTGTTTTTATGTTATTTTTTCATTCAATGTGCTATGCTTCTTTTAGAATACTTTTGGCTTGATATCAATAACGGGAATGCTATTAAAAAAAGGAAAGATATCAGGGAAGTTTCACCAAAGACTATGGTATTCTGAATATGGATTGATAAAGTATACAACACCATACAGGACAAAAGAAAACACCCTAATTTCATGAATTGTTTGATTTAATAGCTAGCCAAAACAAAATTACTTAATAAGGTTTAAGAATGCTAGACAAGGGTGTCAGGTTTAATTACAAAAAGGATATTTTACTAACAGCTTAAAAATGAAGGCACTTAATAGGTTTAGATTGGTTATTTTGGTATAACACCAATGGTATCATTCATTATCTCTTCGGCTAAACTAATCATATAATTTACACTTAAATTAGAAAAGTTTAATCTAGAATACCAAGCATCTGTAAGTGTAATATAGAATTGACATATTTCATTGTCTGAAAGTGTCCCTCCAAAATAAGGCTTTATCAAAGGAAGTAACAAAGAAATATTCTGTCTATTAAATTCATTATATACCATATAAAATTCTTGAATATGAGTATGTTTTAGCAATTGTTGATGAAATCGTACTCCTACTCTATATTTATACATGATCTCATATAAACCAGGTATTAAGGTTTTTAATGTTTTTATTTCAGATTGAAAACTCTCATTAAGTTCCGCATGATGCTTTAGTAAATCTTCTATTAAATGCTCTTTATTATTAAAGTAATAATAAAACGTTGCCCTGGGAAGATTGGTTTTCTTGGCGAGTGCTTTCAAACTAAAATCTGGACCATTGCAGGCAAATTCCTTATAAGCAGCATCTATCCATTCTGAATATTTTTTGTTTCTTTCCATAATTAATGGTCACCTATAATTTTTTCTCTTGGAGTTTACATCAAAGTTCCTGCTTTTTTCCTGCGCCTATAGGAATATTTACTTTTAAAAACAATGAACTGTTTTTAGTGTCACTCACATTTTTATAAACATTAGCTAAACCTAAATAATATTTTGCCCCAATAGTCATGCCTTTACCTTTACCTAAAATATACCCTAATCCGAAGGTGAATCCAGCATCTAGCTTATTTATCTTATCTTTATTAAACTCTTTTATAGTGGCTTCTTTTCCATTAACACTTGAATAATATTCAATCCAGGATTTATACATTAATCCAAATTGTGGGCCAGCTTCTACGTAATAGGCTTTATTAAATTTGTATTTGGCTAATGCAGGCACTAAAAAATAATTCAATTTTTGACTATAAACGCCTTCTTCATTATATGTTATAGCTTGAAGCCTTTCAAGATCATTTTCCGACAAGTTTTTAAGCCCTAAATTTGATTTCACCAAAACACCGGTATAGAGCGATAATTGATTTTTCATTCTGATGTCAAAATAAAAACCAATATTCCAAGTTCCTAAAGCTGACGAACTCTCAAAGTTGGATATTTGTGACCAATTAACCCCTGTTTCAAGACCAAACTCTAAACCATCAGAATTTAATTTATCTCCTAACAGAATGGAAATTAAAATCTGAGAGTGCCCTGTTAACCCCACAAAAAATAAAGAAATAATGATAATTAGGCGCTTTATATAAAGCTTAGTTAAGGTATCATATTTACTTTTCGTTTTGTTCATCTATTTTAAAACGGGTATAATAGACAGATTTCATTTTAATAACGAAATGAAATTATTACAAAAAAGTATAATAACCTAAATTTTTATAATGGTTTTCTATTGAAATCTTATTATAGTTCTAGTAAAAGCAATCAATTCTTTCTTTAGTGTGTCACTTGTAAAGCCCAAATTAGTTGGTTAATTTCTTGTTGTGCCACTTTTAGTTCCCTTAAAATGGCATCTAGATTTATGGAGTTTTCCATTATCAATTTGCCATTACATGAAACAATAGTGAAAAATTTAAACCAGGTAGCAAAAAACACCAGAAAAAAAACACCTGAAAAAAAAACACAAAATTTGTTACTTAAAACAACAAATCAATTATATCGTCTTACGTTTTAAAATACTATTTTTGGTGGATGTTTAAGCCAAAAAAATTTTTAAAAGTAATAAAATAATGGGTAGGATAAGATTAAATAACTATCTTAAGTATATCATTATAATTTCTCTTTTTAGTAGTTGTGCTAATAATTCAAACGATATAATCTTTGAAGACTTTGAATCCCATAGTTTCAATACATGGAAAATTCAAGGAACGGCATTTGATAAACCTTATTTAGCAGACACAATAACTAACAGCAAATTAAAAAACACCGTAAAAGGAAGTGGTTTTGCTTATTCATACATTAATGATTCTGTTTTAAATCAAGGCAAATTAATTTCACCAGTCTTTAGAATCCAGCACAAATACATTGATTTTTTGATTGGAGGAGGACAACATGTTACACGTACCTGCATAAACTTACTTATCGATAATAAAATAGTTCGATCAAGTACAGGTAAAGGACAACCATTTTTACAAGAAGAAAGTTGGGATGTAAGCGAGTTCATTGGTCAAAACGCAATAATGGAAATTGTAGATGCGAGACACTACTCTTCTGATGATTTAGATTATATTATGGTTGATAATATTGTGTTTAGCAACCATTTACCACGCCCAACAATCATCTTTGAAGATTTTGAAACAGGTACTTTTAATAATTGGCAGGTTGAAGGCAATGCCTTTGAAGAACCGGGTAACCGAAAGAATATTTATTACCCTGTGACCGTAAACGGATTTCAAGGCAAGCACTTTGCCTTTTCGTTTGGTGAAAAACATGATAAGGAAAAAGGTCGTTTAACTTCTGAAAAATTTATAATAACGAGAAACTATATCAGTTTTTTAATTGGAGGGGGAAATCACCCCGATTCTACCTGCATTAATCTTATTGTAAACGATAGCGTACACTTTAGTTCAACTGGATTAAGCACAGGTGAATTAAGGAAAGAATTCTGGAATGTAAGCCATTTACAAGGAAATAAAGCTCATATAGAGATAGTTGACAATTACGCTTTAAATTGGGGACATATTATAATTGATAATATTTGTTTTACGGATGATGTAAATAAAAAAAATGAAAGTGTTTATTACCACCAACAGATTGTACAGCCAATTTATAAGGTTGCTATAATTAGTCTTGTAATCCTAATTATACTACTAATTATTATCATCTGGATAAAACGAAGAAAAGAGAACAACTCAATTATGAGTAAAAAATCTTTCCAAAGTACATTACTAAACCTACTTGAAAACGATAAAATATACTTAAACAGTGATTTATCGGCATCTAAATTAGCAGAGACTATAAGTATTCCTACAAGTGAATTACTTGAACTAAGCGAACAAGTATTTAATAAAAACTTTAACCAACTTATAAATGAGTATCGTGTTAATTATTTTAAAGAAGAGGTACTAAAACCCGAAAACAAGGAGTTGAAATTGGTCGCTATTGCTAAGAAATGTGGATTTAACTCTAAATCTTCTTTCTATCGTATCTTTAAAAAGCACACCAATCAAACACCTACGGAATATATGCAGGATAAATCATAGTTATACGCTATTTGATCTGGCAAAAGTACAAATTTACTTCGTCTCATAATACTGTTCAAATTTAAGATTATTATTCTACTTTTAAACACTGCGGTTTTTGGGAAGGCTACATTTGTTTAAATCTTGTCTCAAAAACAAGCATTTTTACTCATATTTTATTCTAATAAGGTTTTATTCCAGTATTCTAAAAGCTCGTCATCTGAAGGCGCTTCGGTAAGTCCTAATTTGTTCATTTTCTGTTTATGGACTTCCTATATTAGACTGGACAAAAAGATGAGAGAATATGTTTGCTAGTTATTAACTTAGCAATTATGAGAAGTAAACCCAAACATTACACTTTAGAATTTAAACAAAAGGCAGTTGAGTTGAGCTATGCCAAAGGCAACGTAAAACAAGTAAGTGAAGATTTAGATATATTTCCATCGGTTCTTTATCGTTGGCGAAAAGAGTTGAAGGATTATGGCAAAAATAGTTTTCCTGGTCGAGGCAAGCCTAAATTGACTGATGAAGAAAAAGAAATATTCCGTTTAAAAAAAGCGTTAAAAGAAGCTGAAATGGAACGTGACATCTTAAAAAAGGCCATCAGCATCTTCTCCAAGAGCGACAGGAAAAATACAGGTTTATAAAACAGCATCTTATGAGGTTTCCTGTCGAGATGATGTGTAAAATATTAAAGGTAAGCAAAAGCGGTTATTATCATTGGCTGCAATCAGGGCCAAGTAAATTATGGTTAGAAAATCAAAAGGTAACTGCGCTTATAAAATCTATATTTAAAGATAGCTTTCAAAGTTATGGATCGCCAAGAATAAAAACAGAACTGGAGACATTAGGCTATAAAATATCAAAGCCCAGAGTGGCGCGTATTATGAGTGCTAATTATTTGTTTGCAAAACGAAAACGTAAATTTAAAGCAACCACTGATAGTAAACATAATTACCCAATAGCACCTAATTTGTTAAACCAAAACTTTGAAGTAAGCAGGCAGAATCAAGTTTGGGTAAGTGACATTACCTAAATCAAAACCAAACAAGGCTGGTTATATCTTACTGTAATCATTGATTTGTTTAACCGTAAAGTTGTTGGGTGGGCTCTAAGTGACAATTTAAGCACAGAGGATACTATTATTAAAGCTTGGCATATGGCTATAAAGAAAGCAACCCTAACCCAAGATTTAATTTTTCATTCAGACCGAGGTATACAATATGCCAGCCATAAGTTTACCTCTTTAATTAAAAGTTACGATGGTTTAGTAAACCAATCTATGAGCAGAAAAGGTAACTGCTGGGATAATGCCGTTGCAGAATCGTTCTTTAAATCATTAAAGGTAGAATGGGTTTATAGGCACAATTATAGATTAAGATCTGAAGCGGAGTTATCCATCTTTGGATGGATAGAAACTTGGTACAATAATAAAAGGAGACATTCCTTTTTAGGAAACAAAACTATAAGAGAATTTGAATTAGATATGTATAACCAAAAACTAGCAGCTTAGTCATTCAACTTAAAGTCCAATTTTTTGTTGCAAGTCCAGTTGGGTATTTGATATTCATTCTGGAAAGCTTATTGATTTGAAAATAGACTTCAACAAGATTTTAGAAAACGTTAAGTAAATCTACCGCCTTGATTAAGGTGAATAAAAAGTAATATCTATTTAAAAGAAAATCTCATTACAAACATAAATTTGTAATGAGATTTAGCATTTCTAACCCTTAGGAAATAACTTAGGATTATATTTTATAAGCCTTAAATATGTAGCGCTCTATCTTCCGTAGCTGCTAAAGCCGCTTCTTTAATGGCTTCTGTAAACGTAGGATGCGCGTGTGACATTCTTGAAATATCTTCGGCACTTGCTCTATACTCCATAGCAACAACGGCCTCTGCAATCATATCAGCTGCTCTTGCACCAATCATATGCACGCCTAAAATTTCATCAGTAGATTTATCTGCTAAAATTTTCACAAACCCATCTAAATCCATACTTGCTCTACTTCTTCCTAAAGCACGCATAGGGAAAGATCCTACTTTAAATGCAACACCAGCTTCCTTAAGTTGTTCTTCCGTTTTTCCAACTGAGGCAACTTCTGGCCAAGTGTATACCACACCAGGGATTAAATTGTAATCTATATGCGGTTTTTGCCCGGCTATGGTCTCTGCTACAAAAACACCTTCTTCTTCCGCTTTGTGTGCCAACATAGCACCTTTAACGACATCACCAATGGCATATATATTAGACGCGCTGGTTTGCAAATGATTATTCACTTCTACTTGTCCACGGTCATTTAATTTAACTCCAGCTGCTTCAGCATTCAATCCATCGGTATAAGGACGACGCCCAACGGATACCAAACAGTAATCCCCCTTAATTTCAACTTCTTCACCTTTTTTATTATCGGCTTTAACAATAACTTCATCGCCAATGCGCTCAACAGACTTCACCTTATGAGATACATTCATTGTAAATTTAGCCTTTTTAAACACCTTATTTAGTTCTTTTGAAAGGCCTGCATCCATAGTTGGAATAATTCTATCTAAATACTCAACAACAGTAACCTCAGCTCCCAAACGGCGGTACACTTGTCCTAGTTCTAAACCAATAACTCCACCTCCAATAACAATTAAGTGTTTTGGAATTGCTTTAAGCTTTAAAGCCTCTGTAGAGGTTATGATGCGCTCTTTATCAATAGTAATAAATGGCAAATTGGATGGTTTGCTACCTGTAGCAATGATGGTATTTTTAGCTTCAATTTCGGTAGTTTCCTCACCAGAAATACTAATATGTGTTGCATCTTTAAAGCTTCCTAAACCTTGATACACATCAATATTATTCTTCTTCATTAAAAAATCTATTCCTCCTGTAGTTTGATCAACAACCGCTTGCTTCCTAGCAATCATTTTTTCTAAGTTTACCTTTACATCTCCAGGAATATCAATACCATGTTCTTCAAAATGCTTTACGGCATCTTCATAATGGTGTGATGAATCTAAAAGCGCTTTACTAGGTATACAACCTACATTTAAACAGGTTCCACCAAGTGTGGCATACTTTTCTATGATAGCTGTTTTCATGCCTAATTGTGCACAACGAATGGCAGCTACATACCCCCCAGGACCAGAGCCTATTACGGCTACATCATATGAATTCATATTTATTTTTTCTTTTTTTGAATTGTCTTATAAAATCAGAATTTCAAAAATACAAATGTTTTATAGTTAAGACAATGAAAAAAGAAGTTAATCAATCATTATTACGATTCACACAATTAACAAAAAAAATATCGATAAAATTTTAACAAAACAGAAGTCTTTTCGTTAAAGGTTTATGAATATAACTTTTTAAATTGAAACTTATTAAAATTATGTAGCTTTGTGCTTAATGCAGAAAAAGATTAACATACAAAATAAGAAAGCGCGTTTTCAATATGAGATTTTAGAGAAGTATACGGCTGGCATTGTGTTAACAGGTACCGAAATAAAATCTATACGAAACAGTAGAGCTTCCATTGCTGAAAGTTTTTGTGAATTTAATGAACAAGGCGAATTATTTGTGATTAACATGACCATTGAAGAATATATTTATGGTACATACTATAATCATAAACCTAAGGCAGAACGTAAATTACTTCTTAATAAGCGGGAACTAAAAAAGTTACATAAAGAAGTACAAAACACAGGACTAACCATTATTCCTTTACGCTTGTTTATTAATGACAAAGGCTTAGCAAAAATGGATATTGCCCTGGCAAAAGGGAAAAAACTTTATGATAAACGGGAAACTTTAAAAGACAGAGATAATAAACGAAACTTAGATAGAATAAAAAAAACATACAATAACTAAACATGAAACATGGATGCTTTTTTCTTTTGGCTTATTTCTGTTTGTTAAGTCTTTATGGGCAAAACGTTAGCCAAACACCACCTCCTCCCGCCATTGATAGTACCATTGTATTTACTATTGACAGCACAATAAAAGAACTTTATAATTCTATTTCTGGAGAAAAAGATGTACCAAGAAACTGGAAACAATTTAAGTTTCTATTTAGAAAAGATGCTAAGCTTATACCATCGGGAAAAGATAAAAACGGAAAATGGAAAACCTTATATATGTCTCCTGATGACTATATAAAAAGCTCAAAAGATTGGTTAGTTTCCAACGGGTTTATTGAACGAGAAATAAAAAGAAAGGTAGAACGATTTGGAAATATAGCACAGGTTTTTAGCTCTTATGAATGCTACCATAACAATGAAGAAGAACGTCCTTTTATGCGAGGTGTTAATAGTATTCAGTTACTAAATGATGGTCAACGTTGGTGGATTATTAACCTTTTCTGGACACATGAAACGAGTGAAACTCCTATTCCAGACAAATATTTAAGAGCAACGTTTTAACGTTAGTTTTTATCTTCCAATAAAGGAACAAATCTAAATTCTCCAAACTCATGCTGTTCAAACTCTTTAGGGCCTTTTCTTGTAAACATGGTCATGGTTTGTACCGCATCACCAACAGGTATTACAAGCCTTCCTCCTATTTTTAACTGACTGAGCAATGGTTTGGGTACAAAAGGAGCTCCAGCGGTAACAATAATACCGTCAAAAGGCGCTTCTTCTTTCAATCCCACATAGCCATCTCCAAAAATTAATTTCTTAGCACGATACCCCAACTTAGGCAAAAATTTACTCGTTTTCTTAAACAGCTCATTTTGGCGTTCAATACTATAAACTTTAGCTCCTAACTCACACAATACTGCCGTTTGATAGCCACTACCTGTGCCAATCTCTAAAATTTTATCTCCTGAATTAATATTAAGTAATTCCGATTGAAAAGCCACAGTATAAGGCTGAGAAATGGTTTGATCTGCCGCAATTGGAAAGGCCTTATCTTGGTAAGCATGATCTAAAAAACTAGAGTCCATAAACAAATGTCTTGGAATTTTCCCAATGGCCATTAAAACCCTTGAATCTTTTATCCCTTTGTTCTTTAATATATTAACAAGCTGCTGCCTTAAGCCTTGATGTTTAAAAGTATCTTTCAATGTTGGTGGTGGTTTATCAGGCTAAAATTAGTAAACATTTTTAAGCTTAAAAGCCTAATTCAAATTATTTTTAAAATAGAAATTTAACCAAAAAAAAAAATTACAATTACTAAACTTCAAATCTTAAAATCTTATTTTTGTTCAAAACAGAAAATTATGCTAAAAGCGGGAGTACTTGGTGCAGGTCACTTAGGTAAAATTCATTTAAGACTACTTAACCAATCAAACAAATATGAACTGGTTGGATTTTATGATGCTGATGAAAAAAACGGCAAGAAAGTAGCAGCTGAATTTGGTTACAAATTTTTCAATTCTGTAGAAGCACTTATTGACGCTGTAGACATGGTTGATATTGTAACGCCTACCCTGTCTCATTACGAATGTGCAAAACAAGCTATTGCCAAAGGCAAACATATTTTTATTGAAAAACCAATTACTAATACGGTTGAAGAAGCCGAACACATTAGAGAACTTTTGGCTAAGCATAATTTACGTGGTCAGGTAGGTCATGTTGAGCGTTTTAATCCAGCTTTCATTGCGGTAAAAGAGCATATAAACACACCCATGTTTATTGAGACCCACCGTTTAGCAGAATTTAATCCCAGAGGTACAGATGTTCCTGTGGTACTCGATTTAATGATTCACGATATTGATATTATATTGAGTATTGTAAAATCAAAAGTGAAACACATTTCGGCCAGTGGCGTCGCTGTTATTAGCGACACACCAGATATAGCCAATGCCCGATTAGAATTTGAAAACGGTTGTGTTGCCAATTTAACAGCCAGCCGAATTTCACTTAAAAAAATGCGAAAAGCACGGTTCTTTCAAAAAGACGCTTACATTTCTGTAGACTTTTTAATGAAAACATGTGAAGTTGTAAAAATGAAAGATGCTCCAGAAAACCCTGGTGATTTTGATATGATTCTTCAAAATGCTGAAGGCGTAAAAAAACAAATTTATTTTGACAACCCTGTCATTCCAGAAAATAATTCCATTTTAGATGAATTAGAAACCTTTGCTGATGCCATTAATAGTAATACTACTCCTGTAGTAACATTGCATGATGGTACCGAAGCATTACGTGTTGCTACTCAAATAATAAATAGCTTTTAAAATGGAGCATATTGCAGTTATAGGAGCCGGTACTATGGGGAATGGCATTGCTCATACCTTTGCTCAAAGTGGTTTTAAAGTAAACCTTATTGATATAAACCAATCTGCTTTAAATAAAGGATTGCAAACCATTACAACCAATCTAGACAGAATGGTTGCTAAAGAGAAAATAACATCTCAAAAAAAAGAAGATACTTTAAAGAATATTTCAACATATACTCATTTAGATACAGGTGTAAAAGGGGTTAATCTAGTGGTGGAAGCCGCTACAGAACATCTTGATTTAAAATTAAAAATTTTTAAAGAATTAGATGCCTTTTGTGAAACTGGTGTTATTTTAGCAACAAACACATCTTCTATTTCCATAACTCAAATTGCAGCCGCAACTTCCAGACCAGAAATAGTAATTGGTATGCATTTTATGAATCCGGTGCCCATCATGAAGTTGGTTGAAATTATTAGAGGGTACAATACCAGTGATGCCGTTACACAATCTATCATGACACTTTCAAAACAGCTTGGAAAAGTACCTGTTGAAGTTAACGACTACCCTGGCTTTGTTGCTAATAGAATACTAATGCCCATGATTAATGAATCTATTGAAACACTCTACAATGGTGTTGCTGGCGTTGAGGAGATAGACACCGTGATGAAATTAGGTATGGCGCACCCCATGGGACCGCTACAGTTAGCTGATTTCATAGGTTTAGATGTTTGCTTATCCATTTTACATGTGATGTATGACGGATTTAAAAACCCTAAATATGCCCCATGCCCGCTGCTAGTAAATATGGTTCGTGCAGGAAAACTAGGCGTGAAATCTGGAGAAGGGTTTTATAATTATTCAGAAAGTAAAAAAGCTGAAAAAATTGCAGCTCAATTTTTAAAATAATTCAAACAGCTGCTTCTAAAACATCAATTAACATTTGCATGTCTATTTCAGAAAATCTTAATCACATAAAAGCTAGTTTACCCAACCATGTTACGCTAGTTGCAGTTTCAAAAACAAAACCTGTAAGTGATGTCATGGAAGCTTATCAGGCCGGACAACGTATTTTTGGTGAAAATAAAATCCAGGAAATGGTTGAAAAACACGAAGCCCTGCCTAAAGATATTGAGTGGCATATGATTGGGCATGTACAGCGCAACAAAGTGAAATATATGGCTTCTTTTGTAAGCCTAATTCATGGTGTTGATAATTTTAAGTTATTAGAAGAAATTAATAAACAAGCCAAAAAGAACAACAGAGTTATTAACTGTTTACTACAGATAAAAATTGCGGCTGAAGACTCTAAATTTGGCATGTCTGCAATCGAAGCTCAAAAGATATTAAGTTCAGAAGAATTTACTAGGTTAACCAACATACATGTTACTGGCGTTATGGGTATGGCTACTTTTACCAATAATAATGATCAAGTAAAAATGGAGTTTCAGAACTTAAAAAACATTTTTGACTCCCTCAAAAGCTATCAAACAGCTAATTTTTCTCCAAAAATAATTTCAATGGGTATGAGTGGAGATTATCCATTAGCCATATCTTGTGGTAGTACCATGGTTAGAGTGGGAAGCAGTATATTTGGTGCAAGACATTATTACCATAATTAATACACAGACTATCTACGCAATACTAGACATAGAAACCACGGGAGGCAAGTACAATGAAGAAGGGATTACCGAAATTGCTATATATAAATATGATGGTCATGAGGTAGTCGATCAATTTATTAGTTTGGTAAACCCAGAACGCGATATTCAACCTTTTGTAGTTAACTTAACAGGAATTAACAATAACATGCTAAAGAACGCGCCTAAGTTTTATGAGGTAGCAAAGCGCATTGTTGAAATTACTGAAGATTGTATTCTTGTGGCTCATAACGCTAATTTTGATTACCGCATTTTATGTACAGAATTTCGCAGACTTGGTTATGACTATGAGCGTAAGTCACTTTGCACGGTTGAACTTGCTAAAGATTTAATACCAGGACAATCCTCATACAGTTTAGGTAAATTAGTAAGGTCACTTGGCATTCCTGTAACAGATAGACATAGAGCCTCAGGTGATGCTTTAGCTACGGTTAAGCTCTTTAAAATGCTACTTGACAAAGATACAGATAAGCGTATTATTCAAAACTCTGTACGTCTTAACCCAAAGCATCAATTAGAACCAAGGCATATTGATATTATTGCTGAACTTCCCTCTATTACTGGTGTGTACTACATTCATAATGCCAATGGAGATATTATTTACATTGGAAAAAGCAACAATATAAAAAAACGCATCAATCAGCATTTCACGGGAACCAATGCAAAATCAAAAAAAATCCAGTCCAAAGTAACAGCAGTCACCTATGAAGCTACAGGAAGTGAACTTGTAGCGCTATTAAAGGAGTCTGAAGAAATAAAGCGTATAAAACCTTTATATAATCGTGCTTTACGTCGGTCTATTTTCACACATGCTTTGTATAGTTTTAAAGATGACAACAATTATCTTAACTTAAAAATTGATGTTGCCGATGGCAGAAAAAAACCCATAACCACGTTTAGTAACAGGCAAAGTGGTAAAAGTTTTATTACCAAAGCTGTTGAAGATTACAACCTATGCCAAAAACTAACGGGATTATATCAAACAAAATCAAGTTGCTTCAACTATGACATAAAAAATTGCTATGGTGCTTGCATTGAAAAAGAAACACCTGAAAGCTATAACAGCCGGGTAAATGCTCTAATTGAAACTAATAGCTATTCCAATAAAGACATGGTTATTATAGATAAAGGCAGAGATGTTGACGAACGCAGTGCTATTCTTATTAAAAATGGTGTATTTAAAGGCATAGGTTTCTTTAATTTAAATTATCAAATTAATAATATTGACGTTTTAGAATCGATTATTACCCCTATGCAAAATAATAGAGACACCCAACATATCATTCAAAGTTACTTGAGGCGAAATAAAAGGCTTAAGATTATAAAAATAACCTAACACATGAACAAAACCATTCTAACCTTATTTTTACTAACTAACCTATTTTTACAATCTCAAGAAAATTACAACGCAGAATCTTATAAGGTATCTCTTGGGGATATTACTTCAAAAACCTATACAGTTGATTCAACAGCCCATGCTTTAGTTATTTTTGAAACAGGAAATAGTTATGTTGACCCAAACGATTTTGATTTAAGAACAAAAATTAAACGTAAAATAAAAATTCTTACCAAAGAAGGTTCAGAACATGCTAACGTGGTTATTCCGCTTTACATTACTAAAACTAATGAAGAAAAAGTAGATGACATTTTAGCCACCACATATAATGAGATTGATGGTAAAGTGATAAAAACCAAACTTCTTGAAAAAGATATTTTTAGAGAAAATTATAATGAAAACCGTACCCTTGTAAAATTCACCCTACCTAATATTAAACCAGGTTCTGTGATAACCTACAGCTATACCATATCGTCTCCATATATGTTTAAATATCACGGTTGGGATTTTCAAGATGAAATCCCCAAACTTTATAGTGAATATCGTACAAGCATTCCTGGTAATTGGGTATATCATATAAAATTAGTTGGAGGAAAAAAATTAGCAATTAATGATATTTCTATAAAAAAACATTGTATAGACTTTGGACGAGGTGCTTCTGCTGATTGTTCTATAAGTCATTATGCCATGAAAAACATACCAGCTTTTATAGAAGAAGATTATATGACAGCAAAGTCAAATTACCTTGCTCGAATTGAATATGAATTAGAAACATTTAAGAGCCCTGATGGTCGTGTTGATCATATCACCAAAACTTGGAAAGATGTAGATATAGAATTGAAAAGTGAAAAAGATATTGGTAAACAACTGCGAAAAAAAATAGAAGTTGAAGAACTGCTACCTCAAGACCTATTAAGTGAAACCGATACTTTAAAAAAGGCACAAGGTATTTACAAGTATGTGCAAAGCAACTTTACATGGAATAGAGAATATAAAATTTTTAAAGATGTTTCAATCAAGGAATTATTAAAAAATAAGTCAGGGAATATTTCTTCAATAAACATATTACTGCATAACTTATTGAGAGATTCAGGCATTCAAGTTAAACCTATATTATTATCTACAAGAAAAAATGGTTTACCAACAGTTATTTACCCAGTTCTTTCTGATTTTAATTATCTAATAACACAGGCCACAATTAATAATAAAACCTATACCCTTGATGCTACCGATAAATTTTTGTACTTCGGACAAATTCCTTTTAGATGTTTAAATAGATTTGGTAGGCTTATTGATTTTAAGAATGGAAGTGATTGGATTAACATAAATCCTACGGATAGAACAAATACCATGTACAAGGCAGTGTTCAGCTTTAATAAAAATGATGAACTTATTGGGCATATAGAATCTAAAAGAACAGGATATCACGCACTCTCTCATAAAAAACGTTATTTTTCTGATCCTGAAGATTACATTAATGAATTAGAAAACACTATAACCGACATAGAAATCTCTGATTTTTCTGTGAATACGAATAGTATTGCATCACCAAACTTTGGAGAAAACTATACCCTGACTTATCCATCTGAAAAAGCCAGTGATTTAATTTTTATAAGTCCATTCTTTATCAAACTATTTAACACAAACCCTTTCAAACTGCAAGAGCGTTCATACCCTATTGATTTTGGTTACAAGGATGGGTATTATTTAAATTATAAACTAGAATTGAATGATGACTATATAGTATCTGAGCTTCCTAAAGATATTGTATTTCACTTACCTCATAAAACGGGGCAATTAAGTTTTTCAGCAAAGCACTTTGGAAATAATATTATTTTAACCTTTATGCTTTCTTTTAAAGAAACTGTTTTTGAGCCTGAGTTTTATCCTTATTTGAAAGAGATAATGCAAAAAGTTATTGATATTCAAAACAATTCAACCATCTTATTAAAACGAAAAAGCTAATCTTTTCATACATTTGAGGTAATGAGTACCGCAACCACAAACTGGAAAACAAAACTTCATGATATTATTTATGAGGCAGATACCCGAGCAGGCAAACTTTTTGATGTTATATTACTAATGGCAATTATTGCCAGTGTGGTTTTAGTGATGTTGGAGAGCATTGAAAGTTTTGACCAGAAATTCCATGATTTTTTAAATATTTCAGAATGGATTATTACCGTTCTATTTAGTATTGAATATATTGCAAGAATAGTCACGGTAAAAAAGCCTTTAAAGTACATTACAAGCTTTTACGGTATTATTGATTTACTGTCTACCATTCCAAAATATATTTCATTAATCTTTGGTGGTATTCATGCATTAGCCGCTTTACGTGCCTTACGTTTATTAAGAGTATTTAGAATACTGAAATTAGCCCGCTACCTAGGCGCTTCTCAAGTATTAACATCGGCCATTAAAGCAAGTAAAGCAAAAATTTCAGTGTTTTTATTTGCCGTTCTCATACTTTGTATCATTTTTGGTACCCTCATGTATCTAATAGAAGGTGCCGCTAGTGGTTTTACAAGTATCCCTGTAAGTGTTTATTGGTGTATTGTAACCCTAACAACCGTTGGTTTCGGTGATATTGCTCCAGTAACACCAATAGGTCAATTTATTGCAGCACTTATTATGATTTTAGGTTATGGTATTATAGCAGTTCCTACAGGCATTGTATCGGCAGAATACACGAGTCATTCCAACAAAAAACAAAATCCTTCAAAACCCAATAATGAACTGCCTTTAAATTCGCAATCTTGTGAAAACTGTCTAGCCGAAAATCATAGAGATCATGCGCGCCATTGTTATAACTGCGGCGAAAAACTGTATGAATAATAGTTATGGTGTTCCTACGCTATCGAGTGGTCGGGCTTTCTTCAGTCGGGTTTTTCAAGGAGCTCCAACATATGCTCCAATCCTTAACACTGCTATATACCTCTGTTTTTTTACTTCAAACTTTTGCTCTGTTCATTTTTCAAAGTAACTTTACCCCATATTAATTAAAGCAACGAGAAGTCAGTACTCCAACTAAATATCTCATTTCTGTTATTGGCCCAACCGCCATAGGAAAAACAGCACTTAGCATTGAGCTTGCAAAACACTTTCATACGGACATTATTTCGACAGATTCCCGACAATTTTTCAAAGACATGCAAATTGGTACAGCAGCACCAAGTCCAGATGAATTAGCCGCTGTCCAGCACCATTTTATACATCATAAATCAATAACAGAGCATTATAATGTTGGCGCTTTTGAACGAGATGCTTTAACGTGTTTAGAACACCTCTTTAAAAAGAAAGACGCCGTAATTATGGTTGGTGGCTCTGGTTTGTATGTTGATGCCGTTACCAAAGGATTTGATCATTTTCCTGATGTTGATCCTAGCATTCGTGAATCATTAAATCATACTTTAAAAACTAAAGGACTAGGCGATTTACAAAATCAATTAAGAACATTAGACCTGACTTCTTACAACACCATTGCTGTTGACAATCCGCATCGGGTCATTAGAGCTTTGGAAATCTGTATAGGAACCCAAAAACCTTATTCTAGTTTTTTAAATCAAGGAAAATCACAACGTCCCTTTAAAACGATAAGTATTGGCCTCATGGCAGATAGGACTATAATTTATGAAAGAATCAATCAACGTGTAAATAGTATGATTGATGAAGGCTTAATTGACGAGGTAAAATCACTTTTACCGTATAAACACCTTAACGCTTTGAATACGGTGGGCTACAAAGAAATTTTTAAATACCTAGAAGGCGAATGGGATTTAGATTTTGCTATTTCAGAAATTAAGAAAAATACGCGAAGATTTGCTAAACGCCAACTTACTTGGTTTAAGAAAGATTCAAAAACGCTATGGTTTGATTATCAAACACCTGTACAAACTATAGTTGAAGCTATTTCTGAACAGATGCACGTGTAAATTATTGCATGGTTACTGTACTGTACTTGGCATTAACAACAATACTTTTACCACTAGCTAAATTCCCTGTTGAAAAATTTGACACCTGTTCATTAGGTGATTTTTTGGGATGCGAAAACCTTGATTTTGTGCCATTGTATTGTACATTACAATCTACATCAGGTAAATTAATGACCACATCACTGTTTTGAAGAATCATATTTAGGCTGCTAAACTTGTCATCTATATTTAGAATTTTCAAATCTCCAATAGTCCCATCTATAACAGCACTTTTTAAAAGGTGATTCACATCTACATTTGATGAAGTAGCATTCAACACAAGATGATTGGCATAATCTATTTGTGCTTTCTTCACATATTTTAAGTTCAATTGTCCCACATGCCAGGTACTTACATATACAGGAGAATAGGAAGCATTAATGGAAGTTAAACTTCCATCAATGCTTTGCGCTTTAAACTTAGTATACGCTAAATCTGCTCTTAAATTATCAATATTAGCAGCAAACTCTATTTCTCCATGCTTCACATCTACCTTGAGTTTTGTTCCTTTTGGCATTTTTATTTTTATTGTTTTTTTAACCTTACCATGCGCTTTACCATGTACCAACTCTTCTATACGCTTTTCACGTTCTTTTAATAGAATAACGCGTTCCTTTTGGTGATGCTTTAATTCTTCCTGCCGTCTTTTTACCTGAGTTTTTATTGCCTCTGCACGCTCTTTATGTACCTGATTGCGTGCTTCATGCGCAATGATTCGCTCTTGATGCGCCTCCATGTTCTCGGCATAACGTTCCCCCCATTCTTCCATTTTTTTATTAAACTCTTCCTCATTCCAGCGTTCTTCAAACGTTTCACTCCATGCTTGCATCTTTTTTGCAAATGCCTCTCCATAGGCTTCTTCAAATTTCTTTGAATAAGCTTCAAGATATTTTTCACCTTCTTTTTTGTAAGCATTATAATCAAAAGTTACTGCCCCAACGCCCTCAGGTAAAGGCGGTAATGGTGGTAACTCAGGAATTTCTGGAATCTCAGGTACTTCTGGGACTTCAACGTGTACATCGAAATCTATTTCTGGAATTTCTGCCAACTCATATTTTAATTCCTTTATTACGGCTTCAACCGCTTCACCATCACCATGCGTATCTGTTCTATACACCCAAACATTTGTACCACGTCCTTGTGTTCCAATAGTAACTTTATCCGTTGTTGCATCTATATCTATTTTCCATGATTTTAGTGCATCATCCAGTTCTTCTTCACTAAGCTGCTCACCTTCAATATAGGCTTCAATTTCCACAACGTCTTTCTTCCAAGTATCAAAAACAATATTACAATGACTGGTATTTAAATTAATATTAACATCACTGTTCACTTTTATTGCCTGAGACACTTTTATGAGTTTCTGTTGTGCCATAACGCCAGTTGCGGTCAACAAACTCAAAGTGAATACCAAAGATTTTATAATTATTCTGTTCATTTTTTGATTTTTTAAATGGATTGTTTTTCTGCATTTATGTTTTCGGAAACGTTAAATTGTTCTAACTGCGATCGTAACCGATACAACAGGTTTAAACGCAGTTTTAAATTATCTATTAAGGCATTAACAGTCAACTCACTGAGACCCGATTCAGTTAACTCTAATGAAAGCTTTTGGTAATCTTCATCAAGCGTGGCTATTTGCTCCAAATAACCATCAAATAACTCCTTAGTTTCTGGGGTGTAACTCATCTTAGATAATTCTAAGTTGATACTTGCCAAATAGTAGTCTTCTACTTTTTTTAGTCCAGGAGAAATGTCTCCTAGAGTTTTGGTAGCAATCACTTTTTTGGAGTTATCTACATTAACAGGTTCTATCTGGGACGGACTTAAAAAACGATAAGTTCCAAACGAAAGTCCTAAAAACACCACCACGCTAGCGGCCACTTTCATCCAACTTATACCTGTTCTTGAACTTACGGGCAAGGCTATATCTAATTTCTTTTGAAAACGGTTTTGATGATTCTTAGGCATCGTTTCATTTGACATTTTATCATCCTTGAATAAATCTCTAATATCTTGTGCCATTTTGCTTTTGTATTAATAGTTCCTGTAATTTTGCCTTACCTCTTGATAGTTGTGTTCTTGATGCTACCTCAGTGATATCAAGGATTTCAGAAATCTCTTGGTGGTCATACCCCTCAATTAAATAGAGCATCACCACGTATTGATATTTATTTGGTAACTTATTAATAGCCACTTTAACATCTGTAAGGGTAATAGTGTCATCTACCAACCATTTGTCGTCTTTTTGAGTATCAACCACTTTAAGGTGCACCTCATCCAAAGCCACTAGCTGCTGTTTTTTAGATTTTAAAAAGTCGATACTCTTATTAACAACAATACGTTTTAACCACGCGCCAAAAGTAACGTCTCCTTTATACTGATGTAATTTTGTAAAGGCCTTTATGAAGGCCTCTTGTACCACATCTTCAGCATCAGCAGCGTCTTTTAAAAACCGTTTAGCTACAATATACATGCCATCGCAGTACTGGCTGTACAACTGCATTTGAGCTTTCCGATTGTTCTGTTTACATTGTTCTATAATGTCAACTTGAAACATACTGATGTTACTTCTGGTTTGTGTTAGTTCATATTAAAGACGATAAAAAAAATGGGGTGTTGCAAAAACCTTCTATTTTTTTAATCTACCTGAAACAAAGCTAAATAAATGTCGTTTCCATTTTAGTAGTTTTGCCTTTTAAATTATCTTTACGTCTCAAAAAAATTGCTCATATGAACGCCTTCTTAAAACGAACCTTAATTCTTTTGTCTATCATCGCATTGGGGTTATTTTTATATTCTGTATTTGTTGAAAACATTTTTTCACCGCGATTAAGTCCGAAAGACACCGTTGAATTCAAATTAAACGATTTAAAACTTGAAGTTTTCTATAATAGGCCTTACAAAAAAGGAAGAGAAATTTTTGGAGCGCTAGTACCTTACAATCAGGTATGGCGTACTGGAGCAAATGAGGCTACCACTTTTGAAACCAACCAAACACTTGATGTTAAAGGTATGCCGTTAACCCCTGGAAAATATACTTTATGGACGGTTCCTAAAGATTCTGCTTGGACCGTAATTTTTAATTCGAAACAGTATAAATGGGGCGTTAATGCGCAAATGCAACCTATGTGGGATCCTAACTACGATGTTATTAATGTGGATGTTCCCGTGGAAAAACTTGCTAATCCCGTAGAGCAGTTCACCATTAGTTTTGATAATTCAACCGATAATTTATTTTTAACCATGGCTTGGGATGATGTTAAAATAGCCGTTCCGCTTCAATAACTATTTTTAGCATCCTCTGGTAATCCCTTGCAAGAATATTGTAAATTTAAGCAACTAATTATCTGAGAATTGACGAAAGAAAAGAAATCGGCATTACAAGAAAAAGGAGGTGTTTCAATTTCAGAAATCACCAACAGAAAGTCTATTGAAAACCTTAAACAAAAACGTAAAGTAAAACTTGACGCTAAAACCCTTTTAACCGATATTCTTCAAGGAGATGTTGCAGCGCTTAGCAGAGGGATTACCTTAGTTGAGAGCGTAAACAGTAAACATATAGCAATTGGAAACAAGCTTCTAAAAACCTGCCTTCCATATGCTAACAAATCTATACGCATTGGTATTACGGGTGTTCCCGGTGTAGGTAAAAGTACATTCATTGAGGCTTTTGGAAAGCATTTAACGTCACAAGGAAAACGTGTGGCAGTTTTGGCTATTGACCCAACAAGTTCCATTACAAAAGGTAGTATTCTGGGGGATAAAACCCGAATGGAAGCACTTGTTAAAGATGAAAATGCTTTTATCAGACCTTCTCCCTCGGGGCATTCGCTTGGCGGTGTTGCCAGAAAAACCAGAGAATCTATTGTGCTATGTGAAGCCGCTGGTTTTGATATCATTATCATAGAAACGGTTGGTGTGGGGCAAAGCGAAACTACCGTACATAGCATGGTTGATTTCTTTCTACTTTTAAAATTATCTGGGGCTGGTGATGAACTACAGGGTATTAAACGGGGTATAATTGAAATGGCCGATGCTATAGTGATTAATAAAGCTGATGGCGATAATGAAAAAAAGGCAAAGTTTGCCGCAAATGAATTCTCTAGAGCTTTGAAACTTTATCCTGAAAAAGAGTCTAAATGGTCTCCTAAAGTATCGGTTTGCAGTGCATTAAACCATGTTGGCATAACCCTTATCTGGAGCATGATAACAGATTATATATGTGTAACCACAAAAAACGGTCACTTTGATATAAAACGACAAAAGCAAAATAAATTCTGGCTGATTCAAACTATAGAATCCCAACTTAAATCAGATTTTTTTAATCAACCAAAAATTAAAAAAGCACTAGAATCTCAGCTTATTTTAATAGAAAACAACCATACCACCCCCTTTGCGGCTGCTGAGTTTTTACTAAAATTAAAAGCTTAATTCTTAACATATTTTGCCAAAACATATTGGCTTAATTTGTAAAATAAAAAACCTGAAAGCGCTCCAAATGTCATTCCACAAAAAATATCAAGCGGATAATGCACTCCAACATAAATTCTGCTATAAGCCACAATAAAACTCCAAAAAACAAGAAGCAGAATCAAATTTTTAAAATATGGCTTTAAAAGTAATCCTGCAAAAACAGCAACCGCCATAGAGTTTGATGAGTGCCCTGAGAAAAACCCATATTTCCCACATCGCACTGCAATAAAACGTATCTGATCTGCCAAATCGGCCACTCCACATGGTCTTGGTCGCTGAAATGTTCGTTTAAACACATTTGTTATTTGATCGGTAAACGTGATCATTAGAGCTATAGCCACCACAAAAATTAACAGTGATTTTAACCCATATTTCTTATACAACATGAATAACAAAACTAAATAAAGAGGAATAAAGGTAAGTTTGTTAGTAATGACCAGCCATAAGCTGTCCCAGGTAATTGACCCTAAATTATTCAAAAAAATGAATAGTTCTGTATCTAATCTAATCAGTTCATCTACCATAACACTTCTATTCTTCGTACTTAGCTATTTCACTGTCATAAAATTCAGTTGCTAATTTTATGGCATGTTCAGTTTCTGTTTCTAATTCCTTCTGATCTTCAGCATCAAAATCTTCAAACCACTCCAGATCATCATTTTCCAAATTAATTATAAATCGTGGAAACTCAGTGTGAATAACATAAATAGCGTTGGGAAATTCAGTATTATCCCCTAATATAAACTTTGGAAGACTCATTGGTTTTTATTTTTCGTTAGACAAAATTAATCTTTTGGTTAAATAATTAAACCTAATATATAACAAAATAGCTGCGGTAGTTAATCCTGCTAACAGCCCTAACCAAATACCAAAACTTCCGTAGGCTTCTTCCTTTCCTAAAAACCAGCTCATTGGAAATCCCACTAACCAGTAAGAAACAAACGTAATAAGCGTGGGTATTTTAACATCTTGCAACCCTCTTAAAGCTCCTAAAACGAGTACCTGAATGCTATCGCTAATCTGAAAAATGGCGGCAACAATTAATAAATTTGAAGCAATACCAACCACTTCTTTATTATCTAATAAGTTAACCACATCATCATAATCAACGTAAACTTTGGGGAGTTGATTATGAAATACTAAGAAAAATAATGCAAAGCACGTGGCAAATAAAGTCCCCATTAAAAATAAAGAAAATGCAATACGCCTCAGTTCATAGAAAGCTTTCAACCCTTTTTGGTTTCCAACCCGAATCATAGCGGCAACACTTAAACCTGTAGCCACCATAAAGGTCATTGAACTTAAGTTTAAGGCAATTTGATTAGCTGCTTGCGGATTTTTACCCAATAGCCCGCTGAGCCAAATAGCTGCTGTAAAAATAGCCACTTCAAAAAACATCTGCATAGCACTAGGTGACCCAAGATCAAGCAATTTTTTCAGCATTGATTGTTTTAATTGAAAGAATTTAATCTTAGTCACAAAAGCCTTCGATTTTTCTTTTGATTTTAACAAAAACCATAAATACCAAATCATAAGTAACCTTGCTACTAAAGTGCCGTAAGCGGCTCCTACAATACCCAATTCAGGAAAACCAAATTTTCCAAAAATAAGTAAGTAATTTAAAAAAACGTTTACTATGTTTCCAAACAATGTAGCATACATAGGATATTTAGTCATAGACATGCCATCACTAAACTGTTTGAATGCCTGAAAAATAACTAAAGGAATTAGTGAAAAGGCTACTAAATTCAGGTAAGGAATTGCTAAATGTACTACCTCTTCGGGTTGTTTCATCAAATACATTAAAGACTTTGAAAAATAAACCAGTAAAAAAAGTAATATGCCAATAACGGTACATAAAAATAGCCCATGCTTAAAGGCTGATTTTCCTTCCTTAAAATTATTTGCGGCATCAGCCTCTGCCACCAAGGGAGTTATCGCTGTAGAAAACCCAATACCTAAAGACATGGCTATAAAGAGAAAACTATTCCCTAAAGAAACAGCTGCTAATTCTGCCGTTCCTAGTTGCCCCACCATAATATTATCAACAAAACTCACAAAGGTATGCCCTAACATACCTAACATTACTGGTGCCGCTAACTGCCAATTATACTTAAATTCCTTCGTGTATTTTTCTAAATGCATTTTGCAAAAATACTCTTTATTTGCCGTGAATTAGAATATTTATACTGTTGACAGGTGTTAACATTTGTTAATAAATACCTTGATTTTAAAGTAAAAATATCATTACAAAATATTTACATTTGCCTTTCAATAATAATATCTCATTAAGACTATATAGCACATAAGAAACTTCGTGCTCTCATTTTTTAAGGGTTAGGAAAATAATTGCTAAGTTTCAAAGCATAAAAAAGGAGAATTTAATTTCTCCTTTTTTTAAACAAGTTACTTGAAATAAGTGGTTTTGCAAACTTCTAGTTTAGCAGCTTCAAATTCTTTAACTACATCACTTACTATTTTTGAAACAGGTTTTATATCATGAATAAGTCCTGAAATCTGACCAATTTCTAGCTCACCTTCTTCTAAATCGCCCTCAAACATGCCTTTTTTTGCACGAGCTCTCCCTAACAATTCTTTTAATTGTTCCTTTGTAGGACAGGTTTTATATAAATCCTGAATTTGATTATAAAATGAATTTTTAATCAGTCTTACAGGAGCTAATTCTTTTAACGTTAGCTGTGTATCGCCTTCTTTAGCATCAACCACAGCTTGTTTAAAATTTTGATGGGCAGAACTTTCTAAACTTGCAACAAACCGAGAGCCTATTTGCACACCATCTGCTCCCAGAATCATTGTGGCTAACATACTTTTACCTGTTGCAATACCGCCAGCTGCTATCAGTGGAATCTGTATATGTTCTTTAACTATAGGAACGAGGGTTAAGGTAGTCATTTCATCCCTTCCATTATGTCCACCAGCTTCAAAACCTTCAGCCACAATAGCATCTACTCCAGCTTCTTGCGCTTTAAGTGCAAACTTTAAACTGCTTACAACATGTACTACAGTAATTCCCTTTTCTTGTAACCAAGAAGTCCAGATTTTAGGGTTTCCAGCAGAAGTGAAGACTATTTTAACGCCTTCGTCTACAATGATATTCATGATATTTTCAATATCTGGATATAACATGGGCACATTCACCCCAAATGGTTTGTTCGTTGCTTTTTTGCATTTTTTAATGTGATCTCGTAATACTTCGGGATACATAGATCCTGCTCCTATAAGCCCTAAAATACCCGAATTACTTGAAGCCGCTGCAAGTTTCCATCCGCTATTCCACACCATACCTGCCTGTATAATGGGATATTTTATTTTAAAAAGCGCTGTTATTTTATTTTCCATTATTGTTTGATCATTTTATAGGTCTTTGAAAATGACTTGGTTTCTACACTAATTATATAAAGTCCCTCTGCTAAGAATGACAAATCAAAATATTCTTGTGTGATCTCTAAAGGAGTTTCTAAAATGAACTTTCCCTGAATGTTGAAAATGGACATTTTAAAAGATTCTATATCGTCATCTGTAATTCCACTTACATACAATTTATCCTCTATAGGATTTGGATACAGCACAAATGTTTGATCGTCCCACTCTTCCAACTTTTCAGTATTCAGTACCTGTTCCAAGTTTGGAATACCATAACCCAGAAAAAAATCTGGAGTCTCATATTGAGATGCCGACATTCTAACGGCTTGCATAATTTCTGCATTTGATTTTTCAGGTAAAGCTTGCCATAAACAGGCCACGCCTCCTGCTAAAATGGGAGAGCTGAAAGAGGTACCATTAGCCTGTGCTATAACATCATTTTCAGTGATTACATAACTTCGCTGACCTTGAGCAACCACATCTGGCTTTTGTGTTGGTTGCTCCTCATTCCCTTTTGAACTAAATGATGCGTAGTTTCCATTTGCATCAACAGCTCCTACACTTAGCACACCAGAGGCATCAGCAGGAGCTCCTACTATTTGCCAGGCATCATTTGGGCTACCCGAATTTCCTGCTGAAGTAACTAAAAGCATCCCTTTTTCAAATGCAATATTTGCGCCACGTGTTATGAAAGTTGTATTGCCATTCATATCAGCAGGCGTATAACCATAACTTGAATTATCATATGTAGTATATCCTAACGAAGTATTAATGATATCAACCCCTAAACTATCGGCACGTTCGGCAGCCTCTACCCAATAACTTTCTTCAATTGGTGTTTCGCTTGTGGCATCTTCTGTAACAAACAGATAGTAAGACGCGTCAGGTGCTGTTCCTACAAATTGATTTTCTTTAAGCCCAGCCATAGTACTTAACACCAAAGTACCGTGGTTACTTGTTGCATTATTAAAAACATCAACCTCTCGATTTACAAAATGATAACTTCCTAAAAGTTTGCCTGCATCTCTTAAATGCTTAAAAGCAGACATTTGGTTTACATTTGGAAATCCAGCATCTAAAACAGCAATGGTTATGCCGCTACCTGTATATCTTCTTTGATGCAGTTTATCACCACGAAACATAGCTATTTGATTCCATGAATTTCCGTAGTTAAAATCTACCACTACTTGCCCAGTCATAAATTTTGACTTACTTTTTAATGTTTTACCTGTCCCTAACTGGGCATCGGCATAAATCACATGACTCACAAAGTTCAAACTTTTTAAAGACTCAATATCAGAAAAACTTCCTTGAACATGAATGGCATTAAACCACTTTGATTTAGCCTTGACTTGAATGCCTGTACTATTTTTAAGCATTTCAATATAGGCTTCGTTAACAGGAACATCTCGTTCATCAATAGCAACACCATGAGCTATTTTCCTATCGATTGCCTTTTGTGAAAGTATGGTAATTGGATGTTCTATAGACGCCTGAACATCCTCTTTATCTACAAAATAAATCCATGCATCTTGTTGCGCCAATACATTAATGCTAAGAAAAAAAAATAAGCACTTTAAGATTCCTATTTTCATAACAGCAGGTTTTCTGCTAATTTACGAAATCACGCCCGAACCTATTAACTCATCTTGAATATACCATGCCACAAACTGCCCTTCGGTTATGGCCGATTGTAAATTTTCAAATTCAACATACAACCCATGTGGTACTTTATATAATGTTGCCAATTCTAAAGGTTGTCTGTATCTAATTCTAGCCTTAACCTTCATAGAATTTCCTGTTTTTAATTCTAAATCTTCTCGTATCCAATGTAACTCTTCGTTTGACACAAAAAGGGCTTTTTTTAGAAGACCTGGATGTGATTTTCCCTGTCCTGTATAAATCACATTATCTTCAACATTGGTATCAATGACGAATAAGGGCTCAACTGTACCTCCAACGGCTAAACCTTTTCTTTGCCCTTTAGTAAAATAATGCGCACCTTGGTGGTTACCTACTATTTTACCATGATTTGGTGTATAGTCAAATTTCCTTGACAAATAACTTAATTCTTTTTCTTTTGAATCAAAAACTGGTGGAACTTCTTGATATAAATCTGCATCTTTTGAAATCTCTATAATATCACCTGCTTTTGGTTTAAGTTGCTGTTGAAGAAAATCAGGTAATTTTACTTTGCCAATAAAACATAAACCTTGTGAATCCTTCTTTTCTGCCGTTACCAAATCTAATTTTGTAGCAATCGCTCTTACCTCTGGTTTAGTCAACTCACCTATAGGAAATAAAGACTTGGCCAATTGATCTTGTGATAGTTGACATAAAAAATAAGACTGATCTTTATTGCCATCAACACCCGCCAATAATTGATATATGGTTTTATTATCTTTAGTAATAGTGCCTTTTCTACAATAGTGCCCAGTGGCCACATAATCGGCTCCCAAATTTAAAGCAATGTCCATAAAAACATCAAACTTTATCTCTCTATTACACAAAACATCAGGATTTGGTGTTCTTCCTTGTTCATATTCCTTAAACATGTAATCAACAATACGTTCTTTATACTGTTCACTCAAATCAACCGTTTGAAAAGGTATACCCAATTTCTCAGCAACAAGCATAGCATCATTACTATCATCTAACCAGGGGCATTCATTGGATATGGTAACCGAGTCATCATGCCAATTTTTCATAAATAGCCCTATAACCTCATACCCTTGTTCTTTCAACAAATAAGCAGCCACACTAGAATCTACGCCACCTGATAACCCAACAATTACTCTTTTCATTTTAAAAAATTAGGGCACAAAGATACTGAATATTAGCGAAATTTTATATACGTGAACTTAGTCCTATTTATAGATGCAATACTGTTTTGTTTATTATTTTAATATTTTTATTAAACAATATTTGTTTTTTTGTTTAATTTTTTTATATATTTGTTAAACAATTAATGTGAACTAAAAAATTATGAAAATGAAAGCATCAAATTTTATTAAAAAAACAGGACTACTTGTTCTGAGTCTTTTTTTGTTGTGGTCTTGTAACGATGATGACGATACCCCAGTAATTAGAGAATTTAACATTGTTGAATTGGCATTAACTTCACCAGACTTAACCAGTTTAGTTGCTGCCTTAGAAAAAGCAGATTTAGTAGCTACCCTTCAATCAGGAGACTACACAGTTTTTGCACCTACAAACGAAGCCTTTGCGGCGTTTTTAAATGCAAAGGGATTTGCTTCTCTTGAAGCTGTGCCCAACGATGTGTTAAGAACCATCCTTTTAAACCATGTGGTTGTAGGTGGCGCTAGAGCCAACCAATTAACTACTGGATACATTGAAACCTTAGCTGAAGAAGCCACAACAAAGAACACTATTAATATGTTTGTTAACACCAGTGGAGGTGTTAAGCTAAATGGTGTTTCAGATGTTATTACTCCAAATCTAGTAGCAACAAATGGTGTTGTACACATTGTAAATGCGGTAATTGATTTGCCAACAGTTGTAGATTTTGCTGTAGCAGATCCAACATTCTCTATCTTAGTGCAAGCTTTAACTAGAGACGATTTAACGTTTGATTATGTTGCAGCGCTTTCAACTATGAGTGGAACAGCACCTGCTCCATTCACAGTATTTGCGCCCACAAATGACGCTTTTGCCATGTTATTAACTGAATTGGGAGCAAGCGCTTTATCTGATATTGATGAGCCTACCTTAAAGGCTACTTTAGACTTACATGCCGTTTCTGGCGCTAATGTTTTAGCTAGCGGTTTATCAGACAATTTAACGGTGACAACATTAGGTGGCGACATTACGGCCAACGTAACTGGAGGTGCAACGCTTACAGATTCAAACGGACGCGTGAGTAATATCATTGTTACTGATGTTCAAGCTGCAAATGGTGTAATACATGTCATTGACAAGGTGGTTTTACCTAAATTACCATCAACAGTAGTTGGTATTGCATTAGATACACCTGAATTAAGCATACTTGTTCAAGCCTTACAAGCTGCTGATGGCGACTTAGTAAGCGTATTAGGCGGAGAAGGTCCATATACAATTCTTGCTCCTGACAATGCAGCTTTTCAAGCCTTGCTTGACAGCAACCCAGCATGGAATTCGTTAGCAGATATAGATACTGCTGTATTATCACAAGTTCTTTTAAATCACGTATTACCTGGTAAACTTATGTCAACTGATTTAGTGGGATTAGGGTCTGGATATGCTTCAACAGAGGCAACTGGTGCTGGCGGTAATAAAATGAGCATCTTTTTTGATGCATCTAACGGTGTGAAATTTAATGGTGTCTCAACAGTAAAAATGGCCGATAAGGAAGGAACTAACGGTGTAATACATATTGTTGATGCCGTAATAGGTTTGCCAACAATTGTTGATCACGCCGTTGCTAATCCTGGATTAAGCAGTTTAGTAAGTAATTTAACAATGGGAGGTAATACAACATTCACAGATTTGTTATCTACTCCGGGTGACTTTACGGTTTTTGCTCCAACAAATGATGCTTTCACTGCATTTTCAAATCCTAATAGCAACGCTTTAGATGCTATATTATTAAATCATGTGGTGGTTGGTGCTACCGCTGTGTCATCCGGTTTAACAAACACCTATGTGAAGACAGCTGCAACCTATGGAAACACAGATAATAACTTAAGTTTATACATAAATACAGATAGCGGGGTAACATTAAATGGAATAGCTGATGTTTCTAAGGCTGACATCATTGCTAGTAACGGAGTCATTCATACCGTTGATGCCGTAATTGATATTCCAACAGTGACTACATTTGCGGTGGCTGATCCAACATTTTCAACCTTAGTAACTGCATTAACAACATTAACACCGAGTACAGATTTTGCAGGAATATTATCAACAGCTAATGGAACAGCCCCTGCTCCATTCACTGTATTTGCTCCTACAAACGATGCGTTTGCTGCAATTACAGTACCATCAGATGAGGGTGTATTAACAAACATTTTACAACACCACGTCATAGCTGGTGCCAATGTAACATCGGCTGATTTAAATAATCCAGGAACAACTACTGCGCCTAGTTTAGAAGGTGATGACCTTACTATCACGCTTCCAGGCACTAGTCCTAATATAGCAAATTTAACCGACGGCTCTGGTAATTCTGACATTGGAATTATTGCCGTTGATGTACAAGCTGGAAATGGTGTAATCCATGTTATTAATAAAGTGGCTATACCAAATCTTACAAATTAGTTTGGTTTGTTGGTTTTGTAGACAATCACATTCTTACTTCCATCTGAATGATTATCTATGAAAAAAGAGACTCCTTAAGTAATTAAGGAGTTTTTTTTATGTATTTGGGATGATAGGTAAAATCCTTTTCGTCTACTAACTTTCCATTTTCATAATACTTCCAAATGCCATTCTTTTTATCTCTTTTATAGGCGCCCTCCGTGATTAATTCACCCTTAGGGTTATAAAATGCCGCTGGTCCATGTAATTCACCACCATCATACTGTAGTTTTTTTAAAACCACTTCTTTTTCAGAGTAAATTATAGATTCCCCTTGTAATTGTCCGTTAGCATAGTTTTGTTTTTCTGCTATGTTACCATTTGGATAATACACCAAACGTTCTCCTATGAGTTTACCTTCATCATTATACGCTTCAAGAGTAAGTAATTTATCAGACGTTTTTTGATAATACTTCCATTCTCCAATATACATTTTACCGTTCATCAATCCTTCACTAATCACTTTACCATTTGAAGCCATAAATTTTACCTCAACTATATTATCATTTGCATTAAAAGTCTTTGTTGCAGACAGAATACCTTTTCCTTTATACAGTTTATAAAATTTAAACACGCCAATTTCTTTACCATGATGAAATTGCCCTTCATATCTTAAAATATTGGTATCATCAAAATATTTTTTCCAGATACCATGTCGCTTGCCTTGCGCATCAAACTGATTAATATTTTGACTAAAAAGGGTGCTTGTAAAGAGTAACACCAAAATCACTAAATGCTTCATCATAAAAAAAATTATTGCTTTCGAGGAAATTATAAATATAGTAACGTTTTATTTGCTTTTATCTTATAACAAAAAAGCTGCCAAAATATAATTCTGACAGCTTGTATTCATAAAACCAATATTATTATTTACGTTTTTGTTGTGCCTGTCTTTGTTGCTCCGCTTGTTCCATCATTTCGGCCATTTTTTTCTGAAAACGATTTTGCTTTTTGGGTTGCTTCTTCTTCTCTTGCATCTCGGCATGAATTTTATCTTCATCTAAAATATAATGCTTAATCACTAAAATGATTCCAATACTAATTAAGTTTGAAATAAAGTAGTATAAACTCAAACCAGAGGCATAGTTATTAAAGAAGAATAGCATCATAATTGGAGAAAAATACATCATGTATTTCATCATTTTCCCCATGTCGGGCATACCTTCTTGTTGTGGTTGCGCCTGCACATTTTGCCCTGTGGTTAAACGCATATAGAAGAAAATAGCAATAGAAGCCAAAATTGGAAACAAACTTACATGATTACCATAAAAAGGAATATTAAAAGGTAAGTTGGCTACCGTATCATATGATGATAAATCTTCAGCCCATAGGAAGGATTTTTGTCTTAAATCAAATGCCGAAGGGAAAAATTGAAACAAAGCATAAAACACAGGCAACTGTATTAATGCTGGTAAACATCCAGCCATTGGGCTGGCACCTGCCTTGGTTTGAAGCGCCATAGTTTCTTGCTGCGCTTTCATTTTATTGTTTTTATACTTTTCTCTTATAGCATCTAATTCGGGTTTTAAAATTTTCATCTTAGCCTGAGACAAAAACTGCTTATACTGCACAAACGACAATAAAATTTTCACCAAAATAGTCATCACCACAATAGCGATACCATAAGGCATAAAACCACCAAGAAAACTAAACAATGGCATAAACACATAACGGTTTATCCAGCCAAAAATACCCCAACCAAATGGCACCAATTCATCTAAATTCCGTCCGTAAGCATTAAGCACTTTAAAATCACTAGGACCATAATACCAATCCATAGATTCATTTAATTCACCGCCTTGCAATTCTAACGGCATTTTTACTTCAAAAGCCTTAGTGTAAACCGTATCTATCTCTTCTTTCTTAACTAAATTTTCAGCTATTATATGCGCTTTTTTAAACGCCTTATCTGTTAATAACACCGACGAAAAAAAGTGTTGTTTATACCCAATCCAAGTTACATCCAATACTTCTTCATCAGCATCTCTAGGCCCGGTATAACTATCTTTTCCATCTTCATATTCATAATGAATATCGGTATACCTGTTTTCATAAGAAATACTTTTAGCATGACGGTATCCTTTTAAACTCCAATCTAAATGAATATCTTGTGAACCATTTATAACATCATTTAAGCCTTGTGAACGCACAGAAAAACCAATCATATAATCGTTTGGTTTTAACTCATATCTGTATTCTAAAAATTTGCTTTCAGATACTTTTAGCTTCATGGAAACGATAGTATTCTCACCGCTCTTGGTAACTGAAGGTATAAATGGTAAATCTTTAGTATTTAATATTCTACTGTCTGTTGTACCAAAATTAATATTGAATGAGGCATTATTATTTTTTATCAAATAAATAGGTACTGAATCATAATCAACAAACTTTTTTAGCCTAACTTCTGATAAATACCCGCCTTTATTACTAAATGTTAAAGCTAACAGGTCTGTTTCAACTGTAGTTTCTTTGTTTGTTGCATTAATAGCAGAATAAGCAAACGCCCCTAATTTATTCTGTAATTGTATTTGTTGCAAAGAATCAACACCAGAACCAACTGCATAATCAGCTACTGCAGTATCCATAGATTGTTGCTGTGCTTTGGCTTTTTCTTCAGCTTGAATTTGTTCTTGTTTCGCTTTTTCTTGGGCTTCTAACTCTTCAGGCGTTGGTTGGTTTTGCCAAAGCATATAAGCCAATATTCCAAAAATGAGCACGAAGCCAATAATTGAATTGATATCTAATTTTTTTTCTTCCATTATTTTGAATCGATTAAGAAATAATCTTGCATTAAGAATGAGAATAACTTAGCAAGAAGCTATCCAAAATTCAAATTATGCCTTACTGGCACTTTTCTTGTTTTTATTATACTTTAAAGCTGCCTTAACAAAAGCCACAAACAAAGGATGCGGATTAGCAACTGTACTCTTATATTCTGGGTGATATTGTACGCCTACAAACCAAGGATGTGATGGAATCTCAACAATTTCAACTAAACCTGTATCCGGATTTAGCCCGGTAGCAATCATTCCCGCATCTTCCATTTGAGCTTTAAATTCACCATTAAATTCATAGCGATGCCTGTGACGCTCTGCAATACTTTCTGCTTTGTAAATATCACGAACCAAACTACCTATCTTTAAATCACAAGCCCAAGCCCCTAAACGCATAGTACCTCCTTTATCTGTAATTGTTTTTTGATCTTCCATAAGACCTATAACAGGATTAGGTGTATCTGCATTCATTTCGGTAGAAGCGGCATCTTTTATGCCTAACACGTTTCTGGCAAATTCAATAACAGCCATCTGCATTCCTAAACAAATACCTAAAAACGGAATATTGTTTTCTCTTACAAACTTAACAGCATCAATCTTTCCATCAATACCACGTTCTCCAAAACCAGGTGCCACTAAAACGCCATCTAAATGCCCTAGTTTTAGATCTACATTATCACTATTTATGTACTCTGAATGTATTGACTCTACTTTTACCCTCACCTCATTCTCTGCTCCAGCATGAATAAAAGCTTCTAAAATAGACTTATAGGAATCTTGTAACTCTACATACTTTCCTATTAATCCAATTGTAATCTCTGTTTTTGGGTTTTTATGACGATGTACAAATTGATTCCATCTATCAATATCTGGTGTAGAACTGCTAAGATTTAATTTCTTCAGAACAACTTTATCTAAGCCTTCTTCCAACATTAAGTTTGGCACATCATATATGGTTGACGCATCAATTGATTGAATTACGGCATCTTCCTTAACATTACAGAATAAGGCTAACTTTCTTCTTAAATCTTTAGGTAAATTATGTTCTGTTCTACAGACTAAAATATCGGCCTGTACCCCGCTTTCCATAAGTGTTTTTACACTATGCTGCGTTGGTTTTGTTTTTAACTCACCTGCTGCCGATAAATATGGCACCAAAGTTAAATGAATAACAATACCATTATTATCCCCTAAATCCCAACGCAATTGACGAACGGCTTCTACATATGGTAACGATTCAATATCACCAACTGTACCGCCTATTTCGGTAATCACAATATCATAATCACCAGACTTCCCTAAAATCTGAACACGTTCTTTAATTTCATCAGTAATATGCGGAACAACCTGAACTGTTTTTCCTAAAAATTCACCACGGCGCTCTTTTTCAATAACACTTTGATAAATTCTTCCTGTGGTCACATTGTTAGCTTGACTTGTAGGAGTATTTAAAAAACGCTCATAATGTCCTAAATCTAAATCGGTTTCTGCTCCGTCCTCGGTTACGTAGCACTCACCATGCTCATATGGATTTAAGGTGCCTGGGTCTACATTTATATACGGATCTAACTTTTGAATGGTAACTCTGTAACCTTGTGCTTGTAATAGTTTTGCAAGTGATGCTGCAATAATACCCTTTCCTAGGGATGATGTAACGCCGCCGGTTACAAATATGTATTTTGTTGTACTACTCATGTTGCGCTTTTAAACGCAGGCAAATTTACAAAATTAAAATAGTTAATTCGGAATTGTTTTTTAGTTATTTAAACTTGACTTGTTAACAATGAAATGCTAATTATTAATGGAGTATCTAACTTAAAAGAAAATGATAGCAAACCTAGTTTTCTTTTTTTAGCAAATAAGTATAAATCCACATTAAGGTAAATGTGGGAATAATATCTAAACCAGGTACAGCTTCTTCAACAAAAGCGACAATACCAGCAACTTTTCCTGATTTTCCCTCATATAACTTGGTCATCAACCAACCTGCTATTGGTGCCCAAATAATATCTACAAATTCACCAATACCAGGAATTATATAAGATACACATCCTATAGCATCCAATAAAATACCTATTAATAGTTTTTTTGTTTTACTCATAATATTTTTTGAAATCTGAAAAACAAGAAATATACCAAACCTACTTACCTATCAACTTTAAAAATTCATTTCGGGTTTCAATTTTTTCAAATTGCCCTCTAAACCCTGATGTTGTGGTTACTGAATTTTGTTTTTGAACACCACGCATCATCATACACATATGAGAAGCTTCAATAACTACGGCCACTCCTTGAGGTTTTAAGGTATCATTTATACAGTCTAAAATCTGCTCTGTTAAACGTTCCTGCACTTGAAGTCGTCTTGCAAAAATATCTACAATGCGCGGTAATTTGCTTAACCCTACAATATAGCCATTGGGAATATATGCAATATGTGCTTTTCCAAAAAAAGGTAATATATGATGCTCGCACAGTGAGTAAAGCTCTATATCTTTCACAATAACCATCTCATTATAAGATTCTTTAAACATAGCCCCTTTTAACACTTCTACAGGGTCTTGTTCATAGCCTTGCGTTAAAAACTGCATAGCTTTTGCTGCACGCTCAGGCGTTTTTTTAAGACCATCTCTTGAAATATCTTCCCCTAAATCTTTAATAATGTTTTTATATCTGTCTTTAACATCATCTGTAACTTGCATATTATATTCTTCAAAACTCTTGTAAGGCATAATCGTTTAATTTGAATCTCTTTAAATATAAAGTTAAAAATGAATTTAGCAATAAATAGTGTTCATAATTGTGCATCAACTTTTAATATATTAATTTCACAGCTCTTATTTAAAAAGCATGATTCAGGCAAAAAATATTCACAAATATTACGGGGATTTACAGGTTTTAAAGGGTGTAGATTTACATATTAAAAAAGGAGAAATAGTATCAATTGTTGGTGCTTCTGGTGCTGGAAAAACAACCTTGTTACAAATACTAGGAACTTTAGACAAAGCTTCCTCAAAAGAGAACTATGAACTAACTATTAATAACACTAACATAAGAACTCTAAAAGATAAAGCCCTAGCTAAATTTAGAAATGAACATATTGGATTTATTTTTCAATTTCATCAATTACTTCCTGAATTTACAGCCCTAGAAAATGTATGTTTACCTGCTTTTATAAAAGGTACAAAAAAGAGCGAAACTGAAGCTAGAGCAAAAGAACTCCTCAATTTTCTCAATCTAGAAAAACGTTATGAGCATAAACCGAATGAATTATCTGGTGGTGAGCAACAACGTGTTGCAGTGGCTAGAGCTTTAATCAATAACCCTAGTCTTATTTTTGCTGATGAGCCTTCGGGAAACTTGGATAGTGAATCTGCTGAAAATTTACACAATTTATTCTTTAAGCTTAGAGATGAATACGGACAAACCTTTGTTATTGTAACACACAATGTAGATTTAGCTGATATGGCGGACCGTAAACTTACTATGGTAGACGGTAAAATTATTAGCCACTAATACCACAAATCACACTATAAAAAAAGGTCTCTACTACAACATTTAGAGACCTTTTTTACACTATATTCTTTTATAATTTAGGTTCCCAACCTTTTTCATAATCACGCTTCCATAGCATTTCAGCCCCTTTATTATTCAAAACACGCCCAGTTTTGATATCTATATTTAAACTTTCCTTCAAATCTTGAGCAATATTACCCAAGTGACATAATTGCGTAGAAATGGCAGCATCGGCAATGGGTGAGTTTAATTTTTCTCCCTTTAAAATAGCATTAATAAAATTTTGCATATGACTAACGGTTAAGCCATCAAATCCAATTGTATCTGATGTTTTATTAGCTTTTGACTCTTTTGTTTGATTCTCATATTGCTCATTCACTTTTTTTCCATTTATATCGAGGTGTACATACTTAGAACGATCTAAATGAATACTACCTTCTGTACCAAAAATAACAGCTCCTCTGCCTCCTATAGACTTAAAAGCGTTGCAACTTCTACCATCCCAAGTTAATAACTTACCACCATCAAACTCATAGTTAACCATTTGTGTATCAAAAAACTCCCAATCATCTTTATGACTTAACCTTCCACCTGATGACACGACTCTATTTGGGTAATCTACACCTAATGCCCAACGACAAATGTCTATTTCATGCGTACCGTTATTATGTATTTCTCCAGTACCCCAAGCTCTAAACCAGTGCCAATTATAAGGGTGCACATTATCTCGATACACTTCTCTTGGCGCTGGACCTTGCCATAAATCCCAATCTAAGGTTTCAGGGACTGGCACTTCTTTTCCTATACCTATTGGCTTTCTTGCATTGGCATAAACAGCCTTAGCAGCATATACATCGCCAATTATGCCATTTCTTATATCCTGTACCGCTAATGCTGAGGTTCTAGAAGATCTTTGTTGATTTCCCATTTGGCAAATCATTCCGTATTTTTTTTGAACCTCAACGATTAATTCATTTTCATGAGGATTATGACTACAAGGTTTTTCAACATAAACATGTTTTCCTGCTTGCATTCCCATTATAGCCATTGGAGCATGCCAATGCTCAGGTGTAGCTACAACAATGGCGTCAATATTTTTATCCTCTAATAAATTCCTAAAATCCTTTTCAGTTTTAGGCTTCGATCCAATATCTTTTTTACAAAATTCTTTAAAAGCATTCAATCTAGTGGCGTCAACATCACAAATAGCAGCTATTTCACCTTGCTCAATATCTCCTATAGCTTTTGCTAAACCATAAGCCCTACCACCACAGCCTATTATAGCGAATTTAATTTTATCATTGGCTCCTAAAATCATTCCATAAGAGTTTGCAGATGTTAACAATGTAGCCCCTGCAACTCCCATAGCTGTATTTTTTATAAATGTTCTACGTGAAGTCATAATTGGTTTTTATTTAATATGTTTAGTTTAATTCTTTAATCTTGATATTTTTAAAATGCACCTCGTCGCCATGATCTTGTAAAAGAATTAGGCCTTCTTTTGCTTCTCCAAAATTTGGCCAATCTTTATATTTACTATACTTTACTAAAGCTCTCCATTGCTGTGTTCCTCGAATATATTCAACCATTTTACAACCATTTAAATAGTGTTGTACCTTAGCGCCATCTACTACAATTCTAGCTCGGTTCCATCCATTTTTATTGACATATTTTTTGGTATATAACGAAGGAATATACTCTTGAGCATCTCCTCTTATAAGGTCATAAAGAGATGATAAGGTACGGTTACCATCCACTCCTTTCTTGGCATCTGGATGAAGCTGATCGTCTAAAATTTGAAACTCACAACCAATAGCAGACCCTTTTCCTTTATTTAAATCTGTATCTACAAAATATTTTATACCACTATTTGCTCCTTGGGAAAATTTAAAATCTACCTCTAAAATAAAATTTTTATACGGTTTTGTTGTCACAATATCTCCTCCATGTTCAGATTCAGCACCTCCCGAAGCTTGCACTGATAAAACACCATCATTAACAGCCCAACCTTTTTTAGGAAACTCATCAAGCTTTGCTCCTCTCCAACCGTTTGTGGTTTTTCCATCCCAGAGTAAAGTCCAACCCTTTGATTTTTCTTCAAGAGTTAATTCGTTTTTTAAAAAACTAATCACTGGAGCCGTTGTTTCAAACGAAAAGTCTTCCGGGATTTCAGTCAATTTAATATTTCGCCATTTTATTTCTTTACCTGCTTTTTCTTTGCTTCCTCCAATAGCATGAACTTGTAATGCAATAAAACCAGTTTCAATGTTTTCTTCATATAAATTTGTACAATTTACTCCATTAACCCAAGTGGCAATATGATGCCCGGCAGCAATAACTTTTATTTTATTCCATTGCCCTTGCTTATAAGCTTTTTTTACTTCTGGGTTATACTCCAGAGGGTATCGCCATCCTAATCTGGCTTCATCAAAAAGACCTCCAAACCAATTTCTTGGAGAGTCATCTGCTTCTACCTGCAAGCCATGTACTCGTCCGTCATTATAATCCTTATTACTATGACTTCTAATTTGAACTCCAGAATTTAAGCCACTGCCTAAAAACATATCATACTCCAAAATAAAGTTAGTATACTCCTTCTTTGTTGCTAAAAATGTATTCGGTGTACCCATCTTAGAAACACCTACTATGGCGCCATCTTCAACATGATACTCAGCAGTACCATTCAACACTTTCCAACCCTTTAAGTTTTTACCATTAAATAATTCAATTGATTTTCCTTGAGCACCAGCCATTACTACAAATGACAACATGATTATTGCACTCAAAATACGTTTGTTCATACTGTTCTGTCTTTAAATTTGTTTAGATTTTTTTCAAGTAGCCTTGCTAAACATAAATTGTGGTGATACCAACACTTACTTGAATCTCAAATGTAGTGAATTGACATACCAATTTGAAGTTTTAACATGCTTTAATGGTTGTTTTAACCATTAAAACAAAGTTGCTCATTGCACAAATTTTCCTTTACTTTACCACTCAATTTATTTTATAATGATTCAAAAAGAAGACAAAATAGAAGTACTTAATCGTTTATTGACGAGCAATGCTTTTTCAAAAACAACCACAAGTAATGTGCTTCTTAAGTACTTAATTGAATCTTCAATAAATAACAAGAATCTTAATGCCACAGATATTAGTTTAGAAATCTTCGGATCGCAATACGAACCCGAGAAAAGTGAAGCAACCATTAGAGTAAATATTTATCACCTTAGAAATAAGCTTAAAAAATATTTTGATAACGAAGGTGTAAACGATGATATATTTATTGAAATAAAACGGGGACAATATGGTGTTAGTTTTTACAGAAAAAGTAAGCCTACCCCAAAATACACAAGCAAGCAAAAACTGCTTATTCTTGGTGTTCTACTTTCGGCAATAGTTGGTATTATTTTTTCAATTATAAAACTAAATCAAAAGGATCCTATTTGGGAACCTTTCTTTGCCAATAAAAAAGAAAATACGCTATACCTGTTTGATATTTTTGGTTTTGTGGGGCCTAATATTTTTGGATCATCAGGTTTCCACAGAGACTACAATATCAATTCTGTTGATGAGTTTTACAAGGAAATTAAAAAGCATCCTGAACAAATGAAAGATTATAGCCCAGGAAGAAATGTTTATGTAAACTTTTTAAGCGCCTATTCTGTAAAAGATCTATCCAAACATTTTTATAGAAATCATAGTGAATTTAAAATTCATAAATTAAAGAATTTAACTACCCAACAATTAAAAGAACAAAACTCTATTTATTTAGGACCTTTAAAATATGATAATTCGTTCGTTGACTTTTTCAACCTAAAATCAAAACGAATTCAAATTACAAAAAATAATGAGGCGTATAACGACGGGCATATTACCTATAAAGATTTAAAAAAGAACATAGACACAATAATAAAACTAAATTCTAATGGGCACAGTCATGAACACGTTTTAATAGCTAAATTAAATGGTGACAATGACACCTCTAACCTTATGTTCTTTTCTAACCACGGTTTTGGAGCCACTGCAGCTGTAGATTATTTCACTAATAAGGACTCTATCATTAAGTTTAATGATAATTACTTAAAAAACAGTGCTGAATTTATCGCTCTATTTGAGGTTACGGGTAAAGAACGGGCAAGTATAAAGGTAAAACAAATAGTATTTGACAACAATAATTAAAAAAGGCCACTCTTAAATTAAGAGCAGCCTTTTTATTGTGTTTTTAAAATATACCTACTTTATACCCCAAGGATATGTATTCCCCAAAATGGTAACTGTTGCATTATTAAAGTTCAATTTAATGTTTTTTATTTGTCCTATATCAAGATCTAAAATTCCAGATGTTATACTTCTTGGTAGTAAAACAAAATGTAGTGATTCTTCAATAGTTAAGGTATATGCTACGCCTCTAGAACTCATACCAGATTGCGTTCCATCTAAAAGATATTCATCATCCCAAATGTTCAAAGGGGTATCGGCACCTGCAACCCAAGTTCTAAACGAGTTTTCTTTATACTGCACGCTATGGTCATTTCCATCAGTGATTTTACCATCGTTAATGGTTACGCTATATTTTAATTCTCCATCTTCATTTTCTCCCAAATTTTTTACCACATGTGCCCCTTCAACTTTATAACCTTCATGATAATACCCATCAAAAGTTGTAGTGTGTTCACTCCCCAATGCTCCATACCAACCCGTTGAAACAATTTTCACAATACCTTTCCGAGTTACACCATCTTTACAAAGGATACCTGTACCAAAATCAACCGTTATTGTTTTAGGAAACTCTGTTAAATTGGCTGGTTCTACATGTATAACGGGATCTTCTTTGGAGCCGCTAATTTTAGCAGTATTTGAACTTTCTGCTTTTAAAACAGCATCTCCAGCATTGTTCCCAACATCTTGAAACACTCTGTTTGCCAATTCATACTCGTTTAAAGTTTCTACCACTGAAGCTGTTACATCAGTAGGTTTTAAATCATCTTCTTGACAACTCATGAAAAGAAGAACTAGAATGGGAACTATAATTTTTTTCATAAACTTAAATTTTGTTGACTATTACAAATAACGAAAATTGCATTAAATTTAGTTTAATTTGCAGTCCTTTAAATGGCAAAACCGATGCAAAAACAACACTTAATCGATAAAAATAACCATTTAAACATTTTATTTTCCAGGAAAAGCTTCTTTTTTATCGTATTTTCGCTACAGGAATCACTTTAATTTATAATCTCAAATTTGAATTTAACAGACCTAAAAGAGTTTTTAGACGAAAAGGTTGTATTGTATAACCGTCCTGATTTTATATTAACAGACCCTATTCAAATTCCACACTACTTTACTTTGAAAGAAGATATAGAAATTAGTGCGTTTTTAACAGCAACTATAGCTTGGGGAAACAGAAAAATGATTATTAATAATGCCAGGAAACTCATGCAGCTGATGGATGATGCGCCATACGATTTTATTTTAAATCATGCTGAATCTGATTTAGAAAGGTTTAACGGATTTGTTCACAGAACGTTTAATGCTGATGATTTAAGGTTTTTCATCACCTCAATAAAAAATATTTATTTAAACCATCAAGGTATGGAGACTGTCTTTCAAAAGTATTTAACCGAAACTAGCACACAACTTGCCATTCATGAGTTTAAAAAACTGTTTTTTTCTCTTGAACACCCAAAACGCACAGAAAAGCATGTTGGAGACCCAAACAAAGGATCGGCCGCCAAAAGACTAAATATGATGTTACGATGGCTTGTAAGAAGTAATCATACAGGTGTTGATTTCGGTATTTGGAAATCTATCCCAACATCTGCTTTATCCTGCCCTCTAGATGTACATTCTGGAAATGTAGCTAGAAAATTAGGGCTTTTAACCAGAAAACAAAATGACGCTAAAGCATTAGCAGAGTTAGACATCTCCTTAAGAAAGCTTGACCCTATAGACCCAGTAAAATATGATTTTGCACTATTTGGTCTTGGTGCGTTTGAAAATTTTTAACATTAGTTTTTTATCTTTAACTACTAATCTTGATTTCATACTATGAAAACGCATCTCACTATCCTTTTAACATTATCTAGTATTTTAACTTTTAGCCAAAATATTAAAATCCCTTCAGACACTATGGTTGTAACCACACACACCACAACCGTAAAAGGCGCAAATATTAACTATACAGCAAGCACAGGCACACAGCCTGTTTGGGACAAAAAAGGTATTCCTATTGCTTCGCTTTTCTACACTTATTATGAACGGAATAACGTAAAAAACAGAGCTGAACGTCCTTTAATTATTTCGTTTAACGGTGGACCTGGATCTGCATCGGTTTGGATGCACATAGCCTATACGGGACCAAAAGTTCTAAATATAGACAAAGAGGGGTATCCTGTGCAACCATACGGTGTAAAAAATAATCCAAACTCAATACTTGATATAGCTGATATTGTTTACGTAAACCCTGTTAATACTGGATATTCAAGAATGATTCCCAATAAAGAAGGCGAATTACCCAAACGAGAAACCTTTTTTGGTATTAATGCCGATATTAAATACTTAGCAGCATGGATTAATACCTTTGTAACAAGAAAAAGTCGTTGGGAATCGCCCAAATACATTATTGGGGAAAGTTATGGAGGCACACGCGTAATGGGCTTAGCTAATGAATTACAAAACAATCAATGGATGTACTTAAACGGTGTTATTTTAGTATCTCCAGCCGATTATAAACTTTACAACACAAGTCAGCCCGTATACTCTGCCCTAAACCTACCATATTTTACGGCAGCTGCATGGTACCAAAACGCACTTCCTAAAGTACTTCAGGAAAAAGATTTACTTGATATTCTTCCTGAATCTGAACAATACGCCATTAACACCTTAATGCCTGCTTTAGCTAAAGGCGGATTTATTAGTGCGGAAGAAAAGGAAACAGTCGCCAACAAAATGGCGTTTTATTCTGGCTTAAGTAAAAAAGTAATTCTCCAGAATAATTTGGATGTGCCTACGTCCTTCTTCTGGAAAGAACTTTTAAGAGATAAATCAGGTTATACCATTGGACGTTTAGATTCTAGATATTTAGGTATTGATAAAAGAGAAGCCGGTAGTAGTCCTGATTTTAATGCCGAACTCACCTCATGGATGCATTCTTTTACGCCGGCTATTAATTTCTACATCAGAACACATCTAAATTTTAAAACAGATATAAAGTACAATATGTTTGGTGACGTACATCCTTGGGATAATCGTAATAACAATACTCGTGATGACTTAAGGCAAGCCATGGCTCAAAACCCTTACTTAAAGGTTTTAGTACAGTCGGGATATTTTGATGGCGCCACCACCTATTTTGGCGCAAAATACACCATGTGGCAAATTGATCCTAGCGGAAAAATGAGAGAACGCTTTTCTTTTAAGGGATACCGCAGTGGCCATATGATGTATTTAAGACAAGACGATTTAGTTGCTGCTAATGATGATCTCAGGGCTTTTATAAAAAATTCTTTAAGCAATGGTAAACCTGCTAAATACGAGAAAGATTAGTTACTAAACACCTCCCTATAAAAAGAAAACCGACCAAAAAGGATATCACTTTTTGGTCGGTTTTCTTTAAATAACTAAAAACTTAACCTCTTAGCCAAGCTTCTCTTAATTCCTTTTGCGCCTGGGTAGCATCAGCCTTTTCAAGAATACCTTGCCCCTTAGTAAAAGTTTTTGTAGTAGTGGTATTAATTACTATTTCTTCACCGTCTCTGTCTAATGTCACTTCCACCGCTCTCCCTGGTTTCCACATAAAAACTTCTTGTAGCAAGGTGTTGGCATTTGCCATAGTCAATGCTTTTCCATCAATTGTTTTAATGACATCATTCGGCATTGCTCCGTTTTCAACCCAAAAACTATTTTTTGCTACCATTTCAGAAAAGTAAATAGTGCCTTTATGAGGATCTCCACCTACAATTGGAACTCCACTCATCAATATATAATTTGTTTCTACATCTCCTTCCCCAATTTCAAGACCTACTTTTTCAAGAAAATCATTATAATTAATTGGAATATCACCTACAACATGATCTGCAAAAAATTCTCCTAAAGAAGGATAGGTTAAACTGACAATTTCATCAATTAGCTTATCATCTTCAAAAGGTTTATTTTTTCCGTACTTATTGGTAAGTTCCTTCATCAATGATAAAATACCACGCTGACCTCCACTTTCTTCACGCATCAAAATATCAATACACATACCAATTAAAGCACCTTTTTGATACACATTAAGATATTCATCTTTATAAGGAGCCTTTAATACATTTTCACTCATAATGGTAAAACTCATAGCGTCGTTTAAGCGCCTTGAGTTTTCAATCTTGCTCATTATTTCTTTGTAAAACTCAGCGTCATCAACCAAACCTTGATCTACCTGAAATAAGGTAGCGAAATACTCAGTCACACCTTCATACATCCATAAATGCTTAGAAAACGTTGGATTGTTATAATCAAAATAGTGAATATCTTCTGAGTGCACTCCCAACGGGGTTACAATATGAAAAAACTCATGAGACACCACATCAATCATACTATCTGCAAGTGCTTCTTCAGACATACTCTCAGGGAATACTACTACTGTGGAGGTATGATGCTCTAAAGCACCATAGCCCTTCGGAGAATCTTCCTTTTCTTCTGAAAGATACAGGTATATATCATAGCGCGGAGTTGCGTTTATATCGCCCAAATACGTTTTTTGAGCCTTCATCATTTTATAAACAGTTTCCTTTAGAGAGGCAGCAGAATGCACTTTATTGGGAGAATACACACTCAAAACAATTTTAATATCACCCACTTGAAACTCTTCAACATCTAAATCACCATACATCATTGGGTTATCGGTAATATCAAAATATCTTGGCGCGTAATAACTGGTTGTTACTACTTTACCATCATCACTGGTTTTAGAGCTTACCACTTGAAGTGCAGAGGTTCTTACAAAATCCGCCGATGCCGATACATCCAATTTGTATTGGTTGTTTTTTAACGAATCAAAATAACCTATAAAACCATGTAAATTCAAAACATAATTTTTAGGTTCTATATTTGTTCCAGAAGGCGAAAAAGGCACCTCTTTACCAATACCTCCCGTAATCTCAACATCATAAGTATCATTAACCAAATAGGTGATTTTATCTAACTCTTTGGCATTAGAAATAGTCCAAGAGTTTGTATCAATCTTTTCTACTGGCATTTCATTTCCATTATAATCAATAGCCTTAAAATCATCAACGTACTTTCCAAAATCACTAACCGAATAGGTGCCTTGAACTACTTTTGGTAGCCTGTAAGTTACCTTTGGAGTAGTAAATCTACCTGGATTAATAGTTACCGGTGCTCTATCACTATCTATATCAACTAAATTTATTTCAGCTTGAATAGGTAAATTTACCGCTAAATCATTTTTTGTGTTTTTGGTTGAACTACAACCTACTAATATTAAACCAGTAAAAAATACAGCTAAAATTCTATTGTTCATGAATTAAAGTTTTTTGAGTTTTGTAAATGACGTGCAAAATACTACTATGTTACGTGCAGACTTCTTAAGGTTTTGTTAAATTCGCCAAATGAAAACCCCACTAGTAAGCATTTTAATTCCGTTTAAAAATACAGAATCATTTCTATCTGATTGCCTAATCTCAATAATAAATCAAACTTATAGTCACTGGGAAGTTATTATTATTGACGACCACTCTACTGATAACAGCCGCCATATTGTAAAATCATTTTCGGAAAAGGATGAACGAATACATCTTTTCAACAATATTGGAACAGGTATTATTGATGCCTTAAGACTAGCCTTTAAATACAGTAAAGGTGTGTTAATAACCCGCATGGATAGCGACGATGTGATGCCAGAACACAAAATTGACACCATGGTAAAAAGTTTGATAAAATCAGGAAAAAATCATGTAGCTACGGGGCGTGTGGCTTATTTTTCCGATCGCGGTATAAGTGATGGCTACAAAAAATATGAAGATTGGCTAAACCGTTTAACTGAACAAGGTCAGAATTATTCTGAAATTTACAAGGAGTGTGTCATAGCCTCTCCTTGTTGGATGATATACCGAGAAGACTTTGTAGCTTGTGGCGGTTTTAACCACGACAGATATCCTGAAGATTATGATTTAACCTTTAGATTCTATAAAGCCCAATACAAAATTATTCCAAGTAGTGATATGCTTCATTATTGGCGCGACTATCAAACTCGTACCTCAAGAACGCACAGTAATTATGCTGAAAACACATTTTTAGATATCAAATTACATTATTTTTTAGAGTTAGATTTTGATAACTCAAGACCTTTAGTCATTTGGGGTGCTGGTTTTAAAGGAAAAACTATTGCCAAAAAACTGGTAGAAAAACAAATAGCATTTACATGGATTTGCGATAACCCAAAGAAAATTGGTAAAGAGATTTATGATCAGGAACTTAAACCTTTTACGCACCTTGAACACATAAACCAAGCGCAAAGTATTGTAACTGTAGCCAACCCTAAAGCTCAAAACGACATAAAAAGTTATTTTGAAAAGCAAGATATGCATGCAATGACAGACTATTTTTTCTTTTGCTAGTGACAAAATTTTATGTAGGTTTGGATTAATCTAAATGACCTATGCAGTTTAAACACCCAGAATTTCTTTACGCTTTATTTTTACTGCTCATACCTATTATTGTTCATTTATTTCAATTACGAAAATTCAAAAAAATTGCATTTACCAACGTCACTTTTTTAAAAGAGGCGGTTATTCAAACAAGAAAAAGTTCTCAAATAAAAAAATGGCTAATACTCTTTACCAGACTTTTACTTTTAGCAGCCTTAATTTTTGGATTTTCCCAACCTTTTACCTCTAAAAGAAATGTTTTAAATACAGAAAAAGAAACTGTTATTTACATAGATAATTCGTTTAGCATGCAAGCTAAAGGCAGTCAAGGTGAACTTTTAAAAAGAGCCATTCAAGATGTTATTGAGTTCCTACCAAACAATGAAACAATATCAATTGTAACCAATAATAGTGCGTTTAAAAACATAACTATAAACAGCATAAAAAATGATTTATTAGCTATTGATTATACTTCAGAAAAAGTTTCTACCAAGGCCGCTTTTTTAAAATCTAAACGCTATTTTTCTAATAAGAATAGTACGTTAAAACGCTTGATCTTTATCTCAGATTTTCAAGAAGACAAAAGCCATTTTAATCTGGAGTTAGACACGCTTATCCACACCTATTTTATACAAACTCTTCCTATAGACAAAAACAATAGTTATATAAAAAACATCTCATTATCAGAAACTTCAAATAACTCATTGAAACTAAAAGTTGAATATAAAAACAATATATCAGATTCTAGAGACGTCCCCATATCATTATACAATAATAACAAATTAATTGCCAAAACATCTATAAAAAATAGTGATTCTGAAGCATCTGAATTCTCATTACCAAGCAACAAAACCATTAACGGAAAAATAGTTATTGATGACGGCAATTTACAGTTTGATAACACCTTTTATTTTAACATTAATTCAAATTCCAAAATAAACATTTTAGCTATTAACGGTATTGAAGACTCTTTTTTAAAACGCCTTTATAAGGAGAGCATATTTTCATACCAAGGCGTGCCTGAAACTCAATTTGACTATAATGTTATAGACCAGCAAAATCTTATCATTCTAAACGAACTAAAAACCATCCCAAATGCTCTAGTTTCTGCCTTAATTCAATTCACCAAAGCAGGCGGATCCCTAATTATTATTCCTTCAGAAAACGCAGATAACACAAGCTACAATGCTCTATTGACTGCAAACGGGTTACATTTTGGCAGTTTTAATACGTATGAAAAGCTTATAACAACCATTAATTTTTCGCATGCATTATACAATAACGGTGTTTTTGAAAAAGAAGTCAGGAACTTTCAATATCCTAAAGTAAATGGTTTTTATGCTCTTTATTCAAACAACATAACATCAGCCTTATCTTTTGAAGACCAGCAACCTTTTTTAATTAACAACCAAAACACATACATATTCTCAGCTCCACTTAACACCCTTAATTCTAACTTTAAAAATTCTCCTTTAATTGTGCCTACGTTTTTCAATATTGGAAAACAAAGCCTTAAAAGTCCTCAACCGTTTTACACTATAGGCAACAACAACCATATTGAGATTGAAACCACTATACCATCTGATGCTGTGTTAACACTCTCAAAAGACAACACTAACCTTATTCCTAAACAGCAGTATTTAAACAATAAAGTTATTATTAATACAGACAACGAACCTTCCGAAGCTGGAATTTACGCCATTAAAAAACATAACGACACCTTACAAAACATAAGTTTCAACTATTCAAGAGAAGAAAGTGAACTAAAATATAGGAGGCTTGCCCCCTCAAAAAACAGTGAGGTGAATAATTCCATAAGCCAAGTAGCAAACACCTTAAAAAGTGAGACAAAAGTTAACTACCTATGGAAATGGTTTGTTATTTTTGCATTAGCGTTATTGATTATTGAAATGCTCATCTTAAAATTCTTTAAATGAACATACTTATAAAATCGGCCACGATTATTGATCCAAAAAGCGAATTTCACAATTCTACCCAAGACATATTAATTGAAAACGGTACGATTTCTAAGATTGCAAACCAGCTTGACATCCCAAAAGGATATCAGGTAATAACCCTTGATGATTTACATGTATCCCAAGGTTGGTTTGATAGTAGTGTAAGTTTTGGGGAACCCGGTTTTGAAGAACGTGAAACCATAGAAAACGGATTAGCAACAGCGGCAAAATCAGGATTTACAAGTATAGCCGTGAATCCAAACACCCATCCTGTTATTGATTCCAATGCTGATATTACCTTCATAAAAGCAAAATCAAACAACCATCCCGTAACCTTACTTCCAATTGGTGCCCTATCCGCTGGTAGTAAAGGTGAAGATTTAGCTGAACTCTATGATATGAGTACAGCTGGTGCCGTAGCCTTTTACGATTATAAAAGCGCCATTAGCAATCCTAACCTAATGAAAATTGCCCTGCAATACACAGGTAGTTTTGATGGCTTAGTATGTTCTTTTCCTCAGGAAAACAGAATTTCAGGACATGGTGTTGTTAATGAACATATTACCAGCACTAAACTTGGCTTAAAGGGAATCCCGGCTCTTGCTGAAGCATTACAAGTGGCAAGAGATTTATTTTTATTGGAATATACTGATGGAAAATTACACATTCCTACTATTTCAACCGCCAAATCAGTTGAACTTATTAGATCTGCTAAAAAGAAGGGGCTCAATGTAACCTGTAGTGTAGCCATCCACAACTTATATTTTACCGACAGCACATTAACAGAGTTTAATACAAATTTCAAGGTTTTACCTCCTTTAAGAACTCAAGCAGACGTTGAAGCTTTGATTAAAGGCGTAAAAGATGGTACCATTGATATGGTTACATCTGACCATACCCCTATTGATATTGAACAGAAAAAAGTAGAGTTTGATCATGCCCAATACGGCAGCATTGGTTTAGAAAGTGCCTTTGGAGCCTTACAAACTATTTTTACTACTAAAAAAACTATAGAGCTCCTTACTAAAGGAAAAGCAAGATTTGGACTAGAGGCCTCACCAATACAAATAGGCCAAAAAGCCAATCTTAGCTTATTTAACCCTAATGAAAAATACCGTTTTAACAAAACAAACATCTTTTCTAGATCAAAGAACGCCATTTTTGAAAATGAAACTTTAAAAGGAAAAGTTTACGGTATTATTTCAAACAATAAAGTAGTTTTAAATTCCTAAAACCAATGACTGAACAGGATATTGAAAAAGGGCGTAAAAATGCCATAATTAGCTATATTACCATATTTGGGGTTATTATAGCATATTACCTAAACAACGAAAACAAAAGCGCCTTTGCTAGTTTTCATATCAGGCAATCTCTTGGGCTTTGGCTTACCTTTTATGCGCTTGGTTACATGGTAAGCAACTTTGATAGCTGGCCTTTAACTTCTGGCTTTTATTTATTTTTTGCAGTACTTTTTATTTATGGATTGTCAACAGCCATAAACAAAAAAGCACAACCCGTACCTTTAGTGGGACATTTATATCAAAAACTTTTTTCAAACTTAGGAAGCTAATTCATGGAAAACACAACATTGTCTTTAGAACATATTATTCGCCCTTCCAGTCTTTCAGAAAACGCCCCACTGCTTATCATGATGCATGGTTATGGTAGTGATGAAAATGATTTATTTTCTTTTGCTTCTGAATTACCCGAAGAACTTTTTATTATCTCTGTAAAGGCTCCATACGCTATGCAACCCTACGGTAATGCCTGGTACGCTATAAATTTTGACGCTGACAGAGGAAAATGGAACGATATTGAACAAGCAAAATCATCTAGAGATTTAATTGCGACATTTATTGATGAAGCAACAGAAACTTACCCAGTTAAAAATACAGATGTTGTAACACTTTTAGGGTTTAGCCAAGGGGCTATTTTAAGCTATGGTGTTGCTTTAACCTACCCTGAAAAAGTAACAAATATTGTGGCCTTGAGTGGTTATATTGTTCAAGATATTTTTCCTGAGAACCTAAGCGCACACAACTATTCACATTTAGATTTTTATTGCTCACATGGTAGCGTAGATCAGGTAATTCCTGTAGACTGGGCCAGACAAACACCTAACTTTTTAAATAGTTTAGGCATAAAAAATAAATATTCAGAATTTCCGGTTGGCCATGGTGTAGCCCCACAAAATTTTTATGAATTTAAAAACTGGATAAGTGAACAACTTGTATAATAATTTTATATAATCAAAAAATCCAGCCTTCGCTGGATTTTTTGATATCATTTAAAGCAATTATTACTTAATCATTCACTACCAACCTAAAGCCTTCACCATGAATGTTAAGTATTTCTACTTTCTCGTCTAATTTTAAATATTTACGCAGCTTAGCAATATATACATCCATACTTCTTGACGTGAAGTAATTGTCATCTCGCCATATCTTTGTTAAAGCTAATTCTCTTGGCATTAAATCATTTTCATGAAGCGCTAATAAACGTAGTAGTTCATTTTCCTTTGGAGATAGCTTTACTGGATCCCCACCATCAAATCGTAAAAATCGGAGTTTTGAATTAAGATCAAAACGACCTATCTTAAATTCAAACTGTTTACTATCTGAAATAGTTTCAGTAGCCTTACGCTGAATGATGGCTTTAATTTTCATTAACAGCACTTCACTATCAAAAGGTTTATTCAAATAGTCATCAGCCCCAACCTTATACCCTTTCAAAACATCTTCTTTCATGGTTTTAGCAGTTAAAAAGATAATAGGCACATCTGAATTTTTTTCCCTTATCTCTTTAGCTAAAGTAAAGCCATCCTTATAAGGCATCATGACATCAAGAATACATAAATCAAAATCATCCTTTCTGAATTTTTCAAAGCCCTCCATACCATTTTTGGCATGAGTTACCTCATAATCATTCATCATTAAGTAATCTTTTAGTACGGTTCCAAAATTAGGATCGTCTTCTACTAATAATATTCTTTTTTTGAATTCTTCCATAACTATGATATTAGCGGAAGTTTTATAATAAATGTACTTCCTTTGTCTTTTTCTGATTCTACTGATACATGACCTTGATGGTCTTCAACAATACGTTTAACGTAGGCCAATCCTAAACCATGACCCTTCACATTATGAATGTTTCCTGTATGTTCTCTATAAAATTTCTCAAAAACTCTTTTGGCAGCAGCTTTACTCATTCCGCTGCCATGATCTTTAACTTTCAATATAATGTTTGTGCCTACATTCTCTGTATAAACTTCAATCTTTGGCGCTTCTGGCGAATACTTAATAGCATTGTCCAATATATTTACAATAACGTTGGTAAAATGAGTTTCATTCGCTAAAACAGACGATTTATCTGCATTTAAATAGGTTTTAATATATCCTTTTCTGTCTTCTACAATAAGTTCTACATGCGTAATAGCATCACTTATTAAATCATGCAGTTTTACTCTATCTTTACTAATATTAAGCTCATTCTTTTCTAACTTAGATATACGCAACACATTTTCAACTTGAGCATGCATTCGTTTATTCTCTTCCTTTATCATTGAAAGATAACGAATTACCTTCTCTTTATCATCAATAACCTTAGGATTTTTTATAGCATCAAGAGCAAGATTAATGGTTGCTATTGGTGTCTTAAATTCGTGGGTCATATTATTGATAAAATCTGTTTTAATTTGAGCGATTTTACGTTGTTTGATTAATTGATAAAGAGCACTTGAATAGGCAATGATAATAATGGAAGTAAAAATTACCGAAAGCATAATCATCCCTATCACTCCTGAGAGAATAAACTTTTTATCTCCTGGAAAATTTACTAATAAGCGATAAAGCCCTCTATTGTTTTCATCTCTAAACAACGACACATCAAACGTTGACTTTGCTTCATTCTCAAAATTATCACTGTGTACTTTGGTTAACAAATCACCATCATACACCGCAAACTCAAAATCAATATTAATACCGTATTTGTTTAGGCGTTCAGACAATAAGTTTCTTATTTCGTTTTCTGAAACGCGTTTATGCACGGGCTTCCTTTTAGAAACTTCCTTAAAACTTTTATCAAAACTAAGACGTTGGGCTTCATCAATAGCACCGCTTCTTACTATTTTAGAAATTGGACTTTTTAAATCCTTTTCAGAACCTACATCAGTAAAAATTTCGGTTGTTGAATTTCCAATAATATTGTTTATATCTAAACTATCTAAACCAATGTCAAAGAGCGACGAAGACAATTTATAATCTTCTTCAAGCACATTACTTTTATAAATAAGCGTTTCTTTGGTACTGTTATTCTTTTGATAAATTAGTAGTTGAGAAACGGCATCTTCATCTGTTTTCTTTTCTTTATCAAGACTCATATATTCAGCAAAATACTTCTCAGACTCATTGTCTTCAATAGTATTTGCCACATAATTCAATACCGTAAGAACGTTAAATTTAAAACGGTCTTTTTCGTTGTTTACAGCATCATTTATATAGTAAGCCTGTATGGAAATAATACCGATAAGCGACAAGCTCATGAGTATTATTAACAGGATGAATTTTCTTTTGCTCATCAATCAAAATTAACATTTTAACATTTAGCCTCCTGTCCTTTTAACCTAATGTTAACAAAAATGTTAAAATTTAATATTTGTAATGATTTCCTTATGAATTTGAGCAACTTTCTCTTTAGTCTTTTCAAGATTTATATTTTCAATAACAAAATCAGATCGCTCTATACGGGCTTCATCTGTCCATTGATTTCGCATTATAGCTTCTATTCTAGCTACCGAAGTATGATCGCGTTTCAATAAACGCTTTATTCTGGTTTCTTTAGGCGCCGTCACTGTTATCACATAATCACATACCTTGTACCCACCATTTTCAAATAGTATAGCAACTTCTTTTATCACATATGGCACATTTTGTTTTGCTATCCATTTCTCAAAATGCCGCGCCACTCTGGGGTGAATAATTGAATTCATTTTTTCCAGAAAAACCTCATTATTAAAAATAGCATCTGCAAGAAAAGGTCTGTTTAACACCCCTCCTTTATAGGCTTCTTCACCAAACAACTGAATCAATTTTCGCTTGATAACCTTTGATTGATTCATAAGCTTTTTAGCTTCTATATCTGCAATGTATACGGGAACACCAAAATCTTCAAAAAGTTTTGCTACTGTGGTTTTACCACTACCAATACCTCCAGTAAGTCCAACAACTATCATTTTACAATTATAAATTCTATTTGTTTCTGACTCAGTTTTACATTTCTTACCGTTTTAGGTATTTCAACCACCTCTAATTTTAAAAACGCTTGATCTCCTTTTGCATTATTAAAGTCACCGACCACCTTAAAACTTTTATTTGTGACACTCTTGAAGTTTGACAAACTTACATAGTAAGATACTGAAATATCCTTTGGAAAATATTTAACCTTCACACCATTGGGTACATTTATTAAAGTTACAGGAACTTTTACAGCACCTTCGGTAAACTTTTCTACTCCAGCTTTTATAACCACCTTTTTGTGAGAGAATTTTAAATCAGGTTGATTTTGTGGTAAATTAATAGCCACAGGTTGTGAGATATGGCTTCTAACATCCTTCAACACCAATGGTTCTGTTTCTAAAAAACTAAACGAAGACACCAGAGCTTTAGGCCCAATAATCACAATAGAGTCTGGTTCTGAAACCATATTTGAAGCCTTATCATAACCTGGACTAAAAGCAATTTGTGTGTTTATCTTTACTGGTAATTTTTTAACCTGATTCACATCAAATTTGAAGGTCAATTTTTCTGGATTTATATTAAGCAACTCCACAGCCTTATCAAACTGCGTATTATTTAGATATGCCTTCGATTTACTATAAACAAAAAAGCTACCTTCTTTATACACATCTTTTTTAAAATCTACTTTTATTTTAGGTTTAGAAAAATAATAACTAAGCCATTTAAACCCATGTGTTTTAAGGGTAATATTCACTTTTGCTGTATCGTTTAAAATGACATACTCCTGCGGGACATGCATTTTCTGAATGGCAAAAGGAATGGTATTTGTATATTCCTTTGAAAGCTTGGTGAAAATTAAAATGACAAATGCCAATACAAAAAACAAAAGAAAAACATTTATTTTTCTGTTTTTAATAGAAGCGATTAATAATGATCTTAATTGTTTTATCATGGGGCTTCAAAAAATAACTTAGGAAAGTATACTTCAGGCGCTCTTTTACATATAAAAACCACTATGGTAGACTTCAAAAACCCTATACCATAGCCAAAAAATTGAATAATAATAGCAGGAATAACTAACAAGGCTACCTTAACGTTTTTCTCACTAATAAACCCTAAAACAAAAGCCATTAAAAAATATAGTACATATAAAAAAATAGGCCATTTTATATCTAACCCCAATAACACTATAGAAGCTATGAGCCCCAAACTAAAACATGTAGGAAACCAATAGGTTATTTTTTTTGTTGACGGATGCCATTTATTTAAAATAGGGCGTACCAAACCAAACTTGTTCACTTGCTTGTAAAATGTTTGCCATGAAATTCTACGTTTGTGATACACAAAAACTTTTGAGATTAACTTGGTTCTATAACCCAAATCCCATAGTCTAATTGATAAATCGGGGTCTTCACCAGGGTGTATTCGTCCAAAACCTCCTGAGGCTTCAAAGGCTTTTTTTGATAAGCCCATATTAAAACTCCTTGGCTGAAACGTATCTAAATGCTTTTTACCCCCTCTTATTCCGCCCGTTGTTAGAAAAGAGGTCATTGAAAAATTTACAGCCTTTTGCAAATTGGTAAATGAATGATGTGCCGCATCTGGTCCACCAAAACAATCTACATAATCCTCGTTTAAACTCCTTTTTACTTCAGTTAAATACTGTGGTGGCAAAATACAATCAGAATCTAAAATGATAAAATAATTGCCTTTTGCTTTTCTCATACCATAGTTTCTAGAATCTCCAGGACCTGAATTTTCTTTAAAGTAGTATGACACATGTAATGTGTCATTAAAAGCCTCAACGATTGATTTTGAAGGCAATGTAGAGCCATCTTCAACAATTACAATTTCAAACTCCTTTTTACCTTCAAGCTCCATAAAACTCTCTAAAAGTTCTTGAACTTCGTCTGGCCGGTTGTACACGGGAATGATAAATGAAAACTGCAATGCCATAACACAAATGTAATGAAAAAGCCACCGTTTTTACGGTGGCTCAATCTGTATATTTTATCTTAATTATTCTTCGTCTCCAACAAAAGCAGACATCACAGCATCACTCACACCCATATTACTAAAACCTCCATCATTATAAAGGTTTTGAAGTGTTACGCGTTTTGTTAAATCACTGAATAATGTCACAGTATAATTAGCACAATCTAAAGCCGTTGCATTTCCTAGTGGAGACATTTTTTCTGCATAAGATATAAAACCATCAAATCCTTTTACACCACTTCCTGCCGTTGTTGGTGTAGGAGATTGTGAAATAGTATTTACTCTTACTTTTTTATCTCTTCCAAAGAAATATCCAAAACTACGCGCAATGCTTTCTAAATATGCCTTATTATCAGCCATATCATTATAGTCAGGGAACACACGTTGCGCAGCCATATAACTCAACGCAACAATACTTCCCCATTCATTCATGGCATCTTGCTTGTAAAGCACTTGCATAACTTTATGAAAAGACATGGCAGAAACATCTGTTCCTTTCTGAGTCCAATCATAATTTTGATCTGTATAATGTCTTCCTTTTCTAACATTAATAGACATACCTATAGAATGTAATACAAAATCAATTTTACCTCCCAATATTTCCACGGACTTTTCAACTAGATTTTGTAAATCTTCCAATGATGTGGCATCAGCTGGAATAATTTGAGAACCTGTTTTTTCGGCAAGTTCATTAATTTGCCCCATACGCATGGCAACAGGTGCGTTAGTTAACACAAACTGTCCACCTTCTTCATGAACACGTTCGGCAGTTTTCCAAGCAATTGAATTTGAATCTAATGCTCCAAAAATGATTCCTCTTTTTCCTTTTAATAAGTTATACATGTATATTGAATTTGTATTTTAATTGGTTATTCAGCGCACAAAGATACTAATTAATTGAGTAATTCTTTTGCATGTGCTATAGCTGAAGTTGACACCTCTTTTCCTCCAAGCATTTGAGCGATTTCAACGATACGTTCATCATGGTTCAATTTACGCAAATTGGTTTGCGTTATATCATCAACATCTTTTTTATAAACCTTGAAATGCGAGTGTCCTTTGGCTGCAATTTGCGGTAAATGCGTAATAGAAAACACCTGCATGGTTTTACTCATTTGCAACATAATATCACCCATTTTATTTGATATTTCACCCGAAACCCCTGTATCAATCTCATCAAACATAATGGTAGGAAGCTGAATATACTGAGCTAACACCGACTTAATAGCCAGCATGATTCTAGATAATTCACCACCTGAAGCCGCTTTTTTCAATTCGTTAAAATGCCCCCCTTTATTGGCTGAAAACAAAAACGTTAAATTATCTTTCCCGTTAGCATAGAAGGTGTCACTCTTAGTAATATCTATATGAAATTGGGCATTTGGCATCCCTAAATTACTTAAAACAGACTCCAATTGTTGTTTTAAATTAGGTACCACCTCTAAGCGCTTCTTATGAATATTATCCGATAATTCATTTAGTTCTGTTTCTTTTAAACAAATTTCTAGGGTTTTCTTTTCAATATTTTCATCTAAATGTTGCGTTTCAAAAACCTTTTCTTCTAGTTTTAATTTAACTTCAATCAACTCTGAAACATTCGACGCTACATGTTTTTGCATTAAATTATGCAATATTTTAAGCTTAGTATCAACTTGCTCTAAACGTATCGGATCGGCATCTAAGCCCTCTTGTAAATCATGTACTTCACTAAACAAATCATCTAACTCGATAAAACTACTATTAACTCTTTCATAAAGCTCCTGATACTTTGATGATACCCCAGAAAGCTTTTGAAAAACCTGTTTTAAATGATTTAACGAAGTGATTATTCCAATTTGTTCATCTTCTAGTAAATGATGAGCTCCCGCCAAAAGCTCTTTGATTTGCTCAACATTATTTAAGGTTTCAAATTCTTCTTCGAGTGCTTCTTCTTCTCCTTCCACCAATTGAGCTTCAACTAATTCATTTAATAGAAACGAATTATAATCGTATTCTTTAAGTGCTTCAGCCTTAAACAATTCCAATTCTTTCAAGGCCGTTTGTAACCTTTTAAAACGTTTAAGTTCAGCTTGATATATTTCTAAATCCAGACCATTATCTGCTAAAGCATCAATGATTTGAAACTGAGAGTCTTGATTGGTTAATTGTAATGTTTGATGTTGCGAATGAATATCTATTAAACGTTCTCCCAAAACCTGTAAACCTGATAAATTTACTGGCGAATCATTAACAAATGCCCTTGATTTCCCCGAAGGTAAAATTTCTCTTCTTATAATAGTAAAGTCATCATAATCAAAACCCATATCTTTAAAAAGGGACTGCAATTTGTAACCAGAAACATTAAAAACGGCCTCAATGATACATTTTTGGGTAGCATCTTTCAAGCTACTTAAATCTGCCCGTTTTCCTAAAATTAATGACAAGCCCCCTAATAGAATAGATTTCCCTGCTCCAGTTTCACCTGTTATAATTGAAAATCCATTATTAAAATCTACTTGAAGTTGATCAATTAATGCATAATTTTTTATTGATAGTGATGCTAACACAGTGATTTATTGGGTTAAATTTAAAACTTAAATATAGGTGTAAAACCGTTTTAAAACAAGGCTGATTTAAAACCTTATACTTTGCCACTTTGTACTATACATGGGCGCCACTTTTTGAAGAGCGTCTTTTACGCTAGCTATATTTACCTGAGGGCCTCCAGAGAAAATTTGTTCAATTTCATCAGACTTAGCATCAAAAAAAGTACGTAACAAAAAGGAGTTTGGTCTTCTGCTATTCATAGGTAAAAACATTTTTATAGCTTCTGCTATTTCTGTTTTACCTGTTTTTACATCACTACTCATCACATCTAAACCTTTTCTGTGATAATTGTAAAGCACCGCCCTATATTCTTTAAAGGTTGGAGAAAGCACATTATCTATCAGTGCAAACCTACTTTGTAAACCATCTTCTACTTTCCAGCCTTTATAATTCCCTTGCTGGGAAAAATTAGTAATTATTTGCGCTTGTTTATAATATTCATCACCTCCTTTTTCTGAAAATGTATCGGCATCTAAGGCTAATATCATATACACATGAAACGCTAACACGGATATTAAATTAGATTCAAATTGGGTAGGATTGTATATAAGGTTTTGAAACTCTAAATACCTAAAATTAAAATCTTTATCATTAAAATTATAAATAGGTGTACTAAATGATGATTCGAAAACAGGTCTTGACGATTGAACTTGCAAAGCGGCCTGAAACGATTCTCCACTATAGTTATTTACATTAATAACCATAGTGCAATTAATACGCTCCTGAGTTTTGAATGTTTTATCTGTCCATTTTGTATTGTTAACAAACTCCGTAATTTGCTTTTCAAGTGTTTTGAAAATAGGAAAATTTTCATTCCCAGTTTGCTGAGCATTAACAACCACATTGCAATTCAACTCTTGTGAAAAACCTTTAATGGTTAAGCAGCATACTATTAAAACTAAAATGTTACGCATTAATTTCTAACATAATTTTGTTAAGCAAATCTGAAGCTACCTCCGTTTTAGACTTCAATTGATGTGCGGTCACCACCTCTTGATCATCAATAAAAGTAACTTTATTGGTATCGGTTTTAAATCCAGCCCCTTTATCATTCAACGAATTTAAAACAATTAAATTTAAATTCTTCTTTTTAAGTTTTTCTTTAGCATGTTTTAATTCGTTGTTGGTTTCTAAAGCAAAACCTACCAGATACTGCTTTGTTTTAATAGCTCCCAATGACGCCAATATATCTTTAGTTTTACTTAATTCTATTATTAACGTATCTGAAGCCTTTTTTATTTTTTGCACAGCTACTTCTTTTGGTGTAAAATCTGCTACGGCAGCCGATAATATAGCAATATCACATGCTTCAAAGTACTTATGAACCTCATCATACATGTTTTGAGCACTTACCACTGGAACAACAGTAACTAGAGCATGATTTAAACTTTCATGTGTAGGCCCACTTACCAAAACAACCTGTGCTCCTAAATTTGCAGCAACTTTGGCAATCTCAAACCCCATTTTCCCACTGGAATGATTCCCAATAAAACGCACCGGATCTATCGCTTCATAAGTTGGTCCTGCTGTAATTAAAACTGTTTTATCTTTTAGTGGCAGTTTATTTAAAATATCCTGCTCCAGAAAACACACAATATCCTCTGGTTCAGCCATTCGGCCTTCACCAACTAACCCACTGGCTAATTCTCCACTGGTAGCAGGAATCATAACATGCCCAAAAGCGTTGAGTTTTTCAAACGATTTGATGGTTGAAGGATGCTTGTACATATCCAAATCCATAGCTGGTGCGTAATAAATTGGACATTTAGCCGATAAATATGTAGCTAATAACAGATTATCACAAACCCCATTAGCCATTTTACTCATGGTATTTGCTGTTGCTGGTGCTACTACAAACAAATCGGCCCACAACCCTAAATCTACATGACTATTCCAAACAGCATTATCATCTGATTCATCTGTAAAAGAAGAATATACTGGATTTTTTGAAAGCGTTGATAACGTTAAGGGTGTTATAAAATCTTTTGAAGATGGCGTCATGACTACTTTTACATGTGCACCAGATTTTACAAACAGCCTTACTAATGAAGCAGTTTTATAAGCGGCAATACCACCAGTAATACCTAACAGGATGTTCTTACCGCTTAATATACTCATAAGAAATTATTCCTGAGAATCGTCCTCAGTATTTCTAAAATAAACTTTATCTGTTAACCATTCTTGAACGGCTAATGCATGAGGTTTTGGTAATTTTTCATAAAATTTTGAGACCTCAATTTGCTCTTTATTTTCAAAGATTTCTTCAAGACTATCATTGTAAGTAGCAAACTCTTCTAACTTATCAATAAGTTCTTTTTTAATCTCTGTGTTAATTTGATCTGCACGTCTAGCAATGATAGAAATTGATTCATAGATGTTTCCAGTTGGTTCATCTATTTGATTTCTGTCATACGTTACTGTATTTACAGGAGCATTGATTTTTTTTAAATCCATTGTTACTATTTGTTTAACTTTTTGAGCTGTAATTTTTTAATTCCTTTTCTATAATATTTGCCATATCATCAACGTCTTCAATATACTTTGAACTAGCAAATAATTTCTTGAATGCTTTAGAATAATCTTTAGCTGTTTCAAGTCTATCTTGTCGTTTTCTTTCTACACTATTAACTGCTAATTTATAAGCTGAATCTAACCTATAAAACAAGGCTTCTTCTTTTAGTTTTGATCCTGGAAATTCAAATATAAAGTTGTCAAAAGACCTGATTGAAGCTTGATAATCTGATATGGTATTATATTGTTTAGCTATTTCAAAAGCCTTCTTTTCTAATTTAAAAACCAATTCTTTTACCATTTGATTTGCTTCAGGCACATACTCTGAGTCTGGAAACAGGTTTATAAACTCTTGTAACTTTTCAACCGCTTCTTTAGTCTCTTTTTGATCTTTACTATACCTTGGCGAAAGCATAAAATAACTTTTCACCGCATAAAAAGACGCCTCCTCTAGTTTTTCACTTTTAGGGTAACTTGAAGCAAAACGCTCAAATTGATAACCTGCAACGTAGTAATCTTTCATTTTATAGAAAGAACTTGAGTACAGATACATCAGTTTTTCTGCTTGTGGCTTCCCTCTGTAATTTGGTACAATTTGAGCAAATAACTTATTCGCTTTAGCATACTTGCCATCATTATAAAGCGCTTCGCCTGCTTTAAACTTTGCACCAATATCGGTTGACTTTAATACCTTTTGATATTCGCTACAACTACTTAAAACAAAGAAAGTTATTAATATGTATAAAAATTTATTCATAGATTTTTAAACAGAATGCAAAATTAAGTTAATAATATGGATTTTAAAAATAATATTTCAAGCTAAAGTAATGGCTAAATATAAGCATTCACAAGGTTTAAGTTATATTTAACTTTTTAAGGGTTCAATAGCATCAAACAATTCATGATCAAGAATCATGTCACCGGCATCATTGTAATAATAGGCCTTTATAAATTTACAATTAAGCTTTGTATCCTTTAGTAAATAAGAATATAACTGGTGAACTTCCTGATTAAACGACTCATCATAATAACTCACCATAATGAGCAACTCCCCATGTTGCTTGATAAGTGCTTCATCTGAGTACCCAAAAAGCGGGCTATCTTGGTCAATTTCATGAACCAAAGTCCAGGTAGTAGGCAAGTACTTAATGGTATCTCGCTCTAACTTTAAAGCGTAAAAGTCATTAACATACTCACCTTTCTCATTTTCTTTGGTATGCACAAAAGTCACCGAAACTTTAGGGTTTATCATGGTGCTTTTTCGGTCATTTTCAATTCTAAACATAAGCGCCTTACCGTCTTCAAAATCTCTTAAAACCATATATTCACTAAAACGAATAGCGGCTCTTGGTTTTGAAAAGCGGCCATACAATAAACCTGTGGTAAAAGCAAAAAACATGAGTCCTACAAAAGCTTCTATTGAAGACACAATACCACTAAAAATACCTTTGGGGGCCAAGACACCATAACCAACTGTTGTAAATGTTTGGGATGAGAAAAAAAAGGCTTTTAAAAAATCTTTAAACACATCACCACTAGGTTGTGTAATATCTTCAATACCCAACAACAAGTAAATCAATGCAAACAAAACATTGGCCAACATGTATGTTATAAGAGAAAGACCAAAGAACTGCGACCAAGAAATAGTAACCAAATAGTTGTAGGCTTCAGAAAAACGACGCGGTTTATTTTCATGCAACACATTAAAGCTTCCACGGTTGTTAATCATGCGTTTTGCAAATTGCACCGATACATTTCCTACCCCTGGATCTTTAATCTTCCTTCCCAAAACTAGAATGCTTCTACAAAACTTTTTATGTTTTCTTTTAATGCTTGTGATGCCGATACGAGAGGTAAACGTACCCTATCTGCACATAAACCTAAAGTTTCTAATACCGCTTTAATACCTGCTGGGTTATTTTCAGCAAAAATATACCCAATAACATCCATTAACTTAAAATGTAGTTTAAAAGCTTCTTTGGCATCTCCTTGCAAGCCCAATTTAATCATTTGAGAAAATTCTTTAGGAAATGCTTGCCCAATTACAGAAATCACACCAGCACCTCCAGCTAAAACAACCCCTAAAGCTAAATCGTCATCACCAGAAATGATTAAGAAATCTTCAGGTTTATTCTTAATAAGCTCATAATATTGAGACATATTATTACCTGCTTCTTTCACACCAATAACATTCGCAAAATCATTGGCCAACCTCAAAGTGGTTTCTGGCTCCATATTTTTTGAGGTTCTTCCTGGTACATTATATAAAATAACATCTACAGGCGATGCTTCTGCAATCGCTTTGAAATGCTGATAAATACCTTCTTGAGTTGGTTTACTATAATAAGGTGACACAGATAAAATAGCGTCAATATCTCTTAAATCTGTAGACTGAATCTCTTCAATGATAGACGATGTATTATTCCCCCCAATACCTAACACCAAAGGCACACGCCCATGGTTAGCTTGCACTATAATTTGAATAACCTTTTTTTTCTCTTCTTTGGTAAGTGTAACACTTTCTCCTGTAGTACCACATATTACCAAATAATCTGTACCGTTTTCTATATTATAGTTTACAATATTAGTAAGCGCTTCATGATTAACGCTTAAATCTTCATTAAATGGGGTAACGAGTGCAACACCTGTCCCTAAAAATTTACTCATTCTACTCTATTTTATTTAATATTTTTAAATACTTAAAGACTTCCTCTTTAAATACATCGAATGCTTTTAATGGTATTTTAATAATTAAATCATTTAATCGCATATCAGACTCTAATGTTCCAATTTTAAACATTGCTTTTGACGATGCTGTTATCAATTTCAATTCTAACTTATCTTGCTCATAATAACTAATAAGCACATCAAAATTAGTGTCTAAAAAGGATTGCAAACTTGTATTTTTCACTGCTCCATCCCAAGAAAAATCTTTAGGATTGTAACGTTCATCCCAAGTATTTAAATCTTCTGTTATATGCTCTGAAAAAGAAATAACTTTTAGTCTATTAGCATTAACACCCAAGGTTGAAACTAATTGCTCAAAGACATCAATACTTTCAAACTCATCAATATTTACAACAACACCAACGCTAGCTACCTTATTATCAGAAGTATTAACACATCGTTCTGACAACAATTTATTTAACTTCTTTTTAATAGATTTTTCTTTAAAACCTTTTAAAATCATTCTACCTTTATGGTTTGCGCAAAGGTAACAAAAGTACATTCAATTTATCTTTTTTCATATGAGGATTACACTTTTCTTTATTTTGTTAAATTTTTTATTTTTTTTTAGTTGTAAAAACAAATCATGGCATTTAACAAAAATTGAAGCCAACCAAATCACAGTTTCAGACTCGCTTTTAAAAAAGTCTGAGGTTGAAGATTTTATAGAGCCTTACCGTACTCATATAAAAAAAGACTTGGATAGTGTTTTAGCCTACTCAGTAAAAACATATGCTAAAACAAACGGCACATTTAACACGGCAATTGGGAACTATATGGTAGATATTATTTTTGATGAAGCCAACCCCGTATTTAAAAAAAGAACAGGTAAAAATATTGATATGGTGCTATTAAATTATGGAGGTATCCGATCAAATTTACCACAAGGAAATATTACAGCAAGCCATGCTTATGAACTTATGCCTTTTGAAAACAGCATCGTTGTAGTACCGCTTAAAGGAACGACCATATTTAAAATGATAAACTACTTAATTCAGTCAAAACAAGCGCATCCTATTTCAAAATTACAACTTGTAATCAATAAAAATTATGAATTAGTAAAAGCCGAAATAAATAATGAAGCTATTAATCCTGAAAAAAAATATTACGTAGCAACAAGTGATTATTTACATCATGGAGGAGACCATATGGACTTTTTTAAAGAAAGTGATACTGTTTTCAACTTAAATTATAAAATTAGATCTATCATTTTAGATAATTTTAAAAAAATAGACACCATACAACCTGTTATTGACAACAGATTTATTCAAATAAACAACTAGTTGAAAGCACATGAAGCGTAGATATTTTCTTCAAAAAGCAACAGCAGCAACGGCACTAACCGCTATAGGAGGTTTTGGCATACAGTCATTTTCTTCTTTAGGTGCGCAAAAACAAATTACCATTCTGCATACTAATGATGTACACAGTCATATTGACGCTTTTAATTCAAGTGGCAACAAGAATGCTAAACAAGGTGGTGTGGCCAGACGTGCTAGTTTGATTGATTCCATTAGAAAAGAAAATCCAAACACCCTTTTGCTCGATGCTGGCGACATATTTCAAGGCACTCCTTATTTTAACTATTACGGTGGTGAACTTGAATTTAAACTTATGAGCATGCTAAAATATGATGCTGCCACTTTGGGAAATCATGATTTTGACAACGGTATTGACGGTTTGTATGACCAATTACCGCATGCTGAGTTTGAATTTATAATAGCTAATTATGATTTTTCAAACACCATCATGCACACACATACAAAACCTTACAAAATTTTCTTTAAAAACGACATTAAAATAGGCGTGTTTGGATTAGGTATAAAATTAGATGGCTTAGTAAATCATGAATTATTTAAAGAAACCAAATATTTAGACCCTATTGAAACAGCTCAGGAAATGACCCGAATATTAAAACACGAACAGGATTGTGATTTAATCATTTGCCTATCTCATCTTGGATATTATTATAAAAACACCCCCGATAAAATATGCGATCTAAATCTAGCCAAAGGCACCAATAATATTGATTTAATAATAGGCGGACACACTCATACCTTTTTACCCAAACCAACTATTGTAAAAAATGTCGATGATAAACATGTATTAGTAAATCAGGTGGGGTGTTATGGCATCAATTTAGGACGCATAGATTTTTACTTTGACAAAGAGAATGAAAAATCGGCAGAAGGAACTTCTATATTAATTTAACAAGATTTATCCAGGTGTGATTCATCTTATTTTAGCAAAAAAGAAACACATGACAAGCAAAACTTACGCGCTTATTCAACCATCATATATTTCTCTTCCTCTTTTCTATAAATAACATCTCTAAACTTAGTTTGCTTACAATAAAAATAAAATGCAGCTAATGTTAAAGAAGCAGCCGTTACATTCAAAATACTTTTCTGATCAATGTAGATATAAGCTACATCAAGTACTTCAGCAAACACAATGCATAATGTACCCAAAAACATAAATAGAGAACGTTTGTTTTCTCTATAAAAGTAATTAAGTAGAGCGGCAGACAATAATAAAAGGACTATAATATTATAAACCAATTCTACACTATATTCATACTCATATTCAAGATCTTTATTAATAATGTTTTGCAATACATATACCAAATAAACACTCAGTCCGATTAATACAATAACATGCACTTTCAAATGCCTTAAAACATGAAAAAAGGATATTTTAGAGGCAACTCTAATCAATAAAAACACATATGAAAAAATATACAAAGTATTCCCTATATAGTAATCATACTTGTAAAAAACCAAAGATTCCGGTTCACTAAGATTATAATAAGTTAGTACATGCGTAACAACCCCTATAATATCTGAAAGCGTATAAAACAGTAAGAATAATAAGAAGAAAATATTCTTTGGCGTTTTTGAATAAAAATAAGCCACACCTATTAGGGGTACCATTAATGAATCTAAAAGAAAAGCGAAACTGTAATGCTCGCTAAATTCTAAAATCATAAAGACTAGATAGACTATAAAGACTATACCTCCTATTATTTTGGATTTTTGCATAATAACAACTTCGAGTTAGTACACAAACATAAAAAACTATTTAAAAAAATCGTTAAAAAACATAATTTTATCGATGAAATACACTATTAATTTAACTTTTGTAAAAATTCACTTTCATTTATAACTAACACTCCTAGTTTTTCTGCTTTCGTTTTTTTACTTGGCCCCATGTTAGCCCCAGCAACAATATAACTCGTTTTTGATGATATAGAACTACTCACCTTTCCTCCATTGTCTTCAATGAGTTTTTTAAGTTCATTTCTTGAAATGGTCTCAAAGACTCCTGTAATCACCACGGTATCTCCTTTAAGCAGCTCGGTTTGCCCTGCCAATTCGGTTTCAGTCATTGATAATTGCACGCCAAACTGTTTTAATCTGGTAATGATTCTTATATTTTCAACCGAAGAAAAGAACTCTATAACACTTTCAGCTATTTTTACGCCAATCTCATTAACATTTATCAATTCTTCCTGTGTGGCCGCCATAATGCTATCTATATTTTTATAGTGCTTAGCTAATTTTTTGGCTACTGTTTCTCCCACATACCTAATTCCTAAAGCATACAAAACACGTTCAAATCTTATTGATTTTGATGCTGCTATGCCTTGAATCAGATTATCAGCACTTTTTTCTGCCATTCGTTCTAAAGGAATCAACTGATCTTTTGTTAATTCATACAAATCAGAATAATTAGAAATCAACCCTTCATTAACCAGTAAAGCCACCGTTTCTCCACCTAAACCATCAACATCCATAGCTTTTCTTGAAATAAAATGTTGAATCCTTCCAATAATTTGAGGGTTACATCCCGCATAATTAAGGCAATAATGCTGTGCTTCGCCTTCTTGCCTAATTAAAGCACTTCCACACTCTGGGCACTGCGAAATATATGTTGTAGGCTCTGAATCTTCAGAACGCATACTCAAATCGACACCCAAGATTTTTGGAATAATTTCCCCTCCTTTCTCTACAAACACAGTATCTCCTGCACGCACATCGAGTTTTTCTATGTGATCTGCGTTGTGTAAGGATGCTCTCTTTACTGTAGTTCCTGCTAATTCTACGGGTTCTAAATTGGCTACAGGAGTAATAGCTCCCGTTCTCCCAACCTGATATGAAATACTATTAAGTTTAGTAGATACTTGCTCTGCCTTAAACTTATAAGCCATTGCCCAGCGCGGTGCTTTGGCCGTATACCCTAACTCTTCCTGTTGTTGCAAACTGTTTACCTTTACCACAACCCCATCTGTTTCATAAGGCAAGTTATACCTACGTTCATTCCAATATTCTATAAACGCTAATACCTCATCAATTGAATTGGCTAATGTAGCAGCATCGGGTACTTTAAAACCCCATGCTCTGGCTTTTTCTAAAGATTCATATTGCGTGTTTATTTTTAAGTTTATTCCTGTTATATTATAAAGTAAACATTCTAACGGCCGCTTGGCAACCTCACTACTGTCTTGTAATTTTAAACTTCCCGAAGCGGTATTTCTTGGATTTCTATAAGGTTCTTCTCCCATTTCTATGCGTTCTTGGTTCATTTTATTAAACCCATCAAAAGGCAAAACAATTTCCCCCCTTATATCGAATTTTTCAGGATAATCTCCTTTTAATTTTAAAGGAACCGATTTAATAGTTTTAACATTAGCAGTTACATCATCTCCTTGAAATCCATCACCACGTGTCACTGCTTTTATTAATATTCCGTTTTCATAAGTCAAACTAATAGACGCTCCATCATACTTTAACTCACAGGTATATTGAATGTCTCCATCAACTAATTTTTTAATTCTAGTTTCCCAATCTTGTAAATCGGCTTTCGAATAGGAATTATCAAGTGAATACATTCGATGCTCATGCACTACCGTTTCAAAATTTTTGGTAATAGCACCACCTACCCGTTGTGTTGGTGAATTGGCATCAAAATATTCAGGATGTTTTTCTTCTAACTCTTGAAGTTGCTTTAGCTTTACATCAAAATCAAAATCTGAAATAGTTGGGTTATCTAACACATAATAGCTGTAATTATGCGCTCTTAATTCTTTACGTAAATTTTCAATCTGCTGTTCAATGGTATTCATCAATTCTTAACACCTTTTATCATTCTATCTTTCTTGAAGATATCCTGTTTTAATTCAATTTGTTTAAAATTATACTTCTGTAAAAGCATAATCATTTCTTTTCCTAAAAATTCATTTATTTCAAAAAGTAACTGCCCGTCTCTAACCAAATTAGTCAAAGCAAATTCTGTGATGGCTTTATAGAATTTTAAAGCATTATCATCTTTTACAAATAGAGCCAAATGGGGTTCGTTTTCTAAAACATTGGGCTTCATATATTTTTGTTCCTTTTCTCGCACATAAGGCGGATTGGAAACTATAATATCAAATGTTTCATCTGCCAAAGATTGTATATTAAGAATATCGGCTTCTACAAAATTTACAGTCACCTCATTTAACACGGCATTACATTGTGCTACCCTTAGAGCCTCTGCACTTACATCAAGCGCTGTAACTTTGGCATTCACTAAGTTTTTAGCCAGCGAAATAGCAATACAGCCACTCCCTGTTCCTATATCTAAAATCTTGATTTCCTGATTAGGTTCGGTATGGTGCAACACCCATTCTACCAACTCCTCGGTTTCTGGTCTTGGAATCAATACGTTTTCATCAACTTTAAAGGGCAAACCGTAAAATTCCGTCACCCCTAAAATGTATTGAATGGGGTTATTACCTTTCAAAAGCTCTAAAGACTCCAAAATGAGTTGCGGATTCAGAATTTCCATTTCTGGATGCATGGCCATATCTAACCTAGTCTTGTCATAATAAGCCTCAACTAGCATGAAAAAAAAGTTGTTTACCTCTTCCAATTGATAGGCTTCCGACAAATCTAGTCTGAATTTCTTTTGAATATCTGTTAGCTTCATAATGTTTTTATCATCCAAACACCACAAGAATAATGACCTGTATTTCCTAGCGCTTTTTCTAAATGATGAAAGCCAAAACGTTCATAAATATGAATAGCTGCTTTTAATTGAGAGGCCGACTCTAAATAGCATTTTTCATACCCCAGAGTTTTTGCCACTTCTAGGCATTTACTAAATAAAACCTTACCATAACCCTTACCTCTTACTTTAGGAGAAAAATACATTTTTTGAATTTCACATACTGTAGTCTCAAAATTGTTTAAGGGCTTTATACCGCCACCCCCTAAAATATCTCCTCCACAATCAATAACATAATAAACCTCATTAGTGTTTTGATACGATTCATACATCTTTGCCGTTTCAGGATCTGAATAAGCTGTACCTTCTAACGGAATTTCAAACTCATGAAAACACGCTTTTATAACCTGCTCAAGTAGGGTATTATCTTGTGGTTCTATTTCTCGAATAACTATAGTATCTTTACCCACTTAATGACTGTTTATTGAAACAGTGAAGATACGCCAAATAGCAAAATTTTTAAATGAAAAAGCTTATAATCTTATCAACATACTTATTATTCTCTGCCTGTACTATTACTGAAAAGCCTGAATTTAAAGGCATTGAAAATATAGACGTTTTAGAATCTACCTCAAAACATTTTATAATTCGTGCTGATGCTGTATTTTTAAACCCCAACGATGTAGGTGGTAAACTAAAAACGGATGAGATTAAAGTTTTTATAAACAATAACGAAATGGCTTTGGTTTCTACAGAAGCATTTAATGTGCCTTCAAAAAAAGAGTTTAAAATACCTTTAAAAACCAGCATTTCTAAAGATAGCCTGTTTAGCAATAAAAATTTAAGCGGACTAATAAATAGTTTGTTCAGCAAAAAAGTTGCTGTCCGCTACACAGGTACTATTGATTATACTATTTTAGGGTTTTCTCATAGCTATAACATTGATAAAACAGAAGAAATAAAAATAAAATACTAGTGTTAACTATTGACGAAATTTACATAAAGCGCTGTATTGAAATTGCTAAAAATGGTTTAGGAACTACCAGACCCAATCCTATGGTTGGCTGCATTATTGTGGTAAATAACACTATTATTGGTGAAGGCTTTACAAGTCCGTATGGTGGAAATCATGCCGAAGTCAATGCAATTGCATCGGTATCAAATAAATCCCTATTAAAGAAATCCACACTATATGCAACCCTTGAACCTTGTGCACATCATGGCAAAACACCGCCCTGTTCTGATTTAATTATAAAACATAACATTCCTAATGTAGTAATAGGATGTGTTGATGACAATGAGTTAGTTGCAGGACAAGGTATTGCCAAATTAATAAATGCCGGATGTCATGTTAAAGTTGGTGTTTTAGAAGAGGCTTGCAAAACCCACCATAAACGATTTTTTACATTCCACAATAAAAAACGCCCTTACATTATTTTAAAATGGGCGGAATCAGCTGATGGGTTTATAGCTCCTAAAACTAAAGACGAACAAAAACCTGTTTGGATTACCAATTCATACTCCAGACAATTAGTTCATAAGTGGAGAACAGAAGAGCAAGCTATTTTAGTAGGTACAACAACGGTTTTAGACGACAACCCAAGTTTAACAACCAGAACCTGGAAAGGATTAAACCCCATTCGAGTTGTTATTGACAGAGAAAACCGTATTCCAAACACGTTTTCTATCTTCAACAATCAAGCTGAAACCCTTATAATATCAAGTGATCTAATTGATTTTTCAAAACCTATAGCAAAACAAATTTGTGATATACTTTACAAAAACAACATCAACTCTATAATTATTGAAGGCGGCACGCAAACCCTTCAAACGTTTATTGACGAAAACCTTTGGGATGAAGCTCGTGTTTTTCAAGGTACAAATACATTTTTTGAAGGTACTAGAGCACCCAAACTATCAGGAATGACTGTATCTATTGAAAATTTCATGTCTGACTCACTAAAAACCTATCAAAATGATCAACACATTAATATTTGATTTTGGCAATGTTTTTATTGATTTAGATATTAAAAATGGGCTTCAAGAATCTCTAAAAGCATTTGGTATTTCAGCACTTTCAGAAGACATCATCAAGATCAATGAGCACTATGAAATAGGCACTATTTCTACGGATGATTTTATAGAATTTTACGCCAAAAAATTCCCTCATTTAACCAAAAGTAAATTAATTAACCTATGGAATAATATTTTAAAAGACTTTCCAACGTATAGGTTAGATTTTATAAAAAATCTAAAAACTAAAAACAAATTCAAACTTATTTTGTTAAGTAACACCAACGAACTTCATATAGAATGGATAAAAAAAAATATTGCATTCTATGAAGAATTCAAAGCTTGTTTTAATGCCTTTTATCTGTCTCATGAAATACATTTAAGAAAACCCAGTATTGATATTTTTGAGTTTGTTTTAGATACCAATAATTTAAAAGCTGAAAACTGTATTTTTATTGACGACAATAGTAATAATATTGAGACCGCTATAAAAGCAGGGATGAAGGCATGGAATATCAACCCTGAAAAAGATGATATAATTGATCTTTTCTACAATAAAAAAGACTTGTTTTAAAAACAAGCCTTTTATCGTCTTAAAATAACCTAATTTCTATTAGTCAATTATGATCCGTTTTACAACTTTTCTGTTATCTCTTTTAAAAGTTAAGAAATAAACACCACTTGCCCAACTATCAAGATCTACCTTTACTTTACCATTAGCAAAAGCCTTTGCCTTTGAATACATAACACTTCCTAAGACATTAACTATAGTAATATCTCCATTAAGTCGATCTTTTACTTCCATATTTAAGATTGATTTCACAGGATTAGGGTACATAGAAAACACTTTTTCAAGACTATTTTCTTCAACACTCAAAGCCCCTAAATATCTTAAAATGATCCTAGTAGCAACCCAATTAGAATCGCTTCCGCCTCGATCTGAAAACTCCAACGAAAGTTTTCCATCCATAACCTCAACTTCAAATTTTCTATTAAAATACACAGCAGGTGTCGTACTAATATGCTCTAGCTTATCGACACCTTCAGCTTTTACAAAAATTTCATCATGAGCATAAGATCTATCCCCAAAGGTGATTAACACTTCCCAATTTCCATTTTGAACCTTTGTTTCAAAGGTCGCGGGCTCTGAAGACATACATAAATCTCTGTTAAGATTATTAGTTCCCGAATCACTTCCTCTATCCCTATCAACTACTACTGAAGTATCTGTCCAACCATATAAACTGTTAGACGTATCACCATGTACTCTATCATAATCCGGCCAAAGTGCAGAAGTACGAGTCCCTAGATCAAATAAAAACTCATCACTGTTTTCATTAAAAAGAGATGTTTCTCTATACATATACACGGCACCAAAATCTGTACGTCCAGAAGTATCAAAAACAGTATAGTGAAAAAAATCTCTACCATTGAGTCCGGATGCAGGCGGTGTATATATTAATTCATTTCTACCCCCAGGTCCTGTACCTGGTGATAAACTAATTGTTCCTCCTAAATTACTAACTTGATCCAACACCCTCACATCTAACACATCATTATTAACATCATAGTCATTAGAAATAACATCTATTATTACAGGATCATCAGACTGCACTTCAAACTCATCATAAACTCCAAAAGGCTTTACAGGATCAGGATTAGCAATTAAATCACCTGCTGATCTTTTTTGATTAAGAACTTGCCTAACTACTTGAGCCTCGGCGGTGGAAAATCGCCCAATATTATGATTACCAGATCCATGCATAACACTAATAAAATAATCATTACCTCCAGATGATGTAGAACCTAAATTATTTCTTGGCCTATTTTCATAAAATATTCCGGAGCTATTAGTATGTCTTAAATTCCAAATATGTCCAACCTCATGAACCGCCGTACCGTTTGCCCAGCTAGTAGGACCATTACCTCCTAACGTACCATACTTATATGCAGTGGCTACCTTGTTAACATATGCTAAACCAGATGGATTTGAAAGCACATGATATACAGCAACATCGTGGGTAGTTCCTATTTCACCACCAGGATTACTATTCCAGTAATCTTTAAAGGCCTTAAGGCTTTCACTTGCATTGGCGCTTCCGCCTGTGGCAGTAACCAAATCCCTCAAAGGATCTGTACTCACATTGGTTCTAATAATCACCGTACCTAATTTAAACGACACCCCAGAACCATGAAGAAATCTACTATTCAAATTACCAATTATGGATTGCGCTGAAGCTTGAGCTGCGGCTAAGTTTCCGTTGTAAGCTGTACTCGCAAAAAATGCTCTTGAACCAATTTCCACACCAATTTCATATTCAAGAACATCCATTACAGTAGTTGGAGACAAATTAGCTACCAATTTACTATCATTTACTTTTTGAAATATCTGTTTATTCGATGAAATTGGAAGTGAAACAAACTCATTTTGAGTTGTAATTTTTGGTAACGCGAAGTTTTCTTCTTCCGACTCTTTAGGTTTCATACACCCTTTTTCCAAATGGGAATGCTCATTTTTAACTGAAAAAATTTGATGCTTCTTCTTATCTTTTGATACAGGCCTAATTTCTATAAGTTCTTCCTTAGACCTAACAATTGTGGCAATTAAAGACCCTTCTATTATAACAGCGTTTGTGTAATATTCGGGATGCTCCTTAACATATCCAGTATATACGCACTCTTCAGGCTTTTCAACTTCAACCAGTTTACCTGTTCCGTCATCGATTAAAAATCTAGTATTCTTTCCGTAAACAGAACATTTTTCTAACTTTATGGTCATCAACTCTTCTGAATAATGGACTTCCAATGAAAGACTGGACGGTAAATCTTCTGGAATCTGATCAATTACAAGCGATTCCTTTTGGTGAATTTTTTCACCAGTTCCCAAACTAATTTGAGCATTAACACCATAAAACGTCAAAAATACTAATGAAAAATAGTATTTTCGAAATTGTAATTTTAATTTCATCTAATTTTAGTTATTTGTAGTTACTCAAATGTAAAAACCCATACACATCTTATTGTCATCTATTTATGTCAAAATATGGTAATGAATAGTTCATTGATAGTACGTATAGATTATAAACAAACAAAACTTATCTTCTATTAAATTTTCTAAACTAATCTCATAAATTTTAACACCCTTGGATATTAAGGATACCTACAGAACACTTAAAACCAGTCCTCCCCCTATTCTGTTTAAAGATAAAAACAGTAAGTTTTTTGGTTACGCTTTTCCTGTGATAACTGAAACTGAAATAAAAGAACATATTGAAGTCTTAAAAAAAGAACACCATGCCGCAAGACATTGGTGTTACGCCTACCAATTAGGTACAGAAACCATATCATACCGCGCTAATGATGATGGAGAACCCAGTAACTCTGCAGGCATGCCTATTTATGGGCAAATTCAATCATTTGATGTAACCAATATTTTAATTGTGGTGGTTAGATATTTTGGAGGTGTTAAATTAGGCGTTGGCGGCCTAATAAATGCTTATAAAACAGCTGCTCAAATGATACTTGAGGCTTCAAATATTATAGAAAAAACAATAAACATTGACTATATTATTACGTTTGAATACAAAAACATGAACACAGTCATGCGAATTGTAAAAGAAAAGCAACTAAATATTACGAATCAAAAGCTAGAACTTAACTGTCAAATCACCATTTCAGTAAGAAAAAAAGAAGCAGACATGGTAGCGCAAACATTTGAAAAGCTCTATGAAATAGATATCAAACGTGTTCATTGATCTTTTATAGCATCTAAGATATATTGAGGTGGTCTTGTAGGTTTGTTTGTATTCTTATCAATAAAAACCAAAACGGTATTTGCAGTGGTTAAAATCTCACCTTTTTCATTAGTGATTTCGTAGTCAAATTCTATTCTTACAGATGGTGTTTTTTTTAGTTGAGTTTTTACATTAATTATATCATCATAACCCGCTGATTTTTTATAATTTAAACTCATTGAAACAACCGGAAGCATGATACCATTTTCTTCCATTTTCTTATAAGACACCCCTATTTTTCTTAACCACTCAATACGCCCCATTTCTAGATATAATGAATAATTTCCATGATAAACAACACCCATTTGATCTGTTTCTCCATACCTCACTCTAATTTGTATTTCATCGAATTTCATAAGCTTTTTTAAATATTTTTTTGTAGCTTCGGCTAGAGTTTAAACATGAGGAAAAATTTCTAAAAATTCAATAGATTTTCATTTTTTTTTTAAGAATTTTGTTCACATATTTGCCTCGCAATTAAAGGGAAACACAGCTGTTTTCCTATCCAGCTAACTAATTACTAACATAAAACCTATAGAACTTAAAAAATGAGTGTAACTGCGCAATCGGTATGGAATAATTGTCTAGAGTTTATAAAAGATAACATTCAACCGCAAGCATATAAAACATGGTTCGAACCCATTGCCGCAGTGAAGCTTTCTAATAAAGCCCTCAGTATTCAGGTTCCAAGTAAATTCTTCTACGAGTGGCTAGAAGAACATTATGTAAAAATTTTAAAAGTAGCCTTAACGAAAGAACTGGGAGAGTCTGCCAAATTAGTTTACATTATAAAAATGGAAAACACGTATGGCAACAAGCAACCTTTTACAGAAAAAATTCCTAGTTCAAATAGATCAGCTGTAAAATCTCAAGATGTTGATATTCCACTTAACAACAAAAATCCAGAATTAAGAAACCCTTTTGTTATTCCTGGAATTAGAAATGTTAAGATTGAATCTCAGTTAAATCCAAATTACAGCTTTGAAAACTTCCTTGAAGGCGACTCAAACAGGCTAGCGCGCAGTGCTGGTTTAGCGGTTGCAGCAAAACCAGGAGGCACGTCATTTAATCCTTTATTGATTTTTGGAGGTGTTGGTTTAGGAAAAACCCATTTAGCACATGCTATTGGTGTGGATATTAAAGATAAATATCCTGAAAAAACAGTTTTATATATCTCTGCTGAAAAATTTACACAACAATATATTGATGCCGTAAAAAAGAATAACAGAAATGACTTCATTCATTTTTACCAAATAATTGATGTGTTAATCATTGATGATGTACAGTTTTTATCTGGAAAAACAGGAACGCAAGATGTATTCTTCCATATATTTAATCATTTGCATCAAAATGGAAAACAAGTCATTTTAACCAGTGACAAGGCTCCTGTTGATATGCAAGATATTGAACAGCGTTTATTATCTCGATTTAAATGGGGGTTATCGGCCGAACTACAAAGTCCAGATTTCGAAACCCGTGTTTCTATCCTGAAAAACAAACTTTATCGTGATGGTGTTGAAATGCCTGACGATATTGTAGAATATGTTGCCAAGAACATAAAAACAAATGTTAGAGAACTTGAAGGCGCCATTATCTCGCTAATCGCACAATCTTCTTTTAATAAAAAGGAAATTACAATTGATTTAGCTAGAGTTATAGTTGAAAAGTTCGTTAAAAACACCAAGCGCGAAGTTTCTATTGATTATATCCAAAAAGTGGTGTCTGATTATTTCCAAATGGATATTGACACGTTGCAATCTAAAACAAGAAAACGTCATATTGTTCAAGCCAGACAACTCGCGATGTTTTTTGCAAAAAAATTCACCAAAGCTTCCTTAGCAAGCATTGGATCACAAATAGGAAAACGTGATCATGCCACTGTGCTTCATGCCTGTAAAACGGTAGATAATTTAACCTCTACCGATAAGCAGTTTAGAAAGTATGTTGAAGACATTACCAAAAAACTTTCTGTTTAAAACTTAACATCATGACTAAAATTTTGATGGTATGCCTAGGAAACATTTGTCGTTCGCCTTTGGCTGAAGGTATTCTTAAATCAAAATTACCCAACAACTTATTTACGGTTGATTCAGCAGGAACCGCAGCCTATCATATTGGTAGCATGCCAGACAAACGCTCTATAGCTGTAGCGAAAAAGCACGGTATTGACATTACAAATTTAAGAGGTAGGCAATTTGAGGCATCTGACTTTGACAGGTTTGATTATATATATGTTATGGATGCTTCCAATTATCAAAATGTACTTAAGCTATCCAGACACGAGGGTGATACTCAAAAAGTAAACATGATATTGAACACCGTATACCCAAACAAAAATTACGATGTTCCTGACCCTTACTATGGAGGTAGTCAAGGATTTGATAATGTTTATAACATGCTTAGCGAAGCCTGTGACCAAATTGTAACGAAATTAACTCACAAATAAAATGACGCCTGAAGGCAAACTGTACCTTATACCAACAACTTTAGGAGACAATGACCCCTTAGAGGTTTTACCTGTGTCTGTTAAGCAAATTATTACAGAAATAGACACCTTTATTGTAGAAAACGAAAAAACAGCTAGACGTTTTATTAAAAGAATTTGTCCTGAAAAATCTCAGCCTTCTCTAAAGATTTTCGTTTTAAATAAGTTTACAGACCCTTCTGATTTACCCTCTTTTATTGAACCTTGCTTAAAAGGAATACACGTAGGTTTATTATCTGAGGCAGGATGTCCGGGCGTAGCCGATCCTGGTGCAGACGTTGTTCATATAGCGCATAACAAAAACATAAAAATAGTACCTTTAGTTGGCCCTTCTTCAATTTTATTAGCCCTAATGAGTTCTGGTATGAACGGACAAAGTTTCGCTTTTAATGGTTATCTACCTATTGATAAAGGGGAGCGAAGGTCGGAAATAAAGCGACTAGAACGTTTGTCTTTTGAACGAAATCAATCTCAAATATTTATTGAAACACCTTATAGAAATAATAAGCTATTAGAAGAATTAGCCAATCTTTTAGATACACACACGTATATTTGTGTAGCCTGTGATATTACACTACCAACCGAATTTATAAAGACACAGCCTGCCATATTTTGGAAAAAAAATAAGGTAGATCTTCATAAAAGACCTACCATATTTATTATTGATAAGCGTTAGAAACCGCTATACTTTATATTATATTGCTCTCGCTTTTTTATCAGCTTTTACAAATGTGGTATCATAGCCTGAAAACCGTTTCATATAATAATACACCGTAGTACCAAATCCGTCGGCAAAATTATCTAAACCATAACTTCTTAAGTATTTCTTTACCGCTCCAGGCCCCGCTAGGTGTGCCGCAGCCAAAATACCAGACTCCGTTACAATAACACCATTAATGCGCTTACCAACAAAATTTTTAATATCTCGCCTTAAAATCCACTTGTTTCTAGCTAAATTGGCAACAAAAGCTTTTTCTTGTAATTTGGGATCTTTTAAGAATTTTTGCGTATTATGAATACCTATTAACCTTAATGTACTGGCTCCAAATTGATATTTACCCAAATACCCAAACGTATTTACCGAAAAATAATTTCCGCCAGATTCTTTAAATGCTAATGCTTCTTTAAAACCTACAAAGGATTTCCCTAAATATGGAGAATATTCATAATCTTTATCAATATTCAATGACTTAGTGAAGTCATAATATTGATTTGCCTCACGCTTAACGGTATAGTCTAAATCTAAACCTTCCGTTGAATATTTACTCAAATCAATGTGCTTATCAGATTGAATTGAGAAATACAATAGTGTTGATATTGTAAGCATGAGAGTCATTAAACTTGCAATATTTTTTACCATAGTTTTAAATTTTTTCAGCGTATTTTTAAACTGAAATACACCTTGAAATTTGAGCGTGCAAAATTAGATTTTTTTTCAATAACTTCAAAATTAATCGATTATGTGTATTTTTTAAATGTAGAATAGATGAAATACACACGTATTTTTGCTAAATTCTAAGGTAGGTAAAGGTATTTTTATCATATTAAAAACATCAAAAACAGTATTGATAAATTTAGAGTTTGTCTGTATAGCACTGAGATTGATATCGAGGCTAAGAAAATATTGTCTATACGGCATATCTCCTATAAATAGCGGAGTTTCAGAACTTTTCCCCTTATAAAGCATCCCTTCAGCCCCATAGCCTACAGCAACATTAAACCAACTAGGTATTTTACTTGTTTTAAAAAAAGATTTCAAGTTTACGCTAAGCCAATAGGTTTGACCATTGTAATCTTTTAAAGCTTGTTCTAGAGTAGAAGTTCCGAATTTATCAGGCTGTATTTGGCTGTACTTTGTATGATAAAAAGAGTATTTTAGTGCAATTCGCTGCTCATTCCACAATAATTCTTGCCCAATATACAACCCCGAACCAGCCGCATTGGCCAAAACATCACCCCAGGAAAAACCCCATTCTTTTGAATGACCATCTAAAATTTCAACAGCAGTTAAAAACGTAAACCCTAAGGTTGCTCCATAAATAAGCTGATGCTTTTTACTAACACCACTCCAATTTAATAATTGTGCTCCGTGCTTACCCAATTGATACGATGTAAACGCATGCCCCAATTTATCCATTTGCAACCATGCGTTGTTATCGTTTACTGTATGAAACTTTGAACGCTCATAATCTGCATACCATAATTGATTTAAACCAATTAAAGTTACGCCACCAATTGCAACTTCAGAAATGATAACCGCATTACGCCTTTTTACATTTAAAGTATCGCTTGGAGTAAAAAAAGTTTCAAACTTAGATTGAGCATGTATTATAATAGGGAAAAGTATAAATAAAATGTATCTACCCCCTTTCAAACGTCCTATTTGTTTATACCCTGTGATGACAAATACCTTTGATAAGCTCTGGCATTCATATTGTGTTGAGATAAGGTTTTAGCAAACTTATGAAAACCTAAACGCTTCGCATCAGCAGCAAAATATAAATACTTATGGGTTTCAGAATTTAAAACCGCATCAATGGCCGATATATCCGGCATAGCTATTAAGCCTGGAGGAAGCCCTCTATGCTTGTAGGTGTTGTAAGGCGAATCAATGTCTTTATGAATATTAAGAACACGTTTTATAACGGTATCTTTATATTTAGGTAATTGATAGGCTGCAAACTTTAAGGTAGGATCTGCTTGAAGTGGCATTCCAATCCTTAGCCTATTCAAATAAACGCCTGCAATACGAGGTTGTTCTTGAGCTTGTTTAGATTCTTCGTGCACAATGGAAGCTAATGTCATCACTTCATCAGGAGCCATACCAATAGCCTTTGCTTTTTCTAATCTGGCACTATTCCAAAAACGTTTATATTCGGTCAACATTTTTTCTCGAAAGGTTTGCGCAGAGGTATTCCAATAAAACTCATAACTATTTGGAATATACATACCTAGGGCTGTTGCTTCAGTAAATCCGTTTTCTTTAAGAAATGTAGCATCTTTCATCACCTCTATTAACGAAATACTATCTGCCTCAATTTGCATAGACACTCTTCCCGCCAACTTCTCAAGAGACTCTTGATTATTAAAAGCTAATTTTATGGGTAGATTTCTACTTCTAATGGAGTTTATAATATCATTGTTGGTCATCCCCTTTTTAATCTCATACCTTCCCGCCTTGATATTTGAAGAGTACTCTTTCCTTTCAGCCAAATCATCAAATGAATCTATGTCTAACAACAGAGGTTCTAACTGACTTCTAACCTCCTGATAAGTGGCATTAGTTGGAATAAAAACATATGCAGATTCATTATTGAATGCCGTATTAGGCTTCAACATTGCCTTATAAACAAAATTGGCAAAAAAAGCGGCTGCAATAAGCCCCAAAATAGCTGTAGCTAAAAGTATTTTTTTAATGTACATTTAATGATTAATAAGCTGAAATAAATATTCGTTTTTATATTCTCCGTTAACTAAATTCCAATCCTTTTTCAAGCCTACTTCTATAAATCCTTTGCTTAAAAATAGTTTAAGACTGGCTTCATTGTCTTCTGAAATACAACAATGCAGTTGATGTAATGCTAAATGTGAAAAACTATACTTTATAAGTAAATCTAGTGCTTCGCTACCGTAACCTTTGAATCGATCTTCAAAATTTTTCACTAAAATACCTAAACCTGCCCTTCTATTCTTAAAATCAAAATCAAACAAATCAATCAAACCTAGAGGCTCATCTTTATAATTTGATATAACAAGTCGCAATTGCTTAACCTCAAAAATATCTTTGTGTGCATTTTCAAGATATTGTTTGATTAAAAATCTAGAATAAGGTGTTTGCGTGCAACTAATTTCCCAGATAGATTCATCATTTTCTACCTGGTAAATAAATTCTAAATCTTCAGGTTCTAAGGCACGAAGGTAAATATGTTCTCCTTTTAGAGTTATCATATACTTCCCTTAAAAACAAAAGTTGCTGGCCCAATTAACCATACATTTTTATACTCACCATTTTGCGTATCAAAACACACTTCAAGTTCACCGCCTTCCACGCTAAGCTTAACATGATTAGTGTTAACTTCTCCCATAGCGTGCATAGCAATGGCTACCGCTGTAGCTCCCGTACCACATGACAAAGTTTCATCTTCAACACCGCGCTCATACGTTCTTACCCTAAACGTATTTTCTGAAATTTTCTTTACAAAATTCACGTTTGCTCCGGCCTCATTATATGGTGCTCCATATCTTATTTTTGCGCCTTCTTTTTTAATATCAAACGCTTGGATTTGATCCTCAAATTGAACGTGATGTGGCGAACCTGTATTTAAAAACACGTAATTTTCATAAGTTTCAATAGTATCAACATCAACCATTTGTAACTTCACAATACCATCTTTAATGGTTGCATGATGTAAGCCGTCAACAGCCTCAAAAACAGCTTTGTCTGAAATAACCCCTAACTGTTGTGCAAAAGCAACAAGGCATCTACCACCATTACCACACATAGAACTTTCATTTCCATCAGCGTTGTAATACACCATTTTAAAATCATATTCTGGGTGATTTTCAAGAAGAATTAATCCATCGGCGCCTATGCCAAAACGTCGGTCACACATAAAGGCGACCTGTTTGGTATCATTTTTGTCAAAATTTTGTTGACGATTATCAATCATCACAAAATCATTTCCAGTTCCTTGATATTTATAAAACGTTTGCTGCATATTTTTTTTGCAAATATATAAATATTAAACCGTAAATGTGGCGTGTTAAATCGTCGTTAAAGTTGAATTTAAAATTCAATAAATATTTAATTTTAATGTTAATGAATAAAACTTAAATGCATATTATGAAGAAGATTATAACATTAGTTTTGGTTTCAGCTTTAGGTGGTATTTTTACTTTAGGCGCTTATAAACTATTTATACAAGACAACAAACCTGTGGTTGTTACAGCAGATACTAGTCCTGCTTTTTTACCAACCAGTAATTTAAACACCTTGCTAAAAACGGGTGAAGCACCAGATTTTGTTAGTGCTGCCGAAAATACGGTTAACGCTGTAGTTCATGTAAAAAATGTTACTATGAGTTCTGGTCAAATGAGCTTTCAGGATTTCTTTTACGGAAGAAGTTCACCAAAGGCTCAGGTTGGCACAGGGTCTGGGGTTATTATTAATGCTGATGGTTATATTATTACGAATAACCATGTTATCAATAATGCACAGGAACTATCTGTAACATTAAACAATAATAAGACCTATAAAGCTGAATTGGTTGGGGCCGATCCAAAAACTGACATCGCTTTATTAAAAATAGAAGCTGATGAAGATTTACCTTTTGTAACTTTCGCTGATTCAGATACCGCAAAAGTTGGTGAATGGGTATTGGCTGTTGGCAATCCATTTAATTTAACATCAACGGTAACTGCTGGTATTATCAGTGCAAAATCAAGAGATTTATCAGGAACCAGTGCACAGTCTTTTATACAAACTGATGCCGCTGTAAATCCAGGAAATTCTGGTGGTGCTTTAGTAAATACCAATGGTGAACTTGTGGGTATTAATACGGCTATTACCTCGCAAACAGGATCTTATATTGGATATTCATTTGCTGTACCTAGTAATATTGCTAGAAAAGTGGTTGAAGACATCATGGAATATGGCAATGTTCAAAATGGTATTTTAGGTATTCAAGGTGGTGCCCTTAATAGTGACATTGCTGAGCGTATTGGGGTTAGTGATACCGAAGGCGTTTACGTAGATAGTGTAGTTGAAGATTCAGGTGCCGATAAAGCCGGCTTACAAAAAGGAGATATTATTAAAGAGATTGACGACATAAAAGTTTCCAAGTTTTCAGATTTAACTGGGCATTTAAGTGCCAAACGTCCTAATGATGTGGTTAACTTAAAACTTTCAAGAGATGGTAAAATTAAAACAGTTGCTGTAACCTTAGCAAAAAACGAAACTATCACTATGCCATTAGTGGGAAGAATAAAAAATGCTAAAGCAACTGATTTAAAAAAATACCGTGCTGAAAATGGGGTTAAAATTATTCAGCTGAATGAAGAATACGAAGAATATTGGAAAAATAACGGGGTAACTCAAGGTTGTATTATTACAGCTATTAACGGGGTTAAAATCAATTCTGTTGATGATGTTCAGCGTGTTCTAAAAAACAAATCGCTTTATGAATCATTGAAAATAGAGTTGATTAATGAGCAAGGAGAAAAAGAGCGTTACAACTTCAGATAAGTTGTTCTCAATTATAAGAGATAACCCTTCAAAACCGAGTGAATTTTGAAGGGTTATTTTTTTCTTAAAACCTTTTACGAAAACGTTTGAAATATGGTATTTTAGTCGAAAATTTTATTCAAAACTAAACTACAACAAAACACTATGAGTTCTAACAAAACTTATGAAAACGAATTGGCTTTTCAAGCCGATAGAAGGAAAGCAACCGTTGAATTTATAAAAATTATAAGTGACCTTTGGTATGACAGATCCATTGAACTTGTTCTTTTTAGAAATCAACTTATTGACCGAACGGTGAGTCAAATTTTAAATCTTCATGACTATGCTGGCAAATTTGTTCAAAAACCTATCTCCATTTTTGATTCGGTAGAAATCGCTCAAGCCATAAAAAGCTTAAACATTCCTCCTGCTAAGCTTGATATAGGTAAACTTACCTATGAATATCACCTTGAAGAAAACCAGCACAATAACGCTACAGCGTTTATAGCTAGAAAGCTTAAGGACGCTAGAAAAAATGGAGAGATTGCTCCTAAAGATGTCATTCTGTACGGCTTTGGTAGAATAGGACGACTCATTGCTAGAGAACTCATGACAAGAACAGGATCGGGAAGCCAATTAAGACTAAGAGCCATTGTGACACGGGGAGACATCACTGCCGAAATTTTAAAAAAAAGAGCCTCTCTCTTAAGAAACGATTCGGTTCATGGTGATTTTCCAGGAACAGTTTCAACAGATATTGATAAAAATGCTTTGATTATTAATGGAACAACGGTTTATGTTATCTCAGCAAATTCACCTGAAAACATGGACTATACAAAATACAGTATCAATAATGCCTTAGTTATAGATAATACAGGTGCCTTTAGAGATAAAATATCGTTAGGCAAGCATTTAAAATCTAAAGGAGTAGATAAAGTCCTGTTGACCGCGCCCGGTAAAGAAATCCCCAATATAGTATATGGCGTAAACCACAAAGCATACAACCCTGATACTATTGACATTTTTTCAGCAGCATCCTGCACAACGAATGCCATTACCCCTGTTTTAAAAGTCATTGAAGATTCATTTGGAGTAAAAAACGGGCATCTTGAAACGATTCATGCCTACACCAATGACCAAAATTTAGTTGATAATTTTCATAAAAAATACCGACGTGGTCGTGCAGCGGGACTCAACATGGTGATTACAGAAACTGGAGCAGGCCAAGCCGTAGCCAAAGCACTTCCCAGTTTGGAAGGAAAACTAACTTCAAATGCTATTAGAGTACCCGTTCCTAATGGTTCTTTAGCGATTCTTAATTTAGAATTAGAAACAAAAACCAGCTTAAATGGTGTTAATACCATTCTTAAAAAATATGCCCTGGAAGGTGATTTAGTGGAGCAAATAAAATTTGAATTGAGTGACGAATTAGTTTCTAGCGATATTGTTGGAAGTTCTGCTCCTTCAATATACGATAGTAAAGCCACTATTGTAAGAGCCGATGGAAAAAATATTATTATTTACATTTGGTATGACAATGAATATGGCTACAGCCATCAAGTGGTTAGATTAGCAAAATATATTGCCAAAGTAAGACGTTATACTTATTATTAAAAAATGATGATCTAAATTAAAATTTAAAACGTATATAAATCAGCCTCATTTTATGAGGCTTTTTGAATATTATAAGCATTTAATAAACAATATTTTATAAATTGCGCAACCAAAATAAACCATTAAAGCATTCCGAAAAATGAATTTTATAAAGTCTTTACTTGTTATTCTTTTCTCTTTTTTATTTTCAATGACCTCATTTTCACAAGTAAAAAGTGAGGATGACAATCTCTCTCTTAACAGCGGTACTATAGATAACCAATTTGAATTTGTAATAAGAAAATCAAATAACTATCAAAATTACAAAGTAGTTAACAAAAGCTGGTTATACACCTTAAAAGCACATACTTTAGATACCCTAAAAGCTGTGCATAAAGACTTAAACGAAACAAGAAGCGTTGTAAAACAACAGGCTCAAGAAATTTCAGATTTGCAAAGCAATCTTTCAAATACGAAGATGGATTTAGACCAAACAAATATTGAAAAGAATAGTATGGCCTTATTTGGTATGCAAATGAGTAAAACCAATTACAATGTGCTAATGTGGTCTATAATTGGTGCCCTATTAGCCTTATTGTTATTTTTTATTTATAAGTTTAAAAACAGTAATGCAATAACTACCGAAGCCAGAAGAAATTTAGCAGAAATTGAAGAAGAGTTTGACGAGCACAGACGAACGGCATTAGAGCGCGAGCAGAAAGTACGACGTCAATTACAAGACGAAATAAACAAGCAAAAGAAAGGATAAATTTGCTTCTATAACCTGTCAAAGTTTCATGTTAATGTTGTGTATTAATTTGGAACGCCATTTGTATAAAAAACAATACGTCAATTTTTTATAGTTTAATTTTTAAAAATTTTAGATTATGGAGAAAAAACCTATTGTTGTTCAACTTGTTGGCCAAGACCAGCAACATTACTTAATCAAATTTCCAAATTTAGAGATTCCTGTTAAAGTGAATCAAAACCTTTTTATGAAAATGAAGTTCAGCCAAGAGTACTTGTTTTCAAATTTAAATACCACGGTATCCCATTCAAATTCTGCATAGGCTAAAAAAACAGATTATATTTAGGTTGAGTTTTACTTCAAAACTCAACCTTTTTTATTTCTTTTTATTTGTATGAAGTTGCAAGACTAAAAAAGGAATATCAATTTTAAACGCAAACGTTTCTACCATATGTTTTGTAAATAACCGCTCTATAAATGAATGTTTTTTATTCATCATCGCTAACAATTCTATATTATTCGCGGCAATATAGTTCTGAATAGCTTCAAAAATATGTTTTGAATTGGAATCTATATAATCATGGCTAGCCTCAGGAAAATAGGTTTTAAAAAACTCCTCATTACGTTCCTGGTTTTGTGCTAAGTGATGCTCATCGGCCACATGAATAATGTTTAACTGAGCCTTACTCAATTCCCATAAATGCTGCATCACTCTAAACTCTTTTGAGTTGAACAGGGCCAAATTATTAGTTGTAAATGCTATCTTTTCTATTGTCTTAAACTTGCAGGCATCAGGTATTACTAAAACAGGTGTTTTGCACCGCTGTATAACCCTAACAGTATTACTACCAAATAATTTTTTTCCTAACCCTGAAGCACCTTTTGTTCCCATAATAATGAAATCTATTTGGTACTCATCAGAAATTTGGTTTATAGCATCAATAAAATTATCATAATCAACAATTGAAAAAAATTCATGCTTATCATTTTGATATTCACTAGTAACTATTGAAATAATATTTTCAATAGACTTTTTAGCAGCATCAATTAAAGTATTATAAATAGTGGTTGAAGTGTTAGAAGCTATAATATCATCTGAAATAAAAGAAGACGCTTTTTGCACATTCAATATGTAAAAATTACAAGGCTCATCTTTAAGTAAATCCATTGCATAATGAATGGCATTCAATGAGTTTTTAGAAAAATCTGAAGGTAAAAGAATGTTTTTCATGATACGGTATTTTTATATAAACAAGAACCTTCCCCATCACATGATCACTTTATTTAGAGCTTATTTATTGATTCACATTAAGTAAATATAATTGAGATGAGAGATTTATACTATGACAAATATCAGCTAGGTGAGTTCAACCCTTTGCACTACAAGGTTTACCCAAATTCTTTTTTGAAAAAGAACCTATCTAAACCATAAGAAATTCTTAGTTAATTGCTATATTCGTTGAAGCCATTAATTTGATAATGACTAATAAAAGATTATTTTTTTAAATTGACACATTGGCAAATGTAGGTATTAGGCCTATAAAATATTATGAAAACCATTTTCACGCTTTCATTACTTGCTTTACTAGGTACCTGTGCAACACCTAAATACACACAACGTATTAAAACCCTAAAAAACAGTATTGTAGTTGCTGACAGCGCTTTAATTGCTCAATATTCCAATACTATTACAAAAGAGGAATTAAAATCACATCTTTATACATTCGCATCTGGTGAATTTGAAGGCAGAAAAGTGGGTGAAAAAGGGCAAAAATTAGCAGCAAATTTTTTAAAGAATTACTACCAAACTGAGCATATACCAACCCCTTTTGGAGCAAATAATTATTATCAAATTGTTCCTAATCATTATTTATCAGATGATTTAAATGACTCAGAAAATGTTTTGGCATATATTGAAGGAAAAGAAAAACCTGAAGAAGTTATCATCATATCGGCACATTTAGACCACCTAGGTCTATCTGATAACGGCGACATTTATTACGGTGCAGATGATGATGGGTCTGGTAATGTTGCCATTATGGAAATGGCACAAGCCTTTAAACTAGCTGCCAAAAATGGACATCAACCCAAGCGGTCTATTCTATTTTTACATTTAACTGCCGAGGAAATTGGTCAACTGGGAGCTGAATTCTACACAAAGTACCCAGTATTTGAACTACATAACACCATAGCCAATCTTAATATTGATATGATAGGTCGTATTGATGATTTACACCAAAACAATAAAAACTACCTGTATTTAATTGGTTCAGATAGGTTAAGCCTTGAACTACACTACTTATCAGAAAAGATAAACAACACCTTTTTCAATATTAATTTAGACTACAGATATAACAAAGAGAATGATGTTAATCACTATTATGAGCGATCAGATCACTATAAATTTGCAAATAAAGGTATTCCTGTTATTTTCTATTTCAATGGCGTTCATGCAGATTACCACAAACCAAGTGACACGCCCGATAAAATTGATTACGCCATGCTTGAGAAACGCACAAAGCTTATTTTTGCTACCGCATGGCAAATTGCCAATCAGAATACAAAACTTAAGGTAGACAGCGACAATCAATTGTTAAAATAGACCGAAAAGACACGCCCTAATCAATTCATTTTTGTAATATCGCAACAATAACAGTAAATAAAGTCACATTGAAAAAAATAATCCTACTTTTTTGCGCTACATTATCACTAACTGGTTGTAGTTCTTCTCAAAATAAAAACCAAAAAGTATCTAACACAGAAGTCTACGTAGAAAATATTGTAGCAAGTGACCTTAAAAAGATGTTATTTACGTATGCCTCAGATGAATTTGAAGGAAGAAAAACAGGAGAACTAGGGCAAAAAAAAGCAATAGCGTTTATTAAAGAGTTTTATCAATCAAACAATATCCCTTCTCCATTAGGAGGTGAGGATTATTTTCAAGACATTCCAGCATCTTATTTTACGGGTGACATTAAAGCTTCTGAAAATGTTTTAGCGTTTATAAAAGGCTCTGAAAAACCTGATGAAATTATTATTATTTCTGCTCATTTAGATCATATAGGAATCTCCAGCAATGGTGATATTAATAATGGTGCTGATGATGATGGGTCTGGAACAGTAGCTATAATGTCCATTGCTAAGGCTTTTAATGAGGCAAAAAAAGCGGGAAATGGTCCTAAACGCAGTATTCTTTTTTTACATGTTACAGGCGAAGAACTTGGCTTATATGGTTCGCGTTATTATGCAGATGTTGACCCCGTTTTCCCCTTAAAAAATACGGTTGCTAATTTGAATATTGATATGATTGGACGGGTAGACAAGAAACATGAAGGCGGTGAAAACTACTTGTATCTTATAGGTTCAGATAAACTAAGTCAAGAATTACACGATGTTTCTGAAGAAGTGAATAAAGCATATTTTAATTTAGAATTTGACTATACTTATAATGATGATAATGATCCGAATCGTTTTTATTACCGTTCAGATCATTACAATTTTGCCAAGCACAATATTCCCGTAATTTTTTACTTTAACGGTACACATGCAGATTATCATAGACCATCTGACACACCCGATAAAATTAACTACGAATTCCTTGAAACCCGTACGCGATTAATCTTTCATACGGCTTGGGAATTAGCTAATAGACATGACAGAATAAAACTAAATTAAGTATAGATACCTATTCAATTTTCACTAGGCACTGGAATGTTGTAAATCTTATTTATTAGGAAGATTACACTATCTTTGCGCTCTTAATTGATTATTCATGCGCATTGACATTATTACTGTTTTACCAGAACTACTTAAAAGTCCTTTTGAAGCTTCCATATTAAAGCGAGCTATTGAATCTGGGTTAGTAGAAGTCCATTTTCATAATTTAAGAGATTATACTACAGATAACTACAAATCTGTAGATGACACCCAATTTGGTGGTGGCGCTGGTATGGTCATGACCATTGAACCTATTGACAAGTGTATTTCTGCATTAAAAGCAGAACGAAACTATGATGACATCATTTATATGACACCCGATGGAGAAACCTTAAGGCAAGGTATTGCTAATCAATTATCATTAAAAGAGAATATAATTATTTTATGCGGTCATTACAAAGGTGTAGATCAGCGTGTTCGTGACCATTTTATTACTCGAGAAATATCAATTGGAGATTACGTGCTTTCTGGTGGCGAATTAGGAGCTGCCGTACTCTGTGATGCGATGATAAGACTCATTCCTGGCGTTTTAGGAAATGAAACCTCTGCGCTTACCGATTCGTTTCAAGACAATTTGCTAGCACCGCCCATTTACACAAAACCACGTGAATACAAAGGCATGAAAGTACCTGAATTGTTGTTTAGCGGAAATTTACCCGCAATAGAAAAATGGCGTGAAGAACAAGCCTATTTAAGAACCAAAGAGCGACGCCCTGATTTATTAGAGGAATAGTTTTTCTATTTTGAACTTAGCTGAGGTTATTATAACAAATAACTAATGTGGCTATAAACTGTGTTAAGGATAGTAGTGGCATCCTTTTTTGAGGTTATCAAGAACAAAATAAAATTTTGTTTGTAGATACCGAAGCGAAGCTTCAAAAAAGATAGAGCGGATAGCCTGACCCGCAGGGTAACACTAAAAAAATTACAATAAAAAGTTGTTGATAATTAATTTATGATTATTTTTGCACCCAATTTCGGGTTAACCTCTGGCGAGAATCGTGAATGTTGTTCTGAATCAACCATTTAATATTTTAAAGATATGGAATCTTTAGTAAAATTTGTACAAGACGAATTTGTAACCAAGAAAGAATTACCGGAATTTGCAGCTGGTGATACTATTACTGTTTACTATGAAATTAAAGAGGGTAACAAAACACGTACTCAGTTTTTTAGAGGTGTAGTTATTCAGAGAAGAGGATCTGGCACTTCAGAGACTTTTACAATTAGAAAAATGTCTGGGTCAATAGGTGTTGAGCGTATCTTCCCTGTAAATTTACCAGCATTACAAAAAATTGAAGTTAACAAACGTGGTAAAGTACGTAGAGCTAGAATTTACTACTTTAGAGGTCTTACTGGTAAAAAAGCCAGAATCGCTGAGCGTAGACGTTAATATGTATAATCCCTTAACGGGAGTTTTAAAAGCCTTGAGTTTCTCTCAAGGCTTTTTTTATTAACAAAAGTTGATAACTAGAGTTTATAAATGGTTAATAACTAATTCACTGAAAACCTTGGTTTTACACTATATTATTTATATATTAGCACAAGAAATAATGACAACCCATAAGTTGGTTTCGCCTCAACAACGAATTTGCATTATTTTCTAAATAAGGTAACGTTCTTAAACACAATTGTTTTTTGAGATTAATTTACAACATGTGTAGGCATGAAAGTAAAATAATCATGATATTAAGAATCATATGAGTCATGTAAGTAGTTCATATGATGATTAATTGAAAGTTTAAAATCCATAATGATTAAAAAGTTATTGTGGTAATTAAAACAATGCTTTTAATATTTTAACGCGAAAGCGAAGAGGGATTTAATAGCATCAAGAAAAACAATTAACGAAGCATTTATTTGGTGGGTCAATACATTTTGAAAATCAAAAAAATGTTTCATTGAAATAACAAAACTTGAACTGAAAGTTTAAATGAAAATTTTAAACACATTTAGTAAAAGTACTAAATAGGTCACGTAGCGTTATTTCGAGAAAGCCATGTCAACATAGATTAAGTTCTGTTGTGATATGGCTTTTGTTATTTAATAACTTATTTACTAATTTTTTAAAGCATTCTTACCTTTACCATTCATTTTTGGCATTATTGCAAATCTATTATAGCTAAACGTTTTCAATAATGTAAAAAATGTTTATAACGCTGTAATTTTGTATATTCGCATCGCGAAAAACGAACCTCATTCTAAGCAGGTATTTTTTCTCACTTTATTTAATTCCATAAAACCGACACTGAATGTCTAAAATAATTTATACAAAAACCGACGAAGCTCCGGCGTTAGCAACACGTTCTTTATTACCCATTGTTAAAGCATTTGTAAAATCTTCTGGTATAGAAATTGAAACTAAAGATATTTCTCTAGCCGCAAGAATTTTGGCTGTGTTCCCTGATTTTTTAACAGAAGAGCAACGTGTTTCTGATGATTTAGCTATTCTTGGAGAATTGGCTAAAAAACCAGAAGCTAATATTGTTAAATTACCAAACATTAGTGCTTCAATTCCGCAATTAAAAGGCGCTATTAAAGAATTACAAACTTTAGGTTTTGCCATTCCTGATTATCCTAATGAACCACAAAACGATGTTGATGAAGATGTTAAAGCCCGTTATGACAGAATAAAAGGAAGTGCTGTAAATCCTGTTTTACGTGAAGGAAATAGTGACAGACGTGCCCCTAAAGCGGTAAAGAATTATGCAAAAAAGAATCCGCATTCTATGGGGGCATGGACAAGTGATTCTAAATCACATGTAGCTACTATGGAAGCAGGTGATTTTGCCCACAATGAAAAATCTATAACACTTCCTGAAGCAAATACCATTACCATACAGCATAAAGATGCTAATGGTACTATAACCGTTTTAAAAGATGGTTTAACACTTCAAAAAGCTGAAATTATTGATGCTACTGTAATGAGCAAAAAAGCATTGATAAGCTTCTTGGAACAACAAGTTGAAGATGCCAAAGCAAAAGATATTTTGTTTTCATTACATATGAAAGGTACCATGATGAAGGTTAGTGACCCAATCATTTTTGGTTATGCCGTAAAAGTATTTTTCAAAGATGTGTTTGAAAAACATGGTGCTGTTATTAAAGAGTTAGGAGTTAATGTGAATTCTGGGTTAGGAAATCTTTTAGAACGCATTCAAGAATTACCCGATGATAAACGTAAAGAAATTGAAGCTGATATAGAGACTACCTATAAAAACGGCCCAGATATTGCCATGGTAAACTCCACTAAAGGCATCACCAACTTACATGTTCCTAGTGATGTAATTATTGACGCTTCCATGCCTGCTATGATTCGTACTTCGGGTAAAATGTGGAATGCTAAAGGAGAATTACAAGACACTAAAGCCGTTATTCCTGATAGTAGCTATGCAGGAATTTATGCTGCAACTATTGATTTTTGCAAAAAGAATGGTGCGTTTGATCCTACAACAATGGGTACTGTACCCAATGTTGGACTTATGGCTCAAAAAGCTGAAGAATACGGATCACATGATAAAACCTTTGAAATTGCTTCAAATGGTGTTGTAGAAGTTATTGATGCTTCAGGTCAATTATTATTTTCTCACAATGTAGAAGCTGGAGATATCTGGAGAATGTGTCAAACCAAAGATGCTCCTGTTCAAGACTGGGTAAAATTAGCTGTAACGCGAGCACGTGCCTCTCAAACACCTGCCGTATTTTGGCTAGACAAAAATAGAGCCCACGATGCAGAGTTGATTAAAAAAGTGAATACGTATTTAAAAGATTATGATACCACGGGGTTAGATTTACGAATTTTATCTCCAATTGAGGCTACTCAATTTACCTGTGAACGCCTTAAAGAAGGGCTTGATACTATCTCTGTTTCAGGAAATGTACTACGTGATTATTTAACCGATTTGTTTCCTATTTTAGAGGTTGGAACAAGTGCTAAAATGCTTTCTATTGTACCACTAATGAATGGTGGTGGTTTATTTGAAACTGGTGCTGGCGGATCTGCTCCTAAACACGTTCAACAATTACTAGAAGAAAACCACTTACGCTGGGATTCTTTAGGTGAATTTTTAGCTCTTGCCGTTTCTTTAGAACATTTTAGTGAAGTAAATAATAACCCTAAAGCTAAAATTTTAGGATCATGCTTAGATAGTGCAACAGAACGTCTTCTTGAAAACAAAAAAGGACCTTCTAGAAACGTTGGAGAATTAGATAATAGAGGAAGTCACTTTTATTTAGCCATGTATTGGGCTCAGGAATTGGCTAATCAAAATAAAGATCAAGATCTTAAGGCTGAATTTACGCCTATTGCTAAGGCATTAGCTGAAAATGAAGACAAAATTGTTAATGAGCTAAATAGTATTCAAGGGCAACCTACCGATATTGGCGGTTACTATGAACCTGATGAAACGCTTATAAATCAAGTTATGCGTCCAAGTAAAACCTTTAATAGCCTTATAGGATAATACAATATTGGTATAAAGTATTTATATTAAGATAACTGAAAAGCTCCTAATATCGGGAGCTTTTTTTTATACATTTACAGTACAAAAATTGCTATAGAATAGTTTTCTCATTCTATATAAAAGAAAAAAACTAGTAAATGAAAAAACTACTAACCTCAGTGCTTTGTGTGTTGGTACTCAATGTATTTTCTGCTGTATCCCAAGAAAAACACACTATTAGTGGAACAATTATAGAAGAAAAGAGTAATGAAACACTTATAGGTGTTAATATTATTTTTCCAGAAATCCAAGCAGGAACAACCACCAATGAATATGGGTTCTACTCCATCACGTTACCTGCAAACACCTACAAAATGATCATTAGTTACTTGGGTTTTTCTACAATTTATGAAACTATTGCGCTTTCTGAAAATATCACAAAGAATTATAGTTTAGAAGATGAACTTGAAAGTTTAGATGCGGTTATTATTACTGAAAATGTTGAAAAAACGAATATTAAGACACCTCAAATGGGCGTAAATAAACTTACCGCTAGCACTATAAAAAATATTCCTGTTGTACTCGGTGAATCTGATATTATAAAAGCCATTACATTACTTCCTGGGGTTACCACAGCTGGCGAAGGTGCTTCGGGTTTTAATGTAAGAGGTGGAGCCGCAGATCAAAACTTAATCTTATTAGATGAAGCCACTATTTATAATTCCTCTCACCTCTTTGGCTTTTTCTCTGTGTTTAATCCTGATGCCATCAAAGATTTAAAACTCTACAAAGGAGGTATTCCAGCGCGGTATGGTGGACGAGTTTCATCTGTTTTAGACATTTATCAAAAAGAAGGTAATAGCAAAAATTTCCACGCCAATGGTGGTATTGGTTTAGTGTCTAGCCGATTACTTTTAGAAGGACCACTAAAAAAAGAAAAAGGATCTTTTTTGTTGGGAGGGCGATCTAGTTATGCACATTTATTCTTACCTCTTTTCGATATTGATAATGTGGCCTATTTCTATGACCTAAATACTAAATTAAGTTATAACATAAACCCTCGCAACAATATCTTCCTCTCTGGATATTTTGGTAGAGATGTGTTTAGAATAGAAGATACTTTTGAAAATTCCTATGGTAATGCCGTTTTAAATTTTAGATGGAATCACCTGTTTTCAGATAAACTCTTTTCAAATCTATCATTAATTTATTCAGATTATGATTATGATTTAAAGCTTAATTTTGTTGAGTTTGATTGGGTTTCTGGCATTAGAAATTTCAATTTAAAGTATGATTTTAAACATTATTTAAATCAAAAATTAAAATTACAATACGGATTAAATAGCGTTTATTACAAGTTCAATCCGGGCGACATAAAGCCCACCACCCCTAGTTCTGGCATCAATCCATTTAAATTAACAGATAAATACGCCTTTGAAAATGCCATTTATTTTGATGCCGAACATAACATTTCAGATAGACTAGCCCTTTCCTATGGTTTACGGTTAAGTAGCTTTCATCGCTTAGGACAAGATGAACTCAATATCTATGAGAAGGACCAAGCTGTGGTCTTTAATACTGATTTTCAAATTTATGAAAAAGCCACACCTATAGGTGTTGAAAACTATAAACGCAGTGATGTTATTAAAAGTTTCTTCAACCTTGAACCCAGAGCTTCATTGTCTTATCAATTAAATGAGGATAATTCGGTTAAAATAAGCTATAACAGAATGAGTCAATATCTCCACTTATTATCAAACACTAACTCACCTACTCCTTTGGATGTTTGGACACCTAGTGGAAAATACGTGAAACCGCAGCTATTAGATCAATACGCTATTGGTTATTTTAAAAATTTTGACAATAATGATTATTCTCTCGAGGTAGAAAGCTTTTACAAAAAAGTTCAAAATAGAATCGATTATATTGACGGTGCCGATTTAATTGCCAATAATGCCATTGAGCAAGTTATCCTCAATGGAAAATCAAGATCTTATGGTTTAGAATTTTTACTCAGAAAAAACAATGGACGTTTTAAGGGCTGGTTAGCCTATACTATATCAAAAGCAGAACAACAAACACCTGGTAGAACTCCAGAAGAAACAGGTATTAATAATGGCAAATGGTATAACACGCCCTTTGATAAAACCCATGATGTATCCATAACAGCAAGTTATGACATCAACGAAAAATGGAAGTTTAACACCAATTTCTTATTCCAAACGGGCCAACCCGCTACCTTTCCTAATGGACAATACGAATATAATGGCCTAAATATTCCTAACTATAGTGACAGAAATTCAGATAGACTTCCCGCTTATCACAGACTAGATTTAGCAGTAAACTACACTCCTAAACCTAACAAAAAAGAAGGTTGGCAAAGTTATTGGGTTTTTGGCCTATATAATGTTTATAATAGAAGAAATGCGGCTTCTATTAGCTTTACTCAAAATACTGAAACAGGTAGAAATGAGGCGTTGCGGTTATCTATTTTTGGGGTGGTACCCTCTGTTTCTTATAATTTCAAATTTTAAGTCCATGAAAAAATTATTTTATATAGGTATTTTAATAGCCATGGCATTAACATCTTGCCAAGACGTTATCGATGTTGATTTACAAACTGCTGAACCTAGATTGGTTATTGATGCTTCTTTAAGTTGGAAAAAAGGCACTAATGGCAGCTCGCAGTCTATAAGATTAACGCTTACTGCACCATATTTTGCAGATAATGTGCCACCAGCCACCGGAGCAACCGTAAGCGTCACGGATTCCAATAACACAAGTTTTAATTTTTTAGAGCAAGGAGAATCTGGGGTTTATACCAACGCCAATTTCATTCCTGTTATTGATGAAACTTATACACTTAATATTAATTATAAAAATGAAACCTATACAGCTACAGAAACCCTTGTTCCTGTTGTTCCTATAGATTTTGTTGAACAAAAAAATGATGGTGGTTTTTCAGGTGAAGATATTGAAATTAAAGTCTATTATACAGACCCTGCTGATATTGAAAATTTTTATTTATTTGAATTTTTAGTTGTTGAAAGAAACACCTTAAGTTTAGAAGTTTATGATGATGAATTTACAGATGGAAATCAAATTTTTGCCTTTTATACGGACGAAGATTTAAAAGCTGGTGATGAATTGATTATCAAAAATTCAGGAATTTCAGAACGCACCTATAATTTTTTAAATATTTTACTGCAGCAAACGGATGATAATTCTGGAGATCCTTTTGAAACACAGCCTGCCACAGTAAGAGGAAATTGTATTAATACCAGCAATCCTAAAAATTATCCTTTAGGTTATTTTAGAGTTACCGAAACAGACGAAATAACATATATTGTTCAATAAGGTATTAGTTCGTTTACATTCAAGTAAGCCTTTGCTATTTATTAAAATATCAACCTAGTAGTAAATGAATTTTGATTACTTTTGAATCATGAATTTTACCAAAACTACCGAACAAGATTCTAACTATAATCATCTGGAGAAGATGCCTGTTTCAAAGCTTCTTAAAAACATCAACAACGAAGACAAAACAGTTCCCTTAGCCGTTGAAAAAGCCCTACCTCAAATTGAGGCTTTAGTGATTCAAATAGTTTCTAAACTTAAACATGGCGGGCGATTATTTTATTTAGGTGCTGGTACTAGTGGAAGACTAGGCATTGTTGATGCTTCTGAGTGCCCACCAACGTTTGGAGTTTCTCATGATTTGGTTGTAGGACTCATTGCTGGTGGAGATTCAGCCATTAGAAAAGCCGTTGAATTTGCCGAAGATTCAACCGAACAAGGTTGGAAAGATTTACAAGCCTATAATATTTCTCAAAAAGATGTTGTTATTGGTATAGCAGCTTCTGGCACTACACCATACGTTATTTCTGCCCTTGAACAATGTAATAACAACAAGATTATTACAGGTTGTATTACCTGCAATGAAAAGAGTCCACTTGCTTTAACTGCCCAATTTCCTGTTGAAGTTATTGTAGGTCCTGAATTTGTTACAGGAAGTTCTAGAATGAAGGCTGGTACTGCCCAAAAACTAGTATTAAATATGCTTACTACAGCTAGTATGATTCAATTGGGACACGTTAAAGGCAATAAAATGGTAGATATGCAGCTAAGCAATAATAAATTAGTTGATCGTGGCACCAAAATGATAATGACCGAACTACAAATACCTGAAGCTTTGGCTTTAGAACTCCTTACCAAGTACAAAAGTGTACGTGAGGCGATTAAAAATTATAATGATGCAAGACAATAAAACAGACAAAAAATTACTATTTAAAGGACTAAAAACATTACTCTTCTCTCTATTAAGCCTCTTTATGGGACCTATACTTTTAAGTTTTGCTTTTAGTAAACCTGATGAACCGCTTTACTTACCATTATTAATTATTGGCTGCGCTATTTGTGCCATGGCTGTTTTCATGATGTTTAAAGGCATTAAAATCATCATGGATAGTATGTTTAAGAAATAGTTGTAACTAATAATTACTCAATTAGTGGTTTTGGAGTACTTGGGTTATAGCCAAACGTTACATCACTAGAAACAATCCCTAAACGCTCAAGAATATAATTGATAATAGCGTAATGATGAATAGTATGGCTATTGGCCTGAGCAAACAAGCTTCCGTAAGTATAAGGTATCATTGTTTTCCCTAACCCCAAATCATCAATCACAATAAGTGCATCACTCATATTGAAAGTGACTGATTTTAATTTTTCAATACTTTCATTTAAGTATTGTATAGCCGATTGACAATCATACTCTACCACTTTGTTGCGGCGTCTAGCAATTAAATCAACAACGCCTTCATTTGTACCCCTAAAAATACAATCGTAAAAATCTAAAACATGTCTAATATGGCTACCAATACTGGAATAATAAGGTGCTACCGAAGTGTCAGAAAATTGGTCATTGGTTAAACCACTTAATATATATTGAGATTTCTGAAGTGTTTTTAAGTTGGCTTGCAAGATGTTATTCATGCATACTAAAATAGTTAAATATTATTATTAAAAAAATATTTAACTATTTCAGTATGAAGATTATGAATTTTCTATACCTTATTTTAAAGCAAGCATTTAATATGATGCAAGTATTACCTCAGGAAAGTTAGCCTCTTGCTGATACTTATTAAGGCTCTCTTCTGTTATTGCTGTTTGCCAAGCATAAACCTTTTGTAACTTATGCATATGCATTAAACTCTCTAAGCAATTATCTGTAATGTTGTTATTATAAATATTCAAGCTTAAAAGATTGGAATGATTTTCTAGTAATTTTAAGCCTTTATCAGTTATTTGATTTCTATTAACAACTAATTTTTCCAGATTATTAAAAGTGTTAATTATCTCAAGATGTGCATCGGTAAGTTGATTATCTTCAATATATAACCACAGTATATTGCTCTTTAAATTAGCAAGTTTTTGAAGTTTTAGAGTCAAATCCTTTGTACCCTTATCCATATTGTAGTTTGGTAAAACTACCTCATAAACATTTGAATTGAAAACCAATTCCCTAAAATTAAACCCTTCAGCCATTAACTCTTCAAGAACATGAGTTTCAACTGGAGATACTTTTGGCAAAGTAACTTCCTTGTTATGCCCCATTTTTTCAAACCCTAAAAAAACAGATGCAATATGCTTCATACTGTCTGAGGTTTTTACTGCAGATACTTTTGAACTGAAATTAGCATGGGCATTATCTATCCAATACTTCAAAATAAAAATTTCATCTTCAGTCAATGGTGTTTTGCCCTCAGGAGGCATGAAATCATCATGTTTTGGATCTAACAACACACGTTTTATCATTTCAGATTCCATCGCATTTCCGGCCACTACAACTTTTCCATTTTTACCTCCTTTAAAAATAGATAGTGAATCTTGAAAAGACAATCCGCCCTTTTTCTTATTTGAATTGTGGCAGCTTATACATTTCTCTTCAATAATAGGTTGAGCTAAATAGTCAAAAATAACAGCATCCTCTACTTTAGCAATCTTAGGAAGCGTTTTTTGCTCCTTTTGAGTAAATGGTAAATATTTGGTTAAGTAGTCACTTCCGTGTGTTAAATTTCCACCATAATGTCCAGTGATACTCAGTAAGACCACAATGAGCGTTAACAATGAAATATTTGATTTAGCAGTATTTAAAACGGTCAACTTTAATTTATCCACCCGAATCAACCAAGCCAGTAAAACAATTACCGTTGTAACGACTCCAAAATAAAAATGGGAGTCTAGCATAGACACTTCATAATCACCACTCAATGAAAGCATATACCCTAAAACACATGCTATTAGCGCTGTTATAAAGCCTAAAAATAGAGCAAAAGGCACAGCCGATTTTAGCGCTTTTCTATCAGGGTGTTTTCCAAACCATTCTAACAAAAAGGCAAAAAACAAAAAGCCAATAGGCAAATGCACTACTAAGGGGTGAAACCTTCCTAAAAACAGCACAAAATCTGGTACTTCAGTCATAAAAAACTCTCAATTTTGTTTAAACACGTTCTAACTTATATGGTGCGGAATGGTTAGCATTCCACTGACATATATATACATTTTTATCTTCATCTATACATACATCGTGACCATGTAGTATAGGCTTTTCGTCAATTTGAAAAGACTTTTGAAGTTCACCATCCTTATAAACAGGCGCTGTACCGCCTGGATTGGAGACAACTTTATCACCCTCTAAAATAGTTACAAAACCAGTATGATCTTTCCAGTTGGTTTTACCGACTTTAGGTTGAGACCAACAAACACCAGCATACAAATTAGTATCATCAAAAACGGGCCTGCATACCTGCATATTTGGTAAGTGTAACGTTTTAATATACTTCCCATCTAACGTAAACCATTTAAAACAAGCTTGACTTCGAGATGTTACAACAACCATTGGATTGTTTTTATCTCGATAATCTATTGCAACGCCATGGGCGCTCATTATCCGGTAGTTTTCATCTGGATTATCACTTCCTCCCCAATGCCTAATGTATCTTCCATAAGCATCATATTGAACAACGCGACTCATACCATAGCCATCAGCAACATAAATATCACCGTTTGGTCCAATGGCGGTTTCGGTTGGACAAAAATCCTCACCTGGCTTATAAATACCAATAGTTACTGGGTGTCCGATATCAAAAATTACCTTACCATCAACCGTAGTTTTCGCAACACGACCATTATGCTTTACCATTTTGTTATTCTTACCTAGTGCCCAACCAGAATCTGCTATATATAACATATCTTCTCCGCCTTCGTCATGTAATGTCAACCCATGACCTCCTTGATAAGCTGTGCCCCAAAAATCTAATAACTTACCAGATTTATCAAAAATTAGAATATTATTTTGCGGATGATCGCCTATCATGATCAAACGACCTTTGCTATCCATTACCATTTCATGGCAATTTAATAATGGTGTTCTGGTAGAACTCAATTGTGCCCAGTTTTTAGTAAGTTTATACTTATAATCACCATGACCTAGAATTGTATCTGTTTCATTAAGCAAATGATTTGATTGTTTCTTACTTGTAATAATAGACGCTCCAAAAGTTGATGAAGATGCTGCCAAAGCGGCTCCTGCTAAGCTTGTGTTTTTTAAAAAGTTTCTTCTAGTAGTCATAATTTTTAGTTTAGTATTAGGTAAGTAAATCTTTTACAACATGACCGTGAACATCTGTTAATCTGAACCTTCTTCCTTGGTGTTTAAAGGTTAAACGCTCATGGTCAATACCAAAAAGATGTAATAGTGTAGCATGAAAATCATGAACATGAACAGGATCTTTCACTACGTTATAACTAAAATCATCAGTTTCTCCATAAGAAAATCCAGGTTTTACGCCAGCACCTGCCATCCACATTGTAAATGCTTTTGGGTGATGATCTCTACCATAATTCTTATCGGTTAATTGCCCCTGTGAATACACCGTTCTTCCAAACTCTCCGCCCCAAACAACCAGCGTATCATCAAGCATACCTCGTTGCTTTAAATCTTTTATTAAAGCGGCTGTAGCCTGATCTGTTTTCCTACTTTGGTTTCTAACACCTCCAGGACATCCTATATGCTGATCCCAACCTTGATGAAATAACTGTACAAATTTCACGCCTTTTTCTAAAAGTTTTCTTGCCATTAAACAGTTGGCTGCATACGTTCCAGCATCACGGCTGTCTTTTCCATATAATTCAAAAATATGATCTGGCTCATCAGAAGTATCTGTAACTTCTGGCACTGATGTTTGCATACGATAAGCCATTTCATACTGTGTCATTCTAGCCTGAATTTCGGGATCTCCGTAAGCATCATTTTGAATATTGTTAAGCCTCCCTAAATAATCTAACATCTTTTTGCGGTCATTCCCATCATAATTATCAGGATTATTTAAGTAAAGTACAGGATCTTTTCCTGATCTAAATTGAACACCTTGGTGCTCAGTAGGTAAAAAACCATTGCCCCATAAACTTGCCTTTAGGGGCTGACCTTTTCCGTTTTTTGAAACCAGCGTAATAAAGGTTGGTAAATTATCATTATCAGATCCTAAACCATAACTTAACCATGATCCCATGGAAGGCCTACCTGGAAGTTGATGACCCGTTTGAAAAAATGTTACTGCTGGTGTATGGTTAATTTGATCGGTTTGCATGGATTTTATGAAGCATAAATCATCAACCACTTCTGATAAATAAGGCATAGCTTCACTTACCCAAGCTCTAGACTCCCCATACTGTTTAAATTTTAATGATGAAGGTGCTACTGGTAAAGTACTTTGACTGCCACTCATACCAGTAAGTCTTTGTCCGCCTATAACCGATTCTGGTAAGTCTTTACCAAACATATCTACCAGTTTAGGTTTATAATCAAATAAATCTAATTGTGATGGCCCTCCACTTTGAAATAGATATATAATGCGTTTGGCTTTAGGTAAATGATGCGGTAACCCCTGTTTATTTTTATTAAATAAAGGCATATTACTACCTACATTAGCCCAAGCTTTTTCTGTATTTAATAAACTACCTAGCGCTAGGGCTCCAATACCTAGTGAGGTTTTCTTTAAAAAATGCCTTCTATCAAATTGTTTTTCAAAGCTTTGTAAATCCTTGTTATTTGATCTTAATATATCGTGATGATCACACATGGCGTTTTAAGTTTTGTTGAAATTATCGTTTCGTTATAAAAGCGTCAGAATTTATAATTGTTGATGCCACCACAGCATTTGCAGCAATTAACGCTTTGTCATCTGTTGGTTCTATTTTATACTCTCCCAGACTTATCCATCCGTTAGCCTTAGCTTCGTTATTTTTAAATTTTTCTAATTCTGATTGTTGTAAATCCAACAAAACATCCAATTCAGTTGATTTAATTTCTCTACCTGTTAGCTTTCTAAATATGGTAGCAACACCTTCTTTTAAATCATTATACCCAGCTATTTTCTTCCCCATTACCCTAGCCGCTTCAATAAAAGTTGGGTCATTTAATAGTACTAAGGCCTGTAATGGCGTATTCGTTTCTTGACGTCTTGTGGTACATAAATCTCTTGTTGGTGCATCAAACGTTGCTATTGTAGGATTGGGTACCGTACGCTTCCAAATGGTGTACATACTTCGTCTGTATAAAGCCTCTCCTGTACCTTCTTCATATGTTCCGCCACTAACTCGCCATAATCCTGGAGGTTGATACGGATAAACACTCTCTCCTCCTATTTTTTGATTTAATAAGCCCGAAGCATACAAGGCATTGTCTCTTAACATTTCACCAGATAATCGTTTTGAAGGGCCTCTAGCTAAAAGTTTGTTCTCTTTGTCTATAGCCATCAACTCTTTACTTGCAATACTTGTTTGCTGGTATGTGCTTGACATTACTATCAATTTATGCAGTGCCTTAACATCCCAACCAGATTCTATAAACTTTATAGCCAACCAGTCTAATAATTTAGGATGACTAGGAAGCTCTCCCTGATTTCCGAAATCTTCAGAGGTTTTTACAAGTCCACGACCAAAAATATTTTGCCAGTATCTATTTACGGTAACTCTAGCCGTTAACGGATTATCCTCATGGGTTAACCATTTTGATAGGCCTATACGGTTTCTCTCTAAGTCATCTGGAAAAGCGAAGATTCGTTCTGGCACATCAGGAAAAACCGAATCTGTGGGCGAGTCGTATTGCCCCCTATCAAGCACATAAGCTTGTCTTGGTTTTTCCATTTCCTTCATCACCATGATTTCTTTAATAGGCTCAATACTATCTACATATTGTGACCTTGCATTCATCAATTCCTTAAGTGAGGCTTTGTAAGCGTTTGATTTTGTGGTTACAAAATACGCTTTAAGAAGTTGTTTTTCAGAAGCATTAAGTTCTTTTTCTGATTTTGACAAAAGCTGATTCAACCTCGTGGAATTTGCAAACTGCATAACTTCAAGCCCTGTCAATTCACGGTTAAACACCAAAATATCATCAACCATTCCATTTCTTAAACCTTTACCTCGCCAAATAGCTCCTATTCTTAAACCAGGTTCGGTTTTTCCTTTATATATCCCAATAGATTGATTTTTAAAGATGATATCTTTATACAGGTTATCAACCATAATTTCGGTTTCAAGCTTTTCTCCATCAAGGTATATGTTTACACCGCTGGCTTTACTTGAGCCATCATAGGTTATGGTAAGCTGAATCCATTTTTCCTTGGGTACATCAATTAAAGACTGCTTTACAATAGCATTATCTGGCCAAACATGAGCCAGAAGGGCTTCTATTTTATTATCCTTTATATTTAGGTGATACCCTCTGTAACTATGAAGTTCTGGGCCCTGCATTTTATGGAAAATAACACCGTTTTTTAAATCTTTTGGAACGAATACTTGAATCCCTATACTGAATGCCTGGTCTCTTTTGAAAATACCAATTTTATCTAAATCCAGCCACGTATCACCATCCATTGCTAAACCGTAACCTGAAATTCCCGCTTTAAAAACGGCCTTTTGGTTATCGGCAAAATGTTGTCGCATTCTAATATTTTGTTTTTCTTTTTGTGCGACATTATTTTTAAAATTCTGTTGATTGAAGTCTAAATGAGCAATTAAACCAAGAGGCTTTTGTTTGGTATTTATTGTTTTATAAGATTCATTGATTATCCAATTATTAGCTTTATCAGACTCATTCTTAATAACCTCACTAACCATTTTTTCTTTCTCGTCAACAAGAGATTCCAGATACAACATCAATTCTTCTTGCTCGTTTGTAGGAAGTAACATGGTTGGTACTGGAGTTGCTAAATCCCAAGGAATAAGCCCTGTTTCATTTACATTATTAAAGAAGCTGTACAGTTCAAAATGATCTTTTTGGGAAATAGGGTCATATTTATGATCGTGACATTTTGCACAAGCCACTGTAAGCCCTAAAAATGCCTGCCCTACCGTGGCTGTTCTATCAGACACATATTCAGAACGAAATTCTTCATCTATAATTCCTCCTTCAAGATTTTGTGGGTGTAACCGGTTGAAGGTTGTTGCCAAGCGCTGTTCTCTTGTTGCATTAGGCAACATATCACCTGCAAGTTGCCAAAGTATGAATTCGTCATAAGGCATATTTTCGTTGAAGGCCTTAATTACCCAATCACGCCACGGTGAAACATCGCGATACCAATCAACACTGTAACCATGCGTGTCAGCATACCGTGCCACGTCCATCCAATCTAAAGTACGTTGCTCTCCATACTGCAACGATGCTAACAAACGGTCTATTTGCTTTTCATAAGCTTCGGGAGATTCATCTTTTAAAAAAACATCTAATTCTTCAATAGTTGGTTGAAGTCCTGTTAAATCAAGAGATGCTCTCCGTAAAAGCAATTCTTTATCTGCCTTTTCTGAAAGCTTTAAACCAACAAGTTCTAATTCTTCTAAAACAAAATTATCAATGCCATTTGCTACCTGATTTTTATGTTTAACATCAGGTATCTCATGCTTTACTGGCTTAATGAACGCCCAATGATCTTTGTATTCTGCACCATCTTCTATCCATTTAATAAGTACGGCCTTTTCATAATCATCTAAAGTTAAATGTGAGCTTGGCACAGGCATTACCAGTTCTGGATCCTCACTTAAAATACGATGAAACACTTCACTTTTATTTAAGTTTTTGGGTTTTATAGGGTAGATTCCTGGACTTTCAGACAATTCGGCATATGCCAACTCTGCGGTATGCAATTGCAAACCTCCTTTAATATTATCTTTATCTGGCCCGTGACATAAAAAGCACTTATCAGACAAAATAGGTTTAACATGTTGATTAAAATCTACTTTTTTAGGTAGTTTTTGATACTCAACATACACCGAATCAGGAATGTCCACATTATTGCACGCACAACATACTAGAGTAACCAGTACTAGGAAACTTAATCTCATACCTTATTAACTTAATTTTTCTGCTATCCTTGCAAAATTAAGGGTACGATTAAACAAAAGCCTAAATAAATCAGCCTAAAAAATGCACATTTCCGATATTAAAAACACCTTGAACAAAACTTTTTGCTTACTTTTATGGTTAACAAAAGGTAACCTCTAGGGTATTCGTGAACGATTTTCTACTTTCTCTCAAACTAAAATTACTCCATGTAGGATTTGAAAAACTTGATAGCAATTGGAATTATCAAAACGTAATAAGTCCTTTTGTTAGACTTATTTTAGTTACAAAAGGGAGAGCTATTTTATCTCATTCAAATCAGATATTTAATTTAGAACCAGGTTTTTTATATTTGGTACCAAACCACACCCTTAACAGTTATAGCTGTGAAACACATCATGAACAATACTACGCAGGATTTTTTGAAGAGGTAAAGTTAGGGTTGTCTGTTTTTGACCTCAAGCATTTTAATTATCAAGTTAAAGCTACAGATCAAGATGTAATACTCTTTAAACGCTTATTAGAAATTCATCCGTATAAAGCCGTAAAAGACAAAACGCCGAAATCTCATATTAATCATTCGTTATTAAATAGCGAAATTATTAATACAAACATGGATGATTATATTATAGAAACTCAAGGTATTTTATCTATTCTTTTTTCAAGATTTATTAACAATAAGGATATTCTTTTGCCCAAAAATGTTGGATTTAAAGGTGATTTAACCAAAGTTCTAGCTTATATAGGTAAACATATTGATAAAAATATCACGGTTAAACACCTAGCTGAATATTGCGATTTAAGTCCCGACCATTTTACAAAGTGTTTTTTTAGCAAATTTGAAATTACACCCAGTAGATATATGCAACATAAACGCATTGAACGTGCTCAATTTTTATTATCAACTACAAAAGATAGTATTCCTCAAATAGCAGCACATGTGGGCATGCCAAATACATCGTACTTTTCAAGAAAATTTAAAGCATTAACAGGATCAAGTCCTGGTAGTTATAGAAAACAACAACTGCTTCAATATATGGCTCATGGTTAATCAATTTCAATCATTAAAACTTAGGCTATTAAACGTAGGCTATTCTAAGCTAGATAATCATTGGGATTTTGATAATGTGATTAGTCCGTTTACCCGATTATACCTCATAACCAAAGGAAACGCTCAAGTGTATCACAATAGCAGAAAGTTTAATTTAATGCCTAACCACCTATACCTCATTCCTAGCTTTACTTATAGTAGTTATAAATGTGATGTATACCACGAACAGTTTTACATTAGTTTTTTTGAGGAACTTGGTAAAAGTCTATCTATTTATAATTTTGCAGATTTTAAATATGAAGTTGAAGCTAATGCATTTGACAAAGCCTTATTTGAGCGCTTATTGCATCTCAATAAAAATAGAACGTTAATTAATAACTCCCCTGAGCATTATGATAATTATGAAACATTATCAACGTTTGAACGAAAAAATCAAGAGCTCTCAGCAAGTGCTTTTATGGAAACGCAAGGTATTTTGAAAATACTTCTATCCAAGTTTATTAACTACAAAGTGTCTTTAAAACCAAAAGTTTCTAAATCTTTTTCAAAATCGGTACTGTACTATATTTCAGAACATCTTAGCCAACCAATATCAGTAAAAGAAATGGCTCATTTTTGTGATTTAAGCATTGATCACTTTTCAAGAAAGTTTACCAAAACGTTTGGTGTCAGGCCTAGTAAATATGTTCAACAAAAGCGTATAGAAAGAGCCATTTTACTTATAACAACCACCAATTACTCTTTAAAAAAGATAGCAACGCTTATTGGCTATGAAGACTACAATTACTTTTCTAGAATCTTTAAAAAGCAACTTAGTGCAACCCCTAGTGCTTTTAAAACATCACAAAAAGCACCAAAAACTTAATCCTTAAAGTTTAAATTTTCTAACACCAACCGCAATGCTCCATAAGAATACTTTTCATCTAGTTGATGCTTTAAATCTGATAAGGTTTCAAATTCTTTTTGAGGAATTAATGCTTTCAATTCATTATAATGCTCCTCTGAAATTAAATCTGTTACTTTTGTTTCTCCTGTTTTAATAAAGCTTGCCAAATGTGTAAACACTGTATTTTCATTCAATTCACGTTCATGAGCAATCTCTTCAATAGATTTTCCAGATTGAAATAATAGTAATGATTCTTTCTTAGAGTCGCCACGTTTTCGTTTGGGTTTAGCCTGCTCAAATAGTGTTTCTTCTTCTGAGGTTTCAATGTTGTGCACTTCGCAATACGCGCGTATTACTTTCAAAATTACTGAGCCATACTTCTCTACTCGTTTTTTGCCCATACCATTAATCTGAAGCAATTCTTTTGTCGTGGTTGGTAACGTTTCGCACATTTCATAAAGCGCTTTTTGAGAAAAAATCTGGTAGTGAATTAAATCATTTTCTCGAGCAATATCATTGCGAAGTAGTCTAAGCTTTTCAAAGAGTTCAACATGACTGGTACCATCAATAACTGTTTTTCGTGATTTCTTGGGTTTATTTTTTCCTTGGAATACAGATTGGGCTCTCAATTCAAGAAATTGTTCAGTTTTAAACCCACATTCTAGTCCTTTAAAATATAATAATTTCACTTCAAGAAGTTCTTCAAAATGATCAAGATGTTTTGTGATTTCAGCTCCTATAGTCTGATTATCTGTTGTAAAGGCAAAATCCTTTAAAGGTTTCACTATTCTTGCTTCCAATTCTGAAGCGAAATAATTTAAGCCTTTAATAAAACGCTCTTGGATGATGGGACTTTTTTCGGCTAAACCAAATTCTTCTGAAAGCTGATTGAGCTGATGCTTAAAACTGTTGCTTACTTTAAGCAGATGTGTTACACAATCTTTTATACCAAGAAAGACCTGTTCAACAGGTCCTTCAACCACGGTTCTATTTTTATAATAAATATCTAAAATTCTATTGACAGGATATAAAAACTCAAAAAATTCAAATATTTCAGCCATTAAGTCTAACTGAAATTTCTTTTGAGAATCACTTAAAACAATCTCATCTGGTCTATTGTTTTCTGTCTCTTCATTGAATGCTGTTACATGGCTATCATTAACTATCTGGTTGGGATGAATTTTATGTTTTAAAACCAAACCTTCTAAAGATTTACATCTACTCAAGGCTACGTAAGTTTGCCCATGTGCAAAGGCACCTTCGGCATCAATAATTGCTTTTTCAAACGTTAACCCCTGACTTTTATGTATGGTAATTGACCAAGCCAAGCGCAACGGTATTTGTGTATACGACCCTATTTTTTCTTCTGTTATTGCTTTAGTATCAGGATCAACATTGTAGGTTATATTCTCCCAAGTTTCAGGTGTTACAATAATAGCTTTTTCATCATCTGGGCAATGCACAACAACTTCATCTGAATCTAAATGAATAACCTTGCCTATTTTTCCATTAAAATAGCGTTTGTCTGAATGACTATCATTTTTAACAAACATGACCTGCGCCCCTACTTTCAAGGTTAATTCCTGACTATTGGGATACGCATATTCAGGAAATTTACCATCAAGGGTCGCTTTATAAATAGATTTCTTCGAGGTTAATTTGTCTAACTCTGCCTTATTTACTGCATCTGCTTTATTATTATGTGTGGTTAAAGAAATATAGCCATCTTCGGGTTGCGTTTGAAAATTAGAAATGTACCGCTTATTGAGTTCTGAAGCAATAGATTCTGTCAGTTGATTATCTCTAATAGCATTTAAAATCTCTATAAATTTTGGGTTTTCTTGACGGTATATATGCTTTAGTTCAATAGTAATAGCCTGACACTGTTGAAACGCTTGACTACTAAAAAAGAATCCATTTTTGTAGACCTGTTTTAATACCTCCCATTCTTGTTCTTTTATTACAGGCGAAAGCTGTTGTAAATCACCAATCATAAGAACCTGTACTCCGCCAAACACTTTATTTCTATTCCTAAAACGACGTAACGTACGGTCAATTCCATCTAATAAATCGGCCCTTACCATACTAATCTCATCAATAACAAGCAGATCTATGGACTTAATTATATTGATTTTAGTTTTACTGAATTTTCTATTGAATCCTTTAGAAGCATTTAAATCTGTTTCTGGTAAAATAGGCCCAAAGGGCATTTGAAAAAAGGAATGAATGGTAACCCCTTTTGCATTAATGGCTGCCACACCTGTAGGCGCCACTACAACCAACCGCTTTAGGCTTTCCCGCTTTAAACGATGCAGAAACGTTGTTTTTCCAGTTCCTGCTTTACCTGTTAAAAATATGGACTGATTGGTAGAATTTACAAATTTATAGGCTAACTCTAATTCTTTATTTTGGGCCATTAAACATCAAAATTTTTAGATTTTGAAGATAGTAATTTTCCAATTTAAAGGCTTTTCTATTTTGAGTTTTGTTAACCTTTTATAGTCGATCTACAAAACTCAAAATAGAATGAACTTATATTTCAATACTAAAGTTAAAACTACTTATTTTTTAATTTTTCATTTTCTTTTAAAACACGTTCTCGCTGCTCTCCACTTAATCCATGTTTAAATAAATCTTCAAAATCCGGTTTATAGTGATGTCCTTTCATACCCTCATCATGAACGTCAAGACTTAAATCGCAATCAAAACGAAGTAATACCGAATGATTGCGTTTCCAATCTCCATGAGGAACCGTAAAATGAGATAATCCCCACGTTATACCTTTTCCCTTTTTGGTGTTTGTGAAAGCATCAGAAACATATGGGCCAGCCGCATCTGGCATTAACTCAACGGTACTGGCTATTTCAAAATTCACCCAGTCTTTAGCGTATTGAATGGTATTACTTTCATTTCCGTCTCTAATAGCAAAAGCCGCAACGCCTTCTTTAAAAGGAAATAATGTGGTTTCATGCCCTGAGCTCATTATAGGGTTTAAAGGGTGCTTTTCAAAGGGACCAAAAGGGTTATCCGCAATAGCCAAACCATGCATACGTACTAATTTTGAAGTGTCAGACTTACCAAAGTCTGATTTGTAGTATATATAAATTTTACCATCGTGTACCAATGGGTATGGATCGTGAATTGAAAATTGATCCCATGACCCTGGCACACCATTTGGTATAACTTCCTTGTTATAAGGCTTCCAAGGTCCATCGGGTGAATCGGCATAAGAAACCGCTACTGGGCAGTTATCCCCGCCACTTTTACCTGGCGCTTCAGAGAAAGCTTGATAGTACAGGTAATATTTTCCTTCCCATTCTAAAATATCAGTCGTAGTTACAGAACGCCATCCCACATTTGGTTTTGGTGGTCTTGGTACGGCAACACCTTGCTCTTCCCATGTAAAACCATCATCTGAAGTAGCATAATAAATATCAGATAAATCCCAGTCTGCTGAGGGAATAGTATCGTTACTCAAATGGGCATTTGAAACCCCTACTGGAGCTGAAGCGGTGTTTCTGTGGGTATACCACACATAGTATTTTCCGTTGGTAAAAAGGATTTTTGAAGGGTCGCGTCGTGTAATGGTTCCATCTCCATTGTTATAATCAAAACCTTTTAATTTGGTGTATTTGAATTGCGTAAATAACTCATTAGTTTCAGGTTTTGCCCCCATATAAGCATCATAATTTCTATTTAATGCAGCACTCAAAGGGATATTGGGTTTTTCATCTGGTAACATATAAGGAAACGGTGCATGGTCTGTATTGGTTTCCTGCTCTTTATCTTTTTGAGCACATGCTGTACTAAAAATGCCTAGAGCTACACATAAAATTCTGGTTATTTTTATCATTATATCTTATTTAGTTTTTTAGGTTAATGATTATAGTATTAATATCTAATATTTGATCCTTTTGCTCTTTTATACACATATGGCTTACTAGTTTATAATTTGAACTTCTTTTAGGAACTTGAAGAAGTTCAAAATCAAACTCCATATTAGCATAGCCTGCATGGGCTGTAAATTTCTTTTGAGCCACCATTTTACCTTCCTCGTTCAACAACTTTAAAGTCACTGTTCTATCAACATTGGCTTTATAGGTGAGTGGTATTTTTAGCTTGTTAGTGCTTTTAACTTGTAAAACACTCTGTTCAAAATACACGCCTTCATCATAGATTTTAATCAACGCTTCAGGTTTCAATGTTGTGCTTTCATGAACATCAACTAATTCATAACCTCTTACCCAATCATAATAAACGGTGTTCTTAGTATCATCAGCCAACTCCTCATCTGTTGGTAATGAAATCCAAGGAAAAGGGTAGGTTTCACAAACCAAACGCATATACATTGGTGTATTCATAGGTTTACTACTTATAGAATCAAAAAACTTTTGATGTTTAGGAGCGCGATTATCGTAATAATAACTGGCATGTAAAGCATCACGCCACCATCCGCCATACACATGAAAATCTTTTGAAGCTACCTCTTCGTTCTCAAATCGTACTTGCGAAGCTCTGTAGTCATGCCTTTCCCCTTCACAGTCATTATACCAATAATGTGCATTTGAATGCATCCCACTGGCAAAATAGCTTCCCTTAAAGTCTCCTTGTTTACCAATACATTCCTGAATATCCCATTCTTGACTATACTGGTCACAGCCCTTTGGTCCCGTGACATTATTTCCTGAAAACCAAAATGTAGTACTCATGGATGTTGCAGCTGCTTTAACTCTGCATTCATAATAACCTAAAAACGCCGCCTTTTTTGAAACTACCGCACCTCCTTTAATATTAAAAACAATGTCTTTCCCATAGGCATGCACAATAGTATCTTGTTTCATTTTTTCGCCTTTTATTTGAAGAAATCCATCTTTAACAGAAACCTGAGACGGCATGAAAAGTCCTGGTGGTCTGCCAATCCATGTAGGGTGATAATTCAACCATTTAGTAGTGTCTAGTTCTGTGCCATTAAATTCATCGGAAAAATCAGGATTTAAAACCCAGCGTTTCCCTAATGGTGGTTTAGGTGGCCCTACGCTTGCTACTTGTGCTTCTACCCCATAAACCATAAAAAGTATACAGATAAAACCACATCTAATCATATTTTGCATATTACTCATTTTACAGAAGTGTGTTATTTACAAAATTTCTACAGATATAATGTCTTTGTTCTTTGTCTTTGCCTCAAGGTCATAAAGTGACTGCATAGCTTCTCCTTCACCTACTTCAACAGTATAAATTCCTGAATACATCACTTTGGGTTTGTAAGTATTGCCTTTAATTCGAATGGAATGAATCACGTCTTTAGTATACCTATCTCTGACGGTGACCACCTGATTAGATTTTGACAGCTTTAACGTAGGAAGTTCATACCCGTTTTTTATAAGAAAGTTATCCTCTTGATTGCATGTTACTGGCCATCCTGTATACGGCCTACTGTTAGGGGCAAACATATCTACATTACGCTCCCAGCATTCAAAAGTGATTTGTCGGTTAGGTTTGTTAAATTTTATAATACCATAACCTGCTGCGCGTCCTTTTAATAAATCTTCTCTGGGTTTATTGTCTTTATGCGTAGGATTAGCCACGGCATGTACGGTAATTTTATTATGAAAAGCGTCTTTGAACTCTCCCGTATAATCTGGAGCCCCTTTCATTCTATTTTTGCCAGGCGCATCTGGATTCCACCAACGCATCCAAAAATTTGATGTTGCAGGCACTGCAAAAGAAAATCCTGCATTATTCCAATCTTCAACACCATGATGCACTACAGAGCCTAGATGCTGATCGCCTGCTATCATACAAGAAAAGCTTTTTCTAATAACCTTTAAAGCTTTATTTCTTCCCGATTGCGGCCAACCGTTAGCATCTGTACTATAACGCTGTTTTTTATCAATGGTTGGTGTATGTGTTGCTAAGTTTGTAAAAATGGTTTGAGATAACACCGCTTTCATATCGGCATCTTTCCAATTGGTTGTCCAGTCTTCGAGAAAATCTAATTGTCTTTCACCCAATAAGGTAGCGCCGTCAACATCCATTTCACGTGTGTCTTTATAATGTTTCTTTTCCAGAACGCGCTTAGGGCCAGATTTAAATTTTCTATCTTCAATAATGGCAAAACTAATGCCTCCCCAGGTAAGATTCGTGTAATACACCCCAATACCCTGTTCTATTGGCGTGGGATCATATGGATCGGGTAAATGACTTGTTTGGGTGCGCTCTACCTCTTTTATATAATTTACAGGCATATAATATCCGCCTTGATCGCCATCTCTACTGCTTATTTTTTTTCCGCCATTACCCCATAAATTACCTTGGCCAACATCATGATCATCAGGAATGGTAATTGTTGGCGTGTTACTAATTAATTCTCCAAAAGATTCTCCAAATTTTATCCAGTTTTTATAGTGCTCACTATGGTTATATACTTGATCTCCAGCAAAAAATAAAACATCGGGTTTAAGCTTCTTAAGATTGTCTATAATATCTTTAGCTGGCTCTTGCCCCCCATGTCTTTTGTAAATAGATAGGCAAGAAAATGCCGCCATAACAATTTCATCTTTGGCATTTGGATTTTTTTGAATGGTGCCTTCATAAAATGCTTTGTTGTTATGTACAATGCGATAATTTTTCTGTTTGGTGTCATCCCAATGTTCTATTCTAAAATGAGACGTATAACCTGGATATTCTATATCTGATTCCTGAAGGGTTTCCCATATGTCACCATTTTTTATTTGAAGCAAAGATGAAAATGGTTCATAATCCTTAATAGGATAAAACTGAGCTGTTAACTTCAATATATTATCATGAACCGTATATAAGGCAAAACAGATTCTATCCTCTGGAGCCTGATTTTCCGGCAATGCCAAAATATTTTTGGATTGCGCAAAAGCCATATTCAGCTCTAAAATAACAACTAGGAATAAAAGTATTTTCTTCATTTCATTATGGTTAGTTTACTAAACGAAAACCGTTTTCAGTCTTTTCAATAATAGGCTTAACATAGGCGTTATCCTTTATAATTGAGGTTTCATTTCCACCTCTATCACTTACCCCTTCTTTGCTGGAGCTATGATACATGGCATTTTGGGAAATGACACTTCCCTTAAGATTCTTAATAATTATACCGTAAAACGGATATGGAAATTCAAATTTATGTTCTTTACGATTATACCAACCCCAAATAGAGTTTCCGGTAACCGATACGCCTTTAAGATTTTCCAGCCATATTTGTGAACAAGCATCTTCTTTAGCATCAACCCCGTTACTACGCAATAAATTACCTGAAATGGTATGAGCCGTTCCATTGGTAATTTTAATACCTGGTCCAAAATTATGGTCAATAGCACAACCTGTAATTTGCATTGAATTTGAATGATTTAGAGAAATTCCTCCCTCTTTGTTCCATTCTATTCGGTTAGCCGTAACCATAACCGAAGCACCACCAAAGAATCTTAAATCTTTTATTTCCGCATCAGTCTTATCTGGATGTGGTTCTCCACGAGCAAACAAACCATATCCTTTATTGGCTGTTAGTTGATTATCAATAATCCAGCCATCATAGCCTCCGGTAATATCAACACCATGTTCTTGGTTAAACATTAATAGATTTCGGCGTACAGAAAACACCCATGAACGCTCTAATCGAATACCTGAACCGCTAAATTGTTGAATTCTACAATCTTCAATATTATTATGTTGTTCACACCCTGAATGTCGGGCATAAACGCCATGCATGCGCTTTCCTAATTGCTTACCATCAAGCGTTAAACCTATTATACGAATACCGCGATTATTTCCTAAATCTAATAAGGCACGGGCATTACCTGATTTTGCAATTAAAATAGTTTTACCTATATAATCCTTATCTTGCTTATCCTTATTAGCATAAGCCCAAGCTGAATAGCCCAAAAGTGTAATGTGGCTTGGAACTTTTACCGGATTAATAAGATATTTACCATGTGGAAAATAAACAGTTCCTTCAGATTTGGTAGCTGCTTCCATAGCTTTTTCAAAGGCTATTGTATCATCAGTTTTACCATCACCTTTAGCTCCAAATGACTTAATATTTAAAAATGTAGCAATATCAGCTTCTTGAGCAAAACCACTTATACTTAAAAATACAAGAAATAAACATGTACAAAACTTGTTCATAATTGATTTATTTTAATGATAATTTATAATCATGTACTCCAGGTGCAAAATTACTTCTGTAAACCGCAATACCTTCTGCTTTATCTCCCCAACCAACTTCTACACGGTTATCTCCCAAAACAATTTTAATTAGTTTGTCTTTCATTTTCATTGCCACAGCTTCATGTGCCTTATCAAAAGCTAAGTTATTAACTTCTTTAGGGTCTGATGGCATATGATACAATGCTGGATCTAACGCTTCATAGGTTGCATTTAATGCCCATTCTAAATCCACGCCTCGCTTTTTATGCGGACGTGTTTGCATAGAAAACACATAATCCTTTGTTCTAATGAATGCTCTGGGACCAGTAACAGCATGACTTTCGCCTATCACATAGTCTCGTTTTGGTGCTTTTCCTGAAGCCACCAAAGCCATATCTAAACCGTCTAAATATTGATATTTTTCATCAGATAACTGAGCGCCTACAGCCGATAATATAGTGGGTGCAACATCAACAAACTCTGTAAAATCCGTAATAACTTTACCCTCTGGAAACTTATTTTTATCAGAAGATACCACAACTATGGGGTTATGAGCATCAACATCCCAAGGTGTAAATTTAGAAACCGAGCCATGATCATTTAGTTTCCAACCATGGTCACCATTCACATAAACAATTAAATAAGGTTTGTTTCGTGCTTCGTTGTATGTGATAAACGCATCAACGGCCTGACCTACCAAATTATCTCCATAGGCACAAAACGCAAAATAGTCCTGAATCATTTTTTGTTTTTCTTGGTCTGTAAAATGGTCTGATGCTCCAAAACTACGCTGCTTTTTCAGTTGTGCAGGCATTTTATTTAACTCTACTTCATTAAACTCTGGTACCTGATAAGTATACTTCTTAAAACGTTCTCTGTAGCTTGCCGGGGGCAATACTGGTGTATGAGGAAAATCATATCCTATATAAAAAAACTGTGGTTTGTTTTCTTCTATACCTGCAATAGTTTGTGAACCAACAGTAAAAGTTTTACCCTTATTTTTCAAATAGTCTATAAAAACCGAAGTATAATAGCCATCTCTAGTGTTACCCGCTTTTCTTGAGCTTACTCCTGATAAAATCATGCCTTTATCAATATACTTGCCTTTTTTCTTGTTATAATGTCTCAGAATATCATATTCCTTAAGCGTATTTTCTGCCATTCCTGTATATTCTGGTCTTAGTTTCTCCAATTCTAATGAGGTGTATTTAAACTCCCCTTCATCAGTTACAAAATATTCAAGGTTTTTAATGACTTTATCAAACTTTTTACCATCTAATTCATAAAACCAATCTTTACCCCAAGCAGTAAAACCATCTCTACCTAATTTTTTAAAGTCAATATTATTCTGATAAATGTTATGCTTTATGGCTTTTCCTTTTTCATTAAGAGTTTTAATGCGTACACCTAGCTTACCTACGCGTAAAGTTTGATAACCTAACGCTTCCAATTGTTCAGGCAATGTTGGTTGTAAGTGTTCTGCCTTATTATTATAGTATTCAAATTCATAAATTCCGCTTCTAAAAGGATAACGCCCCATATGCATTGAAGACCTTGAAGGCGCGCAACCCTGTGCCTGACAATACGTATTTATAAATGTGGTTCCCATTTCTGATAGGCGGTCAATATTAGGGGACTCCACATAACCCAATTCACTCATTTCATTACCAGTTAGCATTTTATTAAATGCTCTCACAGCATCATACCTGTGGTCATCTGTAACAATCCAAAGTATGTTGGGTTGATTTTGTGCAAAAGCGGCCTTAAAAAACATACACGTTAACAATGCCACACAAATAATTATTCTATTCATTTTAGAAGTTATTAATTCTATTTATGGAGTATAATTTTTCTGCTATGTGAAATAGTGTCAATATTCAAATTAAGAACATAAATACCGTTTGATAAGCCTAAAGGCAATTTAAGTCTATACTGATTTTCATGCTTAACAATCTTTTTAGACATCACAATTTGACCTTTCAGGTTTGCTAATTTCAATTCTAGAGGGGCATTTGATTTTAGAGCAGGGTTTGTTATAACAAGTTCAGAAACCTCTGAATTAGGATAAACTCGCCAGGATAAATCTAATTTTGAAATATTGTTTTTGTTACTTAAAAGGTCATCATTGGACTTCCCGTTATAAGCACCAATATTTGGTGTTCCTGAAGCCAAATCGATAGGGTTTCCATAAAAATCAACATTAGGATATGCAGGTACATTTTCAAATACTCCAGTTCCCGCACCTAGCAAAACTGGACCTTGAATTGAAATACCGTTATTTACGGCCAAACTATTTTCATGAACTTGAAAAGCAAATTTATGTTCACCAACACTTGTAAAGAGAGCACTCCCTATTTGTGGATTAGTATCTGTATTTATCCAGTCTGGGTTCACAGTACCTTCAAACAAGTTATTAGTTACGGTTAAAGGTGTTCCGTTGGCATTGATTGCAAAGTTATTTGCACCCATTCCTGAGCCATTTGTTGAAGAAAAAATATTGTTATAAACAAACATGTTTTTTCCATCAAGGCTGATACTAGTGGTAAACGAATCTCCGTTAGGTTTCGTTCCTTTATTAATTACCACTGTATTGTTATTTATATAAACACCATCATTTAAATTCAGGCTATTGGGCGGATCTACCCATCGGTCAGAGTAAACATAAATTGTACAGTTACTATTAGCCCAGTTTGATACTCTAAACCCACTATTTACACTAACATTAAACCTGTAAACTGCGTTTTTATTTCCTGCCAAAATTTCAACAAAACCGCCTTCACAATCATCCATATAGTTATATTGAACAAAAGTATTTTCATTTTCTTTATCAATATGAATTCCATAAGAATCTAAATATCCTCTGGTACTTAGGCACATATTATACTGAACTACTGTATTGATGGACCAAATATTCCATACCGAACTTCCACGCCCGGGCATTCTTGAATCTGTCGTTGCTCCCGGATGATCAATGATGTTATTCTCTATTAAACAATTGTAGGTACGATTTGGAAGCACTGCTGAACCACCATTATAATAAAACTCGTTATTTCTAACAATAATATCCTTATTTCGATTGATTTCGTCATTACCAACACCTTCATTCCCTCCACTATGTTTAAACTGAATTCCCAAACGCTGTAAATTTGTAAAATATGAATCCTCAATAAGTATGTTTTGAATATTTTTTTCCTTTCCTATTTCTGTATTTTTAGAACATGTAAAACGAATTCCAGAAACCTGAATGGCATCAAAATCCTCCGGATTTAACATGGGCTGGACAGCGAATACATTCTTGACGATAATATTTCTAAAAATGAAGTTTTTCATGATCTGATCACTACTGTTATCAATGGATATTCCAAAACCATCGGTATCAGCAACCCCAGATCGAGCCACCTCTCTATCATTCCTAACCTCTATATCTTCAATAGTAATATTATCATTATTTTCAATTAAAATAGCTTCTTTATAATCGCTTCCACCAGCAGCTCCTACTTCGCCTGATATTATCGGTTTATTACCACTACCATATGACGTTATGGTAATTGGGTTGTTCATTTCTCCAGAACCATTTATAACAAAATGCCCATCAAACCGATCTCCCCTATTAAAGAACACCTTATCTCCAGGAAATAGTGGTGTGTCACTAATTTTATACAAACTCGCCCAAGGTGCATCAATATTCCCTGAACCACTATCATCTCCAGCACTACTCAAATAATATTTGGTTTGCCTTAAAATTTCAAAAACCTTAATATTATCTAAATCTATGGTTCCTGACCAATAATGATAAAATGCTATTTTGACACTTGATACGCCATTGGGAACATAAAATGATACTGACATTTTCTTCCAAGAAGTTTCCTCCTGAGCTGTTGAAGGTTTATAATCTGAAGATACCTGAATTAACTCATCTGAAATCGAAAAAACTCGTAACTGTCTTTTAAAAGGCCCCTTAGATTCCATCTCAAAAGTATAGGTTTTTCCTGCCACAACATCTATTGTTTTTGCAATTTGCATTTTTGCACCGCCATTAGTTGAGGCTAGCATTCTGGCAAATTTATTACCGCTATTTTCGGTTACAGTTGCTGTTATATTTCCACTGTAATTAACATCTTTAGAGAGTTGATATCCTTCAGTGGTTAAATCTAAGCCATTGGCTTTAGTCTCAAAATCTTCTTCAAATGCTGTTTGCGCTTGAGTAACACTAGATATTGAAATAAAGACTATAATTAAGCTGAATATTTTAATGTTCATTATATCTATTTAGCTCTTAATTAGTTAGTTATACTTTGTCAAAGGATCAGGTTTATCTTTACCCTTTTTTGGAGCATCATGTTCTGCTTCATGTAAATTATATTTGGGGAGTATACGTAATAACTCATCACGCTCTTTTCTATGGTTTTCAGACACTGAATCCCAATAGGTTATTTTAGGAAAACTTATTAGGTCATTTTGCTTTTGGCTTACATCATACCAAACATCATTTCCATCTCTAAGCACATAATCTCCTCTGATGATTTGTTTTTCCATATGATACCCATAAACCCAATCGCGGTGCGTTTTTTTATGGGTTGTTAAAAATGGTATTAGGCTTTCTCCATTTATTTCATAACTATCTGGAATTTTTACATGGCCAAGTTCTGCTATAGTAGGCACCATATCAGACATGTTGGCTAATACGTTTTGAAATCCTTTTTTGGTCATATTTAACCCTGGCGCATAAATAATTAAGGGCACATGAGTTCCTTTCTGCGACACGGGACTAGACTTACCGTAACCACTGGTTCCATTGTCTGCACAAAAGATAAAAATAGTATTGTTCTCAATACCTAATTCTTTCAATTTGTTCATGTATTGCCATACTTGGTAATCTAGATAATTAATATGATGATGAATACCGCTTTCTGTTACGGTTTCATGCGTATCATAAACCCCATTATCTCCTGTTATATTTGGAGTAATACGTGTATATTTTGAACCATCCCAACTAATTTTTGGTGTTCCTGGCCATTTCTGTCCAGACTCTGGATGTAAAAAATCGAAAGCATCATGACCTAAATGGCTGGTATGGTAAATAAAAAATGGTTGATCTTCTTTTTGCTTTCGCTCCATGAAATCGAAAACAAAATCCAACTCTACATCGGGTCCATAAACATTCAATCCAATTTCTTGCTTAGATGTCTTATCATTTGGCCACCAAACTAATCCTTTTCCTGTTGAGGGATGATTTTTTAACTGTACATGTGGTTTCCAATACCACCCTGATTGCACATAACTTTTTTGAGTTAGCTCCTTACCTGTATCTGCATTAAATAGCTTTTTATTACCATTTACTTTTCTTGTTTCCAATCTGAAATCTGTGGTATAAATAGCTTTATTATAAGAGCCTTCTCCCGGTGTAAAACAGCCTTCATCAAACTCGAATCCATCAATATTCATTTGGGTTTTTCCTGCCCAATACGTGGAATAACCACCTGCTTTAGCTACACTGGCAATATTATAAGGTGAACTTTCATATAAATTCCAATTTCCTTTTCCACTTGGAGCTTTACCTCTATCTTTGTTATGCCACCACTTATGTAAATGCGCATAACGCCCAGTCATCATCATAGCTCTACTGGGGCTACACACTGTTGCTGCCCAAGCTGTTTCAATATAGCAACCTTGATTTGCTAACTTATCTAAAACTGGAGTTTGTGCTCTAAACTCAAGGTTTGAGGTGTTGCCTCCTTTTTGGGTGTTACTTTTTGGAGCGCTCCAAACAGTTGAATTATAAATGGGCAACTCTCTGGCACTGATATCATCTGCAAACAGTAAAATGATGTTGGGTTGTTTTTGAATGTTATTTTGTGCTACTAAAACACTACAAACACACAGTAATACAACAATAAAACCTTTATTTATTTTATTCATCATTACAGATTATTAATTAAAACTTTATATGAATTTGTCTCTTCTCCAGAAGAAATAACCACAACATACATGCCTGATTGAAGTCCCGAAACATTTATACTAGGTTCCTCTAAAATTCCATTGCGCACTACTTTTCCCATAACATCTACAATAGTAAATTTTGAATAGTTAGCAAGTAATTCAACTCCTTTAAAATTAAGTATTCCATTATTTACTGGATTTGGATATAGCTTGACTTTTCGTTTATCTACTTTTTTATCAGATTGTAAACTTAAAACATCCAAATCTATCTTAGCCTTATACCAACCACTTCCCCAGCCGGCTGACCAAATGAGGGTTTCATCTACAGGATCAGGTTTTAAATCTACAATTCTATCGGGATGTGCTAAACCTTGATTGATTTTTTTCCAAGTTTCTCCTGCATCAATTGAGATATAGGCTCCTGGATTTTTAAATTCATTAAGCATACTGGGTACCTGAGCAGCTACAGACACCAAAATAATATTAGGATTAGCTGGCGACACTTCCGTTTGCCATACATAAGGTGCCTCAAAAATACGTATCCAACTTGTACCTTCATCTTCACTTTTCCAAACGCCACCTGCATTTAAAGTTCCTGATCGAGATCCTGCAGATATAAACATAGACCCTGTGTTTCTATCAATAAAAAAATTATTGACAGATTTAATTTCTGAAGGAATACTCACTTGCGACCAAGTTGAAGCTCCATTAGTTGTTTTATACAAACCACCTGGGTCATTATTTCCAAATTGATTTAGTGATGCGTAAATAATGTTGGGATTAGAAGGATCCATAGTCAATCGCCTTACACTACAATTAGCAGGTAAACCCAAATCGGCCAGCCCCCAGTTAAAACCAGCATCCGACGATTTATATATCCCATAAGATCCTTTGGTTAAAATACTTTCGTCTACAGAACCTCCAACTTCTGATACGGCTTTTCGCGTAGCACAGAAGTACATATTGTGTGGTGTTATGGGATCTATCAATAATGAATTTTGATAAGCAACAGATTCCCAACTATTATTACTTCCTTCAAAAATAGTAGCAATATTACTCCATGAATCGCCTCCATTTGATGTGCGTCTTAGCTTTCCTCTATGCTCTTGACGCCACATAAGCATATAAATCATATTAGGGTTATTGGGATGAACAGCCGCTGTAGCTATAGAATGCGCCCCATTATCATATATCTGACCTTCAATTTGTTGAATAGCTACAGCATCGGGGTTAGGGTGACTTCCTAAGCTTGTAGTTTGCCATAATCCATGCTCACCACTTAAAAGTAATTTTCTACCTGAAACACCTGTTTCAAGAATAAGTTGACGTCCTGGCAGATTGGTATTACCACGTCCTACCCAAGCATTACTCCCAGGATTAGTTTCGTAATCATCAGCCTGTTCCCATGAATCACCTCCATTATTCGATTTTAACAATTGCTGATTAATACCTGTAAACACATCTCCATTCATAGTTATAGCCAACATTCTTGCGGCCGAAGACTCTTCTCGTCCTTCATCCATATAACGTTGCATATGAGAAAAATCAATATTGGCCCCCAATGGGTTATTTCTACTTTGCCAATACGCTTTATCTGTTTCATTAATCCAATACAGACCAGATCTAGAGCAGGCGATCCATGACGTACCACCATCTTCTGTTTTCCAAACATCTCCAGGCCCAAAGCTAAATGTATGTCTTTTATTATGTACTAAGTAAATCTCATTTTTATTAGTAGGATTAACAACTATCCTGTTAAAAGTTGGCAATATTGAAGAGGGATAGGTTGTGTAGACAGACTTTGAATCACTCTTAGAAATTCCTAACCAATTGGCCACGGTTCTATGATAACTATCTCTAGTTGTAAAATCGGTAATAGATTGCATATTTAATGCTAAATTACCCGTTATACTTTGCCACGATAAGCCCCCATCTGTACTTTTAAATACACCGCCCGTACTGTTTATTGTTGAACTATTTGCTGCATAAAATGTTTGATCAACGGCATACAAAATAAACTCATTGGTATTTGAATTGTAATACGATGTTAAATCTCGAGGTCTATCATTGGGTAATCCTGTAGCACTAGAACTCCATGTTTCTCCTAAATCTGTACTTCTAAACATACCGTGACTGGTAGCCATAATCATGTTGTTAGGATTGTTCCTATCAAAAATAATGCGCCCAACATCTAAATCAGAAGAAATTCCAGTGGCTACTTTTTTCCATGTAACACCTTTATCTGTCGTTTTCCAAACATACCCATAATCAGAGCGTGATTGTTTGATACCACCTGGATTTGCAGCACTTCTATGATTACTTTTCACATTCCAAAAGTCCCCTGCTCCTAAAAACCAAACATTATCATTAGTGGGGTGTATTGACAATTTTGAATGACATTTCCCCATTACAGAGATTACAGACCATGTTCTCCCTCTATCCTGTGTTTCATACAATCTTCCACTGGTACTACTTCCTGATTGGTCATTGGCAAAGGCTATTCCATAATCTGGATTTTGTAAAGAAAATTGTATATCAATAATACGACGCATTTCAAAACCATTACCATCACTATCATTTATGGTTTGCCATGATTGTCCCCCATCCCAAGTACCAAATGCTGCATGCATATCTGGTCCACTAAACATCACATCTGCATCAGTTGGATGACACCAAAATTCTTCACAATATCCTGAAGTACCAGGAGCAAAATTAATCCACTTCACACTACTTTCTGATGCAACCCTTTGGTTTCTAATAATCTCAAAAAAGGACGGTTCAGGAATAACATTAGATAATATAGCATGTCCCAAACTATTATCAATCTGCCATGTTGATGAAAAATCAAAAGTTGTATAATTACTTTCTATTAATAATTCAGATTCACTTAAGCCTACAGCCCCATTATCAGAGCTCAAAGAAGCCTTATAAAAGGCATTGGTTGCTGGTATTCCATTTTTCTGGGCATTGGTTGGATCGTTTTGAATAGATACAATGGCATTTCCTCCTGAAACTGTACCATAAAAAGCTACTCGGTTTATAATATGCTCTCCTCGATTAAGCCCTACAATACCTCCACAACCATAACTTCCGCTGACAGAGGTAGAGCTGTAACAATCTTCAACAGTATTGGTTACTCCACCTGCAAAAAGTACCCCAACAATACCTCCTGTCCAACCGCCACTCACGGTAAACGAACCTCCTTGTGAATAGCATTTAGTTACAGAACCACCCGCTTGAAGAATACCTACAAACACGCCTGCTCTTGTCCAGTTGCTAAATGCTGTTCCAGTATAATTTCCATAAACATTAACAATACCTAAATTCTGTATTTGTCCACTTACAACACCAAACATTCCTGTGCCGTCTAATTCATCAGATGGTGCAGTTATTGTCAAGTTTGAAATACTATGTTTCAAACCGTTAAAACTACCTGTAAACGGATTGGAAGCCGTTCCAACTGGAGAATATGTTTTTCCAGACATATCAATATCTTGAATTAACTCAAAGTGTTTTCCCCAGTGTGAAGACGTGTTTGATAAGGTAACAAGCTGATCGGAAGTTTCAATTAAATAAGGATCCTCACTTGTCCCGCTACCTCCACCGTATTGACCGTAAGCAGATAAATTAAAGAACAGTAATAAACTAAATACACCTAAGTACAAAAACTTAGCCTCAACTTTTATGGTTTTATGTTTCATGTTTCATTTTTTGACATACAATTTTAGGATATTGCTATTCTAAAACAGATACTCCATGATTTCATTTAAGCAACATATGGATTGAATAGCTATGAAGTCAATACTTTTAATAGATAAAAACATGTTGACCCTAGGCTACTTTTTAATCTAAAACGGGGGTTCTTTTTTCATCCATGCGTTTCATGGCATTGACTTCATATACGCGTTTTAGTTGCCATAACGGACGTTCTAACTCACTTTCCCAATCCCATAACATTTTAAACATTTCCCTAACCTTATCTGGGTATTTGTAAGCTAGATTATTATTTTCTGTGATATCCTTTGATATGTTATATAATTCTGCTGGTCTGTCTGGAAATCGAAGCATTTTCCAGTCGCCATTCCTAACGACCCCTCTATTTTCCTTTTTCCAAAACAAAGTCTTGTGAGGGACATTTTGATTTTTACCGGTTACAAATGGTATTAAATCAACACCATCTAATCCTTCTATCTTTGAGGAATCACCACCACCTGCATTCACAAATGTGGGTAACATATCTAGCATGCTAATGGGACTATCATAGGTACTTCCAGGGGTTATAGTATTTGGTAATTTCATAACACAAGGCACGCGAATACCTCCTTCAAGATGATTTGATTTACAGCCACTTAATGGATAATTACATGTCATTGATCCATCAGGACCTCCATTATCATTAGAAAAAACAACAATAGTATTTTCTTCTAAACCTAAGGCTTTTAGTTTATCTAAAATTTTCCCACAAGCACGATCTAGAGCAATCGTCATGGCTGCAAGAATCCTTCGCTTCCCTTGCAAACCTTTTACCTCATCCAAATCTTCTTGCGTTGCTTGAAGTGGTGTATGAACTGCGTTGAAAGACACATACATGAAAAATGGCTTGGTTTTATTCCGCTCTATAAAATTACATGCTTCATCTGCAATTTCATCTGTTAAATACTTTTTTGGCTCTTCATAAACCTTATAACCTTTCTCCCATCTATTTTCAGGTTTTTCTGCTGATTGGGTTTGGGTAAGCCTATAAAAACTTCTGGCGCCTCCTCTAAAACCATAAAACTCATCAAAACCTCTGTGCAAAGGGTGATACTTATCGGCGCCTCCCAAATGCCATTTACCAAAGATTACAGATTTATAGCCTAGCGGTTTTAAATAATCTGCTATTGTTTTTAAGTGTAACGGAAGCCCCATCTCATCACCCATAAGCTTTGAGGATTCACTCATATAACCTGGCACATTATTTTCTTCTATCCCAAAACGTTGTTGGTACATTCCTGTTAAAAGTCCTGCACGCGAAGGCCCGCATACAGCTGCGGTTGTATAAGCTTCTTTAAATACCACTCCCTCAGCCGCTAAAGCGTCTAGGTTTGGTGTTTTAAACGTTTCACTACCTTGAAAACCAAAGTCATGATACCCTGCATCATCAGCAAAAAGAAAAACAATATTCTTCTTCTGAGCAAAACTAAAATTAGTACATACTAAGCAACTTCCCACTACGAGTAAGCCATAACATATAGTCTTAATTTTCATATTCTTATAATTTTAATTTATTTCATTCTTTGAGAAAAACACTTGTCTACCTTGTTCCAGTATCAAATCCTCGCCTTGGATTTCAATTATACCAGACAAACGAATATCTGCGGAAGACGCTCCTATTTTGAATTCATATTTACCTGCTTCTACAAACCATTTGGCATCTTTGTACTGTGCCAATTGTTGTGGCGACACCTTAAAATGAAGCGTCTTTTCTTCACCTGCTTTTAAATCCACTCTATTGAAACCTTTTAGAAGAATGGACTTCATACTGATTTCCGTATCAACAGGCGAAACATATAATTGCACAACCTCAGTACCATCTCTCTGGCCAGTATTCTTAACATTGCATGAAACTACAAAGCGATCATCAGTAATATGCGCCGAAGATGCCATATTAAAATTATCATACTGAAAGTTTGTATATGACAAACCATAGCCAAAAGGATACTGTACATAATCTTTAGTAGAAACACCATCTTGATAATTAATTTCTATATCTTGTTCTGTGCTTGGGTAAGATACACAGAGTTTACCCGAAGGATTTACTGTGCCTCGCAATACATCTGCAATAGCGTGCCCCGCCTCCTCACCAGGAAACCAAGCTTGTACCACGGCCGCACATTGACTTGAGATATTACTAATAACTTGTTGACGCCCACTTAATACAAGCAATACAACGGGCTTTCCTGTGGCTATTAACTGTTTCACAAAAGCTTCCTGCTCTCCTGGCAAACCAATACCTTTTCTCCAGCGTCCCTCGCCATTTAGATAAAGATTTTCACCCATAGCTGCAATAATAACATCACTTTCTTTAGCATATCCAAGGGCTTTTTGAAGATTAGGTTGCGGCAACCCTTTAATTGTTCTTAGCTTCAACTGACTTAATCGATCATCACCAAAACTGGTTGTATCAATTTGAGCATCAAGCCTAGCACTCCAATCGCATCCTCGTTCATGTAAAATTTCTACACTGCTTCCCAACCTGTTTTCTAAACCTTCTTTAACCGTTATCAGTTTCGGGTGATTTGCATCAAACCCAACTTGATTCCAAAACGATCGCATACCTTGGTAGGTGTAATCTCCTAATAAACCGTATACCGTTGACGCATTAGGACCAACAAGTGCTATTTTCTTCACATCATCCTTTAAAGGAAGAATGCCGTTATTTTCTAAAAGCACTATAGACTGACATGCCGTTTGGTAAGCCAATTCACGATTTTCTGGTGGATCAAAATCTAAATTACCATCAGTTCCTATTTTTGGATTTTCATCTAGCAATCCTAATTTCGCTTTCATAATTAATGAACGCTTAACAGCCTCTTCAATGATTTCTTCAGTTACCAAACCTTTCTTTATTGCTTCAGGTAAAAACGGATAAGCTGTTGGAGAGGATAATTCAATATCAACACCTGCATTCATGGCCATGGCTCCTGCTGTTGGCAAATCTTTAGCTTGTTTATATTTTTTAAATATTTGATTGATGGCACCATAATCACTAACCACTAAACCATCAAAACCAACATCGCGTCGTAATATTTGCTGTAGCATGGTGGGATTGGCAGAAATTGGCAACGCCTTGTATACTCCATACGATGGCATGACACTTTTCGCCCCACCAACTTTAATACAGGCTTCATGTGGCATTAAATACTCTTCATACAATACCTTTTCACTATTATTTTTGGTGCCATATCCTGCAAAGTGTTTCACGGTTGCTGCAACTCCCGTTTTAAAATCGTCTCCCTGCAAACCTTTTACAAAGGCCACTCCCATGCGCGATGTTAAGTAAGCATCTTCACCATAACTCTCTTGATGACGGTTCCAATGCGCCGTTCTACTAAGATCAAGCATAGGTGATAAGGCGAACGTAGCACCTACGGCACGCATATTTCCTGCTGTTGAAGCCGTGTTTTTTTCTACCAAATCTGGATTCCAGGTACAGCCAACTCCAATTTGCTGAGGAAAGGTTGTAGCTGTATAAGTGGCAAAACCTGTAATGGCTTCTTCATGAAAAATAGCAGGTATTTTTAAGCGTGTTTCAGTCATTAAATAATGTTGCACCTCGCGCACCAAATCTCTTAAGGCTTCTGGGGTAATTTCCTGTCTGGATGAAAACTGACAAAAATGACCAATACCATAAGGTATATGTTTACGGCATAACTCTAGCGATACCTTACCATCAACCATGATATCTCGTAAACGTGTTCCCATAATCTGGGCTAATTTTTCATCCATGGTCATGTCTGCAATCAAGGCGTCTACCTTTGCATCAATTTCTGAGTTTGAAAAAGGAGGCATCACCTTAACTTCTTTCACTGTTTTATTTGTATGTATACAGGAAAACAGTAGAGTAATCAATAACATACAAACAAACGGCATTTTTAATTTCATCATAATGTTTATCATAATTTTATTTTGAAAACAAGTATTTATTGGATTGCAATGGTAACCATCTGAGGCTCCATACCTTCAGCACTTACCTTTATATTGACATTTCCGGCACTTTTATTAGCCTGTACAATAGCCAAACAACGCCCTTGATGAGTTAGTACTTTGTTGGTTTGAAAATCTTGTGTGCTTTTATTCCAGCCATTGTCAACCCCAAGTAAGCGGACATCACCTTCAATATTGAAAACGATTTCCTGCTCAGTTGTTTTTACAGGAAGCCCATCTTTATCGATAAGCTGAACTACAAGGTGCGCTACATCGTATGCATTGGCAGCAAGTTGTGTTTTATCTACAGTAACCTTAATTTTAGCAGGTGATGATGCTGTTTGTAATTTAGCTTGTGTATTAACCGCTCTAGCTTCAAGTATTCCTGCTTCATAAGGCACAGCCCAACGCATAATATTATCTTCATAATCAGCCAGTTTTAAACTTCCTAATGATTTACCATTCAAAAATAATTCGGCTTCTGGAAGATTAGAAACCACCTCAACAATAACCGTTTCACCTGCTTCATAGTTCCAATGTTCTTTTGACAGGAAATTATTCCAATTTAAAGCCTTTCTTGATGCAGGTACAACATTACCATCTTCGTCCATTTTAAAAGGCGACTCTGAAAGTGCATGTGTTTGAATTTTCAAAAATGGTTCATCCGTCCAAATACTTTTAAAGTGATTATAACCTGCTTTTTCAAACCCTGCTAAATCGAGCATATCTCCAGGCCAAGCCTTTTGAGGCCAATCATCTTGTGACTCTCCCATGTAATCAATACCAGTCCACATGTACATACTGAATACCATTGGATTGTCTGTTACCGATTTCCATTCACTTAAATACCCTGAGTTTTCATTACCCGTAAATAGCATATCAGGATAGTGTTCTTTACACCAGTCATATTGTTTAATTTGATAACTAAAACCTACTACATCAAGGGCATCAGCATATCCTGATGCACAACTAGCTACAGGTATTATGAGGTTTGCAGTAACAGGACGTGTGATGTCCATTTCTTTTACCCATTTTGACAAACGATGCGCCGTTTCTGCCAGTACATATTTGCGCTCTGGTAAAGCATTATAACGCGCTTTCATTTCTGCTGGTGTTAAATGTGGAATTTTATTCCAATAGCCACCTTTAACCTCGGGATCCCATAAACCACTAATATGTTGATAATGCGGATAGGTCCACTCTATTTCATTACCTATACTCCATTGGAATACAGACGGATGATTTCTATCTCGCATTATGGTTCGTTTTAAATCGCTTTCGCCCCATTCCTGAAAGTGTTCTGTATACCCACGGGTTATATACAACTCACGTGTTTCATTTTTATTAAACTGCTTATCTTTAGGGTTATCCATTTCATCAAATATTTCATTCTGAACCAGAAAACCCATTTCATCACAGATATCTAAAAACTCCTCAGAAAAAGGATTGTGCGAGGTACGTACAGCATTAACACCAGCCTCTTTTAAAATAGATAAGCGACGCTCCCAAACACCACGAGGTACGGCAGCCCCTACCAATCCCGCATCATGATGCAAACAAACGCCTTTTACATAGGTAGACTTACCATTAAGATAAAAGCCTGTATCCTTATCAAAACGAAGATCTCTGATACCAAAAGGCGTTATATATTCATCTACAATGTTTTCATTATGTATAATCGTTGTAACGGCTTTATACATATTAGGATGATCTGTATCCCATAACTTAGGATTTGAAACCGTCATAACCTGATCAACCTTTTTTTCTTCACCAGAAGTCATAATAACAGCACTTGAAACTGTTGTTACTTCTTTTCCTGAGTTATCAAAAATGGCTGTATTTAAGGTGAAAGAGGTATTTTCAAAGCCTTGATTAACAACAGTAGCCTCTAGGTTTATTTTGGCTTCCTCTTTTGAAATCTCTGGCGTGGTAATATAGGTGCCCCAAATAGGAATATGTAGTTTGTTTACCGTTATCAATTTTACATTTCGGTAAATACCGCTTCCTGTGTACCAACGGCTATCAGCATACCGCGAATGGTCTACATAAACCGTCATCACATTATCTTCATTACCTTCTTTCAAAAAAGGTGTTACATCAAAATACCTTGGTGAGTAACCATAAGGATTGAATCCAAGATACTGACCATTAATCCAAAATTTCGCATTATTATACACCCCATCAAATAAAACAAAAGTGCTTTTTTCTTTTTTATTAGCTGGGCTTTTAAAATGTTTTTGGTACACCCCAACACCTCCAGGCAGATAACCTGTACAACCTTCTAAATTAGAATCAAAAGAAAATTCAACACTCCAATCATGTGGCAAACGTACATCACGCCAATCTGCATCAGGAAGTGGAATTTTAGTTAAGGACGTTGTATCTTTTAATAAAGTGAATTTCCAATCGAAATTAAAATCGGCTTCTCTTTGAATTGAAACCATTGAATTTTGTTTACAAGATGTCATTAATACGGTAAATACCGTAAGTAGAACAAAACTTAATTTATAAATTTTCATAGTAGCACATTGCTTTAGTATAGTCAGTATTTAGAAGATAACTTATTTCTTTATTTTTTCTTTAATCCTCGAATAATCAAAACGGCATCAGCCTCACCTTTCCAAGGACGCCAATCCCAAAACTCTAAGGCCTTTTTTTCATATTTTTCTTCTGCTGTAAATTCTCCAGTAATAGTATTAAACCATTGTTTAGTTGCATGTGTATGATCAAATTTGTCCTTTATAATTCGTGCAGCTCCCACCCAATTATTTTCCTTAGGGGCATATAACAGCACAATACCATCTTTTTCATTCGTTAAATTATAACCCGCTGTATTATATTTTTCTAAGGGTTTGCAATTTTGAAAATTAACAGTATCAAACAAGGTTCGCATGTGTTTAAAATACTCAAAATGCGGTTTATCAAAATTATCAGGTTGTTCAAACGGATTATGAATCACGGCATTCCATGATGTTCCTTGCCAATAATATGTGGTATAGCCCCCCGCAAAAACGCACATATAGTTTCGTCTTAAACAAGCTTCGGCATCATCATAAGCACCTGGAAACACAACATATGGAGATGCTTCATACCCGCCATGTTCAATATTAAAAATTGGTTTATTCGGGAACTTATGCTTGGCTTCTAGCATGTGCTGATATAAGGTATGTTTCCAATTTTGAGTAGATATAAAATCAACTTTATCTGGATTATTTACACAAAACCCATAATCATGAACCGACACCAACCTATGGTAAGTATCTAGTTTTCTAGTACGTTCTATACGCTCTAAAATATACTCTTTTGTAGCACGCGTGTAGTGTAGTGCTTCCTTTGACACATCCCAGATAATATTTGGAAAGGCTTGATAACGTTTAACAATGTAATCATAATACATATTATCTGCCTTGGATTCCATATCGGGCCATTCTACCAATTTATTCCACACATAAATCATAAGATGACTCACAATCTCTCTATCATGCATGTTTGAAATCACCTTATCAAAATGTTTAAAAAAATCAATGTTTAGCGCACTGTAATCAGGTTTTGAATTGGAGCCTAAAAACGGGTAAATATCTTCTCTGCTTCCATACTCATGCTCGGGATGCTCGAGTAACCTTTTATCTTTTGGCCAACTCACGTCATAAGAATACACATTCATGACTATTTGATTAAACCCGTATTTTTCAACTAAAGACAATAAATGTTCCGTTTTAGGAATATCTTTTTGACCATAATCTAAAGCAAAAAGCCAATCACATTCAAAAGCCAAATTGAAGTAGTGCGTACCATCTTCATAATAAAAATGCTGGGGATCACTTTCATTTAAAACAACACCGCCATGACGATTTTGTTTTTCATTGGCACCAACAACTATTTTCCCTTTTTTATGATTGAGCTCTTTTATATCTGATTCAATCACAAAGATTTTCTCTCCTATTTTTGCACTAGAATAACGAAACACCCATTCACGGTTTCCATTGAAAAACACGGGGACTCTTTGCTCACCTTCTTCTCCGCTAACTACAGCATAAACCTGTTTTTCAAAAGGATTTTTTACATCACCTTTAACCTTATAAATGATATCATTGACTTCCCATTGAACGGTTTTAACCACTATGTTACGCTTCGGGTTTTCCCAAGTTTTAATTTGGGCTGTCCCCTGCAAGCTAACTAAAAAAAAGAGAGTTAATGTGTATATAATATTCTTCATAAACATATTTTTATTTTGCTAATTTTATTTCAATCTAAAATATGGCATAACAAACGGTTTTAGTATGAGTTTGGATTGCATTTACCTAACAAATGGTTAAATTAACTACTCGATTATACTTATCTCAATTGTAACGAAGCCGTTTGAGGAATTGCTGCGCCTAAATTCACACTTAAATCACCTGGTGAAGCATTTCCTACAACAATATTGTAATACCCTTTACGCCATACCTTTTCACCTTTTTCATTTACCACTTTAAGTTGGTCTGGTTCAAGAACAAACTCAAGATTTTTTGATTCTCCTTTATTTAAATGTATACGCTTGAAGGCTTTTAAGGACTTAATAGGTATGCCTCCCGACACTCCTTTAGGACACACATAGAGTTGCACAACCTCATCAATATTATATTCACCCTCATTTGATACCTCAACCGTGACACTCAACGCTTGATTTTTCCGTAATTTAGTATCACTAAGATTCAAGTCCTGAAACACCGTTTTTGAATATGTTAAACCAAAGCCAAATGGAAACATGGGATCTTCGGTCATATATTTATAGGTACGTCCTTGCATAGAATAGTCGCTATAATCTGGCAGTTGTTCTACATTTTTAGGAAAAGTGATTGGCAAATGTCCTGATGGTGACACATCACCAAATAAAATGTCGGCCACAGCATGTCCTCCTTGCTCTCCTGGATACCATATTTGAAGTATGGCATCACAGTGTTCTTCAATACCTTCTAAAGACACTGGGCTTCCACTCGCTACTACTAAAACAAGCGGTCCTTTTTTCTTTTCTATAATTTGTTTTACATAGTTAATTTGATTTTCAGGTAATTTTAAATCTACTTTATCTCCAATATCGGCTGACGCTATCGCATCAACCTCTTCCCCTTCTCTATCTGCTGTAAGTCCTACTACACAAATGGTTACATCAGATTCTGCCGCTACATTTGGCGCCCAATTTTTGGGGTTTATATTATCATGAAACGGTAAAGCACCGCTGCGGTAATTTAATGATGACCCTAACGAAACGGCATCTGTTATTCCCTCAAGAATGGTTACTAAACTAGAACTCACACCATAATAACTTCCCATAAGCATGTCTGAAGAATTTGCAAATGGCCCCGTAACGTAAGGTACTTTGATATCCTTTGAAAGCGGTAGCACATTATCTTTATTCTTTAAGAGTACAATAGATTTTTGGGCTGCTTCTCTGGCCAACGCCACGTGTTCATCACTGTGAATGTTATCGGCACTCACATTAAAATATGGATGATCATCTTGTTTATCAAACATCCCTAAACGGAACCTAGTTTTATATAGTTGTTTGGTGCGTTCATGAATAAGTTCTTCTGTAACTAACCCTTTTTCTAAAGCTTTAAGAAGATTAGAGTAAGTTTTACCACAATTTAAATTCGTTCCTGCTTTAAGCGAAACCGCAGCAGCTTCTTCTGGCGTACCAACAAACTTTTGTTTTCCATATACGCCATTTACCGCGCCACAATCTGAAGTAATGTACCCATCAAACCCCCATTGATCTTTTAATACCTCTTGAAGTAAAAACGGACTAGCGCATGCTGGTTTTCCGTAAACGGCATTGTATGCCGCCATAACTCCTTCAACTTTAGCTTCTTTTACAAGCGTCTCAAAAGCTGGAAAATAGGTTTCATATAAATCTTGCTGATTTGGTTCGGCATTAAACCTATGTCTAGATTCTTCAGGACCAGAATGCACAGCAAAATGCTTAGCACAGGCTGCTGTTTTTAAATATTGTGGATCATTTCCTTGCAACCCCTTAACGAAAGCCACTCCAATTTTAGACATCAGGTAAGGGTCTTCGCCGTAAGTTTCCTGTCCGCGCCCCCATCTTGGGTCTCTAAAAATATTTACATTGGGAGTCCAAAATGTTAAACCCGCATATTTACTATGATTTCCCATTCTTTGAGAAATAATATATTTTGCCCGCGCTTCGGTTGATACGGCTGATGCTACGCGCTCTACCAATTCAGGATCAAATGTGGCTCCCATACCAATACCTTGCGGAAAAATGGTGGCTTTTCCATTTCTAGCAATACCATGAAGGGCTTCATTCCACCAATTATAATTTGGCACCTTAAGCCGCTCAATAGGAGCTGCTCCGTTCATTAACTGACTTACCTTTTCTTCGGTTGACATTTGTGAGACCAAAATTTCAACACGTTCTTCTAAAGGTAAATTCTCGTTTAAATACTCAAAATTCACCTCTTGGGCATGTACTAAAAATCCAAAAAACATAGCCCCAATAAGCCAATGCGCTTTGCTAAGTTTACTCGTTTGCATCTTAAAATTCATATGATTTTATTTTACTATTATCTTTGCTACATCTGTATTTTCAGGCAGTCCATTGCTTATTTTTTGCCATGTTTTTCCTTTATCAGAAGACTTCCATATATAACCGTTTACCTCATACTTAAATGTACTACGGTATAGTTTATTTATCGATTTATGATTTCCTTTCAAATTTCAAAAATTGCCAGCTCCTGCAAACCATACATTATCATTAGTAGAATCAACTGCTAATTCACTACGGCGAATTCCTTGTTGCTTGGATACCAACCTCTTGAAAAGTCATTTTCCGTTTCTAAATCAAAGCCATGTTAGGTATATGATGTTCCAAAACCACCTTGTTTATCCCAGCTTCTACCTTTATCATGAGTTTGATAAATCCAGCCATTCCAATCGATAGCCATTCCAAAATCAGGATTTTGAATGGAGAATTCAATATCTAAAACCCGCTTCATATCCAATCCTAAACCATCAGAATCCTTTAAGGTATGCCAAGATTTTCCACCATCCCATGTACCAAAACTTACATGCATATCTGGCCCCATAAACATAACATTGGCATCTGTAGGATGACACCAAAACCCTTCACAATACCCAGACATGCCTGGCCCAAAATTATTCCATTGAACATTTTGATCGGACTGTACTTTTTGAAGTCTTAACGTTTTAAAAAAATCTTGATTACCGGCATCTTTTTGTCCAAATGACGCTATTGAACACAACAAAAAGAAGCACACCAACACTGAGTGGCTAATAGAACTCTTTAACATTTTAATTTAAGTTTTAGTTTAGCTGAACTACAATTTAGTTCATATATGATGTAAATTTCTATATTGAACTTAAATATTGCAATAAATTTATTAGTCTAAAACTAGACTCATATAAAAAAAGCTATTCAATAACTATACAACCTGTTTTAACGCAACACATAATATATTGATTTTCATAAAAATAAAAAACACACAAAAACATTCAAACTATTCATGGTTCAATTACCACACCTTATTATTACATTTGAAACATGACATTAAAATTCAACAAAAACTCTTATTTATTTTTGTTTTTACATTTGATTATGTGTCAATTGCCTTATGCTTTTGCTTCAAATTTAAGTCCTAGCCAAACCATTGCCTCCCATTTAAATTCAACAAAAAAAGACAGCTTGGCTTACATAAACGAACTAACTCAACTTGGTGACATTGAAAGAACAAAAGGCAATTATGACATTGCTTTTGACAAGCTATGGGATGCCATGTTAATTGCTGAACGCAAAGACTACAAAGTACCTTTGGTTCAAATTCATAGAGGACTAGGCATTTTATATGATATCTACAATAAAGACTCGCTTGCACTGGCACACTTTAAAACCGCTTTAAATTCATCTAAAGTGTTACTAAAAACGGGACTCATAAAACAGCAAGATATTGTACCTAGTTACTTTAGCTTATCAAATTTTTGGAGAGACAGACAAGATTATGGAACTGCACTTTTATACCTCGATTCTTGTAGTATATACAATAAAAAACTAAAGGCGCTGCCATATGCTATGACAGATCGTGGCTATTGTAATTTACAACTAGGCAACCTTAAGGCTGCTGAAACACTTCTTTTTGAAGCAAAAACACACCTAGAAGCCATAAACTCCCCTTACCTTGTGGTTAATCTAAATTTTATTGGTGATTTAAAACGTGTTAAACATCAATATAATGATGCGCTCAAGTTTTACACCCAAAGCCTTAACCATCTTGTGAATTACAATGTGCATACAGAATACAAGCCCGATATACTTCAAAAAATAGCAGATATTTATGTTTTAAAAGGAGATTTACTTGAAGCCATAAATAATATGAGTGCTTCAAAAAAAAGCTATGAAGACCTATTTAGTGCTACCAGTAAGCATAATCAACGTTTATTTGAAATTAAAAACAAATACAGAGCAGAGCTTGAAAAAAACAAAACTTTAATTGAAAAACAACAAATTCTTTTAAAACAAAAAAACAAAAAAGTTAGAAACATATTAATTATATGTGGATGCATTCTTTTATTAAGTTTTATTAGCTACTTAATATACTTTCAAAGAAATAAAATAAAAAAACTATACTTAGTCAATGAGCTTGACAGGGAGAAAAATCAAGCCATTTTAAAAGTTAAAAGTAAAGAACTAACTAGTTATACCTTGAAAATAATAAAAATGGAAGAAGCTGTTCAAAGCATACTTGAAAACACAAAAAAGATTGACCCTAAAGCCTACGAATCATTAAAAAAGACATATGCAAGAGACCACTTAAACACATGGAAAGAGTTTGATAAAAGGTTTTCTGAAGTGAATACTCATTTTCATGAAACGCTTTGCAAAAAGCACCCTACGTTATCACCAACCGAATTAAAACATTGCTCGTTAATTAAATTGAACTTTAATAGTCATGAAATGTCCAAAATACTTAATATTTCATTGCAAAGTGTTCATACATCTCGGTATAGAATACGAAAAAAAATGAAGTTAAGCTCAAACTCAAGTCTGGAAACTTACATTGGCTCTATATAGACACGATGTCAAGTATAAAAAAAGCAAGCCTTAAAGCTTGCTTTTTGTGGGGAGAGCAGGATTCGAACCTGCGAAGGTAAAAACCAACAGATTTACAGTCTGTCCTCGTTGGCCGCTTGAGTATCTCCCCAAAACCGACGGCAAATATATCATTGTTTATTAATTCTACAAAATAAAAAACAAGACATTTTTACAACTCATAACGTATTCTGAACGTTAAATATCTTGGTTGGATATAATATTCTGTGACACTTACAGATATATTGTTTGACGTACTATTATTTTGAGATCTGGTATCTAGTAAGTTAGTACCTTTTATTTCATATTCCCATTTACTTTCTTTACTTTTCCTATAAGACAATGATGCATCCCAAAATTCAAACGTATTTAAAGTCTTTTCTTCATTTCTAAAATTATTATAAGAATAATTTGTCTTAAAGGTAAACGATTTAAAAATCAACGCATCAAATCTTACAGAAGGTGCATTGGTGAAAAATTTTGTTCTACTGGAACCCTGGTCATTGTCTTGTATTGAAAACCGATAACCTAATTCAAAATTAGGAGCTTCTCTAAAATTGGTTCGTAATCTTGCTCTATAACTCTGCGCATAGTTTTCATTAACCGAAGCCAGACCATTTACAAATTGATTAAACTTATTATAACTTAAATTTGCACTTAAAGTGGTTCTAAATTTACCTAATGTTTTTTCAAAATTAGCATTAGCACTAGCACTTTCATCGGCTAAGTCAGAATTAAAAGGTGTACTCACTCTTACCACGCCTCCAGGTACAAATTGAGATTGATTTCTTATTCTGTCTATTGTTTTGCTATAGCTTAATCTGGCTCTCACATTGGTATAATTAAACATATTAAAACTAAAGTAAGATAAGTTCACGTTATGAGACAAAGCGCTTTCAAGTTCTGGATTTCCTGCAAAAAATGAACGATAACTGTTCATTACTAAACCTCTTGCCAACTGGTTTACGTCTGTAAAACGTGTTTGCATGCCATAATTAAAAACAATCTGTTCACTATTTTTTAGCTGTACTCTTACATTAAAATCGGGCAATACTCTAAAAAAGTTATCTGTATATTTTTTTGCAAATTGCTTATTCTTGGCATTGTAAGCATGCCCAGATACGCCTGGTGTCAATGTAAAAATACCAGCCTTAAGACGGTAATGTACCCCCAAATATAAATCTGAAAAACTATATCCAATATCATTGATAGCCAAACCATCATTAAAGTTAGGCACTGGATTTAAAGTAGTATCATCATCTAAAAACTGAAAAATATTAGAATTAAAATCTTGACGACTATACAGGGTTCCTAAAGTAACATTCAAATCACTTTTTTGATTGAGAATATTCCAATAATCTACCTTTGTATCAAGTTGATTTGATTTTACTCGCTTTTGCTGAGCTACGTCATAGGCTATTTGTGTATCATCAAAACCTATTTGAGAAGCAACATCATCATAATTGGCTTTTTCTTCAATAAAGGCATTATAAAACGGATCTTCATCTTGTAATAAATGCTGAACTTCTAGAGCAAAAATATTTGTTTCATCTAGTGTATAATAATAATTTAAATTTTGATGCACACTATACGGTTTAGCACTTTCAAACTCATTGATATTACCATTTACAGAGGAAAAGAACAACTGATCTTGAGACTCCTTTGATGTTCTAGCTAGTATATCATAATCTAATTGATTATTGGTATTGGGTTTGTATTTTGTACTAAACTTTAACATCGCTAAATCACTACGCTGTTGTGTATTGCTTTCTGTTAATTCATCTGGAATATTTAACTCTGGATTGGTATATTGGGTAGCTCTATTTTCTTGAAGCTGCGTTCTACTACTAGAAAAAATAGCGAAACCACTTAAATCTAAAGTCTTTTTTGGAGAATAGCTAAAGTTGGCGGCTCCAAATTTGGTGTTTATATCTTTAGCCCTGTTATTTTGCAGCGTAAGAAAACCCAAATCGTTACTACCTAAATTAATATTGGTACCACTACTCCTACTGGGGCTCCTGAAGCCTCCTGTGAAATTAAAATAATCTCTTCTGCTAAAAGCAATTTCACCAATGTTATTTAAGTCACCTATTAAGTTTATACTATATTCTGGACTGTAATAAAACAACTTGGGTTGCGCTAAATAAAGAGCCTTGTCATCTGATACCCCACCACCTCCTGTAATATTACCAAACCAAAAGTTCTTCTTACCTTGCTTTAATTTAATATTGATAGCTACGTTGTCTTGATTATTAGTAACCCCGCTTAATTGGGTAATCTCTGAAAAGTTTTTTAGCACCTCTACCTTGTCAATGGCATTAGCAGGGATATTCTTGGTAGCGAGCTTAGAATCGCCATCAAAAAAATCTTTTCCTTCCACCATCACTTTTCCTACCTTTTTACCTTCAACTTCAATTTCACCATCATCATTAACATCAACACCAGGCAATTTATTTAGTACATCTTCCAACTTTCGCTCGGTTCCCGAGGTAAAAGAATCGGCATTATAAACAATCGTATCGCCTTTTACGGTAACTGGCATTTCATAAACTAACTCCACCTCATCAAGGGTGTTATCATACTCTAAAATAAAATCTTTTGCTATATCTAAATCTGTAGTGGTTACCTCTGCTTGCTTTGTTTTCGTACCAATGTAACTCACCTGAATTTTGTAGGCTGTATTTTTCTCTAAAGACAACTTATACTGTCCGTCATCATTTGTAATCCCGTATGAATCTAACTTTTGGGTTTCTTGATTTATAGCAATAACGTTTGCCAATTCTAAAGGTATACCAAGGCTATCTTTAACAATTCCTTGAATTTTTACTTGCCCATAAACCAAAGGACTTAAAATAAAAAAGATTACAAATAGTGTGTTTTTAATCATACTGAGTCATTTGTTTTTAATGTATGTTGAAATGCTTATCAATTAGCGTCTACCACCTCTTCTAGATCTGAACATTTCACGCATTTCCTCAGTCTTCTCTAAAACAATAGCTTCATATTCTTCTTGTGTCACTTCTTTACCTTTAGTTGGTTCCTTTAATTTCTCTTTATCTGAAGGATTAATGATAATTTTTGAACACAATATTGTCGTTCTATCTGCATTAACTTCTAAAATTAAACCCGGCAACCCCCAATACACATCAGGACCTTGGTTTACAGGGATTTGCGGTGTATACCAAGCTACAACATCAATTTTTTTAGGCGCTTCTGGTTCTTCTTTGGTGGCTTCTTTTGTGTTTTCTGAAGAATCTTTTGGTTTTGTAGCATTATCTCTTCGTCTGAAACTACTAAAATCTATTCCTGTTTTTTTCTTCACAGCCGTAGCCTTAAAACAGGTGTACTTTCCAATAACTTTAGTGTCACCTGTTAAAACCCAATCTAACTTCTGAAGGCTATCCTTTATTAGAAATTTTTTACCAAAAAGTTCTTTTTCCTGAACAACTTTGTTGGTTTTTACATTTTTATATTGGTCGCCGCCGCCTGATGCCATCATGCTAAAACGCATTCCACCGCTTTGGTTGGATGGAGTATCTAATTTTTCTTCCTCTTTATATACGGATTCAGACTGATTAAAACTTAGAATAAATGATTTTTCAAGAGCGCTCTTCATTCTAGCCGCTATCTGCTTTTTACGTTCTTCGCTTAACTGGCCACCTCCAAAATTGCTCATATCAACAGAGGTTTTAGATTGGTAATACGCCTTTCCTTGAAAGTTATTTTGAGCAGTACTAGTCACAATAGTTAGCAAAAAAAGCGCCCCTAAGCAACGTTTTAAAATATTAAAATTCAACATGATAACAGTATACGTTTGGTAAATACACACATTTAGCCCGGTTACGGGTTACTTTGTTAGACTTCTAAGCTAAGATGAAGTTTAATCTAGAAGTGTTAAAATAATCTTAAAACCAGACATAAATTGCTACCAGCTCCACGCTAAAACTGGTTTGAATTTTGTAATTTTCAAAACCAAATGAAACGCGTATTATATTTTTTATTCTTTGTTTATTTTCCTGTTGCTGCGCAAGAGGAAATAAAAACCACCCTTATAAATGAGATTATTTTAAATGCAGATGCATTTATTTCGGTTGATAATTTTGGAAACACCTACTACACTAAAAATAATGTGTTTTATAAAACAAATGGTACGCAATCTACTTCTTATAACAATTTACAACTAGGATCTTTATACAGCGTAAATACTTTTAATCCCCTAAAAACAAATTTGTTTTACAAAGATTTTAATACAGTCATTTTACTAGATAACAGGCTTGCCGAAATTTTTAAAATTGATTTTAACACCCTCGTTCCTTACAAAAACGTTTCATTCATTTCTGCTGGATATGACAATAGCCTTTGGATTTTTAATCAGGATTTACAACAATTAGAGCTATTTGATTATAAGTTAAAAAACTCAAAAGTTAAAACCGTTCCCGTGCAAAGCTCTGTTTTAGATTTAAAAAGCAATTACAATTACTGCTGGTTACTTACCGAAAACTTTTTATACCAATACAACTATTTTGGACGCCTCATTAAAAAAATAAAGAACAACGGTTTTATTGCAATTGCGGAAAACAATGACACTATAATATTAAAAAAAGAACAGTCATTATTTTATTTAAATGAAAATAGTGATACTATCATTCCTATAAACACGGGTAATTTGTTTATAAATGATTTTTTTGTAATCGGCGAAACCTTGTATATTTACACCAAAGAAACCTTACACCTATTCCAACTAAAAACACATTAAAACTATGCATATTGCCGTTGCTGGAAATATTGGAGCCGGAAAAACAACTTTGACTAAACTGTTAGCAAAGCATTACAAATGGGAAGCGCAACTTGAAGATGTGGTTGACAATCCTTATTTAGACGACTTCTATAACCAAATGGAACGTTGGAGTTTTAATTTACAGGTCTATTTTTTAAATAGTAGATTTCGTCAGGTTTTACAAATTCGAGAAAGCGGAAAAGACATCATTCAGGATAGAACTATTTATGAAGATGCCCATATTTTTGCACCCAACCTGCATGCTATGGGTTTACTTACTAACCGTGATTTTGAAAATTACAGCTCACTTTTTGAGCTTATGGAATCTTTAGTACAAGGTCCCGATATTTTAATTTATCTACGAAGTAGTATTCCTAATTTGGTATCTCAAATTCATAAACGCGGGCGTGATTATGAAAATTCTATCAGCATTGATTACTTAAGCCGATTGAATGAACGCTATGAAGCGTGGATTCATGGGTACAACAAAGGTAAGCTGCTAATTATTGATGTAGATCATCTTGATTTTGTTGACAATCCGGAAGACTTAGGGTTAATTATCAATAAAATTGATGCTGAAATCCACGGCTTGTTTTAACGAATAAACCCATATTTTTTGGCATGTTTTACTGCCTCGTCGGGATGTTCTATCAGTAACACCGGAATAGTTTTATAGTTTTCAAAAAGCGCTTTTATCCGTGCCATTTTTCTTTTGTGGTTTACACTCCTTAAGTAAATAGCATGTATTCTATTAGGATATGCTTCTGCAATTTCCAGATAAATGTAAGGATCATGTTCTCCGATGTCGCCTATCAAAATAAATTTTAAGGACGTATACGTATTTAAAATATTAATAATCTCCTTTTGCTTTTGAGGTTTTTCGCCTTTGCGTGTAGAAAAAGGCTTTGGAAAACTCCTTAATATGATTGGTCCTTTAGGAAAGTTGTTCTTTGTGAGAAAAAATTCTAGATATCTGTAAAGATTCCAAGGGCTATGGCTCACATAAAAAATAGGATTGGCCTCCTGTCCTGTTTTACCCCGATGCAATAAATGATAAAACTCAGGAGCTCCTTCTAGCGGTATTCGTTTTCCTGCAGAAGTAAGTAAGGTATTAAACAAAACGCGCCATTTTAATACAGAAACAATCCCCGTATGCAGAATAGTATCATCAATATCGCTAATAACTCCAAACGAAGCATGCTCTGAAGGAATAAGCATTTCACCTGGAAACCTATTATCTGATTGAATGATTCTTGAAAGCTTTTCTAATTGATATGAAAATTCAAGTTTAACCCAGCCTTCTGTATTAGCGTAATACTTAATATCTTCTACCGTTTCATCAATTATAAAATATCCATTATGGTCGGTTTGTGTATAAAAAAATCTATCTTCCCCAAGTTTCACTCGAAGCTGTGCCTGTTTCACTTCATCAGTTTCAAAACGCTTCCATGCATTTATAAAGAGTTTCAGTGCGCCTTTTTGCTCTAAATTAATATTTTCATCTTCTAAAGCTCTCCCTCTTAAGTAAATACGCTTTGTTGTTCCATACGTATGAAAAGCAATAATTTGAAGCGGGTCTCTTTTAAACATTGGCGTTGCTATTGAAAATAAAAGTACAAAAAAACCACACTAAAAAGTGTGGTTTAAAATCAAACTATTAATATAGGTTTTAACAACCTGCTTCTTTTTTATGAAGAACGGTGGTAAATACTTTACTCACTTTTTCACTTTCTTGAATCTTAGCTTTTACTTCTGCTTCTGTTCCTTTAAATGTTTCATAAGTGGTAACGGTTTCGCCATTTTCAGTAGTAACGGTTGTTTTTACAGCTTCAACGGTACCATCTTCATTCTTATTCATTTCTACTTTTACTTCTTTTGAAACAGCAACTTCCTCTGTTTGATTAACATCCTTTACAAAGGCCGTAACAACATCATCATCTACTAAACTAGGAGCAATTACCAAAGCTACAACCGACATTAATTTCAATAAGATATTTAAAGAAGGACCTGAAGTATCTTTAAACGGATCACCTACAGTATCTCCAACTACAGCCGCTTTATGAGCATCTGTTCCTTTTTTACCTTGTTCTTCTATGGTTTTCTTAGCATTATCCCAAGCACCTCCAGCATTAGACTGGAAAATAGCCATTAAAACGCCACAGGTAGTTACCCCTGCTAACAATCCTCCTAACATTTCGGCACCTCCAATAAATCCAACTGCTACTGGTACTGCTATAGCTAATAAACCTGGTAATACCATTTCCTTAATAGAGGCTTGTGTTGAGATAGCCACACACTTATCATATTCGGCAACACCATCCGCCTCATGAAATATTTTTTTATCAGCATCAGATGCTTTACTCATATCAGAATCATACTTACGCATCACTTCAAGCGCTGCTTTTAATTGAGGAATGTCTCTAAACTGTCTTCTTACTTCTTCAATCATGGCCATGGCAGCACGTCCAACCGCATTCATTGATAACGCCGAGAACACAAAAGGCAACATACCTCCAACCAATAATCCAGCCATAATATCAGGTCTTGATACATCTATTGCTTTTACGCCTGCTGTCTCCATAAAGGCCGCAAATAAAGCCAATGCCGTTAATGCCGCTGAAGCAATAGCGAATCCTTTACCAATAGCCGCTGTAGTATTTCCTACTGCATCTAATTTATCTGTTCTTTCACGTACCTCACTTGGTAACTCAGCCATTTCTGCTATACCCCCAGCGTTATCAGAAATTGGACCATAAGCATCTACAGCTAACTGAATTCCAGTATTAGCCAACATACCTACTGCCGCAATAGCGATACCGTATAATCCTGCAAAATAATGAGACACTAAAATAGCTGCGGCAATCAATAGGATGGGAATCATGGTAGACATCATTCCTATACCTAAACCAGCAATAATATTGGTTGCGGCACCTGTTTCCGATTGTCTTACAATAGAATTTACAGGTTTAGTTCCTGTTCCTGTGTAATATTCTGTTACTTTTCCAACAAGTAATCCTGCTACTAAACCAGCTATAGTTGCCCAAAACACCCCCATAGAAGTATAATCAACGTCTTTAAATGTAAAAGTTTCAGGAATAAACGCTTGAATAATAAAATATGACGCAACAACCATTAACCCTGCAGAACCAAATTCTCCTAGATTTAACGCTTTGTGTGGTGAACCACCATCTTTTACTTTCACAAAAAAGGTTCCCACAATAGACATAACAATACCAACGGCCGCTAATACCAACGGCAAATACACAGCTCCTAAACCATTAAAATCTTGTGTAACAATTAAGGCTCCTAAGACCATCGTACCAATGATAGACCCTACATAGGATTCAAACAAATCGGCTCCCATACCTGCAACGTCACCCACATTATCACCTACATTATCAGCAATAGTCGCTGGATTTAAAGGATGATCTTCAGGAATACCCGCTTCAACTTTACCTACTAAATCAGCACCAACATCGGCTGCTTTGGTATAAATACCTCCGCCAACACGCGCAAACAAGGCTATAGATGATGCTCCCAGTGAAAATCCAGAAAGCACATTAAGCACTTCGTTTATTCCCCAACCTTGAGCACTATAAATCATAAATAATCCGCTTAAACCTAAAACGCCTAAACCTACAACTCCAAGCCCCATAACGGCTCCTCCTGCAAAAGCAACTTCTAAGGCTTTACCTAAAGAATTTCGGGCGGCACTTGTGGTTCTAACATTAGCTTTGGTGGCTACTTTCATTCCAATAAATCCTGCCAACGCAGAACATATAGCACCTACAATAAAAGACACTGCCACTACACCATTAGACCCTGCTTCAGAACTCCCTTTGAAATACAACAGGATGGCAACAGCAACCACAAAGACTGACAATATTTTGTACTCGGCTTTGAGAAAAGACATAGCTCCATCTGCAATATTTTTGGCAATTCTTTTCATTCTGTCATCACCCTGATCCTGTTTGGTGACCCATGCACTTTTAATAAAAACAAACGCCAAGGCTAAAACCCCAAATAGCGGTAAAAATTTCACGATTAATTCCATTTTCAATCAATTAGTTATTTAAAAAATTCATTTTCGATTTCAAAAGTATGGAAATTAATGTGATAAAAAAAACCTCAAAACACTAAAGATTGCGCACCAAAACCTACCTTAAATTATAATATTTTTAATACTATGATTTACGTCAGTTTTTTTGCCTAAATATTAAGGATTTTTAAACAAAAAACACTATAACACACAGGCTTTACTCCTGAAAACATCTGTGATTTTTAAAAATATAGTCACGAAATTTAATAAAAAAGCCACCTTAGTGAAAAGATGGCTCCTATAATTCATAAATATTCTTTTAGATAGTAAAGGTTCTTTTTCTTTTGTGATCACTTTCCTCATAACGCTTTACACATTCCTGATAAATTTTAACAGCAGCAGCAGCATTACCCCAACCTCCTGTATCTACTTTTTTCTTTTCTAAATCTTTATAAACCTGAAAGAAATGTTCTATTTCTTTTAATCGATGGGGATTCAAATCTGATATATCTTCTTTCTTACTCCAAATAGGATCTGAAACAGGCACACAAATTACTTTTTCATCTGGCCCTTTTTCATCGGTCATATAGAAAACACCAATTGGTCTAACTTCCATAACTACCATTGGATAAGTTGGTTGGTGTCCTAAAACCAATACATCTAATGGATCCTGATCTAAAGCTAATGTTTCTGGAACAAACCCATAATCTCCAGGATACATCATAGATGAAAACAACATACGATCAAATCGAATTTTGTGTAAAGCAAAATCGTATTCATATTTGTTTCTACTTCCTTTTGGTATTTCTATTAAGACATCAAATGTTACTGGTTTCTTATTCTTTTCACTCATAGTATTGTTATTTTTCATCTATATCAGCAAGGGTATTCCTCCTTACTTTTAAGCTCACAAATGTACTGAACGCTTCTCCTTAAAGCAAGTAAATACTCTTGTTTTATGAGATTTTACAATAAGATAAACTCAAATTAAAGTTATTACAAATTTAATACTTCTTTGATATTTTTTAGCTTGTAGTTTATCAAACTATCAACTTCATAAGGAACCAATGTTGGTCTTTTTAATATCGTGACCAACAGAACAAAAATGTTTTTCTTTAACTTTACCCAAGCCTTTAGAATATTCAATCATAAAAACGTTCTACTCAAGTAATTGATTCTTAAAAGAAAAGATCTGTAACACCTTTACAAACAAACTTGTGTTTTTTGATATAAAAATTATGACAAGCATTTGCTAAAAAGTTTTAAACTTCTGTATATTTGCGGCTCACTTTAGCGCACGTGGCGGAATTGGTAGACGCGCTGGCTTGAGGGGCCAGTATCCGTTTAGGATGTGGAAGTTCGAATCTTCTCGTGCGCACTTTACAACAAAATCACCCCTCTTTATTTCTGTTGTGCCAACTGCCCTCTTAATTGATTATAAAAGGTAACATAGTTTGAATTATTAGGATATAGATTCACAAGCGTTTCGCATACATTGGTGGCCTTTTGTATATCTCCACTTTTAGAATATACGTAAGCCAACATATATAATAAACTCTCATTTTGAGGCGCCTTTTTCAACCCTAAAGCCGCATATTTCTCTGCATTTTTTAAATCGTTAGATTTATCATACAGCAAACTTAAATTATAATAAAGACGAATGTTATTTGGCATGCGATCTATAGCTAATTTCATTTGTGCAATAGCCTCATCATATCTATTTAGTTCTGCTAACAACAAAGCATATGAAAAATAGGTTTGCCCAAAGTCGGGCTCCTGCTTAATAATTGTTTTAAAGGCTTGCTCTGCTTTTTCAAAATCACCATTTCTGTAATACAAATTAGCTAAATTAGTTCTAGCAATATTGTTAATATTATCAATCTCCAGAGCCTTTTCATACCATTTTATTGCTTCCAACAAATTACCCTTCTTTAATTCATAATTGGCCCGTTTAACTCTACCTCCAACAAAATCAGACGTTACATTTAAACTCGCATTAAACTCTTTCTTCACTTTGCTGTAAACCTCTTTATAGGCTTGAGGAATTTGAAGTTCGTCAAAAGCACCTAAAGCAAAAAATGTTTTTACTCTTACTGCACGTTTTTCATCTTTTAACAATGGTAAGTAATACTCTAAATAATCTGGAGAATCAAGACTACCCAAAACATCAAGCGTTGCACCTCTTACTAAGGCAGAATCGTCATTAAGAAAACGCAACATGTTGTTAATCACTTCTGGATTTAAATAATTGGTCATGCTTTTTACTGCTGACGCTCTTGAAATTTCTGGGTAAATAGTATCGAGAACCAACTCCATTAAACTTTCAATACCATGTTCTGCACCTGTTATACCTGGTGCTAATAATTCAGAAAAATGCTTGTTTTTGGGTTTCCCGAACAATGCTTGGTAATTTTCCCAAGCCCACGCATCATCCTTATCGTCATGACATTGCTTACACGCATTTGGTGAACCATATTTTAAACTTAAATCGGGTCTTGGAATTCTAAAACTATGGTCTCTTCTAAAATCATTTCCCATATAATACTTTCCTGTCATATGACAATTAACACACTGAGCACTTTCAGTTCCTGATTCATGAAAATGATGAGAAGGCGTATCATAGGTCTCTGGCACATGACATTGTGCACAAAGTTTATTACCTTCAAATTTTAATTTTAATGAATGTGGGTTATGGCAATCTGTACACATAACCCCATTTTGATACATTTTGCTCTGCACAAATGACCCATAGACATATACCTCATCTAAAATTTGACCATCAGGATAATACAGATTCTCCTCTATTAACTGTGGAAAATAATGATCTAACAAAGAGCCTTCAAAATTAAAATACTCTGTAATTTGCTCTCGTCTTATATGGCATCTAGCACATTGGTCTATCAACTCTTCTGAATCAATGCCAGGAGTCATTTTTAAGTCTCCTGCACCTTTATAAGCATCACCTAATTTATTGACTTGTTCAACATGCGTTTTACCAGGACCATGGCAAGCCTCGCAACTTACATTGATAAGCGCATATTTAGTGTCATAGCTATGTGTTTGTAAATCATAATTTTTTCTAACATTGGTTGAATGACAATCAGAACACATAGTATTCCAATTTAATCCGCCTCTTGACCAATGCAGCCATTCTGAATGCACCACTTTAAAATCAGGATATAAATCAAACCATTTATTTTTTTCGGTATCCCAAGCGGTTCTTAAACATTGATAGTGACCGTTTGGAAATTTAACAATGTATTGCTGCAAGGGTGTGATGCCAAACACATATACAATATTATAATCATGATACTTACCATCTGGGCCTTCTGTGTTAACATAATAATCTTCTCCTTTTTTATAAAAACGAGAGGTAACACCTTGACTTTTAAAGGTAACATTATTAAAATCACCCAATACCGTGGAAGCTTTTACCTCCTGCATCGCCTTATCATGATGAGAACCTTGCCATAGTTTATACTCTGCATCATGACATGCTTTACATTTCTCATCGCCTAAAAAATGACTATCAGGAATTTTATCGGTAGATTTAAATACGGTTTCAATAGGTTCTTGGGCAGATATGTACTCTTTTTTTTCCTCTCTGCACGATGTCAGTACAGCTAAAAGTGCACCCACAAACCATAAACTAAAAGTCTTCAATGTTTCTTAGAATTATCTATAAAATAAAAGTTAAAAATAACCTATTTGGTAAAACTATAGTGTATCAATACAGATTAATTCTGAATTTATTTACCAACATCATCTGTATTAATTGTGTATTTTTTCTTTCAAAAAATAGCGTGATTCATTTAAATCCTTAAATATTCTATTAAAATGTTCCAAATTTTAAAGAAAAGTATAGTTTATAACTTAATTATTACTTAATTTTGTTTAACAAAAATAAAGTTTTAATGAACAATATTAAGATAAACTTTAGTATTAAAGATCTTGAAAACCTAACGGGAATTAAAGCACATACCATTAGAATTTGGGAAAAGCGCTATAATTTACTTCAACCGAATAGATCAGACACTAATATAAGAAGTTATAGTTTAGTAAGTTTTCAAAAACTATTAAACATCTCTTATTTAAATAATAATGGGTTAAAAATATCTAAAATTGCTGAACTAAAGGAAGAGGAAATACCAATAAAAGTAAGAGAAATTGCTTCACGAGCTCAGGTTGAAGACCACGCCATTAATGCCTTAAAAATGGCCATGATTAATTTTGATCAAGTCCTATTTTATAGTACTTATAACAACTTACTAGAAAACAAAACCTTTAGTGAGATTTTCTACTCAGTGTTTTTACCCTTATTAAATGAGATTGGATTATTATGGCAAACCAACACCATAACTCCTGCCCATGAGCATTTTTTGTCTATTCATATAAAGCAAAAGATTTTGCTGAACATTGAGCGCCTTCAACTATTAGAACCCAAACCTGTTTCAAAAACCTTTGTTTTATTTTTACCAGATCATGAAATTCATGATATAGGGTTATTGTTTATTAATTATGAATTGAGAAGTAGAGGATTCCATACCATATTTTTGGGAGAAAGTGTACCCATGCAAAGCTTAAGTGATTTATTAGAGTTTTATGACGATGTTACCTTCATATCCTATTTTACCGTAAATCCGGCTCCCGAAGATATTCCAGAATACATTCAAGATTTCAACGAACTCTTACTCCAAAAAGACAGGACTCAACTTCTATTATTAGGCAAAAAGCTTGAAGATTTACAAATAGACAATCTTCCTGAAAAGGTAACCATTTATAATTCTATCGAAAATTTAGTAAAAGCTTTATAAAAATTTTATATTGTTTATCTTTTTTTTATATTTGTTAAACAATATGAAAACAACTGTTCACATAATCGGATCTGGCTTCTCATCACTTGCAGCAGCTTGTTATTTAGCCCAAGATGGCTTTAAAGTTACTATTTTTGAAAAAAACAATACTATTGGTGGTCGTGCAAGACAACTAAAAAAAGATGGCTTTACCTTTGATATAGGCCCCACTTGGTATTGGATGCCCGACGTTTTTGAGCGCTTTTTTGGAGATTTCAATAAAAAACCATCAGATTACTACACACTTGAAAAGTTAAATCCTGCTTACAGTGTATATTTTGGAAAAAATGACCTCATCACAATTGAAGACACCCTTGAAAAAATTTCTAAAGCTTTTGAAAATGAAGAACCAGGCAGCTCTAAAAAATTAGCAACCTTTATACAAAATGCAAAAAGCAACTACGATATAGCCATAAAAGACCTTGTTTACAACCCTGGACTTTCGCCACTTGAGTTAATTACCCCAAATACTATCAAAAAAATTAATCAGTTTTTTAGTACCATTCAAAAAGATGTAAGAAAAGAATTTAAAAATGACCGTCTGGTTAAAATTTTAGAATTCCCCGTGCTATTTCTAGGTGCCAAACCTAGTGACACGCCTTCTTTTTACAGTTTTATGAACTATGCCGATTTTGGTTTGGGCACTTTTCATCCAAAAAAGGGAATGTATCAGGTCATTCTAGCCATGGAACATTTAGCTAAAGAACTTGGCGTAACCATAAAAACAAACGCCAATATTGAAAGTATAATTGTTGAAGATAAAACGGCAAAAGGACTTATTTGTGGCGGTAAAGCGTTTTATTCTAATATTGTTCTCAGTGGTGCAGATTATCATCATACTGAAACCTTACTGGACAAAGCGTACCGACAATACTCTGAAACTTTTTGGTCTAAAAAAACATTTGCACCAGCTGCCCTACTTTTTTATGTGGGTTTCGATAAAACATTAAAGCATGTAAATCATCATACACTGTTCTTTGATGTAGATTTTGAAAACCACGCCAAAAGCATTTATGATAATCCAAAATGGCCCGAAAGCCCCTTGTTTTATGCTAGTTTCCCGAGTAAAACAGATGATTTTTTTGCCCCTGAGGGTAAAGAGGCAGGCATTTTTTTAATTCCATTAGCACCAGGTATAGAAGACAATGACAACATTAGAAAAGAATACTTTAACAAGATAATAGCTCGATTTGAACATGTAACCTCTCAAAAGGTATCAGAAGACATCTTGTTTTATGAAAGTTTTTGTATCAATGATTTTATAAAAGATTACAATTCATATAAAGGGAATGCGTACGGTATGGCCAACACGCTTTTACAAACCGCGTTTTTAAGACCTAAATTAAAAAGCAAAACGGTAAAAAACCTTTTCTTCACAGGGCAGTTAACTGTACCTGGTCCAGGAGTACCTCCTTCATTAATATCAGGAAAATTGGCGGCTAACCTTATTTCAAAACAGTTTGGCGTATTAGTTTAATTGGAATTGTTTAACTTTAAAAAGAAAACCAACATTATGAAAGCACTATTTGATACCGTTTCTTACAAGAGCAGCAAGCTTGTAACAACAACCTATAGCACCTCTTTTTCTTTGGCTACCAAAATGCTATATAAATCGATAAGGAATGATATTTACAATATTTATGGTTTTGTAAGATTGGCTGATGAAATTGTTGATAGTTTTCATGATTACAATAAAGAAATGCTTTTTGAAAGGTTCTCTGATGATTTAGAACTTGCTATACATCATAAAGTGAGCTTAAATCCCATTTTAAATGCCTTCCAGCACACGTTTCATAAATATAATATTGATAAAGCTTTAGTTGATGCATTCATGCATAGCATGGAATTAGATTTACATAAAACAGAATATCTCACAGAGACCGAGTATAGGAATTATATTTATGGATCTGCTGATGTGGTTGGTTTAATGTGCTTAAAGGTTTTTGTTAAGGGAGATACTGAAAAATATGAAGAATTAAAAGACACTGCCATGGCACTTGGATCTGCCTTTCAAAAAGTTAATTTTCTTCGTGATTTAAAAACTGACTTTGAAGGTTTAAACAGAACGTATTTCCCTAATACCGACTTAGAAAACTTAGACGAAACATCTAAAAAAGAGATTATTGGTGATATTGAAGCTGATTTTTCTAAAGGATTACAAGGCATAAAAAAACTACCTATCGAAGCAAAATTTGGTGTTTTTATGGCCTATCGCTATTACCGTCAACTCATGAAAAAACTTAAAAGTACTCCTGCTTTAAAAATAAAAGAATCTAGAATTAGAGTTTCAAATCCTAAAAAAATTGAACTTTTAGCTAGAAGTTATGTCAAATATCAACTAAATTTATTATAAAATTTACGTCATGCATTTTGTTTATTGGATATTGATTTTTTTGGGCACTTATTGTTTTATGGAGTTTATGGCTTGGTTTACACATAAATATATTATGCACGGTTTTTTATGGAGCCTGCATAAAGACCATCATCATAAAGACCATGATAGCTGGTTTGAACGCAATGACACCTTTTTTATTTTTTATGCCATTGTGAGTATTGGGTTCTTCCTATTATGGAAATATACAAGTTTCTGGCCAGGACTGCCCATTGGGTTAGGTATTTTTGCATACGGACTATCTTATTTCTTGGTTCATGATATATTTATTCATCAACGATTTAAAATGTTTAGGAACGCCAACAACTGGTACGCCAGAGGCGTAAGGCGAGCACATAAAATACATCATAAACATTTAGGAAAAGATGATGGTGAATGCTTCGGAATGCTATTTGTACCTTTCAAATATTTCAAAAAATAACAGATTATCAGATACGTATGACTCGTGACACCTCCCATTTTGACTATATCATTATAGGAAGTGGATTAGCAGGATTTCAGCTCGCTTTAAAAATGGCTTCTGATAGTTTTTTTTCTGATAAAAAAATAGCACTTATAGACCCTTCTAAAAAAACTAAAAATGACAAAACCTGGAGTTTTTGGGAAAAACAACCTAGTTTTTGGGATGATTTAGTTTTCAAGTCGTGGCAAAAAGCATCCATAATAACCTCTAAGGACTCCATAACACTCAACCTTGTACCTTATTGTTACAAAACCATTAAATCTATTGATTTTTACAGCTATGCCAAACAAATTCTAAACAACAAAAAAAACTTTATAGTTCATCACGAAACAGTTACTAACACTTCAGAATTAGAATACGTAAAGGTCACAACAGATAAAAACACCTATACCGCTCATCATGTGTTTGACAGCCGTATTCCTGACACCTTTAACATAAATACCTCTAAACATAGTTCCATCATTCAACACTTTAAAGGTTGGGTTATAAGGTGTAATACCAATGTTTTTGACAACCATTGTATGACTATGATGGACTTTAGATTAAAAGATGGCAACCAAACCACCTTCACTTATGTTTTGCCGTTTTCAAAAAATGAAGCCTTAATAGAGTTTACTTATTTCACAAAAGAAACGGTTGAAGCATCAGTTTATGACGAATATATTGCCCAATATATTACCAATTACTTGAACATTGATTCCTACACTATCGTTGAAACTGAAATAGGACAAATACCTATGACCGATTATCCTTTTGAAAAACTCAATACCCTTCGTATCACAAAAATTGGAACCGCTGGAGGTTGGGTAAAAGGCTCTACAGGCTATGCTTTTAAACACACCGAAAAAAAGGCACATCGAATTATTGAGAACATAAAAGCAAACCGTTTACCAACTTATAAACTTTCAAAAAAACGGTTTAAGTTCTATGATAAAATATTTCTTAAAGTTTTACAGGACGAAAACGAAAAAGGCGAATGGATTTTTTATCAATTTTATAAAAAAAACAACGTACAAACCATGTTTAAATTTCTTGATGAAGAATCCACCTTTTTTGAAGACCTCCAAATCATGTGGTCGTTGTTCTCTTTCAGTTTTATAAAAGCCTTTTTTAAAACTCTTTAATTGGCTAATAAATTTTCAATAGTTTGTTTCACCTTGTCACTATCCCAATTGGCAGCCCCAGTTTTATCAATGACTATATGACCAGACTTATCAATTAAAAAAGTTCTAGGGATACTCGACACATTGAAAAGTTTCGGGTATTCTGTTAAAGGTACAAAAGATGGAAAAGAATAATTTTTATCATTTAAAAAAGTCTTTGTCGTTTCATGGGTTTCATTAGAAACAAAAACAAACGCTACCTCGTTTTTATAATCTTGAAATAAGGCTTCTAAGCTAGGCATCTCAGCAATACATGGCGGACACCATGTAGCCCAAAAATTCACCAAAATAACTTTACCTTTTAAATCATCAAAATGTAACAGCGCGCCTGAAGTCGATTGTAAATTCCAAAGATAATCTGTCTCAGACAACATTTTTTGATTTGAATCCTTCTCAACCGAAGGTGCTATAAGTGCCAAACCCTTATTTAATAAAATTTGAATAGACTGTCTTGTTTTTGGAATCAACAATAGGACTATTATGACTAAAAAAGTAACATTCTTAAGTTGAGCTTTTGATATCTTCATGAATACAAATTTAAAGCATGGTATTACATTTAAACAACCACCTAAACCTACAAAAAAACCTCTCACAGTTGAGAGGTTTAGTAATTATAAGTATGCACTTATTTTTATTCCTCTTCATCAGAGGCTTCAGTAACCGTATTTTCATCATCGGTTAAACCCTCTAACATATTATGTTTTTGTAAAAGGTTATACCATTGAATAACCTTTTTTATATCACTAGGATACACTCTATCCTCATCATAATCAGGCAGCACTTCAAAGAAATATTCTTCCAGTTTATCCTTACTATCTTTTGGCTTTACAGATGCAGGCTCTCCGTTTTCCTTTTCTTTAATTTTTTGAAATACTTCTTTCAACGGCACTTCTTCTGCTAAGGTATATATAGCAATTTCACTTAACATACTCACATTATTTTGAACACTCACAGATACACGTTTGCTATCAAGCAAAGATTCTGCAACAAACCCACCTCTGGTTTGCGTGACTAACTTATATAAACCTGGTTTTCCTGAAATTGAAATTACTTTATCTAAACTCATATTTTATATTTTCAAAAGCGCAAATATCATCTGTTTAATACTGTCTTGCAAGTATTATCGTTTCTTTTTTTGGTTTGGAAAACGCATTCTATAATCTACGTTTATCTTTCCTTTTGATATATTTGCCAGCCTTCCTTTTATTAATCTTTTTTTTAAGCTAGAAAGTTTATCAATAAATAAAATCCCTTCTATATGATCGTACTCATGTTGAATAACCCGAGCAATCAAGCCATCGAACGTTTCTGTATGTGGCTGAAAATGCTCATCGAGATACTCTATAGTAACCTTTGGTTTTCTAAACACATCTTCCCTAACATCAGGTATGCTTAAACACCCTTCGTTAAACGCCCATTCATCGCCTTCTTCCTCTAGAATTTGCGCATTAATAAAAACACGTTTAAAATCGCCTAAAGCTTTTTGTTCATCGGCTGGTAAATCTTCATCTTCTGCAAATGGCGATGTGTCTACTAAAAACATTCTAATAGGTAATCCAACTTGTGGAGCAGCCAACCCTACCCCATAAGCATTGTACATGGTTTCAAACATATTCTGTAACAACGCATCGAACTTAGGATAGTCTTTTGTAATGGGTTCAGCTTTCTTCTTTAATACCGGATCTCCGTAGGCTACTATGGGTAAAATCATCTGGAAACAAAATTAATTGTGCAAAAATACAATTCTATGTGATATTTTATGTCTCTTTTTGAGAATAAAAAACTCCTCTATCTAATATATACATAAAGGAGTTGATAGTTTGAGCGAATACCTTTTATTTAAGTATAACCACTTTTCTTGTTAAAGCATTATTACCTTTATTTATTTTTATCATGTAAATACCATTGGGTAATCCACCAACATTTATAATTTTAGAAAAGGTATTTTTAGATGATGTTTTAAACACAAACTTGCCAGTAATAGCATATGGTTCAATGTCCACTGAAGTAGCAATTTCAAAAGACAGATTCATTTCATTTCCATTTACCGCATTTGCAAACACTTTAAATTCTTCCTTTATCATGCTAAATTCTTCTGTTGGCAATGTTCCTAAAGAATACTCACAAGTAGAATCAAAACCAGAGGCGACTGTAAAATATTGACCTGTAATGGCAGGGCCAGAAGTCTCTTCTTTATTATATACAGAAACTTTTGTTAAGCAAGAAAAGGCATCTAAAATAAAATCCGTAGTAGTATTATTTACAGTAATTACACTTGGCCTATCATAACATGCTCAAAAGGTTGCATATAATTTAATTACCATTTGAAGACGTTGTTCCAGAATTTAGGCACTGGTCTGCAAAAACTTGTGCTAAAGAAAAAAGTAGAGTAAAGTCTAATAAGTAAATTTGTTTCATATCATTGGTTATTGATTTCAGATATAAATTTAAGAATTTCCTACAAAGTCTGACTTATTTTTCCACAACTACTTAGAATACAAATAACTTTGTAAAATCAATGTCGCACTTATCTCATCTACAAGTGCCTTGTTTTTACGTTGTTTTTTATTCAAACCACTAGCAATCATAGTTTGAAAGGCTATTTTTGAAGTAAAACGCTCATCTACACGTTTTATAAGAATACTGGGGATTTTTTTATGTAATTTTTCTAAGAAGGCTTGAATATGAACTTCGCTTTCAGACGCCGAATTGTCCATTTGCTTTGGTTCCCCTACTAAAAAAAGTTCTACATTTTCTTTCTTCACATATTCATCTAAAAAAGGAATGAGCTCTTTAGTGTCAACAGTGGTTAACCCTGAGGCTATAATTTGTAACTCATCAGTTACTGCTATTCCCGTTCGTTTGGTTCCAAAATCTATTGCTAGAATACGCGCCATTAGTTTCTTTTGGCACAAATGTAACAAAATAAAGAGGGCTATCAATACTGACAGCCCTCTTGTTTAAACCTTAAATTATTAATATTTGAATTAAGCCTTAACCGCTTTATTAATCTTTGGGAATACAAAACTAATGTTACCTGCTTTTCTCTGACGGTTTAAATAAATTCTAATATCACTATTTATTTTAGCAATATTTGCTTTTAGTTCTGTAGCATCAATCAATAATTCACTTTCATTTATCTGGTTAGGCGTCTCGTTTGAAATTACCTTAACAGTTTCTACACTTACTTTAGAATCATCACTTTGAGCATTTCCAAAAGAGAACGCTAATAAGAAAATTAATAATAAGTAGAAATTTGTTTTCATGGTTGTTATTGTTTGATGATTCAAATATAGGTTCACTCTAAGCCTGGCACGCAAAAAATTAGTTGTACAAAACAGAATTTTCGATTATTAGAGAAGCAGTTATTTTTAACCGATAAATAGTTAAAACACATGTTTTACCGACTAAAAGCTTTATTTTGTGCATTTCAACCTATTTCAAGCAAGACAAAAAGTTTAACTGCTGTTTTCATTCCATAAAAAGCACTTTAAACATTATCAATGTTTCATAGAAACCACCTTATAATTTTTTTCATTTCATCGCCTATTTCAAGTATAGCTAGTATATTTGCTGAAAATATTAATACCAATGACTGAATTACAACAAATCATAGAAGACGCTTGGAATAACCGTGCGTTATTAAATGACGAAAAAACAATAGCTGCCATAAAAGAGGTAGTAGATTTATTAGACAAAGGAGAATTAAGAGTTGCTGAACCTATTGAAGGTGGTTGGCAAGTTAACGAGTGGGTAAAAAAAGCAGTGGTATTGTACTTTCCTACGCAAAAAATGGAAACTATTGAGTGTGGTCCACTAGAGTTTCATGATAAAATACCTTTAAAAAGAGGCTATCAAGAAAAAGGTATTCGTGTAGTACCTCATGCCGTAGCAAGACATGGTGCTTATATTTCTAGCGGAACTATTTTAATGCCTAGCTATGTAAATATTGGTGCCTATGTAGACGAAGGTACTATGGTTGACACTTGGGCTACGGTAGGAAGCTGTGCTCAAATAGGTAAAAATGTACATTTATCAGGCGGTGTTGGTATAGGCGGTGTTCTTGAACCCCTGCAAGCAGCCCCTGTTATCATTGAAGACAACGCGTTTATTGGAAGCCGATGTATTGTAGTGGAAGGCGTTCGCGTTGAAACTGAAGCTGTTTTAGGTGCAGGAGTTACCCTAACTATGAGCACAAAAATTATTGATGTAACTGGTGATAAACCTATGGAATACCGCGGTGTTGTACCAGCACGTTCAGTAGTCATTCCTGGTAGTTATGCTAAAGAATTTCCTTCTGGAACCTTCAACGTGCCTTGTGCCTTAATCATTGGAAAACGTAAAGAAAGTACCAATAAAAAAACATCACTTAACGATGCGCTTCGTGAACATGATGTAGCTGTGTAAACCACAAGACATAGTTTTTAGGATATTTTTACATCAAAAGACACTTAGGCTTTTAAACTACTAGTTTATAAATATTAAAATCTCGATTATCGAGTGAAAATACTGGTTATACAACAAAAAATGATTGGCGATGTGCTTACAAGCAGTATTCTGTTTGAAGTACTTCGTCATGAATATCCAAAAGCTCAATTAGATTATTTGATAAACGACTACACCTATCCTGTAGTAGAAAACAATCCTTTTATTGATAATTTTATTTTCTTCACAAAAAAGGAAGAACAAATCAAACATGGCTTATTCGTACTTGCTAAAAAGATAAAAGCACAACAATATGATGTTGTTATTGATGTGTATTCAAAACTTTCAAGTAATATAATCAGTTTATATTCTGGCGCCAAAATAAAAATATCCTATTACAAACTCTATACGGCTTGGATTTATAATGAGAATGTAAAACGTAAAAAGAAAAGTAAAACGAATAACTTAGCCATTACGCATAGGCTTAAACTTTTATGTCCCTTATATATTGACGCTGAACCTCTTCAACCTAAAATATACCTCAGCAAACAAGAAATTAAAGACAGTGCTCTGTTTTTAACCCAAAATAAACTTAAACTTGAGTTCCCAGTTTTTATGATTAGTGTTTTAGGTAGTACCAAAAACAAAACCTATCCTTTTGCCTTCATGGCACATGTGGTTGATACTATTGTTGAAGAGCAACCAAAAGCACAGCTTCTGTTTAATTATATTCCAAATCAAGCAGAAGACGCCAAAACCATATTCAACCTTTGCAAACCCAAAACTAAAGACCAAATATATTTTAATGTCTTTGGAAAAAGTTTAAGACAATTTTTAGCCATCACATACCATTGTGATGCGCTTATTGGTAATGAAGGTGGCGCGGTAAATATGGCTAAGGCAATGAAAGTAAAAACCTTTTCAATATTTTCGCCTTGGATTGATAAAGCGTCTTGGAGTCTTTTTGAAGAAGAAAAAAATATTGGAGTTCATTTAAAAGACTATTATCCTGAGTACTATACCAAACCTGAAAAACAATATAAAAAAGAAGCACTTCAACTTTATCAATTATTCAAACCCGAATTATTCTCAAACCAGCTAAAAACGTTTTTAAAAGCATTGTAATGGTAAAAATATCAGGCGTTATAATAACCTATAATGAAGAAGAACATTTAGAAAAATGCTTACAATCTTTAGTTGGTGTAGTAGATGAAATTTTAGTAGTTGATTCATTTTCAACCGACCAAACTCCCGAAATATGTAAACAGTTTAATGTTAGATTTATTGAACATATTTTTGATGGCTATATTGAACAAAAAAACTATGCACTTTCGTTAGCAAAACATGATTATATTTTGTCTTTAGATGGAGATGAAGCGCTTTCTGAAACATTAAAAGACTCTATTTTAAAAGTAAAAGCAAATTGGCAATTTGAAGGATATTATTCCAATAGATTAAACAATTATTGTGGCCAATGGATAAAACACTCAGATTGGTATCCCGACCGAAAGCTTCGACTATTCAAAAAAGGGAGTGGCGAATGGAAAGGTATTAACCCTCACGACAGCTACACCTTAAAAAAAGGACTTAAATCTGGACATTTAAAAGGAGATTTACTACACTGGATTTACAGAGACTACCAAGAACATAACCTTAAAGTTGAACGGTTTTCAACGATTGCCGCTCATTCGTATTACAAATTGGGTATTAATTCTTCTATATTTAAAATTGTGTTTAGGCCTTCTTGGGCATTTTTTAAAGCTTATTTTTTAAGACTTGGATTTTTAGATGGATTGAATGGTTTGATTATTTGTATTCAGACCTTTAATGTAACATTTTTGAAGTATATAAAACTTTACGAGCTAACTAAACGAAACAATTAGTACCTTTTCCAAAATTTTATTTTTTTTTTAAGCTGCTGTTTTCGGTGGTATTTCTTTTGAAAAACTAATGTTTCACCCCACATCAAATCAAAAATTGCATTAAAGTTTTCTCCAGAGCATTTAGCATATTCATCACTCATTATTTCAACCATAGATTTATGGGTAGTTAAACGCGAAAAATTTTTTATTCTAGTTTCAAAATCCAAGGTCTTAAATTCCATCCTATTCAGATCAACTAAATAAAATTTATAATCACCGTTATTTAATTGAATGAGTGTGTTCCCTGGAGAATGATCTAAAAAATGAACCCCTTTTTCATGCAGCTCAAATGTAAACCGGGTAAATGCTCGGAGAATAGCTTGGTAATTTGGAATACTAAAATCTGTTGTGAGTTCTCTATAGGTTAATTCACAATCTAACTGCTCACTGATGTAAAAGCTCTTTTTAAACAAAAAAAGGGTTTTAAACTCGTAATATGCTATGGGTAGTGGGGTTCCAATATTTAAATCCATTAGCTTGTTGGCATACTCATATGACCGTTGTGCCTTACTTTTTCTAAAAAAACGATACGCAATTTGATTAATAATACTAGGCACTCTAAAAGACTTAACATTAACCGTTTTATCCTCTAACTGAAATAGTTTTAAAGAATTTCTATCTTGATTACCAAAGTTTTCCCCTTTAGTGTCAAAATTTTCAATAATATCATCAAAAAAAAGTTCGTGCTTATTATAACGACTATGTATAATCTTATTCCCTTTCATTTAAGTATTTATCTATACCGTTTTCACACCAAACCCTTCTCTCTTCAATGGTCTTTTGCTGAATCGTATCATTAATATTCAATTTTGTTTTTGAACTTTCTTTGTGCCAAATATGATAGATAATGGCTTTAAATTTCATTCGCTTACCTAAAATACCACTATTTATTATTCTAATGATGAGTTCTGAATCTTCTCTACCCCAACCCGTCATATTTTCATTATAGCCATTAACTTTTATAAAATCTGATTTCCAATAAGAAAGATTACAACCTCTTAATTTTCTTGATAATTTATTGCTCTTCTTATATATTAAACTTCCCAAAAATGGTATATGAAGGTTTCTATTCCGTTTTTTTATACCCTTTGAAAAATAAGAAAACTTAACTATTTTCTTTTTAAACAATATTGATAAAAAATCTTCTTGAACATTTACTCTAGAACCATACAAATACGTATTTGATTCAACACTTTGCAAATGGTCTTTAATAAATTTTTTATGCATTATACAATCCCCATCTAGCTGAATTATATAATCTGCTTTAGTTTTTGAAATTGCTAAATTCAAAATTCCAGATTTTCTAAACCCCTTATCTTCATGCCAAACATGCTTCAAAGGCACTGGAAACTCTTTTGCAAAAGCTTCAATCAATTCTTTTGTTTCACTGGAGGAACCATCATCCGCGATAATAACTTCAGTAGGAAAAACCTCTTGTAATTTAACACTTTTTAAAACGAGTTCAAGTGCTTCCGGCCAGTTATAGGTTGTTATAATGAGTGCAGATGTCAAAATGATTTCTTTTTAAAATGGTATCTAAAAAATTGTCCTATGTTCTTTTTTATGATAAAAAACTTAGTTTTATAGAGCCCTTGCTCCTTTTCTATTTTAAAATTATCAAATAATTCTTTGAAGTTTTTCCCTTTTACAAAGTCCAGATATTTCCATTTCTCTGGTTCTAAAAAAAAGAAATTCTCTTTTTCTTTATAATTGTGTTCATTAACACCATCCCATTTCTTCATAAATGCCTCTATATCAAAATCATTATTATGCCCCCAATTTGTTAGTTTTTGCAACAAATCATCTCGGTTTCTTGCTAAACATTCATGAAGTATTAAGGCATTAAAATATATAACCTGACCTTTTGTTTTTCTACCAACAGTATACTCTGGGTAATTGGTTGCTACCACGGTTTTTGTAGCTTCATCTACGTACAAATATCCTTCATCAACTTTTTTATATAAACTTACATGAAATGGCTGAATTTGAACTGGGTGCTTCTCTGGATTTATCAAAAGCCTAGTTTTAGTTCTTAGGTATGTAACAAATCGTTTAAAATTTATAAAATATTCATCGGCGTCTAGTTGAATAATCCAATTACCTATCCCCATTTTATTTGCCAACATTTTACGTTCTCTCACCTCGCATTGCATAGTAGATAAATCTTTTACATAAAATTGGTCTTCGTATAAATGAATCTTTTTATCGGTATCGTAAGCCCTTATCCAATCAAAAAAATTATCAGCTATTTCAATAGTTTCCCCGTTCCACGTTTTTCTATCCTTATCTAAAGCCAAATAAATTGTGTCGGCTTGTTTATAAACCAACGGAATAGCATTTTTTAGCAACTCATAATCGTATGATACCAAAAAGCCTACTTGAATTTTATTCATAAATCTCAATATTCAAATAAAATAAAAACAAATATACAATACCTATTTAAAGGTCATTGGGTAAACCAAAAAAAAGACTAAATTTGATTTTAAAAACTTAATTAATGAGGATTTGCCTAATCAGTTTTGATTACTGGGACTACGACCACCATATTGTAAACACATTACAAAAGAAAGGAATAGATGCTACCCATATTGATATAAGCAAATACAAGTATGTGTATAAAAGCGTGTTTGAAAAATTGGGTAATTTTTTATCCAAAACGTTTTTAAAAAAGAATAAAAAAAAAATAAACAGGCAAAAATATATTCTTAATACACTTGAAAAAATAGGAAAACAGGATTATATTCTAGTTATAAGGCCTGATTTAATTGATAAGCCTACGCATTTAGCAATAAAAGGTTTTACTAAAAACTATATTGCTTATATTTATGATAGTTGTAAACGCTTTCCTATAAACCATCTTTTAAACGATGTTTTTAATCGCATTTTTTCTTTTGATTTAGAAGATGTAAAAACCTACAATTTTGAGCACATCACAAACTACATTTATTTAGATAAACAAGATATTAGACATGATTTTGAATATGATTTATTTATGGTTATGTCGCCAGACCAAAGAATTAAACAATTAAATAAGTTGGCAAAAAAGCTTGATGACAATAATGTAAGCTATAAATTTATAGTTGTTTCTAAAAAAAGACCAAGCAATTTATACAAGGGCATTGAACACAGTAATAATGATATTGACACGACACAGCTAAATTTATACTTAAACAGATCAAAAGTGATGCTTGATTTAGTTAGAAAAGGACACAATGGTTTAAGTTTTAGAATCTTTGAAGCCCTAGCCTATCAAAAAAAAATAATCACTACAAACCATACTGTAAAAGAATACGCGTTTTATAAAGCTAATAACATTCTAGTTTTAAATGACGATGATTTTAGCATTAATCCCCAATTTTTTAAAACCGAATATATTCCTTTAGAGAAGAACATCTATTACAAATTTACTGTTGACCATTTTGTAGAACAGGTGTTTGATTTACAAAAAAATTAACCTATACCTTAAATATTACTTATTATGAAAAGCCAAAATAATGGATTACAACAATAAACCAGACGCTTATTATAATTTTCCTAGACCAGAAATGCTAGGCTATTTACCTAGGGAAGCTAAACATGTTTTAGAAGTGGGTTGCGGTCAAGGGGCTTTTGCTAGGCAAATAAAAGGCTATAATAATGCTGAAATTTGGGGTATCGAATATATGCCTGAGGAAGGAAAGATAGCAAAAAACATATTGGACAAAGTATTTATTGGTCCTTGTGAGAATTTTATTGAAGAGCTTCCTGATAATTATTTCGACGCCATATTCTTTAATGATGTTCTTGAACATTTAACTTACCCCGATGATGTTTTAAAAAGATTAAAACCTAAGTTAAAAGCAGGAGGTATAGTAATTAGCTCTATACCTAACGTTAGAAACTTTAGAATCCTTAAAATGCTAGTATTTAAAGGCGAATGGAATTATACAGACCATGGTATTATGGATAAAACACATTTACGATGGTTTACCAAAAAAAGTATTAAAAATATGTATGAAAGTCTAGGGTATGAAGTTGTCAGTCATGAGGGGATTAATCCTAGTAAATCACTTAAACCTTATTTGTACAACATCCCTTTACTATTTACTGCCATGGATATGAAATATACACAGTTTGCTACGGTTGCTAAAAAACCACAAGCCGTCTGATTTAATCCACAAGAACCCCTCAACTTTAATCAAAAACTTTTTTAAGTTGATTTTCTATATGTTGTTTTGAAAAGGGCTCTATAAACTGTTCTGACAGATTACTGATAGAACTCCACAATGCTTCATCATCATAAAGTTTTAATATTTTAGAGGCTAATAACTCTGCGCTGTTTGCTATCATTTCTTCTGAAAATGGAGCAAAATTAAAGCCTTCAGCACCAACATCGGTAGTTACAACAGGCAAACTATATTCAAAACTTTGTCCTATTTTTCCTTTTATTCCTGCTCCATACCGTAATGGCGCTACAAACAACTTTGCCGAGTTAAAGTATGTTGAAACATCTTCAACATAACCTACCACATTAAAATTTTCACTGTTTAATTTTATAATTTTTTGTGGCGGATTACTCCCCACAATATCTACTTTTATATCTTTATTTACCTCCCAAACTAAGGGCATTATTTCATTCTTTAGCCATAAAATAGCATCAACATTAGGTTTATGTTTAAACCCACCAATAAAAAGCAAGTTTTTTCTCTCTGAAAATTCTTTAAATGCTTTTGTTTTCTTTTTAAACTCATGGAGGTTACCTATGGTAATCATTTTTGAATTCTCTTTGTAAAAGCTTTCTAATGAATGTTTATCCCTTTCTGATATAACTACAATTTTATCAGCAGCTTTACAATTGTCTATTTCCAACTTTAACATTGCTTCGGCTTTTTGTTTAAGCTTATCGCTTTTTGTTAGCTCCCACTCTCTAATCAATCTTAAATAATGAAAATCTACCATGTCATAAATCAAGGTCACTTTACTATTAAGGTCTTTTATTACCGAATGGTAGGCTTCAAAATTTTCAGGTCTATGTAACCAAGCATAATCTAGTTTTGATGCGATGTTTTTTATATACTGATTTCTTGTTATTAAGTTATCCGCTTTATCCAAACTTGGCTGATAAACATTAACACCTAATGATTTAAACCTCTCAACACATTCATCCTTCTGCTTATATTCTTTTTGATTAGCCATTAAAAAAACAGAGAAGTTATTGTTTAGCATCAACTTAATCAGTTGAAGTAATCTTTTTGATCCAGAATCTTCATTATATTTGGGAATATAGGTATCTATGATTAAAATACTTTTTTCTCTATAATTAATCGAATTAAAATCAAAAACCACATTTTGCTTTTTAAGTTGAAGCTTCAATAGATTATTTCTAAGAATCAATTTTAATCTTTTTTTCATAAACTTTTTAAACATTAATCTATAAAACGAATTAACGCTTCCTTTTTAGATTTCAATTGCTTTACTATATTATTAAGTGTTTCGTCTGAGGATAATCGGAATAGTGATTCATCAATATTCTTTGTTTGGCTGTAGATTAAGGACTTAACTTTTCTTTTCTTTATAAACCCTCTGGTACTTTTTTTGTTTCTAAGTCCTATATTGATTTCTTTATTTTCATGAAAACCTATAGACAACAACCAATCATTCCATTTCCATTCAGAAACCATTGTTCCTTCGTGTAAATGTGAATAAAAACGAAACCGCACCCAAGGTACGCGTACTATATCTGCAATCATTGCTCCATGCATCGCCTCACTTATAATTTGCTCACTTGCTGCTATTTCTGTAATAAATTCTTCTACATTATTCAAGTCTGTTGGCAAAATCAAATTCCAAGATAAATCATCACAAATTTTTTGCCAATCCACTTTATCAACAGACATAAAATAAGGGATGAAGCTTATTTTATATTTTTTTGGTGTATTTATATATGATTTATATTGAGGTAACAAAGTTAAAAAATAGGCCGCATCTGCTATGTAATGATCTAAATTTCCTTTTAATTTTAAAGAGCTATAAGGGCCTCTTAAAAAGAAAATATGCCAAGAATCATCAATTTTTATATTTTCATTAATAGATCTAATGCCTGTTCCAAAAACAACCTTTTTTTCACAGGTATTTGCTTGTTCTATAAATACAGAATCTTCCATTAGAATAGATCCTATTCCAAAAAAAGCAATCTCCTGATGTTCTTGTAAAAAATCTGATCCGAAAATCTGGGGCCACATCCATATATTTAAATCATCTCCAAAATTTCCTGATTTTGATTTATAATAAACTAATTGCATTCCATTTTATTTAATTTTTCAAAGGTATAACAAAAAATAGGTTCATTGAACTACCACACATGTTATTAACTGATAATACTCACTGAGAACCTCATATCTTTTTAGTATTCATTTGGTTTACTTTTTAAAAAACAGCTAAGTAATTCAACTATTTGTACAGCTTTTTGTTACAATTCCATTTTTTAAATTTCATTTAGATATACTAATAAAATCCACTAGATTAAATTGTAATTTTGCAAAAAAAAGAATTCTATTATTCAATAAAAAAATGCAATCAGAACTAAAAAAGGCTATTGATACCTTAAAACAAGGCGGACTTATTCTTTATCCTACAGATACCGTTTGGGGCATTGGCTGTGATGCATCAAACCCTAAGGCTATAAAAAAGGTATATCAATTAAAAAATCGTGTAGACAGCAAAGCATTAATATGTTTGGTGGCTGATGACCGCATGCTAAAAAAGTATGTAAAAGAAATACCTGAAGCCGCTAGAAACATTATTGAGATTACCAACAAACCAACTACTATCATTTACGATGACGCCCAAAATTTAGCTGATAATTTAATTGCTTCAGATGGCACCATTGCCATAAGAATTCCGGATGACGACTTTTGCTATTGGTTATGCAGAAAATTTAACGGCGCCATTGTATCCACTTCCGCAAATATAAGTGGTCAACCAACCCCGAAATCATTTAAAGAAATAGCGCCAGAGGTTTTAAAAGGTGTAGACTATGTTGTAAATTTGCACCACGAAAAAAATTGCGCAAAGCCATCTTCAATTATTAAATTGAGTAATAATGGCTTAGTGAAAATTATTAGAGAATAAAACCGCAACACGCATTAATGAATTTCAAAGAAGCATTAGGCCATCCTGTTTTTAAAATCATATCTAAATCTGCTCAAGAATTACAACTAGATTCTTATGTTATTGGTGGCTTTGTACGCGACTTTATTCTCAATCGTAGAAACGCCAAAGACATTGATATTGTGGCCATTGGTAATGGTATTACATTAGCCCGACAAGTGGCTAAAAATCTGCCTACCCAACCCAACGTTCAGGTATTTAAAACCTATGGCACAGCTATGCTTAAATTTGATGATATTGAAATTGAATTTGTTGGTGCAAGAAAAGAATCATATACCGAAGATAGCAGAAATCCTGCCGTTGAAAATGGCTCATTAGAAGACGACCAAAACCGTAGAGATTTTACCATTAATGCCTTGGCTCTTAACCTAAACGAAAATCAGTTTGGCGACTTACTTGATCCGTTTGGAGGTATGAATGACCTTGAAAATAAAATCATCAGAACACCTTTAAGTCCAGGTATAACATATTCTGATGACCCCTTAAGAATGCTTCGTGCTATACGATTTGCAACGCAATTAAACTTTAAAATTGAATCAACGTCTCTTGATGCCATAAAGAATAATAACAAGCGTATTACCATTATTTCAAAAGAACGTATTGTTACAGAACTTAATAAAATTTTAGAAAGTAACACACCTTCTACAGGGTTCTTGCTACTTGAAAAAACAGGGCTTTTACATCATATTTTACCTGAATTAACCGCCCTAAAAGGGATTGATGAAATAGAAGGCCAACGTCATAAAGACAACTTTTATCATACCCTTGAGGTTGTAGACAATATAGCACAGAATACAGATAACTTATGGTTAAGATGGGCGGCATTACTGCATGACATAGGTAAGGCGCCAACAAAAAAGTTTAATAAAAAGATAGGATGGACCTTCCATGGCCATGAGTTTGAGGGCTCTAAAATGGTGTACCGTTTATTCAAACGGTTAAAAATGCCTTTGAATGACAAAATGAAGTTTGTTCAAAAAATGGTTTTAATGAGCTCACGCCCCATTGTATTAGCGCAAGATATTGTAACCGATTCTGCGGTGCGTCGTTTGGTTTTTGATGCTGGTAACTACGTAGATGATTTAATGACGTTGTGTGAGGCTGATATCACAACTAAAAATCCAAAGAAGTTTAAAAAATATCATAATAATTTTAAAATTGTTAGAGATAAAATTGTAGAAGTTGAGGAACGTGATCATGTTAGAAATTTTCAACCACCAATTTCTGGTGAAGAAATCATGAAAACGTTTAACCTTAAACCTTCAAAAGAGATTGGTATTATTAAAGAAGCTATAAAAGAAGCCATTTTAGAAGGAGAAATTCCTAACAATTATGACGCTGCTCACACACTCATGATAAAAAAAGGAAAAAAACTAGGACTAACACCAACCGAAATATAACGCTTTGTGAAAAAAGAAAAGGATAACAAATTTGTAGTGTACTGGTTATTAACAGGATGCTTTCTCATCTTTATTATGGTTATTGTGGGTGGGATTACCCGGTTAACAGATTCTGGTTTATCTATATCCAACTACCGCTTAATAACAGGTACCATACCTCCTATTGGTGACCAAGAATGGCAAGAAGCGTTTGATTTGTACAAACAACACCCCGAATACCAGTTTTACCATAGCCATTTTAGCATTGAAGATTTTAAGAGCATCTATTTCTGGGAGTGGATTCATCGTGTTATTGGAAGAGCAATAGGCTTAGTATTTATCATTCCTTTTATTTATTTCTTAATTAGAAAACAACTTACAAAACCCACCATTAAGAAATGTGTAGTTTTACTTGGTTTGGGGGCTTTTCAAGGCTTTTTAGGTTGGTATATGGTTAAAAGTGGTTTGGTAGACATGCCCGACGTAAGCCATTATAGGTTAGCAGCTCATTTAACCACCGCCTTTTTAACTTTTGCAGCAACGCTTTGGGTGGCTTTAGATATCATTTTCCCCAATAAAAAACCGGCAAACAAACCTATTAAAAACATAATTATTATCAGTTATATCATTTTAATTGTACAAATTATATACGGTGCTTTTATTGCAGGACTAAAGGCTGGCTTAGTGCATAACCATTGGCCCTTAATGAATGATGGTGAATTCATACATCCTTCTGTTTATGTATTAGAACCTTTTTATAAAAACCTTATTGAAAACCCTAGTGGTATACAATTTGTTCATCGTATTTTGGCATTTCTCGTAGTGGCCTGTGTGTTTTTAATTTGGAAAAAGGCGCAATCTACTTCACTTTCAAAGTACCAAAAACAAAGCGTAAACGCTTTAGTTATTTTAGTATTTTTTCAATTTGGTCTAGGGGTATTTACCTTAATTTTACACGTACCGCTATGGTTGGGTGTAGCACATCAAGTAGGTGCGTTTTTAATGTTGAGCGCTATGACTTTTACATTACATCGTTTTACAAAATAAATTAAAAATAGCTACCTTTGTGCCTCAATTATATGCATTAAATGGTTTACAGATTTAGAGTTATTTTAGACAATGATACTGAAGAGGATATCTTCAGAGATTTAGAAATCTTAGAAACAGATACGCTTGAAGATTTACATAATATTATTACGCAATCTTTTGGTTTTGATGGTTCTGAAATGGCTTCTTTTTACATTAGTAATGATGCTTGGGAGCAAGGCGAAGAAATTTCTCTTTTTGATTTAAGCGATGATAATTCAGCTCGTTTAATGCACGAAACGTCATTAGATTGTGTGGTGCATGAAGCACAAACAAAGCTTATATATATCTACGACTTTTTAAACATGTGGACATTTTACGTTGAATTAGCAGAAATTGTAGATAAAAACGAAGGCTTAGATTACCCTAACCTTATGTTTGTAAAAGGCCAAGTGCCTGACTCAGCTCCTGAAAAATTATTTGAGTCTGATAACTTTGACGACGACTTCAATGAGTTTGAAGATGGTTTAGACATTGATGACTATGATAATTTAGGCTTTGATGAACACTGGAATTAAATGGTAATTACCGCATTTTTAATTTCTCAATATTCACATTTTCGTAATTTCTAGTCAAAAACTCTAAGGAGAACTTTACAATTTGCCCCATGTTTTTACTCTTCTTAAAATTAACGTCGTGAGTATAATCAAAAATGGTCATTTTTAAATAATCAACATGCGCTTGCGTAGAGATTTCATCAGCTTCCATACAATACAACAACTTAGCTACCCGATCATTAAAACTTTTTAATCGTTTTACTAACATAGAGCGTTCTTCCGTTTTATACTGATCAATAGATAATTTTTGAATACTGGTTGAGACCAATTTAACCATCTCATAGTTTTCTTTAAAAAACTGAGGCCTATAAATGTTAAACTTCCCTTCGTAGGATTGTTGATCAAAATCGATAGCTCTTATCTTATAAACAACCTTATCAAAATCGTGCATTGGTACTATCACGTAGTTATAAGAACGCATGTCACCCAGCAATCGTATCATACACCGCTCATTAAACTTCACAAACTCCTTTGCTATCTGAGATTTTTCAGACCTGCTACAATTAGGCAACATATTTTTTATAAACTCATCACCTGGTATACCTGCAATATGTTCTTCAATGAGGGTGTTTCTATACACCAAAAAATTGAGGTTATACGGTGACAACATATGTTCTAATTCTAGTCCATAAATTCTGGAAGCATCGGCCGTTTTTATGTAAAAATAGGTAGAGTTATCATTTAAAATATTTCTGATTTTTATTCGGAAAGGTTTTGAATTTCCAAACGTACAGTAATCAATGGCATCAACACTTAAAAAAGGCAATACATTTTCATTTCCATCAGAATGAAAAATGGTATAAACTTTTTTTAATGCCGATTCAATTTCCTCGCGTTCAAATTCATTATAATAAACACGAATCCAAAGAGTATCATTTTCGTCTTTATCATACACAACAATAGACCCTTGAAACCGTAACAAATCGTCATAAAAAATAGGAATCTTTACCGTTCTATTATATTCTGAAAGATAATTATGTAATTTTGAAGTAATTGGAAATGAAGGTTTCCGTTTTGAAATTTTTAAGTCCTGCATAGCTCATAATCTTACACAAATTTACGGCTTTTCTAGCAAAGGATGTAACAAAAAATAAAGAGTCTCGTCATACCTTTATAACTAACAAAGCTTGCTTATTTATAGCCTGCTCTAAACACGTCACGCTTGAATTCTATTTTAACCATCAACAATCTTACAAAAAAGTTTGGCTACCTCACTGCTGTAAAAGATTTATCATTTACTATAAACAAAGGCAATGTTTATGGTATTCTTGGCCCCAATGGTAGCGGAAAATCAACCACACTAGGCATTGTTTTAAACGTAGTCAACAAAACGTCAGGGAGTTTCAAATGGTTTGATGGAAACGTGTCTACCCATGATGCTTTAAAAAAAGTTGGTGCTATTATTGAGCGTCCAAACTTTTACCCTTATATGACGGCCACTCAAAATTTAAAATTGGTATGCAAAATAAAGGGTGTTGACTATGCTAAAATTGATGAAAAGCTTGAAATAGTAGGACTTTTAGACAGAAAAGACAGTACATTTAAAACCTATTCACTTGGTATGAAGCAACGTTTGGCTATTGCCTCTGCCCTGTTGAATGATCCTGAAATATTAATTCTTGATGAGCCTACAAATGGTTTAGACCCACAGGGGATTCATCAAATACGAGAAATTATAAAACAAATTGCAACTAAGGGCACTACTATATTATTGGCATCACACCTACTTGATGAAGTTGAAAAAGTCTGTTCACATGTTATTGTGCTTAGAAAAGGCGTAAAGCTATATTCAGGCAGAGTGGACGAAATGATTTCAAGTCATGGTTTTTTTGAACTAAAATCAAACCAAAATGAAAAGTTGATTGAATTACTTCATAATCACCCGTCATTCGATAAAGTGGTTGTAACCCCTGATTTAATTACAGCCTTTTTGAAAGAACCCATGAAATCAGAAGATTTTAACTCCTTTCTTTTTGATAAAAACATCATTCTTACGCATTTAGTACAGCGCAAAGAAAGCTTAGAAGAACAATTCTTGCAGCTAACCGACAACCAATAACACATCAAAACCCAACGTAATGTTAAGACTTTTAAGCTTAGAACTACAGAAACTTTTACTTAATAGAACAAGTAAAATTCTAATATTTATTTCATTTATACTGCCTTTCTTTGTTATTCTACTATCTTCTTTAAAAATTAATGTTTTTGGGTTCTTCACACTAGAACTTGGAGAACTTGGGGTCTTCAATTTTCCTATTATTTGGCATCTCACTACATTTTTTGCCTCACAGTTTAAATTTTTCTTTGCTATTGTTGTAGTCAGTATGATTGGTAATGAATACAGCAATAAAACCATAAAACAAAATCTTATTGATGGTTTGAGTAAAAAAGAATTCATTCTATCAAAATTCTACACCATAGTATTTTTCTCATTAATTTCTACGGTTTTAATATGTCTTATTTCTCTATGTATTGGCCTATACTATTCTAGCTATACCGAATTTTCTATAGTACTTAAAGGCACTGAATTTTTAGTAGCCTACTTTGTCAAGCTAATGGGCTTTTTTAGTTTATGTTTATTTTTTGGTATGCTTGCAAAACGCTCTGCCTTTGCACTAGCCTTTTTATTCATTTTATTTATCATAGAATGGATTGTTTTCGGACTCCTTGCATGGCAATTTAATGCTAATGTTGCAGAAAAAACCCAAAACTTTTTTCCTCTTAAATCTATGTACAAATTGATTGATCAACCCTTTCAACGTATTGCAATGAGCAAATTTCCAGACAAATCTAATTTGGTCTATGATTATGCTGCCCATGGCTACGAAATGATTATCGTTTTATGTTGGACAGGCTTGTTTATATTTTTATCGTATAGATTATTAAAAAAGCGAGATTTATAATATCTTTGGTAGCCTTGCTATTAAAGATGAAAAACATTCTTTTTTACATTTGTTGTGCTACTTTTTTTTGTGGTTTTACTCAAAATGAAGCTTCCAATTGGTATTTTGGTTTTAATAGTGGCATAACTTTTAATTCAGCCAACAATACAGTAACCCCTTTAACTAATGGAAGTTTGAGCACTATTGAAGGTTGTGCTTCAATATCAGACGACACTGGAAATCTGTTATTTTATACTGATGGCATAACTGTATGGAATAAAAATCATGCTGTAATGACCAATGGTTTAGGGCTACTTGGCGATCCTTCAAGCACACAATCGGCCATTATTGTCCCCAAGCCTGATAGTGATACTATTTTCTACATTTTCACGGTAGACGACTACACCTTTGAACAACCCCACTTTGGGTTAAACTACTCTACAGTTGATATGTCTCTAGATAATGGTTTAGGAGCCATTACCAATAAAAACGTTCAACTTTTAAAACAATGCTCAGAAAAAATTACAGCTGTTATTAAAGACTGTATTTCAGGATCTATTTGGGTGATTGCCTTTGCCGATGCGAGTGGCGATTTAGATTTCTTTAACACCTTTCACGCCTTTGAAGTAAACAATCTTGGTGTGGAGATTAAGGCGGTAACATCAACATTTTTACAATCTATTTTTGATCCTCGGGGCTACCTCAAACTATCTCCTGATGGTACTAAAATGGTCTGCGCCAATATGACGGATGGACTTTTTGTATATGACTTTGATTCTAAAAACGGCACAGTAAGTAATCAACAAGAAATTGTAATTCAAGGTGCTAGTAATTATCCCTACGGTGTAGAATTTTCACCAAGTGGAGCATTGCTTTATGTACACTCTTCTAACGATTATTTTGATTTTGAAAACCGAGAAAACAATAATAATCCGGCTTCTCATAAATCGGTTCTTACGCAATTTAATCTGTTAGCACTAGATATATCTGCATCAGCTATTATACTTGACAATAGAAACCTGTATCGTGGTGCTTTACAATTAGGGCCCAATGGAAAAATATACCGCGCACTTAGTAAAACATATAATACTGGTACATCTTTTTTGGGTGCTATAAATACTCCAGACCAGATAGGTATAGGCTGTAACTATCAACATAATGCGATAAATTTAGGTTCAAAACTGTCCTCTCAAGGTTTACCTCCTTTTATCGCTTCATTTTTTGGAGAAAAAATCGATATCATAAAAAATGGGGAAAGTTCCAAAAATCTAGCGCTCTGTGATGGTACTATATATACGCTATCTGCCAATACCTATCCTGGTGCTTCCTACGTTTGGAGTAAAGACAAAACCATCTTATATGAAACAAGCAATCAATTAGAAGTTTCAGAATCTGGCCAATACGAACTTTATATCAACCCAAATAATGGTGATTGTGCTATTGAAGGTGAAGCTTACGTGCAATTTTATCCAAATCCAGAGGCCTTTGATTATCTTTTATTACAATGCGATGAAGATGGCTTATTAGATGGTAAAACATTTTTTAACCTTAATGAAGCTTCGGCGGCATTATCAGGTAATTCAAAAGATGTCTTTATTAAGTTTTACACTGATATATCAAGAACAAACGAAGTTAATGGTGATGTTTTTCAAAACACCTCCAATCCCCAAACTATTTATAGTGAAGTAATTAACTCTAAAACAGGTTGTTTTAGCCATTCAGAATTGACCTTACAAGTTAGCCTGACCGACAGCAATGATATAACCATTTCTCATTGTGATGATGATGGTCTTGATGATGGTCACTATCAATTTAACCTCAACGATTATAAAAATAAGATTACCGAAGGCTTACCAACAGGATTAGACATTGCTTTCTATGAAAACTATGACGATGCTTTGCTTGAACAAAATAAATTAGATTCGCTCTATACCAACACCATTGCGTCTTCACATAGTATTTTTGCACGTGCTGAAAATACTAATGGCTGCTATGGCATTAGTTCCATTTTGCTCACCGTATTCCCGCTTCCTAACATGAAAAGCGACGAGACACCTTATTATTGCTTAAACAAGTTTCCTGAAATGATCACACTTGATGCTGGTATTATTAACGATTCCCATTCAAACTATACCTATAACTGGTCTAACGGGGCAACGAGCTATAGCATAAATGTAAATACCATTGGCTCATATACCGTCACTGCAACAAATGCCAATGGTTGCCAAAAAAGCAAAACAATTACCATTGAGCCCTCAAATGTGGCAACGCTTAATGATATAAACATTACGGATGCCTCTTCAAATAACACCATTACTGTTCTTGCAAGTGGTGAAGGCATCTATCAATATCAACTGGTGGACGATAAAAACAATGTGATTGCTCCATTTCAAGAAGACAACATATTTTACCATGTCTTCCCTGGTATTTACAGGGTTTATATCAAAGACATTAAGAATGATTGTGGTGAAATATCTAAGTCATTATCTGTTATTGGCTTTCCTAAATACTTTTCACCAAATAATGATGGTGTTAATGATACGTGGCAGATTTACGGTATTACAGAAGCTTTTCAACCCAATACTAAAATTCAAATTTTTAATAGATTTGGTAAACTTATAAAAGAAATTTCTCCTTTAGGTGAAGGTTGGAATGGGCAGTTAAATGGACAATATTTACCTAATGATGATTATTGGTTTATGGTAAAATTACAAGATGGTCGTGTTTATAAAAATCATTTCACATTAAAACGATAAAAGCAATAATTTACTTTTTATCGATATTTTTTGCATTTCATCTATTTAATACCTATTTTTCGACACTATAAATGGCATGTTTATTTTTGCTGAGAAACCAAATTGAAAAACCTACAAGCAATGAGATTTGTTTATTATGTTATATGTATTCTACTTTGCTTAGCCAACACAGCCTATTCTCAGCAAATATCTGTAAATGATGGTGTTGATCTAGAAACCTTAATACAAGATAATCTTGTTGACGGTTGTGTTGACATCAGTAATATTACCTCTTCTGTAAATGGAGCATCAAGTGGATTTTCAAGTTATGGCTATTTTGAAAGAGGCAACTCCAATTTTCCTTTTGAAAATGGTATCATGCTCTCTACTGGTGCTGTTGCTTCAGGCGGAAATACGGAACAGTCTGCCGCGCTTAGTGATGGTTCTGCTTCGTGGGGATCAGATCCAGATTTAGAAACTGCCTTAGGAACTACTAATGGTTATGTAAATGCTACGGCTATTGAATTTGATTTTGTATCCATTTCTAATCAGTTTCAATTTAATTATTTATTGGCTTCAGAAGAATATTATGACACCTACCCCTGTCAATTTTCAGATGGTTTTGTGTTTCTTATAAAGGAAGCAGGTACAAACGATCCGTATCAAAATATAGCACTCATTCCAGGAACCTCAATCCCCGTAAACACCAACACCATTCACGATGAAATTTTCGGTATTTGTCCTCCCGAAAACGAACAATATTTTGAAGGTTACGGCATTGGTGACACCAATTATAATGGGAGAACTACAATACTAACAGCTTCAGGAACTATTCAACCCAATGTGACCTACCATATTAAACTCATTATAGCCGATCAAACAGATTCTTTAAATGGTGGTTTTGATTCGGCAGTGTTTATTGAAGGTGATAGTTTTAGAGTTTTAGATTTAGGTGAAGACGTATCAACCTGTTCGGGCTCCGTTACCCTAAATGCCGATATTAATAATCCTTTGGCATCATATGTTTGGTATCGAGATAATACAGTTATAACAGGAAGCACTAGTTCTAGCTTTATAGCAACCCAAAATGGCACTTACAGGGTAGAAGTTACCGTACCCGTTAATGGTAATGATTGTGTTGAAACAGATGAAATAACTGTGGTTTTAAACACCGAAGAAGCTATGAATCCATTATTGGATTTTGAATTATGTGATGATGCTAGCGGTGATCAAATTGAAACGTTTGATTTGAATCAAAAAAATTCAGAAGTCCTTTCAAATGCCCCGTTTTCAAATCCATTGTTTAGTTATCATTATTCTGAAACCGAAGCAAGAAGCAATCAAAACCCAATTACCTCTCCTATTCAAAACACAACAAACCCCCAAACCATTTTTATACGAATAGAAGATCGTAGTTCAGGGTGTTTTGCATTCTCTAGTTTTAATTTAGTTGTTAATAGCAGACCTTCAATTACACCGCCTTCAGATTTAGATATTTGTGATGCTGATGAGCAACCAGATGGCAGAACTGACATTGACTTAACCGAAAAAAATGACGAAATCACCTCTGGTGATAGTAACTTAAGAGTCACCTATCATTACACAGCCTTCGATGCTTCTAATGGTAATAACCCCATTTCCATGCCTTATAGAAATACCAACACTCCATCAGATCAGGTATTTGCAAGGGTTATCAATAGTAATACGGGCTGCACCACAACAACAACTTTAAACATTAATATTACAACAAGCCCTATAGTAAACCGAGAACCTCAATATTTAAATGCTTGCGATAGCGATTTAAATGGAAATGCTTTTTTCGATTTAACAGAAGTACTCCCGGCTATTCTGGGCGGATTAACTCAAGTTACGCCAACATTTCATTCTTCTATTTCTGATGCCGAGGCTGGTATTAACCCTATTACAAATGTAACCAACTATGAATACACTAACGGAAGTCCAGAACCTGGATTTGCCACACTTTATTTAAGGGTTTTAGATGATAATACCCAATGTGCCTCCGTCATTCCTTTTGAAATACATACTAACTTACTTTTAACTGGTACCGATATAGGCGACTTTGCTTTATGCGATAATGATACAGACTCAACTAACTCTTTAGATTTTAACCTTTTTACGGTTGAAAGTTCTATTGCCAATAATCTAGATACTCCAAACGGACTTCCAAACTCTATAAATGTTACATTTTACCAAAGTGAATCTGATAGAAATAACGGCACTAATGCCCTAGACAAATCACAGCTTTACGCAGCACTTAGCCCAAGCCTCTTATATATTACCATTGACGATGGAAGTTGTATCCAAGAAACAGAAATTACATTATTAATAAATCCTATATTACTATTCAACAACGTGGTTATCCCGTATTGCGATAATGATGACGATGGTATTACTAGTATAGATTTAGAATCTCTTGATGGTATTATTACTGGAGGTAACACAAACTTTACCGTATCGTATTTTGCTAATCAAGTTGATGCCGATAATAATAACACGTCAAATCAATTACCCCGTTATTTTGTAAACGACGATCCCGTTGAAACACTTTATGCCAGAATAACCAGCTTGGGAGCTTCGGGCTGTTCTACGGTAAATCCTTTTAGAATAGAAGTATTTACAGCGCCTACAACCACTGAACCTACAAATATTGTGGTTTGTGATGATGACCAAGATGGTATTTCAATTGTAAACCTTAACAATAAAATATCTGAAATTGTTTCTAGCACCTCTGGATTAGATATTGATTTTTTTACCACGTATGAAGACGCCGATAATAAAACCAACGAAATTCCTGAAAGTGAAAGAACAGCGTACACGTCAAATACCCAAACCATTTATACGCGCGTTGAAGATATAGTAAGTGGCACAAACTGCTATGCTATAGTACCATTTGAAGTTATAGTTAACACCTTACCTATAATACCAACCATAACCGATTACAAAATCTGTGAGCCCTCAGGGACAAGTGTTTCCAATTTTACTTTTTCTGAAAAAGACAATGAAATATTAAATGGGCAAGCAGGTAAAGAGGTATTCTATTTTGAAGATAGTAGTTTTACAATGCCTATTGATAAAGAATCTTACCAGAATACCTCAAGTCCGCAGACTATCTATGTTCGGGTTGAAAATAGCACCGATGCGTCTTGTTTTGAAACGGCATCATTTACCATACTGGTTTCTCCAAATCCTATTTATAATGCATTTAGTAATTATACCATTTGTGACGACGATAGTAATGATGGAAAACATCTATTTAATTTAGATGAAAAAGCCCAAGAAATCAGGCAAGGCATGACTGATGATTTAACCATTTCATTCCACGAAACTTTTGATTATGCTGATAATAATTTAAATCCAGTAAACTCAAGCTATACTAATATTACCAATCCTCAAACCCTATATGTTAGAATAGAAAACAACAATTCACTGTGTCATGTTATTGAAGAATTAGGCATCAATATATTAGCCGCACCAAATATTACTGAGGCCTCAGATATGATGAATTGTGATGCCGATTATGATGGTATTACAAACTTTGATTTAACCACAGCAAATTTTCAGATTTTAGATAGAGTTCAAAGCAATTTAATCATTAACTATTTTGAAAATTTTGAAGACATCAATCAGGAGGATGGCTTAGATAATTCCAATGAAATTACAAATCCTACTAACTTTATATCTGAAACGCAAACCGTTTACATTAAAGTAGCCAATACATTAACAACTTGCTTTAGTGTTATTCCCTTAAATTTAGTAGTAAATATACCGCCAGAATTCAATATCATAGGTACCATTGACATCTGTGATAACCCAACAAACACCTATGATTTATCTTTAGTTGACAACAGGATTGTTAATAACCTAAGCCTTGTTACTATATCCTACCATGAAACCATTGCCGATGCACAAAATAATACAGCTCCTTTAAACAGAAGTTTTAATTATACCTCCAACCAACATACCTTTTTTGTTAGAATATCCAATAATCTAACAGGCTGCCCTATTATAACATCATTCACGTTGAATATAAACCCCAATCCCGTGGCATATGCCCCATCTAACTTAGTATATTGTGATGATAACACCAACCAAACGGATACTCTTATTTTTAATCTTTTAGATAATGAAAATGATATTTTAGGCTCTCAAAATTCAAATGATTTCACGGTAAGCTTTCATCAAAACTTAGAAGATGCATCTGATAATTTAAACCCTTTAAATACATCATATGCTGGTTATAACCAAGAAACTATCTTTGCTCGAGTAGAAAACAACACCACAGAATGTTACGATGTTACAAGCTTCAATTTAACCATTAATCCCATTCCAAATATTGCCATTGAAGATATTGTACCACTATGTAACAATTTCCCTGTAGAAATAATTGCAGACACTGGTTTCCCTGATGATATTTATGAATGGTCTACAGGTGAAACCACCCCTTCTATTGTGGTACAGCCTTCAGACCTAAACAGTGGACGTTTAGATTTATGGGTACATGTAACTCGCCCTTATATTACGGGAGACTGCGAAAACAATAAAACATTTACTGTTCTGGCTTCTGATGAAGCAGAAATTAACTTAACCTCTACCGTGAATTTTTCTGATCCCAATAGCATTACCGTTGAGATTAACAACAACCGCATTGGAAATTATGTATTTATCTTGGATGGGGGCACACCGCAAACATCACATGTTTTTGAAAATGTATCGTTTGGTAATCATCTTGTTACGGTAAAAGATTTAAACGGATGCATGGATGTATCTCAAAATGTATTTGTTTATGATATTCCTAAGTTTTTCACGCCCAATAGTGATGGATTTTATGATACCTGGCATATTATTGGAGCAGAGCAACTCCCAGGATCAAGCTTACATATTTTTAACCGCTATGGTAAGCTGTTAAAAACACTTCAACATAATTCTCCTGGTTGGGATGGTACCTACAACGGACAAAACATGCCATCAGACGACTACTGGTTTCATGCTGAGATTGTTCAAAATGGAAACACCTTTGATGTAAGAGGTCATTTTGCATTAAAACGATAAAATTTTTAACGGAAATCGTTTGTTTTTATCATTTTAACAGAAAAGGATAAACCTTTTTAGTTTTCTTAAGTCTTATATGCTTAAAAAGCATATTTTTAACACCCTAAACTAATTAATTAAGAATACTAATTATAAAAAATGCAGACTCCCCATCATATCAAGCCTCTATTGTTTGTGTTTTATCTGCTTATAGGAAACTTCGTATTTGCACAATTAAGCAAAACACATTATATCCCTCCTTTAACAAGTGGACCTGATAATGCAATTCCCCAAGATCAATATATTTATATATCTACCCCTAATTCTTCTTTAGTGCCATATACAATTACTGAAGTAGGTGGAGCAACTATTACCGGGTCTGTTTCCAATACCGCACCTCAGGTTGAAATAGTTTCTTTAACTGGGGGAGATAACACCCAATTGTTCATTCCACGTGGCTCTACAAGTACTGTTTATAGTAACAAAGGTTACATTATTGAAGCCGAGGCACCTATTTATGTATCCGTAAGAATGAATGCTGGAGGCGCTCAAGCTGGTGCTTTAGTGAGTAAAGGGATTTCCGCTTTGGACAAAACGTTTAGAATAGGTGCTTTCACTAATCAGGCTGGTAGAATAATAAACAATAATGGAACACCTTCGGAAAACTTACTAAGTTTTTTATCTGTAATGGCTACCGAGGATTTAACCACTGTACATTTTTCAGGCATTTCAAATAATACAGAAGTAGAAAACTTTAATCGTACATTTCCGTATGAGATAGTTCTGAACAAAGGAGAAAGCTACTGTATTGCAATGAATAGTTATTCCGCGGTACACCCTACTAATAATAAAGTTGGGCTCATAGGGTCTCTAATTACATCGGATAAGCCCATAGCAGTAAACTGTGGTTCGGCCAATGGGAGTTTTCATAATGGTGGTGGTAGAGATTATGGAATAGATCAAATTGCTGGACTTTCTAAAGTAGGTAAAGAATATATTTTTGTAAGAGGTAATGGAAATGATAGTTGGGAAAACGTTTTGGTTGTTGCGCATTATGATAACACATCAATAACAATTAATGGAGCAGCCAATCCTGTAACAACACTAAATGCTGGTGAGCATTATGTTATTGAAGGTAATTATTACATAAATGGTAACATGTACGTAGAAACCTCTGAAGACACATTTATGTATCAAGGTGTTGGAGGTTTAAATACCAATGGTCAACCAAGTGAAGCTAACCAAGGTATGTTCTTTGTACCACCGCTAAGCTGTGAAACCAGAGGAAACATAGATAATATTGCAAGTATTGACAAAATTGGAAATCTTACCTATAATGGAGGTATTTCTATTGTCACTAAAACGGGTGCCAATGTTACGGTTAATAATCAAGCTTTATCCAACTTCTCTACCATAGGTCCGAGCAGTGTTATAGGAAACACAGATTACGTTACTTATAAAGTAACTGGTCTAACAGGAAATGTTTCCGTTCAAGGTGATGATGAGTTGTATGTTGCCTATTTTAATCAAAATGGTGCTGCAACGTCAGGTAGTTTCTATTCTGGGTTTCAGTCTAAACCAGAATTTAATTTTGATGTACAACATGCTATCTTAGGGAATTGTATTGGCAACAACTTAACACTATCTGTTGCAAATGCGCTAAACTTTGAAAGCTTTGAATGGCAATTTGATGACGGATCAGGGTATATTATATTGCCCATAACAGATTCATTCATAACACCAACACTTCCAGGAAAATATAAACTAGTAGGAGAACTACCCTGTAATGGTGGTTTTCTTGAATCAATAGAAGTTCCTGTGAGTATTTGTCCAGATGATAATGATAATGATGGTATTATAGACAACTTAGATATTGATAATGATAACGATGGAATACTAAATTGTACAGAATCCAGAGGTGATGTGACTATCAATCTAAACAATTTAAACAATCCAATTTTAGAATTTCAGGATACTACTACTAATTCATCAATTACCAGCGGAATATATGCTACCAGTAGTAGTTCTAATGGCTCCAACACCTTTGTTGGTAATAATTTAGGAAACTTTACAAGTAAGGTAGAAGCTGCTGCAAGTGCAGAGGGAAACTATTCTATGACATTTACAGAACCTGTAAATGTTAAACTATCTGAAGACACTAGCTACACGCATTCTTCCGTAGATGGTGAATATTTTGTTGTTAAAATTTTTCCAGCTAATAAAAACATTACTTTGGTAGATCCTGATGACAGACTACTTGTAGATTCTAATTTTGATGGTCTTTTTGAAACTGGTATTACACAAATTTCAGGTTCTGAGATTCACTTTAAACATAACCCTGCCGCAACGGGCTCCACTCCATTTGAGATTTTCGCAAATCAAGTAAATGGATTGGAATTCATTCATAGACTAAGCAATTTATCGAACAGCTCTAATTTTCAAGCCAATATATCCTTAACCTGTTTCAAAAAAGATTCAGACCTTGATGGTGTTCCTGATTCCTTGGATTTAGACAGTGATAATGATGGTATACCAGATAGCATTGAAAACCAAGGCTTGTTAATAACCTTATCTGATACTGATGCAGATCTAAATGGGCTGGACGATATTTTTGATATAAATATAACACCTGTAGATTCAGATAATGACGGTATTCCTGATTACCTTGATCTAGATAGTGATAATGATGGTATTACCGATTTAATCGAAACAGGTCAACTTGGCAATTTTTCTGACACCGATTTAAACGGCGTGGTTGACGGTCCAGATTTTGGTTCTAATGGATGGATTGATACTGCTGAAACGAGTCCTGACAGCAATCTTATAGGCTATACACTCGATGACACTGATGCCGATGGTATATTTTCTTATCGTGATGCTGATGCTGATGGAGACAGCTGTAGTGATGTGATTGAGGCTGGTTTTTCAGATGTAAACGGTGATGATTTTCTAGGCGACAATATCCCAACAGTTGATGCCAATGGTCTCGTAAATAATGCCAATGGTGATGGCTACACCATACCAAATGCAGACTACCTGAATTTTGCTCCGCTCGCTATAACAACCCAACCTATAAATACACCTATTTGCTTGTTAGATGCTGGTCAAATCTTTGTGGAATCAATTGAGGCTGAATTATTTCAATGGGAAGTGAGTACAGATGGTATAAATTGGTCTGTAATTTCAGATGATGCCATATACAGTGGCACTCAAACCAATACGCTGAGTTTTTCAAATGCACCTGCCAATTTTAATAACAATGTATACCGAGTAAAGTTAGATAGAGCAGGAAATTCCTGTGGGTTATATTCAGATGAAGTAATTCTTACTATTTACGACCTACCTTTAGTAAGTACTCCGAGCACCTATAAGCAATGTGATGATGCTTCTAACGACGGGCAGGCGTTTTTTAATCTTACTTTAGATAACATAAAAACTGAAATTAACCCGAATTATGGGGCTGAAAGTTTAGTATTCACCTATTTTGAAACGCAACTTGATGCTGAAATGGGTACCAATGCCATTACTAGTCCAGAAGCTTATCAAGATGCTGTTGGATTTTCAAATGAGACCGTTTGGATTAGAGTTGAAAACTCCAATGGATGCCACCAAGAAGTTTCTTTAGAACTACAGGTTAATCCATCGGGTACAGCACTTACTAATTATACACCAAACACCTACTATGAATGTGATGACGGTACTGATGTAAGAGACGGCATTTCAAGCTTTGATTTTTCTGATATGAGAACCCATATAAATGATGTACTTTTTCCATCATTAAACGTATCGGTTCACTTTTTTGAAAGCCAATTAGACGCAGAATTAGAAACGAATGAAATTCCTGATATTTCTGCGCATCAAAATAGTAATTCACCTAATCGTCAAGATATATGGGTTCGGGTAAAAAGTGACCTAGATAATGATTGTCTGGGGTTAGAGGTTTTTCCTGATTTACTCATTGTTGAAGCACTTCCTGTTGCCAATCCTGTTACCATAGCAAGACAATGTGATTATGATCTATCTGATACAGTCTTATCTTACCCTTTTGATACGTCTCAAATTGAAAGTACTATCTTAGGCAATCAAAACCCAGCCAACGTAAGTATCACTTATTTTGACGAACAAGGAAACACACTGAGTAGCCCGCTTCCTAATCCCTTTATAACAGAGAGTCAAACCATTTCAATTGTAGTAACTAACAACATTTCTAACGACTCTGATGGTGCTTGTTTTGATCAAACCTCCCTTGAGTTTATTGTAGATGCACAACCAGTTGCCAACCCAATTTTACCTATTGAAGTTTGTGATGGAGCGCTTGGAGATATTGATAATGATGGCTATAGCTCATTTGACACCTCTAGTTTCACCAATACTATTCTTGGAAATCAATCTGGTATGGAAATTTATTATGATTATATAGACGAAAACGGAGGACAGATTGTAGATGCCACAGCATTGCCCAACCCTATCATATCGGCCACGCAAACCATTCAAGTTCGTGTTATCAATCCGATAAATCCTATGTGTTATGCAAACACTAATATAGAGATAATTGTTAACCCACTGCCTAATTTTACGGTTGAAACACCTCAAATTGTTTGTTCTTCAGATCCTACATTCTCAATTATTTTGGATCCCATTGAAGCAAATATAACCGAGACCTTTAATTATGAATGGTATTGGACAAGTTTAGACGGTTCAACCGTTAATCAGTTTGTTTCAAATCAAAGTACCATTACCGTTTCAACTCCTGGCACCTATACGGTAACACTCACAAAAACTGATGGAACGGGATGTTCTAGATCTGAAACCATTTTTGTTGATGCCTCTGAATTAGCAACAATCACCCAAGATGATGTGACTATTGAAGATATCAAAGAAAACAATTCGGTTAGCATTGACCCCACACATTTAGGCAGAGGTGACTATGAATATGCATTACAATTAGAAAACTCCAACTTTATAAATTACCAAGAGGAACCTTATTTTGAAAACGTAAGACCTGGATTTCATACCATTCATGTGCGCGATAAAATTTGTGGTACAGCTAGCTTGAAAATTTCTGTGATTGGCTATGATAAATTTTTCACACCAAACGGAGACGGCTTCAATGACACCTGGAAAATAAAAGGCGTTAATGCAGCATTTCAGCCTAATACTACCGTACTTATTTTTGATCGTTACGGAAAACTGTTAAAACAATTATCGGTAGCTTCTGATGGCTGGGATGGTACGCTTAATGGGTATAGATTACCTACAGACGACTATTGGTTTAGAGTGGTGCTTGAAGATGGCAGAACTTTTTCAGGACACTTTACATTAAAACGTTAGCTTCTTTATTTTGCGTAATTTTGCAGAATGAAATTTAAAATCAAATCTGAATTTGATCCTACAGGTGATCAGCCCCAAGCTATAAAGCAGCTTGCCGATGGTATTGTAGCCAATGAAAAGTATCAAACACTTCTTGGTGTTACTGGGTCTGGAAAAACCTTCACCGTTGCCAATGTGATTCAAGAAGTACAAAGACCTACTTTGGTTTTGGCACACAATAAAACGTTGGCAGCACAACTGTACTCAGAATTCAAGCAGTTTTTCCCAGATAATGCTGTAGAATACTTTGTGTCGTATTATGATTATTACCAACCCGAGGCTTATATTCCCGTTTCGGGTGTTTATATTGAGAAAGATTTATCTATAAACGAAGAAATTGAAAAAATGCGATTGAGTACAACGTCTTCGCTGCTTTCGGGAAGACGAGATGTTTTGGTCGTGGCTTCTGTGTCTTGTTTATATGGTATTGGAAATCCCGTTGAGTTTCAAAAAAATGTTATTTCACTTGAACGCGATCAGGAAATTTCAAGAACAAAATTACTGCATCAACTTGTTCAAAGTTTATATTCTAGAACGGAACATGAATTCAACCATGGAAATTTCAGAATTAAAGGCGATACAGTAGATGTTTTTCCGAGTTATGCAGATGATGCCTTCAGAATTCATTTTTTTGGTGATGAGATTGAAGATATTGAATCCTTTAACATCCAAACAAACCAAATTGTTGAGAAATATGACCGTTTAAATATTTATCCGGCAAATATGTTTGTTACATCGCCTGAGGTTCTTCAAGATGCTATTAAAGACATTCAAGATGATTTAGTTAAACAATATGACTATTTTAAGGACATAGGAAAACATCTTGAAGCCAAACGTTTAAAAGAACGTACGGAGTTTGATTTAGAGATGATACGTGAACTAGGATATTGCTCTGGTATTGAAAACTATTCCAGGTATTTAGATGGCAGACAGCCTGGTACCCGCCCTTTTTGTTTATTAGATTATTTTCCTGATGATTTCCTAATGGTTGTAGATGAAAGTCATGTTACAATCTCTCAAGTCCATGCCATGTATGGCGGCGATAGAAGCAGAAAAGAAAATTTAGTAGAATATGGTTTCAGACTTCCTGCTGCTATGGACAATAGACCCTTAAAATTTGAAGAATTTGAAGCGTTGCAAAATCAAGTGATTTATGTAAGTGCCACACCTGCAGACTACGAATTAGAAAAATCTGATGGCATTTATGTAGAACAAATTATCCGCCCTACAGGATTGTTAGATCCTATTATTGAAGTAAGACCAAGTCTCAATCAAATAGATGATTTAATTGAAGAAATTCAGCAGCGTGTTGAGAAAGATGAACGTACTTTGGTGACCACACTTACCAAGCGTATGGCAGAAGAATTGACCAAATACTTAGATCGTATTCGAATAAGATGTCGATATATTCACAGCGATGTAGACACCCTAGAGCGTGTTGAGATTATGCAAGACTTGAGAAAAGGACTTTTTGATGTTCTAGTTGGTGTGAATCTACTAAGAGAAGGGCTTGATTTACCCGAAGTCTCTTTGGTCGCTATTTTAGATGCCGACAAAGAGGGTTTTTTACGTTCAACCCGCTCCTTAACGCAAACCGTGGGTAGAGCAGCAAGAAACCTAAATGGTAAAGCTATTATGTATGCAGATAAAATTACAAACAGCATGCAAAAAACCATTGATGAAACAAACTACCGCAGAGAAAAACAAATTGCTTACAACACCGAAAACAACATAACCCCAAAAGCTTTAAACAAAAGTTTAGATAATGCCTTAGCCAAAAACTCTGTAAGTACGTATAGTTATGAGCTGGAAGCGTCCAAGGCTGCTGAACCAGAAAGCGCCTATTTAAGTAAGCCTGAATTAGAAAAGAAAATAAGGGAAAAACGAAAACTTATGGAAGAAGCAGCCAAAGCATTGGACTTTATTGTTGCTGCTAAACTGCGTGATGAAATTAAAGGCTGTCAAGAAAAATTAGAAAAGCTAAAAGTATAATTTTACTTTTAGCTTCATTTAACTAATAACACATCAAAAACCTTTTTAGAAATCCTTAATTATATTGGGTTTTGAATATGTCAATCAACACATCTGGGGGCACAATATTATTAGGAAAACTTTCCATTAAATAAAGCACTTTACTAATAGACTCATGACTTAACCCCATTCTTAATCCGAAGTTATATAATTTGATACGTCCTTTTGAATTAATATCTTCTCCAAATTTTTGTTCAATATTCATTAAAAGTACTAAACGATGAAACTGCACAATGCGTTCACTATGCGATTTTAAATGCGTATAAGAAACAGGATGCTCAATAAGATATTCAAAATCTTCACGTGAAATATCTAATTGTTTGGCAACACCAAGCAAAAAATTATACTCTATCTTTTTTATGTCTTTGTCATACTTGGCAAATGCTATCATTTCAGACAAAAGACTCAATTTTTCGACTCTATTGATCATCTTGGAGTAGGGATTAATTAATTACAATATAAAGTTACGCAGAAGTTCCCTTTAATAATCGAGCTTAAACGCAAATCGTCGAAAAGTAGCTAGCCGTTTATCGTAGTTTTCTCTAAGTTCATCAAAAATATAAATTTGTTTATCTAACAAAAGTGCTATTCATCAATTTAAAAACTGTACATCCCCCTTTTATAAACCGAACAAAAAGCACTGATAATCAATATGTTGAATTAAAAAATATATAATCTACGCCTCGTTTTTTTAGAGCGGATTTTTCAAGTATCTTTACTACCTTATAAAAACGTCAATTTTGTGCTGTGTTTTGTAGTAAATCGATGAAATACATCCCCCATAAACCCTCCTAAATTATTAATATGACAAATAATGATATTTTAAAAAAATTACGGGTGGCCTTAAAGCTCCGTGACGATGATATTGTTAAGATTTTAGCTCTGGTTGATTTTAGAATTTCTAAAAGCGAACTTGGAGCTTTTTTTAGACGAGAAGATCACCCCAAATACATGGAATGTGGGGATCAAATTCTTAGAAATTTTTTAAACGGTTTGGTAATTCATTTGAGAGGCCCTATGCCTAATAAAAAAGATAAAAAAGAAGAACGTATAAAAAAAGAGCAACCTTGGTGATTGCTCTTTATACTTATTATAAGTCGTTTTATTACAAGCGTAACTAAGCAAGTACTTCTTGTACTTTGTCTGCTGCTTCCTGAAACTCGGTAGCACTTAAAACAGCTAGACCTGAATTATCAATTAATTCTTTAGCAATATCGGCATTAGTACCTTGTAAACGTACTATGATTGGCACGTTTATATTGCCCATGTTTTTATAAGCATCAATAACACCTTGCGCTACACGATCACATCTTACAATACCTCCAAATATATTAATAAGAATAGCCTTTACTGCTGGATCTTTCAATATAATTTTAAAAGCTGCCTCAACACGCGCTGCATCAGCTGTTCCTCCTACATCTAAAAAGTTTGCTGGCTCCCCTCCTGCTTGCTTAATTAAATCCATTGTTGCCATAGCCAAACCTGCACCATTTACCATACATCCCACGTTTCCGTCAAGATCAACATAATTCAATCCAACTTCTTTGGCCTCAACTTCAATAGGGTTTTCTTCACGCAAATCTCTTAAATTCACGTAATCTTTATGTCTGTATAAAGCATTATCATCTATGGTTACTTTGGCATCAACCGCCATAATTTTATTATCACTGGTTTTCAACACAGGATTAATTTCAAACAAAGATGAATCTGATTTTACATAAGCCGTATACAAAGCCATCACAAATTTGGTCATTTCTTTAAATGCCGTACCTGATAAACCTAAATTGAAAGCAATACGTCTAGCTTGAAATGGCATTAACCCTACAGCAGGATCTACTTCTTCAGTAAATATTAAATGTGGTGTTTCCTCGGCTACCGTCTCAATATCCATACCTCCTTCAGTAGAATACATAATCATATTACGTCCTGTACCTCTATTTAATAAAACCGACATATAAAACTCATCTGTTTCACTTTCGCCAGGGTAATAAACATCTTCAGCAACTAACACCTGATGTACACGTTTCCCTTTTGCGGAAGTTTGCGGTGTTACCAAATCCATTCCTATAATTTGTCCAGCAATTTGCTCAACTTCTTTAAGATTTTTGGCTAGTTTTACTCCGCCTCCTTTTCCACGTCCTCCTGCATGAACTTGGGCTTTAATGACATGCCAGCTAGTACCTGTTTCATTGGTTAACTGCTTTGCAGCTGCAACTGCTTCTTGTGCATTTTGGGCAACAATACCACGCTGGATACGCACTCCAAAACTGCTTAATATTTCTTTACCTTGATATTCGTGTAAATTCATAATTTGCTTAAATGTTTTAAGAATCACAAATGTAAATAATCGCACTTACTTACCCTAATATTAATTTGTGAAAACTTTAAACAACTTTTGTTCATTAACTTAACGCTACATTGTTAAATAATTAACAATTTGTTTATTTTGTATAATTTTTTAAGCTTTACTTTATTATCAATCACAAAGGTATATCTTTGGCAAAAATTTGAAAATTATGTTGGAAAATCAATTGCTAAAAATAGCACAAGATTTAGGAAGTCCGGTTTATGTGTATGATGCGGCAAAAATTGAGTCGCAGTACAAACGATTAACAGACGCCTTTAAAGATGTAAAAAAATTAAAACTTAATTATGCGGTTAAAGCATTGTCTAATATATCTATATTAAAACTTTTTAAATCGCTTGGTTCTGGCATTGATACGGTTTCTATTCAGGAAGTGCAACTAGGTTTAGCTGCTGGTTTTTCTCCTGACCAAATTATATTTACACCCAATGGCGTTTCCCTAGACGAAATTGAAGAAGCCGCTCAGTTAGGTGTAAAAATCAATATTGACAATTTATCCATTCTGGAGCAATTTGGAACAAAACACCCTAATGTTCCTGTGTGCATCAGAATAAATCCGCATGTTATGGCGGGTGGAAATGCTAATATTTCGGTTGGACATATCGATTCTAAATTTGGTATATCAATACATCAAATTCCACATATATTAAGAATTGTTGAAAATACTAAAATGACTATCAACGGTATTCATATGCATACGGGTAGTGATATTTTAGATATTGAGGTATTTTTATATGCCAGTGAAATTTTATTTGAAACCGCCAAGCAATTTAAAAATTTAGATTTTATTGATTTTGGTTCTGGTTTCAAAGTACCCTATAAAGCTGGTGATATTGAAACCAATATTGAAGAATTAGGTAAAAAGTTATCATCTCGATTCAATGATTTCTGTAAGGAATATGGTAAGGATCTCACCTTAGCTTTTGAACCTGGTAAATTTTTAGTAAGTGAGTCTGGTAACTTTTTGGTAAAAGTAAATGCTGTTAAGCAAACTACCTCAACAGTATTTGCGCAGATAGATTCTGGTTTTAATCATTTAATAAGACCGATGTTCTATGGTTCTCATCATGATATTGTTAATATCTCTAACCCAAGCGGAAGAGAGCGATTTTATACTGTTGTAGGCTACATTTGCGAAACGGATACCTTTGGAAATAACAGACGTATTAATGAGATAACCGAAGGCGATATTCTTTGTTTTAAAAATGCTGGGGCCTATTGTTTCTCTATGGCTAGTAATTATAATTCTAGGTTTAGGCCTGCAGAAGTTTTATGGTATAATGACAAAGCACATGTCATTAGAAAAGCTGAAACTTTTGATGATATATTAAGAAATCAAATTGCTATTGATTTCTCAAAGAAAAAAGAAAAACCAACAACAGTTTAAACTTAAAAAGCGTTTCCTTAAAGAAACGCTTTTTTTTTGAGGCTATGTGAGATTTATTTCTTTATAAATTTTTCAGATACAATACCAAAATCTGTTTTTAAAGTGATGATATACCAACCTGCTTCCAAAAAACGTACTTCAATGGCATTGTTAGCTAATCCTTTAATAACCTCTTTTCCTTCTAAATCATATACTAAAATATCATATACGTTCACTCGTTCATCTAAATAAAAAGATAAGACATCATCTACTGGATTTTTGCTAACATGAAACCACGAGGTAATTTCCTTGTCACCAAAATTTGCACTTAAAGGAGACATAATCAGACTCTCCATTATTGTGAATGACCGATTACCAATAATACCACTTGTTAACTCAACCTGGGTAGATCTAAAAACCAACTCTCCCGAAGTATTATCGTAATAATGATAAGTGGTTTGCATTAGGTCTCCTACTTTTATTCCTACAAATAATTCCATTTGCTGAATTAACTCAAGCCTAGTTATTGTTCCTGAATAGATACCTCCACCAACATCATTCATAGATAATGACCCGTAGGCATCTACTGTGGTGGTTAAGATTCCCGTAAAGGTACCCGTGTTTCCACTGTAAGAGAAATCCCCTGAAATACTATTCCCACCGTTATTGGTATTATAAGCATAAGGAAATGAGCCTACCAACCCTAAATCATCATATTGAAGCGTTAAATCCATAAGTTCTATTCCTGAAACATCTAAAGTATTGGCACCCTCTGAGGCATAAAACTTAATTTCTTCTGCGTTCGTATCAGTAGTTGTTAAAAGCATATTTGTTCCCGGAAAAGCTATAGCTTCTGGATCGCTTGGGCTAATAGCTTTATACGTATCGGTTGAGGTAATCCCAGAAGCCATTAAATTATTAAAAACCCAATTAGCGTTTTCTCCATTTGCACTTTGATCTAAAGCAGTACTTGTAGTGACCACAGCATACCGTGTTGTTGGCAAACTAAAAAATGTATCAATGCTTTGCGCTGAAAGTATGATTGGTACTAAAAATAAAAAAAATAGTAATCTTGTTCTCATAAGCAGTTAATTTATAGTGTTTTAATTGAAATTAAAACAAATTTAGGTAAAACAAAAAACTTTACATCGTAAATACCAGTCCATACGCAGAATATATCTTGAAATCACTAAAAACTCTGTTTTTAGTGATAAAACTAAGTAAGACGATAAAAAAATGTTAAAGCTTTTTTTTTAATAGTGCTTTCATAACCAAAAAAATACCTATATTTAAAACGGTGATAATACACATACTATTACTTCTCTCTCAAATAGCAAGATTTAACCGATTGCCCCGAATTGATTTTAATGAGATTATCGTGTTAAAAATATTTTAACACATTATTTAATATTAATTAAAACCAACCAACATTATGAGAAAATTATTGTATGTATTGATTCTACTCCCACTAGTAGTGGCATCACAAGAAACCGAATCTTTTTTATTAAATCTCACAGAGATTACCGTTAAGCCCGGGCATGACGCTGAATTTGTAGAAGGTGTAAAATCATGGAAAGCATGTTACCTAGAAAACAATGGTGAAGACAAATGGAATATATGGAAACGCCTGCAAGGCGAGGGCAATGTATATACCATGACCAGTATTATGGCTAACTGGGCAGAAATGGATGAGGATCCTGATCCGGCAGGAAAAGAATGTCGTATGATTGTGACCAAATTTATTATGCCTCATGTTAAGAGTGTACATTACAACGTTGCTCGGTATATGCCCAGTGTTAGTATGACGGCACCTTTTTCTGAAGACATTAAACTAGTTTGGGTTTACAATGTCAAAATCAATAACTCAACCAGTTTTAAAGAGGTGGTAAGTGAAATTTCAAAAGCTGTGAAAGCAGCCGAAGGAGATAACCGTGGTAGATGGTACAGTGTTGTTGGTGGAGCACCAGAAGTAGCTGATTATTTTATAGGAATTCCTTTTAATAGTTTTTCAGATTTAGATGTTGTACGAGATGGGGTTTGGAAAGTCTATGAAAAGGCCCACGGCAAATCTAAAACAGACAAGCTTAGAGAAAAATTCAGAAGTGCTGTTGAGTCTGATTGGGCTTATATTTATACACTTAAAAAAGAATTATCTAATTAGTAATTCATATAAAATGCTCAACGTTTGTTGGGCATTTTATTAATTAAATAGTCAATAGGCTTTACATTCTACCTAACCAACTTTCCATGGATTTAAAAACCAAAAATCTTAAAGATAAGTATCGCTTATTTTTAACAGAAAATGCCATATTAAGATACATTACATTTTCAGTACTATACATTGCGCAGGGTATACCTGAGGGCATTACCTTTTTTGCTATACCGGCTTGGTTAGCCATGAACGAGAAATCTCCAATGGAAATTGCAAGTTTTGTAGCAGTTATTGGAATTCCATGGAGTTTCAAAATACTGGTTGCACCTCTCATGGATCGTTTTACCTTATTATCCATGGGACGTAAAAGACCATGGGTGATTTTTGGCCAAATTGGTCTTATTTTAAGTTTTTTAAGTATTGGCCTTATTCATGACCCTTTAAATAACATTACTGGCTTAATGATTTCTGGTTTTTTTATAAGTTTTTTTGGTGCTTTTCAAGACGTGGCCACAGACGGCATGGCTATAGATGTTATACCTGTCAATGAACAAGCTAGAGCAAACGGACTCATGTGGGGCGCAAAAACAATAGGCGTAGCTTTATCATTAGTTATTGGTACTACTTTAATAAATCTATTGGGTTTTTCAACAGCCATTACCTCAATGTCTATAAGTACCTTTTTTATCATTCTAGTACCTATATGTTTTAGAGAGCGACCCGGTGAAAAGCTAACCCCGTGGTCAAAAGGAAAGGCGTCTCCAATATCAAAGAAAGCGCAATTAACGAGTTGGACTAAAATTTTTAGATGCATTTATAAAGTAACCATCTTACCATCAAGTCTTATTTTAGCATTCGCCATGTTTACTTTAGGTATTATGTATGGGTTAATTGACACACTTTTACCCATATTTACCATTCAAGAGCTAGATTGGACCAATACCTCCTATTCCAATGTATATTCCATAACAACGGTGGTTGCTGGTTTTTTTGGTATGTTCATTGGGGGAGCCTTAGTAGACTTTTTTGGTAAAAAACGAATGCTCTCAATTTATCTAATTTTCTTAATTGTTTTAATAGCCTCCTTTTCTTTTTTACCTAGTATATGGAATAATGATAAAGTTATTTTTAGCTTTATTCTCTTATATTACTTAGGATATACCTTTCTTACCATAGCCATTTTTGCCTCGGCTATGCAATTGTGCTGGAAAACCGTAGCCGCCACACAATTTACCCTTTACATGGCACTATCAAATACGGGTAGAGCCATAGGTTCTGGACTTGTTGGAACCTTAAAAGAACTTATGGATTGGGAATATGTATTTATTATAATTGCCATGTCACCATTGATTGCCTTTTTTTTAATGCAACTCATTAACTTTAAGAAACATAAAAAATCAATTAAAAAATTTACTCAATATAGTATTAGTGCTTACTAGTATTTATTACGTTATTAAAAGCATTAGCCCGGCTTGTAATCGATAAAAATTAACCATTAAAACCAACCAAAAAATGAAAACACTAAAACATGTTCCCTTTTTATTCATGCTTATTATTCTTTCTGCATGCAACAATTCAAAAGTTGAACAAAACATAACTATGTATTCCAATGTTTGGGACAACATTGTTAATCAAGGTCAGATTGATTTAATTAACGACACCAATTTTGACACCAATATTACCATGATCTCTAGTCCTGAGAATGTGGTGGGTATAAAAGATTTCAAAGCCTATTATTCAAATTTTATTACTGGATTTTCCGAAGTTGAATTTTCCATTGAAAATATTTTTGGGCAAGGTGACAACTTAGTTAAACATTGGCGCTTTAAAGGTAAACACACAGGTGATTTTTTTGGGATACCTGCCACTGGAAAATCAATAGATCTTACTGGGGTTACCATTGCAAAAATAAAAGATGGCAAAATTGCCCAAGAACAAGATTTTATGGACAATCTAGCCTTTATGAGTCAATTGGGTATTGATCCTTTTTTAAATCCTGAAAATGTAAATATTGTGAGAAAACTATATACTGATTTTGCTGCTGGGAAAATCGATGAAGCTGGAGCCGTCATGGATGAAAACCTTATTTGGATGGAAGCCGAAAATTTTCCATATGCCGATAAAAATCCTTATCAAGGCTTTGATGCTGTTCTTGAAGGTTTGTTTTCAAGAATTGCTGAAGAATGGGAATATTGGCATGCCATTGACCTTGAATTCCATGAAATGACTAATGATAAAATATTAGTTACCGGCAAATATGAATCAAAATACAAGGAAAATGGCAATGCCATGAATTTGCAAATGGCACATTTATGGACACTTAAAGATGGTAAAATCATTTCTTTTCAACAATATGCAGATACCAAAGGAATTGCTGATGTTATGGCTAAATGATATTGTATAGTAAATGAAATTAAAACAATCTTTTACCTTTGCTTTGGTATTAACTATTGCTAGTATTACCATTTGGGAACTCTATTGGCGTACACAAACCGATTATTACATCGCCTATTTAGAAGACGACAGAAATTTGTGGAGCCAAGAAAGAGCTAAGGTAGAAAAAGCGACCTCAGAAGATATTATTCTATTAGGTGCTTCCAGAACAGGTTACAACTTCAATACGCATGCTTGGGAAGATACTCAAGGGATAAAACCCATTAATTTAACAGGAAATGGGAAACCTCCACAACCATTTATTGAAGATGTTATAAATAACACCAAATTTAATGGAACTTTAGTTATTGGAGTCACCCCCTTAGCTTTTTTTGATAGTTCTTTCAGAAGAAATGTAACCAAACAATGGGTAAAACATTACTATGACCGAACTTACTCTCAACGATTGGGTTTCGAGCTTTCAAAACCATTAAAAAGGAACCTAGTCATGCTTAGTGCCTCAGAGGCAAAATCCTATAATGACTTAGATTTAAAATCACTAATCAATAGAATCTCAATTGATGATGACAGGATTAAAGGAGACAAATTCAAATTAGTAAATATTGGTTACAATGATGAATACAGAAATTTAATAATGTTTCCGCGATTAACCAATAACCCTGCTTATCAAAAAGAAATCACTGATGAGTGGGACAAGGTTATTCCAGGGGTTCCAGACTACTCAAAAAAAGTTGAAAACACCGTTCAAAGAGAAATTAAAACACTCTCAGTTTTAGTTAAAAAGTTTAAAGGCCGAGGAGGTAAGGTAATATTTGTTAGACATAAAGCTGAAGAAGGCTGGAATAAACACACAAAACGCATGATGCCAAGAGATAAAGTTTGGAATAGCTTTATTAAGGCTATTGAGTGCCCTGGCTATCATTTTGAAGATTATGAATTCATGTCTAAACACACCTTACCAGAATGGTCCCATATGAATGCCGAAGATGCCAAAACATATACCAAAGACATGGTATATCAGTTAATTAAAGACGGACACTTAAAAAAACACAAAACCAATTAACCGAAACAAAACAAAATGAAATTGAAAAATTCATTAATTATTGCCATAGTAATTAGCCTTCTAGGAACTGTTACATGGGAGTTATATTGGCGTTCTAAAGGAGTCAAACCATCAATAGATGGAAATGACGCTTTGTGGGCTGTAGAACGTGCAAAAGTTGATCGATTATCTAAAGATGACTTTGTAATCATTGGCTCCTCAAGGGTTCACTTTGATATTCAATTAGACATTTGGGAAGAAAAAATAGGAAATAAACCAATCCAACTAGCTATGGGAGGCTCTAGTCCCCTACCAGTCTTTCATGACATTGTACATACTACTAATTTTAATGGCACCATCTTAGTTGGTGTTACACCTCCTTTGTTTTTTTCAACCACATTTCCCAAAGCAGATTCTTGGAAAAGGCCCCAAACCAATGTTGACTATTTTCACAATAGAACCTATGCACAGCGTCTTAACCACCAGCTATCTATACCTCTTCAAAACAGTTTTGCGTTCATAAGTGAGACAAAAGGTATAGACGGTATTAACCTTAAAGAGTTTATTAGTAAAGTAAAAATTGGAACTAGGGCGGAAAAGCCGAGAGAAATGCCACCATTTCACGATTTTTCCACTATAACCATTGACAGAAATGTTAGAATGAAAAAACGTATGGAAATAGATACTGCTTATGCCAACTCTGTAAAACATGTGTGGGAGTTCTTTTTTAAAAGTGATGGTCCACTTCCGGACAAAAAATCAACTATGGCATTTTTTTTAAAAGACTTAGAAAAGTTTAAAGAAAAAGGCGGCAATGTTATTTTACTGAGATGCCCTTCTTCTGATGTCTTTAGAGAATTAGAAAAAAAAATCACTCCAAGAGATACAGTTTGGGATGATTTGGTAGCAAAAGCTGCAGTAAAGTCGTATCATTTTGAAGACTACCCGCAACTTCAAAATTTAGATCTTCCTGAATGGTCTCATTTAAAAGCAGAACATGCAGATTACTTTACTAAAGAATTAATAAAAATTTTAAAACAAGACAACGCAATACCTAACCAATAAACCAAGCAAAATGAATTTAAAACAATCTTTGTTTATTGCCTTGGCATTAACCCTAATTGGTGTAAGCATTTGGGAACTCTATTGGCGATCAAAAGGATTTAAACCTTCTATAGATAACAATGAGGCTTTATGGGCGGTACAACGCGCCAAAGTTGATAAATTATCTAAAGATGATATCGTGCTTATTGGTTCTTCAAGAGTTATGTACAACATACAACTAGATATATGGGAGGAAAAAACGGGTAAAAAACCCATTCAATTGGCAATGGGTGGATCTAGCCCCTTACCCGTATTTCATGATATTGTAAATACCTCCAATTTCAACGGTACTATTTTGGTTGGAGTTACACCTGGGTTATTTTTCTCTAGTACGGATCCCAAAAAACAATCTTGGAAAAGACCTCAAAAAAAAGTAGATCATTTTCATGATAGAACTTATGCACAACGATTAAACCATCAATTATCAATACCACTGCAAAATAGTTTAGCTTTAATGAGTGAAACCAGTGGCGTTGATGGTATTAAGCTAAAGGCGCTTATTAAAAAAGTAAAGATTGGTGATCGTCTCAAAAAGAAAAGAACCATGCCTCCCTTTCATAATATGTCAACAACCAGATTGGATCGAAATGTTAGAATGAAAAAACGTATGGAAACAGACACGGCTTATGCCAACTCTGTAAAACGCGTGTGGTCCTTCTTGATTGATGGAGACAACCTTAAACCAAAAAAAGAAGCTACCATGATTTTTTTTTAAAGGACCTTCAAAAGTTTAAAGAAAAAGGTGGTAATGTTATTTTACTGAGATGCCCTTCTTCTGAAAAGTTTAGAAAAAATGAAGATAGCGTAGTCAATAGGAAAGAATATTGGAACAAACTAGTGGAACAATCAAATGTAAAAGCATACCACTTTGAAGACTACCCGCAGCTTCAAAATTTAACCCTACCAGAATGGTCTCATTTAAAAGCCGATCATGCCGACTATTTTACCGAAGAATTAATAAAAATTTTAAAACAAGACAACGCAATACCTAACCAATAAACCAATCAATATGAAATTAAAACAATCATTAATTATTGCCATAACTATTACGCTTATTGCAACAATTGGATGGGAAATGTATTGGAGATCCAAAGGATTTCACCCTACCCTAAACGATGAAAAAGCCCTTTGGGCCATGACACGTGCCAAAGTGGAAAATGCCACTAAGGATGATGTTATTATATTAGGGTCTTCCAGAGCCTATTTTGACATTCAAGTAGATCAATGGAAAGAGTCAACCGGAAAAGAACCTTTACAGTTAGCATCAACGGGGTCATCTCCCCTTCCTACCTTTCATGACATTGTAAATAATACCGATTTTGACGGAACTGTTATTGTTGGAGTTACTCCCGGATTATTCTTCTCGACTACGTTTCCAAAAGCATTTCCTTGGGAAAGGCCACAAGCCAAAGTAGATCATTACTTTGATGGAACTTATGCACAACGCTCAAACTTTTTGTTGTCTGTACCCTTACAACAGAGTTTGGTATTAATGTCTGCCGATGAGGAAGAATGGAATGACGATCTCGATTTAAAATCCTTATTAAGAAATGTTCGTTGGGGAAAACGAACTTCACCTCCTGCCCAGCCTCCATTCTACAATTTTGGAGATGTTTCCATTCCACGAAACATGAGTATGATGCCAAGAACAGTAACTGATACTGCTTTTGCTAATTCAATTATTAAAGTTTGGCATTTCTTTGGTAAAGGTTCACCACCTCCTGAAAAAGATGCTACCACTGAATTCTTTATGAAGGATGTAAAAAAATTTAAAGAAAGAAACGGTAATCTTATTCTGGTTCGGCCACCATCTAGTGGTGGTGTGAGAATGGGTGAGAAAATGGGACTTCCCAGAGAACGGTTTTGGGATTCATTAGTAAAAGTAGCTCATGTAAAGAGCTATCATTTTGAGGACTTTGATCAATTAAAAAATCTAACCTGTCCGGAAGAATCACATCTTTCCTTAGAAGATGCCAATTTTTACACCAAAGAATTGGTGAAAATATTAAAAGAAGACAATGCACTAACCAACCAAAAACCTAACTAATCATGTTATTTAATTCACTAAGTTTTATACTATTTTTAATTATAGTTCTCGCCATTTATTATTCTAAAATACTTAACTGGACCAATAAAAAACGTATGTTATTGTTTTCCAGTTATGTATTCTACGGCATGTGGAATCCGCCTTTAGTCATTCTTCTTTGGATATCTACCATGATAGATTGGACTGCAGGAAAACATTTAGCTGTTGAAGACAACCAAAAGAAACGCAAAATGTGGTTGTTGCTAAGTATGTTCGTTAATCTTGGTTTTTTAGGTTTCTTTAAATATGGTGATTTTCTTCTTGAAAATTTTGTACTAGTAATGAATGCTATCGGAGTTGATTTTCAGGCAAAACCCATGGATATCATTCTCCCTATGGGAATTTCATTCTATACGTTCCAAACCATGTCATATACCATTGATATGTATAAAAGAAAGACAGAGCGTGCTAGAACATTTCTTGATTTTGCGCTGTACGTGACCTTCTTCCCGCAATTAGTAGCTGGTCCTATTGTTAGAGCAAAAGACTTGATCACACAGTTTTATGAAGAAAAGAAAGCAACCACTAACCAGTTTATTTGGGGCTTGTTTTTACTAACCATTGGATTATTCCAAAAAGTGGTTATGGCAGATACGCTTTTAGCAGGCACATCAGATGACGTTTTTGGTTCTGCTAAATTATTACATGGTGTTGATGCTTGGGTAGGCACTATTGCTTTTTCAGGACAGATATTTTTTGATTTTGCTGGGTATTCAACCTGTGCTATAGGTATCGCTCTTATGTTAGGCATTATTTTACCCGATAACTTTAGGTATCCTTATGCTTCACTTGGCTTTTCCGACTTATGGAGACGTTGGCATATTTCATTATCCAGTTGGTTAAGAGATTATTTGTACATCCCTTTGGGTGGTAACCGTCATGGAATCACGAGAATGTATGCCGCTTTAATGATTACTATGTTATTAGGTGGTTTATGGCATGGTGCTGCATGGACCTTTATGGTTTGGGGTGGTTTACACGGTACTTATTTAATTTTAGAACGTTTACAAAGACGTTATTTACCCTTTGAAATAACCAAATGGAATGGTATGTTTTTGGCTTTTATTACCTTTAGTTGTGTAAATATAACCTGGGTTTTCTTTAGAGCCAGAACCTTTGAAAAAGCTTGGGATATGATAAAATCTATGTTCTATATGCAAACCGGTGGTGAAAAAATATTGGATACGTTTACCATAATAAAAGTATCAACGGTAATAGCCATTATGTTCTTGTGTCATTGGTTTATGAGAAATACCTCTATGAAAGAAGTATCTCAAAAAACGTCACCTTATGTTTTAGGTCTGGTTTGGGCCATTATGACATTTTTATTGATTATAGCACAAGGCAGTGGCGAACAATTTATTTATTTTCAATTTTAGGAAAAATAATATAATTTAGAGAATAAAGCAGAAACTCCTACATCTTGAAGGAGTTTCTGTATTGTAACAATAAATAAAAGTTGGCGTCCTATTGTTTATTCGATCCTAATATGAACCCTATTCCCCAGCCTCTAGTTCATAATATAAATAGTTGTCCATCAATGCCAGTACCTAACTGATTTAGATTAAACTTTTAATGTTAAAACACAAACTAATAAAAATGAAAATCAACTTTAAAACAAGTCTCTTAATTATTTTTATTGGAATATGTCTTGGGCACTCTCAAGACAGTTTGCTAGTGGCTTCTAAAAAAATTGATAGCATAAAGCAACGAATTGACAACCATAAAGAATTCAATGAGGAGCATGTAAGACTCCTAAATGAATACGCACGCCAATGTTTTTATAATAAAGATTTTAAAACAGGCCTAATTGCCGCTAGGGATGCCCGTGACCTCCTCCCGTTAAACCGGACAATTTAAAACTAGAGAAAACCGAGCAAATAAATGTGTAACTTTAAACAATTATTTGCATATGAAACGATCAAAATTCACGGAGAGTCAAATCGTATTTGCTATCAAGCAGGCCGAAACAGGTACGCGTGTATCTGAGGTTTGTCGAAAGATGGGAATAAGTGAAGCTACCTTTTACAATTGGAAGAAGAAATATGGAGGATTAGGTGTTTCCGAATTGCGCAGACTCAAGAACTTAGAAGAGGAGAATTTTCAATTAAAGAAACTGGTAGCAGATCTTAGTCTTGATAAGCAAATTCTCCAGGACGTTCTTAAAAAAAAGTTTTAAGGCCATCTCGAAAGCGGGAGATGGTCCGTGGAATACGAATGGAATATAATATCTCTGTTAACCGTTGCGTGAAGCTGGTTCTTTTGCACAAAAGTGTTTATTATTATAAGCCAAATAAAAGAGATGATACTTTATTGCGTATGCGGATCAAAGAAATTGCATCAACCCGCGTTCGTTATGGCTTTTGGAGGGTTTATATCCTACTAAGAAGAGAAGGCTTTATGGATAATCACAAGCGTGTTTATAGAATTTACTGTGAAGAGGGGCTTAATTTGAGAAGCAAACGTCCTAAAAGGAATCGTTCAGCCTTACACAGACAACCATCAGATGGTAATTCTTCTAGTTTACATGAATGCTGGAGTATGGATTTTGTCAGTGATCAGCTATATAATGGGAGTCGCTTTAGAGCTTTAACTGTAGTGGATAATTATAGTAGAAAATGCCTTGCTATTGAAGCAGGACAGTCATTAAAAGGAAGTGATGTTGTAAATGTTATGGAAAAGGTTAGTTCGGAGAATTGCACTCTTCCAAAGCGTATCAAAGTAGATAATGGAAGTGAATTTATTAGTAAAGTTTTGGATAAATGGGCCTATGAAAACCAGATAGAACTAGACTTCTCAAGACCAGGAAAACCTACAGATAATCCTTTTATAGAGAGTTTCAATGGTTCTTTTAGGGATGAATGTTTAAACGTAAATTGGTTTCTGTCAATGGAAGATGCGCAAGAAAAACTAGATATGTGGAGAGAAGAATATAACAACTTTAGACCTCACAGTTCCTTGGGAGATATCCCTCCCAATGAATACATCGAAATGAATAAAAATAGCTCGGATCCTCTACTTTTAACTGGTTCTTAATTTGGGAGGAGATCAAAAAAGGCAGTATCTCATAAACTGTGTAAAGATTAAATATCGAGGGTTGCAACCCTCGATATTTTTTTGTTTAATTTTAAAATTTACACACTTATGAAGAAAGAAGATTTTCTAAACGACGATTTTTTAAAACAGTTCAAAACAGGGGACGAACTAACCTCCTTTCTAAAATCCATCCAAAAGCGAGGTATTGAAAAGATGCTAGAAGGAGAACTTGACGCTCATTTAGACTATGAGAAGCATCAGCAGTCCGATAATAGCAATACCCGTAACGGCTATGGGTCTAAAAAGATAAAAACAGCTTTAGGAGAGACTAATATTAAAGTTCCCAGAGACCGAGAAGCTTCTTTTAACCCTATGCTGGTTCCTAAGCGCACTAACATGGTTGACGGCATAGAAAACGTCATTATCAGCCTTTATGCTAAGGGTATGAGTAATTCTGATATTGAAGAGCAAATCCGCGAAGTCTACGATTTTGATGTATCCACATCTACCATATCACGTATCACAGATAAAGTTACCAATGATATTGTCGCTTGGCAAAACAGGCCCCTGGACCCCGTATATTTAATTACTTGGATGGATGGTATTGTATTTAAGGTTCGGGAGAACTCCAAAGTCATTAATAAAACCATGTACATCGCCGTAGGACTCCGCAGAGATGGTAAAAAGGAAGTCTTAGGACTTTGGCTGGGGAAGAATGAATCGGCAGCCTTTTGGATGAGCGTACTAACCGATATGAAAGCCAGAGGCGTTCAGGATTTGCTTATCACGGCCACAGATAATCTTAACGGTTTTACCGACACCATTAAAAACGTTTTTCCTGAATCTAAAACCCAAATTTGCGTGGTACACCAGATTCGTAACGCTTGTCGCTATGTTGTTTGGAAAGACAAGAAGGAATTTACAAAAGACATGAAAAACATCTATGATGCACCAACCAAAAACGCAGCAAAAGCCGCTCTAGAGGACTTTGCTCTGAAATGGGAACACAAGTACTCTTATGCTATTAAAAGCTGGAGAGACAATTGGGATGAGCTTACCGCTTTTTATGAATCTCCTGTTGAAATTAGAAAAATCATTTACACTACGAACCTTATTGAAAACCTTAATGGAAAAATCAGAAAGTACACTAAAAACAAGCTCTCATTCCCAACAGATGAAGCTGTTATGAAGTCCACTTTTTTAGCCCTTAGAGAGGCTACCAAAAAATGGTCGATGCCTATTAGGAACTGGGGCATTATTTTAAACCAATTTTTAACTATATTTGAAAAAAGGGTTCAACTTTAAAAAAGCTAAACCCTCGATTTATAACTTACACACTTTACAGGATAGTGTCTCAAAAAAACAGACACCTTGATGATCTTATTGACCACTACTGGGGAAGCATCAATTATATTTTTAGTTTGATAAAAGCTTCTGAAATAAAAGCGGGTCTCATTTTATCGTTCTATGGTATTATTTTAAACTTTGTATTTAAAAGTATACCACATATTTTACAATCCATACACAATAAAACAATCTTCTATATTTTAGCGGGGTTGTGGTTTATTTCTACCGTTATTTCTATTTATTATAGTATAAGATGCTTTATACCAAAGATTGAAGAAAAATTTGATAAAAATATTTTCTTTTTTGGTGATGTCATTCAGAAATATGGGAGTATACAAGAATTTTCAAAAACATTTCACACCATTAGCAAGGATGAAGATAAATTATTTGACCAATTAGGTCAACAAATTTATGTTAACTCAAAAATTGCGGCTAGTAAGTTTAAAAACATTAATAGATCTTTGCAGTTCTTAGCAATTGGCCTCCTGTTAATGATGGTTCTAGCGTTATATTACTTTGTTAATAGTTAAGCTACGAATATATTAATTTCGTGCTCCAAGATAGAACAACACTATAAACTACACATTACTTTTATCTCTGTTCTTATGTTTAGAAAACTCTGAAGGCGTTTGCCCATAATATTTCCGAAAACACTTTCCAAAATAATTTGGATGACTAAAACCAACCATATAACTTACCTGAGCAATAGTGTGCTGACCTTGTTCTAAGAGTTGTAATGATCTTTTAAGTCTAACCATTCGCATGAAATCATTAGGAGCAAGACCAGTGAGTTTTTTAAGTTTCCTAAAAAAAGTAGATCTACTTGTATTCATATCAGAAGCCAATTCATCAATCCAATAGTTCTCATTAGCCATATTTAGTTCCATAAAGTTCATAATACTTTTTAGAAATTCTTCATCTAATGAATTAAGCGTAACTTGTTCTGGAGTAATTTCTTTCTCAGTTTGAAACCGTTTACGCATAAGTTCACGAGAGCCAATAAGCTTTTCTATTCTTACCGATAGTAATTTCATTTTAAATGGTTTTGGAATATAGGCATCTGCTCCTGATTCTAAACCTTCAATACGATGCTCAACAGAGTTAAGTGCCGTAAGCATAATTACAGGAATATGGCTTGTTCTTACATTGTTTTTAATTTTATAACAAAACTGTACACCATCCATTTCGGGCATTAACACATCAGTAATAACTACATCAGGTATTTCTTTGAGTACTATTTTAAGAGCCTCTTTTCCATTTTCTGCTTGTAACACATTGTAGGTTTCTTTTAATCCATTGCATACAAGTTCACGTATATCTTCATTATCATCTACTATCAGTACAACCTTTTTATTGTTTTCATTTAATGAGTTGAAATTCATCTGACTATCCCGCCTTAACATTTCCTCATCAATCTCTTCCTCATTAATATTTTCTAACACAGTAATTTCGGCAATTTCTTCTTCTAAAAAATGCACCCTTCCCAATGGTAATCTTATAGTAAATTGAGTTCCAAGATTTTTCTCTGATTCCACAAGAATTTCTCCATGGTGTAATTCCACCAAATCTTTTGTTATAGCAAGGCCTAAACCAGAACCTTTTACCGCTTCTAAGTCTGATTGATTAATTTGATAAAACCGCTGAAAAATATAAGGCAATTGAGATTTATCAATCCCTATACCACTATCTTTCACCTTAATTTCCACATAATCAGTATCAGAATCAACACTGGTTAACTTTGACTCTTTATTAGTATCTACTTTACAAATACTCACCTCAATATTTCCATTATTGGGAGTGAACTTTATAGCATTATAAATAAGATTATTTAATATCTTTTCAAGTTTATCCCAATCAAACCATACTGGTATTGTGTTCAAGGAACTTTCAAAAGAAATGTGTATATCCTTTCGGTTAGCATGTGATTGAAATGAAAAAATAATTTCTCTAACAAAATGTACAATATTTGATTCTGTTACTTTTAATTTAGTTTCTCCAACCTCTATCCTTCTAAATTCCATAAGTTGCTGTACTAAACGAAGTAAGGAATTTGCATTTCGCTCAACCATTCTTAGTTTTGATTGCACAGACAAATTTTCTTTAAACAACTCTATCAACTCTTCAATGGGATTTAAAATGAGTGTTATTGGAGTTTTAAATTCATGTGAAATATTTGTGAAAAATTGAAGCTTAAGTTTGTTAATATTTTCAATCTCCTTTTGTACTTGCAAGGACGCTCTCTCTCTGGAACGGAGATTGAAATAAGATTGAATACTCCAAAGTAAGGCAATAACTATAAGCATGTATATAAAATAGGCCCACCATGTTTGCCAAAACGGAGGACTAATACATAAATTTATTGTTGATAGCTCTTCACTCCATAAGCCATCATTATTTGATGCCTTAACTTTAAAGGTGTACTTTCCTGGCGGAAGATTTGTATAGTGAGCAGAATTCATCCCCTTTGACTCTACCCAGTCTGAATTAAAACCAGCTAACATATACTTGTATTGATTCTTTTCGGGAGCGGCAAAATGAAGAGCCGAAAATTCAAAAGTCAATGTGTTTTCATGATAATTTAATTCAATAGGTTTCGAATATGCAGAAAGACTCTTATCGAAAAGTATTCTACCATTATAAGTTTCACCCACATTAATAGATTCATTTTTAATTTTAAACCCTACTATATTAACTGGTGCAAAAATGTCATTCTCTTTCAAATCTTTGGGATGAAATATATTTAACCCATTGTATCCACCAAAAAACAGATAGCCATCATCATTTTTAAGATATGCACCCTTTCTAAAATTATTTCCTTGAAGACCGTCTTCCTTATTGTAGTTTTTAAACGCTTCAGTATACCGATTAAAACTTGATATGCCATTATCTGTGCTTACCCAAAGAAAACCATTATCATCTTCAATGATTCCATATATTGAATTGTTAATTAATCCATCTTCTTCCGTATAGTGCTTAAATTTTGGATCTGAATTTTCATCTGGAGACAGTGTCATTTTATTAAGCCCTCCTCCATAGGTACCTATCCAAAACTCACCGTTACTATCCTCTAAAATTGAAAACACAGAATTATGACTTAGAGAATTGATATCATTTGAGTCATATTGAAACGACACAAATAAATCGCCACCGTCAATACCATTTGGAACAACTAGATTTAAGCCTCCTTGTAAAGTTCCAACCCACAGATTACTACGACTATCTTCATATATGCAGCTAATTTCTTTTGCACTAATACTATACTTATTGTTACTATCGGGCTTGTAATGTATTCTATTTGAAAAGTCAAAAGAGCCATTTTGCTTTTTACGTTTTGGCCACTTAATCAATCCATCAATTAAAGAACCAAACCACAATACTCCATGACTATCTTCAATAATTGACATCACTTCAAGCATGTTAAAATCGGTTTTATTAAAGGTGATTACATTTTTATCTTCATTGATATCCATATGGTAAACCCCGTCAACACCTCCTATCCAATAGTCACCATCTCGATCTCTTAAAATTGACCAAATGGGTTCTTGATATCTCACCTCCTTTTCATGCTGCTTTTTGCTTAGATAAAAACGTTCAATGATTGGTTCTTTATAGGCATCATCTATAAACATCACCTTATTTAAACCATCTTGTGTAGCCACCCAAAACACACCTTCTCTTGCTTTTAATATATCATTAATTGAAGAATGACTCAATGAGTTTTTAGATAAAATATTATGCTCAAGATGATTAATTGCTTTTTGTTTTAAGTCACATTTATTTAACCCACCTCCCTCTGTACCAACCCATAACACTTGACTTCTATCAATAAAAACAGATTCAATATTGTTGCTACTTATACTCTCAGGCATCCTGGGATCATGTAGATACTTTAAATATTCTCCAGTTGAAAGATCCAATAAATAAAGCCCATAACCATGAATGCCCAAAAACAGATTGCCATCTTCTTTTTCAAACATAGTAATTAATCCTCCCGATTCTTCTGTGTCGGAATAAATCAAGTTCAAAGGAAACTCCTCAAACTTTACATTATTAACATTTATATATTTTTCAGGGTTTTCAATCTTTAACAGTCTATGACCAACTGTAGAAACCCATAGAGCTCCTTTACTATCCAAGAATAAAAGCTTAATACTTTTATCAATCTCTTTAAAATGAATAAATTCGGTAACTCCATTAATAATAGATACTTTATTTAACCCCTTAACCGTTCCTACCCATATATTGCCTGAATTATCCTCTACCAAAGAATGAATTTGATTGCTTACAATACTTGATGATAAATTTGGCTTATATAGATATTGTGTGGGAAACTCTCCTCTTTCATCAGTACTATTAAAATGAAAAAGACCAGAATGTAAAGTACCTATCCATAATTCTCCATTTTTCTTAGGGCAAATGGCAGTAATTCTAGCGTTTTGAAGCACTAAAGGAAAAGTTGTGAATGTTTGGGTCAGCCTATTATACTTACTTAAACCCTTCCCGGTACCAATGAGTAGATTTCCTTCAGAGTCCAACTCTAACTCATAAACTGAATTACTCACTAAACTATTGGGGTTATTTAACTGATGTCTATAGACGGTTAACTTGAGTCCGTCATATTTATAAAGTCCATTTAAAGTACCAATCCATATATAGCCATCAATATCTTGAATCACTTTCATGACTGAATGTTGAGAAAACTCCTGTTTATCGATAAAATGTTCAAATTTCAAGTCTGTATTTTGACAAGAAATTTCATTAACTAAAAAAAGTCTTAAACAAAAAATCAAAAACAACGTAAACCTATTTCTTATACATAACTGTAATCTATTCTTATCCATTACTAATAAGTTCGAAAATATTTAATTAAGAGATTTAATCTGCTAAAAGATACAAGGTAAAAAAAATTTTTATTCTTACTACTTCATCCCAAACACTTTACCTTCTATTTAAAAAAATGGCAACCAATTCAATACATGAAATGATTGCCATCAAACTCACAATATATAAAAAACTAACTCAAAATTGTGTATTTTAATAGTTCGGGTCCTGCTCTAGCACTCCCCTTTGTAAATCTAATTGCGATTGGGGTAATGGGAAGTAATCATCTTGACCTGGAGTATAATTAGCTCCTTGAATCCATGGTAATTTACCATTAGATAATTCTGATTGTAAATATTTTGGAATGACATCTCCATCAATTTCCCAGCGTACTAAATCTTGAAAGCGCATACCTTCTAATGCAAACTCTAAACGCATTTCATGTCTTACAGCCTTCAATGCATAGTTTTTATCAGGAAAAGAAGCATATAAACCAAGATTGTAATTGGCTGCAGGTTCATTTTCATCAATTATTATCGGTTCACCTGCCCCAAATGTGGTATTACTGATTTTCCCCATAACGATATCATCTTGAGCGCGCTCTCTAATCATATTAACCATATCTCTGGCTTTTATGAGGTCATTCTCCTCTGCAGCAACTTCAGCCCTCCATAATATCACGTGACTTAATCTAAACAATCTCCAGTTATTTCCGTTTAATCCAGCTGACCATGTTGGTGTTGCAATTGAAATGGTTTTAAAGTTTCTTTTATAGAACATAATTTTCTTATTCAAAAACGGCCCCATACCAGCTTGGTCAAGCATCCAGTCTCCACCACTCATAGGCCCCCAGTCTAAAAAGGGAATACCTCTTCTTCCTATTGTCCAATCTACTCTAGGATCGAGTTCAACATCAGTAGGAGTAAACGGTTGTGTGTCTAGCAACCCATAATCTTCTAAAAGCAGATCATCTTGAAAGGTATCTAGCAATGGTAATCCATTTGCATCTACTTTAAAAGCATTAAACAAATCAAAACTAGGGGCACTATAAGCACAACACAAACCAACATCTGCTCCTCTAGGAAATAATGTTCTATGATCAGAACCTGCATTTTCTCCGCCTCCGGTACCATCATTTACTGTATATTGAACTTCAAAAATGCTCTCTGCATTGTTTTGTTTCTCTTCATCATGGTTATCATAGAAATGATCCATTAAGACAAACGGTCCATTGTTAATGATATCATCTAACAGAGGTTTTGCTTCTGAAAATTCCTTCTGAAACATATGTACCCTAGCCTTTAAGGCTTTAGCTGCCCAACGAGAAGCACGACCTACTTCAGAGGGCACTTCAGCCATCCCATTGTCTATTCCCCATTGCAAGTCTGCTTCAATATCATCCCAAACCTCTCTATCATTAGGAACTTCACTTGCCTTTACATTTTCAGTTATATATGGTATTCTCTCAATTTTGCTTCTTAACTGAAAATGGAACCAGGCACGTAACCATCTCGCCTCTGCTTCTAATTGCTTGGCACTATTATCAGGTATCGCATCCCCAGCTAATTTTAAAACTCTCAATACGTCATTTGCTCTAGATACGCCATCGTAGTTTGCAGCCCACAGACCTTCAACCCATGGGTTCGTTGGATCAACTTCATATCTTTCTATAAGGTTAATTGCACTCCATCCACCTGTTTGATCACCACGATGCATATCATCTGATGGCACATCTCCCCATACCCAATTCGTGGCAGAAGCTTCACCAGCTCCACCGGGTCCTCCTTGAGAAAAACCATCAATAACCGAATAGGCACCAATTAGCAATAGGTTTACTCCTTGTTCATCGGCCAACGTTTCCTCTGTAACACGTCCTACAGGAAACTCTTCTAAAAATTCTTCCTTACAAGCACTAATAGTAATTCCTAGAATTACCACGAGACTAATTTTTAACTTTAATCTTTTCATTTTCTATTTTTTTAAATACCAATGTTTATTCCAAAAATTATTTGCTTGGGCTGTGGCCAAGTACCCTCATCAAAGCCTCTATCAATCTCATTTTCAGGACTAACTTCTACATCTAACCCTGAATATGTATCAAACAATGTGATTAAGTTTGTTCCCATGACATAGAGGCGTAAATTAGAAAAACCTAATTTTTCTAACATCGCATCAGGCAAGTTATACCCTAACTGTATAGATTTCATACGTAAAAACGAACCATCCTCAATGTGTTCTGTACTTGTATTCTGCTCAAAACTTGTAGTACTTGACGCTTTTGGCAAAACGGCATTACGATTATCATCCAAATATGGACTTCCCCATGACCTAAAAAGACGATCTGCCGATTTAGGACCTTGGAATAACCCCCAACGTGGAAAACGGTCATGGTAGTTTACGATATCATTTCCAACACTTGCATACCATATAGAAGTCAAATCAAAGTTTTTATATTGAACACCTATATTGATACCCGCTGTAAAGTCTGGATGAGGATTGCCTATCCATGTTCTATCTTCAGGTGTAATTTCGCCATTTCCATCTACGTCTCTAATTATAAGATTTCCAGGTTGATTATAATCTCCATTTACAGGATGCGCATCTGCTTGTTCTTGTGTTTGAAATATTCCATCAACAATATACCCATAAAATTCTGGGAACGAACGACCTGTCACTGCCCTTGTATACCTTTGACCTCTTTCTGCTCTTCCCAAAAGTTGATCTCCATCTGCACCAGATAACTTAGTCACTTTATTTTTATAAGTTGAAAGATTTACACCTATACTATAGTTGAAATCTTCGTTTACTGTTTGCCTGTAAGTTAATTCAATATCAACACCCTTATTATCCATTGTACCTACATTCACAAAAGGAGCTAATGCCTGACCTTCTACAGCCGGAATAGTTGTTCGAAATAACATATCACTAGTTTTTTTCTTCCAAAATTCAACGCTTAAATCTAACCCTTTAAATAGTGTAGCATCCAATCCTATGTTTGTAGACTCTGTAGTTTCCCATTTGGCATCTGGATTTCCAAATTCAGTAGACTGATATCCCAAAGAAATGGTATTATCACCACCACCAATACCATAATAAGAATTCCCTAAACCTGATCCGAAGGTTGTAAAGCCATTGTAATTTCCAATTTGATCATTACCAGATTCACCCCAACCTGCTCTTAATTTTAATCGATTTAACCAACCACTTGTGCCTTCCATAAAGCTCTCATTTGAAATCATCCAACCAGCAGAAACAGCCGGAAAAACACCATAACGATTGTTGGCCCCAAAACGAGAAGATCCATCACGACGAACAGTACCTTCTATCATATACTTATCATTGTAAGAGTAAAAAGCCCGTGAGAATAATGAAAATAAAGACCAAGCTGCTGCATCAGATCCATTTGTAATTGCTCCGGCTCCTGATTCTAAATAATAAAATTCATCTTGCGTTGAAATATAACCAGCTCTGCCCGCCTCAATTTCATCAAGATTAAATTTTGTTGATTCCATACCTAAAACTATCTCAAATGCATGTGCCTCATTTATAGTTTTAGAATAACTTGCAGTATTTGTAAAGTTCCATGTTAAATTATTTCCTCTAGTTTCGCCAAGCGTATTTACAAAGCTACCATTTGTGTTTTCTGGGTCACCAAATCTAGGATTATGATTACTATACCAGTTCATATTGTAACCAAATAAAGATTTAAATTTCAAATTTTCTATTGGTTCAATTTCAACATAAAAGGTTCCTACTAAATTAAGGTTTTTTCTAAGATCCTTTCTTTCTCTGAAAAGATGCCCTACGGGATTAGGTCCGTCATTTAAGTTTCCTCCTACAACACCTCCGGCCCAATTACCAGCTATATCATATATAGGTATTAGCGGACTTGTTTCAACATATGCATTAAAACCTGGATTATTTCCTCTACTTTCAGAAAGAGTAGCTCCAATACGTTTACCAACTGTTAACCAATCTGTTATTTGAGACTCTACATTTGTTCTAAAGGCATATCTATTGAACGAGTTATTTTTAAAAACGCCATCCTCTTTGAAGTAGCTACCGTTAAAGGAATAAACTGTTTTTTCTGACCCTCCTGACACTGACAAATTATAATCTTGTAATAAAGCCGTTCTGAAACTTTCTTTCATCCAGTCTGTCCCATTCTTATTGGTCAATGTAATAGGATAATCTCTTTCTTGATAGAGGGAAGGGTCTGTTGAAGGGTCTCCAATGGAGGCTCCATTAGGAAACAAATAATCATTTACTCTTGTGCCCTTAATATCATTAGGATCAAAACTAAAATGTGGATGATTTGGAACAATACCATCATTTGTCTGCTCCAACCATATCATTTGACCAATTAAGTTAGGATCTGTTATAAGATCATATTTTGCATTGCTTTTTCCAAATCCTGTTCTTACATTAAATTGAAATTTTGGTGCCTGATTTCTACGTCCAGATTTAGTAGTAATAAGAATAACCCCACTCGCTCCTCTTGCGCCATAGATGGCTGTAGAAGAGGCATCTTTTAAAACTTGCATAGATTCAATTTGATCTGGTGGAGGGACAGCGCCACCATTAACCCCATCAACAATATACAAAGGAGAATTTCCATTAATACTACCAAGACCACGAATCCTAACTTGAGCCTGTTGCCCTGGTCTAGCAGAAGAAACTACGGTTACACCCGAGGCACTTCCCTGTAATGCTCTAGTAGCATCAGCAGAAGGTTGTGCTTCTAAAAAATCGTTATCCACCGTACTCACCGAGCTAACCACATCAGTTCTTTTTCTAGAGCCATAACCAATTAGAATCACTTCATCTAAAGATTGAGCATCCTCCAATAGAGTAAAATTAATAGTTGTACCAGTACCAACAGTAGACTCCTTCGTTTGATACCCCGTATAAGATACAACAAGCACATCTCCTTGATTTACTGTAATAGAATAGTTCCCATCAAAATCTGTAACAGTTCCATTAGATGTTCCCCTTACTAATACGTTAGCTCCGATTAAAGGAACATTAGATTCATCGGTAACCGTTCCTGTGACAGTAACCGTTTGTGCATTCGATAGAATAGTACTCAATAAAAATAACGATAACAAAGCTATCTTTTTAAAAGAAAACTTAAATCGACCGAAAATGCATTTGAAAAAATAGTTTTTTTTCATAATTCAGTTTAGTTAATAGTTTAGTTAATTGTTTTGTGTCAAAAACGCAATTCTATAACACCAAAATTATCTTGTTAGAGCGTCAATAAATTGTGTTTCATTTAGGTTTGCAAATTAGTTTATAGCCATCCTTTTAAAGAGTAAAAGGAATTCAACAAAGAGTAAAATTCAATCAAAATGACCAAATAATAATAATTTTACTAAAAATTACCGAATAATTATTAAATTCATTTATAGATACCAAACTTTTTAAGATTTTGATATAACACACTATATAATCCCATAAACCTTTAAATTCCATTAAGTCTTGAATAGAGAAAATAAACAAATCATTTCATTTTTATTTCTAGTAGCACTTTCAATAGTTATCCAATCCTGTAAGCGTGATTTGCCCTACCCCCTACTTGAAACCGACAAACATTTTACCTTGGTAAATTCTGATTATACCAATATTAAATTCTCTAATACCCTTACCGAAACCGCAGAAGAAAACCATATTATAAACGAAAACTTTGTAAATGGTGCTGGAGTTGCAATAGGAGACATCAATAATGACGGCTTACAAGATCTTTATTTCTCTGGAAATCAAGTGAATGACAAACTCTACTTAAATAAAGGTAATTTAGTTTTTGAAGACATATCCGAATCGTCTGGTATCAATAAATTTAATTCCTGGTCAACAGGTGTTACTTTTGCAGATTTCAATTCTGATGGTTTACAGGATATTTATGTCTGTAAAAATGCAAGCAAAGAGAATAGCTCAACGTCAAATTTGTTATTCATAAATAATGGAGATTTAACATTTACCGAAGCAGGTGAAGTGTTTCGTGTAAATGACATAGGTTTCTCAATACAAGCCAATGTTATTGATTATAACAAAGATGGATGGCCTGATATATATTTAGTTAATCAGCCTCCAAGTTATGGTAGTAGAAAAACGGGGCAAACCCCCTTAAAATATAAAAATCCAAGATTCAGCGATAAATTATACAGAAATTTAGGAGGCAACAAAGGGTTTGTTGAAATATCAGGGCTTGCAAAAACAAGAAACCTTGCTCATGGTCTCTCTGCCAGTGCTGGCGATTTAAATAATGACGGTTGGACAGATTTGTATATAACAAATGATTATGACAAACCTGATTTTTTGTATATCAATAATGCAGACGGATCCTTTAAAAATACCATCAATCATTCCTTTAAACACATATCTAATTTTAGTATGGGTAGCGACATAGCCGATTTTGATAACGATGGAAATCTGGATATCATGGTTGTTGATATGGTTGCTGAAGATCACAAGCGCATAAAAACAAATATGAGCGGTATGAACCCTGAAAATTTTTGGGCTATTGTTAATAAGGGTTGGCACCATCAATACATGTTTAACACATTGCATAAAAACAATGGCAACAATTCTTTTAGTGATATAGCCCAACTTGCTGGTGTTTCCAATACAGATTGGAGTTGGGGACCTTTAATCGCAGATTTTGACAATGATGGTCTTAAAGATGTTTTTGTTACCAATGGTATAAGAAGAAATATGCGATTTAGCGATATAAATAGCAAATATGAACAGATTCTTGATAGCATTGAAGTTGTTGCCAAACAACAAAACAAACGTTTTCAAGACGTGGTAGATGTCTTAACATTGGCCAAAATGGCTCCTATAGATAAACTAAAAAACTATGCTTTTAAAAATAATGGTGATTTAACCTTTGAAAACAAAATTGAAGATTGGGGATTTTCGTTAAAAACCCTTTCCAATGGTGCATCTTATGCAGACCTAGATTTAGATGGTGATTTAGACCTTATTATTAATAACATTGATGATGAAGCCCTTATTTATAGAAATAATTCGGTTGAACGTAACCTTGGCAATTTTATCCGTTTTAAATTAAAACATGAAAATAACATGTTGATTTTTGGCACAAGAGTTTCAATTTTCAAAAACGATTCATTATGGCAAATGGTAGAGATTACAAATAACAGAGGCTATATGTCTAAAAGTGAAGATATTGCCCATTTCGGGATTGGTTCTTCAACAGCAATCGATAAAGCCGTAATTAGCTGGCCAAATGGCAAAAATACTGTTTTAAAAAAATTAGATGCCAATCAAACTATAGAAGTGTCCTCTGATCACACAAACGAAAATTATAACATTTCCAATCAAAAAAACAGCTTACTATTTAAAGATATTACAAAATCAATTAGTCTTTCTTTAAAACATCAAGAAAACAACTATAACGATTATGAAAAAGAAATTCTATTACCTCATAAAATGTCTCAATTTGGTCCGTATATTTCTGTTGGAGACGCCAATGGAGATGGGTTAGACGATTTTTACATAGGAGGATCAGCAAATCATTCAGGAAAACTGGTATTACAAAAGCTCAGCGGAATATTTGAAATTCAAAATATAGGAGGTTGGTCCATTGATAAAAATTGTGAAGATGCAGGAAGCTGTTTTATTGATATTGATAATGATGGAGATTTAGATCTCTTTGTAGCTAGCGGCGGCAATGAGTTTGAGGTCAATAATCCAAAATACCAAGATAGACTTTATGTTAACGATGGAAATGGCAACTTTAAAAAAGACCAAACTAAAGTACCCGATTATCGTATTAGTTGTTCCGTAGTTGAAAAAGCAGATTACGATAATGATGGAGATATGGATATTTTTATAGGCGGACGTCATACACCTCAAAAATATGCGTTTCCAACAAGTTCTAAATTACTTGAAAACCAAAATGGAAAATTTGTAGACGTTACCAATAGTACCATTCCTGGTTTAAATAATATTGGTATGGTCACATCCGCTACTTGGGTGGATGTTAATAATGATGAAAATCTAGACCTGGTGGTTGTTGGAGAATGGATGCCTATAACTATTTTTATAAATGTGAACGGAAAATATAAAATTCAAAATTATGAAGGAATAGATAAATCTGAAGGTTGGTATTTTGAGGTGAAAAGTGCAGATATGGATGGTGATGGAGATATGGATTTAGTTGTAGGTAATTTAGGATTGAATTATAAATACAAAGCTTCTGTAAATTCGCCTTTTCAAGTACACAGTTATGATTTTGACAAGAACGGAACCCAAGACATTGTTTTAAGTTACTACGATCATGGTCAGGTCTATCCGGTACGAGGAAAATCTTGTTCCACTCAACAAATACCTTCTTTGAGTGAAAAGTTTCCTACCTATGAATCTTTTGGAGACTCTAACTTATTAGATATTTATGGAAATGACTTAAATAATGCCTTAAACCTTAAAGCTTATACTTTTGCTTCATATTATATTGAAAATATAAAAGGAACGTCTTTTAAAATGCATAAACTACCTATGTTAGCTCAAATATCTAACATAAATAATATTCTAATTGAGGATTTTGATTCTGATGGTAATAAAGACATTTTAGTTTCGGGTAACCTTTATGGCTCTGAAATAGAAACTCCCAGAAATGATGCTGGTATTGGCTTGTTTTTAAAAGGAAACGGACAAGGTGATTTTACACCAATTCCAACCTTAAAAAGTGGTTTTTTCACACCTCATAATGCAAAAAGCATGGAAAAAATTACTATTAACAACATTAATGCTATACTAATTGGAAATAATAATGAAGCCATTCAAATGATAAGTTACTAATAGTAACTATTACGCTAGCTGATTAGCCTTTATTTACCTTGTATAAATATTTACTAGCTATTAAACTTCTTTTACTTTTAAAATAAAATTTGCTGCATTTTGTTTTATATAATCTAGATCCTCATCGGTTTCAATAGGTTCCCGTAATATACTTGCTATTCCAATACCCTGCGCTCCCGAATCAAACCATTCCTTTACATCATCAAGATTAATAGATCCTACGGCAAATAAATTAACCTTGTTTAAAGGAGCTTTTATAGACTTTAAATATGGTATACCCATGATATCGGCAGGAAATAGTTTTACAAAATCTGCTCCTGCTTCCCAGGCATTACAGACTTCTGATGGGGTAAGCGCTCCCATTAAAATAGGTATACCATTTTTATGTGCAAGAGAAATTAATTTTTTACTTGTATTAGGTGTAACTAAAAACTGTGCTCCAGCCTTTATAGCGGCTTTTGCAACTTGTTTATTAATAACAGTTCCTGCTCCAATTAAAACGTTTGGAAAAGCTTTTCTTGCTTTTGAGATCTCTTCTGCAAAATTTGGGGTGTTTGATGTAATTTCCATCACCTTAGCTCCCCCTGCAACCAAACTTGAAATTACTAACTGAGCCTTTGTATGATCCTTTAGTCTTGTTACAAAAATAAGTTTCTCTTTCTGAATAATTTCTACAAGTCTAGTTCTATTCATAACTAATAATTTTTACCAATTTGTAAATGACCCATCATCTTTTTTCAATCTAGGAATTTCAACTGGAACAAACTTACTTCTTTTTACTAGTTCTTCGTTAACTTCAACACCTAAGCCCGGCGTATTCAATACAGGATATTTTGAACCTTTTAATTTTGGCTGAGTTGGATAAAATCTAGAATCATTAGTGAGTACATGTGCTCCTGTATTTACTTCTTCTAACCAACTAAAATTAGGGCAAGCGGCAGCCAGATGTATAGATGCAGCGGTACAGATAGGTCCAAGAGGATTATGTGGCATCAAATCAATATAATGGGCTTCAGCCAATGAAGCTACTTTCATAGCTTCTGTAATTCCACCTACGTTACATACGTCTACACGGGTATATTGAGTAATATTTCTCTCTAAAAATGGCAAAAACTGCCATTTACTTGCAAACTCCTCACCTATTGCAAATGGAATATCTATTAAACTCCTTAAGCGCTCATAAGCAACCGGATTTTCGTCTCTAATAGGTTCTTCTATGAAATCTAATGTACCTGCTGGCATTCGCTTCATAAAAGAGTAGGTTTCAGGTATACTCAACCTTGAATGATAATCTATACCAATAGTAACACTTTTTCCCAATTCATTACGCAAGACAACCATCCATTCTGCAATTTTTGAAATTGATTCTCTAGGCTCAAATCGCGAAATATCATCTTGGTCTTCGAATTCAGCTGGTGCTAACCTGAGCATATCCCAACCTTCAGCCATTAATCTTTTGGATTCTTTTAGGAGTTCTTGCAGAGTAGAAAACCTAACGGAGGCAAAACATGGTATGTAATCGCGTTGCTTTCCTCCTAACAATTCATAAACAGGAACACCTAGTGCTTTTCCTTTTATGTCGTATAAAGCAATATCAATTGCTGAAATTGCAGCAGTTAACACCCTGCCTCCTTCAAAATATTGCCCACGATATAAATCCTGCCAAATAGCACCAATATCCATAGGACTTCTGCCAACAACTAAGGGTTCAAAATGTTTAAGCGCCCCTATTACAGCATACTCTCTGCCTGATAAACCAGAAGCACCCCAACCATATAATCCAGTATCAGTTTCTAATTTTACCACTAATTGGGTTCCTGCCCCTATATTTATAGGGTATGGTTTTACTGACGTAATCTTCATTTTAATCTTATTTTTTAGGAACTATACGTTCCACTTTTCCTATTAAAAAAGTATATGAGAAAAAACCCAAGAAAGCAATTGCCGCAATAAAAACTAGGGCTGGATTAAAATCACCATCTTTAACTAAATGACCAATAGCAGATGGAATAACAACAGCAGACAAGCCTCCTATAAAATTAAATACACCTCCTATCAACCCCATATTTTCTTTAGGTGCTATTAACGATATAAAAACCCATGCTATGCTAGCTAAACCTGTTCCAAAAAAGGCTATACCCAAAAACAAAATAATGTAAAAAGTACTATTGGTATAATTAGCACCTATAATACATGTAGATAGCAGCATGCCTATAATTACAGGTGCCTTTCTTGCAACCTCATTTGATACCTTTTTCTTTATTAAAAAATCTGATGTAAAACCTGATAATAAAACCCCAACGAATGCTGCTAAAAAGGGTAATGAAGCTAAATAACCAGATTTAATAAAATCTAACCCTCTAAACTCTACTAAATATGTAGGAAACCAGGTTAAGAAAAATATGGCTGTAGCACCATAACAAAACTGACCAATGTATACCCCCCAAAGTTTTCGATAAGAAAATGCTTGTACAAAATCATTCATGGCAAACTTTTTCTTTTGCTTATCAGCTACTTTAGTACCAACAAGCCCTCCTCCACTTTCAATATACTCTAATTCAGAAGCGCTTATAGTATTATGATCTTGAGGATCTCTGTAAAAAATGTACCAAATAAACGCCCATGAAATACCAATAATACCTGAAACAATGAATAATCCTCTCCACCCTAAAGCATCCTGTATCAGTGTTAAAAAAGGCATTAAAAAAGCTAATCCTAAAAATTGACCTGAAATATAAACCGCTATAGCCGACGCTCTCTCTTTTTCTGGGAACCATCTACTTACCACTAAATTATTTATTGGATATGAAGGTGCTTCAAAGGCTCCAATACTTGCTCTCAAACCTAATAAAGCTCCAAAAGAATTTACGAGTCCTTGAAATAAAGTAGCTATAGACCACAAAATTAAAATAACGGTATATAGTATTCTTGATTTTATCTTATCTGCCAAGATACCTCCTGGAATTTGAAGCGATGCATAAAAAATACCAAAAGCAGAAAACACATACCCCATTTGAACGGTGTCAATACCTAGATCTTTTCTTAAGGCAAATGCCGCTACCGAAATATTAGTTCTATCTAAATAATTTATTACTACTGTAATAAAAACCATACTTAATATACCGTATCTTTTCTTTGAGTTCGATTTAATTCTTTTATTACTCATTTGCTTATATCAGTTATTTATTTATAGATAAATATATAACTATCAGCTTCATATACTTAAACTGTATCAAATAAAACCCGAAATTGAACAGAAATTACTATTTTTCTTGAAATGGCATTGCTGAGATACACCACATATTTTAAATTGATAAATTCCTGTTCCAAGCCATAAAAAGTTTTATAACCGAAACTTGGAGTATAATTGTTTCCTGTTGTACCATATTACTATGTACTCAAAAAACAGCAGTTTTTATCGGTGTAATAATTTTAAATTTAATATCATAAAAAAATTCTACTGTTTGTAACTAAATACGGTCATCCATTAGAGTTTTGGCATAGGCAATATGAAATACCCAAACTTGATTTAATCCACCTCGGTTAAGGCTTCTATTCAATGAATTTCCACCAAATAAGGTGACTGGTATTGAAGCCTGTAGTTACATTATCTTTGCTTTCTGTCACAAAAATTAGCTTTCTTTATTGTATTATAGTAATTATTACCCTTTAACTACGCCACTATTATAATATAACGATTACATCTATTACTTTTATCAAATACTTTGTTGGTCTGTTTGTTAATAAAAGGTATTTCAAGTTTTTTAAATGCGTTATGAGTAAACCACCTCTACTCATTTTTATCTACTCAATTAGGATATAGATGTTTTGACAGGGTATGAATCCATAAATTTTTATCGCCAGTGTTCATTTTGTATTTTCATAAGTGACTATTTAATTGTTTAATTTTTAGTCAACCTATTTCAGGAAAGTGCACGCCTTAATTAAAAGAGCAATTAATGAGCTAAATAAATATGCATGTATTATGTTATAAAAGTACAATTTACGGCCAATTCATCTGTTTGAAAAACTTTCTCTAAATACACAATAAATAAACAATTTCTGAATTTTAGACTCGAAACAACAACGCTTCAAACCATTGAATAATACCAACTATTTTTATTGCTCATTTTCTACTAGCCATACATTTCTTAAATTCAAAATTTTCAAGTAGATTTGAATCATGGATTTGACCTTACTGATTGAAAACTTTTCAAAAGCATCGGTTCCTTTAAATGAAGAGGAAATTGAAGCGCTTAAAGATTGTGTAACCGTACGCCATGTAAAACGACGTCAATTCATTCTTCATGAAGGAGACATTTGCAATCATTACACATTTGTTATTGAGGGCTGTTTTAAAATGTATAAAGTAGATTTAAATGGTAAAGAACATAACCTTCATTTTACAACTGAAGAAAGTTGGATTGCTGATTTGGGGAGCTTTTTTACCAAAAAGAAAAGTGAATTATATATTGAAGCCATTGAAAAATCTACCATTTTACAAATAGAACGAGACGATTTATTATCGCTCTATGATAATTACCCAAAATTTGATAAATATTTCAGACTGTTTTTAGAAAAAGCGTTTGCTAAAGAAGAACAGCGCTCGCTTCATAATATAAGTTCTACCGCAGAAGAACGTTATTTACATTTTTTAGAAACCTATCCTAATTTGTTTAACCGGATATCAAACGTTCAAATAGCTTCTTTTCTTGGAGTGACGCCTGAGTTTTTGAGTGTTTTACGTAAACGCTTAATTAAACGTTAAATTACTAGTTTCGATCAAATTCAGATATACTGTTTTCTGCGTTCAACTTATTAAACATAAATCTAGCAATCTTCCATTCATCATAAATTTTTTCAAAAACAAAAAGTTCTCTATAATCTTCAGTGTTAACCAAGCCTGTATTTGAAACAGTAATAACCGAATTGGTCACAGCAAATGCAAAATCGTGATCAATTTCAATATCTTCAATATAGATATCTACTTTCAAGTTTCCCTTTAAAAAAATAGCTTCATGAGCACTCAAAACGTTCTGTAATCCTATAGCCGTCATTGTTTCTGAAGGCATAAACAAACTATCTTTACAAAATAGCTGTTCCAGCATTTTGGTATTACCAGTATTTAATGCTGTTTTATAACTCTCTAACAACTCTATTATTTTTTGTTTATCTATTTTATCCATGACCTTTTTTTAACATGATTAAATCTTTTCTCTTATAAAAATCAATTGCAATAATGACAATAGTATATTGATATAATTTTCACACACATATCAAACCGTTGTGCGCAATAAGCCCAGAACGCGCTTGATTCTGGGCTTATGCAACATGTAATTTCTACTACTTCATTTTTAGAATTTCAATGATTTTAATTTGAATGCTATATTGGTATTAAACAATCCTGAAAGAATAAAACCTACTCCTACCCATATACTTATAGCGAGAGTGCCCACCAATAAATTATTTGTAATGATAAAACCTACAATAACAGACAATACCCCACTTATTAAACCAAACCACCAATTTTTAACACCAGTTTTCTTAAAGTTGAAAGACTCTAAAAACGTCATTAGCCCTGAAATAATAATCCAAAAACCAACTACAAAAGGTAAAGTTATAGCCGTTATTCCTGGACTAGATAACAAAATAAAACCAAACACAATATCTATTATACCAATAGTTAAGCTCCATCCCCAATTATTAAATACTTTTCTTGTAGATAAGGCTCCAATCACCTGCATAATTCCTGTGAATAATAAGGTTATACTTAAATAAATCCCCATACCTACTAAGGCATCCATAGGATTTCCTACAATAAGGAAGCCTAAAGAAATTAAAACGATACCTCTTAATAATACTAACCACCAATTTTTTTTCAATGTTTTCATAATTTTAAATTTTAAAAGCTTTTCTCAATGCCCTTAGACGATAAACGAAAAAGCCATGTTTGTTTATTATTTTATATTTATTATTTGTTTTAAAGTAATCCTACTGTTGTTGTTAAACCCTTTTTATCTAAAATCTTAATTGAGGTGACTTCTCCATTCTCTTGTTCAACCACAAACAATTCTTTTGGATAATCCATGTTATGAATATAACCATCAAGGGTTAGCACTAAATCATTGCCTTTTGTTTTAGGATCATAGTTTATAGACTCAAGCACCCCACTTTCAATGATTGTTTTGTCTTCAAAATCTATTTTTGCTATTCGCCCCCGGTTTCCTGTTGACAACGTTTGAAGTCTGTTTTGCCAATCTGAAGGTTCTAGTTTTTTAATCACTTGCATGTTTTTATTATTAAAAATGTTATACTTTGTTTTGTGAAATAATTACACTGCAAAGATGCGAGCTAAATACAGTTTACACTTATAAGGCAGATTAATAACGTATCTTAATCTAGATTAAGACTAGAGAACCAATTCTTATTAATGCATTGATAAACAAATAGTTAAAAAACACATGTCTGCATTAACGAAATGAGATGTTGCTTTTTTTTTGTAAAAAGAAAGTTGTTTTTAGGGTAAAAAATATGTTTAACCGATAGACACGCACATATAGTTCATAAATACGGTACGTATCCTAAATTTTAAAACTAACAATAAGCTCCCTTTAATATTATGATATCTCTATTATAACGTGCTATTTTTATGAATTTACAGCAACTAAATACGTTTTTTATTAATAATTTTAAGATATCTAATTACCCGTATTTATGTATAAAAATGTACCCATCTTTTCTTCCTATTCGTTTGATAACAAATTTCTAGATGAAGTCTTTGATTCACAAGGTAATGTAAGAGACATATACAAAACACTTTTTGATTTATATGAGTGTCATAGTATATCAGATTTTGAAACTTTAAATGAGTATGCTAAAACTTCTTTTTTTAATCAAGGCATTACATTTCAAGTCTATGGAAATAATGAAACTAAAGAAAAGATTTTTCCTTTTGATTTGTTTCCAAGAATAATAGATCATAAAGAATGGCAGCATATAGAAAATGGTGTATTGCAGCGTAGTAAGGCATTAAATTTATTTCTAGAAGACTTATATCACGATCAAAACATTATTAAAGAGGGTATTGTGCCACAAGCACTTATTGAATCATCGGCTAATTATTTAGAACAGATGAAAGGCTTTGATCCTCCTGGAGGTATTTATAATCATATTTCAGGTACAGACTTAATAAAACATTCTGATGGTAATTACTATGTTTTAGAAGATAATATTAGGTGTCCTTCAGGCGTGAGCTATGTAATATGTAACAGAACAGCTTTAAAACGTGCCTTATTTGGAGTCTTTGATAAATATAAAATACATACGGTTAATGATTACTCCCAAAACCTATTAGATATTCTAGAAACCGTAAAACCTCAAGGTGTCGATAAACCCAACTGTGTAGTACTTACACCTGGTGTTTTTAACTCGGCCTATTATGAACACTCATATTTGGCTAAAGGCATGGGGGTTGAGTTGGTTGAAGGTCGTGATCTTTTTGTAGAAAAAGGATTTGTTTACATGAAAACCATCAACGGGCCTAAAAAAGTTGATGTTATTTATAGAAGAATTGATGATGCCTTTCTGGATCCTGAAGTTTTTAATCCCGACTCGGTATTAGGTGTTCCTGGATTGTTTTCGGCTTATAAAACAGGTAACGTATGTTTGGCGAATGCGCCGGGCACTGGAGTGGCTGATGATAAAGCCATTTACACTTATATGCCAGAAATTATAAAATATTACTTGGGGGAATCTCCTATTCTTAAAAATGTACACACCTATCATTGTAACCGAAAAGATGATCTTGAATATGTTTTAAATAATATTGCATCTCTAGTGGTTAAACCTGTTGATGAAGCTGGTGGTTATGGTATTTTTATCGGAAATAAATTATCAAAAAAAGAGATTGAAGATGTTAAAAAAATTATTTTAAAAACACCTAGAAAGTACATTGCGCAACCTATAATGTCGCTTTCTGTACATTCTACTTATATAGAAGATGAAAAATCTTTTGAACCCAGGCATGTAGATTTGCGTACGTTTACTTTACTTGGAAAAGATAAAAGTTATGTGCTAAAAAGTGGTTTAACCAGAGTTGCACTGAAGAAAGGAAATTTAGTTGTTAATTCTTCGCAAGGCGGTGGATCAAAAGATACTTGGGTATTAAAAAAATAGAAATTTATGTTAGCAAGAGTTGCAGATAATTTATTTTGGATGAGCAGGTATATAGAACGCTCAGAACATGTAGCACGGTATTTAAGGGTTAATTACTTTTCTTCATTAGACGCCCCTAATGAACTGTCTCAATCTAGACAATTTGTATTGAGGTCATTACTTTTTATGGTAGGAGACCCTATAAAAGACGATACACATGTAGCAGAAACAGATGTGCTCTATAACATTTGTTTAAACCTTAAAAAATCATATTCCATTATAAATTGCGTGAAATTGGCTCGTGAAAATGCTAATAGCTCGCGTGATTTAATCTCTACCGAATTATATGAAGCTATAAACAAGTTTTATCATTTCGTTTTAAACTATTCCTCTGATTATTTGGTTACCAAAGGATTGTATGATTTTGCCACGCATATTATAGAGTTTACCGCTATATTGAAAGCAAAAATTAGATGCACCTTACTGTATGATGAAGTATATTCTATAATTAATCTTGGGCTTAACATGGAAAGAGCTACCCAAGTTATTAGAATAATAAATGCTAAGTATAACGATATACAAGCCATTGAACTTAAAAGAGAAGAAGGCGCTTTGGTTGCTCCTACACTAGAATGGGATACCTTATTAAGATGTGTTGAGTCTTATGACATGATGAGACGCTTTACCAGAGAAACCCCAAATAGCATTAATACGTTAGATTTCCTAATATTGAATCACCAGTGCCCAAGATCAGTTATTAATAGTCTTTCTGATGTGGCACAACACATACAGGTGTTATCAGATGACATAAAACCCAAAAAAGGAACTACTGCATTTTTAGTTAATAAAATTTATGCTGAGTACCAGTATAAATACATTGAAGAAATTGAAGTAGATTTTAGAACATTTATTGAAAAAATACTAAATAAATTAGTTGAAATCAGTAAAAAAATGGAAGAAGAATTTTTCTATCATTAACTAGAAAAACCTAGTCATTTTATATTCTAATAGTTCTGAAACGCTTTTTTCTGTAATTTAATACCATGAAAAAAGCGTTAATGCAATCTAATAACATCACAGAAGCTGATGAGTCATTAATTCAGCAACAACAGCAACAGCAGCAGTAAATAAAGGTTTAAGTAAATTTTACTGAATTGTTTCTTGACTAGACGCTGCCTTGCTATTTAATGCTTTTATATCAACCGATACATTAAGTTTACTTGTTCCTGAGCTGTAAACTACCCCCTTTAAGGGTGGTACATCATAATAATCTCTTCCCCAGCCAACAACAATATGCTGGTTTTCTGGAATAGTATTATTCGTTGGGTCAAAATCAACCCAACCATATCCTGGAATAAATACTGCAAACCAGGCATGTGAGGCATCAGCTCCAATAAGTTTAGGCTTTCCAGGGGGTGGTACTGTTTCTATATAACCACTAATATAGCGTGCTGGCAACCCCACACTCCGTAAGCAAGCAATTCCTATTTGTGCAAAATCCTGACACACACCTTTCTTTTCTTCCATAACCACACTTAAAGGTGTTGAAACACTGGTAAAGCCCGAAACAAAACTAAAATCAACATAAATACGTTGCATAAGCTCTTTGGTCGCTTCAAAAACAGAACGATTTGGTTTAAAGGATTCTAAAGCATATGCCTTAATGTTCGCTTTACTGTTTTTAATTAAAATAGAATCTAAAATAAATTGCTTAGGCTCAAAATTTTCTTTGGTATTCCTATTCAAACTATTCAAAGCTTCCTCTAAAGTCACTTTAACACTCTCCTCTGAATAAAAACTGTTCTTGATAGCGGTATAGTCTCTAGATATTTTACAGATTGAAGTCACCTCTAACTTTTTATGCGCTTTCTGAATAGAAAAACGGGTCACATTATTACCAAAAAAATCTTTACGTTCAGAAAACTCTGTAGGCTCAGGATTAATAGCTACATGATACTCTAAAAGTTTTTGTCCAGGAGATTGCCTTGGCTTAATAGTAGCTATATTATGGCAAAACACAACTTCCTCGCTATAACTATACTCTGTGATATGTGTAATAAGAAAATCCATAGTCTTAATTAGCTAAACTGTTGTCTTGTGAGCTGACTCTGATCATTCACATGATTAAAATACGTATCGGAAATGGTTTTAGAGGTTTTATAAAGCAAGGCATTTAACTCTGACAATAAGTTGTTTAAATTTTCCCTCAAATACATGTTTTCTTCAGAAACAGAGACTAAATTGGCAACTGAAGCCAATCTTAGCTTTGAAAAAGCTTCAAAAATAGGTTTTTCATAATCTTGTAATGCTCCTTTAACTTTAGAGTGCGGTAAATGAATAATATCCTTTCTAACCCTATTTACCAAATAGGTAAGAGAACGTGCATATTTAGTATCTAAAAGAATGAGGGAAATCACACTACTAATATTAATATATGAACGATAACTATATCTATAAATATTTAAACTTTCATGGCTGTGTAACATGGCTTCTAAAATTTCATATTCAATATAATCATCCGTTACCACGGTTAACATGCTCTGAAAATTAGATACATTTAAAATAACGCGTTCAAGGTTAAGACCAATAAAATACAGTAAAAGTCCCTGATCTACCAAAATACTCTCTTCAATTAATCCCATAAAGGCAATAAGCCGCGTAATTAATTGATCTAGAACTTTAATTAATGCTTTATAGGATACGGATTCTTCATCTGCATTGATAACGGGATCCCAAATTTGATGAATACTTTCAAACACACGCCACATATCGGTGGACCACAGGTTTCTAATGGAGTAATACGAATTACTAAACATAGATAACGTATGCGCTAAGCTACCTACTTTATTCTTATCAACTATAACAGCAATGAGTTCTTCTCTGATATTTGAAATTGAAGGTTTTCCTTTATCTCCCACAAAACCCGGATAGGTATTTGTGAGTTGTGTTACCGAACGCAGTAAAATACTCAGTTTGGTATTGGTTTCTAAATCAATATCCTCTTCATTATTAATCATTTGATTAAGCACCATCCTTAAATGCCTACTAGTAACCAAAGCTCTACCAATATAACGTCCTGCCCAGTATAAATTCTCGGCAGTTAAACTAGGTAAATCATTTAACCCAGTGGCAACTGGAGTAACATTGGTTTCAACTCTTGGCGCTTTTATTTTTGATGCATTTTCATCTATAATGCAAAAATCCTTACTGGTTCCGCCACGCTGGTTACTTACCCGAACAGTTTCTTTTGTTGAAGATACTCTAACTAACCCACCAGACATAACACTATAACCCTCAGTATTAGCAATAGTGAATGCTCTACAAACCATATTTCTAGGTTCAAGTTTGCCATTCACAAAATTAGGTACTGTTGAAAACTTTATTTTTTCTTGAGCAACGTATAAATACGGGCGGCTTTTTATTTTATTTTTTAATTTTTCTAATTCTTGTGTGTTTAAAAACTCTGCAAACACAATACTTTCTCGGTTAGATTTATCTATTCGTTTGATTACTAACTTGGAAATATCAGACATTACATGATCTAATTCTTTCTTTTGTCCGCACCACCAAGTGGCAATTTGGGGTAAGATTAATTTTTCGTCTAAAAAATATTTAGCCACGGCAGGCATAAAAGGAATAAGCCCTGAGTTTTCAATGATACCAACCCCTACAGGATTAATAATGCTTACATTTCTTCGCCTAACAACATCTAATAAGCCGGCAACACCTAAATAAGAATCTTCTCTTAATTCTAACGGGTCAACAAACACATCATCTACCCTTCTATACACCACATCAACTTGCTTTAAAGCTTTAAGGGACTTCATCCAAAGCTTTCCGTCTCGAACTACCAAATCACTACCGCGTACTAAAGGAAACCCGTAATAAGAGGCTAAATAAGCATGTTCAAAATAGGTTTCATTATGTGGTCCTGGCGTGAGAACAACAACCGTTGGATTTAATGTTTTAGCTGGAGCTGATTGGATTAACAGCTGGTTAAAATCATTGAAAAACCGGTCTTGATCACCAACATGTATGCTTCTGTATACATGAGGCAGTACCCGACTAGAAATTGTTCTATTTTCTAAGGAATACCCCATTCCTGAAGGTGCTTGTGCCCTATCATTAACCACCCACATTCTTCCATCTGGGCCTCTAGACAAATCAGCTGCATAAACGGACAGGTATTTTTCTGTATTCAGCTGAATACCATCACACTGCCTTAAAAAGCCTCTATGCCCAAAAATGACCTCATGAGGAATTATTCCGTTTTTAAGCAATTCTCTATTGCCATAAACATCCTTAACTACTAAATCAAGTAATGTAGCTCTTTGCTGTAACCCTTTCTCAACATCGTTCCACTCATTTTTGTGCATTATGAAAGGCACAAGATTCAAACTCCATGGACGATTAAGGCCTTTGGGGTCATTATAAACGTTGTAGGTAATACCATTTTCGGCCAAATTCCAATCAATTTCTTTTTGTCTAGAAATTAATTCGTCGCGCCCCAAGGTTTTTAACGTGTCGTATAAATTCTTCCAAGTCGTTTTAACCTGCTTGTTTTCATGAAACATCTCATCGTAAGACACCCCATCAAAATAGTTTTCAATTAATGACTCAACATCCAGCTTCATTAGAACTTCATTATTTTTTACGCAAATCTAATGTATTTGGAAATTCTGGATCAATAGGAAGCGTTTTATATCTAAATTTTCTTTTACTTCCCAGCGCTTCAACTACCCTAAGAGGTCCAGCCACATCACTAGCTGTAATCTCTTCTATAATATCAACTTCTGTTTGTGTTTCACCAATATCCCAAAAACGATTAATACGTCTCGATTCTGCTTCAAAACTATTCACTGGAAATGTATCATAAGATCGGCCTCCTGGATGCGATACAAAATATTTACACCCTCCTATAGACTTTCTGTTCCATGTATCCACAATATCAAAAGCTAATGGCGTATCAACACCAATAGTAGGGTGTAAGGCTGAATACGGATTCCACGCTTTGTACTTTACACCGGCTACATACTCGCCTTTTACGCCTGTAGGCTGTAACTGAACTTTTACTCCGTTACAGGTTAACACATATCGTTCTCTAGTGAAATTAGAAACTTTTACCTGTAAACGCTCTAGCGAAGAATCTACATAGCGTGCAGTTCCACCACCTGTCATTTCTTCTCCCAGTACATTCCATGGTTCTATGGCAGCTCTTAATTCCAGATGAATATTATTAATATCAACCATACCATGCAATGGGAATCTAAATTCAAAAAATGGATCAAACCAACTTTCTTCAAATTTATATCCTGTTCTATTTAACTGATCTACTACATCCTTAATATCTTCTCTTACAAAATGCTCTATTAAAAATTTATCATGTAACTCGGTACCCCAACGGACTAAATCATGTTCATAAGGTTTTTTCCAGAACCAAGCCACTAAAGCCCTCACTAAAAGCATTTGTACCAGACTCATTTTGGGATGCGGTGGCATATCAAAACCTCTAAGCTCTAAAATACCTAAACGCCCAGAAGACGAATCGGGTGAATACAATTTATCTATACAAAATTCGGCTCTATGTGTGTTGCCTGTTAAATCTGTTAATAAATGTCTGAACAACCTATCCGTGAGCCAAAACGGTACTTCGCCATTTTTAGGAATTTGACTAAATGCTATTTCCAACTCATAGAGATTTTCCATGCGTGCTTCATCTATACGAGGGGCTTGACTTGTAGCTCCAACGAATGCTCCTGAAAACAGATAAGAAAGCCCTGGATGATGTTGCCAAAATGTTAGCAAACTGCGCAATAAACTAGGTTTACGAAGTAATGGACTATCAGAAGGTGTAATACCTCCTAGAGTTACATGATTTCCACCTCCTGTTCCTGTATGTTTACCATCAAGCATAAATTTTTCAGTACCTAATCGTGCTTTTTTGGCCTCATCATAAAGCATAAGCGTATTATTCACTAAATCACCCCAATTATGAATTGGATGTACGTTTACCTCAATCACCCCAGGATCTGGGGTGATTTTCATGGATTCTATCCTGTTGTCATGAGGTGGATTATACCCTTCTAAAATCACGGGAATATTTAATTTTTTAGACACAGCTTCAATAGATGCTACAAGGTCTAAAAAAGCTCCAATTGAATTTAAAGGTGGTAAAAACAAATACAGTTTATCTTCTCTTATTTCAGAACAAATGGCTGTTCGCACAAAGTATTTTGGCTTGTTAGCGTCCAATCCATTTTTAGAAAATGCCTTATACCGTAAGTTTACCAAGCGTTTAAAACTTGGTAATTGCTTCCGTTTTTTAAATAAGTCTGGCTCATACATAGGAAAATCAGCGTATTCCGGCTTTGTTTCCAATGAACTTAAAGGAAGCCTTAAACCTATAGGTGATGTTCCAGGAGTTAAAAACAAATGTTTTCTTCGGAAAACCCATTCTGAACTAAACCATTGGTCACCAGACTTATTTAACGGTAAAATAAATCCTGCTGCCTTATGGGTTCCTCTATTAAGTATCTCAGCAATACGCTCCCTTATTAAAGCGTCACTATCATCTTCCGTAGAGTCAATATCAATTGGCATATTCCCTTCTTCCCATAAAGTATAAAAAGCATCTTCATAGGCAGGTATAACACTGCTTTTAGAAATAGCTAAATAATCACAAAGCGTTTTCAAAAATGTAATATCGCTCCCTTTGGGAACCATAGGGTTTGGTGCAAAACTGGATAATAACTCTTGGTTATGCCAAATCATTTTGCCATCTTTTCTCCAATAAAGCTGGATTTCCCAACGAGGTAGCGGTTCTCCAGGGTACCATTTCCCTTGTGCATGGTGCAACATACCTCCTTTTCCCATTTTACCTAACAACCTCTTAGTAAGCTCATTAGCTAATTGCCTTTTATGAGAACCATCGGCATCTGTATTCCATTCAGGAGCTTCCATATCATCTATAGATACAAACGTAGGTTCACCTCCCATGGTTAGCCTAACATCTCCTTTTTGTAAATCGCGTTCTACTTTATGGCCTAATCTATTTATAGCTTTCCACTGTTCTTCTGTATAGGGTTTGGTAACGCGTGGGGATTCTAATATTCTGGTTACTGAATTGCTAAATTCAAATTCAGTTTCACAAGGATCTGTCATCCCTGTTACAGCTGCAGCACTATCATAATGCGGGGTACAGGCTAGTGGAATATGTCCTTCGCCTGCCAGTAAGCCTGAGGTTGCATCAAAACCAATCCAACCTGCTCCAGGTAAATAGACTTCGGTCCATGCATGCAAATCGGTAAAATCTTCTGCTGGACCTGAGGGGCCATCTAAAGAAGGTTCATCTGCTTTTAACTGAACAATATAACCAGAAACAAAGCGGGCACCAAACCCTAAACGCCTAAGAACTTGTACAAATAACCAAGCATAATCTCTACAAGATCCTGTTTTACATGCCAACGTTTCTTCAGCCGTTTGAACTCCAGGCTCTAACCTAATATTATAAGATAAGAATTCATATATTTTTTGGTTAAGGTCTGTTAAGAAATATATGGTTTTTCTTGGTGTATAATCAATGGTTTTTAAAAAAGCCTCTATTAGCTCGCCGGAATCATTGATTTCAAGATACGGTGTTAATTCTTTTTTTATACTTTCGGCGTATTCAAAAGGGTATTCTTCTACACTTTCTTCTACAAAAAAATCGAAAGGGTTTATGGTTTTTAAATCGGCTATAATTTCTACATCAATAGACAACTCCTTTGTTTTTTCTGGGAATACTACCCTAGCTTGATAGTTTCCAAAAGGGTCTTGTTGCCAATTAAAAAAATGCTCTTCAGGGGTTATTTTCAAAGAATAGGATTCAATAGGCGTTCTGCTATGTGGTGCAGGTCTTAGCCTAAAAATGTGAGGAGATAAGTTTACTTTCTTATCAAATTTGTATGAGGTTTTATGAGAAATAATAACTTTTAAAGCCATAGATTGTTTTTAATTGACAGGTATTTCTTTTGGAATAAAGTTATTTTAATATTTCTAAAAAAACTATTATTTAAATCGATAAAAACTCCTAAAACCCTATCTCAAAGATAGATATAGCATATCCTTTTTATTTATGCTTAAAATTGATATATCCTTAAAAAAAATTAAGGTCTGTTATGCATATCATATTTTAGAAATCTTTGTGTCCTCATAATAAAATAGACTTGTTTTCATAATTCAACAGTTGTAAACAAACAAAAAAAGCGTTTGTATTAGGACAGTAATTACTAAAGAATACAATCCTTTTTGAATGAATTTTAAAGTTGTGAAAAATAAATTGAAGCAACAAAAAACCCTATAAACTAATATTTACAGGGTTTTTCTTTGTGACCACGCCAGGATTCAAACCTGGAACCTCTTGAGCCGTAATCAAGTGCGCTATTCAGTTGCGCCACGTGGCCATTTTTGTGGCTGCAAATATACAGTTTTTATTAAAAGACTACCAAATATTTTTATCTATTTTAAAATAATTTTCATACAATTCGTCTACCCCTTTTAAGGAGGCCTCTATTTTGAAACAATTTGCAAATAGATTAGATTTAGTCCCTAAATTTATTTCTTCACCATATCTTAATTTTACTTTATCTTAGAAGCAAAAATCGAGTCAATAAATGCATCCATTAACATTTGCTTTTAATATGAACTCAATTTTACTGAAAGCCCGACCAGTTCTTAAATTATCAATTAAATTTTGAGTTATATATTAAAAATACTCAAGCCCATTTACAATCAATAAACGGGCTTGAACTTCTTACATAAAACTTGGTTTTATGCTACTAAAATAATAAAACTAACTTAACAAAACACTATGGTCTTTCTTCTACATCATTAATGTAGAAGTTATCAAAATATGCTACATAATCAGAATTACCTGCTCCATTTGGTAATATTCTAAAATATAATTGTGATAATACTCCTGTGGATGTAAACTCTTTTTCAACGGTAACCCATTGACCTCTTACTTGATCAGGATTCACCCAAAAATTAGCCCATTCCTGCAATCTCCACAAACTAATTTCACTTGGTAAATTTGTGGAAGATTCCAAATACATTGAAAAACGCATAACATATTTTTTTCCTGCTTCAAAAGTAATTGCATCAGTATTCAACATAGATCTCATAGCACAACGTTTTCCATCTTCCATAGTCAACTTCATACTATAATCGCCTTTAAATGCTTTATCGGTTGTAAATTCATAATCGCCTTGATTTTCTCCCCAGGCAGGTGTAAATGGTCCCCATCTATTACCTCCATCTTCAAAACTAGCAATGGCGGGTGGTAACATATTTACATCATGCATGATTACCGGTAAATCTGTAAAAGCAACTGGCTTACGCGTATCTGTAGACTCTAATGTTCCATTACCATCATAAGAAACTGTAATCACATCTGGTCTATAAATAGGATCATTCAATTTAATCTGTAACAATGTTGCATCAGTAGGATGCAATTCAACCGAAGCAATTGAAAAATCCGTACCATTAACTGTAACCTTAAAATATGGCTCTTGACCAACAAAAGGTGCAAACTCACCATTAAAAGGCACTTGTATTGTTTCATCTTCTAATTCAATAACATCACCAGACACAACAAATGGCTTTGATGAGGGTATTACTTTTATTGGAGATGTTATAATGTATCTTGCCGATCCTCCTGGAATATTCTGTCCACTTCTTACTACATTAACCCCTGCTTGAAAAACTCCAAGTTTTTTAAAGATAATGTTGGCTACTTGTTCGCTGCTTCCTGCCACAACATCTTCTGGCGTTGATGGCACACCTTCTTTAGGCATATAGCGTACAAACCAATTACGCCCAGTTGGCTCTCCTTGCGTCGTTAAATCTTCAAACTCTAAAAAGTCTCCAGCCTCGACGTAAATTGTATCTGTACTGGTGTGATCAATCTCCAATCCGTTTTGTCTTACCTTAATCACAGGCGCAATAGTATCCCATACCTTAACAGAAAAGGTAGTATCAATAACCCATTGACCATTAATCCTCTCAGAACCTACAAAATAATCTTCAACACCATTGTTTCCACGAAAAGTCACAGAGTCTTTAAACGTATTATATAACCTTACCTCTTTCATACCTGCTTCTTGAAAATACACATGTACCGTTTTTGCATTTGACACCTGCTCTCTCGGTTCTATTATGAAGTTTTCAAGAATGCTATCTTGTCTTTTTATAGGCCCTTTCAAGAATGTTAATCCTGTTGATTTTAACTGCCATTCATGACTCGTAGTACCATAAGACAAATCAGAAAACGAAATGAAATTATTCAATGCAATGTTTAACTCTTTAGCTTGACCTGTACTCAAGTAAAAACCAACATCAGTAAGATCTGTGGGTGGCTCATAATCATCGTCTTGACATCCTATCAGTGCACCCACAACCAAGAACATCAATAATATTAATTTATTTTTCATTTTGTATATTTTAATTTCTTTAAACATTTTTTAACCTATACCTAAACTTTAAAAGTCAGAACCATATAGCTTAGGATTAGCAATAATCTCACTATTAGGAAGTGGCCAATACGCATGTGAATCAGGATTGTAGTTTTGAGAGGCCTCTACAAACTCATTCCAAGCTTCATCAATATTTGGGTCACCTGGAGTAAGTTCTTCTACAATAGAGGCCCATCGTGTTACATTTCTACCATCTTCTAGCGTAATAGGATAATGTAATGCATGGTATCTTCTTTTTGATAGTTCTTCAAAACGTTGTTTTTTAACACCCCATCTTCTCAAATCAATATTTCTCATACCTCCGTAACCTTCACAAGATAATTCTAGAGGATACTCTTTGTATCTTAAATGCTCCATTAAACTTGCTGCATCATAAACAATATTATCATGATCATTTTGTGGAAACTCTCCTGAACCATTTGGACCTAATAGTTGTACAGCTGAACGTCTTCTTACCTTATTGATATATAGCAATGCTTCATCTACATTACCCATTTCTATCATACACTCTGCATATTGTAAATAAATTTGAGCTAAACGAATGAGCCTTTCGTTGATTGCTGAACGCGATTTACCCGGAGATATTTCATCCTCGCTTTTCATACCAAGATCCCAATTGGTATGTTTTCTCCAAAATGCCGTCATTCTAACATTAAAATTAGAGGCCTGCCCCGTTTTTGGACTCCCGTAGTATCCTGTATCCTCATCATCAACCAATGCTACAGACCAAGAGGTTCTTAAACTGAATTTTCTAAACGTTTCATTACCATCTTCATCTATTACTTTATTTCTGGCATCTGAAAAATCTATTTGTTCATTTCTATATTCTAAAATTAACCAATTAGCTAGTACACCGCCCCACCAGCCACCTGGACCGCCTGTAAGTAACTTTTGTAATGACGATGTATTTGCAGTATCACGTCCATCCCATGGCCCTAGTTCATTCTTATAGTTCATGGTATAGTTTATTTCTAAAATAGACTCCTCATTAAACTCATCAAGCGTAGTAAAATTGCTTCCAATATTAGGAGCTAAAGAATAACCAAAATCATCAATCACTCTTTTAAAGTATACCGCCGCTTCAGAAAAATTACCAGCATATAAATGAGATTGACCTATTAAAGCAACCGCAGCACCAGCCGTAACTCTACCCAAATCTTTCGGGTCATCCCATGAAAATGGTAAATTCTCGGATGCATATTGTAAATCTTCTAAATAAAAAGTTCTAACTGCTTCTGCAGGGGAAACTGATTGATAAAAATCGGCTTCATTCTCTGGGACAAAATCAAAAATTGGAACAGATCCTTGATTATAAGAGTTATGTAAAATAAAATACATAAAACCTCTAAAAAATCTTGCTTGAGCGTAAACCTCTCTAGCTTCTTCCTCGTCATCTTCGTCTCCAAACGTTCCCATTAACCTTTTAGCCGCTTTTATAACTTGATTAGCTCTAAAAATAGTAACATACAATTGTGCCCATTTTTGGTTTGGAGAAGCATCAGCCTCAGTAAAAATTTGTAAATAATAAGGATTTACATTATTGGGCCTTTGATATCCAGTTCCCCAAGCTATGTCAGACCGTAACATTTCATCAATCAATTTATAATTATTTCCCGATGCAAATGCTTTATAGGTTGCTATAATACCCTTATCTAAATCTCCTAAATTTCTCCAAAATGTGCCCGTAGAAATTTGATTAGGATTAGTTTGCTCCAAAAACTCTTCTTCCTTACAGCCAAATAGAGCCATAGAGAATACCAATACGGCTATGGCAGCTATCTTGGCATGGTATGGTTTTAATATATATTTCATTGTCTTATTTTTTTTGATTAACATAATTTACTGATAACATGATACTTACTTCTTCAAATTTAATTGTTTTTCTCATACACTTAACATTAAAAGATTAGAAGTCAATCTGTAATCCAAGTCTAAATTGGTTACTCACGGGATAAGTCCCTTTATCGATACCTCTTGTACTAATACCGTTATTCCCAACCTCTGGATCAAACCCATCGTACTTTGTGAATGTTAAAGGGTTCTGAGCTGCAGCATAAATTCTAAATCGAGATACATTTATCTTTTCCGTAAGCTTTTTAGGTATAGTATACCCTAAGGCTATATTTCTCAATCTTATAAAAGATCCATCTTCTAACCAATAATCAGTAAAACCTCTAAAATTGTTATGATTAGGCCCTCTATTTACTGGAACTGGAGAATTATCATTTTGAGGTGCCCAAGCGTAAGCTAAATCTTTATGGTTTCTACTTTTATACGCTAAGGCTTTATTTCCATTAAGTATTTCGGCTCCTGAAGATGCATACCAAGACATAGAAAAATCGAAATTTTTAAAATATGCAGCAAAATTAAGTCCCATCTCAAATTCCGGAACCCCACTACCTACATACTGCCTATCATTAACATCTAAAACACCATCACCTGCATCTGGCACACCATCACCATCTGTATCAACCGTTAAAGCATCAACGTATCTTAAATCACCGAGCTTAGCATTAGGATCCAGCTGCTGGTACTCTGCTAATTCTTCATCGTTTGTAATCACTCCATTTGTCTTTATAAGAAAAAATGCACCAGCCTCATAACCTTCTGCTAATGCAGAAGTTAAGTCTTGATCATTATCGTGTCCTGAAATACTACTATCATCAAAATAGATTATCTTATTTGAACCTGACATGCTTGTCACTCTATTTTTATTTTTAGTAAACGTTAATCCTGCATTCCAGCTAAATTTACCTGCTTGTTTATAATTTAAAGCGTACTCAATACCTTGGTTAGTCATGTCACCTACGTTTAGAGTCACCTCTGCATTATTCCCTCCTCCAGCTGTTGGCGGAAGTAAAACTGGAAACAACATGTCTTTTTTCTCCGTTCTATAATAATCGGCCGAAAGTGTTAATTTGTTTTTAAACATACCTAAGTCAAATCCAAAGTTGGTAGATACTGAGGTTTCCCATTTTACATTAGGATTTGCAAATCCTGTCTGAATCGCCCCAAGTTTTAAATTTTCATTATCACCTTGACCTAGAGCATAATCATTATCTAGTGTAATAACTGCAAAAGCAGAATATGGGTCAATACCTTGATTTCCAATAGACCCAACACCACCTCTAATTTTAAAGGAGTTAGCTACAGACCTTAAAGGATCCCATAGCTTTTCATCAGACACATTCCAAGCGGCTGAAGCTCCTGGGAAAACCCCCCAATAGTTGGCAGGAAATACAGAAGAACCATCTCTACGTACACTAGCACTAAGCATATATTTACCTTTGTAATTATATTGAACTCTTCCAAGCATACCTATAAGTGTCTGCTCATAGTCTTGTCCCCATCTTCCTGTTCCAGATCCTGCATTTGGGTCAGAGGTTGCGCCATTCAATACAGTAATATCATTACTTAGAATATCACTACGTTCCCCAAAAAATGATGAATAATTGAACTTTTCAGCGGTATAAGCAGCCGTAATATTAATATTATGGTGACCAAAACTTTTTTGGTAGTTAAGAATATTTTCTAATGTTTGTCTTTTTCTTAGAGAACTTTCATTTCTAATTCTTGAACGTTGACTTGGTACCTCATCTCCATTAATATCTACCGCCACAAATTTGGGATTAATTAAACGTCTTGTTCTATTCTCATAACTTGCAGATGCTCTAACCGTGTACTTTAAATCCTTAGTAAAATTATAATCTGCAATTAAGCTCCCGTCAAAATACTGCGTTTCTGCATTATCCTTTTGAAGAAATTTATACCCTAAGTAAGATATGTTAGCAGCAGCACTACCTTCATCAGCCTCATCAATAGCTTCTTGATTCGGATCAATAGCTTGTCCTGAAGCAGGGTATCTAATGGCGTCTAACATTAAACCCCAAGGAGCACTATCTTGATCATCTATTCTAAACGATAATCCTGTTGCAATTCGCCATTTCCCTTTTTTGTATTCTGTATTTGATCGAACATTAAATCTATCTAATTTGGATTTAATGATAACCCCTTCTTGACTAAAGAAGTTTCCATTAACACTATAGGTTAAACCATTACTACCTCCAGAAACTCGTAAATTATAGTTTTGTATTGGTGCTTGATCATTTGTAATTGTTTCAACTAAGTTGGTGTTATTGGTCAACAAATAAGGATTTCTCTCAACCGAGGTCCAAGTATTACCATAAGTTCTATTATTCAATGCTTGAGACTGCAAAAACAACGTATAAAAATTATCTTCAACAGATAAGGTAGGCGTTCCCGAGGTAATATTTTGAACACCATAGTAACCATTCAACTCAACCTTCATCTGTCCTTGTTTACCTTTCTTTGTAGTAATTAATATTACCCCCGTTGCACCACGCGTACCATAAATAGCCGTAGACGACGCATCTTTAAGAATATCGATAGTTTCTATTTCACTTGGACTTAATCTTGGATCACCTTCAAAGGCAATACCATCTACCACATATAAAGGTCTATTGGCTCCATTAATAGAGGTTAAACCCCGTATTTGGATATTTGACTCAGCTCCTGGAGCCCCAGAACTTGCTGTTACGTTTACCCCTGCCACTTGGCCTTGAAGCGCTGTACCCAAATCAGAGGTGGCTGTTTGTAAGATAGTTTCAGAATCAACACGTGCAACTGCACCTGTAACTTCCTTCTTCTTTTGCGTACCATAACCTACTACAACAACTTCTTCTAACTCAGAGAGATCTTCTTCTAATTGAACGATTATGTTTTTTTGATCAGATACGGTAACATATTTGTCTATGTATCCTAAATAGTTGAATTCTAAAACATCACCTTTGTTAGCGGTTAACGTAAAGTTTCCGTCAAAATCCGTAATAGCACCCTTTGTGGTCCCCCTTACTAAGACAGTAACACCAGCCAAAGGTTCGGTTTCAGATTTTACGGTTCCTGTTATTTCAATGGATTGTCCATACATAGTATTGATGTTTAAACAAAACAATACCAAAAGACACAACTTGAATTGCCATTTCTTAAATGACCATTTTTCAAGGAAATCAATTTTCATATTTAATTAATTTTGGGTTTAGTTAATTTGTTAATTTTTTGTTAAATTATTTAAATCAAGACATAAAAAACACCTCATGATTAGCTTTTTCATGTAAACATTCAAAAGATTTAAATAATAATTACAAAAGAGTTTTCTAAAGATTTAGAAATAAGGTCTTATAAACTTTTAATGTCAAGTTTATTTAAAACAACCTTTACTTAAATTGGAATAATGTGTGGTTTTTTACTTGTCATAATTATTTTAGTTTAGTTATAGATTTTCATTCTGTTGATAAATATATCTAAAATTAAAGTTTAAATATAAAACCTGTTCTAAATATAAACTTGACATGATATTGACAAACACTACAACATACTGATTTTTAATGCTATACATAAAAACAACAATATAACATCTTTAGAGAACCAAAAAATTTGTATCTATTAAAAGTTAATAAAAATCACGTTAAAAAACAGGATAATTCTTTCAAAAAAACAAATTAGATTTAAAATTTCAAGAAATATTCTCCTTATAAAAGCAAAATATTTCGTCTTATTTGCCTTATAAATCATTATTTTTGATGCATGACAGATTCACTGCTAACAGAGAAATATAATCACATTCTTGACGAACAAGTTTTAAATGAAATTGCTGAAATAGGTATTTTTAAAACATTTCAAAAAGATGACATTATTATAGACATTAATCAGCCACTAAAACATATTCCTTTATTGTTAAGTGGTAATATTAAAATTTTGAGAGAAGACGAGCATGGTAACGAATTGCTTATCTATTTTTTAGAAGCTGGTGAAACATGCACCATGTCGCTTACCTGCTGTATGGGAACCACTAAAAGCAAAATTAGAGCTGTGGCCGAACAGAATTCAAGTTTAGTCATGATTCCTGTACAATATATGGAAAAGTGGTTTCATGAAAATGCAAGTTGGAGAAATTTTATTTTGGAAAGCTATCAAACCAGATTTGATGAAATGCTTGAGGCCATAGACAATCTAGCCTTTATAAAAATGCATGAACGTTTACTTAAGTATTTAATTAACAAAACGGTATTACATGGTTCAAATACCATTATAGTTAAACACCAAGATATTGCCATTGATTTAAATACTTCAAGAGTAGTTATATCTAGACTTTTAAAACAACTTGAGAACGAGAATAAAATAAAACTTAGCAGAAATAAAATTGAGATTCTTTAAATTTTAAATAAGAGGTCACTTTTTATTCATACACATTTAACCTATGCACATTTAGCAATAAATGGTCATAGGTAAATATATTTTTTCTCTAAGTAACATATATTACATAACAATCATTACAAGAAAATAACTTTGCACAAAAAAAATTGACTATGGAAGTTCTTTTAAATCCTTGGCCTTGGTATGTATCTGGGCCATTAATAGCCCTTGTCATGGCCTTACTTTTATACTTTGGAAAAACCTTTGGTATGTCCTCCAACCTAAAAACACTTTGCGCTATGGGTGGTGCTGGAAAATTTTCCGATATGTTCAGATTCAAGTGGCGGGATCAAATTTGGAACTTAACTGTACTTGTTGGTGCCATGATTGGTGGTTTTATCGCGGTTAATTATTTATCAAATGATAGTGGAACAGATCTTAACCCAAAAACAGTATTAGAACTTCAAACTATGAATTTTGAAACCCCTGGAGCGAAACTTGTTCCTGATGAAATTTACAGTTTTGATGCGGTAGCCAGCCCTAAAGGTCTTATTTTACTCATTATTGGCGGTTTATTAGTAGGGTTTGGTACAAGATATGCCGACGGATGTACCTCTGGGCATGCTATTACTGGACTAAGCAGTTTACAAAAACCCTCGCTTATTGCTGTTATAGGCTTTTTTATAGGCGGACTTATCATGACGAATTTTATTCTACCATTACTATTTTAGATTATGAAACTATTAAAATATTTACTCGTTGGAATCTTTTTTGGTATTGTTTTAGTAAAATCTGAAGCCGTATCATGGTTTAGAATTTATGAAATGTTCAGATTTCAATCATTTCATATGTACGGCATTATTGGTTCTGCTGTTATTTCTGGTATTATTTTCCTTCAAATCTCAAAACGAGGTTATATAAAAAGCTTTAAAGGAGCGCATATTTTTGTTCCTAAGAAAGAAAATGGATTTGCAAGATTAATTATTGGTGGCACTATTTTTGGCCTTGGCTGGGCATTAATTGGTGCATGTCCTGGCCCTATGTACATTTTACTAGGTGCAGGTGTTTGGAGCATGATTATTGTTATTGCAGCAGCAGTACTAGGTACTTTTATTTACGGCATACTCAAAAATAAACTTCCGCATTAATCATGGATAATATCCAGGTATTAGGTTATATAGGCGCCCTTATAGTTGGTCTTGTTTTAGGCTTAATTGGTGGTGGTGGCTCTATCTTAACCGTGCCCTTGCTTGTATATCTTTTAGGATATAATCCTGTTATAGCCACAGCTTATTCGCTTTTTGTTGTAGGTACTACTTCTTTAGTTGGCACCTATAAAAAGCATAAAAAAGGCCTTGTAGATTTTAAAACAGGTTTAGCCTTTTCTTTTCCATCTTTCGCGGCTGTTTACCTTACTCGTAGATACTTAGTTCCAAATATACCCGAAACGCTATTCTCATTTGAAAACTACACCCTAACCAAAGACATGGGGATCATGATTTTCTTTGCTCTTATTATGGTAATAGCCTCAATATCTATGATAAAAGACAACAAAGAAAAAGTTGTTTATACCATACCGCAGGCTTATTACAAAACCTTTATTCAAGGTTTAATAATTGGTATGATAACTGGTATAATTGGAGCTGGCGGTGGATTTCTGTACGTTCCTGCATTGGTTATTTGGGCCAACATACCTATGAAGAAAGCGGTTGGCACCTCTTTAATTATCGTCACTATTAATTCTCTCATCGGGTTTATTGGCGATGTTCAAACCATAGATATTGAATGGAGTTTTCTTATTATTTTCACACTTATTTCAATAGCAGGAATTATTTTTGGGGTATTCCTATCAAAGTTTATAAGTGGTAAGAAACTAAAAAAAAGCTTTGGCTTTTTTGTTCTCCTAATGGCCAGCTATATAATATACAAAGAACTTAACTAAACTATGTAATATAAGTTACAAAAGAAATCCTGCTCTAATTGTAATTTTGTATGCTCATTTTAGAAAAAGAAATACTCTTTTAAAACAAAAGACAAAAGATAAGATTGCAATGAAAATAGAACAAATTTATACGGGATGTTTAGCTCAAGGAGCCTACTATATTGAATCAAAGGGAGAAGTTGCCATCATTGACCCTTTAAGGGAAACACAACAATATGTTAACAAGGCCAAGGCTGAAGATGCTAAAATTAAATACATTTTTGAGACTCATTTTCACGCTGATTTTGTTTCGGGTCATTTAGATTTGGCCAAAAAAACGGGTGCTACCATTGTATTTGGTCCAAATGCAAAAACAGAGTATGCCATATATAGTGCACACGATAATGAAGAATTTAAATTGGGAGAGATTACCATAAAAGTGCTCCACACCCCAGGACATACCCTAGAGTCTTCTACTTTCCTTGTTATTGACGAAAACGGTAAAGAGCATGCTATCTTTTCTGGAGATACTTTGTTTTTAGGAGATGTGGGCAGACCAGACTTAGCCGTTAAATCAGATCTTTCAAAGGAAGATTTAGCAGGAATGCTTTTTGATTCACTTCGCAACAAAATTATGACTTTGCCTGATGATATAATAGTTTACCCAGCTCATGGTGCTGGTTCCGCCTGTGGAAAAAACCTGAGTAAAGAGACTGTTGGTATTTTAGGAGAGCAAAAAAAGACCAACTATGCGTTAAGATCAGACATGAGCAAAGCCGAATTTGTGAAAGAAGTACTTGACGGTATTGCTCCACCACCCCAGTATTTTGCAAAAAATGCCATGATGAATAAACAAGGGTATGCTAATTTTGAAACCGTTCTTGAACAAGGTAACAAGCCATTATCACCTGAAGCATTTGAATACTTAGCAAATGAAGAAGGTGCTTTAGTGCTAGATGTTAGAACACAACAAGATTTTGTAAAAGGTTACATTCCCAATGCTATTTTTATTGGCTTAAATGGCGGGTTTGCACCTTGGGTGGGCGCCTTAATTTCCGATTTAAAACAACCTATTTTACTTGTTGCCCCAGAAGGAAAAGCACAAGAAGCTATTACAAGATTATCACGTGTTGGTTATGATAATACTTTAGGTTATCTTGAAGGTGGAATTGACGCCTGGAAAGCTGCTGGTAAGGATATTGAAACTATTTCTTCGATTTCAGCCGAAACCCTTGCTCAGCATTTAAAAAATGAAACTATACATATTCTAGATGTTAGGAAAGATGGCGAGTTTAAATCTGAACATTTAGATCATGCCGCTGTTAACCATTTTGCTTTAGATTTTATCAATGCACATATGGGTGACATTGACAAAAACAAAACCTACTATATTCATTGTGCTGGTGGCTACCGCTCAGTTATTGCTGCATCCATTTTAAAGGCCAGAGGATTTGATAATTTAATAGACATTGATGGTGGCTTTGACGCTATGAAGAAGGCAGGGTTACCGACAACAGAATATGTTTGTCCGTCAACATTATAAATATACTACTTATGAAAGCAAATATTCAAGTTCAAAACTTAAAGTGCCATGGATGTGCAACAACCATAAAAAATAAATTAGTGGGCATTGAAGACATTTCTGATTTAAACATAGATGCAGAAACCAAAACGGTTAGTTTCAGCTACTCTAACACAGATACTATTAATGAGGTAAAACAAGTACTAGCTAGTGCTGGTTATCCAGAGGAAGGAGATAAAAATGTACTTACTACTAAAGCAAAATCTTTTGTAAGTTGCGCCATGGGGAAAATGAACGCCTAGTTTTTTAAACTATTTCGGCACTTAAACCAGCTTCCAATAACATAGAACAGCGTGGTTTTAAGTCGTCAAATTCGCCTGTTTTTACCGTACATTTTCCGTTGTAATGTACTATTAGAGAACATTGCTCGGCTTGTTCTGCAGTATGGTCACAGGCATAAATAAGGGTATCAATAACATGATCAAAAGTATTTACATCATCGTTATACAACACAATTTCATTTTGCGTAACTACCTCTTCCTCAAGCAGAAGCTCTTCTGATATTTTTTCTTTTAAACTCATAGCTTTAACTTTTTTATGCAAAAACTTAGACTAAGTTAAAAATTTTAAAGCAACCCAATTATTTCTTTCTAATTTTTCTTCAAATTTTAACAGATGCGTTTCACAAGCCGCTTTGATAGCAGGAATATCATCATTATAAAATCCACTTAATAACAACATGCCTCCTGCATTTAAACAAGATACATAAGTCGCCATATCTTGTAGCAGAATATTTCTGTTGATATTAGCTATTATAATATCATAAGTATGTTCACCCAATACAGAAGCATCACCTTCTATAACCGTGATGTGTTCGCAATGATTTCTATCAACATTTTCAAGACTATTTAGGTAGCACCAGTTATCATAATCAACCGCATCAATAGGTTTTGCTCCTTTCATTTCAGCTAAAATAGCCAAAACTCCAGTACCACATCCCATATCTAAAACAGATTTTCCTTTAAAGTCATTCTTTAAAATATGTTGAATCATCATATGTGTGGTTTCATGATGACCTGTACCAAAACTCATTTTGGGTTCAATGACAATATCATATGGAGTATTAAACTTGTCATGAAAAGGCGCTCTCACAGCACAAATATCATCCACAACTATTGGATTAAAATTTTTCTCCCATTCAGCATTCCAATTGGTTTGCTCAATTTCATTGAAAGAATACGTTATAATAAACTCCTCGGAATTTAAAATTTGAATGTCATCCAAAATACTATTATGCCATTCCTCTTTTTGAATATAAGCCGTTACCCCATGTGGCGTTTCCACAAAGCTTTCAAAACCAGCATACCCTAACTCTGCAATTAGGATTTCCACTCCTGGTTGTTCGGGCGATACTTCAAATTCGTATCCTATATAAATGATATTTGACATTTTTATTTTTTTTTAGTAAAAGGCTAACCCAGAAATAATAACTTTTTCGAGAATCAGAAACACATCGCATTAAAAAACGTAACCCCTATGAAATATAGAGGTTACACTTAAATACTTTATTCTGATTTAATTAAAATGCATTTACAATGGCATAAAAATCTTCAGCATTAAGTGACGCACCGCCTATTAGACCACCATCAACATCTGGTTTAGAGAAAATTTCATTAGCATTCGCTGGCTTTACGCTACCTCCATAAAGAACAGAAACGCTATTGGCTACAGCATCACCATATTTATCAGCTAATGTTTTTCTAATAAAAGCATGCATATCTTGAGCTTGCTCAGGGCTGGCTGTTTCACCAGTTCCAATAGCCCAAACAGGTTCGTACGCCAAAACGATGTTTTTAAACGCTTCTGCTTCTAAATGAAATAAAGCATTTTTAATTTGATTTCCTACAACAGTTTCTTCATTACCAGCCTTTCTATCTGCTAATTCTTCTCCAAAACAAAAAATTACGCGCATATCATTTGCTAAAGCTGCATCAACTTTTTTAGCTAATAACTCATCGGTTTCATTAAAATACTCTCTACGCTCACTGTGCCCTAAAATAACAGTATTTATGCCAATACTTTTTAACATGCTAGCACTGATTTCACCGGTGTAAGCACCACTTTCAGCAAAATGCATATTCTGAGCGATAACCTCAATATCTGTTCCCATTAAGCTTTTATTTGCTTGCCATAAATTAGTTGCTGTTGGCGCTACCATGACCTCTGCATTTGATGTTTTGGTTTGTCCTTTTAAGCTTGTAATTAATGCCTCGGTTTGTGATAAATCATTGTTCATCTTCCAGTTTCCAGCTACGATTTGTTTTCTCATTTTTGTTATTTTACCTCCCAACCGGAAGGATTATTTATTAATAGTTACTTCTAAATTTATTGCAAATGTAATTATAAAAGGGCTTCCGTAATCTGATTATTATCAGCTTCTACCGCTTTAAACAATTTTATATTTCCTTCTGAATCTACCACCATATACCTAGGAATCCAATCAATATTCACAAAATCACCAAAGGCACTTTTTTTACCATTTGGCAAATAATAGTGTTCTCCTTGAATACGATACTTTTTGATACCACGTTTCCAGGCATCTTGTCCTCTATCTAAAGACAAAAACAAATAAACCGCTTCAGGATGTGCTTCTTGCAGGGCTCTTACTTTAGGCATACCTTTAATACAATCTCCACACCACGATGCCCAAATGTCTATAATGATTAATTTTCCTTGGTGCTGATTTAAAACCTCTTTAAACACTACAGTATCACCTTCTAAATTAACAAAAGTATCATTTAGAGCTGCTTCAGAAAATTTTGTTTTATCCTGTGATTCACAGTTTGAAAAGCTTAATAAAGCCAACAGTAAGTAAATTACTTTCCTCATATAGTTTTTCTTTTAATTTATTAAGATTAGTCGGTAAGTATTCAAATCATTACTCCAATTTCACCTTAGGATCTAACCATGCATAAATTAAGTCTACAAAAATATTGATAATTATAAACAATATGGCAATAATTAACACAGAACCCATAATTACAGGCAGGTCTAGCGTATTTAAGGCATTTACAATTTCTTTCCCTAAGCCATTCCATCCAAAAATATACTCCACAAAAACAGCTCCAGCTAGCATACTTGCAAACCAACCTGAAATAGCTGTAACCACAGGGTTTAAAGCATTTTTTACAGCATGTTTCTTTATTATTTGAAACTCACTTAATCCTTTTGCTCTAGCAGTTCTAATAAAATCTTGATTAAAAACTTCAAGTAAAGAATTACGCATAAGCTGAATGACTACTGCCAAAGGACGAATACCTAAAACAATAGCGGGTAAAATAAGATTCTTCCACCTAATATGAATGGCTTCACCAAAATCATCGAGCTCATACAAACTCCCTGTCATTTCTAAATTGGTATAGGCATGCAAAACATAACCAAAGACCCATGCAAATAAAATAGCACTAAAAAACGATGGCACACTCATGCCTAAAGTGCTTAATATTTGAATGGTTTTATCTAACCAAGTATCTTTATAAAGCGCGGAAAAAATTCCTAAAAAAATTCCTAAAACTATAGCTATCACTATTGCTGATACCGCTAAAACAAATGTATTGGGCAGGGTTTCTGCTAAAACTTCGCTCACTCTTTTGCCTTGCTTTGCAAATGATTCTCTTAGGTAAGGCAACTTTACGGCTACAATTATATTTCCTACACTAAAAAGTTGTTTGGCATTATATTTTCCAGTCTGCAAATTGGTATAATGACCAGCCGTTTTAGAGTGCAATGAAAGTGGAGACAAATCATTTAAATAATACACATATTGGGTAGTGATGGGTTTATCAAACCCATATTTTTTCTTTACTGCTAACAACTGCTCACTATCCTCATTCTGTCCGAGCATCATTTGGGCTGGGTCTCCTGGCAGTACATTAAATAAAAAGAATATCACAGTGACTACCCCAAACAATGTGAGTAGTGCATATCCTATTTTATTTATAATATAGTTTATCAGTTTGTCTTACAATTAATAATCATTCAACATCTTTTAATAACTCCATAAGCCATGGATTATCTTTTTCCTGTGTTTTAATGTCACTTAAGGTAAAAGCCTCAAACTTAAAATTACTTCCAAATAATTTTTTGCCATTTTGTTCCACAGTACTTTTAAAACCAGCAACGAAACGTAACGAATCAACAAGCGACACATTTTTTATTGGCCAAATAATGTTTGTTGGAGCACTATTTTGATTTAACACTGTACCTTGAGTGCCATAGATTTGCTCCTTTCCAATACTCATTAAATAGCGATCTTTTGCCATTGCAAACTTGACAAAATCTAACTGACCCATTTTTGCAGCTTTTTCAAGGGTAGGTAAATAATCTTCAATTTTATTAGAATGTTGTATAACATAAAAGGCAACTGAACTTGTTTTATCTCCCACTAATGTTTTGCCTGGATAACCAAATTCTTTTATAATTTTTTCAACGTCAATCAAATTTAAACTATCTAATTCCGATTGCTCTTTAAAATTCTTATCATAGTTTTCCCAAGTGTCTCGATACTTCTGATCAAGGCTAAAAATGGTATCTAATTTGCTCTTTAGTTTTAAATTTGAAAAAGTTGCAGGCAACTCTAAGGTTTCTATATCATTCCAATGTACCTTTTGTTTTACGGTTCCTTTATCAAGCACCAAAACACCAGGATTAGAACGCACCACCGTTTTAAGTGCTTTTTCGTCACATAAATACCAAGAAAAATCTAAATTATAAGCTTCATTAATACGCTGTTTTGCTTCAGCTCCCGAGGCTGTTAAACCAATAATGCTATAGCCCATTTTTAAGGCATCATCTTGAAGGTTCTTCAACTTTAACGCTCCATTCTTTTCAATTTTATCCAAATTATAGGATATCACAAGAATAACATGCTCTTGACTTAGAAAATATTCTGTTAAATCTTCATCATCAAATTCAATAGAAAAATCAACTACTGGTGGGGTATAACCTTCCTCGATAACTTTAGTATCAACAGATACAAAATCGCCTTCAACGGAAGGGTAAGAACCATCTGTTACAATGTCTTGTTCCTTTCCATTCACATTAAACGTCCAAGTATATTCCAAAACAGGCTTTGCAGCATCTTCTGGAACTTTCATGCCCTCGGCAATATTAGCACCTATTTTATAAGCTCTAAAATCAATCCACGGTAAATGTTCTAAAACATGATAACCAAACCATAAGCTTACAATAAAACTTAACAATGCCAAAGAGGTAGTTTGTAATTTACCAAAAACAGGCTGGATATATTTTACACCTACAAACAAGATTAAAATAAAAACCAAGAGCACCACATCTTTGGTAAAGCTTTCCCATGGTGTAAGTTTTAAAGCATCACCAAAACAACCACAATCTTTTACCTTATCAAAATAAGCAGAATAGAACGTGAGAAACGTAAAAAAAAGAATCATAAGCAATAAGCTCCAAACTGTAAATTTGGGTTTATAACCTACGAGTAAAAAAGCGCCTAGAACAACTTCAAAAACCACAACTAAAACAGAAATACCCAACGCATAAGGCTCTAAAAACGGAATATTTAAAACATCTGGACTAAAATACTCTTGTAGCTTATAGGAAAACCCCAGCGGATCATTAAGTTTAATAAACCCAGATATAATAAACAATACACCAACAAATAGTCTTGAAACGGCTACTAATACCTTCATACCTCCTCTTCGTTTAAGTGAATCATAGCAAAAACAGCATAATTAATCATATCTTGATAGTTGGCCTCAATGCCTTCACTCACTAATGTTTTACCCTGGTTATTTTCAATTTCTTTAACGCGCAATAACTTTTGTAAAATCAAATCAGTAAGACTACTCACGCGCATTTCACGCCAGGCCTCACCATAATCATGGTTTTTATCTTCCATGAGTTTTTTGGTAATTCCTGCCTTTTCTGTATATAAGGTCATCGCTTCTTCGGTAGACATATCTGGCTGATTAACCACACCTTTATCTATTTGAATTAAGGCCATAATACAATAGTTAATTATACCTATAAACTCACTTTGTTGTCCTTCATCTACTTTTCTTACCGCATTTTCCTGAAGCCCTCTTATACGTTGTGCTTTAATAAAAATTTGATCGGTTAAAGATGGCAATCTAAGTATTCTCCAAGCGCTTCCATAATCACTCATTTTATTTCTAAATAAACTTTTACAAGTGTCTATGACGGCGTCATATTGTTTTGAAGTATCTTGCATGAATCAATTGAATTTTGCGTAAATTTCGCATAAATTATTAGAATGTTCAAGGTTTATGGTTTAAAGTTTTAAACGATATACAAACACCTTTAAATACAACTGAATGACTCTTAATTGCAAAGGAAAACTCATTGACTTATCTACCCCTAAGGTGATGGGTATTTTAAATATTACCCCCGATTCTTTTTATGATGGCGGTCAATTTAAAAAAGAAAATGAGATTTTACGTCATGTTGAAAACATGCTTAATCATGGTGCTAGTTTTATTGATGTTGGTGCTTATAGTTCAAGACCTAATGCCAAACATGTAAGCCAAGATGAAGAACTAAAACGCATCCTGCCCATTGTACAATGTCTTTTAAAAGAATTTCCTGAGGTATTATTATCAATAGACACCTTTAGAAGCGAGGTTGCTAAACAATGTGTTGTGGCAGGCGCAGCTATAATAAATGATATTTCGGCAGGAAAGCTAGATGACCAGATGTTAACTACGGTAGCCAGCTTGCAAGTACCTTATATTATGATGCACATGAAAGGTACACCTCAAAATATGCAAGAACAAACGCAGTATGATGATTTAATTAAAGATATGCTGTTTTATTTTTCAGAACGCCTCAACGCTGCAACAGCAGCAGGGATTATAGACCTCGTTATTGATCCTGGTTTTGGGTTTTCAAAAACCTTAAACCAAAATTTTGAGCTACTTAATAAACTAGACCTCTTAAACATTACTGAACGCCCCCTGTTAGTTGGGGTTTCTAGAAAATCTATGATTTACAAAACCTTAAAAGTTTCTGCAAAAGAAGCGCTTAATGGCACTACCGTTTTAAACACTTTAGCCTTACAAAAAGGCGCATCTATTTTGCGGGTTCATGACGTAAAAGAAGCTATAGAATGTGTAAAACTCTTTGAAACACTTCATGATGATTAGAAAAATAACAAAAAACTTAACCATTAGTGGTTTGCTCTCACTTTTATTTATGGCCTGCGGAAAAGATAAAGTGGTTCTATTGCCAGAAATAAATCAGGCTAAAACAACCCAAATACAAGACGTTTCTGCGGCGTACTTATTTTATGACGAATCCCAACCTGATAGTGTTGAACTTAACAGGCGTAACCTTATCAGCACTACAAATTGGCTCATCAATGTTGACAAACGCTTATCTTTAAATCAAGCCATACCTCATATTAAATTTCTTCAGGAGAAAAAGTCCAAATCTTCTCATAAAAATGAGCTTGCAAAAAATTATTTTACTTGTAATGATCTGATTATTAAAAATCTAGGTTTTCTGGAATTTACTAATATTAATTACGTTATAAATACTCTAAATAAGAGTACCACTCAAGTTTCTAAAAACATAAAGCCTATAAATTTTGATGCCAATGGCGATATTTTTATTCTTAACCCCAATGCGAAACCTTTTGTAACCCTTTCAAATAAAGCTACCCTTATAGAAGACCTTAAGCGCATTGATTCTACGGGTTTTGTGTGGTCCTTACGGTTTGATAAAAAACTATCATTTCAAGAGTACATCTCTTATAAAGCACTTATAGAAAAGGCTCAAATACAAAACGCTTCAATATCAAATGAAGAGTTTATTGATGATTAACCATATTTTATTAAATTTACCAAAACCCCACACCTTTGGATATTTTTAAAGACCTTTTAAAATTTACCGTTGTTGACGTTATTGACGTTATTCTAGTAGCCTTATTGCTGTACTATGTTTATCGGTTAATTAAAGGCACCGTAGCCATAAACATATTTATAGGCATTATTATTATTTATGTAGCCTGGCAGGTAACCAGTTTCTTAAACATGGAGTTATTATCTGGTATTTTTGGTGGGTTTATGAAGGTTGGAATCATTGCTTTAATTGTTATTTTTCAGCCTGAAATCAGGAAATTTTTACTCATGGTTGGATCCTCAAACATTGGTAGCAAAGGACATATTTTAAAGTCCTTTAAATTTTTAAAAACCGAAGTTTCAAATACAACCGATGTAGACGCTATTGTTACTGCCTGCAGCAAAATGTCTATGAGCAAAACAGGTGCTATTATTGTTTTTGAACGCAATAACAATCTTGATTTTCTATCGGAATCAGGAGACGAAATGAATATAAAAGTTACCCAACCCATTATAGAAAGTATATTCTTTAAAAATAGTCCGCTGCATGATGGCGCCATTATAGTAAGTAATAATATTGTTAAAGCCACACGGGTGATTCTTCCTGTTAATAACGAAAAAAATATTCCGCAGCGTTTTGGTTTAAGACATAGAGCAGCCATTGGAGTAACGGAAAAAACAGATGCCTTAGCGTTGGTGGTTAGTGAAGAAACGGGACACATGTCTTATTTTAAAGATGGAGAGTTCGTGGTTTTTGAAGATGCTGCCGAACTAAGCGATATGATTAAAAAAGACTTAAGCTAATATGTTATGCTTCAACTGCAAAACAAAACTTATTGAAAACGCTAAATATTGTTATTGCTGTGGTGAAAAAGCGACGCAAGAACGCTTAACTTTAAAGCGCCTTTTTCAATTGTATATTCAAACTTTTCTGAATTTAGACAATCTATTTTTTAAAACATTTCTATCACTTTTCTATACACCTGAAGATGTTATTAATTCATATATAAAGGGGATTAGAAAAAAATACATTAATGTGATTGGCTATTTTGCACTAGCTTTGACTTTTACGGGGTTAGAGCTTTTTATATTAAACAATTACTTTCCTGAGTTTTCAGATTTATCTAAAACAGCCACAAGAGAAACGGCTCATTTATCAAATCAAATTGTAAAAAGCCTTCAAAGTCATCAAACGCTGGTCCTTATTTGCCTAATACCTATTTTTACTGGCATAACAAGACTTGTCTTTAGAAAAAACAAAACATATAATTATACCGAATTATTGGTAGCTCACATTTATATTTTTGCGCATACTACATTAATCACCGTTGTGATTTCCATATTTGCAGCACTAATTAATCTTAGTATGGTAAATATTGGATGGGGATTACTCGTTTTTAAAACACTCTATCTTGGCTTTGTTTTAAAACGTATTTACAACAAAAGCTTCAAGTCAATGGCCTTAAAACTATTAAGTATTTCTTTACTCATTGTTATTATTTATTACTTGACCATCTTTGTAACAATAAGTTTTATCTATTTTGTTTTTGGAGAGACCTACCTTGAAAACCTTATTCACCAATAATACTATTTCTAAATAATTAGGCTACTTCTTCTTGTAAAAACTGAACCTCGTACAGATTTTTATAGTACCCGTTTTCTTTTTTCAGCAATTCTTCATGTGTGCCTTGCTCTACAATGGTACCTGAATCCATCACAATAATTTTATCAGCTTTCTTAACGGTAGCCAAACGATGCGCAATAACAATTGAAGTTCTGCCTTTAGTAATTTTATCTGTAGCGTTCTGAATAAGCTGTTCTGAATAGGAATCTACAGAAGAGGTGGCTTCATCTAAAACCAATATACTCGGATTTGTGACATAGGCTCTTAAAAAAGAGATTAACTGGCGTTGGCCAGAAGACAGCATAACACCGCGTTCTTTAACATTGTATTGATAGCCGTTTGGTAAGGTCATGATAAAATCATGTATACCAATAGCTTTAGCCGCCTGATACACCTGCTCTTCAGTAATTTCTGGATGATTAAGGGTGATGTTATTAAATATTGTATCTGCAAACAAGAAAACATCCTGTAACACTACTGCTATCTGGGTTCTTAATGATGCCAGAGTAACCTGCTCAATATTAATACCATCAACAGCAATAACCCCCTCGTTTATTTCGTAAAACCGATTTAAAAGATTAATGATCGTTGATTTTCCTGCGCCAGTAGCGCCTACAATCGCTGCAGTTTCCCCTGCTTTAACATGAAATGAAATACCTTTTAAAACGGGTTCATCTTCAACATAGTTGAAATATACATTTTCAAAAGAAATATCTCCCTTAAAATGCTCGGCCACATAAGTGCCATGATCATCAATTTGAGAAGTCGTATCAATAACTTTAAACACCCGTTTAGCCGCTACCATGCCCATTTGTAGTGTATTAAATTTATCTGCTATTTGACGCAAAGGCCTAAATAACATAGGGATAAACATAATAAAAGACACCAAGACGCCTTGCGTAACAGTACCGTCTAATACAACCCGTAAACCACCATACCACGCTACCAAACCTATGGTTATTGATGCTGATAAATCTGCTAGCGGAAAAAATATGGAGTTATACCAAACTGTTTTAAGCCAACCTTTTTTATGACGTTCATTAATCGCTTTAAAGTTTTCAATTTCTACAGATTCTCTTGTAAACAGTTGTAAAATTTTCATTCCCGTTAAACGCTCCTGCACAAATGAATTGAGGTTAGATACTTCAGTTCTTACTTCTTCAAAAGCCTTCTTCATATATTTTTGAAATACCCGAGTAGCATAGAGTAAAATAGGTAGCATTAAGAATACAATTAAGCTTAGCCTAACATTAGTATATACCATAACCCCAAACACAACCGACATAGTTAACAGGTCTCTAATAATCATAAAAAGCCCTTGCCCAAAAATATCTGCAATACGCTCCATATCTGTTACGGCTCTAGTGATTAGAACACCTACAGAGGAGTTATCATAATACTGCATTTTAAATTTGAGCAGGTGATTAAAGAGCTTAACCCTAACATCCATGACTAAATTTTGGCCTAACCACGACGCGTAATAAATAAATAGTAGCTGAAAAACTGTTTGAAGCAACAAAACAGCAAGCATAATAACAATATAAAAAAGAAAGTATTGTGCCTCTTTTTTGGTAATACTCTCATCTATAGCATATTGCGTTATTTTTGGCGTAGCCACACCAAAAACAGCCAATAAAATGACCAAAACAACTAATCCTACAAAGATTAACTTATAAGGTTTTATGTATTCAAAAAGTCGTTTAAAAAGGTCAAAATCGAAAATACTTTCCTTTATCTTACTCATTTATATTTTTATATCTTTTGGATATTCAATATCTGTTAAATACAAACCATGAGCGGGTACTGAAAAACCAGCCTCACTCCTATTTTTAGATTTAATGATATCATGTAAATCATCAGCTTCTAACTTACCAAGCCCAATATTAATCATAGTGCCTACAATAGCTCTCACCATATTTCGTAAAAACCTATTAGCTTTTACTACAAAATGAAGCTCATCTTCTTTAAAAAACCACTTTGCATGCATGATATCACAATAATACGTTTTTACATCGGTATTACTTTTTGAAAAGCATTGAAAATCTTTATACTGAAATAAAATTTTAGAGGCTGCATTCATTTTATTAACGTCAAGCGCTTGCTTTACATAATAACTTTGATTCACATTAAACACGTTCTTTTTTAAATGTATACGGTATAAATATGCTCTACTTAAAGCATCAAAACGTGCATGCACCTCAGGTTTTACAGGAAATATATCATGAATGGCTACATCTGCCGGTAAAAATGAATTTAACTTATAAATTAAGTTTTGCTTATCAACAGTAGCTTCAGTATCAAAATGTGCATACATCTGGGCAGCATGTACACCGGTATCTGTTCTTCCCGCCCCTACAATGGTTGTTGGTTTTCTAAGTAACGTACTAAGTGCTTTTTCTACAACTTCTTGTACTGATATGGCATTAGGTTGATTTTGCCAACCATGATATGATGTTCCGTTATACGAAAGTTCTATAAAATACCTCAACGTAATTTAATACTTTTGCGAAAGCACAAAGATAGGTAGATTTGTGTTCCTTAAGAAACCTTTATTGAGATTCAAACCATTATATGACTAAAATACTCCTACTATCTGATACCCACGGATATATTGACCATGATATTCTTAAATACGTAAAACAAGTTGATGAAGTTTGGCATGCAGGTGATATAGGCGATTTAAGAGTAACCGACGCTATAAAAAGCCTTAAACCTATAAAAGGGGTTTACGGCAATATTGATAATAGTAAGGTTAGAGTAGAGTTTCCTGAACACAATCGGTTTATGTGTGAAGATGTTGATGTTTGGATGACGCATATTGGTGGTTATCCTCCAAAATACAATGCAACTATTAAGGAGGCTATTCAAAAAAATCCGCCAAGACTATTCATTTGTGGGCATTCTCACATCCTAAAAGTTATGCCCGATAAAAAATTAAACCTTATACATATGAATCCTGGTGCAGTTGGCAAATACGGATTTCATAAAGTGAGAACTATGCTTCGCTTCACCATTCATGGGAAACAAATTGATGATTTAGAAGTTATTGAGTTCCCAGAAAGATATCCTAAATAGGATATAGAATCCAATTAACAGTATTTTACCGTTTTAAAACCCGTCTTCCTTATATTTAATTGTAGCTTTGTTGGCTTTATAAACAGAAAACACAATTATGAGTCAAGTAAAAGAGAATGACACTATAAAAGTGCATTACACAGGTAAACTTAGCGATGGTCAAATTTTTGATAGTTCTTTAGCAAGAGAACCTCTAGAGGTAACCTTAGGCCAAGGATTACTCATTCCTGGTTTTGAAAAAGGATTAATCAACATGGAAGTTAACGAGAAAAAAACAATTCAAATTCCTGTTGCTGAAGCCTACGGAGATATTCAAGAAGAATTGTTTTATGATGTTAAGAAAGAACAATTACCACCAGATATGGAACCTGAGGTTGGTATGGCTCTAGCATCAAAAGGTCCTGACGGAAGAGAAGTTCAATTTAGAGTGTCTTCAGTTCATGATGAGCATATTGTTGTAGATGCAAATCATCCTTTAGCCGGACAAGATTTAACATTTGAGTTAGAACTTGTTGAAATAAAATAAGCTGAATAAATAAAAACCCAAAGTTTTCACTTTGGGTTTTAACGCACTAATACTACTAAGATGTTAGGTTTAACGTAATCTATCTACAGATTTTACAAGATCTTCATCCTTCTTGATGGCCTTATTGGCAAGGGCCAGAAATACGATAGAAACAATAGGGAGAAGCATCCCAATACCTTTCTCAGAAACCGCCGTTTCTCCAGATAAATTTAGAGATTGATACACGAAAAATCCTAGTAAAATAAAGTTTAATATGATGTTAAGACGCCCCAACATAAATTGAGACTTCCTATTTTTATATCTAAATATAGCAACTAAGGCAAAAAAAGCCGAGGTTAAAAACGCCGCAAATACGTAATTCACGTCGGCAGCAAATACTTTAACCCGATCTTCAGTCACCCATAATTCAAACACATAAATCAATCCTGCCGATACACCAGCAGCACATAATAAATAGATGGTTTGAATGCGTTGTAACATGTTATTTTTAAAACTAGACCGCAAAAATAGCAGAATAAATGTAAAAAAATAAAATAAAGTTGTATAATTGCAGTAATAATTCTCAACAACCGTATTAACAAGCGGTTATTTCTTCAGAATAAAATCATTATTTCAGAATTACTTTACTAAAAGTAATCAAAACAAAACATTCAATATATTCAATTAAACATCAATGTTTGAAATTTCACAATTAAAAGAAAAAAAACTAGCTGATTTACAGGAAATTGCTAAAAAATTAAAAGTTCCTAAATACCGATCATTAAAAAAATTAGACTTAGTTTATCAAATTCTTGATCAGCAAGCGGCAGACCCAAAAGCTGTAAAAGCTGCTGTTACCCCAGAAGATAACACCGAAAAACCAGCAGAAGCTAAACCAGCTAGAAAACCTAGACAACGGGTTCAAAGACCTGCTAGCAATACTGCAGAACCAAAAACCGATGATAGCACAAAAGCTGTTGTTGAGACTAAACCCGAAGCAAAAGCTGCAAGCGAAAAGCCTCAAAAAGAAGAGAAAAACGACGTGCCTCAAAAAGAACATCCTTCTAAACAGCAAAAGGGACAAAACGATAACCAACAAAAACAAAGAAATAAAAACCAACATAGAAACCAAAAAAACGCTAATGTTGATAAAGGAAATAAGGACAACCGCAATCGCTATCGCGAACCAGACTATGAGTTTGATGCTATAATTGAAAGCGAAGGTGTTCTTGATATCATGCAAGATGGCTATGGTTTTTTAAGATCGTCGGACTATAACTATTTATCCTCACCTGATGATATTTATGTATCGCAATCACAAATACGTTTATTCGGATTAAAAACAGGAGATACTGTATTAGGGCATGTACGCCCGCCAAAAGAAGGTGAAAAATATTTCCCTTTAATAAAGGTAAGCAAGATTAATGGTCAGAACCCAAATGTAGTGAGAGACCGTGTGTCTTTTGAACATTTAACACCGTTATTTCCTCAGGAAAAATTCAATATTGCCGAAAAACAAAGCACTATTTCTACAAGAATTATGGACTTGTTTTCTCCTATTGGTAAAGGACAACGTGGTATGATTGTATCACAACCAAAAACGGGTAAAACCATGTTATTAAAAGATGTTGCTAATGCTATTGCAGCGAATCATCCTGAGGTATACCAAATGATTCTGTTAATTGACGAACGCCCTGAAGAGGTAACCGACATGCAACGAAATGTTCGCGGTGAAGTTATCGCTTCTACCTTTGACAAAGAAGCTCATGAGCACGTAAAAATTGCTAATATTGTCCTTGAAAAAGCAAAACGTTTAGTAGAATGTGGTCATGATGTTGTCATCTTACTAGATTCAATAACGCGTTTAGCAAGAGCCTATAATACGGTACAACCAGCTTCTGGTAAAATTTTAAGTGGTGGTGTTGATGCCAATGCATTACACAAACCAAAGCGTTTCTTTGGGGCTGCTCGTAATATTGAAAATGGCGGTTCTTTAACTATTATTGCCACAGCTCTTACCGAAACAGGATCTAAAATGGACGAGGTTATATTTGAAGAATTTAAAGGAACTGGTAATATGGAACTACAATTAGATAGAAAGATTTCTAATCGTAGAATTTTCCCTGCTATAGACTTAACTTCATCTAGTACACGTCGTGATGATTTATTATTAGATGACAATACCGTACAACGTATGTGGGTAATGCGCAAATACTTAGCAGACATGAACCCGGTTGAAGCTATGGAATTTATCAATGACCGTTTTAAACAAACTAGAAACAACGAAGAGTTTTTAATATCTATGAACGGATAATTTCAATAAAAAACAAACTAACTCAAATTTAATTAGGCCTTGACCGTTTTATGGTTGAGGCTTTTTCTTTAAAAGCATACCTATACACAACGTGTTCTTATTCTAATCCTTTTCCAAAATTTATTTGAGATACCTTTCAATGAATAATACATTAAACATTTATATTTAAGCCCAAAATTGTATCACCTAAGTTTAAAATCAATACGTGTGAAAAAAGCAAATAAAACACTACTATTTAGAATAGTTTTTAGCATCACAGCCTTTGCCATAGGCTTTTTTGGTGTCACCTACTTATTAAAAGATGATTTAGCTGACAAACTTCAACAGGCTGCTACAGAACTTAATAAGCAAACGCCCTTAGAAATTGATCAATACACACGATTAGATAGTGCTTCATCCATAGCAAAAACAAATTTCATCTATCACTACACGCTTAAGGATCTAAAAAAATCGGAGGTTAATTTAAAAGAAGTTGAAAATTACATCAAACCAAATGTCATTGAAAACGTAAAAAACAGCCCCGAATTAAAATTTTACAGAGATAACAACGTTACTATAGATTTTAAATATTATGATGTTAATGGTGATTTTTTTACTCAAATATCTGTAACACCAGAACTTTACAACCCAAAAAAGCTCCCTTAATTTTACAAAAAAGAGTATTGCCCTAATTGATTTGCAACTGGATTAATTCTTCTTCAGAATACCCACCATCTTTTTCAGGTTTCTGCTTACGTAATTGCATGATTTTTTCTTTATCAAGTATTGCTCCATTACCTGAAAATGCATTAGTTACGTATAAAATAATATTTTGAATATCTTCATCACTAAATTCAGGATTGTTTGCCAAACCAGGCATAACCATATTGAATTCATACAATTTATCATTCACATGTATGGGTCCTCTTAATCCGTGCAACACAACAAGCGCTAACTTTTCTGGTGAGTTAGACACATAATCTGAATTCATTAAGGGAGGTGCTAAGTTTTCAACTCCTTCTCCGTTTAGCCCATGGCAGGTGGCACAAAAATTTCTGTAAACAGCATATCCTTCAGTTCTAGAATCTGTTGACACACCCTTTTTAGTGTAAATAAAATTCTTCTTATTCTGTTTTTTATTAGATAAAGTTGTTTCTAAAATATTTTGAAAAACAACACTACTTAAAGGTTCTTTATTCGTACTCATGTAAGATGCATAGGCCTCCTCATGATCCCTTAAACTATTAATAAAAGCTTCCTGAAAAATAGGCTCATCCTTATATTTTTTTGATAAGTTATGCCCCAATGGAAATAATTTCTCTTCAGCTAATGACACCCAATTTCCCAAGGATGATAAAATATATAAATCTATAAATGCATCATCTTTAGATTCTAATTCTTGAAATAGTTTTATTACCGAAGCGACCCTGTCTACAGATGCGAACTGCTCTAATAACACTATGGCATGACACAAGGATAATATATTCTTACTAGAATAAACAAAGGACTCTAATAGTTCAAAATCCAAAACATTTAAACCATTTAAAGTATGTAATGCATGAATTTGCGTTATATCATTATTAGTATCTTGTAAAAGCTCTATTAAAGCAGAAACTACCTCATCGGTTCTATCTTGTCTATATACCAATAATTGCTGGGCCCTATCTCTGAACCAACCATTTTTACGTTTTAATAAATCTACTAGCTCCGTACTCTTGAGTTTATCTAAATTTTGTATAGGAGAAACCTGTTGATTATTTTTATGAGTTACTTTCAAAATACGCCCCATCCCAATTATAGTGTCAAGCTTCTTTACAGCAGTCTGTTCCTGTAAATACGGCGTCATAAAAGCCTTATCTTGTATAATACCTCTATGCATATCAACCACATACATATTCCCGTCGGGTCCATTAAACAAGTTTACAGGACGAAAACCTTCATCAGTAGACGCAATAAACTCCTGCTCAGGAATCGCTTGAGTTGCACTAAGCACGATATTTTCAAATGACAGAATATTACGTTTTACTATATTAGCCTCTGGTGCACATACAAATGCATTTTCTAAATAATTCTCGGGAAACGCATCACCGCGATATATCATGGGACCACACGCCGATGTTACATTTATAAGTAAACTATCCTCATCTAACACACCTTCAACATAACCTCGATTTACTGATGTTGCATGTAACGGGTATACCCGTTGATTTGTTGTTAGCGTTTTATTTAGGGCTGCTTCTGGTTTGTAAAAAACATTTTTATTTATCGTATTAGGCAACACAAAATCCCCCATTATTTGAGTGGAATTTGTATTGACATAAAGTCTTCCAAAATTATCCTTAGTAATACCCCACTGCCCTCTAAAAGATGTTGGTTCTTTAATCCACTCACCATGTTTTCTTTGGTATCTAAAATTTGATTTTGCATTATAAATCCAATTATCAATATGCACCATTAATCCGTTAGGTTGATGCTCTACATTACCCCCATCAGAATACAGAGAGTCTACTAAAACTTTATTGATTGGCTGGTCATCCTTAATATCAACAAACCACAGGTTTGGCGGTTCTGCATACAAAAGCCCTCCATATACATGAGCCAAGGCTCGTGGCAATATAAGACTATCAATAAACACTTTAGAGTGATCTGTTATGCCATCATGGTCTAAATCTTCAAGAATAGAAATGGTGCCATTTGGTATATCATCACCAGTACCTTGAAGATTTCTCATAAATCCTTTCATTTCAACCACCCACATACGTCCCTTATTATCAAAATCCATAGACACAGGTGCTTCAATAAAAGGTTCAGATGCCGCCACACTAAGTTCAAACCCTTCTTCTATTTGATAATTATCTAGCGAAATTTGAGGTTCGTTAAAACTCTTAGGTTTGCAGGAAAAAACAAGTGTTGTTAATAACATAAAATACACCGAACATTTCAATACACATGAGGTTTTATAAGAGCAAAACAGATATTTTGAGACCATTTCTTAATAATTAATTATAGTATTATGTAGTTGGTAAAAATACCAAATCGGTTAAAAAATAATACAGAATTCCTGGCTTTATTTTCTTGAAATTTTAATTGTAATTATTTTTCCATAATTTCAACATTTGAAACCTATTTCAAGTATGAAACATTTTATGTTTATACTTATTGTTTTTTTAATCTCATGCACCAAACAAAAAACTGACATATAATTTGACAAGGATTCTCCTAAAGTATCTTTTGCTGTAAAAAATTCAGTGGTGTTTCAAGTAAAAGTTCATAATTTGGAAGTCTGGAGATATTTAAGTTTGTACTTTTGAGAAAAACCCGAATCAGGTATCATCTTGAGGAGACAATAAAAACTAAGAACAAAGCCCTTCAAAATAAATCTATCATTCATCTTGAAAATGGAGCTAAATTTTGGTTAAGGCTCACTGAAGCCATCAAACAATATCAAGAGGTGTCTTTGCTACTCATTACAACCTACAAATTTTCTTGGTCATATTTTTACCCAAAAGTTTTAAAAGATATTGAATTGGTTAAAGGACCTATATAAAATTTAGAGTAAAAAACAGTATACAAAAAAAGGCCTCTCATTTTGAGAGGCCTTATATATTTTAATTTAAATATAGATTACAGTGCTGCTACGTGTTTTGCTAAACCAGATTTTAAGTTAGCCGCTTTGTTAACATGAATAACGTTTTTCTTTGCTAATTTATCAAGCATAGAAACAACACTAGGAAATAATGCTTCAGCTTCCTTTTTATCAGTTAACTCACGTAATTTCTTAATAGCATTACGAGTCGTTTTGTGCTGATACCTATTAGTTAAGCGTTTTGCTTCGTTACTTCTTATTCTTTTTAATGCTGACTTATGATTTGCCATTTTCTTTTTCTATAATTAAAATATTGTAGCCCGTAGGGGAATCGAACCCCTCTTACCAGGATGAAAACCTGGCGTCCTAGCCGATAGACGAACGGGCCATTTGTTTTTGAGTGCGCAAAGATAAATTTTATTTTTAAAACTACAAGTAAAAAAAATAATTTTTTATTCTTTTTTTATTCGCTTTTCAAATAACTCACAATGTTTTTCATTGCGGTTGCAAAATTACAACTATTTTTAAATGTTGCAAGAGCAAAATAATTTTTTTTCAAAAAAAATTGCATTGATTTATCTTAAACATTGATTTAGTATGCCTTAGCAAATAACACACGCTGCTTAGATGGTTTTCCTGAATATACACACACCCCCTCTTCTAATTTAGCATTTAAAGGGATACAACGAATGGTCGCTTTTGTCAACTCTTTTATTTTATCTTCTGTTTCTGTTGTTCCATCCCAATGTGCGGAAATAAATCCTGTTTTTACCTCTAAAACTTCTTTAAACGCCTCAAAAGTATCAACCTCTGTGATATGCTCATTTCTAAACTTTAACGCTTTGTTAAACAAAGTATCCTGAATTTCATGTAGCAAACCATCAACTTTATCTGTTATATCATGTAACCCTACAATTTCCTTTGTTAAGGTATCTCTTCGGGCTAGTTCAACCGTACCATTGGCTAAATCTTTAGGACCAATCGCTATTCTTAAAGGCACCCCCTGTAACTCATGTTGAGCAAACTTAGCCCCTGGTCTTTGAGTAGTTCTATTATCATATTTAACCGTGATGTTTTTTACTCGTAGGTCGCTAATTATACTCTCTGCAACTTCTGTAATGGCAGCTAAATCTTCTTCACTTTTATAAATAGGAACTATAACTACTTGATTCGGAGCTAAACTAGGAGGCAATACTAAACCATAATCATCACTATGCGTCATAATTAAAGCCCCCATTAATCGTGTTGACACACCCCATGAAGTGGCCCAAACATAATCTTGCTTGCCTTCTTTATTAGCAAACTTTACATCAAAGGCTTTAGCGAAATTCTGTCCTAAAAAATGAGAGGTTCCTGCTTGTAAGGCCTTTCCATCTTGCATTAAGGCTTCAATGCAATAGGTTTCATCTGCTCCTGCAAAACGTTCACTTTCAGTTTTTAGCCCTTGAATAACAGGTATAGCCATAAACTTCTCAACAAAAGCAGCATAAACATTATTCATTAACTCGGCCTCAGCAAGTGCCTCTTCACGAGTTTCATGAGCTGTATGCCCTTCTTGCCATAAAAATTCTGCTGTACGTAAAAATAAGCGTGTACGCATTTCCCAACGCACCACATTGGCCCATTGATTTATCAATAATGGCAAATCTCTATAAGATTGTATCCAACCTCTAAAGGTATTCCATATAATGGCTTCGCTAGTGGGTCTTACAACTAACTCTTCTTCTAATCTAGCTTCTGGATCAACTCTTAACTTACCTTTATTTTCTGGATCATTCTGCAACCTATAATGTGTTACAACAGCACATTCTTTAGCAAATCCTTCAGCGTTTTTTTCTTCGGCTTCAAACAAACTTTTTGGCACAAACAAGGGGAAATAGGCATTTTGGTGCCCCGTTTCTTTAAACATTCTGTCTAATTCGCCCTGCATTTTTTCCCATATGGCATATCCGTATGGTTTTATAACCATACAACCTCTCACAGCCGAATTCTCGGCTAAATCAGCCTTAACAACCAATTCGTTATACCATTTTGAATAATCTGTTGCTCTACTGGTAAGTTTTTTACTCATATCATTTTTTTGGCACAAATGTTGTGACTTAGTTAAATAAAAAAATAGTTCAGCAAAACTAACTATTTTTGTGATGTTCAACAATAAAATTCAAGAGATATGCATTTTAACAACTACTTAAAACTAAAAGCGCCATTTATAGCTTTATTTAGCTTATTGTTTGGATTTTTATCATGTGGATCTTATGAATATGTTGGTACAAACAATGACGGAATTTATGGTGATCCTGTTGCACAAACCCAAGAAAGACCTGTTGAAACTTCAAGAGCAAACAGAAGTAATTACTATAGTGACTATTTTAAAACAAAAGCTATTGAATCTGAAAGCATGACACCAGAAGATGCTATTTTCACTGATATTGATTCCTATGAAAGTTCTGCCTATGTAGAAAATGACTCCATACCGAATAATTATGCTGGTTATGGTGGTTGGGGGCAAACCAACAGTAATGTTACCATTAACTACGTGAACAACGGCTGGGGTTGGGGTGGTTACTGGGGGGCTAACTGGTACTTTGGTTACGGCTGGGGCTGGAATGGCTATTGGGGATACCCTGGATGGTGCTACCCATGGAATAATTACTGGGGCGGAGGCTATTGGGGTGGCTACTGGGGAGGCTATTGGGGCGGCTACTACCGCAGTCCTTATGTATCTTATAGCGCTTCAAGACGAGGTGGTTACTATGCTAACAACTATTTTGGTTCGACATCAGGCAGACGAAGCTCATATTACAACAGATCAGATGCTAATTCTGGAGGCAGACGTAGTTCATATTCAAGAAATGGTAATACTAAAAATACTGTAGCTGGCAATTATGAAGGTCGACGCAGTTCTTCAAGGGTATCAAATGGCACCACATCAAAATATACTACAAATAGAAGAAGCAACAGTGTTAGTAGATACGCTTCAACACCATCCTCAACGTATAGAAGAAATAGCAATTCAAGTAACGTTAACAGATCTTACTCAGGAGTTACAAGACGGTCAGCAACTGTAAGAACACCGTCTAGAAATTCAACAACAAGATCATCATCTTCAACAACAAGAAGAAGTTCTAGTACCATTTACAGGCAGCCTTCGTCAAATAGCAGATATAATTCAGGAAACACCTATAGGTCATCATCTTCCTCAAGAAGTTCATCATACTCTCCTAGTAGCAGTTCAAGATCTAGTAGTTCTATGTCAAGATCATCATCTGGTGGCGGCAGAAGTTCAGGAGCTAGCTCATCGGGAGGTGGAAGAAGACGATAATATCATTTCTATAAAAATTTAAGTAGTTAAATATCTTACGTAGACAAACACCTTTTTTGCCCCAAACATTAAAAACATCAAACACATGAAGAAGTTAAATTTACTATTAATTGCAGCTATTTCATTATCTTCATTACATGCGCAAGACATTAGTGATGCGTTTAGATACTCACAAGAAGAGATACATGGAACCGCGCGTTTTAGAGCCATGAGTGGCGCCTTTGGAGCTTTAGGTGGCGATATGAGCGCCGTTAGTTTAAACCCCGCAGGCTCTGTTGTTTTCAGTCAAAGCCATGCCTCTGTTACTGGTGCAAATTTTAAAATAGACAACAACACCACTTACTTTAATGGTTTTACTAATTCTAGTGACTCAAAATTTTCAATTAATCAAGGAGGCATAACATTTGTATTTGCAGATCGTAGCAATCGGTCTCCCTGGAAAAAGTTTGCTCTAAGTTTTAATTCTGAACGAACAAACAATTATGAAACAAGCTGGTTCGCTAGAGGGTTGAACACAAATGACGATGGACAATTCAGTAATTCAATTGCTAGTTACTTTTATGATTATGCTGATGGAAAACGTTTAGCAGATATTTCGGCACTACCTGGTGAAACCATTAGTTCTGCATATCGTGACATTGGTGACAGCTTTGGTTTTGCCCACCAGCAAGCGTTTCTAGGTTTTGAATCTTTTATTCTTGATCCTGAAGTAGATGATGACGATAACACACTTTATTATGCCAATGTAGCCTCAGGTGATTTTAACCACAACTACTCTTATATTGCCACGGGTTACAATGGTAAAATTACATTTAACCTTGCCACACAATACGAAGACATCTTGTCTTTAGGTTTTAACTTTAACTCTCATTTTATAAGTTATGATAAATCTACCCGGCTTCGTGAGAATAATTCTAACGTAGGTTCTATTGTAAACTTTGTTGATTTTCAGCAAAATTTATCTACCAGAGGGGTTGGATACTCCTTTCAGTTTGGCGGTATTGTTAAGCTAAGCCCAGAATTTCGTTTGGGTCTAGTGTATGATTCCCCAACCTGGTATTCTATTGATGAAGAAACTACAGAGTTTATTGATACCGATGAATTAGAAGATCAGGATTTTCCTGCCATTAACCCTGGAATAGTTAACGTATATCCTAGATATAGACTTAAAACACCTTCTAAGTTCACAGGAAGCTTAGCCTATGTATTTAATAAACAAGGTATTATTAGTTTTGACTATTCAAGAAAAAACTACGGCAACATGCAGTTCAGACCAACTTCAGACCCAGATTTTATTGATCAAAACCAAATTATAAGAGATGTTTTCAAAAGTACAAACACTTACAGAGCTGGTGCTGAATATAGAATTAAACAAATTAGCTTAAGAGGTGGGTATCGCTTTGAAGAAAGTCCGTATGCCGACGGTATAACCGTGGGTGATTTAACAGGGTATTCCCTTGGTTTAGGTTTTAATTTTGGAAATACTCGATTAGACTTAGCATTTGATGAATCAAAACGATCATTCGCAGCGCCTCTATATACCATTGGACTTATTGACAAGGCATTCATTGATAGAAAATATACTAATTTCACCCTATCTCTTGCCTTTAACATATAGAACACACAAAATTACCAATACTGAGCCTGAATTAACTTTCAGGCTTTTTTATCTCTAAAAGTTAACTGTAATTTTTACAAAAAGCATCAGACTAAGTGTACATATTATTTATTTGTTAAGACCAAGTGTAACAAACTAGAAATGCTTATCTTTGCAAATTCAATTTTGAGTATTACAGATGAAATTTGATAACAACTTAGAAGATTTTGACGCTCTTGGAAATGAGCACATTGGAACCTCTGAAAATACGCCTTTACGGCAAGATGCTTTCAAACTTTCTAATGAAGAAAAGATAGATATTATTAAAGACGATGTGCGTCATATTATGGAAACCTTAGGCTTAGACTTATCAGACGATAGCTTAAAAGGTACACCAAACCGCGTGGCAAAAATGTTTGTTAAAGAAATTTTTGGTGGGCTTGATCCCGATAAAAAACCTAGTGCCTCAACGTTTGATAACAAATACAAGTACGGTGAAATGTTGGTTGAAAAAAACATTACTGTATACTCAACCTGTGAGCACCACTTATTGCCTATAGTTGGTAGAGCACATATTGCCTACATTTCAAATGGCACCGTGGTTGGATTATCTAAAATGAATCGGGTGGTAGATTATTTTGCAAAACGCCCACAAGTTCAAGAACGATTAACAATTCAAATTGTAAGAGAACTTCAAAACGTTTTAGGCACTAAAGATGTAGCCTGTGTTATTGATGCGAAACATTTATGTGTAAATTCAAGAGGAATTAGAGATATTGAAAGTAGCACGGTAACTTCAGAATTTGGTGGAAAATTCAAAGATATGGCTACTCGCAGAGAATTCCTTGATTATATTAAGCTAGATACCACATTTTAAATCCTTAGTCAAACAAAATAACTCATCTACTTAAACCAACATGCAGTTATACCAATCGCAACAATTAAGTATTTACAATTCACTTACCGGAAAGAAAGAACTATTCAAACCAATAAACGAAGGGCATGTAGGCATGTATGTGTGTGGCCCAACAGTTTATAGCAATGTACATTTAGGAAACGTAAGAACCTTTATGTCTTTTGATATGGTATTTCGATATTTGAAGCATTTGGGTTATAAAGTGCGCTATGTTAGAAATATTACGGATGCTGGACATCTTGAAAATGATGCTGATGCTGGTGAAGACAAAATCACAAAAAAAGCGCGTTTAGAACAAATTGAGCCTATGGAAGTGGTACAACGTTATACGGTTGACTTTCATAACATATTGAACACATTCAATTTTTTACCTCCAAGTATTGAACCCACAGCAACAGGTCATATTATTGAACAAATCGAGCTAATTAGCACCATTATTGAGAATGGTTTTGCTTATGAGATTAATGGCTCTGTTTACTTTGATGTGCATAAGTTTAATGAAACGCATGAGTATGGTAAATTGAGTAAACGTAAGCTAGACGATTTAATACATAACACCAGAGCACTTGACGGACAAAGTGATAAGAAAAACCCTCAAGATTTTGCCCTTTGGAAAAAAGCCGAGCCCCAACATATTATGCGCTGGCCTTCACCATGGAGTGACGGGTTTCCTGGTTGGCATTTAGAGTGTACCGCTATGAGCACTAAGTATCTGGGTGAACAGTTTGATATTCATGGTGGTGGCATGGATTTAAAATTTCCACATCACGAGTGTGAAATTGCGCAAAATGAAGCCGCTAAAGGAAATTCTCCTGTTAATTACTGGATGCACGCTAATATGCTTGAGCTAAATGGACAACGCATGTCAAAAACCACAGGAAACACTGTAAACCCTGACGAACTGCTCTCAGGAAATAACTCTTTTTTCAGCAAGGCCTACTCACCAAGTGTTATTCGTTTTTTTAACGCGCAATCATCATACAGAAGTGTTTTAGATTTAACAGATGATGGTTTATTAGCGAGTGAAAAAGGCTTTTATAGACTAATGGATGCTGTAAACCTATTAAATAAAATAAATACATCAAACAACTCTACATTTGATATTCCTACTTGGAAACAAAAATGTTATGATGCTATGAATGACGATTTTAATTCACCTATTTTAATTGCTCATTTATTTGAAGCTGGAAAATTTATAAATCAAATCAAGGAAGGCAAGGCCTCTATAACCAAAGACGATTTAAACCTATTAAAAATCACTATACATAACTTTGTATTTGATATTTTAGGGCTTGAAAACACGGCTGAAAGCAACACCAATTCTGATAAGTTATCAGGTGCTGTTGATGTTCTAATAAAACTAAGACAAGAAGCACGCGTAAATAAAGACTTTGCTCTTTCAGATAAAATAAGAGATGAATTGGCTGCTGTTGGTATTCAGTTAAAAGATGGTAAAGACGGTACTACCTTTTCTATAAACTAAGTGCCCAAGTGTTATTCTGAACTTATTTAAATAAAATCAGGTAACCAAATTATAAAATCATATAAGCGCTGGTTTCTTTTGATACACTCAGAATGAAAAAAATACTCATTTTTCCTTTCTTGCTATTGATTAAAGTATACCAAACCTTTATATCACCATTAACGCCTGCAACATGCAGATACCAACCAACGTGCTCACACTACAGTAAAGAAGCCCTACAAAAGCATGGTTTATTAAAAGGCGGTTGGCTTGCTATAAAACGCATATTTAGTTGTCACCCTTGGGGTGGTTCTGGGTATGATCCAGTGCCTTGACACTTGTTATCACCTCATAAGAGTCCTTTTGCAATCCCTAAACTAACCTCTTATAACATTATGTTAATTCTTTTCTTATATTATATATTTGAGTACACTAAACTATACCTCTTATATAATGACAAAAAAATTATGTCTTTTCATGTTATTAGTAGCAACTGCTATGTTTTCTCAAAAACCAAAAGTTTGGCTTATCAGTGATGGTGGTTACCAAATTAACGACCCTGATGATATTTCAGCAGTTGCCAGTTATCTCTTAATGTCAAATATGTTTAACACGAGAGGTGTAGTAATAGGAAGTACCACACATCCGTGGAATAAAAATACCATTGATCAAAAAAAATGGGCTGAAGAAACTTATGCAAGTGCCTACTCAAAAGATTTAAAAAATTTAAACAAATACATAGGAGGCTACCAAACCACTATTCGGTTTTTAGAATCTTCAATAAAAGGTATGGGGGTAAGCTTTTCTCCAACCAAAAATTATATTTTAAAGAATTACCCGTCTATTTTATCTTTATTTAAAGAGGTTGATCAAAGCAAAGAAACTATCAATGTTTTATGTTATGGTCCATTAACTGAGCAAGCTATTTTTGTCAGTTATTGTTTAAACAATAATCGATTCGATATTTTAAAAAAAACACGATTTATAAGCCACTGGACCAGCTCTAATTTTCATGTAGGTAGTATAAAAAATCCTGAACATACTCACAACTGCTTTGCCGACCCTATTGCATGTGAATACATGAAAAACAAAGCCAAAAATGGCAATATTGAATTTTACGAATGTGGAGGCATAGGGCAATACGGCCTTGTTGAAGGTGGCCCAAAAGGAAAAGAATATTACAGTTTATTTAAAGACAGTAACTTAGGGAAAATTTTTGCTGAGGGGAAATTCACAAAAAATAGAGTTGATGATTCTGATGCCGCTACTTATTGGGCCTTATTGGGTAACTACGGCGTCTCACTAAAAGATATAGCCAGTAATGGGGTAAATTTTCCAGAAGTAGAGGAACGCAATGAAAAAGCCTTTGCCTTACATGCCAAGCAGATGCGCGATGAACTCTTAAGACGCTCTAATGCCGCAGCTGGCAGAAACCCCGACGCTATTAAAATTGATATTATTGTTCCTGAACATGGCATGGCAGATCCCCATGCTTGGGTGCAAAATGACACCCTTTTCTTTATTGCAGGACATGATGAATCATGGGAAGGAAAAGGATCTTTCAGAATGGATAAATGGGAAGTTTGGTCTTCTGTTGATTTAAAAACATATACACACCACAGAGATATTCTCCCCAAACAAACCTACATTGGAGACTTACCCAATTGTTGGGCAGGTGATATATGTGAGAGAAACGGTAAATACTATTGGTTTTTCTCAAATAGAAATATTAATACAGGTGTTATGGTAGCCAATAAAATAACAGGACCATATACAGATCTTTTAGGAAAACCACTACTCAAAGAAGGCATTGTACCAGTACACCCTTATGATCCTGAAATTTTTATTGAAGACGATGTGTACACCATTTGTTTTGGTTCTGGAACATATTATATGGCAACCCTAGCGGAAGACATGAAGTCGTTAACCACAACACCAAAACCAATCATTGTTCAAAATGAAAATGGTGAAATCCTAAAAACCGATGATAAATCAACGCTTTTTAAACGTAATGATTGGTATTACTTGGTTTACGGTTCAAACTATGCCATGTCAAAAAACCTATACGGTCCTTACACCTATAAAGGCCCCTTTTTAAAAGGCGGACATACTAGTTTTTTGAGTGGCACGGTCAGTGGTATGTGTTACAAGAAAATCACGACATAAGTGCATTTTACCGTGGCGCAAGCTTAAAACCTGTCTTTTTTAATACGGATGATACTATTTTTATACCCAAAGATGATCGGATGTATCCTGGCCCTGGCAGAACATGGGAATTTGAGGCTAGCACCATGGGATGGCAAACCTTAAATGGCACCAACTTGTATGTGAACCGCGATGTACTTTCTGGAAATGCCTTTAACCGAGGGGCTACTGTAAAAAGTGCGCCATGGTTATACACAGATTTAAGTGCATGTAAAAAACTAAAAGTAAAATTAAAAAATAGTAGCTATGCCAATCAAATGAAAATTGCATTATACACGAGGAACGAGGGTGCAGGATTTTGGACAATTGATATGGATAACATTAACTGGGATGAGCAAAATTGGGTAACTATTCCAATAAGTGCAAACGATACTGATTTTGCAACCTACACAATTGAGTTAACCCAATTCGGTAATATTAACAAACGTCTCATGCAGTTAGCTATAAAACCAATTTTTAATGCGTTTAATGGTCTTTGGGAAATTGATGAAATAAGCATTGAGTAATATTACTAGCAACAAACAATAAAATAATTTAAGAGCAATACTAGTATACTGACCTTCGAAACTTCGTATTAACTATTTCTTTTCAAAAAACATGGGAAAACAATTCGATTTTATATCAAATGAACAAAAAGTTTTTATAGAAAAGCAGCATATCTATTTTGTTGCCACAGCTGCCCAAGAAGGACGTGTTAATCTATCTCCTAAAGGAACTGATGCTTTAAGAATTATTGAAAGGAACAAAGTAGTTTGGCTTAATTTAACGGGTAGTGGTAATGAAACTGCGGCACACCTTCCTAAAAATGACAGAATGACTATTATGTTTTGTGCTTTTGAAGGAAAGCCTATGATTTTAAGGCTTTATGGGCATGCCAAAATATTTCACAAAAGAGATCAAGAATATCAAGAATACAAACATCTTTTTCCTGAAAATGTGGGCGCCAGACAAATTATTGAAATGCAAGTAGATTTGGTACAATCTTCATGCGGCTACTCAGTGCCTTTCATGGATTTTAGAGAAGACAGAACACTACTCAATGATTGGGCTGAAAAGCAGGGTCATGACAGAATTGAAGCGTACTGGAAAAACAAAAACACGAAAAGCATTGACGGCTTTGAAACAAATATTTTTGAAAGCAACACTCCAAAATAAATAAGGCTATACCTTTTAGATTATAGCCTTATTTCAAATGTAATGTATCTTGTTAATTTTCTGGAATATGCTTCAAAATTTCTAACACAAACTTCCAATATTTTTGAACTGAAGATATTTGAGCGCGTTCATCAGGTGAGTGTGCTCCTTTTATATTCGGACCAAAACTAATCATATCCATATCGGGATAATGAGTTCCTAAAATACCACACTCTAAACCTGCATGACATGCCGCCACATGCGGTTTTTCTCCATTTAATGTTTCGTACAAATCAGACATTACTTTTAAGATAGCCGAATCCATATTGGGTGTCCACCCTGGGTAATCTCCAGAAAATTCTACTTCACAACCTGTTAACTCAAAAGTTGCACGTAAGGTGTTTGCTAAATCTATCTTAGCACTTTCAACAGAAGAGCGGGTTAAACATTCCACTTGAATAGTACCTCCTTTTACAATAACACGAGCTATATTATTTGATGTTTCAACCAAATCTGGAATATCTGCACTCATTCTGTACACACCATTTAAAGCGGCGTACATAGCGCGTGTAAAACCTTCCTGAACACCAAGATCCATAATCTGCTTTGGGGTTTTACATTTTGAAACCTCAATTTTTAAGTCGGGCTCCATAGTTTTTAGTTCTTTTTTTATGATATTGCCCAACATGGCCATGTCTAATAAAAAAGCATCTTCGTGTACTGCATCTATAGCAACAATGGCTGTACTTTCACGCGGAATAGCATTACGTAAACTACCACCATCAATCTCAGAAATACGTAATCCATAATTTTCAAAACCATCAAATAAAATGCGGTTCATAATTTTGTTAGCATTACCCAAGCCTTCATGTATTTGCATACCAGAATGCCCTCCCTGAAGCCCTTTTACATTGATACAATACCCAACCTTAAACTCAGGTGTCTCTTCTTCATCATATGTTCTTTTGGCCGTAACATCAATACCGCCGGCACAACCAACACCTATTTCATTATCTTCTTCTGTATCTAGATTTAAGAGAATACCTCCAGACAACAAACCTCCTTTGAGTCCCATAGCTCCTGTCATTCCAGTTTCTTCATCAATAGTAAACAAGGCTTCAATAGCAGGATGCGGTATATTTTTACTTTCTAAAACAGCCATAATAGTTGCTACCCCTATACCGTTGTCTGCGCCTAGTGTTGTACCATTAGCACGTACCCAATCACCATCAACATACATTTGAATACCTTGAGCATCAAAATCAAAATGGGTCTCATTATTTTTTTGATGTACCATATCTAAGTGAGATTGCATCACCACGGTAGTTCTATTTTCCATACCTGGTGTTGCTGGCTTTTTAATGATAACATTACCCACCTCATCAACACAGGTTTCAAGTCCCAGATTTTCACCAAATTCTTTCATAAAAGCTATGACCCGTTCTTCTTTTTTTGAAGGGCGTGGTACGGCATTTAAATCGGCAAACTTATTCCAAAGTGCTTGTGGTTCTAACTGTCTTATTTCTTGGCTCATTTTTAGTTGTATTTTTAGATGGCAAAGGTAGCAAAAACGGATAGCTTTTGGCGGCTACTCCTGATTGAAGTGGCATCCTTTTGTTTTTGAGGAACGAATAAAAAAGATATAACGGAAAGCAGGAAGAAACCTTAATAGATTGTCAATACACAAGGGTACAAATTTTTATTATTTTTGACTCATGCTAAAAAAGAAAAAAAACATTGTAGCCTTATCACTTGTATTACAAATTGTTGTAGTCAAATGGCTTTCAAATGACCCCGAATTTATAGAGCAATATTACAGTAATGGTATATATCCGTTAATTTCAAAACTGTTTAGGTTTACCTTAGGTTGGCTCCCCTTTTCATTTGGTGATATCATTTACAGCTGTGCCATAATCTATATAATAAGATGGTTTTACATAAACAGAAAACGCCTAAAATATGATTTAAAAAATTGGCTAATTGATATTGTTGCTGCTCTGGCAATACTTTACGGTGCCTTCCATATACTTTGGGGTTTAAACTACTACCGATTACCGCTTCACAAAAGTTTACATTTAGAAAAAGATTATACCACCGAGCAATTAATTGAAGTAACTAGAAAACTTATAACCGAAGCCAACAACTTACATTTAAGTATTACCAAAAATGACACAATAAAAGTGATTTTACCTTTTACTAAACACGAAATATTGGATTTAATTCCTCATGGCTATGATAATTTACAAACAGCATTCCCACATCTAAAGTACCACCCAAGAAGCATAAAAAAATCATTATTTAGTTATCCTTTAACCTATATGGGATTTAGTGGCTATTTAAACCCTTTCACTAACGAAGCTCAGGTTGATGCCATTATACCTATTTATAAATTTCCCACAACTGCAGCCCATGAGGTGGCTCATCAATTAGGTTATGCTGCTGAAAATGAAGCCAATTTTATTGCTTGCCTATCAAGTATTAATCACGACAACATTTATTTTAAATACACAGGATACACGTTTGGTTTAAGGTTTTGTCTCAATGAAATATACAGACGTGATGAAGATGCTTACAATGAGATAGTACAAACCGTTAATAAGGGTATTTTAAAGAATTATGAAGAAGTCCGTTCGTTTTGGGAAACACATCAAAACCCTACCGAACCTTTTTTTAAGGTTTTTTATAATAACTTCCTCAAAGCCAACAGACAGAGCAAAGGTTTGCAGAGTTACAACTATGTAGTTGCCTTGTTGGTCAATTATTTTGATTCTCAATAAATATTACTAGCCCCCTAAAAAGATAGAATTACCGCTTGCAAAGTCACCATATTTTGATTCATAAGAATTAAAACAAGTGATGATTTACTTGTATTATCCTCTTCCTTTGTTAGCACATATTCTGGAAAGGGAATAACTTAATTATTAGCATTTTTTATACAAAAATGCATTTTGTCGTATTTTTTTGCATTTCATAGATTTTTTGCTTACGTTTGTAGGGTAATTAGTCCCCAGCTAAAATGAACCACTTATGATAAAGGTTATACATCCTTTAAAACATGTATTAATAGGATGGATGCTTTCCACCTGTTTTCTAGGGTTAGCACAAACACCTGTAGTTCAAACTATTGAACAAGAATCGTTTTTATTATGGGAACACAATATCGGTTCTACCTTGGCCACAAATCCTATAGTTAAAGATTTTGGCAAAGGCACAGCACTTGGCATAACCGTAAATGCTACCCCTATTGAAAAAATATGGCAAGTGATTGTTACAGATCCTGTTTCAGCTATTAAGCTATCTATACCAAAAACTATGGTGGCTTCAACAGTTTCTGAGGGCGGCACATATATTATGATAGTAGCAGATGATGACACCTTTACTACCAACGTTACATCGGTTACCATGAAAGAAGTCGATACTAATTTAGAAGTCGATTGCTATTTAGAGGGCACAAAATACATCACATTTGGCTCAGCTCAAGAATTAAATTTAGGATCACGTTCACTACATTTTAATGGTTCTGAAGGCTACATCACTGCCGGAAACGTTAATGATTTAGCTCATACCGACTACACGATAAGCGCTTGGGTAAAACGAGATTCAACAGCACTTGATATTGTTTCTAAAAGAAATGATTTTTTTCATAACGATACCTTTGAAGCTGAAATCTTAAGCCAAGGGTACGCTTTAAAAATAAATCAAGACGGTAAATTTAGTATGACTTGGAAAAACGCTGAAGATACTGCCAATAATGTCTTGAAATCCGAAGTAAGCATCCCCAATCAAGAATGGCATCACGTTGCTGTTAGCTATAATTCTAAAACCAATATGGCAAGTCTTTATGTTGATGGCCTTTTAGAAGATTACAATAATACTTTAAATCCAATCAACGCTTCTTCCCATGCTCCTTTCATCATAGGTGCTACTCCCTATAATGCACTACAGCAGAAAGTAAAAGGTAATATAGACGAGGTGAGAATATGGAATATAGCCTTATCAGCAGACCAGATTCGTTATATAATGAATCAGGAAATCACCAAAGACCAAGTACTTGGCATAGATTATGTTGTTGGTAAAGAGTTACCTTCAATCCTTTCAAAAAATGAAATACAGCAAATTCCTTGGGATAATTTAGTAGGCTATTACCCCATGAGCAACATTATTTTTGGAAGCCTCAAAGATGAATCAAATAACGGTAATGACCTTAGCCTGATAAATTTTGATGGTATTGATTATCAAACAGCACCATTACCATATAAAACCAAGCAAGCAGGAAATTGGGATGATTCCAATACTTGGCAAAATGGTGATGTACAATACCTGCCAGGCACAAACTCATATGCAAACACACATGAAACTATTGATTACAATATTGTTGAAATCAATCATAACCTTATTTTAGAGAATTCAGACCCCAATTTTATTCCTGTAAACAAAAATGACAACCGAACAGTACTCGGACTAAAGATAAATAGCGATGCTACATTAACGCTGAATGGCGACAATGCTTTAAAAACAGGAAACGCCATTACAGTAACGCATTATTTAAAACTAGATGGGAATATTGATCTTGAAGGTGAATCTCAATTAGTTCAAACCGAAGGAAGCTATTTAGATCCAACAAGTAGTGGAACATTACAGCGCGATCAGCAAGGCACCAAAGATGTATATACATACAACTACTGGTCATCACCAGTTGGTTTTAGTAATAGCTCTACTAATAACAATGCCTTTAGGTTATCCAATAACTTAATGAAAAATGGTACCATATCGGCCACACCAAACAACATAACCTTTTCTAGATCTGGATATAATGGCAATATTTCTGGAAACAATATTACCATAGCAGATTATTGGATTTGGAAATACGGCAACAGATTAAGTGATGATTTTTCCTCTTGGCAGCATATAAGAAGTAATGGATTATTACAAGTGGGTGAAGGTTTTACCATGAAAGGGGTTGAAGACACTGGTGGAAATATTTCCCTAACACAAAATTATGTGTTTGAAGGAAAACCCAATAATGGTGATATTTCCATAACCATTAATGCGGGAAGTGATTATTTAGTTGGCAACCCGTACCCATCTGCTTTAGATGCCGATGCATTTATAAAAGACAATATTAGTTTCGTTGATTCAAACGGTGAGGAAAAAGGGGTTAATGTTATAAATGGAGCCTTGTACTTTTGGGATCATTTTGCACCGAACTCACACTACCTCATAGAGTATCAAGGTGGTTATGCTACATACACTCTTATGGGTGGCACCGTAGCCGTAAACAACGATACCAGAATACATATTAACGGCACCTCTGGGACTAAAATTCCTCAACGCTATATCCCTGTAGGACAAGGCTTTTTTGTCTCAGCAAACCCTAATACAAACTTAGTGAGCCAAAGTAGCAACACAATCACTCCTAACACGGTGGTTGGCGGCACACTTCAGTTTAAAAACAGTCAACGTGTTTTTGAAAAAGAAGGCGCTTCATCTATCTTCCTTAAAGCACCGAGCAACTCGAAATCTGCTATCCTAGCTAAAACCGATCGTAGAAAAAAAATAAAACTCATGTTTGATTCCCCACAAGGTTACCACCGACAATTACTTATTGGTGAAGATGAACATGCTACTTATGGTATTGATCTTGGGTATGACGGGTATTTAATAGAAAACAATAAAGAAGATATTTATTGGAACATAGCTGAATCAAAGTTTACTATTCAAGCCATAAACAGCTTTGATACTGAAAAACCACTTCCTTTAGGTTTAAAAATTGATAAAGACGGCTTAACAACCATAAAAATTGACGCTCTAGAAAACATTCCGAATGAACAGGAAATCTTTTTACATGATAAGGAATTAAATACATATCACAATTTAAAAACCAGTGCCTATCAAATATACTTGAACCCCAATACATACTCTAATCGGTTTGAACTCGCTTTTTCAAACACGACCACGTTAGATATTGACGTACAAAAAGAAAAAAATATTCAGATGCATTTTTCAAATGAGAAATCTAGCTTTATTATCCAAAATCCTCACGCTATTCCATTACATGCCTTTGAAGTTTATAATATACTTGGCCAGTCTGTTTTACACGTTACGAATCTGCCAAAAGAAAAATACTTTGAAATAAAATCAAAGTTATTAGCTGCTGGATCATATATTATAAGATTTCAAACGCATGAACAATACTATATAAAAAAAATATTAATCAACTAGAACCAGTTAAGTTTGAGTTAGTCAATTGTCCCCAAATCTACCATGTACTTAACTTTGTAAAAGTCCTGATTGAATCAGGGCTTTTTTTTCTTAACCGATTTAATAAGGTCTAATTTCTAAAAAGAAATCCCTACTTAACAAAACTCCAACCCTTTTAGCTATTTAAAACTATGCACACAGGAAATCAATTCCTCAAGTGATAGTTTAAACTGCTCTCCAGAAATCATATTTTTTAAAGTAAAGGAATTAGAGTTTATTTCTTCCTCACCAACCAAAACCACAAAAGGAATGTTTCTTTTATTAGCATGATTCATTTGCTTTTTCATCTTAGCCGCATCAGGAAACAATTCGGCATGAATACCTGCTTGGCGCAAAGCTTTAATAGCCTTTAATCCAAATAAAGCTTCCTTATCTCCAAAATTAATAAACAATACCTCAACATGTTTACTCACTGTTTCAGGGAATACATTTAACTCTTCCAGAACTAAATAAATCCTATCTAAACCAAAACTGATGCCCACACCGCTAACATCTTTTAAACCAAAAATACCCGTTAAATCATCGTAGCGACCACCACCACCAATAGAACCTATGTTAATACTTTTTGGGGCAGCCACTTCAAATATGGCTCCCGTATAATAATTTAAGCCTCTGGCTAAAGTAACATCCAATTGCAGTGTTGCTGTGGTTAAACCTAACTCTGAAATGGCTTCATTTATGAATGCTAATTCTTCAATCCCTTTTGTGCCTTCTTCGGAAGCAGACAATATAGATTTTAAACTATCAATTTGAGATTCAAACGAACCCGATAATGAAAACAAAGGCTGTAATGCTTGGATACCTGCTTCTGAAATACCTTTTGAGCGCATTTCTTCCTTAACCTTCTCCTCACCTATCTTATCAAGCTTATCAAGTGCTACGGTAAAATCGATAAGTTTATCGCTGGCCCCAATAACTTCAGCTATACCCGAAAGTATTTTTCTATTGTTAATTTTTATCGTTACCCCGTCCAACTGCAAAGCTGAAAACACTGCATCGTACAGTTGAATAAACTCTACCTCCTGCCATAGAGACGTACTTCCAACCACATCGGCATCGCATTGATAAAACTCTCTAAATCGTCCTTTTTGAGGTCTGTCCGCCCGCCATACAGGTTGTATTTGGTAACGCTTAAACGGAAACTCAATCTCATTTTGGTGTTGTACTACATAACGCGCAAAAGGCACCGTTAAATCATAACGTAAAGCTTTTTCAGAAATAGAAGCTGTTAATTTTGTTGAATCTTTTTTATTATAAGCCTCTACATTAGCTTTGGTTAGATAATCTCCTGAATTTAAAATCTTAAAAATCAACCGATCACCTTCATCCCCGTATTTACCCATTAGGGTACTGGAGTTTTCAAAACTTGGTGTTTCTATTGCTTGAAACCCAAACGTTTCAAAAGCCTGACGTATGGTATTAAAAATATAGTTACGTTTTGCTACTTGTTCTGGGTTAAAATCTCTAGTTCCTTTTGGTATACCTGGTTTCTGAGCCATGTTTTTTATTGCTATAGTATGCTTATTTAATAGAAAATTCAGTTTCTGTTACGACGACACATTAAAACGAATAATTAATTGATTAACTTATCAAAATATCTATATAAATCGCCTTTTGTTATAGAAGCCCCCTGTTCTATCATCGTAAATTTATCTAGATTCTTATCTTCTGAATAGTCTTTATCGGCTTGCAAAAACTCTACGTGTTCATCCATAAGGTTTTCTCTTAGCCAATTATAGCCTTCAGATGTGGTGATATCAACCTCATCGTTTTTCACATTCACCACAATGGCATGCATTTTTTCTTCTGAAAGCTTAAACAAATACATATGCTGTGCTGAAAAATGTTCAAGATATTCAGCCTTATTTAAAACACCTTCCCATATTAAATCACTAAAAACATCTAATTCCGTTTCAGCCAATTCTGGTTTATTCTCTTTTAAATTTGCCCATTCATCAGCCGTTATAGATTGTGTTGCCAAAAAATTAATAAATTCTTGGTGTAATTCTTCAAACTGCTCTTTTGTAAGTCTTGAATATTTCATGATATAAAAATAAAATGCGCCCTCAATGAGGAGCGCAAATTTAAGAATATATATGCTATTATTTTAGAAAATATAGCGCAAACCAACTTGAGCTTGCCATCTGGATGCTAAACTGGAATCAAAACCAAAGGTTGTTTTTTGATCTTGATTGAAAGAATAGGTAGGCATACCGTTTTCATCAACGGTTACACCAATGGGCTGTACGTTATTAGGTTGCTGAATCACGCCCCAATTAGAATTAAGCATATTCCCAAAATTCAAAATATCTATACTAAACTGAATGGTGTTTGTTTTGTCTTCTGATACTTTAAAACGGTAATCTTGTAATAATTTAATGTCCCATTTGCCACGCCAAGGTGCCAATGCGCCATAACGCTCAGCGTATTGACCTCTTCTGCCTTTTAAATAATCATCTTGACTAATATAAGTATCAAGCGCCGCAGCATCACCAGCATTGGCAAACTGCATTTGTGTAATATCATCTGAAGTTGGTATATAAATCAAATCATTTAAACCTGAGCCATCACCGTTAATATCGCCTCCGTAGGTATAATTGAACCGTCCGCCTTGAGCATATTCAAAGAAGGTAGACAATGTTGTAGACCATGCATCGTTGCCGTACGTCCACTTTTTACTAGCAACCCCTATAAACCTATGGGTATCGCCATACTTAGAATAGGCTAACACATCATCATTTACATTACCCAAAGCAGGATTAAATGCAAACGCATCACCTGTTATTTCGGCTTCAATAGAATTAACATCTTTTGAATTTAAATAACTGTAAGCTAACATGGCATAAATACCATTGTTAAAGGTTTTTTGAGCCTTTACCGAGGCATTCCAAATTCTACCTTTGTCTGAATTTGTGAACACATAGGCGTTATTAATTATGTCACTTTCAAGATAAATAGGTCTATTATCAACCCCCTGCAATGTTCCTGATGGTTCTAAAAGACCCCAGTTTTGAACATGAGCTCCATTAATATCTTTAGTGTAAGACACGTCTCCTGTTAAAATCAAACCATTTTCAAATCTGTAATCTGCTCCTACATTCGTTCTCCAAACTTGTGGAAACTTATAATCTGGATCTACCATTTGATAGAAAAACACTTCAGGATTTGCCACTTGGTTGCCTAACCATACAAATGGAAAACGTCCTGTAAACAAGCCTGTTCCTCCACGTATTTGCAATGATTTATCGCCTTCAACATCATAGTTAAAACCAACTCTTGGAGATACCAGCCAATCATTATTTGGCATTTTGGTATTATCAAGAAATACCGTTTCTCCTGTATTGGGATTTACATATGGTATATCTGGTGCATAACAACAAGCTCTGTCAATAACATCTTGCGCCTTTTTAGCGGTGTCAAAAAACAGAGGCTTATCAAAACGGAATCCATAGGTTAATTTAAAATTATCGGTAACGTTCCATTCGTCTTGAAGATAAAATGATAATTGGCCTACATTAGTTTCTGCCAATGCCCAGGAATCATTAGCATTATTGGTGTCAAACGTATTTCTAGCACCAGAAATAGCATCAGAAATCAAACCATTACCAATGGCCGTTTGAAAATCGGCAAGTGACGCAAAAGCACCAAAAGCACCAACATACCCACGATCATCACCAAGACCATAAACGCCTAAGTTAAATGAATTATCAAATTCAAACTTCTCAAAAGAAATCCCAACGGTAAATGTATGATCGCCTAGAAAGAAGTTTAAGTTATCTGTAAACTGAAACACCTTTTGATCTAGTTTATTATTGATTGAAAATGGTTCATGCCCCGCAATAATATAATTTGAGCCACCCTGCTGTATGGTTATTGCAGGCGCAGGCGTTGATAACGGATTTCTGAAATCATCAAAATGCGTATATCCTACTTGCAATTTGTTTGAAGCCATTTCAGATAATGTTGAATTTAACTCAACTTGTACAGATTGAATGTTATTATTTATCTCATAGCCTGAATTTTGAAATTGCAATGTTGACGCATTAGGCCCTCTAAAACCCAGCGCTGTAGGATGTGCTGGCTTTTCTTTTGATGCATTCAAAAAGTTATAAATTACGGCCAAGCGGTTATTATCATTAATGTTCCAGTCTAATTTAAAAATCCCTTTAGTAGAATTAGACGCATAAGTAAACCCTTCAAAAGCTCCCGTATTATAACCTAATCCCGCAAGCGCCTCTTTTACATCAATTAAATCTTGAACGGCAACTCTTGATTCATTAATAGCTCCAGTATTTCTATTGGGTACCCATCCATTTGTTCCTAAATCATCGCGTTCATCCTTTTCAAAATTGGCAAAAAAGAACAGTTTGTTTTTAACAATTGGCCCTCCAATAGACACGCCATATTGTGACTGATTTAAATCTGGACGTGTCACTTTATCGCCTTTAATTTTTTTACCTGTCATAGATTCATCTCTATAAAACCCATACAAAGTACCGTGAAATTCGTTTGTACCACTTTTAGTAACCGCATTAACCGAGGCTCCTGTAAAACCAGATTGTGTAACATCATAAGGAGCCAGTGCCACTTGAATTTGATCAATAGCATCTAAAGATATAGGCTGGGCATCAGTTTGTCCTCCAGGGGTTGCCGCATCTAAGCCAAACGGATTATTAAAAATGGCGCCATCTAATGAAAAGTTATTAAACTGATCATTTCTACCTCCAAATGAATTACCATTAGCGGTAGGCTCTAACCGGGTAAAGTCTGCCGCCGATCGAGAAATGGTTGGTAGTCTGGTTAATTCCCGTCGCCCCACACTTGTTTCTGCTCCCGTTCTATCGCTTCCAAACGTACCTGAGGTACTAGAGCCCTGAATCACCACTGCATCCAGTTGTTGACTGTCTTCTGACAAAACGGCATCAATATTCTGAGTTTTACCCAAGGTTAAATACACATCGTTAAACACTTGTTCTTTATACCCTACGTAGCTAATGGTTACGGTATATGGCCCTCCAATGCGTAAATTTAAAAGGTTGTATCGGCCATCAAAATTAGTGGCCGCTCCATAGCGCGTTCCTGTTGGTGTATGAATAGCTAAAACGTTAGCGCCTGGCAAGGGTTCTGAGGCATCATCAAGAATTAATCCTTTAATGTTTGAGGTGGTGACCTGCGAAAAAGCCAAAATCCCAAAAAACATAAGAAAAATGGAAAAGTAGTTTTTTTTCATTTGAATAAATTGTTAAGGTTGTGTTGGTTTATATGTACTTACTATGCATGCATAACAAGAATTCAAACAAAAATAGGACAAAAAAAAACCACTCGAAAGAGTGGTTTCATTTTATTTAAAGCTTTTATTAACTTATTGTTAATTAACTAGCTTGTGCAATAACTTCAAACTCTAAATCAACAGATACTTCTCTGTGTAAACGAATTACAGCAGTATACTTACCTAAACGCTTAACCGTAGTAAGTGTAATGAATTTTTTATCTATTGCTTGTCCTTCTTTTTCTAAGGCTTCTGCTAAGTCAATATTGTTTACAGATCCAAATAACTTGTCTCCTGCTCCAACTTTAGCCGCAATTTTAATTTCTAAAGCTCTTAAGGCTTCAGCTACTTTCTTAGCATCATCAACTATTTTCTTTTCTTTAAAAGCTCTTTGCTTTAAATTTTCAGCTAAAACTTTCTTAGCTGATACTGTAGCTAATATTGCTTTTCCTGAAGGAATTAAAAAGTTTCTACCATAACCGTTCTTAACTGTTACAACATCGTCTTTAAATCCTAAATTATCAACGTCTTGTTTTAATATAAGTTCCATTGTTATGTGTATTTTATTTTAATAAATCAGCTACATATGGCATCAAAGCTAAGTGACGCGCTCTTTTTACAGCTACAGACACTTTTCTTTGATACTTTAATGACGTTCCTGTTAAACGTCTTGGTAAAATTTTACCTTGCTCGTTTACAAATTTTAATAAGAAATCCGGATCTTTATAATCTACATATTTAATACCAGATTTTTTGAAACGACAATACTTCTTTTGCTTATTTGTTTCAATATTAAGCGGCGTTAAATATCGAATTTCGCCGTCTTTTTTTCCTTTTGATTGTTGTTCTATTGATGACATAATTAAGCTTTTTGTTTAAGTTTTTCTCTTCTTCTTTCTGCCCAAGAAATTGCGTGTTTATCTAACTTCACAGTTAAGTAACGCATAAAACGCTCATCACGTCTAAACTCAATCTCTAAAGCATCAATAACTTCTCCAGCAACTTGATACTCAAACAAGTGATAAAATCCGCTTTTCTTGTTTTGAATAGGGTAAGCTAATTTTTTAAGCCCCCAATCTTCTTTTGATACCATCTTAGCGCCGTTAGAAACAAGAAAATCTTCGTATTTCTTTACTGTTTCCTTTATCTGATCTTCAGATAAAACGGGATTTAAGATGAAAACAGTTTCATAATGATTCATAAAAATCGTTTTTATTGTTAAAAATTGGGTGCAAAAATAAATAATTTCTGTATATTACACAATATTCTTCCCTTATATTTGTAACAATAATTATAACACTAAAACAATGTTAAAATTATGTTAAAATAAGCAGTTTACCGATGTTTTTTGGTTTTTAGCCGAATTTTTCGTACTATTGTCGATATCTTAACCGAAATAATATAAATGTTATGACTTTAAACTGTGTAGTAGTAGACGATTCAGCAATACAACGTCTCTCTATTGTTAAGTTAGTAGAGAATCACCCATCTCTTAACTTAATTGCAGAGTACAGTAGTGCTTTAGAAACTAAAAATGGTTTAAATACGCATCAAGTTGATTTAATTTTTCTGGATATTGAAATGCCAGTGTTAAACGGATTTGAACTTCTTGACGTATTAAACAACAAACCTCAAATTATCTTTGTAACCGGTAAAACAGAATACGCTTTTAAAGCTTTCAACTATGACGCTACCGATTATTTGCACAAACCCATTACAAGAGAACGCTTTAACACCTCTGTTGACAAAGCCCTAGAACAGCACAGATTGACTCAGGACTTTAAAGAAGAAGATGGCGAACATATCTTTGTAAAAAGCAACTTGAAAAAACGTAAGGTCTACATTAAAGACATTAAGTGGATTGAAGCTTTAGGCGACTATGTTAAATTAGTAACTGAAGAAAACAGCCTTGTGGTATTATCTACCATGAAAGCGTTTGAAGCAGAGCTACCTGAAGGTAAGTTCTTGAGAATCCATAAATCTTATATTGTTAATCTAGATAAAATTGACAGATTTAACAGTAAAAATGTTGAAGTTGGTGCTTACGAAATTCCTTTAAGTAGAAATAAGAAGACGCAACTGGTTGATGCTTTAAACAACATTTAGAACACACCAACTAAATTAAAAGTTATCGACATTTAAAATTACATTAACCGACCGAAAATCTTTTATACTTAAGAAGCTGTTGTTTATTTTAATGATAGCTTCTTTTGTTTTTGCTAAAGACTGTTTTTTAGGAATTTTAATCAAGATGTTTTTGTGAAATTGATTTCTAATTCTTGCTATTGGAGGCGCTTCAGGTCCTAAAACATAGTCACCAAACACCTGCCTTAAAGATTTTGCATACCATATAGAAGCCGTATCAACCCTATTAAAATCCTTATGTTTTAAAGTAAGTTTTATTTGCTTATAAACTGGTGGATATTTAAAATTATACCTGTCATTCATTTGCTCTGAAAACATATCGATATAATTATTAGTTGATACTTGCTGTAGAATATTATGGTGCGGGTTATAGGTTTGAATTAATACCTTGCCCCGTTCTGCGGTTCGCCCTGCCCTTCCTGAAACTTGTAACATCAATTGAAAACTACGTTCATGCGCCCTAAAATCAGGAAAGTTAAGCATCGTATCAGCATTCATAATACCAACTAATTTTACACGCCTAAAATCCAAGCCTTTAGTCAGCATTTGAGTACCCACCAAAATATCTATTTCTTGCTGTTCAAGTGCCGTAATAATTTTTTCATAACCGTATTTACCTCTAGTAGTATCTAAATCCATCCGGGCCGCCTTATATTCAGGAAACAATTGTTTCACCTCAGCCTCTATCTGTTCGGTACCAAATCCTTTTGTGTCTAATTCTGGACTTCCGCAGGCCTCACATGTTTTATGCATTACAGTGGTATAACCACAATAATGGCAGCGCAACTGATTTCTGTATTGATGATATGTTAAACTCACATCACAATTTGGGCACTGGGGGGCATGGCCACAGGTAAAACACTCTACAATTGGAGAAAACCCACGACGATTTTGAAACAAAATAACTTGATATCCCTGGCCCAATGCTTCTGTCATTTCCTCAATGAGTCTATCGCTAAAATGCCCCGTCATACGCTTTCTTTTCAGCTTGTCTTTTATATCAACTAACTCAATGTCTGGCATTAATACATTATTATACCTATACATTAATTCAACTAAACCGTATTTATTCTGCTTAGCATTAAAATAACTTTCTAGGCTAGGTGTAGCCGATCCCAAAAGCGTTTTAGCCCCATGAATATGCGCCAAAACCACCGCAGTATCTCTGGCATGGTAACGCGGAGCTGGATCAAATTGTTTAAAGGATTGCTCATGCTCCTCATCTATAACGATTAAACCTAAATTATTAAAAGGTAAAAACACCGAGGAACGAGCGCCTAAAACAATTTGCGCTTTTTGCTGATTGTTCAAAACATTATTCCAAACCTCAACACGCTCATGCGATGAATATTTTGAGTGAAACACAGACACTTTTTCACCAAAATAATTTTGCAACCGTTTTATTAATTGTGTGGTTAATGCTATTTCTGGTAACAAATACAAAACTTGTTTACCTTGTTTTAAAGTGTCTTCTATAAGCTTAACGTAGACCTCTGTTTTTCCTGATGACGTTACTCCATGCAGTAAAACAACACGGTGCATTTTAAATGACGCCTCTATTTCAGCAAGGGCTTGATTTTGATGCTCATTTAACATCTTTGACAATTCGGTCTCTTTTCCCGAATATTCAACTCTATCTGTTTGAATATGATACTCTTCTAAAATCCCTTTATCAATTAACGTCTTAATAATAGCACTAGAAGCACCACTCTCAGCAGTTAGGTCAGACACCTTGATAGGTTTCTTTGTTTTAGCAGAAAGCGAAAATAAAGTTAAGATTACCTCGCGCTGCTTTGGTGCTCTACTTAAATCATCTAACAAAGTATGTAAGGCTGTTTCTGAAGTAAATTCGGAATGAAGCTTTACATATCTAACCAACTTAGGTATGTATTTTTCATAAACTTCTTCTTCAACAAAAACCACTTCCTTTTCAATAAGTCGTTTTATAACAGGCAAAACCCCTTGTTTATTTAGAATACCAGATATATCTTGAATCTTCAGCGAGGACTGATGATGAAGCGCTTCATAAACCAAAAACTCATCGTCCTTTAAATCAGATTCGTCAATGGTTTTTGCACCTTTTATCACAACGGTTTCACTTTCTAATATAAAAGCATTGGGTAATGCTGCACGCATTACATCTCCCAAGGTACACATGTAATAACTAGCTATCCATTGCCAAAGTTGCAATTGCACTTGTGTAATTACGGGTTTTTCATCTAAAATCTGTTCAATATCCTTGGCCTCATACCCTACTGGTGCTTTATCATGGATAGCATAAACAAGACCTGTGTAAATTTTAGATTTTCCAAAGGGTACAGACACCCGCATACCTTGTTTTAAAAACTTAGCTTCAGCTGACGTTACCCCATAAGTAAACAACTTTTGGAGTGGTATTGGAATGATAACATCTATATAGTAAGACAAATTTTTAATCGATTTTTAGTCTTTTATTTTTCCTTTTAATAGCTCTCTTCTTTTTTTTAGATTATTTAATGAAGCATTGAGTTCATACCCTAATAAAAGCACATTAGCATTTAACCACAAATAAAACAAAAGAATCAACAATGCTCCTATTGAGCCGTATAACTTATTATACTGACTAAAATTTTCAATATAAACACCAAAAAAATAAGAGGTTAACATAATTAGCAAAGTAGTAAACAACGCGCCAACTGAAAAAAACTTGGAATGCCTACCCTCTCTAGTACCAAAATAATACAATGTAGCAGTTGCCAAATAAATCATCATTACAAAAAAGATATACTGAACTATATTGGTCCACAACACCCCACTAGAATCTAAATTATACCCTCGGTGCTCAAAAGCGTGCAATACTTCTTGTACAACATAAATTTGAAAATACCCTAAAACAGTTATAGTTATTATAAGTAAAAAGGCTAAAATCAACGCTATTCCTAATGCAAAAAAATACTGTTTGTATACGCTTCTTGTAAGCTGTTCATGATAAGAGTTTTCAAATCCGGAAAAAATAGCATTTACGCCATTTGCCATAAGGAGAATAGACAAGATAAAAACCGACGACAAAAGTCCGCCTCTTTGAGAATTTTCAATATTTTCAAAAATATTGTCAAAAAAGAAATCGGAGGTACTTGGTGGTAAAAATGATTCCAGAAAAACTAAAAACTCATCTTTAAATCCTTCAATAGGCAAATAAGGAATAAGGATGATTACAAATAATAAAAAAGGAAAAATAGCTGTAAAAAAACTGAAAGCAATGGCACTAGCTCTGGTGGTTAGCGCTCCTTTAACAATACCAGTTATATAAAGTTCTAATAAATCATAAAAAGACAACCCTTCAAGCCCTAGCAATTTAAGCTGTTTCAAGAAACGCACTATAACATTAATCACAGGGATTTTGTCTAGTTTGTCTTCAATGGGTTTGGTCATTAATACATTTGCTTTTAAATCTATAGCAAAGTTATTAAAATAAGAATGGCTTTTTAAAAAATTGTTTTACCTCTTAAAACTAAATTATTTTACCGCTTTTAAGCTTAAATCCATATTGTGAACCGAATGTGTTAAAGCACCGCATGAAATATAATTAACACCACACTCAGCATAATGCCTGATGGTTGTTTCATTTATATTTCCAGAAGACTCTGTTAAGCACTTATCTCCAATAAGTTTTACAGCTTTTCTGGTATCTTCATAGTCAAAATTATCAAGAAGAATTCTAAAAACACCCTCGTTTTGTAATATTTCTTCAACCTCAACAAGGTCTCTTGCTTCAACCATAATTTGAAGGTTTTTACCTGTTTCTTTTAGGTATTGCTTGGTCATTTCTATGGCTTTAGTAATGCCACCAGCAAAATCAATATGATTATCTTTAAGCATAATCATATCATAAAGCGCAAATCTGTGGTTCTCTCCACCTCCAATTTTTACCGCCCATTTTTCTAAAACACGAATACCAGGAGTTGTTTTTCTTGTATCTAAAATCTTGGTTTTAGTTCCTTCAACTAGGTCAACAAACATCTTTGTTTTAGTAGCAATAGCACTCATACGTTGCATGGCATTTAAAACAGTACGCTCTGCTTTTAATATAGATTGTGACGGACCTTCAACATACATCACCACATCACCATAAGTAACCTCTGTACCATCTTCTATTCTTACATCAAGCTTTAAATTCTTATCAACATAAGCAAATACTTTTTTAGCAAAATTCACTCCACCTATAATCCCTTTGTCTTTAACTAAAAGCTTAGCTCGGCCTCTTGCATTCTCTGGAATACATGCCAAAGAACTATGATCTCCATCACCTACATCTTCTCTGATAGCGTTTGCAATTATTGATTTTACTTCTGAATCAAACTGCTCTTGTGTAATCATATTTTTAGTATTTTGAGCAAAAATAACAAATTGATTTACTTTTTTAAATTTTCGTTTTACGAATTTTTTATTTTTTTTCAATTATAATGCATAATTCATAAAGACTTTGAATAAATTTTGATTTTATGACCATTAAACTCTTAGCCATAGGTAAAACAGACAACAAGCAATTAGCTTCACTTATAGACGATTACAAAAAACGCCTAGGCTTTTATATAAAATTTAAGCTTGAAATAATTCCGGACATAAAACAAAGTAAAAATTTAAGTGAGGTGCAACAAAAAGATAAAGAAGGTACTTTGATTTTAAACAAGTTAACTCCTACTGATGTTTTGATTCTGTTAGATGAAAATGGAAAGCAGCACGACTCGGTTTCGTTTTCTTCATATTTACAAAAGCATATGAACTCTGGGATAAAACAACTGGTTTTTGTTATTGGTGGCCCGTATGGTTTTTCTGAAGCTATTTATAAAAAAGCGCAAGGAAAAATTTCTTTATCAAAAATGACATTTTCTCATCAAATGATTCGTTTATTTTTTATTGAACAGCTCTATAGAGGGTTTACTATTTTAAAAAATGAGCCTTATCATCATAGATAAGAGGAAAACTATTAACCGCTAACAAAAAAACCATCAAAACAAAACTATCTTGATGGTTTTTTATTAAAACTGCAATCTTTTTTTGATTGCAAATTAACACTAATATGTTTTATAAACTTGTTTCCTTTTTTTCAGTTGTCTTTCTAAATCAGCAATAGTCTCTCGCACCGCAACTTCAAAATTTCTCTCATTTGATGTAGCATATAATCTTGGTCCTGGCAAACTCAATTCAATACTACAAATTTTACCCTCATTATGATCTTTTTCATCCTTTTTAAAGTGTATTGTGGCACCAATTAAAAACTCATATCTATTAAAGATTTTTTTTAATTTTTCTTCTGTGAAAGCCGAAAGTGTTTCGCTTACATCTACCCCTACATACTGAAAATTTACTGTCATAGTCAAACGCTTTTTATGTTAATATTTCATTGGAAAGATACAAGTTTTTTTATACTCTTACAGAAACAAAAATCATAAAAAACTTATAATTTATTTCTTAATTAATTTATTACAAAAAACGTTATGATTCTAAAATCTCCATTTGTTTAAGAATGTCATTTTCCGTTACCAAAAAAGGCTGACCACACCTTAATGTTTGATATACAGCCTCATACATATTCAAATACGATGACAACTCTGCTTTTACTTTTTTTCGTTTCACATAACCATTTTTAACTGTGGTTAATAAACCTTCTTGCCCTTTGGCTTCTTTACCAAATAGTTTATTATCGGGTTTCATCCCAGATTGCAATTGAGATTCTTGCACATCTGACCTGCTTTTTACAAAAGATCCTTTTGTTCCATGTAAAACAAATGCCGCTTGTGGTTCAGCTACCAATAAACTAGCCGTAATAAATACCTGTAAACCGCTATTAAACTGCATATGTACAAAAGCATAATCGTCAACCTGAGTATTTGGTCTGTTTTTACCTGTTATTTTATGGTATTTAGCAGGTGCTCCAAATAAACTAATAGCAGCATCAATTAAATGTGGCCCTAAATTATACATCAAGCCATTTCCTTGGGTACCTAATTCTTTTGTCACATTATTACTAATATCAAATGTATATCTATCATATCTAAAATGAACCTCAATCAAATCACCCAACACGCCCGATTCAACTACTCGCTTCACAGATAAAAAATCACTATCAAATCGACGATTTTGAAAAGGCAAAATAAAACGGTCTTGTTTTTTAGCTTCGGTATAAAGCGATTTTGCCTCTTGTAGTGTTACTGTAAATGGTTTTTCTAACAGCACATGTTTACCTGCTTGTAGAGCCATTATAGAAAAATCATAGTGTGTCACATTTGGAGTATTTACAACTACCAATTCAATATCAGTGTCCTTTAAAAGATCATCTACTTTATCATAACTTTTTATGTTAGGATAATCCAATTGGGCTTGTTTGGTGTGTCTTTCAACAATAGCCACCAAATCAAATTTAACATGCCTGCTTATAAATGGGCAGTGAAACAATTTACCAGACATTCCGTAAGATAAAACCCCTGTTTTAATCATTTTATTCATATTATTGAATTTCTTTTGTTTAAAACAAGATAATACTAATTTTGAATTTAAAAACAATCCATTCAATGAAACTTGTTTTCGCAACCAATAACATCAACAAATTAAAAGAAGTTCAAGCCCTTGTTCCTTCTCATATTCAACTGTTAAGTTTAAAGGATATTAATTGTGTAGAAGATATTCCTGAAACCCAAAACACCATTGAAGGTAATGCAATGCAAAAAGCCAATTTTATAAAAACCAACTATGGGTACGATTGCTTTGCTGATGATACCGGACTTGAAGTTGAACACCTAAACGGAGCCCCAGGCGTATACTCGGCAAGATATGCGGGAGAACAAAGAAGTGACAGTGATAATATGAACAAATTACTCAATGCATTAGAAGCTAACACTAACAGAAAAGCTCAATTTAAAACTGTAATCGCTTTAAATATTGGTGATGAAACAGAATTATTTACAGGCATTTGTCAAGGTGAAATAACCCATAAAAAACAAGGCCATAATGGCTTTGGGTACGACCCTATTTTTAAGCCAAATGGCTTCTCAAATACATTTGCCGAAATGGACTTAACCTTAAAAAACAAAATTGGTCATCGGGGGAAAGCCATAACAAAGCTAGTCACTTTTTTAACTACTATTTAATTTACAAAAACAAATTCTAGGTTGCTAATTAATATTCTTTAGCTTATTTTTAAATTATGACTGCAGAAGATATAGAAAAGGAAAATGCTGCTATTGCAAAAGCGTATAAAGAACTTCTTAAGGTAAGCTACACCACGCTATCAAAAGAAGATAAAATACTTATACGGAGAGCTTTTGAAGTAGCTTTAGACGGGCATAAAAATCAGCGAAGAAAATCTGGCGAAGCCTATATTTTCCACCCCATTGCTGTGGCCAAAATTGTAGCTCAGGAAATCGGTTTAGATGCCACATCAATTGCTGCAGCATTACTGCATGATGTTGTTGAAGATAGTCCTGACTATGAAATAGACAACATTGAAAAGGAATTTGGTAAAACTATAGCTACCATTGTTGATGGCCTTACCAAAATATCTTCTTTAAGCAAGGAAAAAGACATGGATGTGTCTTTACAAGCTGAAAACTTCAGAAAAATGCTTTTAACCCTCAATGACGATGTTAGGGTTATTATTATAAAAATTGCTGATCGCCTGCACAATATGCAAACTATGGACAGTATGCGTCCAGACAAGCAAGACAAAATAGCTTCTGAAACGCTATACATCTATGCCCCCTTAGCTCACAGAATAGGGCTTTACAACATAAAAACACAGCTTGAAGACTTAAGTTTAAAGTATACTGAACCCGATGTCTATAATGACATTCTAAACAAAATAAAAGAAAGCAAAGAAGAACAAGATCTTTATATAAAACAGTTTAGTGATGTTATAAAAAAAGCACTGGATAAAGAGAATTTTGAATATACCATAAAAGGGCGACCAAAATCTATTTTCTCTATTAGAAGAAAAATGCTTAATCAGGGTGTATCCTTTGATGAAGTTTATGACAAGTTTGCCATTAGAATCATCTATAAAAGTGATATTACTGACGAAAAGTTTTTAGCTTGGAAAATATATTCTATCGTAACAGATCACTTCAGGCCCAACCCATTGCGTTTAAGAGACTGGATTACGTCTCCAAAAACCACGGGTTATGAAGCGCTTCATATTACGGTTATGGGACCAAAAGGCAGATGGGTTGAAGTACAGGTACGTAGTGAACGTATGAATGAAATTGCCGAAAAAGGTTATGCGGCACATTACAAGTACAAACAAGGTCGTGAGAAAGAGGATAGTCTTGAAAACTGGATTAATAGACTTCAGGAAGCTCTAGAAAATTCTGAATCAAATGCTGTAGATTTTGTTGAGCAGTTCAAACTCAACTTATATTCTCAAGAAATATATGTTTTCACACCAAAAGGAGACTTAAAATCATTACCCAAAGGTGCTACCTCATTAGATTTTGCTTTCAATATTCATACAGAAGTTGGCATGAAAACCAGAGGCGCTAAGGTTAATGGTAAATTGGTTCCTCTAAGCCATGAGCTTCAAACAGGCGATCAGGTTGAAATTTTAACATCAGAAAACTCTAAACCTAATCCCAACTGGCTAGACTATGCTACAACCGCCAGAGCTAGGGGAAAAATAAAATCGGCATTAAAAGAAGACAGAAAACGTATAGGTGAAGAAGGCAAAGAAATTCTAAGGAGAAAATTAAAGCAACTAAAAATAGACCTGAATGAAAGCAGCATCAATGATTTGGTAAACTATTTTAAATTAAAAACAAGTTTAGATTTATTTTATCGGGTTGGTATTGGCTCAATTGACAATACCATGCTAAAAAACTTTGCGTCATCCAGAAGTAATACGCTTGTAAGTTTCATAAAAAATAAAATTACTAGAAAAGCGAATATTCCTAAAGAGGAGCTTAACAAAAATGAGATTACAACAAATTATGATTCTCTTGTTTTTGGTAAAGAAGAAGAACGCCTAGATTATAAACTCTCCAATTGTTGCAACCCAATTCCTGGTGATAATGTATTTGGTTTCCTAACGGTCTCAGAAGGCATAAAAGTTCATAAAAAAAACTGTCCAAATGCATTAAGCCTGCAATCCAATTACGCTTACAGAATTATGACGGCAAAATGGATAGATTCGTCGCAGCAAGAATTTTTAGCTCAAATTAATGTTTCAGGCATAGATCATATTGGCTTGGTAAACGATATTACGAGCATTATTTCTGAAAACATGGCAGTCAACATGAAAAGTATCAGTTTTGAAAGTAATGACGGGCTTTTTTCAGGAAAAATCAATGTAGTTGTTAAAAACAACACCATAATCAAAAAACTTTTGGAGAAACTTAAGAAAATTAATGGTATAGATAAGGTGACTAGAGTGTAAAAAAAGTGTAAATTTGCCAGGAAATTATGGATGGACAGTCAGACTCAAAAAATCAAGAAATAGTAAAAAATGTTTTTACTAGTTTTTTAGAAAATAAAGGGCATCGTAAAACACCCGAGCGCTACGCAATTCTGCAAGAGATTTACAACAGCTCGGAGCACTTTGATATAGAATCACTATATCTGAACATGAAAAACAAAAAGTATCGTGTATCACGTGCTACCCTTTATAATACCATCGAATTACTTTTAGAATGTGGTTTGGTAAGAAAACACCAATTTGGGCAAAATCAAGCACATTATGAAAAATCGTATTTTGACAGACAACATGATCACGTTATTTTAACTGATACTGGAGAAGTTATCGAATTTTGTGATCCTAGAATTCAGTCTATAAAAAAAACAATAGAAGAGATATTTGATATCGAAATTAACAACCACTCGCTCTATTTTTACGGAAATAGGAAATCAACAACTAATAACTAGAATTAAAAAATGGCAGTAGATTTACTACTAGGACTTCAATGGGGAGACGAAGGCAAAGGGAAAATTGTTGACGTATTAACTTCAAATTACAACATCATTGCAAGATTTCAAGGTGGCCCAAATGCAGGACACACCTTGGTTTTTAACGGAAAAAAGCATGTGCTTCATACCATTCCTTCTGGGATTTTTCATGATGATGCCACCAATTTGGTTGGAAACGGCGTTGTGATTGACCCCGTTATTTTCAAAGGAGAGTTAGATAAACTTGAAGAACAAGATGTTGATTACAGAAAATCGCTACTTATTTCAAGAAAAGCACATATTATCTTACCTACACACAGACTATTAGATGCCGCTAGTGAAGCCTCAAAAGGTAAAGCTAAAATTGGTTCAACCTTAAAAGGCATTGGACCAACTTATATGGACAAAACAGGCCGAAATGGTATTAGAGTAGGTGATTTAGAACTCAGCGATTGGAAAGAACGTTACAGAGCTCTTGCCAACAAACATGAAGACATGATTAAGTTCTATAATGTTGAGATTGAATATAACTTAGAAGAATTGGAAGATGATTTCTTCAAGGCTATTGATGTGCTGAAAAGTTTAAAATTTATTGACTCAGAAGAATATATTTATCAAGCTCAAAAATCTGGAAAAACCATTTTAGCAGAAGGAGCCCAAGGATCACTTTTAGATATTGATTTTGGAACCTACCCTTTTGTTACATCAAGCAACACTACAGCAGCAGGAGCCTGTACTGGTTTAGGGGTGGCACCAAATCAAATTGGTGACGTTTTTGGAATTTTTAAAGCGTACACCACACGAGTTGGTTCTGGCCCGTTCCCTACCGAACTGTTTGATGAAGATGGTGCCACCATGGCCAAAGTGGGTAATGAATTTGGAGCAACAACAGGACGACCAAGACGTTGCGGATGGTTAGATCTAGTTGCCTTAAAATATGCTTGTCAGGTTAACGGAGTAACCCAGTTAATGATGATGAAAGGTGACGTACTATCTGGTTTTAAAACATTAAAAGTATGTACTACTTACAGTTATAAAGGTGAAGAAATCACACATTTACCTTATAATATTGAGCCTGAAAATGTGACCCCTATCTATACAGAGTTTGCTGGTTGGAATGAGGATTTAACAGAAATGTCTGAAGCATCACAAATGCCAAAAGCATTGAACGATTATATTGCATTTCTTGAAAAAGAACTTGAAATTCCAATCACTATTGTATCAGTTGGTCCAGATAGAAAACAAACTATTTTCAGAAAATAGTTCGTACAAGCCAATAAGAAATATTAAAAAAACGCTTCATTTAAAAATTGGAGCGTTTTTTGTACGCATATCATAAAACATCATATTAATCGTTATTTTTGCCACAAACTATTATATATTTTGAATAAATTAAAGGTTTTACTTATCCTAATCAGCCTAGGATTTTCAGTAGTTACCACTGCTCAAGAAACTAAAAAAAAGAAAATTCAAATTGAGTACGCTGGAAAATTAACCATTGATGAAGAAAATTATCCTGGAGCAAAAGTCTTAACCAGAGATGATAAACAACAGGTACATATAGAACACAACGGATCAAACGTTTGGTGCGACAAGGCTATTTATTACAGTCAAGAAGATTTTATTGAGGCCTATGGAAATGTTAATGTAAAACAAGGCGATACTATTAACATGACTTCAAAATACATTGAGTATAGTGGTATTACGCAGTTTGCTTTTGCCAGTGGCGATGTGGTTTTAAAAAACACAAATTCAACTATTTTAACAGACACCTTATATTTTGATCGTTTAAAACAACAAGCCTATTACCGAACGGGCGGCACAGTGATTAAAGATTCTTCTGGAACCATAACAAGCCGTATTGGACGCTACTACATGGAATATGCCAAATTTCAATTTGTTAATGACGTGGTATTGGTCAATGAAGACTCTCGCATAGAATCAAATTATTTTGATTTTTATGAAGATACTGGACACGCCTACCTCTTTGGTCCTTCAACTATAACTACTGAAACTAGTAAAACCTATTGTGAAAAAGGGTTTTATGATACCGAAAAAAACTTTGGTTATGCCTTAAAAAATGCTAAAATCAATTATGACAACCGTATTATAGAAGGTGATAGTTTATATTTTGATGATAAAACAAAATTTGCTTCAGCAACAAACAATATTAAAGTAACCGACACTATAAACCAAAGTGTTATTAAGGGCCATTATGCCGAAGTTTATAAAGCAAAAGACTCTTTATTTATTACAAAACGAGCACTGGCTGTAACCAAACAAGAAAACGATTCAATCTACATTCACGCCGATAAAATTATGGTTACAGGCAAAGAAGACCATAGAATTATCAATGCGTATTATAAGGCTAAAATTTACAAATCTGACCTCAGCGGAAAAGCAGATTCAATTCATTCTAACCAAAGAACGGGTTTAACAAAATTAATAAATATTCCGAGGTTTTCCAGTGGTGATAAATTTTCAGTAAAACGCAAACCCATACTTTGGAACCTGGAGAACCAAATGACGGGAGACACCATTCATCTTATTTCCAATAATGAAACTGAAAGAATAGATTCTCTTCGCGTTTTTGAAAACGCCTTCATCATTAGTAAAGATACCATAAGCGAAAATGGGTATAATCAAATTTCAGGTTTAGAGCTCATTGGGCTGTTTAATGATGAAAATGAATTGAGACAAGTTGATATCACCAAAAATGCCGAATCTATTTTCTATGCGCGAAATGAACTTCAAGAACTTATAGGTATTGACAAAGCCAAATCGGGAAGTATTTCTATTTTATTTGCCGATGGTGATATTGAAGAATATACAAGATTTAATCAAGTAGATGGTAAATTATATCCAGAATCTAAATACCCCGAAAAAGAAAAAATTCTAAAAGGATTTGATTGGAGGGATAATGAACGTCCCAAAAATGTTGAAGATCTGTTTAATGATGACGAACCTTTTGAATTACATATAATAAAAGGGCTTGATGATTATGTCCCTCAAGAAGATTTTGTAGATGAAGATTTAATGGATCGCGTAAAACAAGCAGACGAAAATGCGAATGTGAATGACAATGAAACATCAAAAGCTTCAAGGAACTTACCAAAAAAATTAAAACCTCCCGTAATTAAAAACACAACCAACGGTGTTCCAAAAGTGTCACCAAACACAGTTTCTAAAGAATAGATGATTACCGATTTTTTTAAATATCAAGCGCAAACCACACCCCATCCTTTAGCGATGGAAATATCGCATGCGAGCGGAGCTTATATTTATGATAGCAATAAAAAAGCCTATTTAGATTTTGTTGCAGGTGTTTCAGCTTGTCCATTAGGGCATAATCATCCAAAAGTGGTTCAAGCCATAAAAGAACAACTGGATAAATATATGCACGTTATGGTTTATGGTGAGTACATTCAAAAACCAGCCGTTGCATTGGCCAAGCTTTTAGCCAAACACCTTCCTGCTCCTTTAGAAAAAACATATTTAACAAATTCAGGTACCGAAGCCATTGAAGGTGCCCTAAAACTAGCTAAAAGAGCTACTGGACGCAGTGAAATAATTGCAGCACATAAAGCCTATCACGGTAACACCATGGGCTCTATGAGTGTTATGGGGTTTGAAGAACGAAAACAAGCCTTCAGACCACTTTTACCAGACGTAAAGTTTATTGATTTTAATGCTACAAATCAAATAAACGAAATCACAGAGAAAACAGCCGCCGTTATTTTAGAAACTATTCAAGGTGGTGCAGGGTTTATTGTACCTAAAGGCGATTATTTGAAAAAAGTAAAGCAAAGGTGTGAAGACGTTGGCGCTTTATTAATATTAGACGAAATTCAACCCGGAATAGGAAGAACAGGAAAACTATATGGTTTTGAGCATTACCAATGCATTCCTGATATTTTGGTAAGCGGTAAAGGTTTAGGAGGCGGTATGCCCATAGGAGCATTCACAGCTTCTGGTAAATTAATGGATCTACTCCAGGATCAGCCCAAGCTAGGTCACATTACTACTTTTGGGGGCCACCCTGTTATTGCTGCATCGGCTCTAGCAACCCTACAAGAAATCACAGCATCAAACCTTATGGCACAAGCCACAGAAAAAGAAACCCTGTTCAGGCAACTACTGGTTCACCCTCTAATTAAAGAAGTAAGAGGTTTGGGACTTATGCTGGCCTTTTTAACACCCTCGGTGGCTATCGCCAATGATTTAATCTTAAAAGCACAAACACAAGGATTAATCCTCTTTTGGTTATTATTTGAACCAAAAGCTGTTCGTATTACCCCGCCGTTAACCATTTCAAATGAGGAGATTAAGAAAGGATGCAAAATAATAATTGGCATTCTAAACGAAATTCAGAATAAACCAAAACACATAAACAACTAAAAATCAACAATATAAAAAACACTAACACACATTTGTTGATTATTTTGTTAAAAACATTTAAATCACCTCACACTTTTTGTCAAATAGAATATTAAATTTATTCGAGTAACACTTATATACGTGCTTATGGAGTTTAGTCGTGATGACAACAATAATTTGCCTCTAACCAAGTTTGAATCAATGTTAAAAACAAACCATGTTTTGTTTTTTGATTCTGAGGAATTTGAAAATATCATTCACCACTACCTTAACCAAGGCAAAATAGCCTTAGCTAAAAAAGCGATTAAACTAGGCTTAGATCAACACCCTACCTCCATCAATCTTAGACTTTTTAAAGTTGAAATTCACGTTTTTGAAGACAAATTGGTTGAAGCTGATGAGTTACTCAATGAACTGCATAGCCTTGACCCGACTAATGAAGAAATATACATTCAAAAAGCTAATATCTTTTCAAAAAAAGACGACCATGAAAAGGCTATTGAAGTTCTAAAAAAAGCGCTCCAACTTACCGATGATATTGTTGATTTATATTCTCTTATTGGTATGGAATATTTGTTTTTAGATAAGTTTGAAGAAGCAAAAATGTATTTCATGAAATGCTTAGAAAGTGATATTGAAGACTATTCTGCCTTATACAATATCATTTACTGCTTTGAATTTTTAGATCAAACCGAAGATGCTATAGCATACCTCAATATTTTTCTTGACAAAAACCCTTATTGTGAAGTGGCCTGGCATCAATTGGGCAAACAATACTGTATTCTTAAAGACTATAAAAAGGCTTTGACTGCATTTGATTTTGCTGTGATTTCTGATGACACTTTTGTAGGTGCTTACCTTGAACGCGGCAAGGTTTTAGAACAGTTAAAACAATTTGAAGAGGCTATTGAAAATTATACCATAACGTTGAAATTAGACGACCCAACGTCTTTTGCATTGCTTAGAATTGGCAAGTGTTATGAAAAATTAGGCAATCATGATTTAGCACTTCAGTATTACGACCGAACAGTTCATGAAGATCCGCTTTTAGACAAAGGTTGGATTGCTATTACAAAATTTCACAACAAAAAAGGAAATTACCAAAAAGCGCTGTACTACATCAAAAAAGCCATAAATATTGATGCTGAAAATGTACACTATTGGAAGTTGTACTCTCAAATCAATCATCGTCTTAAATTTTTTGAAGAGGCTGAAAGCGGATATAAAAAAACCTTAGAATTAGGAAACTACGAATTAAACACTTGGTTATCAAGAGGTGACTTACTAATAAAATTAGGTGAACCTGAAGCCGCTATTTATAATTTTGAACAAGCCATTGAATTTTATCCTGAAAATGCTGAAATAGAGTACAGACTAGCAGGCCTGTACTTTTTGCTAAACGAAAGTGACAAAGGTACATTTCATTTAAAAAATGGCATGAAACAGAACATAGATTATGCCTTTATTCTTGATGAACTTTTCCCTAAAGTTTCAAATAGAGTACAAGTAAAAAACCTACTAAATCCAAATCTATAATCAAACCTTTCATTAATTTGTATACCTTTGATTTTCGTTAAAAAATCAAGTATGCAAAGACGTTTTTACGATTATTTAATCATTTCTTTTAAAGGTCTAGCCATGGGAGCGGCCGATGCTGTTCCAGGGGTTTCTGGCGGCACAATTGCTTTTATTTCTGGAATTTACGAAGAACTTATTACTACAATTAGTAATATTAACACACATCTGTTAAAAATCTTATTCAAGGAAGGGATTAAACCCTTTTGGAAACAACTAAACGGAAATTTTATATTGGCCCTATTAACGGGTATTATTATTAGTTTTGTTTCATTCATGAAACTCGCCAAACACCTTTTAGAGCATCATCCTGTTTTAATTTGGTCCTTCTTTTTTGGTCTTATTTTAGCGAGCATTTACTTTGTTGGTAAACAAATTACAAAATGGAATTTAGGAACTTTGCTAACCTTTTGTTTTGGTACTGCAATAGCATTTTATATTAGTAAACTGCCTCCATTAAGTACTAATAATGATACTTGGTTTCTGTTTTTTTCTGGAGCCGTAGCCATATGCGCTATGATTTTACCAGGCATTTCAGGTTCTTTCATTCTTATCATTCTTGGGACTTATAAGACACTTAGTGATGCCATTCATGATTTTGATTTAAAAAAAATAGTCGTTTTTGCTTCAGGAGCCGTTATTGGTTTACTCAGTTTTAGCCATATATTAAAATGGCTGTTTAAACATTATCACAATTTAACACTTGCTGCACTTACTGGGTTTATATTAGGCTCGCTCAACAAAGTTTGGCCATGGAAAAAAACGTTATCATGGCACACTAACTCAAAAGGCATTGAAACACCTTTATTGCAAGAAAGTGTATCTCCTCTTAACTTTGAAGGAGATCACCAGCTTCTTTTTGCCGTAATATTAATGATACTTGGATTTTTAACTATTTTTATTCTTGAGAAACTAGGATCTAAAAAATAAACATGCAAAGCACCAGAACGTTCAGAGACAAACTTTTCTTAATTCTAAAAGGATTAGGCATGGGTGCCGCCAACAAAGTACCTGGAGTTTCTGGTGGTGTGGTGGCTTTTGTTGCTGGATTTTATGAAGAATTTATTTACTCTCTAAAAAAAGTAAACAAAAAAGCTTTCGCTCTTCTTTTTAATGGCAGATTTAAAAGCTTTTATCAATATGTTAATGGTCGGTTTTTAGGCTTACTATTCTTCGGAATGATTGTGAGCTATTTTAGTGTCTCAAAAGTATTAGACTACCTGATAAAATACTATGAACTCTATGTTTGGAGCGTGTTTTTTGGTATGATTATAGGTTCTATTTACTATATCTACAAAGATTTTAACGACTGGAATTATAAAACCTATACTGCTCTTTTAATTGGAATTCTACTGGGTGTAAGTATCAGCTTTTTAAATCCTGCTAAAGAAAATGACAACTTATGGTTTGTTTTTTTCTGTGGCATCATAAGTGTTTCTGGGATGACACTACCAGGGTTCTCTGGCTCCTTCATTTTAATCTTACTAGGAAATTATGTGCTGCTATTAGTAGACTCGGTCAATGCCCTTTATGATACGGGATTAGAAATTTTAACTGGTAATTTTTCATTCATCAACAACCCAGAACGTATTAGAATGATTAAAGTTTTGACCGTTTTCACATTAGGTTCTGTTACTGGGTTAGTAACCTTTTCTCATGTGCTTAGTTACATTTTAAAGCATTATAAAAGTATTACCATTTCTTCCATTATTGGTTTCATTATTGGTTCTTTAGGTGTGGTTTGGCCTTGGAAAAAAACAATCTTTAAAATGAACCCTAATGGCGAGTTTTTATTAGATTCCCGAGGTGAAAAAATCATTGAAAATTATCAACGCTATATTCCCCATTTAAATAAAGAAACCTACTATGCCATTGCTTTTGTTGTCTTAGGAATTCTTATTGTTTTGGCTTTGGAATGGTACGGACAAAAAACACGAAAATTAAAATGAACAAACTAGGTTTACTGGGTAGAAATATATCTTACTCCTTTTCAAGAGCTTATTTCAAAGAAAAATTTAAAAAAGAGCAGATAAAAGATACATCATACGAAAATTTTGATATTGAAAACATTAACTTATTTCCTTCCATAATTAAAAACACAAAAGGATTAAAAGGCATGAATGTTACTATACCCTATAAAGAAGACGTGATGCCTTTTCTTGATGAAATCGATAAAGAAGCTAAAGCTATTGGAGCCGTGAACACTATAAAAATCACAAAAAAAGGCAAACTCATTGGTTACAACACCGATTGTTATGGCTTTAAAAAATCGCTTGAACCTTTTTTAAAACCAAACCATACCCGCGCCTTAATTTTAGGAACAGGTGGTGCCAGTAAAGCGGTGGCCTATGCACTTAAAGAACTAGGCATCTCATATGCTTTTGTATCTAGAACTATAAAAGGAGGTGTAACATTTTCATATGATACACTAACACAATCCGATATTGAAAACCATCACATTATTATTAATTGCACCCCTTTAGGAACCTTTCCTAATATAGAGGTTTGTCCTGAAATCCCATATCAGGCCTTTACTAAATCACATATTCTGTTTGACCTGATTTATAATCCTGAAGAAACCAAATTTTTAAAGCGAGGCAAACAAAATGGAGCCACCATAATTAACGGCTTAAATATGTTAAAGTTACAAGCAGAAAAAGCTTGGTCTATTTGGAGCATAAAGTAAAATAACAACCAGATAGCGTAAAAGCATCATAAGGCTTTGTTTATAGTTTACTTGTTAGTATCTTTAAAGTCAAAAGTAATTTGACGAACCTTAACATTTTTTAAAATGTCTGACAATAACAAAGCACAAGAAGTAGAAAAAGTTGACAACATTAACAATCAAAACAGTTCTGAAGAAAACTCACAGATTGAAAACCCTGCGTCAGCTGAAAATGAAGCCAACCAAAAACCTGATTATACCACATCAGAAAAGAGTGCTGAACATTCAAGTACCACAGAAGAACATGATGCTGTTTTAAATGAAATTGAAGAATCAAATGCTGAAGATGCTGAAGATGAAGGTAATAAAGACCGCCATAAAATAGAGGTTAAAGATTATGATAGTATGTCTCTTGAAGCCTTGGCTATAGAATTAGAACGTCTTTTAAAAACAGAAAAAGTTCAAGCTATAAGATCTCATGTTCATAGCATTAATAATGAGTTCAAATTAAAATTCCAAGCTCTTATTGACGAAAAGAAGGAAGATTTTATCAACGATGGTGGTAATGAAATTGATTTCTATTATTCATCTCCCGTTCAAAAAAGATACAAAACTGCTTATAAAGATTACCGTACTAAATTAAACGAACATTATCAAAGCCTAGAGAAAAACCTAAAGCAAAATTTAACCGATAAGCTTGCTATTATTGAAGAACTAAAAGGTCTTATTAACCTTGAAGAAAATATAAACACCACTTATAAGCATTTTAAAGAATTACAAGAACGCTGGCGAAATACGGGACCTATTCCTAGAGACAAATACAACAATGCCTGGAATAGTTATCACCATCATGTAGAGCGTTTTTATGATTTCTTACACTTAAATAGAGATTTAAGAGATTTAGACTTTAAGCATAATCTAGAAAAAAAGTTACTCATTATTGAACGTGCCGAAGAGCTGACCAAAGATGATAATGTTATGTATGCTTTCAGAGAACTTCAAGAGTTGCATAAAATGTGGAAGGAAGAATTGGGACCAGTCGGTAAAGAACACCGTGAAGAAATTTGGGATAGGTTTAAAGCGGCTACTAAAATCATCAATGATAAAAGACACCTTTATTACCAAGAAATTGATAAAGTTTATGAGAAAAACTTAGAAAAAAAGCTTGATATCATAAGCCAAATTGAAGCTATTTCAGCCCAGAAGACAAACACACATGGTGCCTGGCAAAAGAAAATAAAGCAAATTGAAGCCCTTCGTGAAGCCTTCTTTAATGCTGGTAAAGTTCCTAGTAAAGTGAATGAAGCAACTTGGGCTAAATTTAAAGAATCTGTAAGAACATTCAATAGAAATAAAAATGCATTCTACAAAGATTTAAAAAAAGAACAATATAAAAATCTACAACTTAAATTAGACCTTATAAAAATTGCCGAAGACAATAAGGATAGTGAAGATTTTGAAACGGTTACACCGTTAATGAAGAAAATTCAAAGCGACTGGAAAAAAATAGGTCATGTACCTAGAAAGGACAGTGACAAAATATGGAAACAATTTAAAACGGCTTGTAATTACTACTTTGACCGCATTCATGCTAAGCGCAATGCGGCAAGTCAAGAACAACTTGATGCTTACAATAAAAAGAACCAATTTCTAACTGAATTGAAAACACTTGATTTGCCTGATGATAAAGAAGTTGGTGTATCATTGATTAAAGACAAAATAAAGGAATGGCAAACAATAGGTAGAGTGCCTAATGACAAGCGATATATTGATGGAAAATTTCAAAAGATTATTGATAGTCTTTTAAACAATTTAAAGGTTGAAAAAACAGAAGCTGAAATCATTAAATACGAAAATAAACTAGACGCTTTAAATGCCTCTGATGACAGTAGAAATCTAGATAATGAACGTACGTTTATTCGAAAAAAAATTGATGAAGTAAAAGGTCAAATTAACCAATTAGAAAATAACCTTCAGTTTTTCACCAATGTAGATGATGATAATCCACTAGTAAAAGATGTAAAAAACAACATAAAAAAGCATCGATCAGAATTAGCAGTCTGGAAAGCCAAACTTCAAAAAATTAAAGATTTATACTAAAAAAAGAGGCCGTTAATCTGGAGGCTACTGAAAAATTTAGTCTCTTTTCAAAAAGAGCGCTTCATAAAAGAGATTTCACGAGGCAGTATCTCATAAACTGTGTAAAGATTAAATATCGAGGGTTGCAACCCTCGATTTATAACTTACACACTTTACAGGATAGTGTCTTTTGGTTTATTGATTTTTAAAGTTGTTTTTGCTCTTTTAAAATGGATTATTTTAGTTTAATAAGCTTTGTAAATCAAAATTGTATTGTTTTGTCTCAATTTGGACTTGCTTAATTTCAAGATTCGTTTAAGATTTTTAACAAAATTTGTCAATGCCCCTTGCATTTGCATATTTCCTATGCCATAAGCTATAGCTCTTCCATAACCATGAACATTTTTTAACTCTCCATTTTGAGCCACGTGTTCAATATCATCAACAGATTCTTTAAGTAAGTTCAGTTTTTATTTTTTTGCTGGAACTGTGCTAAGTGTATGAGTGCCATCTAATAAGATCCCTAATTCCTTGCAGTAAGCTAGTTCCTTTTCTAAATCATTGCCCTGATTCTTGACTGGCATCTTACCAGTCCAATCTTCTTGGTAAGTATAAACTGATTTGCGAAGTTGTTTTGAACGCTCCCATAAAACATTTATAGTTGAGATGGGGTTCGATTTTTATAAACTATGAGTAGCATCTAAAATAATTGATTTGGATTTTATGATGCCTTCTTCAACAGCAATGCTAACGTTATTATTGATAAGCATATCCAGTAAATTGGTATCCTTTAAACGTTGCCTACGAAACTTGGTTAAAGTACTTCAGTCAATAACATATTCTTCTGGCAACATATCTAAAAAATATTTGAAAGACATGTCATAGCGTGAACCCTCCACTACATCTACATCTGAAATGGTATAAATTACGTTTAGAGGAAGATATTTGAATAGTCTTATGAGACTTTCTGATTTTCTGTCTTGGGTTTAAGAATATTTTGATTGAAGTTCTTCATAGATGAAACTAAAACCTATTAAATCATTTGTACGCCTTAACAAATTAGTGTTAGGAACTATTAAATTATATAAAGAACTCTACTCGCTTAATCGAAATGATTCCTGTTGAACTATCATCAATACAAAATACAAAAAACGGCAAGTATCTAAAATACTTACCGCTTTTATTTCTGTTCGTGACTTTTTTAGTAGACTCAACTAGTAGTCTCCTTTTTTTAAAATTAGCAGTTAAACCAACTTAAAGTTTTTTAGCTTCTTCCCAAAACACATCCATTTCGGCAAGTGTCATATCTTTTAGAGGTTTATTTAACGCCTGAGCTTTTTCTTCAAGATATTGAAAGCGTTTAGAGAATTTTTTATTAGTACGTTCTAAGGCGTTTTCTGGATTTATATTTAAAAAGCGGGCATAATTTACCATAGAAAATAATACGTCTCCAAACTCGCTTTCCATTCGGTCTTGATTGCTCAATGCTACCTCCGTTTGCAACTCTTTTAGTTCTTCTTCTACTTTTTCAAAAACCTGTTCAGGTGCTTCCCAATCAAAGCCCACACCCGCCACTTTCTCTTGAATGCGATTAGCCTTCACTAAAGCTGGTAAGCTATTCGGCACACCTTCTAAAACACTTTTTTTACCTTCTTTCAATTTTAAACTTTCCCAATTGCGCTTAACATCCTCTTCATTAGCCACTTCAACATCACCATAAATATGCGGGTGTCTTGAAATAAGCTTTTCGCAGATTTCATTACAAACATCAGCAATATCAAAGTCATTAGTTTCACTACCTATTTTGGCATAGAATACAATGTGCAATAGCACATCACCTAACTCTTTTTTAACCTCTTCTAAATCATGATCTAAAATAGCATCGCCCAACTCATAGGTTTCTTCAATGGTTAAATGCCGTAATGTTTCCATGGTTTGTTTTTTATCCCATGGACATTGTGCTCTTAGTTCATCCATAATGGTTAATAGTCTATCAAAGGCTCGAAGTTGATCTTCTCTATTATTCATTGCTTCTAAATTTTGGCTAAAATACAATTTTGCTTAGCTCTGGTAAATATTAGTTGTTTTAATAAAGTTCAAAAGCATTTTAATTTACATAAAAAATCCAGCTCTAGAGCTGGATTCTTGTTCCATTATCTTTACAAACACTTAAGCATTTTGCTTCTTAATCAAATTTAAAGCAGAACCTTCTTTATACCATGCTATTTGAGCCTCATTGTAGGTATGATTTAAGGTAATCACATCCTTTGAACCATCAGCATGCACCACTTCTAGGGTTAATGGCTTATTAGGTGCAAATTCATTTAAATCTAAGAAATTAAAGGTATCATCTTCTAGAATTAAATCATAGTCAGATTCATTGTCAAATGTCAACCCTAACATCCCTTGCTTTTTCAGGTTAGTTTCGTGGATACGTGCAAACGACTTCACAATAACTGCCGCCACCCCTAAATGTCTAGGCTGCATGGCTGCATGCTCACGAGACGATCCTTCTCCATAATTATGATCGCCCACTACTACTGTTTTAATACCCGCTTTTTTATAGGCACGTTGTACATCTGGCACACCGCCGTACTCTCCCGTTAATTGGTTTTTAACAAAGTTTGTTTTTTGATTAAAAGCATTAACAGCACCTATTAGGGTGTTATTTGAAATATTATCTAAATGACCTCTATAACGTAACCATGGTCCTGCCATAGAAATATGGTCTGTGGTACATTTACCAAAGGCTTTTATTAATAACTTAGCTCCTGTAATAGAGTCTCCAATAGGTTCAAAGGGAGTTAATAGCTGTAACCGTTCTGAATCTTCTTTTACTTCAACCTGAACATGACTTCCATCTGCTTCAGGCTCCAAATACCCATTATCTTTAACTTCAAAACCTTTTGGAGGTAGTTCCCATCCTGTTGGTTCATCTAACATGACCTCTTCACCATTTTCATTAATCAGTTTATCTTTTAACGGATTAAAATCTAAACGCCCAGCAATGGCAATAGCTGCTGTTAATTCAGGAGAAGCTACAAAGGCATGCGTATTTGGATTACCATCAGCACGTTTAGCAAAGTTCCTATTAAAAGAGTGCACAATACTATTTTTAGGGGCATTTTTAGGATCACTATATCTTGCCCATTGCCCAATACAAGGGCCACAAGCGTTGGTAAATATTTTTGCATCTAGTTTTTCAAAAACTTCTAAAATACCATCTCTTTCAGCCGTATAGCGCACTTGTTCGGAACCAGGATTAATACCAAATTCAGCTTTTGTTTTTAAATTTTTATCTAAAGCCTGTTGTGCAATAGAAGAAGCTCTTGATAAATCTTCATAAGAGGAGTTGGTACAGGAGCCAATCAACCCCCATTCTACTTTTATAGGCCAATCATTTTCTTTGGCTTTTTTTGTCATGGATTCACCTACTTCTGTAGATAAATCTGGTGTAAATGGTCCGTTTAATAAAGGGCCTAACTCTGATAAGTTAATTTCAATGACCTGATCAAAATATGCCTCAGGGTTGACATAAACTTCGTCATCAGCAGTTAAATATTTTCTAATCTTATTAGCAGCATCCGCTACATCTTCTCTATCTGTTGAACGTAAATAACGTTCCATTGAATCATCATAACCAAAAGTAGATGTTGTAGCTCCTATTTCTGCCCCCATATTACATATTGTTCCTTTTCCGGTACATGACATGGACGTAGCTCCAGGACCAAAATATTCTACAATAGCACCTGTCCCGCCTTTTACCGTAAGAATTTCAGCCACTTTAAGAATAACATCTTTAGGTGCTGTCCAACCCGATAATTTACCCGTTAACTTCACACCAATTAATTTAGGAAACTTAAGTTCCCAAGCCATGCCTGCCATGACATCAACCGCATCAGCACCTCCAACACCAATAGCTAGCATCCCTAATCCTCCTGCATTTACCGTATGCGAATCCGTACCAATCATCATACCTCCTGGAAATGCATAATTTTCAAGAACAACCTGATGAATAATACCTGCTCCTGGTTTCCAGAAACCGATTCCGTATTTATTAGAAACCGATTCCAAGAAATTAAAAACCTCACTGCTTACATTGTTGGCATGTTTTAAATCTTTAGCGGCGCCTTCTTTAGCTTGAATTAAATGATCACAGTGTACCGTAGTTGGCACGGCTACCTTAGCTTTACCTGCCTGCATGAACTGTAACAAAGCCATTTGAGCCGTTGCATCTTGACACGCTATTCTATCTGGCGCAAAGTCTACATAATCTTTTCCTCTTATAAAAGCTTTTGATGGTGTTCCATCCCATAAATGAGAATATAAAATTTTCTCAGATAGCGTTAATGGTTTCCCAACAATCTCACGGGCTTTATCAACACGTGCTGCCATGTTGGTATAAACACCTTTTATCATATCAATGTCAAATGCCATATAATTTCTTTTTTTTTGGGTTATCCTCAAATTTACTAAAAAAATAGAACTTATTTAGAATGAAAAATATCATAAAACATTTAAAAACATATCTTCATACATTCTGAAAATGTTACCCAAATATTTGAGCTTTGAAGTAGAAACACCTAAAACAGGAAACAAAAAAGCCCGAGTAAACACTCGAGCTTTCCATTATGAATTTATAACCTTTCGATTAATTAGCCAACAACTTATGAGATGGCTTAAATTTAGTTAAATTAATACCTTCAACTGCCTTTTCATATTCTGCTAAATTAGGTGTTCTCCCTAAAATAGTAGATAGCACTACCACAGGCGTAGAAGATAATAACGATTCTCCTTTTTTCTCATCAGAATCTTTTACCACACGCCCTTGAAATAAACGTGTAGAAGTAGCCATCACCGTATCACCAGGCTCTGCTTTTTCTTGATTCCCCATACAAAGGTTACACCCTGGACGCTCTAAGTACAACATATTTTCATACGAAGTACGTGCCGCAGCCTTAGGAGCATTATCATCAAATTCAAAACCTGAATATTTTTGTAATACCTCCCAGTCGCCTTCAGCTTTCAACTCATCTACAATATTATAGGTAGGAGGTGCAACCACTAATGGTGCTTTAAATTCTACCTTACCATTCTGAGATTCAATATTTTTAAGCATCTGTGCTAAAATCTTCATATCTCCTTTATGCACCATACATGAGCCTACAAAACCAAGATCTACTTTTTTCACTCCACCATAATAAGAAAGCGGTCTGATGGTATCATGCGTATAACGTTTTGAAACGTCTTCATTATTTACATCTGGGTCTGCAATCATAGGTTCAGCAATAGCATCTAAATCAATCACGACTTCTGCATAGTATTTAGCATCAGCATCCGGCGTAAGCGCTGGTTTGGCACCTGATTTGATTTCAGTAATTCTATCATTGGCTTTATCAATTAAACCTTGAAGTACCTTTTGGGCATTATCCATACCCTTATCAATCATGATTTGGATTCTGCTCTTAGCTATTTCTAAAGATTCTATTAAGGTTTCGTCTTCAGAAATACAGATTGATGCTTTTGCCTTCATTTCTGCCGTCCAATCTGTAAATGTAAAGGCTTGATCGGCAGTTAAAGTTCCAATATGTACCTCTATAATTCTGCCTTGGAAAACATTCTCTCCTCCAAATTGCTTTAACATTTGTTGCTGTGTTGCATGAACCACATCACGGAAGTCCATATAACTTTTCATTTCTCCTTTAAACGTTACTTTTACAGACTCAGGAATTGGCATTGATGCCTCTCCTGTTGCCAAAGCTAATGCTACGGTACCTGAATCTGCACCAAATGCTACACCTTTAGACATTCTGGTATGTGAGTCGCCTCCAATAATAATATCCCAATCACTTACGGTAATATCATTTAAAACTTTATGAATTACATCGGTCATAGCTGGATAGTTTCCTTTAGGATCACGAGCAGTAATTAAACCAAAATCATTCATAAACTGCATTAATTTTGGAATGTTAGCCTGTGCTTTTTTATCCCAAACTGAAGCGGTATGACATCCTGATTGGTAGGCTCCGTCAACAATTGGAGAAATCACGGTAGCTGCCATGGCCTCTAATTCCTGAGACGTCATTAATCCCGTTGTATCTTGTGACCCTACAATATTAACTTCAACACGAACATCAGAACCAGCATGTAATGTTTTACCTGGTGTAGTTCCTACAGCATTCTTGTTAAATATTTTTTCAACAGCGGTTAACCCTTGTCCGTCATGAGAAATCTCTTTTGAAGGTGCAAATACCATAGGTGCTTCTATACCTAAAATTTTGGCCGCAAAGGTTTGAATCTTTTTACCGAATACTACGGCATATGACCCACCAGCTTTTATGAACTCTACTTTTTGTGGTGTTAATGACGCTGAGATATCCATTAACTCCTCATCACCTTTATATAATTTTTTCTCTTTAGTATTGATTGTTAAAACAGTACCCGTTTCAACAGAATATACCTGCTCTAGTATAGGATCACCGTTAGCATCAACTACAGTATTTCCGTCTGCATCTTTTTTACTTTTCCAGTTTTTAAGATCAATCCCTATACCTCCAGTTACACCAACTGTAGTTAAAAATATTGGAGAAACACCATTGGTTCCTGCAATAATAGGAGCAATATTAATAAATGGTACATACGGACTCGCTTGAATACCTGTCCATAATGCTACGTTGTTTACGCCAGACATTCTTGATGACCCAACGCCCATAGTTCCTTTTTCTGCAATAAGCATAACACGCTTATCGGGATGTTCTTCTTTTAAAGCGGTAAGTTCCTGTTGCATGGCCTTATTGTGTTCAAAAATACACTGACCATGTAACTCTCTATCTGATCTGGAGTGTGCATCTCCTCCTGGTGACAATAAATCTGTAGAAATATCTCCTACGCCAGCAATATAAGTTACCACTTTGATTTCTTCTGCTACTTCAGGAAGTTTGGTAAAAAACTCGGCCTGAGCATAGCTTTCTAAAATAGCTTTAGCAATAGCACTACCAGATTTATACGCTTCTTCTAAACGCGCTGTATCTGCATCATATAAAAATACTTGAGTTTTAAGAACCTCAGCGGCTTCTTTCGCAATAGTGTTATTATCTCCTAAGGCTAAATCTAACAATACTTCAATAGATGGACCACCTTTCATATGAGATAATAATTCAAATGCAAAGGTTGGAGTAATTTCTTCTACATCTGATTCTCCAAGAATAATTTTCTTTAAAAACTGCGCCTTTACACCCGCAGCACTCGTAGTACCTGGTAAGGTATTATAAATAAAGAATTTTAATGAGTCTTCACGATGTGGGTTATTTAAGTCTTCAATTTGTGAAATAATTTCACTTAGTAATTCTGCCCCTTCAATTGGTTTAGGGTGAAGCCCCAGCCCTTTTCGCTCTTCGATCTCCTTGATGTAATCGCTGTATGTGTTCATAAAACTTTCAATGTATTAAGAATAAAGGCTTCTAATGGTAAAACTATCAAAGGCCTTAAAAGTGTTTCAAATGTTTATTTTAAAAAAGTTCCGCAAAATATGAAATAAATTCAAAGTTCTAAAAATAAACCCCATATTAAAACTACGTATTTATACTTAATTATATAAGTTTCATAATTCTCAATATTGTTTAGTGATTTTCTATTTTTTAGGATATATTAATGAAGATTCTCTAATGTGGTGTATTTGAATTTTTAACATACTAATTGCTGTAGGCTCAATGGCATGAAGAAGTCCTTATATTAAGTGCAATACATCACTAGACTCCATAAAATTGACATTCATTTACATCTATCGATTAAGCATAGCTTTTAATGCTGGTAAATCTCTTAAGTTCATCAATGGTTTTTCGTAATATTTATAAAGTAAACGCGCTAATAAAAAGGCTAACGCCCAAAAGCTCAACACAACGCCTATTTTACCATACCAAGGTTGTAGTGCCACATCAATAAAAGTCTGTAATGGTAATAACACTAACGAATAATTAACCAAATATAAACCATAAGACCATACACTTATTTTTGTAATTGTGTTTCTAAATCTTTTTCCTGTTTGCCAATTTATAAACACAGGAAATAAAAACAAGAGACTTACGGACACTAGAGGCAAATAAAATAGGTTATAAAACAAAGGTGTATTTGATGGTAACATATCTAGCATAAAAATTAGGGCATGCATACTTACAAATACAATGACACCAATACTTAAAAATAAAAACCTATGGCGTTTTATAAAATCCTGATATTTTTTATAACATAATGCCATAATAAAACCGTAATAAATACTGTCTATTCTATAAATAACAACCTTACGCAGGGCGTGACTCCAATCTTTATTAGACATAACACCATGGCTTAAATGAAAATCAATCCTTGCTAAGCTGATTAAAACAATTACAATCATTACCGTAATCATATAGGCTTTTAAAGCATTTTCATTTCTAAAAAATTGCAATAAAATATAAAGTATTAAAGGCCCAAAAATATAAGCGTACTCTTCAATAGACAAGCTCCAAGCTTCTGTGAAAAAATCGGGATGTGGTGATGAAAAATTCTGTAAAAACAAAAAATAATCGCCAATACCTTGTATAGTCTCGCCATTTAATATACCAACTAAAATGATATTTAAAATGAGAATTAAAAAGTAGTTAGGTATAGTTCTGAACCATCTTCGTAATAAAAAATAAAACAAATGTGAATAACTTGTATGGCCTTTCTCTATTTGCTTGATTAAAATACCTCCAATTAAATACCCGCTTAACACAAAAAACAAATCGACACCAATAGCTCCAAAAAACTGAATAATGGTTAATAAAATATGTGTTGTATTTGGAAATAATAGCAGGGAAGAATGCGAAAACAACACCAATAATATGGCCGATGCACGTAAAACATCTAAACCAAAAATTCTATGGTAATAATTTATCAGCAAAAGTACATGAAACTAATAGCCCCTTAAAACAAACTCTTTATAATATGTTCTTCAGCAATACCTTCAGCTTCAGCTTTATAGTTTTTAATGATTCTATGTCTTAAAATACCATAAGCTACCGCCTGCACATCTTCTATGTCTGGGGAAAATTTACCGTGAATAGCCGCATGTGTTTTAGCGGCTAATACTAAATTTTGAGATGCTCTTGGACCAGCTCCCCAATCTAAATAGGTTTTAACCAATTCTGAAGCAGACATTGAATTAGGCCTGGTTTTTCCAACCATACTTACCGCATATTCAATGACATTATCAGCTACAGGAATGCGACGAATTAAATGTTGAAATTCAACAATCTCTTCGGCTTTAAACAGAGCATTTACTTTACTGGGCGTATCATTCGTTGTTGCTTTTACCACTTGCACTTCTTCCTCAAAAGTTGGATAATCTAAATAAATAGCAAACATAAAACGATCGAGCTGCGCTTCTGGTAACGGATAAGTTCCTTCCTGCTCTATGGGATTTTGCGTTGCCAATACAAAGTAAGGCAAGCTCAACTCATAATGATGTCCAGCCACTGTAACAGCACGTTCCTGCATAGCCTCAAGTAAGGCTGCCTGTGTTTTAGGAGGTGTTCTATTTATTTCATCAGCCAATATAATATTTGAAAATATAGGGCCTTTTATAAACTTAAAGTGACGATTTTCATCTAGAATTTCACTACCTAGAATATCGCTTGGCATTAAATCTGGTGTGAATTGAATGCGCTTAAAATTTAATCCTAAAGCTTGCGCTATGGTGTTTACCATTAAGGTTTTTGCCAATCCCGGCACACCTATAAGCAGCGAATGACCTCCTGAGAATATGGAAATTAAAATCTGATTAACAACCTCTTCTTGCCCAATAATAACTTTAGAGATTTCAGATTTTAAGGCTTTAAATTGTTTTACGAAGGTTTCAATAGCGGCAACGTCAGACATATATTTTACTTTTTTAACCAATTACCAGAAAAATCACAGTCTCTATGTTCTCCGCTAATCTTTATGTAAGTATCTAATATTTTTTCCTCTTGCCAAGTTTCAATAGCCTTTATTTTTTTCTCTTCCAAGGCCAGCTCCTTTATTTTCAGATAGTCGCGAGCATAATCAGCAGCATGTTCATCAACTCTATCAGTAACTCGTAAAATTTTAAATTTCACTTTACCTGTTCTATCTTCTTCTTTTAAAACAAGGCTTACTTCCTCATCTTTTAAGTTCTGAATCTGTGAATATAACTCTGGATCCATTCTAGTCAACTCAAAACTATAATCTTGTGTTGTTGGGTTTATCAATTGTCCGCCATCATTTTTGGTTTCTTTTTCATCACTAGCCTCTCTAGCCGCATCCGCAAATGAAATATCGCCATCAACAATACGTTGTCTTACTTTTTCTAAACGCTCTTTTGCTTCAAGAATAGCTTCATTAGACACTTTAGGTGTTAACAAAATATGCGCAACATCATACTCTTCCCCTCTAATCTTTTCTACGGTTACAATATGATAGCCATAATCGGTTTCAAAAGGATCTGAAACTTCACCTTCTTGCAATGAGAATGCTACTTGCCTAAATTCTTTTACCATTTTAGGTTTTTTTCTGTCTAGCGTGTATTTTCCTCCACGACTCGCTGAACCAGGATCTTCTGAATACAGCACAGCTTTTGAACGAAAACTGGCTCCGTTCTCAATAATATCAGCCTTAAACTGCTCTAACCTATCAATAATTTTTTGCTTTGCTTCTTCTGAAACTTGCGGTTCTGCTATAATCTGAGCCACCTTTAACTCAGTTCCAAATGTAGGGCGTTCATCTTCAGGAATTTTGTTGAAAAAATCTCTAACTTCCTCTGGTGTGATCTCTACTTCTTCAACAATTTTTTGTTGCATTTTTGATGCTAACTGATTGGCCTTATTGATTTCAAACATTTCTTCTCTAAAACTCGCCTCATCCTCCTTTTTATAAAAAGCCAATAGTTTTTCCATAGAACCATTGGTTTGCTGTAAAAACTGTTGAATTTGATAATCTACATTTCGTCTAATTTCAGCATCAGAAACTAAAATACTATCTTGTATGGCATGGTGCGCATACAATTTGTCTTCCAATAATTTACCAAATAGTTGGCAAGGTTCAATGTTATCTATATTAACGCCCTGTGCTTTTAATTGCAAATAGGTTTTATCAATATCAGAATCTAACACAATATAATCACCTACCACTGCGGCTACGCCATCAACTTTTATGGCATTCACTGCTTGGGAAGTATCTACTTTCTTTGTAACCTCTTTTTCTTCCTTTTCTTCAATAATTTCTTGCGAGAGTATGACATTAACAGAAACTAAGGTCACACATAACATCAATAGGTTTTTCAATTTATTTATAGATTTCAAATTGGTTGTTTTTAATAGCATCTTTAGTGATATCTTTTTCTAATTGCCTAATTAACTCTAATTTACGTTTGTTTACAACAATTTGTTTAATTGTTGGTTTAACATATTCTAGAGGAGCTGTTTCATTACGCAATAAAATATCATTTATTTGCATCAAATATACTCCTAATGAATCTTTGAGTTGTATAAAATTAGATTTTTTTAACAGTTCACTTTTGTTTTCTTTTGTAACTACAGGAATTTTATCAATAACATGACTCAACCGTATCCAGATAGAATCATTCAGTGAATAGGATTTAAATTGAATTGAAATAGAATCTAAATTCCTTTTATCATCTTCATTATAGCGCTCAAAACGTTTTTTAATAGTAGTATAATCTATAATGTTATCATCTAAATGAATATACCTAAATTTTAAAAGTTCTTCATTTAGCTTAAAAACTTCCTTGTTTTTATCATAATAAACTTCTGCTTCTTCTTTTGAAACCGAAGTATCTATACTTCTGTTTACTAAGGCTTCCAGATACGCCTTTGCATATAAATCATTCTTATACTCAACAACCAACTTATTAAAAGCGTCTTGCTTTTCCTGACTCAAATTAAGTTTAGCTCCATCTACCAACAACTGCTTGGTTGCCCAATTATTAATAAAATTTTGAACAAGCAAAGTACTATCTTGTTTTGATGTACCGTCTTTTACCAAATTCTTTATATCATCATAATACAAAAAAGTATCATTCACTCTGGCCACAACGTGCTCTTCCTGTGATTTTTTTATAAAATCGCAGGAACAGACTAACACTAATAATAGAAGACTTAATTTAATTTTCAAATCCGGTTTATTTAAGTTGTGCTTTTACCTGCTCTAATACATCTTGATTGACTACAACCTTATACTTTTGGGCAAGTTCATTGACCCACTGCTCTTCTTTATAAGCCTGATAATCACTAATTACTGCCCCTCTGGCTTCATCCAATGTTTTTTGGGTTTTAGGAAGTATGTCATTCACTTTTACTAACACAAAAGCGCCATTGTACTTATTAACTTTTGACAGGCCTTTTTTAAATTCAAATGGTTTTGGAAGCGCTTGGTGCTCTTTATCCATAATACCCACTGTAAATATAGCTTCAATCTGGTCATTACCACGAATTAACGACTTAACCTCGTCAACCGTCATATTTTGTTGCAACAGTTTTTTAACTTTATTTAGCGTTCTTTGTTTTGTAGAGGAAACCACAACGGCATCAACTCTTTCGGGCAAAACATAATTATCTTTATGACTATTATAAAACTGTTTTACTCCCGTGGAATCACTTTTTGCCGTATTCCATATTGTGTTTTCCATAAGATCAAATAACAACAATCCGTCTCTATATTCTTCTACAATATGCGCAAAATCTTCATTTTCATATTCTAGATGCTCTTCTTGATATTGCAATAAGTTAGTCTTTAAAAATGCCTCATACTTTGTTGAAATAAGCGACTTAAAACGTTCTTTTTTTCTTGAAAAACGCTGGGTATTTAATAAATATTGACCAAAATCATTATATAACAGCTTTTTGTTGCCTATAACTAATAGCGTTTTATCTGCTGTAAAACTTTCTGGAAGTTGCCATGAATTTTTAAAATAATCATCTGTTACAATAGACTCAAAATATGCCAATGCTGGTTGAAACTCTGGCACATTATATTTGGTTTTCAACTTATTAACAAGAGCTTCATCAATTAATTTAGATCTTGAATCGCGCTTTACTTTGCCTTCCAATTCGGGTCTCATCGATTCAAAATCAGGAATTGGTTTTATTTTGTAGAGTTTAACAATATGCCACCCAAAGTTCGTTTTAAAAGGTTCTGAATAATCACCTACCGCTTTTAAATTGAAAGCCACATCTTCAAACGCTTTTGCGCTTATTTGTCCTCTACTAAATTCAGGCAACAAACCGCCTTTGGGGGCAGAATTCTTATCTTCAGAAAATTGTTTCGCCAAATCTTCAAATGCTTCACCTGCCTCTAAACGCTTGTATATACTTTTTATTTTTTCTTCGGCTTGCGCAGACAAAGAATCTCCTGACTTTGACAATATCATGATATGCGCCACTTCACGTTCTCCTTCAGAAGCTCGTTTATCTAACACTTTTAAAATATGATACCCAAACCGGGTTCTAAAAGGTTCTGAAATAGCGCCAACCTGAGTATTATAAGCAACCGTTTCAAAGGCATAAACCATTTTAAATCCAGAAAAATAACCCAATTCTTCTCCAAACACCGTTTGCCCGTTATGGACTTCTTTCCTAACCTTATCAAAACCTTCTTGTAAAGCTCTATCACGTAATTTCATGATGTTTTTATACGCTGCCAAGGTGTCTTCGGGAGAAGCGTTTTCATCGAGCCTTATTAAAATATGATTGGCATTAATATCATGAGAAATACGTTGGTAGGCCTCTTCTACTAAGGCATCTGTTACCTTAGGATCCGTAATATAATTTTGAGCCAATTGTTTCTTGTAGTTTGACAATTCTCGTAAATACGACTTTTTTTCATGAAACCCTAAAGCTTTTGCTTCTTGTAACTTTAACTTATAGTTGGTAAACAATTTTAAATACGCATCAACATCTTTTTGAGAATCATCTTGAACTAAATCAAGATTTTTATTGTAAACACGCAAAAACTCCTCGGCGTAAACAGGTTGATTGTCAAGGGTAAAAAGCACAGCATCGGAAGCTGTTTGAGCCTTTAATAGAGTAAATAAAAAACAAAAAAATAAAGGTAAAAATTGTTTTAATTTCATGGATTAAAAAAATTGAATAGGTACAAAAATACTAATATTAACCTATATTACAAGGTGTTTATCTAACGAATACCCTAGCCGTTTATTACGTAATTTTAAATTATATTTGAACACTAAAAACATCATTGTTTTTTCTAATGACATGCGTAAACTAAAACTGATTTGGGATTTTCATGGACCACATGCTCTAAAAACGGCTGAGCATCATGAAATTCATTTAAAAGAATATATAACTATCAATCATTTAAATATTTCAATAACAGGACATACTGCCATACATGACATGCATGCTATTGCTTTTTTAGTGGTTGATGATTGTGACATGAAACCTATAAGAGATGCACTAAAGCCACACAGAGGTCAAGTATACCAACCACAAACTTAAAATCCTTATTCCTTAAACAACTTGTTGTAATCTCTTAAACCACCCAATAAACTTACCTCTCCTCATTTACCCTATTTTCTCTTATTGCGTATGACACATTTATAGGTTTAAGTCGTCTACTTTTTAGTGTGCTGCAAAAAAAAATGCAATGCATTTAAAATGTTTCGTCTTTATAGTTGAAGAGCTATTAAAATGAGCTTTTTTCATGAAACCAGATAACAATAAAAAACTAAAAGATTTTTTTAATCAAGAATATCAGGCACTCAAAGGATATGTTAGTTCTAGAATAAAAACTAATATTAATCGCGACCCTGAAGATATTTTGCAAGATGTAGCGCTGAAGCTATTTACGAGTGCAGACCGTTATTCTCCTATAAATAATGTAGCTGGTTTTGTATATAGAGCAGTTAAAAACAGCATTATTGACGTTTTGAGATCTAACAAAAACTATACTGTGGCTTATGAAAACAAACAAGAATTAAAACTTATAGCATTGGCTGAATCTTTTAGAGATGAAGGTTCAGGTGAAACATTTTCTGAAACTTTAAAATTGGCCCTAAGAAAAGCTATTACTGAATTAAAACCAAAATACAGAGAGATTATAATTGCTATTGATTTTGAAGGATACAGCTATAAAGAAATAGCAAAAATAACCAAAACGCCAATAGGCACATTAATGTCTAGAAGGCATCGAGCTATGTCTTTGCTTAATAAAAAACTAAAAACAATTTCTTAAATATAATAGATATGTCACATTTTTTTAAACACAAACTAAGAGGAAAATCACCTGGTGCTATTGCAGGAATGATCATTTTTGGAGCTATAACCATAACGGGTTTAGCCATACTTTTTGCATTTGTTATTATGTGGTTATGGAACTGGCTTATGCCCGAGTTATTTCATTTAGCAACTATTACATTTTGGCAGGCCGCTGGTATCTTTATCCTTTCAAAAATTCTAATTGGCGGATGTAATGGCTTTGGCAGCAAAAGCGAATCTTCATCAAATGACTCTGAATGCGAAAAAGAATTTAAAAGTAAATTTTCAAAATGGAAGTATTACGATCAATTCTGGAAAGAAGAAGGTAATGAAGCCTATGAAGCCTATGTTTCACGCATAAAAGACCATGATTAATCGATTAAAAATTATGAATGCAATTACTATTATGGTCTTTAGAACCAATATTAAAACCAAAAAAAAATTAAAACATATATCTTCTTTTTTCAACAATCATTCAAACATTCATGATTGGTCTGTTGATATTGAAGATATTGACAATGTTTTAAGAATAGAAGCTAATGGAAGTATCACAAAAACAGGGTTTATCAACGAATTAAAAGCAAAAGGGGTTTACTGCGAAACTTTAAGCGATTAAATAAAAACAATAGTTAACACCGTTTCATAAAAAAAGCCCAAGGTAACCTTGGGCTTTTCTGTTTTTAAAAATACCCTTAAAAAAACGCACGATACTGCATTAATCGAAAATCAAACGTCGTGAAATTTGAATTTGAAGCTTTCAACTGTTTGTATAGAGGTATACTCCCTATGGCGCGGTTAGCAGACCCTGAAGGCGAGGTTAATGAAACTGTTTTTATGGTTCTGGATGCATATGTAAACTGATGAATTCTAGTAATCTCATTTGAAATCAGGTTTAATTTCAAACTGTGTTCTTTTAAGTGTTGCCTAAAAAAATATTCAGGCCCATTTTTACTATTTCCTCCAGTAAATAAGAGGGTATCAATACTTGGGTGTTTTTGTATATAGCCTATTAAATCTCGTAACACGATATTGGTCATCCCTAGATCAGAGGCATCTATTTTTTCACGTTCACAGCTTTCAACAATATCACAAATGCCTATTTTATGTTTTATTAAAAACTGTTTTCTTTGACTTATTGCTTCTTCCGAATTGTCAAATGTCAAATTCAAATTATGAATCTTATCAAGATACAACCAAAGGGAATTGTAATAACTACCATAACAAAAATTAACGTCTTTTTCTAACAGCTCACCTATTGAAAACCTTGGAGGCGGCAGTGTCCCTACAATCAGTTTTGTGGAATCTGAATTAATAAATGGTTCATATGGATGATGATGTTTAAACATCTTTTACTTGTTTTTATGAGAAGTTTTGTTATTTTAATAATACAAAAAACCATATAAATTAAAGACTCATGGGAAAAGGTGATAAAAAATCAAAACGTGGTAAAATCAACCGAGGTACTTTTGGGGTAAGACGACCAAAAATAAAGAAAAAGCCCTCTATTGAAAACAAAATCAATATAAGTGGCAAAGCTACTCCTAAGTAAATTCAACAAACACAGCCAGTAGGTTTTATCTAATGAAAATTAATTCATTCCCTTTACTCATGGGTTCGCTAAAATGATAGCCTTCGTAATTAAACCCTTTTAAATCGTCAATAGTTTGCGCGTTTGTATCCACTGCATAGCGTGCCATGAGTCCGCGTGCTGCTTTAGCAAAAAAGGAAATCATCTTATACTCTCCTTTCTTAAAATCTTTAAAATTTGCAGTCACCACAGGTACTTTTAAGGCTTTGGCGTCAATGACTTTAAAGTATTCATTACTCGCCAGATTTAAAAATAACTCGTCTTCTTCTAACTCTTCGTTAAGTGCCTTAGTGATATCCTTTTTCCAAAATTCATATAGATTTTTGTTAACACCAACAGGCATTTTAGTTCCCATTTCTAAACGGTAAGGTTGAATTAAATCTGTCGGTTTTAATAGCCCGTATAATCCTGAAAGGATTCTTACACTATTTTGAAGTACCTCAAGTTTTTCTTCTGGAATGGTGTAAGCGTCTAAACCTCTATACACATCTCCAGCAAAAGCATACACCGCAGGCCTTGCATTAGCTGTTGTAAAAGGCAAGTGCCAAGCTTGGTTTCGCTCATAATTTAACTGACCTAAAGCATCAGAAATACTCATCAACTTAGACAAACTTTTGGCCGATTTCTTTTTAAGTAGTTTATTTAATCGTTCAGATTGCTTTAAAAACCTTGGTTCTGTGTGTCTATCTGTAGGCAATTGAGTTTCAAAATCTAAGGACTTAGCAGGCGATATTACGAGTTTCATACATTATATTTTTCTTTTCAAATGTACAATTCCTTAGTCTTTTTGAACATCTTCCTTAAATAATAATTCTAATAGAACTATAAATATTTCTAATGAACTTAGACACTTTAATCCTTGAGACTTGTTGTTAAAAATAAAAAGTCCACCTAACAAGTATCATAAATCATACTTTAATTTCTAAATACTTTTGCACTCTATTTTTTCTAATATGCAAATAACAGGTAAACGTTACTTAGATTATTCATCTTATATAAAATACACTTTTGGAGAACGTATTCAAAAAATATCCTTAAACATTGGCTTTTCTTGTCCAAATAGAGATGGTTCAAAAGGCTACGGTGGATGCACCTATTGTAATAATGAAACGTTTAACCCTGATTACTGCAAACCTCAAAAAAGTATTTCACAACAATTAGAAGAAGGTATTGATCGGTTTTCAAAAAAATATAAAACGCAGAAATATTTAGCTTATTTTCAAGCGTATACCAACACTTATACAGATATAGCGTCTTTAAAATCTATGTATGAGGAAGCCCTTCAAGTTCCAAATGTTATTGGTTTGGTTATTGGAACCCGGCCAGATTGTATTTCAGATGACATCATAGATTATTTATCAAAGCTTTCAAAAGATTTTTATGTGTCTTTAGAATTTGGTGTTGAGAGCACATTAAACAGCACATTAAAACGTGTGAATCGATGTCATACCTTTGAAGAAACTGTAGCCGCCTACCAAAAATGTAAAAACAAAGGTATTTCTCTTGGTGCCCATATTATTATGGGGCTACCAGGCGAAACTACAGCAGATTTACTAAATCACGCAAAAGCCTTAAATAAGCTCCCTATAAACACCTTAAAACTGCATCATTTACAAATAGTAAAACGCTCTATCATGGCGTATCAATACCAACGTACCCCAGAAGATTTTAACTTATTTTCTTCTGAAGACTATATAGAATTGATGGCCAAATTTGTTGGTTTACTTCGTCCTGATATCATCATAGAACGCTTTATTAGTGAAGCGCCTCTTGATTTGCTCATTGCTCCTAAATGGGATGGTCTAAAAAATTTTGAAATTGTTGCTAAAATTGACAAAACACTTACCCAACAAAACATTTGGCAAGGAAAGTATTATGAGCAAGAATTAGCATAAGCGCTTCATATTCAATCAGGAATTGTACTTCTGTTTTTCTTTTAAAGGATCCTTAAAATTATATTATCTTTATAAGTGATTCTATTTACAACACATGAAAAACATAACACTTACATACATTTTAAGCATTTGCTTCCTTTTGGCTTGTAAGCAAACTAAAGAAAACCATACCACCAATGTCCCTTTAACTACTGAACATGCTACACCTACTGCCTCCTTAAGTATTATAGGCAATTATGTTGATACCGGTTATACAAAAAGAGATCAGGGTTATGATTGGGTATCTGTATCTGTAAAAGAAGACACCAAAAACACCATTTTAATTTCTATACGCTCAAGAGCCGACAAGAAAAAGCCCACTTGTACTTTCGATGCTAAAGCTTATAAAAAAACCGACACTACTTATGAGTCTATGTATGACGGTAAAAACATCATCTATACATTTACAGATAATACTATTTTAATTTCTACGGAAAAAAAAGAAGACGAAAACTCACTTTACTTCTTTTGTTCTGGTGGAGCAACAATAGCTGGCACATACTCTAAAATAAATAACAACTTAGACCAAAATCAAATAGATAAAACGGCGTTTACAAAGCATTTAAGCTTGCAAGGTATCGGGTTTAATGTATCGTCTATCATGCAAAACAATACAAACACATTGCATGTTTATGCCTTTGGCTTAGAAGTCTCCCCGTTTGATGAAACCTTTAATATTGATGGCTTTAATGTTATAGACGTCGAGGTTGAAGATTTAGATGCAGATGGTTCACCAGAACTTCTGGTTTACCTTAAAAATGAAACACAGAATAACCAAGGTAAAGTTTTCGGGTTTTCGGTAAACAACAAAAAGTCTATGAGCATGGTTTATTTCCCTCCCACTGCTGAACAAACCAAAATAAATGAAGGTTATAGAGGGCATGACGAATTCACCCTAATTGAAACGAACCTCGCACAACGTTTTCCTGTTTATAAACCAGATGATTCTGATGCTGCTCCGTCAGGAGGTATACGTCAAATTACATACAAATTAAAAAAAGGTGAAGCCATGAAAAAATTTGAAATAGATCAGATTTCCCGATATTAAAATACATGTTGGCTAAAACACCATGACTTACTCTATATCTTGATGTTTGGCATAATTACGCCATTTTTCAACGCAGGCTTCAATATCATCAGGAACAGGTGCTTCAAATCTCATAAATTCGCCCGTTGTAGGATGTTCAAAACCCAGAGTTTTAGCATGAAGCGCTTGACGTGGTAATACTTTAAAACAGTTTTCAACAAACTGCTTGTACTTAGTAAATGTGGTTCCTTTTAAAATTTTATCACCGCCGTAACGCTCATCATTAAAAAGGGTGTGGCCAATATGTTTCATATGTACCCGTATTTGATGAGTTCTCCCTGTTTCAAGCCTGCACGATATCAAAGTAACATACCCTAAACGTTCCAGAACTTTATAATGCGTTACCGCTGGTTTTCCTCTATCGGTTTCATCTCCTAAAAAAACAGTATTTTGAAGCCTGTTTTTAGGATGACGCCCTATATTTCCTTCTACAGTACCTTCATCGGCTTCAACATTTCCCCAAACCAAAGCAACATATTCGCGTTCACTTGTTTTTTCAGCAAATTGTAATGACAAATGCATCATGGCTTGCTCAGTTTTAGCCACTACTAAAAGTCCGCTTGTATCTTTATCTATACGATGCACCAATCCTGGACGTTCACTTGAATTATTGGGTAAATTATCAAACCTATAAATCAATGCGTTTATTAATGTACCTGAGTAATTACCATGACCTGGATGCACTACCATCCCAGCAGGTTTGTTCACTACCAACAAATCATCATCTTCATAAACCACATCAAGATCAATAGCTTCACCAACTAGCAGTTGTTCATGTGTGGGGTGAGAAAATAAAACCCTGATAGAATCGTCTGGCTTTACTTTGTAATTTGACTTTACGGGCACACCATTAACAAAAATACTTCCGTTTTTTGCAGCTGCCTGAATCTTATTTCTGGTAGCATTTTCTACAAAATTCATCAAATATTTATCAATTCTAAGAGGTGCTTGCCCTTTTCCTACAACAAATGCATGATGCTCATACAAGTTGTCTTCTTCAGGTAATTGTGGGGTATAGTCATCCATAATTATGGTCGGTTACCATTACCTAATTCTAAATCAATTACAGACGTTTTTGGCAACTGGTCTCCTGGCTTTAAAACTTTACCTTTGTGCGACAATTTTAAGACAATATCCTTACCAATATTATCTACATAAGTAAGTTTTCCTACCTTAAAACCTAATGCTTCAAGGGTTGGTTTTACTTGCCTAAGCGTTCTATCTATTAGTCCGTCAGGAATATTCATTTTTCTATATCCTGAAGGATTGAGCGTTATATATATCTTTCTATTTTCCTTAACTTTTGCACCAGCCACAGGTTCTTGTTCAATCACAGAATACTTAGGATAATCTGGATTATAATTAGCCGAATCCTGAATTTTCATCACTAAGTTATTGTCGGCAAGCTCTACCTCAGCAACCTCAATAGATTTCCCTTTTAATTCGGGAACCGTCTCAAAATCGCCATGATTTGTAGACACATTTAAGTACTTCAATATCAAAAAACAGAGAACCACTAGAGCCGCAACAGCTAGTATGATTTGCTTTAAAAATGTTTTACTGGTAAGAAATTTAACAATGCTCATGTATAGATTTTTCAGTTAGGCAAATATATAAAAACAGAACTGCTTTTTCTTTTGCTATTTATATGATATTTTAGCTCACACTATTATAAATACGATTTATTATCTGTTTTAGATGGTAATAGTAAAATTGAATTAAACTTTAATGAAAAAAAATATAGCCATTATCATGGGAGGGTATTCAAGTGAGTATAAAATCTCCTTGAAAAGCGGACAGGTTGTTTACGAAACTTTAAAAGACTCAAAATACATACCGTACAAAATTCATATTTTTAAAGACAAATGGGTGTATGTTGATGAAGACGGCATGGAATTCCCTATAGACAAAAATGATTTTTCTATTAATGTAGATAGTTTTAAAACTACTTTCGACTGTGTTTTTAATGCCATTCATGGTGCCCCAGGCGAAAATGGCTTTATGCAAGGCTATTTTGAAATTTTAAACATACCAAATACAAGTTGTGACATGTATCAAGCTAGCTTAACCTTTAACAAAAGAGACCTATTAAGCGTTTTAAAACCTTATGGTATAAAAACAGCCGCTTCTTATTACCTTAATTTTGGGCAGGCGGTTGATGAACAGGCCATCATAAAAAGCGTTGGTTTACCTTGTTTTGTTAAAGCCAACAAAGCAGGTAGTAGTTTTGGTATCAGTAAAGTGTATAAAAAAGAAGCGTTACAAACCGCTATTGATGTAGCTTTTAAAGAAGATGATGAAATTATTATAGAATCTTTTTTAGACGGTATTGAAGTATCCGTTGGCGTTATTACCTATAAGGGTGCTACAAAAGTACTTCCTATTACTGAAATTGTTTCTGAAAATGATTTCTTTGATTATGAAGCGAAATATGAAGGTAAATCTAAAGAAATTACACCAGCCAGACTTACTCAAGAACAAGAAGAAAAAGTAACTAGAGAAGCTAAAAAGGTTTATGAAATACTAAAAATGAAAGGATTCAGTCGTAGTGAATTTATTTTTAAAGATGGCGAACCACACTTATTAGAAATGAACACGATTCCTGGCTTGACAAAAGAAAGTATATTACCCCAACAGGCAGCTGCAGCGAATATCTCATTATTTGAGCTTTTTGATAATGCTATTGAAGAAGCTTTAAAGTAATTTATTAGTTATCTTTGAAATAAATCACTACAAATGTTTTTCGCTCATGGCGGAAAGAAAACAAGTTTTCATGAAACGAGCATTATTTCCAGGGTCTTTTGATCCTATAACAAAAGGGCATTATGATATTATTAAACGCGGAGTAACCCTTTTTGATGAAATTATTGTAGCTATTGGTGTCAATGCCGATAAAAAATATATGTTTACATTAAAAGAACGCCAATCCTTTATTGAAAAAACATTTGCTGATGAACCCAAGGTTAAAGTCATGACTTATAAAGGACTTACGGTAGATTTCTGTAAAGACATAGGTGTTGAATTCATTTTACGCGGTTTAAGAAACCCTGCCGATTTTGAATTTGAAAAAGCCATTGCTCATACCAATAGAGACTTAGCACCCATTGAAACCGTATTTTTATTGACTTCGGCAGACACCTCTTATATTGCCTCTTCTATTGTGCGTGACGTTATAAGAAATAAGGGAGATTACACCAAGTTAGTTCCTGATAGTGTAAGAATAAAGTAAATACCAAAACATTAATGTATAAAAAAAGGTGGTTGATAAAAAACCACCTTTTTTTAATTTATAATGCTGTAATGTTATAAATCATACTCTGCTAACCCCTTGGTAAAGGCTTCGGGGTTTTCTGCCAAATGATAACGCGGATCGTCAATATCTTCAACAATTACTTCTCTAAATTTGGGGTTCGATTTATATAAAAGCACTTTACAATCTTCACTTAAATGCTTCAATTTTACTTTTTTGCCTGCCGCTTCATATTTTCCTACCAAATTGTAAATTGCCTCAATAGCCGAATGATCACTAACTCTTGATTCTACAAAATCAATTTCTACCATTTCAGGATCATTCTTTACATCAAACTTTTCATTAAAAGCTATAATAGAACCAAAAAATAAAGGCCCCCAAATTTCATAGACTTTAGTACCATCTTCACGTATGCGTTTACGAGCACGAATACGTTTGGCATTCTCCCAAGAAAACACCAAGGCACTAATAATAACACCGGCTATAACGGCAATTGCCAAATCGAATATTACCGTTAAAGAAGAAACAGCAACCAAAACAATCACATCGCTTAAAGGTATTTTATTCAATATTCTAAAACTACTCCACGCAAAGGTGCCAATAACCACCATAAACATCACACCTACCAGTGCAGCAATAGGCACTTGTTCAATAAGTCCTGAAGCAAATAAAATAAAGACCAAAAGTAGAACAGCAGCAACAATACCGGAAAGTCTTGTGCGCCCCCCTGATTTGATATTAATTAAAGATTGACCAATCATGGCACAACCACCCATACCCCCAAAGAAACCAGTAATAATATTAGCACCGCCTTGCGCCATACATTCTCTATTAGCATCCCCTCTAGTTTCTGTTAATTCATCCACTAAATTTAAGGTCATTAGCGACTCAATTAAACCAATGGCTGCAAGAATCAATGCATAAGGCCCAATAAATTTCAAAGTTTGCCAAGTAAAAGGTACCTTAGTAAAAATATCTGTTTGAAATTGAGGCAAACTACCTTTTAACCCTTCTCCACCACCATCACGAATAAAACTTCCAACGGTAGCCACATCAAATCCGCCAAAAATAACGATAGATGAAACCACTAAAATGGCAATAAGGGCTTCAGGTAACTTTTTTGTTAATTTAGGCAGTACAAACATAATACCCATAGTTAAAGCCACAAGCCCCAACATAATATACAATGGCGTTCCTGTAAACCAATTACCGTTAGCATCTTTAAACATACCTAATTGCGATAGAAAAATCACAATGGCCAGACCATTAACAAACCCCATCATTACTGGATGAGGAATTAACCTAACAAACTTTCCTAGTTTAAAAATGCCTGCCAGCATTTGAATTATACCCATTAAAATAACCGTAACAAACAAAAAGTACAATCCTAATTGTTCTTCAGGTGCTCCCATGGCATTACCTTCGGCCACTAAACTTACCATAACAACAGCAAGAGCTCCTGTTGCTCCACTAATCATACCAGGACGCCCACCAAAGATTGAAGTGATTAACCCAATCATAAAAGCCGCATAAAGTCCAACTAAAGGATCTACACCTGCCACGAAGGCAAAAGCTACGGCTTCTGGCACTAAGGCTAAAGCAACAGTAATCCCACTTAATATATCATTCTTGGCATTTGCAGCGCGTTTTCTTATAAATTCAGTCATGGTTTTTTATTGAAGGTGCAAAATTACAGTTAATATATTGATCTGCAAGTAGAACAATTATAATTAACCCAAAGCCTATCGAAATCGTTTGAAAAATCAAAAAAACCACACGAAAAAATCTTATTGTTAGAGCTAGCGCAATAAGAACTTAAATTAAGTACTTCGTTAAACTAACAACTTAATATTGGCATATGAATTTTTAAGAGCCTCATTTGCTTCTTCATGATTCAACCAAGCTACTTTGGTAATACCTTCGTTCTCTTGTGCAGTCAAAGTACCACTGAACTTGGTTTTCATTTCAAACCAATAAGTGATTTTTATTTTATATCTACCATTCCTTTTAAAAATATGATAAGTGACGTCCAATGGTTTTGTAATTTTCAATCCAGAAACTCCTGTTTCCTCAGTTACCTCGCGTATGGCTGTTTCTTCAATACTTTCTTTTTTTTCAGCTTTCCCTTTAGGCAAATCCCATTTATCGTTTCTGTAAATGAAAAGAATTTTACCTTCTGCATTATAAACCTTTCCGCCACCCGCGATAACATTTGGTAACTTTTTTAAAAATTTTTTAAGAAGTTTATCTTCATTTTTATGAATTAGCCGTACTTCTGCTAATGAAGTATTATTCAACCGTCGGATAACTTTAGGCATATTTACCGTGCTTAACAGGTAATTCTTAAAGTTTATTTCCTCTTCTATACTGGTAGTCAATACAATAGGTTTGTCCCCAACAAAAACTCTATGCATAGGCAAATGAATTTATACTCGGGTAAAAATATCATTTTTAAATTGAGAAAAGACAATGTTGAAAAATTTATTTTAAATGTAGTATAGTCTATACAATTACAATTAAATTTGTACAAAATTCTGCAACTATGATTTTTAACAAAGATACAGCAAAAAAAACCGCTGAAGTTTTACTTCAAATCAATGCTATAAAATTAAGTCCTAACGCCCCTTTTACTTGGGCTTCTGGCTGGAAATCACCCATTTACTGTGACAATAGAATTGTACTCTCTTTTCCAACAATTAGAAATTACATTAGAGAAACTATGGGTAAACAGATAGAAAAAAATTATGGCAAACCTGATGCCATTGCTGGCGTAGCTACGGGTGCTATTGGCATAGGCATGCTGGTTGCCGAGTATTTAGGGCTACCCTTTGTTTATGTTAGACCCGATGCTAAAGGTCATGGAAGAAAAAATCAAATTGAAGGCTTTATTGAAAGCGGACAAAACGTTGTGGTTGTTGAAGATTTAATTAGCACTGGAAAAAGCAGTTTAAATGCCGTAAAAGCCTTAAAAGAAGCCAATGTTAATGTAAAGGGCATGGTGGCTATATTCACATACGGTTTTAAAGTTGCCACAGAAAACTTTGAAAGCGCCAATGTAAGACTTCAAACCTTAAGCAATTATGAAACATTGTTAGAACAAGCCTTACAAACCAACTACATTACAGAAAAAGAGCTTGAAACTTTGTCTGAATGGAACGCAAACCCTAGTGAATGGAACGCTATTTGATAAGCAACAAGTAATTATCCATTAACAGTACGCGAAATAAAATATATTCATATGAATTTAGAATCTCCAAAAGTAAGTGTTAGGAAATCGCCTGAAACTATTTTCAATTTTCTTTCTGAAGTTAAAAACTTTGAAGCTTTAATGCCCGAAAACATAAGTAAGTTTGAAGTTTTAAGCGAAGACACTTTTGTGTTTGCATTAAAAGGCATGCCTGAAATTGTCTTAAAAAAGAAAGAAGTTACACCGCCCAACAACATAGTATTGGGGGCCGCGGGCGGAAAAATTGATTTCACTTTAGTTGGCACTATTGATGAAACAAGCCCAAATACCAGCGAGGTTCAATTGAGCTTCTCTGGTGATTTTAATCCGATGATGGCTATGATGATTAAAGGCCCTATTTCAAAATTCATTGAAACTCTGGCTACAAATATTCCTAATGCCCTTTAATACAAAAGGGTAACTTCTTTTAAACTGAAGGTTTTAACAATATTATCTTCCAAAAGAAGTTTTAGTTCACCAGTATTTGTTACCCCTTGAATATACGCAGAAAACAATACACCTTCTTCATTGGTAAATGTAGAAGGTTTGTTTTTTCTAAATAAATACGACTCATATTCTGCTTTCAATGCATGGATAGCTCCAGATTGTAATATTGAAAAATACTTTTTTAAATACCCTAAAAGGGTGACTGTAAGTTCTTCAAGATTATAAGTGGTTCCTGTAAGTAGTTTTAAAGAAGAGGCTTTAGGCAAATGGTTAAATGTAGTTTGGTTTACATTTAACCCTATACCAATAATAGAAGCATCTATTTGGTTATGCTTTATGACATTTTCAATTAAAACACCACAAATCTTCATTTGTTCTGACAAAATGTCGTTCGGCCATTTTATCTGCAATTTTGGTATTGAAAAAGCTTCTAAACTCTTAATAATGGCTAAAGCTACTACCATACTTACGTAAAAAGACTTATCCATGGTGTAGACTGAAAAGGTCTTTAAAATACTACACGTAAGGTTTTTAGAAGATTCAGATTCCCATACGGTACCCATTTGCCCCCTTCCTTTGGTTTGAAGCTTAGCAAGCACACACGTATAATCTTCAGTTGCTTCATTCGCATAAAGCTGCCTTAAATAACTATTCGTAGAATCAATGGCATCAAGTTTGATTAACCGCATTATATTGTTGATATTACTCAATAAAATCTTATTAGAATTTTTAAAGTGTAAAGAAGCAAAAAAATAATAACTTTGCACAAATTAAATAAATTTAATGGCGAAAGAAAAAATCAGCGCAGACCAATTAATATCGGTTATTATTAGTGGGATTGAGGATGTTAAAGGAAAAGAAATTAATATCCTAGATTTAAGAGAAATTGAAAACACGGTTTGCGATTACTTTATTATTTGCGAAGGAACTTCAAATACGCAGGTAAACGCTATAGTTAATTCCATTCAAAAGAAAGTAAGTAAAGAGCTTAAAGATCACCCATGGCACACTGAAGGGGTTGATAATGCTGAATGGATATTAATTGATTACGTTAATGTTGTGGTTCACGTTTTCCAAAAACACGTTAGAGAATTTTATGACATAGAGAGTCTTTGGGGGGATGCAAAAACAACTGTAATAGAAACTAGTTACTAAAAAAACAAATGGCAAACGATAAGAAAAACATAAAGGACAAAAAACCAAAATTTAGTCCGTACTGGATATACGGTATTCTAATAGCTCTATTTTTAGGCTTTCAACTATTTAGTAGCGGGGATTACCAAAATGGCAATCTAACTACACCTTCCGATTTCTTTAAATATTTGGAAGAAGGTGATGTTGAACGTGTTGATATTATAAAAAATACACGAGTAGCCAAAGTCTACTTAACAAAAGATGCAGAAACTAAAGAGGTGCATAAAAACTCAAAGCCACAAACCTTTGCGCTCTCTACCACAAGATTACCAAACTATAAGTTTGAGTTTGGTGATTTGCAGAATTTTGAAAATAAACTTAATGACGTTATTAAAGATCTATCAGACAAACCAACGGTAACCTTTGATACAGAAACGAATGATTGGGGAAATTTACTCATGGGTATCCTCCCTTTTATTTTACTCATTGGCGTATGGATTTTTATAATGAGACGCATGTCTGGTGGTGCTGGAGGTGGTGCTGGAGGGCAAATATTTAATATCGGAAAATCAAAAGCTAAACTTTTTGACCAAAATACCGAAGTAAAAACAAGTTTTAAAGATGTTGCTGGTCTTGAAGGAGCCAAAGAAGAGGTTCAAGAAATTGTTGATTTCTTAAAATACCCTGAAAAATATACCACTTTAGGAGGTAAAATTCCAAAAGGTGCGCTTCTTGTAGGCCCTCCAGGAACGGGAAAAACATTATTAGCAAAAGCCGTTGCTGGTGAAGCAAAAGTACCGTTCTTCTCTTTATCTGGTTCAGATTTTGTTGAAATGTTCGTTGGTGTAGGAGCTTCGCGTGTTAGAGATTTATTTAAGCAGGCTAAAGAAAAATCACCTTCTATCATTTTTATTGATGAAATTGATGCCATCGGTAGAGCCAGAGGCAAAAATGCCATGTCTGGAAGTAACGATGAGCGCGAAAACACCCTAAACCAGTTATTGACTGAAATGGATGGTTTTGGTACAAACACCAATGTTATTGTATTAGCAGCAACCAACCGAGCGGATATTTTAGACAAAGCTTTAATGCGTGCTGGACGTTTTGACCGACAAATATTTGTTGATTTGCCAGACGTAAGAGAACGTAAGGAAATTTTTGAAGTACATTTAAGACCTCTTAAGAAAGCAGAGAATCTAGATTTAGATTTCCTATCAAAACAAACGCCTGGATTTTCTGGTGCCGATATTGCCAACGTGTGTAATGAAGCGGCTTTAATTGCAGCGAGAAATGGTAAAAAAGCTGTTGACAAACAAGATTTCCTTGATGCCGTTGATAGAATTATTGGTGGTTTAGAAAAGAAAAATAAAATTATTACGCCAAGCGAAAAGAAAGCTGTGGCCTATCATGAAGCAGGACACGCCACCGTTAGCTGGATGCTAGAACACGCTGCGCCTCTTGTAAAAGTAACTATTGTGCCTCGAGGACGTTCATTGGGTGCTGCTTGGTATTTACCAGAAGAACGCCTCATTGTAAGACCAGAACAAATGCTCGATGAAATGTGTGCGGCTTTAGGTGGTCGTGCGGCTGAGAAAGTGATTTTTGACAAAATTTCAACTGGTGCATTAAGTGACTTAGAAAAAGTAACCAAACAAGCTCGTGCTATGGTAACTGTTTATGGGTTAAGTGACAAGATTGGTAATTTAACCTATTACGATTCTTCTGGGCAAAATGAATTCGGGTTTTCTAAACCATATAGTGAAGAAACCGCTGAGCTCATTGATAAAGAAATATCTAGAATAATAGAAGAACAATATGTTCGCGCCGTTAAACTTCTTGAAGAAAACAAAGATAAACTTACTGAACTTGCTGAAGTTTTATTGGAAAAAGAAGTTATTTTTAAAGATAACTTAGAGAAAATATTTGGAAAAAGAGCCTTTTCAAAAGAATTACCTATAAATTCAGTAAAACAAGAAAATAATAATCAAGAAATAAAAGGTACAAACGAAGAAGAATAAATTAAATTAAGGTATTCTACTAATGATATAGTAAAAATCTTGAATTAGTCGTAAGGTTAGTTTAAGATTTTTTATATTTGATGTAGTTCGACATGATTTCTGACAATAGCATTTACTAAATGAGTCTTTTTAGAAAACTTTTTGGTTCAAAATCTGACAAATCAGGCGAAGAATTAAAATCCGATGACAGAGGCAAATACATGCCAGAAATAAAGCTGCCAATAGACGAGAGATTTACAATAAATTTTAAAGCTAATGGTGGTAAGTTCTTGTATTGTGAAAATATAGATGAAGTTTTTGAAAACCTAAATTACATTTTACAAGAAAACGATTGGCAGGCTGAGAAAGCTTTTCTGTTAGATTCTGATTTAGAAGCCAAATTTAAAAATAGTGGCATATTACCTTCAAAAAAACTTAATCAATCCACCTATTTTCTAACAACCTGTGAAAATCTTATAGCTAATGATGGCTCTTTGCTCATTTCATCAAAACAAATTTTTGAAAAAAAATTACCTGAATTACCGTTTAACTTTGTAGTATTTGCTACAACCAGTCAAATTGTTGAAAATATTGGCGAAGGTTTAAGAGGCATTAAATCTAAAAACAAACAGCAAATTCCTACCAATATCACCACAATAAAGCATTTTAAATCTAGCGATGAAAAAGATTTTTTAAGCTATGGAAGCAGTGCTAAAAATCTTTACCTACTCCTTTTAGAAGACTTATAGGATGAAAGAAACGCTTGTTCGATCATTATCAGGGTTGCTCTACGTTGCATTACTTATTGTTTGCTTGTGTTTTGAACAGCTTTTAATTCTTTTATTCTTTGTATTTGGTTTAATTTGCATGGCCGAATTCAATAAGCTTATTCAGTTAAAAAGTTATATCCCTTATATAATTTTTATTACTTTATATATTGTTTTTGGATACTGGCATGCGGTTCTTGACACCTCGAAAGGCCTCAATGAATTCACTCAAATTTTAATGGTTTTATCCATTTTTGTTGAATTATTTTTAATCAAAGATTTATTTTCAGAAAAAACAATACCGCTTTTTTCAACCAAAAGATTCTTACTCACTACCTTCTATCTATCAAGTGCGTTTGTATTCTTAATTTTGATAGCTAATTACTATAAAGATTATAACCCAAATATTCTGTTGGGGTCTTTTATTTTAGTTTGGGTAAACGATTCTTTTGCTTACCTAGTTGGGAAAAACTTTGGTAAACAAAAACTTTTTGAAATTATTTCTCCCAAAAAAACCGTAGAGGGATTCTTAGGCGGACTATTCTTTTCATGTATTGCGAGCTATTTTATTGCTACCTTTACCGAAACATTAAACTCCACCAATTGGCTCATATTAAGTATTATTATTAGTGTATTTGGTACGTTAGGAGATTTAATAGAATCAAAGTTTAAACGTCAGGCTGGCGTTAAAGATAGTGGTGTCATCATGCCTGGGCATGGTGGCTTATTAGACAGGTTAGATAGTATTATTTTTGCTGCTCCTTTTGTATATTTATTTTTAAGAATTTTAAATTATGTTTCATAAAGAAGGCTATAAAATCATTTTAATAACATTTGTTTTTGTTGTTGGGTGCTTTTTATTAATTGATAATGTTGTTCAAATAACATGGTTGAGAACCTCAATCATGATTTTACTATTGTTTTTCTTAGTCATGATTTTACAGTTCTTTAGAAATCCTAAGCGTCATACTAAATTAAATGATCATCAGGTTATTTCGCCTGTTGATGGCAAAGTAGTAGTCATTGAAGAAGTTTTTGAAAAAGAATATTTCAAAGAAAAAAGATTACAAGTAAGTGTATTTATGTCTCCAGTAAATGTGCATGTTACCCGTTATCCTATTGGAGGTAATGTTATTTTTAGTAAATACCATCCAGGAAAATATTTAGTAGCATGGCACCCCAAAGCCAGCGAAGAGAATGAGCGAACCACTGTAGTTGTAGAAAACCCAACCTATGGAAAGGTTTTACACAGGCAAATTGCTGGAGCCTTAGCTAAACGCATTGTTAATTATGCAAAAGTAAATGATAAGGCTATACAGGGTGCTGATTCTGGTTTTATAAAATTTGGGTCGAGAGTTGATTTATTTTTACCTCTTGACACGAATATTAAAGTACAACTCAATCAAAAAGTAAGAGGAGGCGAAACAGTAATTGCAGAAAAGTAATGGGCAAGTCTAAATTAGATATAGAGTTTGAACAAGCTGTTGAAAGAGTTAATGCGCATAAAGACCCCTTTCCTGCAGATACGCTTTTAAAACTTTATGCCTACTACAAAAAGGCAACCAATGATTATGGCAAACCGAGAAGCAAAAAACCTATAATAAATGCTTTCAAAACAAACGCTCTTTTTCAAGCAAAAGGTATTTCAGAAAAAGAAGCCAAGCAATCCTATATTGATTTGGTAAATAATTATTTTTTATATAGAAATTAAAACACCTTTTAGCACATAATGAAAAAAACAATTGCACAAGCAATCCTTTTTACCTCTTTCTTTTTCATTTCCATATCCTTTTGCGTTGCGCAAGCTTATGAGCTATCACTTGATAACCGTCCTATATTTTCAGCAAAAAAAACCACTAATAAAATTACCGTTGATGGTTTAGCTGACGAAAAAGATTGGCAAAAAACAGAAGCAAGAACATTAAATTATTTTTATTTAACCCAACAACCATATGACAAACAGAAAACTACGTTTAGAATGCTTTGGGATGATGAGACTTTGTATTTATTGTTTGAATGTGAAGACAAATATTTAACATCCTCTGAAAAAGAAAGAGATGGCGAACCTTATTTAGATGATTGTGCCGAGTTTTTTGTTATTCCTGCTCCTAAAAGTACTATAGCTCATTTTTGTTTTGAAATTAATTTATACGAAACTAAAAATGACGTGCTATATATAAACAATTTTTATGAAAATCAAGACACAGCAATAAAAGCTTACAACCCGAATTACCAAGTAAAAGTGACCTATGAGGGCACTATGAATAATAATGATGATGTTGATAATGGATGGATTATGGAACTAGCCATTCCTATAAAAGCGCTGAGTAGAACTTCTGAACTCTACCCTATAAAAACAGGAACACGATGGGCATTTACAGCGCTTAGACAAGAACGCAATGAACTTGAAATAGGAAGACGCGTTATCTCTACAATTTTCCCCATTGAAGATATTTCAAAAAAAGTACATCAACCAAACACCTTTGGGATTGTTGAATTTATAGATTAAAGCACGCCATACTTTATTGAAACACAACTTATTTCACATGTAAATTTCGTGGCTTAACGTGTAAAATGTGTCACTCTACTTTAAATTTCATCCAATAGTTTTACTTTGTTTTTAATTTAGCGTTGAAGTTAATATTTAACCAGATAAACTATAAACATTAAAATAAATAAACATGACAAAAAATAGTATAATAATCGGTTTATGTCTGTTCTTTGTTCTAAATATTACGTTTGCTCAAGATAAAACAACGGTAACCGCAAAGAACGATGAGATTAGTAAAAATTTAGACTTAGAAGCCGTAGCTTCTGTTTTTGGAGAATCAAAAGATTTAGAAGATTTTGAAAAAAAATTAAATGATCCCAAAACGCAAATCTCTAACCTAGATCTTAATAACGATGGTGAGGTAGACTACCTTAGAGTTATAGACAACTCAAAAGGTAAAACACATGTAGTTACCATACAAGCTGTAATAGGGAAAGATAAATATCAAGATGTTGCGGTAATTGATGTTGAAAAAGACAGTAAAGGAGACACAAAAATACAAGTAGTAGGTGATGTACAAATGTATGGAAACAACTACATTATAGAGCCTGTTTATGTGCACCCGCCAATCATCTCAGTATGGTTCTGGGGGCCTTATTACAGACCGTGGTATTCTCCGTTCTATTGGGGTTATTACCCACCTTACTACCGTCCTTGGCGACCTTACCCTATTCATTTGTATAGAAGAAATGTTAATGTACATATCAACGTAAAAAATACATATAGACATACGGATGTACGACGCAGTAGAGATGCTGTTAAAATTCAAAAACAAAATAGAAGAGCAGATCATTCAAAAACAAAAGATGTAGTAAGACCCGATAAAGCAACGGGGAAACCTGTGCAAAAGGATTGGAAACCTCAAAACGGAAATAAAGGTAATAAGGTAACGGTGCCTTCTACGCGTCCGGCCCAAAAACCTCAACAACAACCATCCGTGAGACCAACACAGCCTACACCAAGACCTGCTCCTGCTGTTCGGCCAGCACCAAGACCAATGCCTAGACCTACGCCTGCACCAAGACCGGCTCCAAGACCTACACCGCGGCCTAGTGCACGACGTTAAAATATAATATAAAACATGGATTGAATAAAAAAGCCTTGACACATTATTTTTAGTCAAGGCTTTTTTATTTAATATAAAGAATTGTTATAAAACTTACTTTAAACTAGACAAACTAGATTTTAGAGTTTCAATCTTAGCCAAAGCGTCAGCTTCTTTTTTCTTTTCAATCGCTACCACCTGCTCTGGCGCATTATTTACAAAACGATCATTTGACAGCTTCTTTTGAATAGATTTTAAGAACCCTTCTGTATACGTTAACTCCTCCGATAACTTTTTAACCTCTGCTTCAACATCAACCGCTCCTACCATTGGAATAAAATACTCATTAGCTTTTACCCGAAACGTTAAAGCACCTTCTACCTGTGAGCTTGTATACTGGATAGCTTCCAGATTTCCTAATTTTGAAATCACACCATCAAAGGTATTTTGAGTGTTTTCATTATTTATTACAGAAAAACCAATAACTTCTTTAAATGCAATATTTTTTTGTTTTCTAATATTTCTAATACCTGAAATCACTTCAGAGGCAAAATCAAATTCAGAAATAAGTGCTGTATCTATTTCGGTACGCACCTTAGGCCAAGATGCTACTATTAAAGCTTCTTCTGGTGCTCTTTCTGAAATATACTGCCAAATTTCTTCCGTTAAAAATGGCATAAACGGATGCAAAATTTTCAGATTGTTTTCAAAAGCAGTAATTACCTCATTATAGGTTTTTGCATCGATTGGTTTTTGGTATGCAGGTTTTATAATTTCTAATAACCATGACGAAAAATCGTCCATAATTAGTTTATAAATAGTCATTAATGCATCACTCAGGCGGTATTTGCTAAAATGATCTTCAATATCTAGAAGCGCTCTTTGAAACTTTGCTTCGTACCATTCTAAACCTATTTTTGAGGTTTCAGGTTGGTCTATACTGCTATCAACATCCCACCCTTTTATCAATCGGAAAGCATTCCATATTTTATTAGCAAATCCTTTTCCTTGTTGACAAAGCGCTTCATCAAACAACAAATCATTACCCGCCGCAGAGCTTAACAATAACCCCACACGAACCCCATCTGCGCCATACGCCTCAATAAGTTTCAAAGCATCAGGAGAATTTCCTAATGACTTACTCATTTTACGACGCTGCTTATCACGAACTAATCCTGTTAAGTACACATTATTAAAGGGTCTTTCGCCCTTATACTCATAACCAGCAATAATCATTCTAGCTACCCAGAAAAATAAAATATCAGGGCCAGTAACCAAATCGTTTGTTGGGTAATAATAATTGATTTCTTCATTTTCAGGATGTCTAATGCCATCAAAAACACTCATGGGCCACAACCATGATGAGAACCAAGTATCTAATGCATCTTTGTCTTGGGTTAAGTCTTCAATAGTTAATTGCGTGTTACCTGTTTTATCCTTAGCTTTTTGGAGTGCTTCCTCAATGTTCTTGGCTACAACAAAGTCTTCTTTTCCATCTCCATAATAATACGCTGGAATTTGTTGACCCCACATCAATTGACGAGAAATATTCCAATCGCGAATATTCTCCATCCAATGCCTGTAAGTGTTCTCAAACTTTTTGGGAAAAAGTTTAATATCATCATCTTTTAAAACAGCTTTTATCGCTGGCTTTACTAAATCTTCCATTTTTAAAAACCACTGATCACTTAAACGTGGTTCTATAACAGCCTTAGTTCTTTCAGAAGTTCCTACTTTATTTGTATACGTTTCTGTTTTTAAAAGAATGCCTTTTTCTTCAAGTTCTTTAGCTATTTCTTTTCTAACAACAAACCGGTCTTTACCTACATAATGGAGGCCAAAACTATTTAATGAGGCATCTTCATTAAATATATCAACCACTTCTAGATGATGTTTATCGCCTAAAACTTTATCGTTTTCATCATGGGCTGGTGTAACTTTTAAACACCCTGTACCAAATTCCATATCTACATAGTCATCTTCAATAATTGGAATGACACGGTTACAGATAGGTACAATAGCCTTCTTTCCTTTTAAATGAGAGAAACGTTCGTCATTAGGATTAATACAAATAGCCGTATCACCAAAAATCGTTTCAGGACGTGTTGTTGCAATGGTTAATGTATGATCACTTTCTTCTATTTGGTATTGTAAATAATACAAATTCCCTTGTCGCTCCTCATAGATCACTTCTTCATCAGACAATGTTGTTTTAGCTTCTGGATCCCAATTTACCATACGATAGCCTCGGTAAATTAATCCTTTTTCATATAAATCTACAAAAACCTTGATAACGGCTTCACTCATATCATCATCCATGGTGAATTTGGTTCTATCCCAATCGCATGAGCAACCAAGCTTTTTTAATTGTTCTAGAATAACTCCACCATATTCATGTGTCCAGTCCCAAGCATGCTTTAAAAATTCATCACGAGACAAATCATTTTTATCAATACCTTGTTCTTTCAACTTTGCCACCACTTTAGCTTCTGTTGCAATTGATGCATGATCTGTTCCTGGCACCCAACAAGCATTTTTACCCATCAAACGTGCTCGTCTTATTAATACGTCCTGAATCGTATTATTGAGCATATGCCCCATGTGCAGCACACCTGTTACATTTGGTGGTGGAATAACTATAGTATAAGGCTCTCTTTCATCGGGTTCTGAATGAAAATAATTATGTGTCATCCAGTAGTCATACCACTTACTTTCTACCTGACTGGCATCATATTTTGATGGAATTTCCATGCTTTGGAATAATTTTTGAATGTGAGGTGCAAAAGTACTTATATTTCTTGTTTATATAAAACAATATTTGAGCTGATAGAAATTAAAAAAGTGACACTTTAACAGTTTTTAAACAAATGAAATTAATGACAATGTGTACTTTTGAAGCATCAGTACGCTTTAACAACAATGTATTACAGCCAATATTTTTGCAGATTGCAGAAAAAGTAAGTATGTTTGATATGATCTTAAACCCAAATTCTACATGCTCGTAATTAGATTGAGCATTTTTAATTGAACAAATTTTGAACTTAAAAAATAAATTATGAAACAATTATTTACAATTTTATTCATAGGTTTAGTTAACCTATCCTTAAGCGCCCAAGCAAAAATTGATTTTAAAACAACTACGATTGATTATGGAACAATTGAAAAGGGTGCCAACGGTGTAAGAGTTTTTGAATTTACAAACACAGGTAACGAACCTTTAATCATATCTAAAGTAACGTCAAGCTGTGGTTGTACGATTCCTAAAAAACCAAAAGACCCCATTTTACCTGGTAAAACAGGCGAAATTGAAGTTAAATATGATACAAATAGAGTTAATCCTATTAGAAAAACTATTACAGTAATTTCAAACGCTGAAACTCCAACCGTAGCATTGAAAATTAAAGGAGAAGTTATTGACCCAAGTAAAGTTAATATGCTTGAAAAAAAGACAAAAAGCGTTATGCAAAATTAAAAACATGGTGCTTTAAAAACACTCAATAAGGTCTAGCTTTTGGCTAGGCCTTTTTTTATAAAACCAATTAGTTTTACAAAGATCAGCGCCAAAACACCTACCAACAACCCTACAATAAAATCTCTCATAAATCTTGGTATGCTTTCTAAGAAATGATGCAAAAACCCAAGATTATGCACAAAAATACCCCCTGAAACAAGTAACAAAGCAATAGTCCCAATAACAGAAAGCCCTTTAATAACCCATGGTAAAGTTCTTATCAACAAACTACCTATTATATGGGTAAAGCTTTTTTTATTAGCGTTTAAACCAACTAATTTCAATCCAAAATCATCCATTCTAACAATCAACGCCACGATACCATACACCCCAATAGTTGCAACCATAGCAACAATGGAGACCACAAGTATTTGAAACAAAATGGGCTTACCTATAACGGTACCTAAAGCTATGATAACAATCTCAACAGATAAAATAAAATCGGTAAAAATGGCCGACTTTATTTTCTCTTGTTCTGTTACTTCACTCGCTTCATCCTTAAAATCTTCTAATTTGTTAATTGTTTCAACTTCATTTTTTTTAGACGTGTGGGGTACTAAAGCATGATATATTTTTTCTGCACCTTCAAATGCGAGATAAATGGCTCCTAAAATAAGTGCCAAAGTAACCCCCCATGGAGCAAAAGCACTGAGTAAAAAAGCAATAGGTAAAATAATAAGCTTATTAAGTGCAGATCCTTTGGTAATAGCCCATAGTACCGGAAGCTCTCGAGAAGACACAAAGCCTGTGGCCTTTTCAGCATTAACGGCTAAATCATCTCCTAAAATTCCTGCTGTTTTTTTAGTAGAAATTTTACTCATTACCACAACATCATCCATTAACGTGGCAATATCATCTAAAAGTGCAAAAAATCCTGATGCCATTTTTTTTATTTTGAAGTTGACTTATCTAAAACTGATAACAAAATATACAATACAATAATAAAAGGAACGGCAGCAAATTGCAATACAATAAGCATTACCAAACTTAATATTAAAAAGATGTAGCGTATGGCGTTTGCTTTAAAACTAAAATCTTTAAACTTTAAGGCAAAAAGTTTAATTTTTGAATTCAACAGGTAACAACTTAAAATGGTCACCGCTATTAAAAACCATTTATTAAGAATGACTGCATTTATAACGTCATTATCTTGAAATTCTAAAATAAGTGGTAATGATAAAATAAGTAATGCATTGGCAGGTGTTGGCAAACCTTTAAAATAGGTTTGTTGCTCATCATCAATATTAAATTTAGCCAGACGATATGCTGACGCCAAAGTAATGAATAGCCCGAATAAAGGCAACAATGAAGCGGGTGTAATGCCAGAAAAACCATTGCCAGACCATCCATTAGAACTATTTAAAACCACTCTGTCCAAGGAAAGCACTAAGAGTTTGTACATGACCAATCCTGGCACCAATCCACTGGTAACTACGTCGGCCAAAGAATCTAACTGCAAGCCCAATTCACTTTGAACCTTTAGTTTTCTTGCTGCAAAACCATCAAAAAAATCGAAAAATATCCCTAAAAACACAAATATAGCCGCCGTAAGCAGATTATTATTAACCGTAAAAATCACCGCTATACTTCCACAGAATAAATTTAACAATGTTATCGCATTAGGAATATGTTGCTTCATATTTTACCTTTTTTTTGTAAAAGTAACAAACAATTACAGTCTAATACAAGTATTAAACAATATCTATATAAAATTGAAGTTTATAGGTTGATAAATAATGTGCATCTTTGTAAAAAATTCGCGATTGAGAGCTTACTTAACCACTTTTTTTTGCGCCTTATCATTAACCATGTTTAGTCAAACTGTTAGAAAGTACTCTAATGAGTTTATGAACATTGGTGTTGATGCGGCGGCATTAAGTATGAGTAGTGCTGTTACGGCACACACATCGGATGTTAATGCGGCGTATTGGAATCCTGCTGGTTTAATCAAACTTGAGGACAATCAGTTGGCACTTATGCACTCCAGTTATTTTGCCAATATAGCTAATTATGATTATGCCGCATTTGCCATGCCTCTTGATGATAGAAGCGCGGTAGGTTTCTCTCTAATTAGATTTGCTGTTGACGACATTTTAAACACCACGCAACTCATTGATGAACAAGGCAATATAAACTACGATAGAATAAGTTTATTTTCAACAGCCGATTACGGACTCACCTTTTCATATGCCCGAAGTTTGCCTGTGCAAGGTCTCAACTATGGTATAAACGCAAAGGTTATTCGCCGTATCATTGGAAAATTTGCCACCTCTTGGGGGTTTGGTTTTGACGTAGGATTACAATTTGAAACGTCAAATGATTGGAAATTTGGTATCATGGCAAGAGATATTACTACAACTTTCAATACTTGGGCCATTGATGAAGAAGCTTTCCAAGATATTAGAGATGCCGTTGCAGGTCAAAATCAAGAACTGCCTGAAACAACTGAAATTACTATTCCAAAATTACAGGTAGGTATTTCTAAATTGGTTGACTTTCACTACGACTATACTTTACTTACATCGGTAAACCTGAACATGCGTTTTTCACAAACTAATGATATCATATCTACATCTTTTGTGAGTATAAATCCAGCAGTAGGTTTTGAGTTTGGATATACCGACCTTGTATTTTTAAGAGCAGGTATGGGAAATTTTCAAAACGAGTTGCAGCTTGATAACTCAGAACAACTTAGCTTTCAACCCAGTTTTGGCTTAGGTTTTAAATACAATGGTATTCAAATAGATTATGCTTTTACCGATATTGGTGATCAAAGTGTAGCGTTATATTCGAATGTGTTTTCCTTAAAACTTGATTTTAGTATTTTTAGATAATGCAAAAAACACTCAAACTTTTTTTTATTTTTTTGTGCTTCACTAGTTACGCGCAAGACATTATTTTATCTGAACAAGCAAAAATTAGTGTGTTAACCATTGCGCCTGGTACATCTCTTAACGATGCCTTTGGACATAATGCTTTCAGAATTCAAGATCCAAGTATTAATCTTGATAAAACCTATGACTACGGTAGGTTTGATTTTGAAGCGCCTAATTTTTACTTGAATTTTGCTAAAGGAAAACTAAACTATGCTTTAGGACAAAGCAATTTTTACGACTTTTTAAGATTTTACATATATCAGAACAGAACAGTTGAAGAACAGGTTTTAAATTTGTCGCAAAGCGAAAAACAGCAATTATATGATTTTTTAATCAACAATTACAAGCCAGAAAACAGAAACTATTTGTACGACTTTTTCTTTGACAACTGTGCCACAAAAATTAAAGACGTAGTAAATCATACGCTAAATAATCAGATACATTTTGAAACACCTGACACTTTTGAAAATGCCTCTTTTAGAGCCCTCATTCAAAACAACTTAAATAGAAACTCGTGGGGTAGTTTAGGTATTGATATCGCTTTAGGTTCTGTAATTGATAAAACAGCTCCTGCTGAAGATCATATGTTTTTACCTAAAAACATCTACAGTTTTTTTAATAAAGCAACACTAAAAACTACAAACCAAGCTTTAGTAAAACAAAGTTCCGTTTTATACAAACAAAAAGACACCACAAAATCAAGTGCCTTTTTCACCAGCCCTCTTTTCATTTTAGGCATTGTTAGCTTACTTATTATTTTTGTTACCTATAAGGATTACAGAAACCAATCGCAAAGTAAATGGCTTGACATTGCACTCTTTGCTATTACAGGAATCATTGGTGTTTTATTATTGTTACTCTGGTTTGCTACCAACCATACAGGTACCCACCAAAACTATAATTTATTATGGGCCTTTGCATTAAACCTAGTTGTTATTGGGCAATTATATAAAACCAAAGTGAGTGCCTGGTTTATTAGGTATATTAAACTACTCGTTATTCTTTTATGTTTGTTAACCTTACACTGGATTATTGGTGTTCAGGTGTTTGCCATTGGACTAATTCCACTTATGATGGCATTATTTATTCGATATATCTATTTGGTTTACCATTATACGCATTAAATTACTGCCCCCTAAAGAAGATAATAGTACTCAAAGTTTTAATAATAATATTTAAATCAAGCATAAAACCTCGATGCTTTATATAGAATAGATCATACTGCAACTTTAGTAAACTATCATCTACCGAAGAACCATATCTTGTTTTTACCTGTGCCCAGCCTGTTAGTCCAGGCTTAACCATGTGGCGCGTTTCATAAAATGGGAGCATTTTTGATAGCTCCTTTACAAAATAAGGGCGTTCTGGTCTGGGGCCAATAAGACTCATATCCCCCTTTAAAACGTTAATAAATTGAGGAACTTCATCAAATCTGGAATGGCGTAAAAATTTACCAAAAGGGGTTATTCGAACATCGCCTTTAGTTGACCACACCGCTCCTGATTTTTCGGCATCCACAATCATGGTTCTGTACTTGATGATTTTAAAAATTTTACCATTTTTTCCAACACGTTCTTGAGAATACAAAAGCGGCCCTCTATTACCAATGAGGTTACCTAATACGACAAACGGTACAAACATCAAACCGATTAAAATACCAAGAAATGAAAATACGATATCAAATAATCGATGAAAAAATCTGTACAAACGGTTTTGATTACTTCTACTAAACGGAAAATATCTATAAAAATCTTTACCCACAAACTGAACAGGAACACTAAGAGTCATATCCTCATAAACCTGCGTATATTCGTTTATAGGAAACCCTTTTTCCAATAATCTTAAAAGTGTATAATAAATTTCTGAAGTGATAGAATCTGAATTGTAACTCGCAATAACGATTTCAGAAATGCCCTGTTTTTCAATCACTTCTTCTATTTGTTTTATAGAATATTCTGGTACATCGGTAGTTTTATAGGTGCCCTGCAAACGATTATCACAATTAACAAAACCCACAATTTTATAATTAGGATCTGCTTTTTTAAAAGCTTCTAAAATCGTTTCCATATTTGATGTTTCCCCAATCACCAAAACACTTTTATAAAAACGAGGAGACACAATAAACGTAATGTATGCTATCCGCCATAACATTAGAGCTGTAAGTATGGCAAAATAAAAATAAAGAATTTGCAACCTATTGTAAGGCAAAGTAGGTGTAAAATAAGGTGTTAGAAGATAAAATAACACAGTGGTTGACACCGTAAATACTATACTGGTACTAATTCTTTCTATCTTACTAGACTTTTGCAAATCATACATTTCAAAAATGGTTCCAAACACCCAGATGTAAAGTATAAGTACAAAAACCCAGCGCCATTTGTCTTTTGTGATTTGAAAATAACCAAATTCGAAGGTATTACCTACAAAAAATAAAACCAATAAAACGGAAATAATATCAAATAGTCGCAGGAGTACTTTGCGCTCAGAAATATTAAAATGGATATTACTTTTTGGCATGAGTAGGTTAAAATGGTCTGCCCTGTAAATATAATAAGTTATCTGCGATCAGATATTAAGAAAGTAGAGAAATCCACTGTTTTTTGACAACCTGCCAATCATAATGTTCTACTTTCATCCTCGCTTTTTGCACCATCTTATTTACATCATCTTGATTATTGATAAGATACTGAATGGCATTTACAAAGCCTTTTGAATGATTAGATTTCACCAATATCCCATCTACATGATTATCTATCAAATAAGGCATCCCACCAACATGTGTAGTAATTACTGGCAAACCCAAAGCCATGGCTTCAAGCACACTAACAGGCATATTATCAACCATTGTAGTATTGATAAAAACATTATAATGTTCAGACAAGGCAACCCAATCTTTCTTTGATAACTTTCCCGTAAAGGTTACGTCTACGTTTTTTTTCTTAGCATAGGCTTTTGTTTCCTTTAAACTTCCGTCGCCTTCTGGGCCAACCATACATAAATCTGCTTCCATTCCAGATTCTAATAGTAATTTTAAAATATCAATACCCAACTTCGGATTATATATTTTAGAAAAAGAACGCACCCATAATAGTTTTATTTTTTTATACAATCGGGGTTTAAATGGATAATTCTCAATCTCTATTGTATTAGGAATACAGATTACATTTTTAAAACCACATACCCCAAAACGGGCTTTTGTGTATAAAGAAGGAGCCACGTTGGTATAGGCATTTTTAAATAGGATTTTTGATAATCTGGGCGACGTTTTTAATCTCTTAGGCAGATCACCTCCGTGTAATATTGGAATATAAGGCACTTTAAAGCATCTGCATAACTGACTCACTAAATAAGCATAATAGAAGTTAAAGGTACTGTAAGTGTCTATCAAAACATAATCAATACTTCGTCTATATTTCAATACATGCCACAGCATATCCCATAATCGTATTATCTTATTTTGCTTTTCAGAAGCACTAATTACCTCAAAACCCTCTTGCCCTAGAAGTGCACTAAGCGTTTCAATGGTAGTTTGTGTTTTACCGTTTTGAGAGAGCTTGTTTCCTATGTACAGGAGTTTTGTCATACGTGATATTTAACAAACATAATCCATATATAAACGCTGGTGCCGCAATGCGCATAGCCGAATGGTTTATCGTTAACAGCCAAAATAAATAAAAAGAGTAAAAGAGTACATTTCTTTTATTGTTTAATCTATACGATAAAGGTGTTACTAATAAAATTAAAAACGCAATAATACCTAGCATGCCATGTTCAGCCACAATTCTACTCATTTCATTATGTGAAGCAGCTTCAACACCAGTTTCTTTTAAACGTTCATCTTTTACCTTTCCTACGCCTAAACCTAAAAACGGATGTTCCAAAAACGTTCCTAATTCAAAAGCTAACAAATCGGCTCTCCCAGTTGTAATATCTTCCTTTTCTCTTCCCGCAGCATCTTCATTAGCATAACGTTTATCTAGAAATCCTCTTGTTTCTATAGATCCTACAAACCAAGTTCCTAGACCTATCAAAACAAATAAAATGAGAGAGAATTTAATTCTAAATTTGGTTTTCAAATTAACCTTTAGATAATACAACCCTACAAAGGCAAATATCATAATTACTGCTGTTAAAACACCTCCTCTACTAAAGGTAACCAAAGCTCTAAAACCCAATAAACCCAGCAGAAATAAGTCAATCGTTCTATGAAAAACATTTTCTCTTGACATAAAAAACTTGGCCGACAAGACAAAAATTCCTAAACCTAAGACAGTCGCCACTTGATTAGGGCCGAAACCTCCAGAAGCTGCAAAATTAGAGTTTGTACTTGTTACAACCTCTTCTAAATTAGGTGCATAAAGTATTAAATATACCGCCATGCTAACAAGTGGCAATACTAATGCTATCAATATAACTTTTAATTGTTTGAAGCTAATATTACGCTTAAAACAAAACATAGCAGACAACCCTAAACATACAGGACCACTCAAATTAAACGCTACAGCTCTCCTAATATCTGTTTCAAATCCCATTTCACTTATGGATACAAAAACTCCTGGAATTAACAATAACATGTATACAATATAAACAAAGGCCGACCTTGATATACCATTGCTAAACATGCCCATCAACACAAAAAGGATAACAACATACTTACTGGCTTCATAAAAAATTGTCCCGCCATTCATTCTTAAAAAAACCTCAATCCCCACGATGTAGGCACATGCAACGAGCACATAAAACGATTTGTATTTTTTAGAAGCCATGAATATTCTATAGCTAAAAAACACCGTAATAAACATAAAATAAGCCAGCGCAAATGGTTTAAAGACAAAAACCAAAATAGCCAAAACTATGTGAAAAATAAGAAGTTTATAATAGAGCGATAGCTTCATTTAAATAAATGACTTATATATGTTTAGTAATGAATGCATTGTGCTTTTCTCTGAAAAAGAGGTTATCACTTTTTGGTGTAAACCTGATGCTAACACCTGTCTTAAATCTTTATCTCTTATTAACTTTTCAATACCTTTTGCCAGTTCTTCTGCATTATTAGGATTAACCAAAATACCTTCATTTAAATTCGATATTACTTTTTGGCAGTCGCCCACATTGGTACATACCACCGGTAATTTTGATAGACCATATTCTAAAAGTGCCAAGGGAAGTCCCTCTGATTGTGATGATAAGGCGCCTATATCACTTTGATTTAAAATATTTGAAACATCTATAGCACTGCCATATATATAGACATGCGTATTCAATTTTTCCTCTTCAATATAACGCTTTATTTCGGTAAAATACTTATCTGAAAAATTCTTACCAACTAAATGTAAGGTCCAATCAGGATATTGTCTAAAAATAATTGCATAGGCCTCAAGTAAAGTTAAATGGTCTTTCTGTTGTCTGAAATTAGCAAGATGAATAATTCTACATCCATCCTTTCCTTGTAAAATGGTTCCAGATTTAGATATATTTAAATGAGCAAAATTAGGTAGATATGTAACCGATACTTTATTTAAAACTATTTTTGACCAAGCTTCTAATTTAGAATTTACAGCAAAAATATGACTGAAAAATTTGGAACATAGTTTTATAGCAAACGTAGAACGATTATGTAATGCTTCACTTTTTCCGTAATGATCATGCCAGACTAAAATCAGTTTCGGGTTTAACATTCTGATGACGGTGCCTATAAAAAAGGACGAAGAATGGGCATGAATTACATCAATATTGTTTGCTTTTATAAACGTGTTCAGTTTTTTAATAGCTTTTACATCAAGGGTCTGCTTTTTATTTAGAAACAAGTATGAAACGGTTGAATCTATAGACGCCTTTAGCACTCCTTCTTCTCTTGTTGTGCATAAATAAGAAGACTCAATATATTTAGACAAAGCATTTGCTAAATTTACAGCAACTCGTTCTGCCCCGCCTGCATGTAATGAATCTATGAGTTGCAATACCTTCATGAACCAGATAGTATTTTTACTATTTCGCTTTCAAAATAGTCTAAAGTAAACATTTGAGACCATTGGAAAGCCGCCTCCGACATATCTTTTAACGATTGAGGAGCCCCTAAAACCTTTTTCAAAATAGTTACATCTCCGGATAATCGGCCCTCAATAAGCACCCCCCTTTTACCATAATCTAACATATCAGGCACACAAGAAATTGGTGTTGCAATGGGTACAACGCCAAAAAACATAGCTTCAGCAATAGCTTTTGGCCAGCCTTCAGATTTTGATGGTAATATAGAAAAGTGTGCCGTTTTTAACGCCTCTTTAACTTTAGGTTTACTTTGATTACCCAATAGCTTTACTCGTGTTGTTAAATTATGTTCTATAATATAAGCTTGTAAATCATCTTTTAAAATACCATCACCAAATATCTCTAGTGAAACATCATAACCATCTTTTATTAACTGTTCTATAATTTGAATAGTCAATAAAGGTCGTTTTCCCGCTACCAAGCTTCCTATAAAGACAAATTTTAATGCTTTCGTATAATCACGAACTTTAGAAATTACTCTTTCTTCTTTTTTATAGGTTGCGGTAAAAAACGGCTTGATGTTTTTTGTTTGACCTTTCCAAGTACCATATACCAAAACTGTCATATTTCGGGTTAAAAACGTATTAGACAATAACCATTTTTGAAATCTGTAACTTAAGGGTTGATTGGCTTTGGGGTCCCAATTACCCGCATATTTGGCTGTTTTTGTTTTTTTAGGAAATAAAATTTGAACAAGACAGCCCAACAAGCCAATATTTCCTGGGCAGCGTAAATGTACATGATCGGCTTGAAAACAAACTTGCATAAGCCTCCAAAATATATAGGGTACTTTTAGTGTCGAAATAAAAGCGGTACTAACAGATGTAAATTGTATAGCAGAAATTGGTTTTAAGGTTATTTGATCATGTTTATAGTGTAGGTCTATGGCGGTGGGTTCAGTTTCAATAACAGGAGCTACAATAACTACCTTATCCACATGCTTTAACCAAACATTCATTTCACCTACATAAGGAGCATAAGCCGAAACTCCATCAGCATTAACCTTATGCAACACATGTGAAATAATTACAAATGTCATTGTTCTAGCTTGGGTTTATTAAACAATAGTGACCACCATCCTACAACACGTCCAAAAGTCTCCAATAAAGCCGCTTTCTTATTTTGAGACGTGACTATATTTGTAAACCTTATAAGTGTTAAAAGTAAACTTGTAGCATGCCATTTCAGCGTAGATGTCATATCTGGCTTTGTATATTTTACACGCCATACATACCATCCATTTCGTAAAACCATCTTACCATACTTAAATACATCAGGACGCCCAGAGCTATTATGATGATGCTCTAACTGCGCTTTTGTATTAATGTAAAGTTTGCCTAATTTTGATAGCCGCAAGGAGAAATCGGCATCTTCGTATAGGCCGTATCCTATAAAATATTCTGAAAATGACATTTGTTCAAACACACTTTTTTTATAAGAGGACACCCCACCCATAAGCTGCTCAACTTCATAGATTTTACCTGAAGGAGGCAAAAAACTTATGGAACGTCCATGAGAAAAACTTGGCATATATCCAGGAGGCACATCTGGCAAAAGGCCAAACTTTCTTCGAACTTTAAAGCGTTGGGGTTCGTTACGCATAAAACCATCATAATAAAATTTTGAAGGTCTGTCTTGATTGTCAGATGGCTCCCAATTTACTTCATTTGTTATGTAACCGCCAACAGCCAGGGCGTCTTGTTTTTGAGTGTAAGTGGCTATTAACTGCTCAAAATAATCTGGTATTAAGATGATATCATCATCTAAAAAACAAATGATATCAGTGGAATCAGGAACACGTTTTATACCATAATTTCTTTGCTTTGTAAGTCCTCTATGCACGCTACCTACACTATAGTATTTTACATTTTTAAACCTGTTTTGTTTTAAAATCTGCTTGGTTTCATCATTTAAAGAACCATCCACAACTAAAATATCATTAGGATATAGCGTTTGATGTTCTACCGATTGCAATAGAGAGACCAATGCTTTCGGACGCATATAAGTGCATATTATCAATGAAAAATTCAACATCATTTAATTCGTTTTCCTAATGCCATTAACTGTTTGGCATAAAATTCTGACCGATTAAATTGTAACATACGCCAAGGCCATACTAAAAACCGTAATGGTAGCAGAATCCTTCTCGCCTTTGTGAAGTAGAATACAAAATATTTAATCTTATACTCTCTTCTTTGATCCTTTGTAAAATGTTTAAACAATTGATACATAATAGTGGGGCTCGGCTTAGGCACAACCCATCTTACTGGTTTATCTAGTTCCCAGGGTTGTTGTTTCCTTTTTTTACCTTTAAGACTAGCCTGTTTTCCCCAAAACCTATACCCCCCAACAGGAGGTTTTAAATGTAAATTAACCGAAAACGGATTTTGTAATACCGTTACCCCAAGTTTTGAAATAGAAAGTCCGAAATCTGCATCTTCCCCATAACCCCCATCATAATTTATATCATTTCCACCTAATTGCTCCACCACACGACGTGTTACACAGGAATTAGCATTACTAAAAGATTGTGCCGCACCAACTTTCCATCGTTTTTCACCCAAGGCTTTTAACTTTGTATCTAAATCCTTCAAATCTTGTTGCTGGTGATCGGCTCTTATATCGAATCCGTTACAAGCTTCAGCCTTATAGGTTTGCAACAATCGTATATGATTTTCAATAAAATGCGGCTGAATTCTAATATCATCATCGCCAAAAACAATATAATCACCAGAACACAATGTAATAGCCTCATTTCTAGCTCTACAACTTCCTTTGCTAGTTTGCCATCTAACAATTAAATCAAAAGAAAAATGCCTATTATACAGTGATTGATCCCGTTGGTCTTCAGGGGTGGCATCTACAACCACTACCTGATGTGGCTTATAAGTTTGATTTTCTAAATCATTTAAAAGATTGATTGTGAAGGCCTGCCGCATCATGGTTGGAATAATATAGCTTACGGTAGGTTGACCTGTAATGGGTTTTAAAACTCTCGGTGACAGTACATTCTTTTTATGTTTATAGCTGTGGTTATTTTTTGCAAATCTATAACTTTTAAACTCATGGATATTCCAAATACCACGACGCAAAAGCATATAGACACCTTGTGAGTGCTTAAAATTTTTCTTGTAAAAAGTATAAACATCCTGTATAGAAATTTGCACCTGTTCATGCTTTGTCTCAAACAATCCATCTACAAATAAAGGTATAGCACCTTGGTACCTAAGTAGGTTAAACCCAAAATCAAAAGCCGAAGTTTGTATGTTCTCGTAATCATAATCAAAGCCGCCAACAGTCTCCCAAACTTCCTTTCTTACGGCAAAAGCATTCGGATTAATACGCCAACTAACTGACGTTTTTAGTCCATCAAAATCTTTGGCATACCAAAAAAACACAGCGGTTTGATAAATAATTTCAGGAAACGTATTTTTATACCCTTGATTCAAGCTGCTATGCCAGATATCACCTTCTCTTTGAACCAATGTATCAAGACATTCAAAATCAGGAGTACCTGTGTATAATATTTCTACCCCATTTGAAGCTATGTATGTTTTTAAACTTAGCAAGTCTCTAATATGTTTTTATAAAATTCAACCGAACGCTTAGCTACCAAATCATGACTAAACTGTTTTAACACTTTTTCTCTAGCGGCCTTACCAAATTCTCGTCTTTTATTAGCATTATCCAACAATTCTAAAATACGTGCTGCATACACTTTGTGATGTGTTGGATGCACCAAAAAACCTTCCTTACCATCTTCAATCATTTCGTTTGCCCAGCCAATATTTGAGGCTACAATAGCTTTCTCCATAGCCATAGCCTCCAACCATGATACTGGTAAGGCTTCAGCAAATGTAGGAAACACACAAATTGTGGCATCATTAATTAAATCTTGAATTTTAGCATACGGAACAGCACCTAAATAACGTACCTTTTTAATGGCTGATTTATCAAATAAAGGTTGCATGAGTTTCCATGTAGATGGAGATCCCGTTTTTACATCGCCACTATCCTTTCCTACCAACAAAAGTGTCACCTCTTTATTTGATTTATGAACGATATTAAAAATTTCAGGCAAATCTAATAAGCCTTTTTTCCGAATGAGGGTTCCGAAATACAAAATAATTAATTTGTTTGAGTTACTCTGTTTGGGTTCAAATATATTTACATCAACTCCATTAGGAATCACCGTATAATTATTATTTAAAGCGAACAATTCATTGGTTAATTGCCCCGTATAATTGCTTACACTAATAATACCTTTAGCTTGCTCTAATGCCCTTTTTTCAAGAAACTTGTTTTTCAATTTTACTGCTCTACGTTCTAAATGACAGAAATAGGTATCTGTGCCATGTAGTCTTAAAACCAACGGACAAACAGGAGAAACAAAAGCCGTAAACCCTGTCCAATCTGGCGCTTCCACTATGTCTAGTTTCCCCGAATCGTGTAATTTATTTATTAACCTTTCTACTTTTTTTAGAGTAAGAATTAGCGATAAACCTTTTACTTTAATATTCTTAATTTTATGGTAATGTATATTATTCTCAACAAAATAATCGTCTTTATCCTGCCCATAAACAAATACGGTAACATGATGTCCCAAACTTGACAGAGCTTCAGACAGATTTAAAATGCTAGTTCCTATACCTCCTGCTTTTCCTGTTTTAGGATGTGGAAATTCTGGGGTTAAAAAGGCTATGTTCATAATTCTAAAAGTTTCAAATGATTCACAACCATGGTATCTATTGAAAATTTTTCTTTAATTAATGTTCTCGTATTACCATTAATATACATGTCACCTTTAACCATCTTTTCTAATAGTTGTGCAAGTGCTTTTATATTTTTCGTTTCAAAAATAAACCCATTCCTTCCCTGTTTTACAACCTCAGTATTGCCTCCCACTGGCGTAGTTATTACGGGGACATTTGCCGCTAAACTTTCTAAGATAGACAAACTGAAACATTCCATATGTGTGGGTTGCAACATATAATCATATAAACAGTATATTTCATTCAGATTAGCAACACTTCCTTTAAACGAAAATATTTTATTTAATGATAATGAATTTACTTTATTTTTAAGTATTTCTTCATAAGGTCCTTCACCATAAACATCAATTTTAATATGATATTTAACAGACTCAGGTAATTGATATACAGCCTCTATTAAATCTTGAACTCCTTTTGATGGTCGTAAATGAGAAGCCACAAGACATTTAGGAAACGTCTTCTTTCTGTTTTCATTGACTATAATGTTTTCAATCGCAATACCATTATAAATTACTAAGCTTTTATTACGTATGTGATTTCCAAAATCTTTTAAAATTTCATTTACCGTATAGTCTGAAACCCCCACAAACTGGTCTATATACCTTGAAAACAACCAGCCCTTTAGTCTTTTTTTGATGCGTTTTTTTAAAGGATAGCCATGTAATGGCCGTGGATTATGGTCAACAGCAATAACTTTTGAATTTTGAAGCCTTTTTAAACTCTTAAAAAAGGGAGTACAAAGTTCTACAAAATGGGTAATGATATATGAATATTGAACATTATTTGCTTCAATATAATTCAGAAAATTCTGTTCTAAACTTAAATGCTTTAAGGCTGGAATAATCCTAAATTGATGATACGCGCCATGCGTTGCCGTATTAGGAAAAAACCAATCAATTTTTATGTGTTGCGCCTCACAAGCTTTTTGAAACCGCCAAAAAAAATGATCCATGCCTCCCACTCGCTCTTCAATAAGCCTATAATCACAAACCACGGCAATATGTTTATTTTTTACAGCCATTGCTTCATGCTATTAACTAGAACTTCATTTGTTTGCTTTAGAGGCACACCTACTTGTTGTTTTATAAATTCCTGACGACACACAGCATCATTATCATGTACCAAATATTGAGAAATAGCAGTCAACAATGCCGTTTTATTTTTTACTATCTTAGTTGCTTTACTGTGTACTAGGTGTTCAATATGGGCATACCCGAGAAAACGCTGATCGTTATACAAACCATTTTCAGTATTTCCAAAAACAGGATTCACAACAGGTTTATTAAACATCATAAAATCTAAACTCATGGTGGACAACATATTGATATTCAAATCGCAATATTCTAACAAGGCTCGCAATTGTTTAACATCTTCAATCGTTGGGATGCGTTGTGACCAAGATTCTTGATGCTTAGGTCTTACCTGTTTCCATTTTGGGAAATGCCACTTTATGAACGGATATTGCTTTACTAAACCTTCAAACCGCACAGGATCTTCTGCTGGAGAGGTACGCACTATAAAATTAACTGGGGCAATGGTTTTATTCTGTATGGCTTCAGCAATGGTTTCAATATACAATTCATCATTTTTACTGGTTGAAATATCACCACAACTAAAACAAATGGTCTTTAAATGTTCATCTAAATCAAATGTTTTGAGGAATTCTGATTTTAAAACCTGGTAATCCTCCATAACATAAGGCACAAATTGTGGGGTTCCTACCACCGCAATTTGTTTCTCGGTTATAGCTCTATAAAACTGAAGTAAATCCTGCTTCATCAAATCGCTCCACACCAGATAATAATCAAAATTTGAAGCCATGCGTCCTTTTGAAGCTAAATTATCCCAGCTAAAAATAAACGCCACCGTTTTTAGCTTTTGCTTTTGTGCAGCATACACCAATGGCGCTATATAGGGAGGCCGTTGATGTGTAAAAAACAGCATTGAAAATTCCTCGTCATTTAAAATAGCGCGATATGCTTCAGTAATCTGATGATTTTTAAAGGTATAATTTTGAAACTTCTGAAACATCTGAATACACGCTTCTGAATGGCATAATGCTGTTAACTTGTATATAAAACGCGTTGCATATCCTCTGGGCGTTTTTAATTTAGAGTGGTTGGCTTGTAAATTATCTAGGATACCAAAATTGTTTTTAGCATTTAATTTTAAATGGGCTATCTCCTTCGCCTTTCTAAAAAACCAGGTTTTAAACCTTTCTTCAAAAACAGCTAACTCTACAACACGCAAATGGGTATGTGTTGCATACACCTTCTTAGGCAAACAAGATAGAATCACAACCTCATCAAAAATAGTATTTGCATGGGTTAAAAAATCGCTTAAAATAAAATTTCTAAAGCCGACACCATCGGTAATAACAAGTGCTAGTTTTGATTTTTTTATGTGCAAATTATAGTGATTCTCGTTACAAACCCAAATATACTATTTTAGTTCAACCAAGTAAACTTTTAAGCCATTAACAAAGCAAAATTCACCAATTGCCATATATGAAAACTTGATTGATTGTCGCCTGCCAAATAGTTCTGCCATTCTAAATCAATGGCTTTCATATTAAACCATGTACTGTAATGGGTCGATTTAATTTTCTCCAATTCATATTCTACAAAGCCGTTCAATTCACGCCCTAACCATTCGCGTTGTGGTGTTTGCAAAGGCCTTTTGGGGGCATACGAAACATTGTTTCCAACACTATTCGCAACAATATCCCTTAAAATTTGTTTCCCCTGATGGTTTTTTATTTTAAAAGCCTTAGGCAAGGAAACACCTAATTCCACCAATCTATAATCTAAAAACGGGACTCTTAATTCTGTTGAAAACGCCATAGAAATTCTATCATTAAACCGTAATGCTCTTGGAATTTTGGTGTAAAATAAGTCTCTATACTGAAGGTTTTCCAGAGATGACTCAAAGGGTTTAGGGTAAATCACTTTTGAAAAATTTTCAGCCCATTTGGTGTTAAATAAATGCCTTTTAAACGGACTTTTATGAACACCTTGAATGGTTGAGTAAGAGTTTTTTTGATAATAGTCATACCCTGCTAATTGCTCATCCATGCCTTGTCCGTCTAACAGCACTTTAACACCTTTTTTTGATGCCGAATGAAATACTTTTGAATAGGCTAAAGTAGGAAGCCCTCCATAAGGTTCATCTTGAAAATGACTTATTTTTTTTGCTAAACTAGGTACCTCATTTGAAGTTAGACATACTTTTTGCAGCGGATTTTTATACCGTTCTATCATTTGGTTTACCCATGGTAATTCGTCATAATTTTCATCGCCTGTATAAAACGTGAATGCCTCAATGTTTGAAATATCATGTTGCGATATATTGGCCATTGCTAACAATGCAGAACTGTCTAACCCACCACTAATATTGAAGCCGATAGGTACATCAGCTCTACATCTCAAGGTAATACTATCAATCAGTAAATTTTCATAAACGGCTTGAGCTTCCTGATAATCGGTTATTTGTGGTTTATTTTTTACACGATATACAAAATCGTACCAAGATTCCACATGCAATTTCCCTTCTGAAAACTCCAAATAATGTCCTGCTGGCAGTTGTTGAATTCCCTCCCAAAACGTTTCATGAGGTTGCCCATAACTACCATTTAAAAAATAATGACCCCAAACAACTTCATTGGGTGCTTTACATACTCCTGTTTCATGGATAGTTTTAATTTCACTTGAAAAAATGAAGGATTCCGCATTCTTAAAATAATAGAATGGTTTAATACCAAAACGGTCTCTGGCAGCAAACAATGTTTTATCTTTTTTATCCCAAATAGCAAAAGCAAACATACCGTTAACCATATCCAAACATCCCTTCCCATAGATGCAAAATGCGGCTAATAAAACTTCGGTGTCAGACGAAGTTATAAAATTGTACTGTTGTTTTAAGGTGTTTTTAAGCTCTAAATAGTTATAAATTTCACCATTAAAAACCATGATATATCGCCCTGAATGGTCTTGAAATGGTTGATTGGCACTTGACGATAAATCAATAATAGACAACCTATTGTGCCCCATAGCAGCAAACCCTTCATCAAAATAAGTTCCTGTAAAATCGGGCCCTCTATGCGCTTGTATACTTAACATACGGCTCAAAGCGGTTTTATATTGACCTGAACCTACAAACCCTAAAATACCACACATAAATATTAAGAGTTTTTTGAATTCAAATAGGCTTCAGCCTTTTTCCAATCTTCCTCAGTATCAATATTTATGGTATAATCTGAAGGTGATTTTATATAAGTGAGTTTCTCGCCGTACAAGGAATTCTGTTCTAACAACACGTGTGTTTTGGTAATGTAAATTAAACCATCTCTATGATAGATATCTGGTAAGTCTTGTCGTCTTGAAATAATAGTTTTTTCACCAGTAAACAACTCCAAGTTACCATGCTTCGTGGTTTTAAATGTCCAGTGCGGATTGTATTCATCAGGGACTTTTTGTACCGAAACCAAGGCATCACAACCACTTTTATAAAATTCCTCAATGGCTTCATCAATAAAATCTCCTGTTTTAAACGGACTGGTAACCTGCAACAAACAAACCGCATCAAAATAAACCTGTTTTTCTTGATAAAACCGTAACGCATGTTGAATCACGCCAAGCGTGGGCGATGTATCTTCCGCAAGATGCTTGGGTCGTACAAAAGGCACTTCTACATCAAGCAATTTAGCCACGGTTATTATAGACTCATCATCAGAACTTAAAATAACCTTTGATAGCTTTTTAGATTGCTGTGCCGCTTCAATGGTATATTGAATCAAAGGTTTTCCACAAAGCTTTTTAATATTCTTTTTAGGAACAGATTTTGATCCTCCTCGTGCTGGTATAAGTCCTAGAATACGCATTAATATGCTATAGTTTTATGAAAACGCAATGCCACTTCTGCTAAAATATGAGCTATTTTTTCACCTGAATTCCCGTCCCCATATATACTGTCCTTTGGCATTGGATTTTGTTGTTCTAATCTATCTAAAATGGCCGACTTTATTTCTGCCTCACTATAGTTAACATCTAAAACATTTTTCCCTCTACATCTTCCCTGTTGGCGTGTACCAATGTTTACTACAGGAACACCCAGATAAGCGCACTCGCGTATACCGACACTTGAATTACCTACCAAACATTTACTGTTTATCAGCAACCTTAAAAAATCTTCAGGAATCATATTCTTGAAAAAATGGATGTTTTCGGGTTTATAAATTTCTCTATATAGTCTTATACCATTAGAAGTCCCATCGGCTCCTGCATCTACATTGGGCCAAAACCAAAAAGCTGGCATATCTAAATCATGTATCACCTTTAAAGTGGTTAACACATGAGCTTTAGCTTGGTTATATTCTGTAGTTACAGGGTGCTGCATAACCACCATATAACCATCTTTCCAATGGATATCATGACCCACACCGCCATATTTCTCTATAGGATCAAAATTTAAGTTCGGTGTTTTATTTACCTGATACGCAATATCTATAGAAGGGCATCCCGTATTAAACACATAATTTTCATCTTCCCCCATCTTTAAAACTCTTTTCTTGGCATCCTCTGAAGCCACTAAGTGAATATCAGCCAATTTGGTATTGGCATGGCGCACCTTTTCATCAATATTACCAGTAACTTCACCGCCTTGAATATGTACGAGGGGAATATTTTGATAGGCAGCTGCAATAGAAGTTGCCAAGGTTTCAAACCGATCTGCAATGGTCACCACAGCATCGGGTTTTAAATTGTAAAAGGTATTGGCCAGTTCCATAACCCCCAACCCAGTGGTTTTGGCCATTGAGGTTTTATTTTCCCCTTCTAAAACCATAAACACTTTGGCATCAATGTTAAAGCCATCGTTTTCTATATAATCAACGGCATTCCCGTAACGATCCAATAAGGCAGAACCCGCTACAACCAATTGCAGTTGTAACTTTGGATGCTTTTTAATAGCAGTTAATGCAGTTTTTATTCTACTATAGGAAGGTCGCGCTGTAATAACCACGCATATTTTTCGTTTGTTCATTTAATATCTTCTACGGTTAAAAAATCCCACTGCTTCAAATCGTTTACTAAAACTTTGCCAATTACTGTTCTAAAATCTGAAGCAGGTATTCCTTTATTAGCTGGTTTCTTGCCTTCTAAATCAGAAAAACTGATACAATGCCCCGCTTTTAAATCTTTATTTACGGCCAATGATTTTTCAAAAATAGATTTTAATGCTTTAAAACTCGAATTATCCGATTTATCAACGGGATTATTTTGTGCCTTTTCAATGTTTCGAACCGCTTCTGAAAGTGTTTTGATTTCTTCAATGGTTAGTGAAGAGGTAGCATCAGGCCCAAAATCATCTCGACTAAACACGGCATGAAACTCTAATATTTCGGCTCCCAAACTTACCGCCGCTATTCCTGTTTCTATTTTTGCGGAATGATCTGAAAACCCAATAGGAACTTGATATCTAGATTTTAATTCCTGAATGACATTTAACCCCAACTGTTCAGGTTTAGTAGGGTATGATGTGGTACACTGTAAAATAGAAAATGTGGTATTTTTTGAGTTTAAAAAAGCAACGGTTTTATCCAATTCTTCAAAAGAACTCATGCCAGATGACAGGATTATGGGCTTTTGGGTTTGCGCTATCTTTTCTAACAACAAAAAATTGGTTACTTCTCCTGAGCCTATTTTATAGCAATTAACCCCTACGGTTTCTAACAAATCTACGGCAGCATTACTAAAGGGGGAACTCATAAATTCTAACCCTACATCATCACAGTGTTGCTTAATATCTATCCACTCTTGGCGTGTGAATTCCATCGCTTTCCAATAATCGAACCGCGTAGCATAAGCATCCGTAAACTTTACCCGAAACGGTTCATACATACTACTCTCAGCCTCAGCTATATGGGTCTGAAATTTAATTGCGTCAACCCCCGTATGCGCTAAGGCATCAATATAACGGTGAACATTGTTCAAACTGCCATTATGTGCTTGTCCTATTTCTGCTATTAGTTTTACGCTCATTATGTTACTTTTCTTGCCACAATACCATAACTCATACCTTTAGCCAACGGATTTCGATATTCAAGATACGATTCTATGTTATACTTAATCCAATCTTTTACAGACGGTATTTTCCTGTCTTTATATTGCATATCTACAACGGCATATTCTAAAATCTCAAAACCACTGCGCTTTAAAAACGCGTAAACCACATGTTTCCAAGGCGTAAACACATGATTCTCTTTAATATGCTTCTCTTGAAATGCATAAAGCGCTCCTCTTAAAAACAAACTTAAGGTATTTTTACTGGATTGCGGATTAGGGGTTGTTAATATTAAAACGCTTCCCTTTTCCATGTGATTAGAAATATTCTGCAAACATAAAAGTGGATTATCTAAATGTTCTAAAACTTCTAAGAACAGAACCATACCGGCCTTTTTAACATTTTCAGGAGCCTTATCATTTAAATTCCAAATAATAGATTCTGGTATCTTTTGCACATAATCAAAAGGTTGCCATTTCGCTCCTAGTTGCTCAACATTAGTTTTCATATGCCCGTAGCCTGCACCTATATCGCTCACAAAATTATTTGGTGATTGTGACATGTATTTTTCTAACATGGCTTTTGCAAACACCTCTCTATTTTGGTAAGTATCTATATTCAATTTTAATTTGATTTTGTGTTTATACATTTATGAATCTTCAGGCCTCCAATATAATTTAGTATCTGCTAATTTAGAATAATCTAAAAATTCTTTTTTTGACAGTCTATTAGCATTACTAATTAAACGTGGAGAATTTATCACCAAATCTCCTGTAGCTTGCACAATAGCTAAAAATGCCTTAAAATCACCTTTTAGGACTTTAGTTCTTATTTGAACCCATAAGGTATATAAGAACCTTCTTGGAATTGTTGTTATAGGATAAAAAAGAAAATAGAGATACCATCCAGACCTTAATGACCTTCTTAAACGGACTCTATAATCTTTATGCTTTTTCCTTCCTTTTAAATAAACACGATGATGTATTAAAATATCAGGGACATACCATACTTCCCAATTATTCTTAAATAATTGGTATGAAGCAAATTCTTCTTCCCCGTAAAATACAAACCAATCTGGGTAATCTGGAATCGATTTCCAAGCTTCCATACGCCAAACATGGCCACATCCTACAAAACCTTTAACCCGTGTATTCGTATCTGTATAGTCTATACATTGTGGCAATGTTTCTCCCCAAAAAATTCTAAATGCCATAACAGCACATCTTTCATTCGCCTTAAAAAAGTTTGAAATCAACTCTAAGGTATACGTGGAAACTATATGTGCATCATCGTCTAAACAGATGGCATATTCTGCTGTTGTTTGATGTAACATTCTATTTCTACTGAATATTAGCCCTTTTGATTTTTGGTTGTTTATTAATTTAATCTTAGGATAGTTGGTTTTTATAAAATCAGTGGTTTTATCTTTCGATCCATCATTACAAATTATAGTTTCCACATCGCTACTATCAATTAAATGGCTTATACTTTTTAAAGTAGACTTTAAGGCTTCTAAACGATTTTTAGTAGTAATGAGTATACTGAATTTAATCATTTTTAAAAACTTTTTTCAACTGTGTTTTTAATTGATTCTCACTTAAATAATTAACTAAATCTGGCCTGTTTAAAATCAGCTTTTCATCATTATTTTTCCATTCTTCATAAAGTCTTTCAAATATTTCAGCTATTTTATTGATATCATTTATTTCAGAACTATATGGATATTTAACCCCCAATAATCTCTTAGATTCACTTTTTTCAGGCCCTAAGTGTAAAATAGGCTTATCTGCAGACACACAATGCGGAAATTTACCAGGTAAAAACGGACTAACTTCAGAATCTGCTTCTAAAATAATATTTACTGAAACATGGTATTGTAGACAATAAACTTCTTTAAATGAAATATTTGATAGCTTAACATATAACTGGGGTAATTCTTTAGAGTAGTTTTCTATCATTTGCTTATGATAGTCTGCATTACCTAATAAGATTAATTTTGAATCTTTTTTTGCCTTATTGTTGTTATCTAAAAACCGTTGAAACCCTTTAATCAAACCTTCGGGATTTCGTTGTTTCAATAAACTCCCTGCATGCATCACATTAAATTTATTTCTCTCAAAATAACTTGGAGGCTTTTGTTCTTTTATATCTACATTTATTATTTGGTGAGGAATAACCATGCCCGTATTATTAAAATTATCAAAAACCTGTCCCATGAATTCTTTAAGCAATAAACTTGGAAAAGCAGAATATTTAGCATTTTCAGAAAGACTTTTAAAAAATTTCTCCTTTATTTCATGTCCTGGATCTTTCCAATCATAAGGTTTTGGATAGCAATTAAAAGGATAAGGGTCATGAATGTATGCCATCCATTTTTCATGAAGCTCTGGTAACTCATTAACCGCATAATGAGGCCTAAAACTAGCCGCTTTACTCAGTGTTATAACTAAATCAACCTGTGATATATCAATATTTTTTAATACTGTTTTAATACTGTTTACATCATTGAAAAACGTAAAGGAAAACCCAAAAATAGGCTCTAGACATTTAGCTAGGTTTACATTAAATAGTCTTTGTATGATTCGTTGGGATCTACTAAGAAAAAACAATAGGGTGCTTCTTTTTTCTTTGATTGCAAAACATTCTGCATTTTTAATTTCAATTTGTTTTCGTGTATAATGGAAAACGGAAACCCGACATCCAACAGCAATTAAATTACTAATAAGAGCCACGTTTGCTTTAGAACCACTACTATCATTGACATCGATAGAATCTACTATTACTGCAATATGTTTATTCATTTAATATAAGTTTGAAGAAAGTCAACTATTTTATTAGCCGCATCTCCATTTCCATATGGATTAATTTCACACTGAAACTTCTCTTTTTTTAAGAATTCATTCACTGCCGCATTAATTTTACTAGGATTTGTACCAACCAAAATAGAACATCCGGCATTAATTCCCTCATTTCTTTCAGTTGTTTCTCTGGTGACCAAAACAGGAATACGTAGTGATGGTGCTTCCTCCTGAACACCCCCTGAGTCGGAAATAATCAAGGTAGATTTACTCATCAACCAAACGAACGACGGATAATCCAATGGCTTTATTAAATGTATGTTGGCTATATTGGATAGTTTGTTGTATACTACATCTTGAACATTAGGGTTTAAATGAACTGGATAAATAATGTCTACATCTTGTCTTTTTGATATTTCTAAAAGAGCCTTACATAAATTTTCAAACCCTACCCCAAAACTTTCTCTACGATGCCCCGTAACTAAAATTATTCTTTTACTAAAACCGATGCGTTCCTTTAAATTTTCAATAGCATTATTTGAGAAGCCATTCTTAATTTTTTCTAAAGTAATAAAAAGGGCATCAACAACCGTATTTCCAGTCACTAAAACTTTTGACTTATCAACATGTTCTTTTAGCAGGTTGTCTTTTGCTTTCTCAGTTGGGGCAAAATGAAAATCAGCTATTCTTCCTGTAAATTGTCTGTTTAACTCCTCTGGAAACGGCGATAACTTATTATAAGTTCTTAACCCTGCTTCAACATGTGCCACTTTGATTTGTCTATGAAAAGCTGCCAATGCAACCATAGCAGAGGTAGTTGTATCGCCATGAACTAAAACAAGGTCAAAACATTCTGTTTTGAATATTGCATCCATATCAGCTAAAATCCTTGCACTTAATACATTCAAGTTTTGGTTAGGCTGCATAATGTTAAGGTCGTAATCTGGCACTAAACCGAAAAATTCTAAAACCTGATCTAGCATTTCTCTATGCTGGGCAGTGACACATAATTTATACGGAATATTTTTTTGACTAAGCGCCAAACAAATAGGTGCCATTTTTATAGCTTCAGGACGCGTACCAAAACAAATGAGTATTTTCAATTTTTATTTTTTAGTAGTTAGAAGGTATCTGTGTTTCAAATACTTTCTTTAAAAGTTTCTTTTTGAATTTGTACCAAAACGGGTTTATATCTTGATATTTAAGTTTTGGAAATAACTTGAGATCTAATTCTTCAGAGTTGTTTTCTAATTTATCATATACTATAGTCATCCAATTTTCAAGCTTATTACCCATATGAAACGCATAAAAGTGGTAGGTTGACAATCTAAATCCGCCGCTCATGTCAATAGCTAAATCAACATAATCACGCTCCGATTCCTTTCCTACCTTTGTAAAAGATGGTTTGCTTGGTGTACAGTTAAAAAGAATATCTCTACGTAAAGTAACTACTTGGTGATCACTACCAACTATGGCTTTTACATTTTTATTGATAACCACAGGCCATAATTTAAACTTATCTGGTTCTTGATTCCAATTAATACTTTTTAAAAACATATTATATGCTTTAAAATTTTCGGGAATACTTTCAAATTTCAAACATAATCGCTTTTGTAAAATAGCCTGCTGGGTGCTAAAGGTAAAATATTTCACCGCCGTTCGTGTAGGTATTGGAGACACGGAGCCTACATTTTTAAAAGTATTAAATACTTTTATAGTTTCAGAAACCCAATTGGCTTCAAACAAAATATCACAGTCGGTAAGCGTTATAATGGGTTCTCTGGCTCCTCTAGCTCCGGCCATTAAAGCATCAATTTTGCCTATATTATTTTTAAGCAACATTAGAGCATCTATAAGACCTTCTTTAAGTAATTTTGTTAAATAATTGGTAACAGTTGAACATGAACCATTGTCAACAATAGTTATAGCAGAAGTCAACGGGATTGTTTTTATCAAAGAGTTTATGGACAATTTAGTCACTTCAAACATATTAGTATAATATCCTGTTAACTCAGGAACAAAAACAACCATTACTACCCTATGATTTGTCTTTAAAGTAATTAGTCCTTCTGCCTTTTGTGGGTTTCCTCCAACTCTCATTAATTATAGTTTACGTTTATTTCAAGTGTTTCTTTTTTAGCCTATAAACTTTTTGCCATAATGGAAATAAAAAAAATTTTATCGAATAAAAAATTTCTATTCTTGAACTGGAAACAGTTTCTTTAAAAACATTTTTCACCAATTTAAAATCTCTAAACGAAATAGCTAAATTTACTAAATACTTAAATAAATATGGACTAAGCAGTTCCTTTTGACACAAGTTTTCTACCACCAACTTGATAGCTTCTTTTTTTGAATTCACACGTATGGGAGAATTGTTCCAAAACTCACCTGTATTTGATTGTGGATGTTTACGTCCATAAAAAAGTACTTTATTTATAGAAATCCCCTTAAAACCATTAGAAATAATTCTAGAGTATAGTTCCCATTCTTCTGCATACATAAGAGTTTCAACAAAACGAAGCTCTTTAAAACATGTATTTTTCCACATTACTGCACATGAATTAAAAGGTAATTTATTTGTCACAATATCGTCAATAGCCTTTTCATCGATATAAAACGAACTATATGTTTTTGAAAAATCGAAATCATAATCAAAATTTTCAAAAAAAACAGATCTTAAATATCTACAAAATGAAACACTACCTATGGATAATTCGTTTACACATAACTCTAAGTTTTGTGGATGTACAATATCATCGTCATCAAAAAACACAATATAGTCTCCCTTTGCCAAATCTAACCCATAATTTCTACATCCTGGTAAGCCCTTTAAATAATTGTTTGGACGTTTTAGAAACTTAAATCTAGTATCTTTTTGTAAAAATGGAGTTATTATTTGGTCTGTATTATCGTTACCTCCATCATCAATTATTAAACATTCCCAATTTTTAAATGTTTGGCTTTGTACTGATTTTAAAGATTCCAATATAAAATGCTCCCTATTGTAGGTAGCCATAACTATAGTGACTTTTGGATTAACCGACATTTAGAGCTCTTAACTTTTTCATTATATCTTCGGAAATTGGATATTCAAATTTTCGGGCAAAAACTGCATCCGTTAAAGTCAACTTCTCATAATCTAATTCATCTAATACGGCAGGTCTATTACCATTTCTTGAATTCCAATCTATATACCTTAACGTATTTGTAGACACATTTTCTGCAAACCTAGAATTCATGATTATGGTTTGAAAATAAAACTCCTCAGAGCATAATGTATGCTTAAATCTATTAAAAAAAGATTTATTTTCGTTAGTATATTCTATTACATACTCCGCACATTCTCTCGTTAAACTCCACCAAGTAGCCCCTCCATAAAGCTGAGGAAAACTTGAAGGTATTGATCTTTTGTATCCATATTTCTTCTGCAAACTGATTAAGCGTTTAATCCATTTATTATGCTTAGATTTTTTAGCATCAAAGACATCATATAAATTAAAATACTCAAGTCTATCCATTCCATTATTATCTGCCCACCCTATTCTTGGCACTTCAAAATAACTAATAAACTCCGTATTCTTTTTTTTAAAAAATTCTAAAAAGAACTGTTTCGGCTTAATAGGAAAATCATGTCCACTTATTAGATGTAAATAGAAATTTTTAGAATTTTTTAATGCTTGTTCTGTTAAAAATAGAATACTTTTTAAATGATTGAAACCACCCCAGTTAACCTTATATTTTTGACTAACAAGCTTGACTACATCATACTTTTTTAAGCTTTCTAACTCCTTTTTTGAAATACCACTCTTTTTATCAATATGTATATACAACTCAAAGCTATCATCAAAGAAGGCGGCTAATTCTTCCAAATGATGCATGTTTTTATAAGCGGTTATTAAAATGGCCTGTTTCATCAAAATTCTATTTAAAAATACTTTTTAAAACATACTGTAATGTATATCTTCTACTATATGAAGTGTGTAACAACAACTCTCTTTTTGATCTTAAAACCCTAAAGCATGTTTTCAAGTTTCGATTACAGATATCAGACAGCAAATGACTTCTCAGCACCTCATTAATTCCCCTTTCTACCTCTATTTCATTAAATCTCTTAGGATTAAACAATAAAATATCCTGATCAATTTTATTTTTATGACTCATATAATGCAACAAATTTACCTGTTCATGTAAAAAATGGTCTTTTATAAACTGAAGTGTTTCATAATTCCAAGACAATTTATCTGCCAATTTATTGAACATTTTTAAAACGCCTTTTTTATGATTGCTTTTAGCTTTATTTTTCTGTTGAATATTCGCTGTTAAGCTTTTTTCGTGCAACCTATATTCATACAATACTTCTTTAACATGAATAAACTTAAACTGCATACTAGCCCTTAACCAAAACTCATAATCTTCTAATAAAAACAGCGATTCATCATAACCATTTAACATAGAAAAGACTTCTTTTTTGTAAAGAAATGAAGCTCCTATTTTGTTTCCAAATAAAATATGCTCTGTTGGTCCCGTTATATGTATTCGTTTAAAACCACCATTTTCATTTATAACCTCATAATTAGAATAAACTAAATCAGATCTGCTCTCAATAATTTGCTGTATCATTTTTTCTAAAAAATTAGGCTTCAAAACATTATCATCTGACGTCCAAGTGATAAAATCTCCTTTAGCACGGCGATGCCCGATGTTTAAACTTGCAGGTAATTTTTTATTTGTCTTATTTGTTATGATATTAATTCTATGGTCCTTTTTAGCAAATTGGTTTGCAATATCAGCGGTTTTGTCTGTTGAACAATCATTTATAATGATGAGTTCAAAATTTGTATAGGATTGGTTTAAACAACTTTTAATTGCATCTGACAAAAAACGTTCTCCATTGTAACATGGCAAAACAATACTTATATGAGGATTATTGTTATGCAACATCTAACTAAAGCATTTGTTTAGAATTATTTCAAGTTTGTCCACGTATGATTCTACGTTATAATTCTTAATATTCTCCAAATTATTTCGAGATTCTTTTTCGCGTAATGATTTAGAGGTCAATACCATTTTCATAGCTCTAAATATGTCTTGTTCATTATTTTCTACCAAAAGCTCAGAGTCTTTTAGCAAACTGACACACCCAGGATGATTTGAGCAAATTACAGGTAACCCATATAACATATATTCCATAACTACATTTGGAGTACCCTCAATCAAAGACAATAGCACCCCGACATCAAGAATATTTAACACATCAACAACACTTTTATTACTCAGTAGGGTTACCTTTTGTTGTAAACTATCTTTTTTAATTTCTTTGCTTAAGCTATTGTAAATCTCCATTGCTTTAGTTCCATGACGTTTGTTACCCATTAATACCAAATGAGCGTTTGGATATTGATGTTGTATTAATTTAAAAACATTCAAAAGCAACATATGGTATTTAAAACTTGTAAAATGTGCCACCATACCAAATACGAAGCTGTTTTGGGGTATTTTAAGACTTTGTCTAATAGCCTCTTTATCTTTTATTTCCTTTTCTAAACTTAAGTATTGAGGCAAAAGATTTAATCTATTGTCTTTTATTTTATAATCACTTCTAAATACCTCCAAACAATTTTCAGCATTCCCAATAATACAAGGTATATTATTTACTGCAATATGCTCAAATATATCATACTTTAAAATATCCAGCCCTAATTGATGCCAAAACGCAAACTTTACTGTTGGTAACAATTTATATAAATAGTAGGCTACTTTTGATGGTGTATTTTGGAAAGGTATAATGGTGTGATATTTATATTGAATCAACTCCTTTCTTAAGTTTAACAAATATTGAGCAGACCATTTGAGTCTTTTTAAGTTCTTTATGGAGATTTCACGTTTAAAAAAAACATAAGGTTCTCCAAAAAAAAACGTTCTGTTTATAGGAGAGGTTTCGAGAACTTCTTTAAATTCTTGAGATTGCTTATTGGAATAAACAAATAACAAATCTACTTTACAGTTTTTTTTCTGAGCCAGAAATCGTGCCAACCCAAAACCCTGACGCTCTGCACCTCCAAGATTACCACCTTGAAAAACCAATAAAATATTTTTATTGTTAAAATTCATCAATTAATTCACCCAGTTACTAGTGTTCCATATTTAATTTTTCTTATCGAATAAACTATAAAAATGCTAACAAAAAAACAAGATATTGAAACTACAGGAACACTAATTATAGGTGTTATTATCCTCCAATCATACCTCAACATATTAAAAAGTTCTAAAACTAGAACATGCATAAGGTAAACACCAAAACAGCAATTACTAATATTTATTATTAAACGCTTTATTTTTTTATTCTGAATAGAACAATCTTTTACCAATAAAAATAATGTTGTTGCAACCAATAATGTATTAACGCTTAAAAAATCATAAAAATAATTAAAAAGTTTTCCGTTCCTTTCTGTAAAATAAAACATTCCATAAACTGTAACAAAAACGCCAAATACATATAACAAAACGATGTGCCATTTTATTTTTAAATTTAAATTCAGTAGGTAATATCCTAAAACAAAATACCCTATGTAGCCTGAAAAATATATTAAATCTATTTTGGGAAAATATATACCAATACCTGGTATTTTAATAATCAAAGTAAACAACCAAACTAATAAAAAAAATAAAACCTCGCTTGAAGGAACATTTTTCACCCATCTGCTGATTACTGGTGTTATCAAATAAATTCCCATAAGCACAAAAACAAACCACAGATGATATTCACTCCCATAAAAAACATCTCTTATAACCTTATCAGTGGTCAATAAAAAATCAAATTGTTCATTTCCTTTTACAAATCGCTTTACCGCACTATAAACTAATGACCAAAATATAAACGGTGGTAGTACTTTGACAAACCTTTTTTTTAAAAACTTTTTTAAAGGGTAGTTCTGATTCAACAATAAAGCGCCACTTATCATAAAAAAAACTGGAACAGAGTATCTGCTTACACCATCGAAAAAATTACCTACGTGCCAATAAAAAAGTGGTATTTTTCCATACTCCCCTAAAATTGGCGCTGAAACATGAATTATGATTACCGAAAAAGTTGCTTGCACCCTTAAAATAGATAAGCCTAAATGGTTTTGATTCATATTGATTTCTTAAAGACTTTGTTTGTTTTTATACGCATAATCTCATTTATCTTTTTTTTAATAACAAACCATTTTTGCTTAAAAGGTAAAATATTTAGAATACTTATCCTTATACTGTAATTTATTCCTTTTCTGCAATTTGTGAAAAATAAATAGAAAACAAATTGCTGTTTAAAAACATTAAGCACCTCAATAAACTCTTTATGATCAAAAACTTGTTGTACTTTATTTATCTTTTTTAATTGGTTAAGCCATTTAAAAAAATGTTTGCAATCTTCAACAGTTATTGCTTCTTTTGAAAATAACACCCGTTTAATAAACACATCTTCATACCTCTCTTTGTCATAATCTATTTTATGTAAAAGGCTCAATTTAATTTTAACATCCTGTACCTTTTGTATATCGTTATACAAGATGGACACCTGTTCTTTATGAGTTCGGTAATAATACAAAGTTTCTTGAATATTGTACATTTTACATGTCCACGCCGACTTTGCCCAAAAATCGTAATCTTCCGCATGGGTTTTGGTCTCATCAAAATTAAAATGTACATACGTCTTTCTTTCTAACATTGAAGAACACAAACTCATGGAGTTAGCCAATAACATTTGAGTTTTAATTTCTTCATGAAGTTCTTTATATTTTAATACTTTAGAACTAACTCCAAAGCACTGTAACCAACAACCACATGCTTTAATTTCGGGGTTGTTTTGAAGGACTTTTAATTGTTTTTCAAATCGACTAGGTAGACTTATATCATCTCCATCCATCCGGGCAATGTATGTTCCTTTTGCTTCTTTAAAACCAATATTTAAACTATCAATAAGTCCTTTGTTTACAGACTTTTCAATAATTCTAATTCTACTATCTTTAAACGATTTAACAACTGGTAAAGTCTCATCTGTAGAACAATCATCAATTACTAAAATTTCAAAGTCTTGTATGGTTTGATTTAATATTGAAGTTATGGCTTCATCCACATATTCTGCTACATTATAAACAGGAAGCACAACAGATATTAAAGGCATAACTTGATTTATTAAGAAACAATTTTGTTCGCTAATTTAGTCAACTTAAACCCTTTCCCCAAAAACGTATAAAATAAAGGTGCTAATGTTCTATATAACATTTTCAATGCATTTGATTGAAATAACTCTCCATTACTTTTATATAATAACAACAACAATAATGAGGTTTTAAATGCTATTTTTTTATATCGTTTTCTAACAATGAAACTATATAACTGTCCTACTTCGTTTAAAATATTTTTTCTAACATCTTCATTTAGTAATTCCCTATAATTATTAAGTATATTATATTTTACTTGAATGTTTGAAAATGTTTTTGGTGGGGTATCAAGAATAGTTTTAGACATGTTTTCTGCATGAATATTAAACATTACAAGATGGGTTTCATTTGCAAAATAATTTTGTGAAATGCTTAAAATACGCATATGAAAATCGTAATCTTGAGCTTGCTGTAACTTTTCATCAAACTTTACACGGTGTTTTTTTAAAAAGCTCTTTTTCCATAGTGGCGCACCTGTTAACCAAAATATTTTATAGGTAATATAGTCTTCAAAAATGTTATCAGACTTTAATTTCTCTGCTCTTAATCCGATATTTAATTTCTTCTCTACATCAAAAACTTGGGTTTGACAAATAGCGAAGTCAAAAGTAGATAAATGCAATTCTTTAATTTGAGTTTCCAATTTCTTGGGCAGCATAATATCATCACTATCAAACCAGTTTACATAATCACCCTTACTAATTTCAAAACCATAATTCCTACAAGCATTAGCCCCTTTAGGTTTGTTTTTTGGTCTACTGTAATACTGTATTCTCGAATCTTTTTCTCTGTATTTATTTAATACTTCAAAGGTATTATCAGTACTTCCATCATCTACAACAATGCATTCCCAATAAATATAAGTTTGAGCTATGATCGAATCCAAGGTCTCTCCTATAAGGTATCCCCTATTATAGGTAGGTATTATTATGGATATTAATGGAGTCACTGTATACTAATAAGATTTTCAACTATTTAACTTCATTCTTTAAAATACGTTCTAGTTGGTTTAAATGTCTTTCTAAACTAAAGCTGCATGTAATATATTCTTTTCCTGCTTTCCCTAAGTATTTTGCATAACTTAAATCCTCCAAAACACGTAACATATTTTCTGCCATACCATCAACATCATGCTCTTGGCATAATAACCCTGTTTTTTCATGTTCAACAACATCAGGTATACCAGCATGACAAGTTGATATTACAGGTAAACCAGCAGCACTTGCTTCTAAAACAGAAAGGGGCGTTCCTTCCATATCACCATTATCTGCAGTGATAGAGTGTTGTACGAACGCCAATGATTCGCTTAACAAATCCACATACTTGTCTGGTGTTATAATCCCTAAAAAAAACACATTATTCTCTAACTTTAAATGTTTTACCAAATTTTTACAAACATTAAGTAAGACACCATTTCCTGCCATTAATAATGTGGCTTCAGGATATTTTTGTAAAACTTTTTGAAATGCCATAATAGAATAATAAGGTGCCTTTTTATCGGTAAATCTACCAACTGATAAAAATTGTTTCTTAGAAAATTTAGGCATTACACTCTCAAATATTCTATTGGGCCCATATACATTATAAACCATTTTCTCTTTTGGGCACCCCATAGCGAGTAAACGACTTTCCATGACTTTAGAAACCGCTATTATTTTTCTTGAAAATTGAAAAACAGCTTTGTAGCCCTTGCAGGATTCAATAACAGTAGCAACACTAGCATCATAACCATGAAAATGTACCACTACAGGAATTTTAGCCTCCTTAAGTACGCTATATAAATAATGAGCATGATTACCATACTCCACAAGCACAACATCTATCTTATTATTGCTCAAACTATAAAGTACACATTGCTTCCATAAATCAGCACTTCCTCTTTTTTTAAACATTGCTCTTATCCTATGTAATTTATATAGATACAAGGGCATTAACCTATCTACTCCTTCTAATTTTAATTGTGTTCCGTAGCCATAATAATAAAACACCGTACCCTTCAACCCTTTTTTATGAGCCTGTATAAAGGTTTCAGAATATGGATTCTGACAGGGGGTAAATATGGCTATATTCATTTAATTCTTTTTAAAATTCTTTTCAAGAAAGTATTTCTGTTCTTTTTATTATCCAATTCAGAAACATCCTTTCTTGCTGACTCAAAACGTCCTTTTTCATAAAACATTTTAACAATATCAATATCATTATATTTTAACAATGTTTGTTTATACTTTTCTAAAAATGGTTTTAACAAGACATCTTCCCCCAGCAAAACACCTCTTAACATACTGTTAGTAAAATGAATAAATACAATAGGCCATGTATCATTAATCATCACCTCTCCATTATCTTGCAAAGTACGCTGACAATCTATTTGATTCCAATTGGCTACATTACACCCTTTATGAGTTAGATGTCCTACACCATCAAATCGGGTAGGCAATAAATCAAGATAGCGTTGATCTACATAATATCCCTCGGATCGATCTACTTTACATTCATGCAAGCACAGTTTTGCCCAATAGGTTAATGCAGAAATTCCTCTTTTAGAAGCTCCTAAAAAGCCGCCGTTATAAATACCATCTAAAAAGTTCAATTTAAAATTATCTAAATCCTGTTCTGGATAACTTGATCGCCAATGCGGAGATAGCAATATAGAATGTGAATTCAAGGTATCAAATAGAAACCTAAATTTGCTAAAAAAAAGCACATCACTGTCTACATAAATAACCCTATCCAGATTATGCTCTAATAAATATGTCATTAAAACAGGTTTCATGCCCCAACGATAAGCATCATGATATGTTGAGCTGTATTTTATTTTTAATTGAACAGCTAATTCAGAATTCTTAAAATTACTTTCGTCCAAAATAAAAACGCGCTCTCTAGTATTTAATTGTTCATTGACATACTCTGGCAGCCTGCCATTAGTTACAAAAACATAGAAAAATTCATTATCTCCATAAGCCTGCAATGTATCATGCAATGCCAAGGCATAATGCCCATAATCATTAGTAATAATAGTACAAACGGCATCTTTCATTTAAAATTTTCTAAATGTGTTATAAATTAAAAAGTCCAATGGTAAATTTTTTATTTTGTGATTAGATTTAAACTTATCTCTCCATTCGTCAAATATCCAATAATATTTAGATCTATTAATAAACCGACTAAAACCATTGCTATGCTTCATTACTATTTCTATATATTCATGAACTCGCTTTTGCTCAAGAGGCAATGGTTTAACTGATTTTGTTGTGTCTCTATGTCTTCTAAAGTAGTTTAACCGTTGACAAGTATAGGCTATTTCGCCTTGTTTCAATAGTTCTATCCAAATATACCAATCACCACAAAATGTCATATGTACTGGAAACGCTATATCATCAACAGCTTTTTTCTTAAATACTACGGCACTAGCGTTGGTTATGGTATTTCTAAATCGTAAATACTCAAGTATTTCATTTTCTCCTGTATTAGTATAGCTTTTAGTCCAACGTTTTTTATCCAATGCATCAGCCCAGACATGTCGTCCTTCTTGCTCTCCTAAAAAATTTATTATTTCTGAAGCGCAATAGACTAAAACTGTATTTTTTTCAAATAACTTTAACAGAGTTTCTAAAAAATTAAGCTCACAATAATCATCACTCTCTGCTATCCAAATATACGCTCCTTGCGCTAAATCTATCCCTTTTTTCCACTGCTTAAACGGACTCCCTGAATTTTTTGTATTTAAAACTAATTGAGATACTTTAGGGTGTTGAGCATACCGCTGTAATAACTCTAAACTTCCATCAGTAGAGGCATCATCCAGTAAAATCACCTCAAAATCCTGAAAGGTTTGATTAAATACCGTATCAAAACGCTGCTGTAAAAACGGCGCATGATTGTAATTTGGTATAATTACAGAAACTTTAGGATTCATTTTGTAACGCCTTTTGAGTAGCTTCTAAATAAGCCTTACCATATTTAACACAGGGTTCTAAATGATTGCCTTCTGCCCATTCATTCATTGCGTTTATAAATACAAAATTTTCTTCTTTTGAGTAAGGTTTAAACTCCTCTATGATAGCTCTAAGCCATTTACCATATAATTTCGGACTACTACCTTTTCCTACAATTCCTCCTTCTTTTTTACGTGCTGTATTATCCCATGAAGGTGTCACACTCCTATACAATTTATATTCAACACACTGCCTATTCAAACAATCTTTTACACCTTGTTTAAAATCTCTATAATCTACTATTATAGGATTTTGCTTTTTTTTAAAAATACTAAACCTTTTCTTCTTAGACTCATTATTTATTTTATGCTTTATTACTGCATGCGGGGAAAATTCAATGGCAGCATCAAAACCTATATACGAAGGTTTTATTATTTCATGGAAGCTTTCAGTACACATTAAATATAAATCAGGAAAACCAAACTCGTCTTTCGCAATCGTCCTCCAAATCAATACAGTTTCTTTAATATTAGGCAACAAACTTGGTCTGTAAATAACAAAAATAGGCTTACCATCTATTTTTATATATCTCGAATCCGAAAACACTTTTTCACATAACCAACGAATATGGGCTTTATCATCTTCAAAACTATAACTTTGTTTCATTAAAACCTCCTCTTCTTTACCGTCCCAACGTCTTGTCCAATTTTCGTTTGCCCAACATAGCATAAACGGCATGTCTAAATCAGGTTGATCCAACATACCATCTACAGGTTGATCTAATAAGCGTTTCCCATTAAACCAATAATGATAATAACAAAAACCATGTATACCATACTCCTTAGCCAAATCTGCTTGTGCTTTTCTAGCCTCTGGTAAGCGTAAATCATAAAACCCTAAATCGGCTGGCAAATGCGGTTGATAATGCCCTTCAAATAATGGTTTCGCCTTAGTTACATTCGTCCACTCGGTAAATCCTCTTCCCCACCATTCATCATTTTCAGGAATGGGATGAAATTGAGGCAGCACAAAGGCTATTGGTCGTAATTTATGCATTTAACACTTTTTTTAGCAACTATAATCTCAATATACTCAGCTCGAATGCCTAAATCTAAATTATCCAAATAAATAATTTCACACTCAGCGTCAGTATGCTTTTCTATATATTCTTTAATATCATAACCCCAATGAAAAGTTACTGGCGATCCTTTTTTATCTATTGGATTATCATGCCAGTCAGGTTCCTGTAAAAATTCTAGCACTCCGTTATCTCCTAAATTAGCCCAACGTTCACTAGTTTTATGCTTATTAACAAGAGGCACCGAAAATACATGAGCACCTCCTTGTTTTAAAGTTCTATGAATCTCTTTAAATGCTTGGTCTGGATGATATATATGCTCCATGACATCACTAGTAACTACCAAATCAAAACACTCTTCTTCAAAAGTTTGCTGCTCTAAGTTTTCATTACGATATCCATTAACTAGCCCTCCTAACTTTTTATTTGGGAAATAGTGGGTTTGTATATAATTATCAACTTTTTGCCTTAACAATACACTATGACCACGATTACCTGGTGACGATTCATGAATAGTCAAATATTCCCAGTTTGGATATTGTTTTTTTATGACTTGCATTAAAGCGCGTTCCCTTGGAATACACCCACAATTATTACATTTAAAATGATCTCTAAGCCAATGGTGGTTGGCGATGAAAACCGTATTCTTTTCGCAGCACGGACAAAAGCCAGTATGCCTAAAATAAAAAGTTCCGTACCTTAGCTCATATAAATTAACTATTTTATATTTTAAATATTTTTTTAAACGTTTTAACATCAATTAAACAAAATTTTTTAATTTTTGAAGACCGCTTTTCCCATCGATAAAATCATAATCCAACAACTTAATATCTTTTTCATATCTATCATCAACCATTTTTTTTTTTGTTTTAGTGTAAAAAATTGAGTAATCATTTTTTCGCTTACTTTTATTGGTAAATATGTTAAAATCCTCTTCTATATGTAGTTCTTTTAAAACAGTTTTTATATCACTCTGAAAATCTTCAAATCTACCCACAAAATTAGGTTTAAATTTTCCTTCAAAATCAAAAAAACTAGTTTGTGTTAACAAATGATCTCCAAGATAAGAGCTCTTTGATTTATTGTTAAAAATGTCTTTAAAGACTCCTTTTCCTCTAATATAATCTTTAAAGGAGCCTTTTATTTTAGTAAATTCCTGAATCCATTGATAATCAGAATATGACCTATCCCAAGGATTTCTCACAAAGGTAAATTTAAAATAAGAATCCCATTGCTCTTGAGTTACAAGCTCTGTCTCTAAAAGCTGTTTGGCAGTTGCATGCTGCATATGCAATTGGCGCTTTGAACACCATCCAAACAATCGTTCATAGTCTGCATTATCAAAATGAAATTTAACCCCAGGATGAAAAAAACTATTAATACTTGTCCCTGCTGTTTTGGGTATATGAATAAAAATACATTTATGTTTATGACTTATCATAAAAAACTTTTTTTAACTAATCTACTTTTAACGAACCACACATCAGTTTTAGATTCGAAAATATCTCTCTTAATATGTTCTGATATAATCTTGAAACCATATTTAGTGAGTTCCATTTTAAAACTATCAATAGTCCCGTGTGTCCCTTGATTTTCAACTTCTTTTCCTTCCGAATAATTCCATATATAGTTAGAATTAGGAACAATATCGATTGTCAAAAGCAACTCACCATTTTTTTTTAATAATTTGGATGCTTTCTTTAGCATCCTTAAACGAATGTTAACAGGCATGTGTTCTACTACTGAAATAGAATATAGACAATCAAACTTTTTAAAGGTTTTAACTTTTGTAAAATCTTGATGTTTTGACTCAATAGATTTGTCAAACATACTATAATCTAAATACCCCCATTCATTCCACTTTTCTTTGTCTTTGAGTTTTCTAATTGTTGAATGTAAGTCTACAGTAGTAACTTTCATCCCCGTATCACTAAGACATAAAGGTATTGGACAAACACCTGCACCTATGTCTAAAACACTTAAATTAGACTTGTTTTCTAGCTGCTCTAAAATCCAAGTATACTCAAATACTCGAGGATAATGAGACGTATAAAACCCCAAATTACATCTTGACACATCTACTACATATTGTAATAAATCAGGCCTTGTCACTTCCTTAAACGCTTTATTTAAATTTTGAGAAGACAAGTCTCTTTGATGTGTTTTATTATGAACCGTTCCCACCAAAACAGATACGTCTCTATACTTTTTTACTATGGCTAATTCATCAAATTTACCATAGGCAGCTACTTCATCAAAAATAGAATTATGAAAATGAGTTATAGTTGAATTTAATGAAGGTTTATCGTTGTAAGCTCCTATTACAATCCTTGAATTTGCTTTCTCAACCAAACCTCTAACTATATTTTTAAAACTATTTGAGTTACTTTGATGTATTAAAACATCAAAACACATGGTTATATCTGCTTCCGAAACCTGTTCATGATTTATAGAGTATGTTTTAAATTCCCAATCGGAACGCTTTTTCTTAGCTAATACCAACGCCTCTATAGAAACATCAAGTCCTAAATATTTTTTAAACGGCATATTTTTCATTAATTCCAAATCGCCACAACCTACATCTATAATTGAATCCTCCTCCCTTCCATAAGTCAATCGCTTTACTAACGTTTTTTTTAATTCAAGTACAGTACCGCGTGACCCGACGCCACTTCCCAAACTAGGACATGTTCGATATCTATAATCCCAAAACAGAGAATTATTTAAATGCTTTTTTAAACTAAAATTTATCCTAGCATTTATTACATCTATTGCTTCATTTGAAATGACATCTGTATGTCTCTTTAGCTGCATATGCTCATTTACTTGATTATGAAAATGAACAATTCTTGGAGACACCTTTATTGAATTAGATACATGTATAGGATAATTCCATTCTACACTTAAATGCGTTACTTTTTTATTCAGTTTACCCATAGCCAAAGCAAACCCTACTTGGTCGGCATGTTTGTCATACTCTTTTCCAAAAAGCTCAGCATTATCAATACTCCATAAAGCATATTTCTCCCACAAAGGCTTTAACTCTTTTAGAAAGTCTTTGGAAATAATATAGACTCCACCATTACAATTATTCCAATCTGTTACTTGTTCATTATTGTTTGAAAATGTGGTCAGGGTCTCAAAAACCTGTAATTGGTGAGCTTCAAAAATCGTTTTAAGAATAGTTAATGGAGGGTTAGGAAAATCAACTATTTTAGCATAAACCTCAGCTTCCAAATCAAGTCCTTCCAAATCTACAATAGCTGTATCGCAATCCATTAAAAACACATACTCAAAATCTTCCAGTTGACTAAAAGTATCTAGTTGAACCAACTTGCTACAGTATTTGTTTCTAAAATCAAAAGGAGTCTTTTTAATAAGGTTTATACCATAGCCGTTTAGCAGATCAAGAAAATCACCTGGCACTTCACTTACTAGATGGACATATATTAGATTAGGATTAACATTGTTCGCTAATAAGTTTGATAGCCATATATAAACCTGAACAGCCATAACAGATGAATAATCTAATACGCAGGAAAAAAACAACTTCATATTCAGACTATTCTTCATAAAGGTATTTTTTATGCGGTATCTGAGAGTAAAAAAAATCTAAATCATCTTCAGAAAAAAGCTTCTCCCAGCTATTTATTTTTGCAGCATTTGGTTTTAATCCTACTTTATTTTTAATAGGATCAAACCTTTTAACTCCAAATAATCTACCCTTATAATACTTAAAAGGAAAGAATTTTTTGGCTATATCCTGATAAGCCTTTTTAGGATTATTTTTCATATCCTCAAATCTCAATATAAAAATATCCTCTTCATCATAATTAACCCAGGAGTCTACATGATTAAACCAATGCTGCACTATATTTACTTTTGGTAATGCTTTTTGCCCCGTGCCTCCATACCAATCTATCTCCTTTCTCAGAAACTCAGAGAAAGAAATACCAAACCAATCCATTTGATAAAACTTAGAATTCCAAAGTGATGCTATCACATCTCTCCCATCTCTATAAATATAAATGGCATTTGAAAACTTCTTGTTTTGTTCAGGAAATAAATGCGACCCGAACAATCTATGATAAGGCTCCCCTTCTTCCAGTAAGATTTTGTTTGACCAATGCCCAAAATAAATACTTCCTTTGGAAGACAAATCTTGACTTGGATAAAAATTCTTAGCCAAAAACGCCTCTAAAAAATGAGTACCACTTCTAGGGTGAGAATATATCTTAATATAATTATGCTTCATTTGCTTCCATTAAATTCCATTCACCAACAAATTGAATTGGTGCATGACCAGTTGAGATACCTGTTATACTTATAGAGGCTATATTTGAATCAAAACAATAAATATCACCTCTGGATTTATCTGTCCTTACTTCGTTAATAGATACTCCTACCGTATAAATACCTTGCCCTAATATCATATTTTCTATTTTACTTTTTATAGAGACTTGCCCTTTATCTTCAAAAATACTCTTGGAAAACAAAGAAAAGAAATTAGCAACCTGTTTAGCATCTTTATCAATAAAGGAATAGTTAACCCAATACTTGCTCACTTTATCATCTATATCTAAGTTAATTTCAAAACTATACGCTTCATTATGTATTAATTCAACAAAACCAGTAGTGTTTACAATCTCTTTGCTTTCATTATTCAATATTTTGATGCTTTTTAACTTAACCAAACCATTACCTCCAACAATTTTATCGGTATTTTGAAAAGATTGATAATACCGCTGGATTCCGTCCGAGACGTCATCACCGCATACAAGCTCTTTTCCATGGTCCATTAACAATATTTTATTAGCTATCCTCGCTACCTGCGGCATGGTATGAGATACAAAAATAACTGCTGTATTTTGCAACAACTCACCTATCCTAGTTAAGCATTTCATTCTAAATCCTACATCCCCAACCGCCAATACCTCATCAATAAGCAACACATCAGGTTCCATTTGAGCAGCTACGGCAAAGCCTAAGCGTACCTTCATACCAGAACTATAATTTTGTACAGGCATATCGATAAACTCGCGTATTTCAGCAAAATCGATAATGGCTTCTACTTTAGCGTCTATTTCTTTTTTAGTAAAACCTAATATAGCACCATTGTTGTAGATATTTTCTCGTCCGGTAAGTATGGGGTTAAAACCCGCGCCAAGTTCAATAAGCGCTCCTACGCGCCCCTTAATAGTGACTTTACCGGCGTCAGGGTTTATTAAGCCATTTAATATTTTAAGCAAAGTACTTTTACCCGCCCCATTATGCCCTATAAGTCCCAGACACTCGCCGCGGCGTAGCTCAAAACTTATATCTTTTACCGCCCAGAATTCTTTAGGGCGTAACAGACGTGTATGGGACTGCCCCTGAACATTTGAAATCAAATCTTTAACACCATACCACAAGCTCGTTTTAAGATCCTTACAAAACTTCTTACTTAGGCCTTCTACCTTAACGAGAACTTCGTTAGTTGTATCTATATGTTGGTCTTTTTTATTCAATTTATTGTTTTTGTTCGTGAAACGTCTTTTGTGAAATGTGAAACGTTTATGGTGAAACGTCTCACCCCTCACACTTTACCCCTTCCGTTTCAAATAATTTCTTAATCCTAAATAACAACTGTTTTACTTTTAAACACATATCAACAGTATCTTGATTATCATTAACAAACTGTAAGCGAACTGCAATTAAATACTGAGTCTCCACTTCAGCTAAAGCCCCTAAAGCAATAGACAAAAACTGTATCAGTTCCTTATCACTTTTTCTACCGCATCCCTCCGATATATTAGTCCGATATTTTAGAAGGAATAGAAACCTCGGCACGCTGCATCTTACTGGTCAACACATAACGCTCAGCATCAGGAAAAACCGAAGTAATTTTATAAATCAGTTCAATCAAATCCATACTCGATTTCCAAACCTCTAAATCCTTATGATCCATATTTTTTGTTATTCGAAAAACATCTCACGTCTCACCCTTCACGTTTCTCATCCCACTGCTCTCCTCTCACACGTTTCAAACCCGTTCAACAATAATAGGAATAGACAACCGATACCATACCAAAGCCACGCACATTAAAGGAATACTTCCTAGTAACAACATCATATAATAATTGACAAATTCTAACGAGCCGCCCGTTAGTACATTCCTGGTAACTTCAATAATTGGAGTAAGCGGATTGTACAGCATCAAGGTTTTCATAATACCTGAATCGGGAATAGCATACACTACGGGAGTAATATACATCACAAACGATAATCCTAAGCTTATAAACTTGTTAACATCTCCATACAACATACTTACCGGAGTTATAAATAGTCCTATCATAGTACCAATAAAAATAGCAGCTAATAAGGCCAAAGGAAAAAACAAGATATACCAGCTCAATGACATGTGATACACCAGCATCAATATAAGCAACAACACCATTTTAATACTACTGCTGAACAATAATTTATATAATCCAGATACCACAAGGGCTTCCTTAGGAAAATTAATTTTACTCAATATCCCTCGGGCGCTATTCGTACTGGCTGTAGGGGTATTTATCGCTTCTTTTAAAACAGACCAGATTAAGGTTCCTGAAAACACATACACAGGATAAGGAATTCCTGTATCAGACAGTTTTACTGTACCCGAACTACTTAAAAAAATCCAGACAAAGGCGGTGGTTAAAGGCATCACAAAAGCCCACAAAATACCAAAATACGATTGCCGATACTGCGCCTTAATATCTCTAAGTGCTAATTGCTTGGCTAAAAAATGGGAGCCTAAAACATCTTGGACCGATGCCTTTAATAATCTGCCAAATTTTAAATGATTATCCTTTTGGTAAATTCGAGTTTCTAATGCCATATGCTATACTAAAATCAAGCCTATTTATAAAAACAAACCCAACTATGCAGTAAATATAAGTTGCTCAAGGCATTCAAAAAAATGAATCCCTTTTAAAATTGACTTATATAACATAAATCACATACCATATACAGCATAACCAGTTACAACCTAGATTCCAAATAAGTTAAAATCTTAGCCACAGCTGCTTCTGGCGTTTCTTCCGTCGTTCTAATTTCAATAGTAGGATCTACTGGTGTTTCAAAGGGCGCACTTATACCTGTAAAATTTTTAATAGCGCCAGAACGTGCTTTCTTATACAACCCTTTTACATCACGTTGTTCACAAACCTCCAAGGGCGTGTTGACAAACACTTCAATATAGTTTTCTTCACCTACAATGGTCTTAATATCGGCCCGTATTTTAGTATACGGGGTTATAAACGCTGCGATAACCACTAAACCAGCATCAATAAATAACTTACCCACTTCAGCCGTACGCCTTAAGTTTTCAAACCGATCTGCTTTAGTGAATTTTAAATCTTGATTTAATCCTCGTCTTAAATTATCACCATCTAAACTATAGGTATGTATTCCTTGCTTATGCAAGGTTCGCTCTAAAAGATCAGCAATAGTAGATTTCCCCGATCCTGATAGTCCTGTAAACCATATTAAGCAAGGCATATGTCCTTTTAAAGCGCCTCTATCTTGCTTGGTTATGGTATACTTTTGTTTTTTTACCTGCTCCATATAGATTCTATTGTACTAAAAAATACGGGTTTAATAAATCTTCCTTATTGTACTGCAAGGGTTCTCCTGTATCTATGCGTTGCACTGTAAGACCAACAGCCGAGCAAATGCCATGTCCGGCAGCCGTATCCCATTCCATGGTAGGCACAAATCTAGGATACATATCGGCGTCACCTTCCGCCATTAAACAAAACTTTAATGAACTGCCTTTTGAAACTATTTGTACCGACTTCCCTTCTTGTTCTAACCCTGCAATAAAAGCATCGGTTTCTCTACTTTTATGCGAACGGCTCCCTATCACACGAAGAGGTTTACCGTCCTCATGCTTCGGGTATATGCTTATCTTATCTTTAAATATAGCGGTTGAATATACCGCCTTATCTAATGAAATCTTATAAGCTACTCCATCTGATACCACACCATAATACAAGGTCTTTAAAACAGGTACATAAATAACCCCCATAACAGGTTGTCCGTTTTCTATCAAAGCAATATTAACAGTAAACTCCCCATTTCTCTTTATAAATTCTTTAGTGCCATCTAAAGGATCAACCATCCAACAAGTACGCCAATGCTTACGTTCTTCATATGGAGCTTGTTTATGCTCTTCACTGATAACAGGAATATGAGTTGATTTTAAATAAGAATGAATAATCTGATGAGCACGTTCATCTGCCACGGTTAACGGCGAATGGTCTGATTTGAATTGCACCTCAAAAGAGGTTTCATAAACCATCATAATTTCAGCCCCTGCTTTTATGGCAGCCTCAACCGCTATAGCTAAAAGTGTATCCTTTTCCATGTTAAACGAATATAAGGAACTACCTTCTTTTTAACAAAGTCTTCAATTTACGCACTACACCTCCTTTTTTCCCACCACTTTCATGATACCCATTAGCATAATTCCCATAACCATAGCCATAACCATAACCGTAACCATAGCCATAACCATATTTCGCCTTTTGATCATAGCCATTATAAACTATGCTGATGTTTTTCACCTGTTTGGTTCGATACTTTTCATTAATAAAATTAAGCATTTCACGTTTGGTATAGTCTTGTCTGACAACATAAATAGAAGCGTCTACATGTTCATTAAGTTCTAAAGCATCCGCAACCAACCCTACTGGTGGTGTATCTAATACGATGTAATCATAGGTTCTCTTAAGCTCCTCAATCATTTCCTCAAGCTTATCATGCATCAACAACTCAGAAGGATTAGGAGGAATAGGTCCCGAGGTTATAAGATCTAACCCTGCAATATCTGTAGATTGAATAACAGTGTTTAGCGATGCGTCTCCTATTAAATAATTGACAATACCTAAATCATTTTTAATATTAAAATCATCAAAAATCTTAGGCTTTCTTAAATCCAACCCTAATAAAATCGTTTTTTTACCACTTAACGCAAAAACGGTAGCGATATTGATAGAACAAAAGGTTTTCCCTTCACCACTCACTGACGAGGTTATCATCACGGTACGTGCCCCGTCTAGATTCAACCCTTTATAAAAATACTGTAATCCCGAACGAATGGCTCTGAAAGATTCTGCCACAGCCGATTTTGGTTTTCTATGTACAATCAAATTATTGTCTAAAAGGTTTTTACCAACCACCCCAAGAATAGGAATAGACGTTAGTTTTTCAACATCTAGCGGACTGTGAATATTATGATCTAAAAATGTTAACACTAGCGCTATAAGCAATGGGATTAAAAGCGCTATAAAGCCTGCAAACACATAACGTTGATTTAAATTTCTTCCCAACACTGTCGCTCCAGTATTTTTTGCAGGGTCAATTACCAATATATCTGAAACATTGGACGCCTTAATAATTTCAGCCTCACCACGCTTGGCCAAAAACACATTATAAGTTTGCTGACTCAAAGTGTATTGCCGTTCCATACCAATAAGCTCTTGCTGATCTTCTGGCAATTTACTAAACTGTAATTCTACAAGCTTTAAATCTTGGTTTACAACATCCAACTCGCGCTTTAAACCATTGGTTACCGAACTAATATTTTCTAATAAAACATTCTTCAATCCTTCAATCTGTCTATTTAAATCATCAAAAATAGTAGCGTCTTTCCGTACAGAATATTGAAGTTTAGACTTTTGAACTGAAAGTTCATTTATTTTTGCAACGTTAGATAATATATTAGGATCTCCAATTCCTGCTATACTTGGGGCTGGTATATCCGTAAAACTGCTACTTGATAACAAATAATGTTTTAACTGCGAATAATAATCTAACTGTCTGTTTATACTTTCTTTACTAGCATCCAACTTAGAGAACTTATCATTGAGCAGCTCACTTTCACTATCTAAACTGAATATTTTATTTTTCTTTCGGTAACTATTTAAGGCACTGGCATTTTCTGAAAGTTCATCTTTAACGCGTGCTATTTGTTCTTCAATAAAAGTAATGGCATTGGTAGCATACTGATTTTTACGTTCCAATTGATCTTCACTCAACACCGCCACAACGGTATTTAAATAATCAACAATTTTATGCGTATTTTTATCTATCAATGAAATATCTAAAATAGGGGAAGATTTCATATTATTAACGTTCAACCGCCCTTTATAACTCGCTACAACCCCATCAAAATGACTAAACTGAATAAACAAAGGAGTGTTAATATTAGGGGTTCTACCTTCTGCAAGTTTCAATTCACCCTTTAAAAAAGGTAAATCTATAGCCTCTCCTATGGTATAGCGTCTCTTAAAAAGTCCAACTGGTACATCAACCCGAGATATCTGCTTAGTGATGTAATTTTGAGCACTAACTACAGCACTTTCAAAGTTAATCTCCAGCTCATACGTAGCTGCATCAAGAAAAGTAACCTGTATAGGTATATTGATGAGCTGCGCGGTATTGTAATCATGATAAAACCGAAATGGTGCAGCCTTATAAATATCTTGTTTTCTAAAGCGTCCTTGTTTTAAATAACTCTTATAAAACTCCAACCTATCCACCACTTTCTCATGGTGTGTTCTAGACGATAAAGTAACTATTATGGTTTGCAACTTTGCGGTAACACCACCCCATTTAAAAGTTAAACTGGCATTAGATGTAAATAAAGGATTCGTATCATCCTCAATTGAGATTTTAGTACCCAACCGATAAGAAAACTCTTCTCTAATATTTTTTTGGTAGACTATAAAAACACCAATAGCAAGTAATACCACAAAAAGCTTCCAATAGCTTAAGGCTCTAAATAGAAACTTCTTTATATCGAATGTAGTACTTGACTCTAAAACTTCAAATTCCTCTTCCATGCCTTAACTATTTAAAGAGATTTTGCTAAAAAATACGTTGAAACCGCTAACGAAAATATAGACGCTACCGTGAGTAAAGTCTGCGTAGCTGTAGTACCTAATCCTAAGGCCTTACGTTTTAAAGGTTTTACCAAAATAATATCATTGGGTTGAATGAAATAATAAGGTGATTCCATGGCCTTTATATCCAATAAATCTATGTGGTGTATTTTTTGCCCATCAGGATATTGCCTTATTACTAGTATATCAGATCTATTCGCTGTCAGTGCTACATCGCCTGCATTGGCAAGCGCTTCAATAATATTCACTCGATCTTGATATAAGGTATACACCCCCGATTTGGCATCTCCAGTTACCGTATACCGCAACCCCGCTAGTTTTACACGTACAAAAATCTCGGCACTTTCTTTAAAATACTGACTTAACAATTCATCCTTAACCTTATTTTCTATTTCTTCAATGGTAAATCCTAACACATTAATCTCTCCTAAAACAGGAAACTTTATATTGCCATGCAGATCAACCGTAAAGCCATTAAAGTACAAACCTGCCCCTCCTTGTGAAATATTGCCGCTTGAAGTAGCACTTTGAACGGGATTAAAAATACCTACCAATTCCTCATCTAAAGCCTTTACATTAATACTTAGTATATCATTGACCTGAACTCTATAAGGTTTGGGTATTTCATTAATTACCAAAGTACTATCGGTGGTTGTTCCTTTATTCTGAAGGTAAACCGTATCTTTATTCGTGATACAGGATACAAAAACAACATGTAGTATTATGACTAGCAGAAGAATACTTCTCTTCATTATGAGGCTGTTTGATTTCTCACAAATATAAGTTTTAGGGGGGAACAATAAAACTTATGCGGTATTTTTTGGTTTTTTGTCCGTTATTTGCAAAAAACTTTAGCTTTTGAATTATTTAAACGTAGAAAATATATCCAAATCTTACGGTGAACTGGTGTTATTTGAAGACCTTTCGTTCAGCGTACATAAGGATCAAAAAATTGCTTTTGTAGCCAAAAATGGCACAGGAAAAACGTCTATCTTAAATATTCTTTCTGGAGATGACCAACCCGATTCTGGACATATTATTTACAGAAAAGACATCAAAGTATCTTTCTTATCACAAGACCCTAAGTTTGATAAAACGCGTACGGTTGAAGAAACCATTTTAGCAAGTGATAACCCCATTTTAAAAGTTATTTCTAACTACGAAAAATCCCTATTAAACCCAGAAGACACAGATACTTATCAAGCCGCGTTTGACGCTATGGAACGGCATCAGGCCTGGGATTTTGAAACCCTTTACAAACAGATTCTCTTTAAATTAAAACTAGAGAATCTCAACGAAAAAGTCAGCACGCTTTCAGGCGGACAAATTAAGCGCTTAGCCTTGGCTAATGCCTTGATAAATAAACCTGATTTACTTATCCTGGATGAGCCTACCAATCATTTAGATCTTGAAATGATTGAATGGCTGGAAGCCTTTTTTGCCAAAGAAAACATAACGCTTTTTATGGTCACTCATGACCGTTATTTTTTAGAACGCGTTTGTAACGAAATTATTGAATTAGACGAAGGTGAACTGTACAATTACAAAGGAAATTACTCCTATTACCTAGAAAAAAGAGCCGAACGTAAAGAGCGTGAAGCTGCCGAAACTGGAAAAACCAAACAATTATTTAAGAAAGAATTGGAATGGATGCGTAGGCAACCCAAGGCACGAACTACAAAGTCGAAGTCAAGAATAGATGATTTTTTTGAAATAAAACACAAGGCACACCAGCGTAGAAAAGATCACGAAATTCAGTTAGAACTCAATATGGAACGGCTAGGAAGCAAAATCTTAGAATTCCATAAAGTATCTAAAGCCTTCAAAGACAAAACGATTCTTAATAGTTTTGATTACACCTTTAAAAAGGGCGAACGAGTTGGTATTATAGGTAAGAATGGTACAGGTAAAACAACCTTTTTGAATATTTTAACCCAATCAGCTCAACCTGACTCAGGTAAAGTGGTAAAAGGCGACACTGTTAAGTTTGGCTACTACACCCAAAATGGTATTACCATAAAACCCGAACAAAAGGTCATTGATGTTATTCGTGAATTTGGTGATTATATTCCGCTTAAAAAAGGCAGACAAATAAGTGCACAACAGTTATTAGAACGCTTTTTATTCAGCAGAAAAAAGCAATATGACTTTGTTGAAAAATTAAGTGGCGGCGAACGTAAACACTTATACTTATGCACTGTTTTAATTCAGAACCCTAACTTTTTAATTCTGGATGAGCCAACAAACGATTTAGATATAGTCACTTTAAACGTTTTAGAAAGTTTTCTTTTAGACTTCCCTGGATGTATTATTGTAGTATCTCATGACCGCTATTTCATGGATAAGATTATTGATCACCTTTTTGTATTTAAAGGCGAAGGCGTCATTGAAGACTTTCCTGGCAACTATACAGACTATAGAGTTTATGAAGACAGCCAACCCGACACACCCACTATAGCCGAAGACAAAAAAGAAAAACAATCCTGGAAACAAAATGAAGCCTCTAAACTATCTTTTAACGAAGAAAAGGAATTAAGAAATATTGAGAGTAAACTCAATGCGCTGGCTTTCGATAAAAAGGAACTGGAGAACAAGTTTAATAATCCAGACCTGTCACAAGATGAGATTAACACACTCTCTCAAGAGCTTCAAGCACTTCTTAATCTCATTGAAGCTAAAGAAGAACGTTGGTTTGAACTCTCATCAAAACTAGAAGATTAATCACATATCATGCTTTACCAGGTTAAGCAGTACCTAAAATTCCTAATAGCCTCTACCAATCAACACGGGGTACACTCGCCTTTTGTATTTAATTTGGTTACCCAGTGTTTTTATGACAAGAAAAGCTATACCAATTACCACCTTATTGAGCAGTACAAAAACACATTGCGCAACAACAAATCAACAATAAAAATTACTGATTTGGGTGCAGGCTCACAACGCATGAACCAACATGAACGCCTAATATGTGATATGGCCAAGCATGCTGGAACTCCGCTAAAAAGAGCAAAACTTTTATATCGCTTGGTACAATACCTTCAGCCGAAAGAAATTTTAGAATTAGGCAGTTCTTTAGGTATTGCAACACATGCTATGGCGTTAGGTAATCCAAAAGCTAAAATCACCTCTATTGAAGGTTGCCCCAATACTGCTACATTTGCCAGACTCCAATTAGGTAATCTCAACAATAGTTCTGTTGAGATTATTAATCAAGATTTTTATAAAGCGATTACTAAGCGTAGCCAAAATCAATACAATCTTATTTTCTTTGACGGCAATCACCAAAAGGAAGCTACCTTAAACTATTTTAAAACCCTTTTACCAACCGTAAATAATGACACGGTTTTTATTTTTGATGATATCCATTGGTCAAAAGAAATGACACAAGCTTGGGATATCATAAAAAAACACCCCAAAGTAACGGTAACTATTGACACCTTTTTCTGGGGGTTTGTTTTTTTTAGGAAAGAGCAAGCTAAAGAGCATTTTACAATAAGAACCTAAAACAAAGAGTTCCTCTAGTATTTACTTAACCAAGTTAATTTCAACCCTTCTATTTTGGGCTCTACCAGGTTTATACATATTGGTTGCTATTGGTCTTCTTTCACCATACCCAACAGCCTTCAACCTGCTCGCATCTACACCATTTTCAACTAAAAAGTCCAAAACTGATTGTGCACGTTCTTCAGACAGCTTCTGATTAAACGCATAGCTACCAATACTATCGGTATGTCCTTCAATGGAAAACTTTGCACTTGGATAAGCATTTAATATTTTCACAATTTCATTAAGAACCTCATGCGACTCTTCTTTTATTTCAGACTTACCATGATTGAATAAAATAACTTTTGCAAAATCATTTAACGCTTTTTGAACCTCTTCGGTAATCTCTACCTCAGGACATCCCATATTAGCCACAGTGCCAGCGTCATACTTACACTTATCGTCTTTATCAAGAACACCATCGCCATCAGTATCTTTCCAAGGGCAACCATTATTTTCTACTGGTCCTACTTCACTCGGACATTCATCTTCATTATCTAAAACCCCATCACCATCTTGATCTCCCCAAGGGCATCCTTTATTTTCAACAGGGCCGAGTGTTTTTGGGCATTCATCGTCTTTATCAATAACACCATCACCATCCTTATCTTTTGCTTCATTTTTGAACAAACTAATTTTTAAACCAGCATATACATCAGCCTCTTTATTATTATCACTCAAAACTGCAGAAATCACAGAGCCAGAACCTATGTACAACGGGCCTGCCCTTAAACCTGCCCCTATTCTAAACCCACTTTTTTCAATCACACTGAATGGCAAGTAAAACCCAAACCATTTACTTTCATAACGTGGTGTTAAGGATACTGTATTCCATATATAATTGGCAGTTTTTCTTGATTTAGATATTAAAGAAACGTCTGTATTGAGATTTATATAAAATGCATTATTTATGTTCCAATCGGCATTTACATGAACGGCCGTTGGTAAATCCAGTTTAACCCCCCTACCAGAATCTTGCAAGGTGTAAAAATTCCTTAAAAAAGAACCAAAGTCCTCTGCATTATCAAAATCTTCTTCACTAATATTTGAATTAGTCACAATGTAGCCCTCTCAAATACCTTCTTTATAATTAACAAATCCAATGTCTGTGACTGATAAGCCTATTTTCAACTCATAACCTCCAGCCTGATTTTGTTCATTTTGATTGGGACGCCACTCATAAGTAAATCCAAAATCAGCACCAAAACCTTTGGCTTTTTTAGGAAGTTCATATTCATAATCATCACTATCAAAATCATCAAATCGTGCAAAATTTAAAAACCCAGTAGATGATATACTCCCTGTGGTTTCACCGCCTCCTAAATCGGTTCCATCAGCATCATAAGTTACACCTCAGTTTTCCCCAACCGCATAAGAACCTCCTAATCCTTGTAAATATTTCAAACTAACTCCGGTCTTCAAAACGTGCTGCTTTTTATGAAGTAAAATCTGGGCATAAGATATACCTAATTCGGCCCAAGCATGTGCAAGTACATTGACGTGGTCTTCTTGAATCATAAAATCATCGGTTGTATCATCTTCAATCGCTTGAATTGAAGCGCCATCTAAATCATTTATATTTCCAAATGATCTTCCTCGAGTAAAGAGCGCAATCGATGTGGTTTCCCCTAAATTAAACAACACAGATGGTCCTAGAACATCAACATTTGCAGCTGCATGATTCCCAGATTTTGGATATTTATTAGCCCTCATCAAACTATAATCATCTTTCAGCGCATCTAATAAATCAACACCATAATAATCATCGTTCCAAAGGCATTAAAACCCATTAAATTAATATCTAATTTAAATGGTGTGCTTACAATGTTTGCGGGGTTGTTAATAACGTTATGTACTCCGTTATAATTATCACCCATAAATCCTATATAAGATTGAGATCTGACTGTTGAAACTATTAGTAAAATAAGGAGTAAAGGTATTCTTTTCATAAGCTGGTTTGAATCATGAGTTAACAAAAATAATTTTTTCTAACAGAAAAACCACTCATGATTTTATCAATATATAATAATTAGTAAAATAACTTCCTTCTCGCTATTTTTGATAGAAATTCTTTCAATATTTTATACTTTTACAACTTACCTTACAAATTAAAATGAATAAATTATTAATCTTATTCCTCCTTGTTAGCTTAAATAGTTTTTCTCAGTTCAAATTAACAGATGAAAGTCTTGAGGAAAAATCCTTCAGAATGTTGCACCGACCTTCTCCTAACAATAAACTTTCACAGTATTTAAAATCTCACATAACAGCTGAAGAGCTCCAAATAATTAATAATTCACTCAAGACCAAAAATATTAATAGTTTAAGAATAGTATTTGATATAAATAAAAATGGAAGACCATGGAATTTTAGAGGTTATACTGGTAATAAACAGCTAAATCAAAAATTATACCAACTTGTGACTTTCTTTTTAACTAACGAAATACCAAATTTGGCAGACCTTTATCAAGCAAGACATAAAATACAATTATTCACTAGAGAGAATGACACCACCTTTATTAATGCAAGCACGGTTATAGTTAGTGATTATCCACCAAAATTTGACATCTACAAAAGGAACAAAAAAACGGCAATAAAATTAAATAAAACGAAGCCTAACGCTAACTCTTCTATTTCAGATGTTTTTAATTATCACGCTATTGAAGACTGTCAAAGTGCTCCTCGCTATACTGATGCTTATGGCTGTTTCTCAAGAAATTTCGAAAAATTTATTATTGCCAATTTTAACAAAAGGATTTTTAAAGAAGAAAACATCATAGGTTTCTATAAACTTCCTGTTAAGTTTGAAATTGACAAAAAGGGTAAACTTCATTTTATTCCCTCCACAAATTCAAATTCCATTTTTACTTCAACACTAACAAAATCCCAAAGTGCATGGAATGCTAACGCGAGAGCTTTTGGTGCAGTTATTTTAAATGCCAAATCACCAGAAAATATAGTTCAAAAAAAAGATAGCACCAAAACTTTCAAAACTAATATTAAGGCTAACCCAAAAACAACCACATCCAATGAAACCTATTTACGCCCTATAAATGACACGTATGATTCTAACTCTTTAATGCTAGATAGCTTTGAAAAAATCTCAGACACTGTTGGTGTTGCGTATGAGCAACTAAATCCAATAAACAAAGAAGTTGTTAGACTTATGAAATTATTTGAACCCAATGTTGTAGCACCTTCTAAAAGGAATAATGTAGCAGTGGCCTCTATGTTTTCAGGTCTATTCGACCTTTTTATCCCAGAGATTCTAGATGAAAATGAAATTGAGACTTTAGAACAATGTGCCTTCACCAAATTCTTTAATGATAAATTGGACCAAAACTTAGTTACAGCCTGTGATAAACCCAAGCAGTATCCTCGCTTTATGCCAAATTTCTTAAAGCAAAGTGCTCAAGTTAAGGTCTTTTTTTATTTTAACCATAAGGGAAAATTAGACCAAGTTTGGGCCAATGCACTCAATGTAGATTTGAATAAAGACATTGTGAGTGCTTTTAAAAAATATCCTCTGGATAGTTTACAACTCGATAAATCAATCAATAAACTATACTCATTAGTTGTTATTAGGGATATAGCGAATAAGAAATATGTTTTATGCGATGAAAAAGTTCAATGCTCTATTATTGGGGAATATACTCCTTGTGAAGATTGCAAAAATTTAAACGACATTAAAAAACACAATAACGAAGAAATTAGCAACCACATAAAGAGCAAGGTAAAATCCTCTAACTATTCATTTAAACTAAAGCAAAAAGCAAAAAGTGATAATACCAATGAAATTTTAATTTATATTTCAATCGCCAAAAATGGTTCTATAAGTCCTATCGCCATTCATATTAAAGACACATCTAATAGTATTTCAGGAAACGGTAATTGGGCTGTTGAAAAACTTAAATCTATTATTTCCGAGATGCCTAATTTTACCAAGCCACATAAAGACTTACCTACTGGGTTTCATAATAAAAAGTTTGTATTTCATATTGATAATAACTAGAATACTAAAGTCCATTTCTCAATTGAGTTTAAACGTATAGTTGTTAAGTCGTCTGGTTTCTATTACTTTTGAAAAAACTTGACGCTTTTTACGTCATTGCGAGACACATTATATGAAAATCTACACCAAAACAGGAGACAAAGGTACCACCGCACTATTCGGTGGCACACGTGTACCAAAACACCATATACGCATTGAAAGCTACGGAACCATTGACGAACTCAATTCACACATGGGTCTAATTAGAGACCAAGACATCAATCAAAATTATAAAGATGTAATTACACATATTCAAGACCGCCTGTTTACTATTGGTGCCATCTTAGCTACAGATCCTGAAAAAGCCCTATTAAAAAATGGAAAAGAACGCTTAAACATTCCCAAAATAAGTCCAGAAAACATAGAACGATTAGAAAAGGAAATGGATACCATGAACGAGGCTTTGCCTCCTATGACGCATTTTGTACTTCCTGGCGGTCATCAAACCGTGTCATTCTGTCATATAGCCCGTTGTGTTTGCCGTAGAGCTGAGCGTTTAGCTACTGCACTTGATGAAATTGAACCCATAGAACCGCATACCTTAATGTACCTAAACCGTCTTTCTGACTACCTTTTTGTGTTGGCACGAAAATTGACTTTTGATTTGCAAGCTGATGAGATTAAATGGATGCCTGAAAAGCGATAATTTAATTTTTGCTACATGGCTCTGAATGGTATTGAGAAATCCTTCCCAAATTAATAAATGAAGGCAAAAAAGGACGTTTCAATCCAAGTTAAAAGACACCATATTGAAATAACTTGCAACGGTTTAGTCAACAAAAACATACGTTCTTAAAATTAATAAGTAAATATTTCATTTTTTTCTTGCTTGTTTGAAGTAAAAAATTATTTTTGCACAAAAATTAAACACGTAAGAAATGTATTGGACATTAGAATTAGCATCATATTTAAGTGATGCACCTTGGCCGGCAACAAAAGACGAGTTAATAGATTACGCTATTAGAACTGGTGCGCCATTAGAGGTTGTTGAGAATTTACAATCTATTGAAGATGAAGGGGACTCTTATGATTCTATTGAAGAAATCTGGTCTGATTATCCAACAGACGAAGATTACCTCTGGAATGAAGATGAATATTAAAAAAGCATAAAGAATAACAAAAAAGTCTCGATTTGAGGCTTTTTTTTTGTTTTAAATCACACATAAAAGCGCAACAAGATGTATCTTTGAATGCTTTTGAAAGCGCAAAATTGACATCAAAAAAAACTAGATTAACCTAGTAAAAACATATAACATTACACCATGAGTTTTTTAAATTCTGTATTAAAAATATTTGTTGGCGATAAATCTAAACAAGACGTAAAAGCCATAATGCCTATTGTAGATAAAGTTAAAAGTTTTGAAGCTGCTTTAGAAACCTTGGGTCACGATGAACTAAGAGCTAAAACATCTGAATTTAAAACTAAAATAGCTGAAGCCAATAAAGAGATAGATGCTAAAATAGCTAGTTTAAATAAAGAAGCTGAAACCACCGAAGACATTGACAAACGTGAAGATATTTATCAAGAAATTGATAAACTAAACGACGAGGCTTATAAAATCACCGAAGATGTTTTAAATGAAATACTTCCTGAAGCTTTTGCCGTTGTGAAAGAAACAGCAAAGCGTTTTGTAAATAACACATCCATTTCCGTAACCGCCAATGAATTTGACCGATTGATTTCGGGCGATAAAGCCTATGTGACTTTAGAGGGCGATAAAGCCGTTTGGGCCAATTCTTGGGATGCTGCTGGAAAACCGGTTACCTGGGACATGATTCATTATGATGTTCAATTAATTGGCGGTATTGCCATGCACCAAGGAAAAATTGCCGAAATGCAAACGGGTGAAGGTAAAACCTTGGTAGCCACACTTCCTGTTTATCTTAACGCTCTTGCTGGTAAAGGCGTGCATTTAGTAACGGTGAATGATTACCTTGCTAAGCGTGATAGCGCTTGGATGGCACCAATTTTTGAATTCCATGGGTTAAGTGTAGACTGTATAGATCATCATCAGCCCAACTCACCAGCACGAAGAAAAGCCTATAATGCTGATATTACTTACGGAACCAATAACGAGTTTGGTTTTGATTATCTGCGTGATAACATGTCTCACGCACCCGAAGACTTGGTACAACGTCCGCATCACTATGCGATTGTTGATGAGGTAGATTCTGTTTTAGTTGATGATGCACGTACACCATTAATCATTTCTGGTCCTATTCCAAAAGGGGATCACCATGAATTTAATGAGCTAAAACCAAAAGTTGACGATATTGTTGGGGTACAACGTAAATATTTAACTGGCGTTCTGGCTGAAGCTAAAAAGTTAATTAAGGAAGGTGACACCAAAGAAGGTGGTTTTCAATTACTACGCGTCTATCGTGGTATGCCTAAAAACAAAGCTTTAATTAAGTTTTTATCTGAGGAAGGTGTAAAGCAGCTACTTCAAAAAACAGAAAACTTTTACATGCAGGATAATAACCGTGAAATGCCAAAGGTTGATGCCGAATTGTACTATGTTATTGAAGAAAAGAACAATCAAGTAGAATTAACGGATAAAGGTGTTGACTATATTTCTGGAAAAGATAACCCTAATTTTTTCGTATTACCCGAAATAGGTGTTGAAATTGCCAAAATTGAAGAACAAGGTCTAGATCCTGAAAAAGAAGCGACCTTAAAAGAAGACTTATTTAAAGATTTTGGTGTAAAATCAGAACGTATTCATACCTTAAATCAGCTATTAAAAGCCTATGCTTTGTTTGAAAAAGACACACAATATGTGGTGATGGACAACAAAGTTATGATTGTTGATGAGCAAACAGGCCGTATCATGGATGGTCGTCGTTATTCAGATGGTTTACATCAGGCTATTGAGGCTAAAGAAAATGTGAAAATTGAAGATGCCACCCAAACCTTTGCTACCGTAACCCTTCAAAATTACTTTAGAATGTACCGCAAACTTTCTGGTATGACAGGTACTGCCGTTACTGAAGCCGGTGAGTTTTGGGAAATCTATAAATTAGATGTGGTTGAAATTCCTACCAACCGTCCAATTGCACGTGATGATAGAGACGATTTAGTATATAAAACAAAACGTGAAAAATACAATGCAGTAATTGATGAAGTCACCAAATTATCACAGGCAGGTCGCCCAGTGCTGATTGGTACAACTTCGGTTGAAATTTCAGAGTTACTTGGAAAAATGCTTAGTATCCGCAAGATTCCTCACAATGTATTAAACGCAAAACAACATAAAAAAGAAGCTGATATTGTAGCACAAGCAGGTCATGCAGGTCAAGTTACCATTGCAACCAATATGGCAGGTCGTGGTACAGATATTAAACTATCTGATGAGGTTAAAAAAGCTGGTGGTTTAGCTATTATTGGTACAGAGCGCCATGATTCTCGACGTGTAGACCGCCAGTTACGTGGTCGTGCTGGACGTCAAGGAGACCCAGGAAGTTCGCAATTCTACGTCTCACTTGAAGATAACTTGATGCGCTTATTTGGTAGTGAACGTATTGCCAAAATGATGGATCGCATGGGATTAAAAGAAGGCGAAGTGATTCAGCATTCTATGATTTCAAAATCTATTGAGCGTGCACAGAAAAAAGTAGAGGAAAATAACTTTGGTGTTCGTAAGCGCTTGTTAGAATATGATGATGTCATGAATGCTCAACGTGAAGTTGTTTACAAACGTCGTCATCATGCCTTACATGGAGAACGTCTTCGTGTAGATTTGGCCAATATGATTTTTGATACTTCTGAAGGTATAGCCGAGACCAACAAAGGAGCTAACGACTTTAAAAACTTTGAGTTTGAATTGATTCGGTATTTCTCAATGAGTTCTCCTATTTCTGAGCAAGAATTCGGAACATTATCGGCTCAAGAAATCACCTCAAAAATTTATAAAACCGCCTTTGAGCATTACAGAGAGAAAATGACCCGTAATGCTGATATTGCTTTCCCTGTAATAAAGAATGTTTACGAAAATCAGCGTGATAAATTTAAACGTATTGTAGTACCATTTACCGATGGGGCAAAAAGTTTAAATGTAGTTACGGATCTTGAAAAAGCCTATGAAACTAACGGTAAACAGTTGATTACCGATTTTGAAAAGAACATTACTTTAGCCATTATTGATGATGCCTGGAAAACGCATTTACGCAAAATGGATGAGCTGAAACAATCAGTACAGTTAGCTGTGCATGAACAAAAAGACCCGCTTCTTATATACAAATTTGAAGCCTTTGAATTGTTTAAAAGTATGATTGATCAGGTAAATAAAGATGTGATTTCTTTCCTTTTTAAAGGTGAATTACCTCAGGAAACACAAGATACTATTCAAGAGGCTAGAGCAAGAAAGCAAGAAAAATTGAATACCCAAAAAGAAGAAATTCCCAATTTGGATGAGCGTTCGGCACAAAATCGCGCTGCAGGAAACACCCAACGTCAGCCAGAAGTTGTTGAAACTATTGTACGTGATAAACCTAAAATTGGACGTAACGACCGTGTTACCATTAAAAATGTATTGAACGGTGAAAGCAAAACATTAAAATATAAGCAAGCTGAGCCTTTAATCACCAAAGGAGAATGGGTTTTGATTGAAGATTAATTCTGCCTCATTTTATAAAAAGCATAAAAAACCCAATAGAAAATCTATTGGGTTTTTTATGCTTTCACTGAGTCCCATTTTAATCTTTAAATTTCAAATGTTTATTGTATTTTTAAACTGACCATTATTTCACGTTATGCAACCAAACAGATTATTAACAGCTTTTATTCTTGTATTACATGTTACCTTAATGCAAGCTCAAGAGCCCCAAAAAGATACTATTTTTAATGCTGCATCAAAAACTTTTGTAGCAGTGCCATTAATTACTAATAATCCTGCAATGAAAACTGGCTTTGGCGGCTTAGGTATGTACCTTTTTAGTCTTAATAAAAAAGACACAATTTCCCCGCCTTCTCTAGCTGCTTTATACGCTATTTATTCAACCAATAAAAGCTATGTTGCTGTTCCTGCAGGTCGTTTTTTTTGGAACGAAGATAGAAACAGAGCCTCTGTAGCCCTAGGAACTTATCGTGTTAATAATGATTTCATATACAATGAACTTGGTAATGATTTACGTTTAGTATACTCGGAAATTCGTAACTTTATAACTCTTGAATACAGTAGAAAAATAATTAGTGACTTCTATTTAGGCTTTCTTTATTGGGGCACCAAAACACTTTATAAATTTGACCAAGGCACCAAAGAAGAAAACGAATTAACGGAGGAGTTTTTTAAAGAAAATGGTATTGAAGATAATTTTATTTCAAGTATTGGGCTAAATTTTTCTTATGATAGTAGGGATTATGTGTACTATCCAACCAAAGGATTTGTTTTTAGTATCAGGCCAAAACTCTTTAATGGTTGGCTGGGAAGTGATAATAATTATGTAGACACCGATTATAATTTCACCTATTATTACGCATTAGCAAAAGATAAGGTTTTAGCAACGAGACTTTCGGGAGGTTCTGCTTTTGGAGATGTTCCTTTTGACGGCTATCAAACCTATGGTTCAAGAAGTAGTCTTAGAGGGTATGAAGCAGGAAAATATAGAGGAAAACATTTAATCACTCTCCAGTCTGAATTAAGATGGCGCTTTTATAGAAAATGGGGTGCCGTATTTTTTGCTGGAACCGGGAGTGTTTGGGGCAATGAGAATAATGGCGAAGAAGAATTTGAACGCCAATGGCTTCCAAGCGCCGGGGCAGGATTAAGATTTATGGTTTCTCCTGCGAAAAAAATTAATTTAAGATTAGACTATGCCTATGGTGTAGATGGAAATCAAGGACTTTACTTTGGAGTAATGGAAGCTTTTTAAATCATTGATTTAACCCCAGTAAAATATTAGGATCTGGACAATTGGTTTTATAAAAAGCTAGATTTTCTTGACTACAAACTCCAGGATAATCTCCCCAAAAACTCTCAATATCTTTAATGACTTGAAAATGTAAATGTGGCGGATAGTCTCCATTAACATTCGAAGTTCCTAAAGAACCTATGCGTTGTCCTTGTTCAATTGTTAGTCCTACCTCTAAATCATGCAGCGATTCTAAACTTAAATGACCATAAAGCGTATAGAACACATCCTCATCAATTTGATGCTTTAATATAATAGTAGGGCCATAATCTCCATAATTGGTATTGTTATTAAAACTATGTACTGTACCAGCAAACACTGCCAACACTTTAGTTCCAGCATCACACCATAAATCTAACCCTAAATGGATATTACGTTCTGTTTCTGTGTTTTCATTAAAATGGGAGCTACGCTTATAAATGTTTCGAATTTCTAAATAACCACCATAGGCTACCTGAGCCTTATAATTTTTGAGATAATTATTTATATAAACACTGAAGTTTTCAGAAGAAGTCAGGTCTATATCATTTAAGTCCGTATTCGATTCAGATAAATCAATCGCAATATAGTTATCTCCAGTATTGGGAATATCCAAAACCTGTAACGTTTCAAAACACGCCGATTTAATAACTTCTGAAAATAGACTAGATCCCATACATACTATGCTAAATATCCAAAAGTAACGCAATATTATTTAAAATAATAAACCTGAAAATTAGATAACCACCTCAGCGTATAAATCAAAATCTTCAGCCTCAACAACCTTAACCTTAGCAAATTCGCCTGTTTTTAAATACGTAGTTGTAGCATCAATAAGCACCTCATTATCTACATCAGGAGAATCAAACTCTGTTCTTCCAACAAAATAGTTTCCTTCTTTCCTGTCTATTACCACATTAAACTCTTGACCAATTTTTTCCTGATTAAGTTCCCAAGAAATTTGAGATTGCACTTCCATGATTTGATTGGCACGATCAGTTTTAACTTCCTCAGGTACATCATCCTCAAGATTATAGGCATGTGTATTCTCTTCATGGCTATACGTAAAACACCCCAAACGTTCAAAACGCATGGTCTTCACCCATGCTTTTAACTCTTCAAAATGCGCTTCAGTTTCTCCGGGATATCCTACTATAAGCGTTGTTCTGATAGTCATTTCTGGAACTTTCTCTCTAAAAGTTTCAATCAGTTTTGTTGTTTTCTCCTTAGTAGTACCACGGCGCATACTTTTTAATAGATCATCAGAAATATGCTGTAACGGAATATCTAAATAATTACAAATCTTCGGTTCTTTTTTCATTAAATCGAGTACATCCATCGGAAATCCCGTTGGAAAAGCATAATGCAAACGAATCCACATTATACCCTCAACCTTAACTAAGGCTTCAAGTAATTCTGCCAGATTTCTTTTTTTGTATAAATCTAACCCGTAATAGGTTAAGTCCTGAGCTATTAAAATCAATTCTTTAACCCCATTTGCTGCCAATTTCTCTGCCTCAATAACTAAATCTTCTATAGGAGTACTTTTGTGCCTACCTCTCATAATTGGAATAGCGCAAAACGAGCAAGGTCTGTCACACCCTTCAGCAATCTTTAAATAAGCATAATTTTTAGGCGTGGTGGTTAAACGCTCTCCTATCAGCTCATGCCTATAGTCTGCCCCCAAGGCTTTTAATAAACCTGGTAATTCTGTTGTACCAAAATACTGATCTACATTAGGAATTTCCTTCTCCAAATCGGGTTTATAGCGCTCGCTTAAACAGCCCGTAACAAATACCTTATCTACCTCCCCTTCTTCTTTTTTTTGCATATACTCCAAAATGGTGTTTACACTCTCTTCTTTGGCATTGTTTATAAACCCGCAAGTGTTTATTACAACTATATTACCCTCTTCTTCATGAACTACATCTTTACCACTGGCCTTTAATTGCCCCATTAAGACCTCACTGTCATAAACATTCTTGCTACAACCTAGTGTAACTACATTGATCTTATTTTTCTTTAGAGATTTTGTACGCATAATTTCTATAAATCAGGCTGCAAAGATACGTAATGATGATGGATATAGAATTCATTCTAAAAACAAAAAAGAGACATAACGCATCATGTCTCTTTTAAATATCTTGAATTCTTAATTTTTATTTAAAAAACGAATCCACAAATTCATATTTATTAAATACTTGTAAATCTTCAATACCTTCACCTACGCCAATATACTTTACAGGAATTTGAAACTGATCTGAAATACCGATAACAACACCGCCTTTGGCTGTTCCATCAAGTTTGGTAACCGCTAATGACGTAACTTCAGTGGCTGCCGTAAATTGTTTAGCTTGTTCAAAAGCATTTTGCCCTGTAGAACCATCTAACACCAAAAGAACATCATGCGGGGCATCACTCACAACCTTTTGCATAACGCGTTTTACTTTTGTCAACTCATTCATAAGGTTTACCTTATTATGGAGTCTCCCTGCGGTGTCAATAATTATTACATCTGCATCTTGGTGTACACCAGATTTTACAGCATCAAAAGCCACAGAAGCAGGATCACTTCCCATATTTTGACGTACCATTGGTACTTCTACACGATCTGCCCATACTTGCAGTTGATCTATAGCAGCAGCTCTAAACGTATCAGCAGCTCCTAAGACGACTTTTAATCCTTTCTTTTTAAATTGATAGGCCAATTTACCAATAGTAGTGGTTTTACCAACACCATTAACCCCCACTACCATTAAAACATAAGGTGTTTTATGGCCACCATCTTGTTTAGGTAATTCAGGAATGGTATAATCTGTTGCTTCACCAGAATTTGTTTCACTTAACAGCGCTGCAATTTCTTCTCTAAGAATCTGATTGAGTTCATCGGTTCCCAAGTATTTATCTTTAGACACACGTTCTTCAATGCGCTCAATCACTTTAAGTGTAGTATTTACGCCAACATCACTTGACACTAAAACTTCTTCAAGATTATCTAATACTTCATCATCAACTTTTGATTTTCCTGCAACGGCTTTACTTAGCTTTCCAAAAAAACTAGTTTTTGATTTCTCTAAGCCTTTATCTAAAGTTTCCTTTTTCTCGGAAGAAAATATTTTTTTAAAAAAACTCATGGTCTCTTTTGGTTGGTTAAACGCTATAGTATTAACGATTGAAATATCTGTTAAAAACGCTTCCTTATAAAGTTGCCAGAAACGCATTCTACATATACAATCAGATAACACCTTAAAACATGGTAGTCAATTTTCTTACCATATTTACTTTTCTGCTATTTTGACAGAAAAGCATTCAAATATAAAAATAAAAAAGCTGCTTTCTATATGAAAGCAGCTTATAATATCTTGAAACGAAACCTTTTATTTCTTTAAAAAGTCGTTAACTTCTTCTGGACTCATTATAGACTCAACAAACATGTAAGCTCCTGTTTTTGGAGACTTAACCATTTTTATTGCTTTTGTTAATCTTTTAGATCCTGTTTGTAATGATGCTACTGATTTCTTTGCCATGATCTATGTCTTATTTAATTTCTTTATGAACTGTCATACGCTTTAGGATAGGATTAAATTTTTTAATCTCCATTCTTCCTGGCGTATTTTTTTTATTTTTTGTAGTAATATATCTTGAAGTTCCTGGTTGACCAGATTCTTTGTGCTCAGTACACTCTAAGATTACTTGTATTCTGTTACCTTTCTTTGCCATGTCTTTTACTTATTAAATACAGCTATTATTTTAAAAATCCTTTAGATTTTGCTTCTTTAATTGCTGCAGATATACCTATTTTATTAATAGTTTTTAAAGCAGATGTAGAAACTTTTAAAGTTACCCATTTATCTTCCTCTGGAATGTAGAAACGTTTCTTCACTAAGTTCGCGTTAAATTTGCGCTTAGTTCTATTTAATGCATGAGACACGTTGTTTCCAACCATTGCCTTCTTCCCTGTAAGTTCACAAACTCTTGACATTCTATATAACTTTAAATTCTTTGTTGCTTAAATTCGAGGTGCAAATATACAAATTCTTTATATTATGACAATTAAAATGTTGTCAATTTTTAAAAATTTCTTTCAAGAGCATTTCTAAAGCTTTATTAACCGCTTTATTAATGACTTTTATTCTTGAATTTCCGAAGTTAAAGGCTTGGGAATACACCTCTGTATTGGTTGCAATAGCAATATGTACTGTACCAACTTCGGCATCAGAATCTCCTTTTGTGGGCCCTGCATTTCCTGTGGTTGCAATTGCGTAATCTGACTGAAATAAGGCCTTTGCATTCCGAGCCATAGATTCTGCCACTTGAGCACTTACTACCGAATATGTATTAATATCTGATTCAGGAACTTGCAACACCTTTATCTTTGATTGTGTCGAATAGGTAACTAAACCTCCCTTGAAAAAGGCTGAAGCTCCTGAATGCACAGTAAACCGTTCTGCTACCGCACCTCCTGTACAACTCTCTGCTATAGCTAAAGTATCGCCCAATTTTGTTAACTGCTTGGCAATTACTACTTCTACTGAACCATCTTCATCTTCTAAACCTGCATACTCTTCTCTTATTAACGGAATGACCTTGTTGATTTGATCTTGAATGTCTTTTTTTAATTGTGCTTCATCAGAACCTTTAGTAGATAACCGCAATCGCATTTTTCCTAAGTTTGGCAAATACGCAAGTTTAATATGACTAGGTAAAGCATCTTCCCAAGAGGCTATTCTGTCGGCTAAAGCACTTTCACCTAAACCATATACAATCATAGTTTTGTGAAGTATAAACGGACAATTAAATTTTTCTTTCAACTTAGGAATAACCTCATTATCAACCAATTCGGTCATTTCATAAGGTACCCCAGGCAATGAAATAAATACCTTGTCCTGCTTTTCAATCCACATACCTGGTGCCGTTCCTAATCGGTTCATTAAAGGTTTTGATTTTGAAGGAATAAGCGCCTGGTCTCTATTAACTTGTAGCATGGTAGTCCGCACATGCTGCTTCCAAATAGTTTCAATATTTTCAAGAACCGCATCGTTTCTTTCCAAGGTGTCTTCAAAATATTCTGCTATTGTCTTTTTTGTAATATCATCTTTTGTGGGTCCCAACCCACCTGTACAAATAATTATATCTACACGGCTTTCTGCATTTTTTAATGCTTGTAAAATATGTAGTTTATCATCTTGTATTGAGGTTATTTGATATACAGAAACCCCAATTTTATTAAGTTGTTTAGCTATAAAGGCAGAATTTGTATCAACAACTTGCCCTATAAGAAGTTCATCGCCGATGGTTATAATTTCGGCTAACATAATTACAAATTAAAATCAGATTTTATTTCGGCAGTAGCATTATCAACCGCTGAAATTACAATAGCCAATTGAGAGGATATATCTTCACCTCTTTTCTCAAACTTTCCCCAATCCTGTACCTCTATTAAAGTATCGAGCACGCCTAATTCAAACAAATCAACCGTTGGCTTCATTTTATGAGCGGCTTGATAAGCGTTAAAATAATCTTCTTCTGCTACGGCTTTCTTTAAACGTTCTGCATCTACGGGCACTTCTTCTAAAAAAGCTGCAGCCAACGCCGCTATAAAGTCGGTATCATTATCTGCTAATTCCTTTACTCTAAATAATTTATAATGCTGTTCCATTTTATTTTACATGTATTGAAAACATCTCATTGTTCTCTATAAACCCCTTTAATTTATCATGAGCATTTACTTTACCAACTCCTGCTGGAGTACCTGTAAATATAATATCTCCTATCTTTAAAGTGAAATATTTTGAGACATATTCTATTAATTCATCAATTTTCCAAAGCATATGGCTTGTATTTCCATTTTGCACAATATTATCGTTCTTTTTTAAAGAAAACTCAATGTTGTTTATATCTAAAAAAGCATTTTTATCCATCCACTTACCTACTACAGCGGCTCCATCAAATGCTTTAGCTTTTTCCCAAGGCAGCCCTTTTGCTTTTAATTGACTCTGCATATCGCGGGCTGTAAAATCTATCCCTAACCCTATCTCCTTGTAATATTTATGCGCAAACTTTTTATCTATATACTTTCCTACGCGATTAATTTTAACAAGAACCTCAACTTCATAATGTACATCATCAGAAAAATCAGGAATAAAAAAAGGCTGCTTTTTCAGTAAAATAGCGGTATCTGGTTTTAAAAACACCACTGGATGTTCTGGCCTTTCATTTTGCAATTCTTCAATATGCTCTGCATAATTTCTTCCTATACAAATCAGCTTCATAATCTATTTTTATCATTGGTTTTGAAGTAAGGATTCTTGTGTAACACCACCTAAAAAAAGTAAACCTCTTATTTTAGCCTAGTTTATTATTAAAACTTCTTAATTTAATGGCTGTAAGTACTTTTTTGGTATATAATGGAAAATCAGCATTAAGCAACCAACCAAAATACCCTGGTTCTTTTTCAAGAACTTCTGTTACTAATTTTCCTTTGTGTTTCCCAAAAGAAAAACATTCCTCTCCTTTTTTATTATAAGTAATAAATCCTGCAAAGTCTGCAAACTTCTTTCTGGCGCTAAACTCGGCTAAAAATTTTGTGCTATTTTCCAACTCTTCATACTTGTCTATTTGCGCTTTTAACACCTCATAAGTCGCTTTGGTATCTGCTTCAGCACTATGCGCATCTTCTAAACTTTCATTACAATAAAACTTATAGGCGGCACTCAAGGTACGTTGCTCCATTTTATGAAAAATAGTTTGCACATCAACAGCTAACCTATTCTTCATATCAAAGTCAACATCGGCACGTAACATTTCTTCTGCTAGTAATGGGATATCAAATCGATTAGAATTAAACCCTCCTAAATCTGAATCCTTTATCATGTTGTAAATGTCTCTAGCCAACTCTTTAAACGTTGGTTCATTGGCCACTTTCTCATCAGTAATACCATGAATTTTTGTCACTTCCTTTGGTATAGGCATTTCAGGATTAACTAACCAGGTTTTACTTTCTTCCGTACCATTAGGATATATCTTTAAAACTGATATTTCTACAATTCTATCTGTTGTAATGTTGACACCTGTTGTTTCTAAATCAAAGAAACAAATGGGTTTTGTTAAGTGTAACTGCATTAGTTCTTAATTAATTATACTGCGCTTTGTGCAAAAATAAAAAAACCTAACCGTATAAATGATTAGGTTTATAAGTGCTTTAATTCTATACTTTATAATTCCCTGTTTACATCCCAAGCCTCTAAATAATCTTTTACAGACTTTACAAACATACCACCTAAAGCCCCATTGACTACACGGTGATCATAGGAATGAGACAGGAACATTTTATAACGAATCCCTATAAAATCACCCTCTGGTGTTTCAATAACTGCGGGCACTTTTCTAATAGCGCCTAAGGCCAAAATACCTACTTGAGGTTGATTAATTATAGGCGTTCCCATGATGCTTCCAAAAGACCCAACATTAGTAACGGTATAAGTGCCACCCTGAATTTCATCTGGTTTTAACTTATTCATTCTGGCACGATTGGCCAAATCATTAACTTGTTTGGTCATGCCTACTAAATTTAGTTGATCCGCATTTTTTATAACAGGAACTATTAAATTACCATCGGGTAACGCCGCTGCCATTCCTATATTGATATTTTTCTTTTTTATGATTTTATCATTCTGTACCGAAATATTCATCATAGGGTAATCACGAAGCGCCTTAGCAATCACTTCCATAAAGATTGGAGTAAAGGTTAAATTTTCTCCTTCACGCTTCATAAAACCTTCTTTCACCTTTTTTCTCCAATTCCAAACATTCGTCACATCAGCTTCAATAAAACTTTGCACGTGTGCTGAAGTTTGAATAGATTCTACCATATGGTTAGCAATAAGCTTACCCATTCTAGTCATTTCTATAATCTCGTCTTCTCCGCTTGATAGAACTCTAGGCTTTTCTGGTTTGACAGCCTCTCTGGGAGTAACCTCTTTTTTAACCTCTTGTGGTTTTGATACTTGAAGTTCACCACCACCCTTATTTTCAATGAATTTTAAAATATCATTTTTGGTAACTCTGCCATCTTTTCCTGTACCTTGAATAGCGTCTAACTCTTCTTGCGAAATCCCTTCTTCTTTTGCTATATTTTTTACCAGAGGCGAATAAAAACGTTCTTCACTAGATATTACAGACGTTACCGCATGCTCCGCAACCGAAATAGTTTGAATCACCTGCTCTACAGCCTCTTGAATTTCAGGCTCTGCGGATTCTTCGGTTTTACTTAAATTTGACCCCTCAGTATCTTCGTCTCCATCAGTCTCTATAATAGCCAAAACTTGACCTACTTGAACCACATCATCTATATTAAAACGTCGTTCTACCAAAACACCATCTACCTCACTAGGCACCTCACTATCTACTTTATCTGTAGCAATTTCTAAAACGGGCTCATCCATTTCAATAGAATCACCAACATCTTTTAGCCATGTAGTTACGGTTGCTTCAGCAACGCTTTCTCCCATTTTTGGTAACTTAAGTTCAACCCTTGCCATATTAGTAACGTATTCCTTGTTTTTTAATTTAATTTTGCAAAAATAATAAAAATAAAAGCTGAATAGTAGATAATACTCAAATTACTCATCAAAAACAAAAACTTCTCCTCTATCTATAGTACTATCACTACCTAATATAAATTTTGAATTATTTGGCAATATTTTATAAGTCGTATTAGCTATGTTATTTTGTTTTTCAATATTACAAATGATTTCTTTATATGACATAAAATTAGCATCAAAAATAACTTCTGTAGGTACAGAAAAATATTTTAACTTCTGCATTAAAAAAATATTTTTTCCCAAGATTTTATTTAATAACTCATTCTGCTTATTTGAAATAAAAGCATACTGTTGTACTCTTTTTTTCTTCAACTCTGGTTTTGTTCTAAAAGTATAGACTATTTGAACACCTAACCAAACTATAAGATCATACAAAATGTTTTTCCTGAAATGTTTTTTATAAAAAATTTGCATAGCGCCATAAAAACGTTTCGCATAGTTTTTATCTCGTAATGTACTTTCTCCCTTAAAGTGAATGACTGTTATACCGCCATAATAATAATTATGATATCCTTGTTGCAAGGACTTATAAGAGATATCAATATCTTCACCGTACATAAAATAATCTTCATCAAAACCTCCTAATTCATTGTATACGTTCTTTCTCAGTAACATAAAAGCTCCTACCAGAATATCTACTTTTGATATTGATTCCTTTGGTACATTATGTGCATAATACGCTTTTGAATCTCCTAGCAATTTCTTAAAAGCCGCTTGAACATATGGTATATTACGCTTACTTTCTGGTAAAAAACCTCCCTTGCCATTAATCAGCCTGCACCCTACTATTCCTAAATCCTCTTTTGACTCTGCAAATTTTAATAAAACTTCAAAGGTATCCTCGCCTACTACGGTATCAGGATTTAAAATGCACACGTACTCTCCTTGAGCTTTTTTAACACCAATATTATTCCCTTTTGAAAAGCCGTAGTTTTCTCTGTTCTCGATTAAGATAACTTCTGAAAACAGTTCTCTTACCATGTTGCAGCTATCATCTTCAGAGTTATTATCAACAACAATAATTTCAGAATCAATATCCTTTAATGCCGCCTGTACACTCTTAATGCAGAGTTCTAAAAAATACCGAACATTGTAATTTAAAATAACTACAGATAACTTCAAACTTAAACTTCTTTTTAATGTTTTAACGAAGATTCAAACGGGATTCTGTTTACTATACTTCTTCCCAACGTAATTTCGTCAGCATACTCCAATTCATCACCAACTGATATCCCTCGGGCAATGGTTGACGTTGTTATATTAAACTGCTGAATTTGTTTGTAAATATAAAAATTAGTAGTGTCACCTTCCATGGTAGAACTTAATGCAAAAATAAGTTCTTTCACTTGGCCTTTGGCCACTTTTGTTACTAAAGACTCAATATTTAGGTCGTGAGGCCCAACGCCATCCATTGGAGAAATTTTACCTCCTAGAACATGATACAAGCCTTTAAAAGAGCTTGTATTCTCAATAGCCATAACATCTCGTATATCTTCTACTACACAAATAACGTCAGTCAACCTATTAGGATTTGAACAAATTTCACAAAGTGCCACATCACTGATGTTGTGACACGAAGTGCAAAATTTCACATCATTGCGCATATTTTGTAAAGCATTTGCTAACCCTAAAGTTTGATCTTTAGGTTGCTTAAGCATATGCAAAACCAAACGTAATGCTGTCCGCTTTCCTATTCCTGGTAACTGAGACATTTCATTTACCGCCCGTTCTAATAATTTTGACGAAAACTCCATGGCGGCGAATTTAACATTTCACAATGACATTAACTAATTTTAATGATTCTTCATTAAAATAGGTGATATTCCATTTGGTTTTTGGAAGTTTATATTTGTACTTTTCAAAACATTAATTTTTATACATGTCCTCAATACAAATCATTTTTCTTATCGCTTCTTATTTCATCGTTTTGATGTTAATATCCTATTTCACTGGAAAAGAAGACAGTAACGATGCTTTTTTCAAAGCAAATAAATCGGCGCCTTGGTATTTGGTTGCGTTTGGAATGATAGGTGCTTCCTTATCTGGCGTTACCTTTATATCGGTCCCAGGTGCGGTTGAAACAAAACAGTTTGGCTACCTCCAAGTAGTGTTTGGCTATTTTTTTGGATATCTTGTTATAGCTTATGTGTTACTTCCTATTTATTATAAACTCAACCTCACTTCAATCTACACTTATTTGAGAGATCGCTTCGGCAGAGTAAGCTATAAAACAGGATCCATTGCCTTTTTAATATCTAGAGTCGTTGGGGCTTCATTTAGACTTTTTTTAGTGGCTAAAGTGTTACAATTATTAATTTTTGATCAATATCATATTCCTTTTACTGTAACCGTAATTATTACCATAGGACTGATTTGGCTTTACACCTTTAAAGGCGGCATTAAAACTATTATTTTTACTGACACCTTACAAACCTTGTTTATGCTGGTTTCAGTAGTTATTACTATTGCTTTTTTGGCTTCGACCCTTAACCTTAACGACATATCTTCCATTTACACAAATGTTAAAGAAAGTGCCTTGAGCAAGGTATTCTTTCTTGATAATGTAAATGACGCTCAGTATTTCATAAAAAGCTTTTTAGCAGGTATATTCATCACTATTACCATGACTGGATTAGATCAAGATATGATGCAAAAAAATCTAACCTGCAAAAATTTAAAAGAAGCGCAAAAAAATATGATTTCTTTCAGTATCATATTAATTTTTGTAAACATTTTGTTTTTAGTGTTGGGGCTTTTATTAACCCAATATGCCAATGAGCATGGTATTATGGCAAAAAAAGACGATTTATTCCCTACTATAGCGATGCTCCCCGAAATAGGAATTTTAACCTCAGCATTTTTTTTACTTGGCTTAATTGCCGCAGCCTATTCAAGCGCAGATTCTGCTTTAACCAGTTTAACTACATCTTTTTGCATTGATATTATTGAATTAGATAAAAAACCTATTGAAGCGCAAAAACGTATTAGAAAACGCACTCATGTTTTCATTAGCGCCCTTTTGGTTGTAGTTATTGTTCTTTTTGATGCCATCTTTAAGGATGTTTCTGTTATTTGGGAATTATTTAAAGCGGCAGGATACACCTACGGCCCATTGCTTGGTTTATTTGCCCTTGGTATATTCACTAAAATAAAACTGAAAGACACCTATGTTTGGATAGTTGCACTCATTGCGCCTTTAATTTCATATTTACTCAACAGCTATTCAGCAGAGCTTTTAAACGGTTACCAAATAGGCTTTGAAATATTAATCATTAATGGCCTGCTTACATTTCTTGGATTAATACTGATTCGTAGAAAGCAAAACTAAAGTACAGGCTTCTTCATAAAAAATATTGTTTTGCTGTAACAGTTTATAAAGTTCTGGGTTTTCGGTACCAGGATTAAAAATAACGCGCTCTGGTTTCAATAATAAAATATAGTCATAATATGCCTTTTGACGTGTTGCGTTTAAATACATGGTCACCGTATGTATTTTATTATGTGATTTAAGTGTAGTTTCAATTTGTATACCAGAAACCTCTCCTTGTTTCAAACCAATGGCAACCACCTCAATATTGTTAGCCACCAATCTTTGAATGGCATAATTTGAGTATCTATTAGGTTTTAAGGACGCGCCTAGCACTAAAGTTTTTTTATTCATAATGTTAAATTATTGTTAAGTAAAACAAAACCCGTAACAGACTCTACCTACAAACGTCTATCTATTAAACTATTCATCATCAATCAACAAACTTATCTCAATGAAAAACTTATTTTTCATGTGCGTTTTACACATTACAACTTTGACTCACGCACTCAACCCTCCAATTATAAATGGCGATAAAAACGGATCGATATCAGGCATTGTTTTAGACGCAAATTTAAAGGAACCCTTACCCTACGTAAACGTAATAATAAAAAACAACAATGGCGCTACCTTAACGGGTGGCATTACCTCTGACGATGGTTCTTTCAATATAGATAATATCATTGAAGGCGATGTTTTAGTAAGCATTCAATACATTGGTTACAAAACTTACAGCAAACCAGTAACCATAAAGAAAGGTAATTACAAAGTAAATCTGGGCAAAATTTATTTAGAAGAAGAAGCCGAAAACCTTGATGAGGTAACCGTGGTAGCTGAACTATCTACCATACAACAAAAAGTAGACAGAAAGGTAATCACTATAGGCAAAGATTTAACAACGGCTGGAGCCAGTGCCAGTGATATTATGAATAATCTACCATCTGTTAATGTTGATCAACAAACCGGAAACATTAGTCTTAGAGGAAACGAAAATGTAAGAGTTATGGTTGACGGCAAATTAAGCAACGTACCTATTGCCCAGTTATTAAAACAAATTCCTTCTACATCAATTAAACAAATAGAACTCATTACCAATCCTTCAGCAAAATACAATCCTGAAGGTATGAGTGGTATTATTAATATTAAGCTACATAAAAATACGCAAGTCGGTTTCAACGGCAATCTTAATATAGGCCTGACCAAAGAGATTTTTGCTAAGTTCAATAGTTCTATTGATATGAATTATAGACATGGAAAGTTTAATTTTTATGGAAACTATGGCAATAATATTGGTAAATATGACAATTTTGGAAATATTAATCGTTTAGACGATCAATCTAATAGACAAGATTTCACATTCGGAAATAATAACAAATCCCATCTGTATAAAGTTGGGGTAGATTTTTATATGAATGATAAAAACACCATATCTTTTTTCACCAACCAAAATATATTTTCAGGAAAAGCGTTTGGTAATACCGTTATCACCTTTCCAGGAGAACCTGTTCAAGAACAAATATTTAACAACATTTCAGAAAACAACTCGGGTCAGTATAATTTGGCATATAAACACAATTTTGATAAAGAGGATGAAACGTTAGACATTGAGATTAACTTCAACGACTACGAGCAAGAAGAAGTGGCAAATTTTGATTTTGTCAACTTTATTTTTCCTCAAAATTACGTAGACCATGTTAACACTGATAGAAACAGAACCACAATAAATGCAGATTACGTTAACCCAATTAGTGAAAAGGCTAAAATTGAAGCTGGTTTAGAGGCGAGGTTATTTGAATCAAACGTTGACTATTTTTCAACAGGTAAAACTTTTGATGGCGAAGGTAACATTATAAACACGCCTAGCACAGATTTTGATTATAAACGCGATATTTATTCGATCTATTTCACCTATGGAAGAAAAACCGAAAAATGGAGTTATCAAGCAGGCATACGCGCTGAACAAGTAAATGTTAATGCCAAAGCGTTAAGACTTTTTGATGACAATGCAACTGAACTCATTCCGTTTGAAAACAATTATTTTCAAATTTACCCATCGGTGTTTTTAACCTACTCACCTTCAGAAAAAAACGCCTATCAACTAAGTTACAGTCGACGTGTAGATCGCCCTGGATTACAACAAGTTAACCCAATTAGAGAATGGAGCACACCACTTATTTCTTCGTTTGGAAACACCAATTTACAACCCCAGTTCACTAATTCCATTGAAACCAATTATACCAGACAATTTGAAAAGGGAAGCATAACAGCTGGTGTATTTTATAGAATTATTGAAGACAACATTAGCAGATATGTTTATATTGATCGAACAGACATTAGTTCGGGAAAAGTCATTCTATCTTTTGATAATTTCTCAAACACTTCGGCTTACGGTTTTGAACTGTCATCTAATTACAGAGTGGCTAAATGGTGGAGCCTAAATGGTAGTTTTGATCTGTACTCACAAACTCAAAAAGGCATCACTGAGTACCTTGATACAGACGATTTACCCAACGCAACCCCAGAGGACATTGTAAGAGAAGAAATTGAAGTGGATAATGTGATTTGGAACTTAAGATTGTTTAATAATTTTAAAGCTTCAAAAAAATTAAGCTTTTCTTTATTTGGGTTATACAGAGGCCAACAAAAAGGTATTCAATTTACCAGAAAACCCATGTATTTTGTAAATACAGGACTAAGATATAGTTTCATGGAAGATGACAGAGCTACTTTCAGTTTTAACTATAACGATATTTTTAACACCATGCAATTTGCCTTTGAAGGCAGAACGCCTTACCCTTCACGAGGTGATTTTAATTGGGAAAGTAACACATGGAATATTGCCCTTTCATACCGATTTGGAGGTAACAAATATAAGGCTTTAAGAAGAAAATCTCGTGATAATAATGAAAAGTCAGGTAGCGGTGGCTTTCTATAATATAAACGCAATAGCCTGTGCATAATAGTTGATGGTTAGTGTTATTTAAAAGGCTATTGAAAAAGAACTCCCATAGTATTTTACCGTGGGAGTTCGATTTTTTTATCTCACACGTTCATTTATATGTTAAATTTTTGATTATCAACAATAAAACGTCACAATTAACGTTAGGAGGTTATATACTATCTAACCAAAGCGGATAAATAATTATTTAGAGTTAGTCGTCTACACATTTCAAAAAATTCGTAGTTTATGATTAGTATATAAAAAACTCGAAATTTATTTTCGAGTTTTTCTTTGTATGTTAAAAAAAGTTAAAACTTTAATAATCAATGCAATAAAAAAGACAATATTACGTCTTATATAACAAGATTCTTCACATTAGTGTTAGTTGAAGTTGATTAATAGCTAGAAAAGCCCAAAACTAATTAGTTTTGGGCTTTTTGTTTTCTCTTGTTTATTTTAAATATTTAAACCCACCTTATAATGGCGCTAGCCCATGTAAAGCCACTGCCAAAAGCTGCCAAAACCACATTATCTCCAGCGTTTATTTTACCTTCTTCCCAAGCCTCTGTTAACGCTATAATTACAGATGCCGCCGTAGTATTACCATACTTCATTATATTATTAAAAACTTGGTTGTCATTTAATCCGAACTTTTTCTGAATGAATTGAGCTATTCTTAAATTGGCTTGATGCGGAATTAACATATCTATGTCTTCTTTTTGCATGCCATTTTGCATTAACCCTTCCATAATGACCTCACTAAAACGTACTACAGCATGTTTAAAAACAAATTGGCCATCCATATAAGGAAAATAAGAAATATCCTCTTCTTTTGATTGTAATATTTCAGGCACCCAATGTGCAATACTAGGTGATTCTACTATCAGTTTATCGGCATACTTCCCCTCACTATGTAAGTGTGTAGACAAAATACCTTTAGACTGGTCTTCCTCTCTAGATAACACACAAGCCCCTGCACCATCTCCAAAAATAACTGTTACTCCTCTTCCTCGGGTTGTTTTATCAAGGCCATTACTATGATATTCAGCACCAATAACCAAAACATTTTTATACATACCTGTTTTGATAAACTGATCGGCCACAGAAATGGCATAAACAAAACCAGAACATTGATTACGCACATCAAGCGCTCCTACGGTTGGCATATCAAGCATATCTTGAATCTGTACCCCACACCCTGGAAAATAATAATCGGGACTAAGCGTAGCAAATACAATAAAATCTATATCATCTTTTGTTAATCCAGAGCGCTCAATAGCTATTCTTGCAGCCTTGGCTCCCATCACAGCTGAAGTATCCTCTGAACCTTCAGGAATCCACCGTCGTTCTTTTATCCCTGTTCGTTCTTGAATCCATTCATCATTGGTATCCATGATTTTAGATAAATCATCATTGGTCACCACATGATCTGGAACATACTTTCCTAAACCTATTATTTTTGAATTATACATGGCTATTATCTTTTTAAGATAACCAATTTACAAAATAATCTATTCAGTTTCATAGATGTAAATTCTAAAACAGGTGTCAGTTTGTCATATTTCTTTAAATGGCATTTTTGTTGACTGGTTAAACAAGTAATTAAAACAATAAATAAATCATTATAAATCATGACAAAAGGAAATATTAATGTATCGGTTGAAAACATCTTCCCACTCATTAAAAAATTCTTGTATAGCGATCACGAAATATTTTTACGTGAGCTTATTAGTAACGCCACAGATGCTACTTTAAAACTAAAGCACCTTACTAATATTGGTGATGCAAAGGTTGAATACGGAACCCCTCAAATTGAAGTTAAAATTGATAAAGAAGGAAAAAAGCTTCATATTATTGACCAAGGCTTAGGTATGACCGCTGATGAAGTTGAAAAATACATTAATCAGGTTGCTTTTTCTGGAGCTGAAGAATTTTTAGATAAGTATAAAGATTCTGCAAAAGATTCAGGAATTATTGGTCATTTTGGTCTTGGTTTTTATTCAGCATTTATGGTTGCTGAAAAAGTAGAAATCATTTCTAAATCATACAAAGATGAACCCGCCGCGCATTGGACTTGTGATGGTTCTCCTGAATTCACACTAGAAACTGCCGACAAAACAGAACGAGGTACTGAAATCATTCTTCATATTGCAGAAGACTCTACTGAGTTCTTAGAAGATGGCAGAATTCGTGAACTGCTATTAAAATACAATAAATTCATGCCAATTCCAATCAAATTTGGAACTAAGGAAATCAATGACCCTGAGCATGAGCCTGCTACTGTAACAGATAAAGACGGTAAAGAAACCAAAGAACCTCATAGAAAAATTACGGTTGACGATATTATTAACAACCCTAATCCGGCTTGGACAAAACAACCTACCGATTTAAAAGATGAGGATTACAGCAACTTTTACCGTGAGTTGTACCCCATGCAGTTTGAAGAGCCTTTATTCCACATTCACTTAAATGTTGATTATCCGTTCAACTTGACAGGAATTTTATATTTCCCTAAGTTGAGTAATGATATGCAAATACAAAAGGACAAAATTCAACTGTACCAAAACCAAGTTTTTGTAACCGATAATGTTGAAGGTATTGTTCCTGAGTTTTTAACCATGTTGCGTGGTGTGATTGACTCACCAGACATTCCGTTAAATGTATCACGTTCATACTTGCAAGCTGATGGCGCTGTAAAAAAGATTTCATCATACATAACCAGAAAAGTTGCTGATAAATTAAAATCGTTGTTCAACAACAATCGTGAAGATTTTGAAGCTAAATGGAACGATATCAAAATCGTTATTGAGTATGGTATGCTTTCTGAAGAAAAATTCTTTGAAAAAGCAGAAGCTTTTGCACTTTACCCAACGGTTGATGGTAAGTATTATACCTATGACGAGTTATATAACAAAATCAAGGCAAAACAAACCGATAAAGATGATAAATTAGTGATTCTTTATGCGTCTGATAAAGATGCACAACATAGTTATATTGAAGCTGCTAAAGCCAAAGATTATGAAGTGTTACTATTAGATTCTCCTATTGTATCACATTTAATTCAAAAGCTTGAAACTACCAAAGAGAAGATTTCATTTGCTCGTGTTGATGGTGATCATATTGACAACCTTATCAAGAAAGACGAAAACACAATTTCTAAATTAGATGAAGATCAAAAGAAAGCGCTTGATGAGTTGTTAAAAGAAGTGATTCCTTCTGATAAATTTATGGTACAACTTGAAGCTATGGATAGCAACGCAAGTCCGTTCATCATTACACAACCTGAATTTATGCGCAGAATGAAAGAAATGCAACAAACTGGCGGTGGCGGCATGTTTGGTATGGGTAATATGCCAGAAATGTACAACCTTGTTGTAAATACAAACTCTGAATTAGTTGGTGAAATTATTAACACAAAAACCAAAAAGAAACAAGAGCGTTTAATTAATCAAAGTTTAGATTTAGCTAAACTGTCTCAAGGTTTATTAAAGGGTGAAGAATTAACCAACTTTATTAAGCGCAGTTATGACATGATTAAATAGTTGACGCCCTAATGTGTTCAGCATTCTATATAAATAAAGGCCACTTCTTAACAGAAGTGGTTTTTTTTTGAACATCATTTAACATATTTATAGGAAATAATACTTAACATCTGTGCTATATTAGCGCCTAAATTTTAAATGATGAAACAATTTTTATTCCTATTTACCTGCGCTATTTTAGCATCGTGCTCAAAAGATAAAAATGACAATGAGTATATAGACTACAGAGTAAAAAACGACGAAGAAATTCAGGCCTATATTGAAGCTAATAATTTAGAGGCCACAAAAAGTGACACGGGTTTATACTATATCATAGAAGAACAAGGAACCGGTGACACGCCTTCATACAGTAGTAATGTTACTGTAGCTTATAAAGGTTATTTTACTAGTGGAAAAGTGTTTGATGAAAGTGATGAAGCTGGCATTTCTTTTAATTTGAATCAAGTGATTCCTGGCTGGACCGAAGGCATCACATATTTTAGTGAAGGCGGAAGTGGAAAATTATTAATTCCATCACACCTCGCTTACGGAAGTTATGATTATTCAGGAATACCTGGAGGTTCTGTTTTAATTTTTGATATTAATCTCATTTCAGTAAACAATTAAAATGAGTATCCCCTTTTAATAGAAGCCACTTTTGTATGAAGTGGCTTTTTGTTTTTTCTAGATTATGACCAACATATCCAATAACAAGGTTAAAGTTTATCTTCAACACGAAAGCATAAGTGTTTCAACAAATATTTGTTACTTTTACCATGATAACACCACCAAAAACAACTTCATTAAAAATATAATTTACAACCACTTACATAGTTTTATCACATATAATATCAAAATAGCTGTAACATTCTAAACATTTAAACTACTTACAGAGTAACTAAACCATCACATTTGAATAAAGAACTAGAACATAGTTTTGTTGAATTACTTGAAAAGCATCAAAATATAGCGCATAAGGTATGTCGTCTGTACACAAACAATTATGATGCACACAATGATTTATTTCAAGAAATCACCATTCAACTATGGCGGGCATATCCAAAATTTAGAGGAGATGCCAAGTTTAGCACTTGGATGTATCGAGTGGCATTAAACACCGCTATTACTCTATACAGAAAATCAAAGCGTACCATAAACACGCAAGATTTTAGCGGTGTAGAGTTTAAAATAAAATCAGAAGATTATGATAATACTGAAGAAGAACAACTTAAAGTATTATACAAAGCCATACGCCAATTAAATGATATTGATAAGGCACTGATATTTTTATATTTAGAAGACAAAGACTATAGAGAGATAAGTGAAACGTTGGGAATTAGTGAGGTGAACGCACGCGTGAAAATGAATCGGATTAAAACCAAGCTAAAAACCATTTTAAATCCGTAAGATTATGGATGAATTAGATTTATTAAAAAAAGACTGGAATAAGCCGTCTCAGGATAAAAACCTATCTGCAAAAGATATTTATCCAATGCTACATAAAAAATCATCCAGTATTGTAAAAACACTGTTCTACATTAGTATTGCAGAACTTGTTTTTTGGACACTAATTAATGTTTCACCCTATTTTATGTCGGCTAGCTACCGTGCCAAGTTAGATATGGTTTACACCAATCAAACTGTTTTTACCCTAGTAAACATGATAAGCTATGGTATTATATTTCTATTTGTTTATTTACTCTTTAAAGCGCATAAAGCCATTTCTGTGACCGATAGTGCTAAAAAACTTATGGAAAGTATTTTAAAAACCAGAAAAATCATAAAATACTATGTTATTTACAACCTTGTTGTTAGCTTTTTTGCTATGGTTATTGGTATTTATTTTGGCTTAAAAAACAACCCAGAGGCCTCTCGTAAATTTGCCAACGCCACAGATGAGCAACTCTTACTCATGTATGCTGTAATGATTGGTTTTACGGCTGTTTTTGTGGTTATTATCTGGTTGTTTTACAAACTCATTTACGGTTTGTTATTAAAGCGCCTTAACCGAAATTATAATGAATTACAAAAACTAGAATTATAATGTTTATAGCGTTCCTTTTTCCTGAGTTGTGCTCATGATAAAGGTCGGGCTTTACGCTAAAGTTTTGACTCAAAGCACAGCTCGCCAAAAGCTACCGCTTCAATCCCTAACGCGCCAATCTGGCAATTCAATAACGTCACCTGGCAACATGTTATTTATATAAAAATCACCTATCCGTACCCGAACCAATCTCAAGGTAGGAAAACCAACAGCCGATGTCATTTTTCTAACTTGTCTAAACTTGCCTTCTTTTAAAGTAACAGACACCCATGATGTTGGTCCGTGTCTGTCATCTCGTATTTTTTTTTGGCGACTAGGCAATTGAGGTGCTTGATCTAGCTTATAAACCTGGCAAGGTTTAGTTTGGTACTTTTTTCCATGTAGGCCTATAGCAACACCTGTTTGTAGCAACGCAATAGCTTCATCAGTTATGTCACCATCCAACTGAGCAAAATATTCCTTTTCTACATAACTACTATTTACATAATCACTCATTTTTCCGTCGGTTGTGAGTAACAATAAGCCTTCCGACTTTTCATCTAAACGCCCAATAGCCATTATCTCTTCAGGAAAATCATATAATCGACCTAAGAATCGTTTAGATTGCTGTTTAGAATCATTACTCTTAAACTGACTCAAAAAACCATACGGTTTAAAAATTAAAAAATGCCTATGAATGCTTTCAGACATTTGACTTCAAAATTTTATACACAAGTGCTTTGGTTGGTGTTTGGCCTTCTAATTTTAACTTCACAGCCTCAAAAGTCATTTTAAAATCACATCCCGTTTTGTAAGCACTGCACCCATAAGCTGTTTTACCTTTTAAAATGGTGCCTGTGTTACACTTAGGGCAAAGCATCTCTTCGGGTTTTGTACTCTTTGATACTGGTGTTTTTGAGATTAGTTTTAATTTAAAATTTTCATCAAAAGTTAACACTCCTTCCTCCGTTCCGGCTTTGGTTTTAAAGCCTTTTAAATTAACGGTTTCCCCTTTTTGCAAGAGCCTTAAAAATTGGTTGTCAGAAATCTTTTTTTCCTGAAATTTAAACGGAAGAACGAAATTACAACCCTCTTTATATTTTGAACAACCAAAGGCCGACTTACCTTTTATAAGCTGTCCGTTTTTACATTTAGGGCAAGTTTCAGCCGTGATACCTGCATTTTTTTTTGCCTCCTCCTTGGCTTGACGTTTTTTAATTGTAGTGGCATGTGAAATATTAGCGCGCTTCGTTTCGCTCCGCACTTCATAAACCAAAGCATCAACCATGCGCTTCATGTTTCTAATAAAAGCACTGGCACTATAAGTTCCTTTTTCTATATCCTTCAGTTGCTTTTCCCAGAAGCCCGTAAGTTCGGCCGATTTTAGCAACTCATTTTGTATGGTATCAATAAGTTGAATTCCTGTAACCGTGGGCAACACTTGTTTCTTGTTGCGCTTTATATACTTACGCTTAAATAACGTTTCAATAATATTGGCTCGCGTAGACGGCCTGCCAATACCATTTTCCTTCATTAAATCTCTTAGCTCTTCATCATCAACCTGTTTCCCTGCTGTTTCCATTGCCCGAAGCAATGAGGCCTCTGTATACTGGTTCGGTGGCTTAGTTTCTTTCTCTAAAAACGAGGGTTCATGAGGGCCTTTTTCTCCTTTTTTAAACGCAGGCAAAATACCTGATTCTTTTTTCTTACTATCGGACGTTTCAAATACAATACGCCACCCTTTTTCCAAAATCTCCTTTCCTGTGGCTTTAAAATTCACATCCGCAGCATGACCAATTACTGTAGTATTAGCTACGGTACAATCATCATAAAAAACAGCAATAAACCGCTTTACAATTATATCATAAACTTGTTGCTGATTGTACTGTAAATTGGTTTGAATCCCCGTTGGTATTATAGCATGGTGATCGGTTACTTTTTTATCATTAAACACCCTGCTAGATTTTTTAATTTTTTTACCCAAAAGAGGCTGCGTCAACGCGCTGTAATTGGTCAATTTTTGTAAAATATCAGAAACTTTTGGGTAAATATCGGTAGGTAAAAATGTGGTATCTACTCTAGGATAAGTGACCACTTTGCGCTCATATAATGCCTGGACAATCTTCAAAGTATCTTCAGCCGAAAAACCAAACTTGGTATTACAATATACCTGCAAGCCTGTTAAATCAAAAAGCTTTGGTGCGTACTCCTTCCCTTTTTTCTTAGTAATTGAAGCAATTTCAAAATCACTTTCTTTCACCTTGGTGGCTAAAGCCTCACCATCTTCTTTTTTAAAGAAACGCCCTTCTTCATAGCTAAATAAAACATCTCTATAAAGGGTTTGAAGCTCCCAATAGGGCTGTGGTTTAAAATTTTCTATTTCTTTAAACCGATTTACCACCATAGCTAACGTAGGTGTTTGCACCCTACCAACCGACAAAACTTGTTTATAACCACCATGTTTAAGCGTATAAAGTCGCGTAGCATTCATGCCTAATAACCAATCGCCTATAGCACGAGAAAATCCGGCGTAATATAAATTATCATAATTTGTAGCTGGTTTTAAATTCTCAAAACCTTCTTTAATAGCTTCGGTAGTGAGTGAAGAAATCCATAATCTTAAAACCTCTCCTTTATACTGCGCCTCATTCATCACCCAACGCTGAATAAGCTCACCTTCTTGTCCAGCATCACCGCAATTGATAATAACGTCTGCTTTATCAAATAAGCTTTTTACAATTTTAAATTGTTTTTGAATACCCGAATTAGCTACCACCTTGGTTTCAAATTTCTCAGGGAGCATGGGTAAATTATTTAAATCCCAACTTTTCCAATAGGGTTTATAATCATTAGGTTCTTTTAAGGTACACAAATGCCCAAAAGTGTAGGTAACCGCATAACCGTTACCTTCAAAATAGCCATCGCATTTGGTATTGGCTCCTAAAACGGCTGCTATTTCGCGCGCTACACTTGGTTTCTCTGCAATACAGACTTTCATTTGGGTGTCTTAAAATGGAAAGCGCAAAATAGAAAATTCAGAATATATTAAAAAAAGGAATTCTTAGTAGTTATTAACGTAACTACCATTCACGCATTTTATTAAGAGCTTCCTGAGCTTCAAGCTCTTTCTGCGGAATAACTTTTAAGAAGGAAGGGTGCTGTTCAATGGCAAATTCTATCTTTTTTACAATATCTTCTGTAGATTCATTGTCATAATCAATTTCCAATGGGGCTTTAATTTCCATGGATTGTAGAATATTTTTTTTCTTAATGCGCAGTCCTTTTTTATCAAATGATCTCCTAAAACCGTCTATAACAATAGGCACTACTACAGGCTTATAACGTTTAATAATATGAGCTGTTCCCTTTCTAATAGGTTTAAATGGCGTTGTTGTTCCTTGGGGAAAAGTAATAACCCAACCATCATCTAGTGCTTTTCCTATATTAGAAATATCACTCATTCTTACCTGACGATTAACATCTTTACCCTCAGATCGCCATGTACGCTCAATGCTTACAGACCCCACATAAGCTAGAATTTTTGGCAACAAACCTGCTTTCATAGTTTCTTTAGCGGCTACGTAATAAATATTGAGTTTTGGATGCCATAAGTAACCCACATTTTTAATGGAATCTACCCGACCACTTAAACTGGCATTAAACACATGAAACATGGCTACTACATCAGCAAAATACGTTTGATGATTCGATATGAATAACACATTAGTATCCGGCAGATCTTTGATAATTTCAGAACCTTCTATTTGAAGCTCATTGAAGCCTCTAAAGCGCCTGTGCGTCATGGCTCCAAGAACTCTAATCAACCATTTTTTAATAAAAAGTATATGTCCGAATGGATTTCGTTTAAACAATCCCATAAATCACACGTCAAATTTAGTTGGTATTGCAAATGTAGTAAATCTACAGACTAAACCACCGCTTTTATTAAGTCTTTAATCTCACTAAGCATCATGGCTGTTGCTCCCCAAACCACATGGCCGTTAAGAAGAAAAGCAGGTACATTAGTGGCAGCGCTATATGAGGTTTTAATTTTTTTTTCTATGAGAGCTTTTTCATCTAAAAAAACATCTAAGTCTACCTCTATAATATCTTCTACTTCATCTTCCTGCTTAACAAAACGCGGTTTATGCATACTTGTTCCAATAAAAGGGTATACATAAAAATTACTTGGCGGAATATAAACCTTTGAAAGCGCCTTGAATATTTGAACACTATCTGTGGGCACGCCAACTTCTTCATAGGTTTCACGTAGTGCCGTTTCCATTAGGGACTTATCCTGCTTTTCTAGCTTGCCTCCTGGAAAGCCTACTTGAGCAGAATGCACTCCTTTATAAGTTTTTCTTAAAATTAAAACAAACTGGGTTTCTTGTAATTCATTTGGGTAAAATAGTGCTAACACGCCAGCATGCTTTGCTTTTTTAATGGCCTCCTCTTGCTGACTTAAGAAGGCTTTTCGAAATGTAGGTACCATTTTAAAATGCGCGCTTTCGGCTGGAAGCGGGATATTTTTTATTTTTGAAATCGATTGCAAAAAAAAATCAAAATTCATTTATGAGATATCTATTCCTTTTAAGTATGTTTCTTCTTCTTTTAAATTGTGAAGATAAGCAAACTAAAAAGAAAACAACAGACAAAGAAGTTATTGAAAAACCTCTAAAAAACGAAGAGGAGCCTGAGCTTTCTAATACCACACCAAAACGCGAGTTTCCTAAACTAGACTCTCGTAGTGCTATGGATTTCTTTTTAGAGTATAATAAACACCATAAAGAGAATAAAGTACGAATTACAACCGATTTTGGAGAAATAGACATCCTGCTTTATAATGAAACACGTTTTCACCGATGTAATTTCATTTGGTTAGCCAAACAAAAATATTTTGATGGCACGCAGTTTTATAGGGTTATTGATAATTTTATGATTCAAGGGGGTAATAGTGACGACAAAAAAACAGCTAGAAAACGGGCGCATATTGGCAAGTATCTTTTACCACCAGACACCAAGCGCGGTTTCACACATGACAGAGGTGTGATTTCAATGCCAAGTAGTGAAATTGATAATCCTCATAAACTAGCTTCTCCTTATGAGTTTTTCATTGTACAGCAAAAAGGAGGCGCTCATTTTCTTGATGGCGATTATACCATTTTCGGGCATGTAACACGAGGAATGGATGTGGTTGATAAAATTGCAGCAGTTGAAACAGACAGTGCCGATTGGCCTCTAAGAAACATTTACATTAGAAAAGTAGAAGTGATAGAATAATTATTTAGGGTAAATAGACGGTAAGGATATCTTGAATTTAACCGCCAAAAGCCTGGTAACGATTACAACAACACCTGCTACTACAAAAACCAGATTTTCCTTTATAGGAAATTCTCTCAATAAAAAATAAGTAACACCCCCTAATATACATGGTGTTGCATATATCTCTTTTCTAAAAATAACGGGGATTTCGTTACACAAAATATCTCTAATAACACCTCCAAAACTAGCAGTAATAGTCCCCAAGGCAATACATATTATAGGGTGTAAATTGGCATGAATCCCTTTTTCAATACCTACTAGTGTATATAATCCTATACCAATAGTATCAAACAAAAACAAGGATGTTCTCAAATAATTGATGTTACTTCTAAAAAGAATGGCAAATACAGCCGATATAAAGATAACATAGGTATAAGTCATATCGCGCATCCAACTCACGGGGGTGTCACCAATAAGCAAATCGCGCAACGTCCCGCCTCCTACCGAGGTTACAAACGCAATAATTAGGATTCCAAATAAATCCATACGCTTTTCAATAGCCACTAAAACACCCGAAATGGCAAAAGCTATAACCCCTAAAATATCAATTATATAAAACATAAAGCGTTAAATATTAAGTAAAACCAATTACATATTTTGGGTATAAAAATTATAATCTTTTAAAATAACAGCAATAAACTCGGTATCTGTGTTATGCTTTACATTCTTTATATCGGCTACTTCAATAATCTTTGTTCTCAATTTTATAAGTGTTTTATAATCTTTTGCAGATCTCGCTATATTAAAAGTTTCTTTTATGATACGTGCATCGTTATCTGACAACTTTATCACATTAGGATATGTTGGTTTATAGTCTTCTGATAAATGCTCCAAAATAGTATGATTAATAGTCACCTTATCTTTTAAAGCTATTACAGCGGTACCAGCAGCCATATCACCAATACGTTGTGTTTTTTTATTAATTAACATCACAAAAAAACCGAGCCCAAAAATATAAACATCGGCAATCCTAAAAAACCATCGTACTAAATAATCAGAAAAAGCGGCTTGGTACCCATCTATTTTAACAACACGAATTTTCATCACGCGTTTACCAATGGTTTGCCCCTGAAAAAAAGATTCTAATGCCAATGTGTAAAACATCACGGGAAAACTTAATATCGTATTAATAGCTATTTGAGACCATCTGTCCATACTCTCAAAAGCGCCAAAAAACCAGTTTAAAACCAACAAATAACCTACTTTTATAACCATATCAATGATAAATGCCAATAGCCGCTCTCCTGGCCCTGCGGCATTAAAAGTTATTTTCACATTTTGAGTCGTGTTAATTTGTATCTCTGACATTTTATATTTTAATTTATTGTCTATATGAGAGAAGTTTCATTCATCAAGCAAAATAAAGAAAAATGGCTTAGTTTTGAAAAAGCCGTGTTTAATAATGATTTTGAAAATCCTGATGAATTGGCTTCACAATACATTCACCTTATTAACGATTTGGCCTACGCACAAACCTACTACCCCAAAAGTAAAGTTATTGTATATCTTAACCAACTTGCAGCTAAGGCCTTTCAAAAAATATATAAAACAAAACGCGAAGACACCAACCGTATTTTTGGGTTTTGGAAAACAGAAGTTCCGCTTATATGCTATCAATACAGAACTTTTATTTATGTTGCTATAATTATATTTCTTGCGTTTACGTTTATTGGTACTATTTCTGCAGCTAATGATGGTGGTTTTGTGCGTTCAGTTTTAGGTGATGACTACGTTAATATGTCTCTAGAAAATATTGAAGCGGGTGATCCAGTTGCGGTTTATAAGAGTGGTAGTAATTGGGGCAGTTTTATTGGAATAACCATAAACAACCTTAAAGTAGGCATTATAGCCTTTGTACTTGGTATTTTTTTGGGTATTGGCACCCTGTACATTATGTTTAAAAACGCTATTATGCTAGGCTCCTTTCAGTACTTTTTTTATGAAAAACAGGTGTTTTGGGAAAGTGTTCGAGGCATATGGATTCATGGCGCTATGGAAATTTTTGCCATTATGATTGAAGCCGCCGCTGGCTTAATTCTTGGAGCCAGTATTTTATTTCCTGGTACTTACTCACGGTATGCATCTTTGAATCATGGGGCTAAAACAGGAATAAAAATTCTAATAAGTACGTTTCCTTTTACTTTTGTTGCAGGTTTCCTTGAAGGTTTTATAACGCGTTACTCCAACATTATGCCACATTGGTTATCGGTGAGCATTATTGCTATTACTCTAAGCTTTATTTCATTTTATTATTTAATTTACCCTATAAAAGTTCAGAAAAAAATCACCCAAACATTACCAACAAATTTTAACTTTAATTGAAATTAAACCCTACATACGTCTTATTATTTTCACTTATTGCAATGTTTCAGGTGAATCAAGTGTATGCCATAACGTTAATACAAGAACCTATTCATGCCAGACGTTTTGATGATAACTTCAAATCAAGATACTCTAGTGACAAATTCAATTATGAAGGAAAAGTGGTTATTAAAACTACCCCTAGCGGTTCAGGACATTATGAAGATTACAAACAAGAGAAACTAAAGCAAAAGGATGACGATAATTCAAAACAGCTTATTTTTAATCTAGGCCCACTGGCCTATCTGTTTTATATAGCTATTGCTCTAGCGGTTGGTTATCTTGTGTTTATACTTATAAATGAAGGAGGATCGGGGTTATTTTCTTCAAAAGCTAAAAGATCAATAGCTTCTTATGAGGACATAAACGCTGAGAATATTAACAGCACCAATATTGAATCCCTTATTTTAGAGGCTGAAAAGAATAACAATTACAGATTAGCTATCCGATTTTATTACCTTCTTATATTACAAAATCTAAGTACTAATAATCACATACAATTTGAAGATGACAAAACCAATAACGACTATTTAAACGAGGTTTCGGGCACACCCTTTGGTGAAACATTCACCTATATTTCATACCTGTACAATTATATTTGGTATGGCCTATTTCCCGTAAATATGACCAAATATGAAAAGGCTAAACAGCACTTCACCCTATTTTTAAAACAGGTAAATTCATGAAAAAGATTTTACCCGTTTTAATCATCCTAATTGTTTTGGTGGTCTCTGCGGCGATTATGCTCGGGGTAAAATTTCAAAAAACTATAGACTGGGAGGAGTCTTTCAACGAAACGAGTAACAAGCCTTACGGGGTAAGTGTGTTGTACAAAGAACTCCCTAACCTCTTCACACCAAACAAGGTAAGAACAGTGTACCATCAACCTGCCAGTTACTTGAAAGCTCACAAGGCAGATGGGTTTGGAGATCATGAAGCCAAAGGCAGTTTTATTATTATTGGAAACTCAAATTATTTGGAAGCGAGCTCCATTGATGCGCTTTTAAACTTTGTGCATACGGGAAACACGCTCTTTGTTTCAGATTATGTATTTCCTCAAAAAATTCACGATACGTTAAATTTTGATATTGAGTATATAAAAAATGAAATCGATAGTACGTCCTATTTAAGCCTCAAACATTTCGATATTCCAGATATTAAAATTGATAAAAATGTAGGTGATAACTATTTTTCAAGATTTGACAAAACGACATGTGACGCTTTAGGCTATTCTAAAATAAATTACAAACATGTAAATTTTATTAAAATTCCTTTTGGTGAAGGCACTGTTTTTCTTCATACAGAACCGAAAGCCTTTACCAATTACAACATCTTAAAAGAGAATCGCTTTAGGTATATAGAAGGTGTATTATCCCACTTACCGAATAGCGATTTATATTTTGATTCTTACTCTAAAATTCAAACGGGCTATGATGGTAATGTTGAAAAACAATCTAACTTAAGTTGGTTTCTTGACCAAACATCATTTAAATGGGCTTGGTATACCGCCATTCTGTTTGGAATATTATTTATGATTTTTAATGCTAAACGGCGGCAACGTATTGTAAAAACCATCCGTCCCTTGCAAAATACAACCGTTGGTTTTGTAGAAACGGTATCAAACTTATATTTTGAAACTCAAAATCATAAAAACTTAGTACAAAAAAAAGTAACTTACTTTCTTGAAAAAATAAGAACAGATTACAATATGGATACGTCTACTTTAGATGAGTCCTTTATTAAAAAACTGGCTTCAAAATCAGATAAGAACATTGAAGATGTAAAAAAAATAGTAGATTACATCAATTGGCTTAACAGTAAAAATGAGTTTTTTGAAGAAAACCTCATCAAGCTTAATAGACATATTGAATCATTTTATGCGAAATAATTATGGACGACAACAACATGCCCCAAGATCATTCAGATTTCATGCCAAAGCAAGACCCACATACTAGTTCAGAAAACCAACCAACCGTGGAATCTGAAAGTGAATTGACATTTCAAAACAGACTCGACTTATCCGAATTACAACAAAATGTTCAAATCATAAGGAACGAAATTGGCAAAGTTATTGTTGGCCAAAAAGACATGGTTGATATGCTTATTGCCTCACTTTTAGCGAAAGGCCACGCCCTAATTGAAGGTGTTCCTGGTGTAGCAAAAACAGTTACGGCCAAATTACTGGCAAAAGCATTGAACGTTGGGTTTAGCAGAATACAATTTACGCCAGACCTAATGCCTAGCGACATTCTAGGTACTTCTGTATTCAACCTTAAAGATTCTGAGTTTGAATTTAAAAAGGGGCCTATTTTTTCAAATATGATTCTAATTGATGAGATTAACCGCGCTCCAGCAAAAACACAGGCGGCTCTTTTTGAAGTGATGGAAGAACAACAAATTACCATTGATGGTAATAGGTTTACACTTAACGCTCCTTTTATGGTTTTAGCTACACAAAACCCCATTGAACAAGAAGGCACCTATAGATTACCTGAAGCGCAATTGGACCGGTTTTTATTTAAAATTGATGTGAACTACCCTAATTTAGACGAAGAAGTTGAAATATTAAACAGAGAACATCAATGGCAAGACAAAATAAAAACCAATGAGGTCTCTTCTTTTTTACAAGCCAATCAAATAACACATTATCAAAGTTTAGTTACTCAAGTTTTAGTTGAAGAACACCTTTTAAAATATATTGCACAACTCATTGTGTCCACAAGAAATAATCCGTTTTTATATTTGGGGGCATCACCCAGAGCTTCTATAGCCATTTTAAAAGCAAGCAAAGCTTTTGCTGCTATGGCTGGCAGAGATTTTGTTACGCCTGAAGACATAAAACGTGCTGCTATTCCTGTGCTTCATCATAGAGTCATTGTAACACCAGAACGCGAAATGGAAGGCGTGAATAGTAAGCAGATTATAAAACAAATTATTGAATCGACTGAAATTCCTAGATAGTAAATAATATACCAGAAAAAGATATAACCTTGACACTTTTAAAGTCATTTTACATACAACCCCGTTTTTTTTATGTAGGTATAAGCATTGTTGTTCTATTTGCTTTAAGCTATTTTGTTTCGGTGCTGTTTAATGTAGCTCAACTTCTTCTTTTTATTCTGGCACTTCTGTTTTTATTTGATTTTTTAATCATTTTTATAGGAAAAAATAAAATTGTAGCAACACGTATTTTACCAGATAAATTCTCAAACGGCGACAAAAATACGGTAGTACTAAAACTAACCAACCAGTATTCATTTTCAACACATTTAGAAATTATTGACGAAATCCCTGTTCAATTTCAGATTAGAGATTTCAAAATAAATACGTGTGTGTCATCAGGAAAAGCAAAAGAGATTTCATACCAATTAAAACCAACAGAACGTGGAGAATATCACTTTGGAAAATTAAATATATACACCTGTTCCGTGCTAAAATTAGTAGCCAAACGTTACATGTTTTGCCATCATACTATGGTACCTACCTATCCTAGTTTCTTGCAGCTAAAAGCATTTGAACTTTTAAATATCAATAAAAATGCATTAGAATACGGATTAAAAAAAACGAGACGCCTAGGGCATTCCATGGAATTTGAGCAAATTAAAGACTATGTAACTGGAGACGATTTAAGAACCATAAACTGGAAAGCTACAGCCAAAAAAAATCAGCTTATGGTGAATCAGTTTCAGGACGAAAAATCACAACCCGTCTATACCTTAATAGACAAAGGGCGTGTTATGAAAATGCCTTTTGAAGGCTTAAGTCTTCTTGATTATGCCATTAATTCGGCGCTTGTTATTAGTAATGTTGTATTAAAAAAACATGATAAAGCAGGTATGCTCTCTTTTTCAAAACGTATTGAAAATATTGTAGCTGCTGAGCGCAGAAATGCTCAAATGCAACTCATATTAGAATCCCTTTACAATGTTAAAACAGATTTTTTTGAAACCGATTTTAGCAGACTCTACGGAAACATAAAAAGACATATAACCCAACGTAGTTTGCTGTTAATGTACACCAACTTTGAAACTCTTGATGGTTTAGAAAGGCAACTTCCGTATTTAAAAGCCATTAACAAGAGTCATTTACTTGTGGTCATTTTTTTCAAAAACACTGAGCTCAATAAAATAATACAAACCAAGGCTAATACAGTTAAAGACGTGTATAACAAAGTAATAGCCGAAAAGTTTGCTTTTGAAAAACGTCTTATTGTAAATGAGCTCAAAAAATATGGCATACATGCTATCCTTACATCACCCGAACATTTAACCATTAATACCATCAATAAATACCTTGAACTAAAAGCAAGAGGCTTGTTATAAATGGTCAAGGTGATTTTTACATGAAAATTGGTCTTTCAAATGAATTTATTTTACTAACCATTACGCGGTTTCATTTAACCAAGACCTCATCATCAAAATTAGTTTTTTCTTTTTAACACCATTCAATATCATATATACTACTTATTATTCAACATATTTAATTTATAATTAACTATCAAAACTATAAATTTTATTGATAGTTTTTATATTTTTATAACCTGAATTTGTACGATATGACAATAACACAATTATACTATGTTTTGGCTGTGGCCGAAAACCAAAATTTCACCAAAGCGGCTGAAAAATGTTTTGTAACGCAACCTACCTTAAGTATGCAAATACAAAAATTGGAGGATCAACTGGATGTTCAAATTTTTGATAGAAGCAAAAAACCCATTGAACTTACTGAAGTAGGTAAAAAGATTGTAACACAAGCCAGAAATATTGTTAACGAATCTTACCGAATTCAGGATATTGTAGATCAACAAAAAGGATTTATAGGAGGCGAATTTAAGTTAGGAATTATTCCTACTATTATGCCTACATTGCTTCCTATGTTTCTTAAAACCTTTATAAAAAAGCATCCTAAGGTCAAACTAAAAATAGAAGAATTAACGACTGAAGAAATTATAACTCGAATTAAAGAAGGGCACCTAGACGCTGCTATTGCGGCCACTCCTCTTGAAGATGAAAATATAAAAGAGCGTGTACTTTATTTTGAACCCTTTGTAAGTTACATTCCAAAAGGGCACAAGCTTCACAAAAACAAAACCATAGATATTACCGAATTAGACATCAATGACATGCTATTACTTGAAGACGGGCACTGTTTTAAAGACAGCGTACTTCACTTATGCAAAGGCTTAAAAAATCATACAGACGATAAATTTCAACTTGAGAGTGGTAGTATTGAAACGTTAATAAAATTATCAAATGAAGGTTTGGGTATGACCCTCTTACCCTTTTTACACACTTTAGATATTAATGATAGTGAAAAAGAGAATCTACACTACTTTAAAGAGCCTTCACCTGCCCGTGAGGTTAGCATTATTTACCACAAAAGCGAATTAAAAATGCAAATTATTGAAGCACTTCAAGATGTAATATCTGGTATTATACGCGGTGCGATTGCATTTCAAAATGTAAAAATAATAAGTCCATTACCTAAATAGGAAACAAAACAGCGACCACAATGGGTCGCTGTTTTTATTCTTTTAAATAAATTAAACATTGATTTAAATCTGGGTTTTGCCGTACTAAAGAATAAATAAATATTTTAAGTTCTTCAATTTCATAAGGCAACAATCTTTCAAGTGCCTTTTGTACTTCTTTGCAAAACAGTGTTGTATCAAAACTAACTTTATTTAGTATAGTTTTAGTGTACTCAAGCATTGCTCTCGCCATTTTTTTGTTAAGGTTTTTTGATGTTGTTTGTATAGTAGATTTGGTAATAGGCTTGTTATTTTTATTAACGCTTAAATTTACTAAAAAAAACGTTAACGCATTTATTTTAGTAGAAAATTAACACATTAAAATTTGTTATCACCATCCAGTAAATCGCCAAGACCTCCTAATATACTCCCTTCTCCCTTATCTTTACCGCCTCCTTTTGGCGCAGCGGCCCATACACGTCCGGCTAACCTACTAAAAGGTAAAGACTGAATATAAACGGTTCCTGGCCCCTGTAACTTGGCAAAAAACAAACCTTCACCACCAAAAATGGAGTTTTTTATACCTCCAATAAATTCAACATCGTAGTCAATCGTTTGATCAAAACCAATAATACACCCTGTATCAACCCTTAATATTTCACCAACTCCTAATTCTTTAACGGCGGTGGTACCTCCAGCATGAACAAACGCCATACCATCACCTTCAAGTTTTTGCATAATAAAGCCTTCACCACCAAATAGCCCACGCCCCAGTCTTTTTGAAAATTCAATACCAATACTCACTCCTTTTGCCGCGCATAAAAAGGCATCTTTTTGACAAATAAACTTACCGCCAAAACGTGTTAAATCAATAGGAATTATTTTTCCAGGGTAAGGTGATGCAAAAGACACATGCCGTTTTCCCGATAAGGTGTTATAAAACGCTGTCATGAATAAACTCTCTCCTGTTAATATACGCTTTCCTGCACCAAGTATTTTCCCTAAAAACCCAGAATCTTTCTGTGAGCCATCACCAAAAATAGTTTCCATTTTTATACCATCATCCATCATCATAAAACTTCCTGCTTCGGCTACCACACCTTCTTGCGGATCTAACTCAATCTCCACATATTGCATTTCTTCACCATAAATTTTATAATCTATTTCATGTGCTGTCATAAAACTTTATTTTAATTGTTATTAGACTATTTGTTAATGTTCCTTGAATTTTGTTACAAAAAAGCGATTATTCCTTTTTAAGCTTAACACTCCATTCAAAAGAAAAGCTAGAAACGATATCTCCTGAACCATCTACACCTGTTGATGTTAATGTGACAACCTGCCCCTCACCTGTTTCAATAGCGTGTTTTAAAACAGCATCAATGTTATGCCCGTCGTTACAAGTAAAGTTGATTCTCCCTATTGCCTTTTTTGTAAATGAAGCCTGATTTGAAGTGACCAACATAGACATGCGCCTTCCTGTATTTTGAATTTTAAGCATCATTAACGCGCCTGTTGAAAACTCTGCAGCCATACCTTGCACCGCCCAAAACATAGATTTAAATGGGTTTTGATTAATCCAACGGTACTTTACAGTGACTTCACATTTTGAATCATTTAATTCTTTTGCTCTTACCCCACAAATAAACGCTGCAGGCAGCTTAAATAACATGAAACTATTTAGTTTTCTGGCTGTTAAACGCATAATAACACAACTTTAATTTGCAGTAAGTTATGAAATTAATGCCTATTAGTAAATGTTAATATTTTGTTAATTTTAAGTACTATGCGTAACATAATACTTGTTTTTAGACATATATTTGCATAAGAAACTATTATATGTTTTAATCATTCATCAAAAAATCATGTTAAACAATCATCACAAAAACATCGCCACCTTCATTCACCTTTCTACTTTTAGTCGGTTTTTTATTCCTTTCGGAAACTTTATTGGCCCCATTATATTATGGATTACTAACAAAGAGAAATCTGATTTTATAGACAACCATGGCAAACAGACAATTAATTTCCAAATGAGTATTCTACTATATGCTATTATTTTGGGGACACTAACCATTCCGTTTTTTGTATTCAAAATATTTAACGGTATAGACTTTATTGAATTTCATGGCTTTGAAAACTTTAGCTTTAATATAGGCAAACCATCACCACTATTATACTTAGGAGGATTTTTGGGAGCCATTGCTATATTAGGATTTATTATAGAACTGGTATTCATTGTTATTGCCAGCCTTAAAGCTAGAGATGGAAAACGCTTTAACTACCCATTGACCATTCAGTTTTTAAAATAAGTTTAATCAAATGATTACTAGTAGAAACACAGACTAAAAAGAATAAAACATTTCATCAAAATAATCATCATCAAATCCATCAAAAAATGAACAGTTTCACCACATTAAACGCATGACAACATGAAGATAGAAAACACAAAAGCACAAATGCGTAAAGGCGTTTTAGAATTCTGCATACTCTCTGTTTTGAAAGATCAAGACGCCTATGTAGCAGAAATTTTAGAAACGCTGAAAGACGCCAAGTTGCTCGTAGTAGAGGGTACTATTTACCCTTTGCTTACCCGATTAAAAAACGCCGGACTTCTAAACTATCGTTGGGAAGAGTCCACCTCTGGTCCTCCAAGAAAATATTATGGCCTAACCGAAACAGGTAAGCTGTTTTTAAAAGAATTGGATACCACTTGGAATGAATTACAAAATGCCGTTAACATAGTAACCGCCAAAAAAAATACTACAAATGAATAAAACTGTCAACATAAATTTAGCAGGTATATTTTTTCATATTGATGAAGATGCGTACTTAAAACTACAACGCTACCTGGAGGCTATAAAACGTTCATTTACCGACTCTCAAGGTCGTTCTGAAATTATAGCAGATATTGAAGCACGTATTTCTGAATTGTTTAGTGAACGTGTACAAAATGACAAACAAGTTATTGGATTGAAAGAAGTTGACGAGATTATTGCCATAATGGGGCAACCTGAAGACTATCTGGTAGATGATGAAATATTTGAAGATGAGCCAAAGGTAAACTATAAGCAAAAATCTTCACCGTCTAGACGTCTGTTTAGAGACACTGAAAACTCCTATATTGGTGGTGTATCATCTGGTTTAGGTCACTATTTTGGCATTGATGCTATTTGGATTAGACTCGCTTGGATTCTACTCATATTTGGTGCTGGCACAGGTATTCTTTTATACATTCTACTTTGGATATTAGTCCCTGAAGCTAAAACAACGGCTGAAAAACTGATTATGACAGGTGAACCTGTAAACATTAGCAATATTGAAAAAAAAATAAAAGATGGCTTTGATACCGTGACCGATACTGTTGGCGACGTTGCTAAAAATGTCAGTGACTCGGTATCAAATGCAGCCAAAAATGTAGATGTAAAAAAACATGCTAATTCTATAAAATCATCATCAAGAACTTTTTTTGACACCTTAGCAGATGTTATTATGTTTTTCTTCAAGGTGATTGCAAAATTCATTGGTGTGATACTCATTATTGTTGGGGCAACAACCATTATAGCATTAATCATTGGTTTATTTTCATTAGGTATAGCAGATATTGTACACATCCCTGGACTAGATATGGTTGAAATTGCCAATGCTGGCAACACCCCGTTATGGCTTGTTTCTTTACTTGTATTTTTCACCGCTGGTATTCCTTTCTTTTTCCTATTCTATTTGGGTTTAAAGATTCTTATCAACAATTTAAAATCTATTGGTAACATCGCCAAATTCACCCTTCTAGGCTTGTGGCTTATGTCTATCATAGCTCTCATTGTTGTAGGTATAAGACAGGCTAGTGAACATGCTTTTGAAGAATCACATATTACAAAAACTGAGCTGGCCATTACCGCAACAGATACATTAATTGTAAAAATGGTAAATGATGATAAATTCAATCGAAATTTCTACCGTCATAACAATTTAAAAGTGGCGCATGATGCCGAAGGAAACAAGCTAATATACTCTGCAGACATAGATATTATAGTAAAATCAACCACTGATTCTGTGGCATCTATAGCCATAGAAAAAAGTGCCGATGGCAGAAATTATGAACGCGCCATTGAACGTGCCAAAAATATTGACTATAATTTCAGTTTCAATAATAACACCTTATTTCTAGACTCTTTTTTCAGTACCGATCCAGTAAACAAGTTTAGTGATCAAGATATTAATATCACCTTATATCTTCCTGAAGATATGGTAGTTTTTTTTAATAATAACACTAAATCCTTTTTAAATTACAGAAAATATGATGGCAACATTGTATCTAGTAAAACCACCAGTCATTATTTAAAAATACTTGAAAATAATTCAGAATGCTTAGACTGCCCCATTGAAGAAAAAACCATTAAAGTAGATACACCTGGTTTAAAAATAAATGATGATGGTATTGAAATTCATGCAGACGAAACACATGTAAAAATAGACCGCTCTGGGGTTAAAGCAGAAGCTGAAGACGTAAAAGTTAAAATAGATTCAAACGGTATAGAAATAAAAGCCGAAGAGTAACAATTCATCAATAAAAATCAACAATTCAGATATTCAGATTAAAAAACAATTACCAAAGTCTTGATATTTGAACAACTCATCAATCAAAAAACGAACAATTATGACAACGCTAATCAAAATCATTGTAGCCACTATTTTAAGTTTAACGGTCTTTTCCTGCAACTTTGATATCAATTTAGGAACTGGTGTTACCGGTAATGGTAAAATTAAAACTAAAGCGCGGCCCGTTACCCAATCCTTTACAACCATCAAAGCTTCTGAAGGTTTAGATGTATATTTAACACAATCAAATATTGAAGAAATTGTTGTAGAGGCTGATGAAAACCTTCATGAACTCATACTAACAGACATAAATGATGGTGTTTTAAAAATTCATACCAAAGAAAATATTGGCAAAGCACATTCAAAAAAAGTTATAGTGAGCTTCAAAGACATAGAAAGCATTGTTTCTACTAGCGGAAGTGACGTGTACACTACAAATACCATTACTACAGATTACCTGACTTTGAAATCCACCAGCGGTAGTGATATGAAGCTTAATGTAAAAACACAATCCTTAAGTTGTAAATCTACTAGCGGAAGCGACATGAAAATTTCTGGGTCCACAATACGTTTAACTGCCGAAGCAACAAGCGGTAGCGACATAAAGGCTGCTGATCTATTTGCCGAATCAAGTCAGGTAAAAGCCACAAGCGGTGCCGATATAACCGTTAACACCTCGAAAGAATTAATTGCTAAGGCCAGTAGCGGGGGCGATGTTAAATACTATGGAAATCCAGAAAAAGTTGAAAAAAGTGATGGTCCCTCTGGGAGCGTTACTCAAAAATAACAAAAAGTTCTAGCTGTCAACTAATCATATAAGTCATTTCAATCAATTAGAAGGTTTGAAATGGCTTTTTTGTATATTGACCTTATAATTAATCCAATTATAGTATGAGAAAAATTTCTTTACTTCTGGCCTTCTTTTCTATTTGCCATTTAAATATGCAGGCACAAAAAACAGAAAAAGTAAAAGGTAATAGAATGGTTAGCACTCAAAATACCGAGTTAAGTCCGTTTCACACCCTCATACTAGATGACGATTTCAATGTAGAAATAATTTATAGTAGAACACCCGAGGTTGAAATAGAAACCGATGAAAACCTTCATGATATTATTGTTTTTGAGGTTATTGATAGCGTGCTTAGTTTTAGAAAAGCAGCAAAAATCACTTCAAAAAAAAGGCTGAATATAAAGGTAAAATACAATGAAGCCTTAAAAAGTATTGAAACCAATGATAAAGCTGAAGTGTTATCATTAGTCACATTGGATGCGAAGCATTTTAATCTGAAAGTTAAAGGAACTTCAAAAGTAGGACTAACCGTTAAATCTGATCAATTTAATTTAGAGAGTGACGATAAAAGCACTGTAAAACTCAACGTAACCAGTAAAAATTTCACAGCCCTTTTAAACGGCTATTCAAAATTAGAAGCCTTAGTTAATAGTGCACAATGCGCTGTTACGCAATTTCAGCGTGCTACTAGCACCATTGAAGGTGCATGCGATATGGCTATTATAGACTTAGACAATACCACTGAATTTGATGGTAAAAACTTTACTATAAACACGTGTAATATTATTTGTGATATGAATAGTGATGCCTATCTTGAAGTACTAGAAAACATTACCATTGAAGCATCTGGTACCAGCGGTATTTACCTGTACGAAAACCCAAAAATTACTATTAATAAACTCACTGGTACTTCTAAGCTTCAAAAGAAAGAGAAATAGCATATCTAAAATTAGATATGCTATGTAACAACTAAAACCAAACTACTCGAAAATCAACCAATATTCTATTGAACCTTGGTTAAACAACTATAAAAACAAACTCAAAATTTATTCAATGTTTAAATAAGTCCCTTTAAAACTTTGGTTTAGCACCATCATTTTTAAAGGTTTACTTTTTGACACTCTTTTAACTTCAATAGATGCTCTCCCATTGGCCATTTCAATAACTTCGCTACCAGTTGGTGTTCCTAAACTTTTCATGACTTCTCCTCCATTTAAGCATTGAAAATAAACCCGCTTCTCATAGTCTAAACAGCGTAATCCGTCAGCATCAACAGCCGTAGCTGTTACTAAATAATTTCCATTTTCAAGTTGCTCATAACCTAAAGTCAAGGCACGAGCTTTCCCACTTTTAACATATCTGTAGTTTACAGTTAACTCATCCTCAGGATTACTTGTTTCAGTAACACCAATAGCCCTTAACGTATTATCGCCTTCCTTAAAATTTATATCCCAGCTCAGTCCAGCAGCAGGAAATTGTTTTATATCACGTTGTTTTACCCCCAAACTTTCGCCATTAAGAAATAGTTCAACCTCGGGACAATTACTATAAACACTAACCGACCGCTTTTTTCCTTTAGGCCCTTGACGCTCTGTCCAGGTATGCGATTCTATATACACGAATGGTGACGTACTCCAATAACTTTTAAATACATAAAAGGCATCTTTGGGGTTTCCCGCGCGATCTACCAATCCTTTTTGATTCATATAAGGTATGGCATTTTCAGGCCTTAGGGGTGTACCAAAATCTTTAAATGCCCATTGCACATTCCCTACAAATGTTGAATCATTCTCAGAAATTCTTAAATGCCAATCAAATAAATCAACAATATAATTTTCACTCCAATCGCCAATTTGAGCTATATTGGCCACATCGGTTTGCACAATGGCTTCTTCCCAGCCATCAGATTCAATTTTTCCTTCGCCCGTAATGGGATTCTCTGTATGACGTCCAACATGACTTGACCCACCATATTCAGCATGTAAAAAGTGTGGGTATTGCGCTTTATAGGTATCAATAGCTTTCTGATAGCTTTTATAACTTCCAGAATACCAACCTGACCATATTGAAGGCGAAAATACATCAACAATATGAGCTCCTTCATAATACTTTCTTATCGCTGTCTTTCTTGAAGGATCGAGCTCATGAGCGTAATCATTTAATTCCTGTAAATAGGCATTCATAGCCCCTATATCTCCTCCTCCTTCAAAATCGGGTAACCAATAAATTTCATTCCCTAAAGACCAAAGAATAATGGACGGATGGTTATAATTTTGATTTATAATTTCTTGAAGCATTTTCTTGGTGTTCTTTTTCCAGGCTTCATTACCAACTCCACCACGACACCAGGGCAATTCATCCCAAACTAACAACCCTAATTCATCACAGGCTTTATACACCTCTGGGTCTTGCGGATAATGTGCTAATCTTACAAAATTAGCCCCCATTTCCTTAATGAGCTCCATGTCTGCTTTATGTTGAGCATTACTCATAGCTGCTCCCACACCGGCGTGCTCTTCATGCCTGTGTGTTCCTCTTAACAACACACGTTTACCATTTAAATAAAACGCACCATAGTCTTTAAATTCAAACCATCTAAACCCTACTTTTTGTACAACTTCATCGGTGAGCTTATTATTCTCTTCCAACTGTAATTTAAGCGTATATAAATAAGGGGTTTCTACATCCCATAACTTAGGGTTGCGAATAGCTTTAAACTGAACCTCTACCTTATTTTTTTTCAGTTTTCCTTTGGTGACAGACACCGTATTTCCTTCAGCATCTATTAACAGTGCCTTTATTACTTGTTTTTTGGATTTGTTATAACCCTTTAAGAAAGCATTAGCTCTTAACAAAGCCATAGTATCTGACACCTTTGGTGTCTCAATTTTTAAATCAGATAAATACTGCTTTGGTAATACTTCCAACCAAACATCACGCGTGATACCTCCAAAAATGAAAAAGTCACTTTTTTGAGAAGGAATAACTTCAGGATTATAGCCATTATCAACGCGTACCATCACTTCATTATACCCGTTATGTACAACCATTGATATATCCACGCTAAAACCAATATATCCACCTACATGACCACCAACATAATCACCGTTTACATAAACAGCGCTTGTAATGTTAACACCCTCAAAATATAGTTGGTATATCTGTTTATTATTCACCTTATCAATAAATATGTCTTTTTTATACCAACTTGCACTGCGTCTGTAGCCGGGAGTTACATCGGTTGCATCTAGAGCATTCCACGTGTGCGGTAAATCAATCTCTTCCCAATCGAAATGGCTGAGCGCTTCTTTTGGAGATTTAACATCACGCTCCAAATACTCCCAATCGGAATTTATATTAGTCCTTTTTCGAATTAAAGGGTTACTGTTCGCAGCGAAAGAACCCAAAGACAATAGCATGCTAAATCCCAATGTAATGACATATAAAATTGATTTCATTATTTTAATAACGGATGTAAAATTAAGTGCTTTTATTAACAAGATGCAAAAACCTTGTTGTGCATCAAAAATATTCTAATTAAGTTTTTCAACCATCCTGATCCATCATGGATTCTGAGTTTCTAAATTCTTTAAACGAAGTATGGTTTGTAAAAAATAATAATCACCATAAACAATAGGCTCATCCATTTCCATTTTATGTGACCAATCACCAAAACTATGATCAAGAATAAAGGGGATATCTAAATCGGCCGGCAGTATATATTGTTCTGATTTTAAACTATTAACCACCTGTCTACTATAGTTTATATAGGCATCATCATGGGTGTATTGATACAACTCTACCAAACCAGAAGCCACAATGACCGCTGCCGAAACATCACGAGATTCATTGGGTATGTTAGGGGCATCAAAATCCCAATACGGAATACCATCTTCTGGTAAATGTTTATGATTAATAAAATAATTGGCTGTTGCTTTTGCTCTGTTTAAAAAACGTTCGTCTTTCGTGTATCGATACACCATTACAAACCCATTTATAGCCCAGGCTTGTCCACGAGCCCACGCAGAGTCGTCATGAATACCTTGATGTGTTACCCGCGCTCTTACTTGACCAGAAATGGTATCATAATCTAAAACATGCCAGGTACTGTTGTCTGGTCTAAAGTGATTTTTCATGGTAGTTTCAGCGTGTTTAAAAGCAATGTCATGATACAAACTATCACCTGATAATTTAGTGGCCTCAAAAAGCAATTCTAAATTCATCATATTGTCAATAATTACTGGAAACTGCCATGTATCTGAATTAAAATCCCAAGACCGTATACTCCCTATTTTTTCATCATATCGAGTGCTTAGGGTTTTAGCACTTTCAATTATTACTTGTTTATAGTGTACTGAATCTGTGTGCTTCAAACCATTACCAAAGCTGCAATAAATTTTAAAACCCATATCGTGGGTTCCGCCATTGCGCTTTTCTTTTTCTACCAAAGCCGTCCAAACTTTTGCTTTTTCCATGAAGGTTTCGTCACCTGTGATCTCATAAATCTGCCACAGATTTCCTGGAAAAAATCCACTAGTCCAATCTTTAGAAGGCACTTTATGAATTGTTTTGGTTTTATGATTGTAGCTTCTTGGAAATGCATTCGCAATAGCTTTATAAGCAGCAAGCATTGCATATCGGTTTTTTAGTAAAGCCTCAACATCCGTAGTTGGTTCTGAAGCCTTATTTTCTTCCTTGGATTTACACGCTACTATGCATGTAAATCCAAGAATGAAAATAATCAAATTAGTTCTGTTCATATTTCAAAATTAGTATCCAGGATTATTGGGTTCTAAATTAGAGTTACGCAGTAATTCATCACTTGGTAATGGCAACAAATAATCTCTTGAGGCAGAAAAGTTAGGGCGCTGCTCTATACCACTGGCACTAAACACCTCATCACCTAATTGACGTCTTTTAATGTCATACCAACGCTTGCACTCAAAAGCCAACTCCCATTTACGCTCTTCAAGCACCATATCTCTAAAGGCTTCTTGAGACATTCCTGGTGTTACATCGGCTGGAAATACTGTAATAGTTCCTGCTTGATTTCTGGCTCTAGCTCTTACACGGTTTATATATCCGTCAGCCTCAGCAGAACCTGGATTGATTTCATTTAATGCCTCAGCCGCTATCAAGAGGACTTCTGCATATCTTAATTGAGCATAATTTAATTGTGATGCTCTTCCATTACCTTGCGCACTTAGTCCAATTAATCTGGTATATTTTGCTATATATGGACTTGCTATGTTTCTTGAATCGAAATTTGGAAAGTTCATAAAAGGCTCTTCAACGCCTGCAAAAACAGCAGTAGTATCTAAACTAACGGCTTTTCTGTAATCTCTTCCGTCCCAACGGTTATATACTTCAACATTAGGAACGGCTACAGACCATCCGCCACCAATATCTCCACGTTGATTAGCTCTAATTCCTGTTAGAGCAGGCTGATAATCTGTACCGTAATTTCCATCTCTAAACCCATTATAATCAATCTCAAAAAGTGACTCCTTTAAACCATCTTGTTTTGTTGCATCAAATAAGTCTTGAAAATCATCCGCTAATACCAAATCAAATCGGCTTTCATTATCAATAACAAATTTTGCTTCGGTGTATGCTTTATCAAACTCATTCATCGTTAAATGTACTAATGCCAGATAGCCAGCTGCAGTAGCTTTTGAAGGTAATGATCTAGACGATTGTACGTCGGGCAACCATTGTTTAGCATATTCTAAATCGGCAATAATCTTGGTATAAACCTCAGTAGCTGGTGTTTTTGATATGTTCTTTGCCGCCTCGATATTATCCACAGGGTTGTCAATGTATGGAATATCACCAAACAATCTTACTAAATGAAAATAGGTGTAAGCTCTCACAAAATACGCCTGAGCTGTAATCGGATTTAAAATATCTTCAGACTCAGAAATTTTAGATGCACCAGCAATAGCTTCATTAGCTCCTGCTATAATTTGATATGTTCTTGGCCAAAAGGCTGTAATCATACCGTTATCAGCATTCACGGTAAAATTATCATGATCAATACGCCTTGAGGCCGTACCTACATCACCAATACCAACCATATCACTTCTTAGCATAAGTGGTAAAGACAATTTTCTACCCCAAAAAGCTTCCTCGGTCATATTACCATAGCATCCATTAATGGTGGTTTGCACATCTCTGGATGATTGATAGAATCCATCAGGCGAAAGTACAGATATCGGGTTTTCCTCTAAATCTGAGCACCCTACTATTGACACTAGCGTCAATATGAATATATATTTTATATTTTTCATTTTTTGATATTTTGCATTTAAAACATTCATAATCAATCAGTTTTAAAACTTAAGATTAAGACTAAAAGTAACCGACTCCACATTAGGATAATTACCATAATCAAACCCTTGATTTACATTACTATTTTGTCCACCTGAACTTCTGTAGCTTACCTCTGGATCTGTACCCGGATAGTCGGTTATGGTCCATAAATTCTGACCACTCACAGAAACGCGTGCACTTTGCATTCCTATTTTTTTTACAAGCGTACTTGGAAAGTTATACCCTAAGGCAAGATTTCGTAATCTGATATAACTGCCATCATATACAAATCTTGAAGATATACGTTTTTCTCTTACGGCAACCGATGGAACGTTAGAAGGATTACCGGGGGTCCAAGCATTTAAAGCCTCTTTAGTAGCATTAGAACTACCCGAGGCCAATTCAGATAAAGTATAGCTATAAATATCGCCCCCTGCGGCTCCCTGAAAGAAAACATTTAGATCGAAGTTTTTGTATCTTAAGGTGTTATTAAAACCAGCCGTCCAGTCTTTATTAGGATCTCCAATAATTTTTCTGTCTGCTGTTGTAATAGCCCCATCACCATCAATATCAGTAAACAATTCGTTACCTGCTCCAGACTCTGCTCCACCAAAAGTTGCGGTGCCTGCTGGTAAATCACCACCTTGGTATACACCTTTATACTCATAACCAAAGAACTGCCCCACCGGCTCACCTTCACGTAAAATATGTGTTTCACTTAATAAAAAATGTCCGGGTGCTGAATTTAAAAATATGTCTTGTTCTCCTACTAATGTTTTAATTGTATTTCGGTTTCTTGACCAATTAAAATCGGTTGTCCAAGAAAAGTTATCATTAGCAATGTTTTTACTTGTTAGCACAATTTCCACCCCTTTATTATTCATTTCTCCAATATTTTTCAAGGCTTCCAGCCTCAAAAATCCGGTGTATTCAGGTACCGAACTGTCACCTAAAATTAAGTCTTTGGTGTTAATATTATACACGTCCACAGATAAAGACAATCTATTTTTCCATAAACCCAAATCAACCCCCAAGTTAGATTGATACGAAGATTCCCATTTTAAGTCTGGGTTAGCCAATTGAAGCGGAACCACGGCATTGACTGTTTCACCACCAGTAACCGCATAAATGGGCTGGTAACTAGCTAAAGATTGGTATGGTGCAATAGATGGATTACCCGTAACCCCGTAACTGTATCTTAATTTAAGGTTATTGATAGTATTATTTTCTTTTAAGAAATTTTCATTGGACACTTTCCAGCCTAAAGCTCCTGACGGGAAAAAAGCATATTTCTCATTTTTAGCGAAATTTGAAGCGCCATCACGACGGCCTGTGAGTGTGATTAAATACTTATCATCCCAATCATAATTTAATCGTCCGTAAATCGATTGTAATTCGAATTCAGACAATGAAGACTGAGGAAACAAAGGCACTGCACCACCACCTAAATCATAATACGAGACACTATTACTTACAAAACCTTGTGCACCTGCAAATGCAGTTTCTGTTTTGTCTTTTTGGAATGAATACCCCAATAAAGCTGTGAAATTACCTTTACCAAGTTCGGTAGTATAGGTAAGATAGTTCTCGGAAAGTATGTTTGAATTTTTCAAAGTCTGATAAGAGCCAATACCACCTTGAGCTCCAGCAGTTGTAATTAAAGTAGATGGTTGAAATCTTCCCCTACCTTCATTACGAGTGGCCCAGCCAAAGGTAGTTTTAAAGGATAAGCCCTCAATAATTTCATATTGTCCGTAAAAATTTGCTCTGTAGCGATCTGTTGTTGTTCGATCTTGAGTTTGTGTAGCTATAGCAAAAGGATTATCTACATCATCACCAACTGAGTTAAAAGTGTAATTTCCATTTTCATCAGTTATTCCTAAATCGGGAGCAAATCGGTAAGCAATAGATATAACATCTCCGCTACCTCGACCTCCAGAATTGGCTTGTGTAGAAACACCGTCTTTTGTACTGCGACTTCCAAAGGCATTAAACCCTACTTTAAGTTTATCGGTAATATCAGCGTCAACATTGCTTAAAAACGAAAAACGCTCAAACCCAGAATTAACAACAATTCCTTTTTGATCAAAATAGTTTCCTGAAATGTAATAGTTAATTTTATCAGACCCACCTGAGAACGACAATTGATGATTTGACGTGTGACCATTTTGATAAATTAAATCTTGCCAATCTGTTCTTGCAGGTCCTTGTTGGTAGTTTGAATTTATTTGCTGTTGATAAGCTGCAAACTCATCGGCATTTAAAAGCTCAATAGTATTAGAGACAGATTGAACAGTGTAATTTGTATTTAACTCAACTGTCATTCTCCCTTTTTTACCTTTTTTGGTGGTTACCATAATAACCCCATTAGCCCCTCGAGAACCATAAATGGCTGTTGCCGAAGCATCTTTTAACACTTCAACAGAAGCAATATCTTGTGGTTGTGGATATGTGCCCCCCACAAAACCATCAACAACAACTAGTGGCGCACTACTTGCACCAATTGATGTATTACCCCTAATGGTAACATTAATAGGCGCTCCTGGCTCACCACCATTATTGGACTGAACAGACACCCCTGCCGCGCGACCTTGTAGAGCCTGTTGCGCATCTAAAACAGGAAAAGCGCTTAGTTGTTCAGCCTTTACAGATGACACCGAACCCGTTAAGTCACTACGCTTGGCTGCACCATACCCAACAACCACAACTTCATCTAGAGCACTTACATCTTCAGTTAACACTACATTAATAGTGTTAGAATTGCCAACAGTAACCTCTTGTGCCATATAACCAATATACGTGAACACAAGCACAGAACCTATTTCTGTATCGATGCTAAAATTACCATCAAAATCGGTTGATGTTCCTGATTGTGTACCCTTAATAATAACATTAACTCCCGGAAGTGACATCCCGTCTGTAGTCGATGTAACCATACCACTTACTGTGGTTTGCTGCGCACTAGTAGAAAGTACAGCACAAAACACTAGCAATAAAAAGAATACATTCTTTAATCGTTTGTTTTTTTTCATTAGTTTAAAATTTAGTTAATTCTAGATTAGATAGATGATAATCAAACTAAACACAACAATTATTAAGACTAATAAAATCTCAATAAAAGGTCTTTTTGGTTCTTGATTTTTCATATTTTAAAACTAGAACAAAACATAGATTTAAAAGTCCATAAAAAGGGGTAAAAAAATACAAAACACTAAAAAACAACTACTTACAAACAAAAATTCAACTACATCGCACCAAATTTATCCGCATATTGGGTTGGAGATTTCCCGAATTTCTTTTGAAAACATCTACTGAAGTACTTTGGGTTTTTAAATCCGACCTTATAACTTACTTCTGACACATTGATTTTACCTTGTTCTAAAAGTTGAGCTGCTCGCTGCATTCTAAAATGTTGCACAAATTCATTTGGAGTGAAACCAGACCATGCTTTTATTTTTGTAAAAAGCATCGTTCTACTAACCCCTAACTCAGAACAGAAAAAAGGCACATCAAACTGGCCATTGCTTATATTCGCTTCAACTATTTGAACCGCTTTTTTATAGAGTCGCTCGTCTATAGAGGTAACTGTAACTTCATTAGGTTGTAAAACACTTTGCTCCGTAAACTTGCGCTTTAATCTTGCATTTGATTCTAATAAATTCTTAATACGGGCTTTAAACTCAACTACATTAAAAGGTTTGCTTATGTAATCATCAGCCCCTCGCTCTAATCCTTCCAGTTTGTATATAAGTGAAGTTCTGGATGTTAGTAAGATTATCGGGATATGGCTGGTCTTTATATTTTCTTTTATAGCTGCACATAATTCTGTTCCGGCCATAACGGGCATAACCACATCACTTATAATAAGGTCAGGACTTTCTTTTTGGGCTAACCCCATCCCTACTTTTCCATTTTCTGCTTCGAGAATATTGTATGTACTTTTTAAGATACTCTTCATAAACTTTCTTAAAGGCTTGTTATCTTCTACCAATAAAATAGTTTGATTTTCAGGTTCAGGAACTTCTTTAATGGCATCATCTAAAACAATGTCATTTTTTTCTAATTGTTCCACATATTGAGAAAGATCATCACTAAACTTAAAATTTTTAACAATCTCTTCTTCAGAAAGATGATCAATTCCCATTGGTAAAACAACTGTAAATACAGACCCCTTATCATCTGTATTACTTGAAACAGAAATTTCTCCTTTATGAAGATTTACAATATTTTTAGCAATAGACAAACCAATCCCCGTACCTTTATTATAATCGTTATCTGGTTTGTTATTCACAGCTACCTCAAAAAACCGTTCAAATATTTTATCTTGATATTCTTTAGCTACACCAACTCCCGTATCTTCAACTTTAATTACAACTTCGTTTTCCTTTCTAAAGATGCGGAGGTTAATAATTCCTCCTTTTGGCGTATATCTAAAGGCATTTGAAATGAGATTATAAAACACGCGTTCTAATTTATTACGATCATAATAAACCAGTAATTCTTCTTCAGAAACTGTAAAGTTATACTGATAACCTCCATCCTTTGCAAACTCTGTAAAGGACAAATAAATTTCTTGTAAGAACTTCACAACATTACCTTCTGCCGCTTCCAACTTATAAAGGTTATTCTCTAACTTTCTAAAATCCATAAGTCTATTAATGAGCTGCAATAAGTGATTGGCACTATTCTCTACAACTAAAAGTTTCTTATATATTTTATTACTTCCTCTATAATCTTCAATAATTTGCTGAAGAGGCCCAAGTATTAATGCTAACGGGGTTCTAAATTCGTGAGAAATATTTGTAAAAAACTCAAGCTTGGTTTTATTTATTTCTTTAGTTCTTTCTCCTTCTATGTACTCTAACTCCAATTGATGACGCAACTTGGTTTTTGACTTTAGTATACTTAATAACATATATAGAGCTGTAGTAATAAGTAATCCGTAAATTAAGAACGCCCACCAACTACGCCAAGGCGCTGGCTTAACAACAATACTAAGCGATGTTACTGATTCGTTCCAAACTCCATCACCATTAGATCCTGTTATCTCGAATACATAATTCCCCGGATTTTGAATTGTATATGACACCGCATTACTCAAAGTATAATTCCAACTATCTTCTAGTCCCTTTAATCTATACTTATATCTATTGTTTTTTGAATTTATGAAATTGGGCATTGAAAAGCTAACACTAAAATTTCCCTGGTCATAAGATAGTTTTATCGATTTTGTAAAGGGAAGCGCTTCTTTTAAAATATCATTTTCTGCTTGCGGAATAATGACTTCATTTTTTACTGCAAAATCTGTTAAAATAACTTGAGGGGCATACGCGTTTTTTGTTAACTGATTTGTATTAAAAGATGTTACCCCTGATGGCCCTCCAAAATAAAACTCAGAACGATTAACTTTTAAGGATGCGTTATTATTAAATTCATTTCCAACTAGCCCGTCCTTTTGATTAAAAAAGTCAATTTTATTTGAATTTTTACCAAACCTCACAATGCCATGATTGGTACTAATCCAAAGATTATCCAAATCATCTTCAAGAATACTATGAACCGCTGAAACTTCAATATTATTTTCAATAAGTTCAATAGACTTAAAGGTAGTTCCTTCTAGTTTAAATAGGCCCCTGGCTTTCGTTCCTACCCAAATATCTCCAATACTATCTTCAAAAACCGATAAGATATCTTCACCGAATTGTCTGTTCATATCATAAAAATATGAGGTAACAAGACCGTTTTGATCAATTTTGTTCAATCCACGTTCGGTTCCAGCCCAAATGTTGCCCTTAGAATCACACCATATAACTCTCACCAAATTACTAGAAAGTGACTGTGAAAAATCATTTGAGGTTGTAATAGTCGAAATATTCTTTGTATCTAAATTATAGGTTACTATTCCCTTACCAAAAGTACCCAGCCAAACATTTCTTTTTGAGTCTTGCTTTATGCTATAAACTCCGACATCTTTCAAAACATTTATGAGCGCTACCGGGACTTTATGATTTTCCAACTTTCCTAATTCTAAGTTGTAAATTGCTATCCCCTTATTAAAGGTTCCTATCCATAACTCATTTTTTTCAATTACACTGACCGCTTTTATATTATTATCGGGTAACAACTTAGAATTTTTCTGATCTATATAGGAAAACAATTTATTGGTCTTATTATAGACATTAATACCTCCTCCTTCTGTACCTAAAAAAATACGATTTTTGAAATGAGCCATTGAACTCACTACATTATAATTCAAACCAAGTACACCTGCACTCTGGGTTAAATTGGAAAAATTCACATTGGCATCATCCCATATATTTACCCCCCCATAATAAGTACCAATCCAAACCGATCCTTTTCTATCTAAAAACAAAGATTTTATTGAGTTTTTACTTAAACTTTTGGGGTCACTAATATTTGACTTCAAGTAGGTTATCTCATTATTGCTCCCTATAATTCTTATGCCATTATAAGTACCTATCCATAACTGATTTTTTTTATCAAATAAGAGGCGTCTTACATTATTTTCATCTTCATGTAATTTATCTGTTTTTAAATAGGACTCAACACTATGATTAACAGGATCATAACTTAGCACGCCTTTTGCCTTTGTTGCTATTAAGATATGTCCCTCTTGTGACTCAACTAAATCTTGAATATAAAGTGCCTGACTTTCTTCAACATACCTAAAACGATAATGCGCCGGTTCCAGACTGACCACCTCACATAAACCCGTTGCTGTGCCAATAAAAACCCGTCCTTTCCTTGTTTCTTTAATACAAAGTATATGGTTTCCAGCCAAACCGCTATACAACTCATTTTGAACGTATGAAGAAAAACGATTACTTTTTTTATCATATACAGAGAGCCCATTTGAAGTACCTATTAAAATATCGCCATTAGACAATTCTTTAATAGCCCATACGGTATTATTACTTAGGGAGCTGCTGTTTTGCTCATGAAAATAGCGTGTAAACCTATCTGTTTTAGGATTATATTTATTTAAACCGTTATACGTACCAATCCAAATGTAGCCTTGACTATCTTGGGTAATGGATAATACATCATTGTTGCTGATAGAATTCTCGTTGTCAATATCATTTCTATAAATCTTAAATTTACTCCCATCATATTTATTAAGGCCATCTCTAGTACCAATCCATATTTGACCTAAATTATCTTGTTCTATGGTAATTGCTGAACTTTGCGATAAACCCTCGGCTGTTGATAAATGTGTAAATTGATATGTTTTATGTTGAGAAAAACCGTTGAACAGAAAAAAAGTGAGAAAAAAAATATTTAGTATTAGGCGCATTATTTTTTTATTGACATTAAGTAAATATAGGTGAGCATAAAATTAAAGCCTCTACTCAATCAAACACCCTTAAGCTTGGTTACTTTTAAATTGATACATAAATTAAATGTAACAATAATAAAAAAATGAATCGTTCAAAAAAAGAATACTTTTGTACGAACAATAAATTAAATCGGTTAATTTGCTCATTTTAGTCAATATTATGACAAAAAAAAGAGCCACTTAAAAGCGACTCTCTTTAACTAACTAATTGATATGATTCAATACCTATCTAACGGCTTTAATGATATCTAAAGCAGCTTTTACATCTTGCTCTAGCTTAGCATAATCTTTATTGGCTATAATTTCTTTTGAAATTAATTGAGATCCCATACCCACACAAGTTACTCCTGCATCGAACCAACCTTTAAGGTTTTCTTCGGTTGGAGAAACACCTCCTGTTGGCATAATGCTTGTCCAAGGCTGAGGTCCTTTAATACCTTTTACGAATTTTGGTCCGTATAAATCACCAGGGAATAATTTCACTATTTCACATCCAAGCTCTTCAGCTCTAGCGATTTCAGTTAAACTTCCACAACCAGGCGACCATAATACTTTTTTACGGTTACAAGCGATAGCAATATCTTCTCTTAATACGGGTGTAACGATAAAGTTTGCGCCTAAAGCCATATATAATGAAGCTGCAGCTGCATCGGTCACAGAGCCAACTCCCATAATCATTCCTGGAAGTTCTTTAATAGCATACTTGGTTAACTCTCCAAAAACTTCGTGAGCGAAATCACCACGTGCAGTAAACTCTAATAATCTAGCGCCACCATCGTAACACGCTTTTAAAACTTTTTTACTTAACTCAATATCACTATTGAAAAATAAAGGAATCATCCCTGTGTCTTTCATAGCTTGAGCTACTTCTAATCTTGAATATTGTGCCATTTTTCTTTAATATTTCTTATTGTTAATAGAAACTATTAACCTGTTACATAGCTACAGTATGCAACAGGTTAATAATGAAATCCATGTATTATCTTGCTACACGACCCGAAGCGTCACCTCCCATTAATTTTTCTACTTCAGCCACAGATACTAGGTTTGCATCACCTTTAATAGTATGTTTTAAACAAGAAGCAGCTACAGCAAAATCTAATGCATTTTGATCATCTTCAGGGTATTTTAATAATCCGTAAATTAAACCTCCCATAAATGAGTCACCTCCACCTACTCTATCAACAATATCAGTAATTTGATACTGACGTGTTTCATACATTTTCTTACCATCATATAGTACACCAGCCCAAGTATTGTGAGATGCAGAAATAGAACCTCTTAGTGTAGTAATTACCTTTTTAGCTCTTGGGAATTTCTCCATCATTTGTTGACATACAGACAAGAATGCCTCAGCTTTTACATCATGCCCTTGTGTTTGTACTGTAATCCCTTCTGGCTTAATACCAAAATGCATTTCAGCATCTTCTTCATTTCCTAATACGATATCGCAATAAGAAGTCAATTCTGTCATTACCTTTTCTCTATGAGCCGCATCACAATATTTCCATAATTTAGCTCTATAATTTAAGTCGGTTGAAATAGTAATTCCTTTTGCGCTAGCCACCTTAACAGCCTCTAAACAAACATCAGCAGAACCTTGAGAAATAGCAGGCGTAATACCCGTCCAGTGAAACCATTCTACACCTTCAAAAACAGCATCCCAATCAATCATTCCAGATTCAATTTCAGACATTGCAGAATGAGCACGGTCATAAACTACTTTAGATCCTCTAGATACAGCTCCAGTTTCTAAGAAATAAATCCCTAAACGGTCTCCACCCCAAACAATCTTATCTACACCAACACCACGTTTACGCATTTCCATCATGGCACATTCACCAATATCATTTTTTGGTAAACGTGTTACAAAATCAACATCAACACCATAATTAGCTAAAGAAACTGCTACGTTAGACTCACCGCCCCCGTAAATCACATCAAAACTATTTGCTTGTGAAAATCTTAAAAATCCTTGAGGAGCTAATCTTAACATGATTTCTCCAAATGTTACTACTTTACTCATTTTAATAGTCTTATTTTAATTTATTTAAACTTTGGTTAAACGTTTAACCATTCTACCGTAAATAAATCAAAACCCACTTAGTTTATTATTTTACAATAAGGTTTTGATTACACAAACTTTAAGAGTATATTTGCTTAAACGTTTAAGCAAATATATAAAAAAATTGAATATCAAAAAGAAAACTACAATAAAAGATATTGCTAACGTCTTAAACATATCTCCCGCAGCGGTTTCAAAGGCGCTACACAATGATCCTAGAATTAGCGAGAAAACCAAAAAAGCTGTTAAGCAGGTAGCCAAAAATTTAAACTATCAGCCCAATCACCTAGCCAGTGCGTTACGAAAAGGTAAAAGTCATTTAGTGGGTGTTATTGTACCCCGTACTAACAGTAACTTCTTTTCTTCAGTCATTCAAAATATTGAGGAAGTTTTAAACAAAGAAGGTTATAATATTATTATTACCCAGTCTAATGAATCTTACCAAAAAGAATGTAATAATATAGACACCTTGCTGTTTACCCAAGTAGATGGTATTATAGCATCTATGGCCAATGAAACTATTGACCTATCATACTACGAAAAAATAAAATCTAAGGGTATTCCTTTAATTCTATTTGATAGAGGAGAAAATGATTTAAATGTAGACTATATAGGTATTGACGACTACAAAAGCAGCCATGTTATTGTAGAACATCTTGTAAACCAAGGCTGTAAACGCATTGCACATATTGGTGGGTATAGACATACTAGAATTTTCAATAACCGTATTAAGGGATATATTGATGCCTTAAAAAAACACGATTTGCCTCTTGACAGCGAACTTCTTATTGAATGTAGCCTGACCACCGATGACGGCCGAGATAAAATGCTACAATTACTCCGTTTAAAGAACAAACCCGATGCTGTTTATGTGGCCAGTGATTACGCAGCTCTCGGAGCGCTTCAGGTGCTTAAAGAAAATAATATAAGAGTTCCTCAAGATATTGCTTTGGTTGGTTTTGGCAATGAACCTTTTACAGCCATGCTTTCACCTTCTATAACAAGTATTAACCAACATAGTACCGAAATTGGTAAGCAAGCGGCAAAAACATTTTTAAATTACACCAAGAAAAAAACAGTAAAACAGGCTCTAAATAAGATAATTCTGGATGCCGAACTCATTGTAAGAGAGTCTTCTACTTCTAAAGAACAGTAACTTGAAGATTTACAGTCTAAACAAATGGGTATTAAAACTAGTGTTTGAAGCCTTAACAGAAAAAGACAACTTTAAATAATTAATCTTTGGTAAGGCTACTATTCCACCAATCTTCATTTGGTTTAAACGCTTTATCCAAGAAGTGTTTAAGTTCTTTTTCTAATCTTTGAAGCATGTTTGTTTTTCTGTTTTCATATTGTTTTTCAGCCAAAACCTCATCGTAATTTGGGTTTACGGTTGGAATTTGCACATTAGTCTCCGTTAAAAAAGCATTTAATTCTAGTCTTAAAGCTTCTGACCTAATTATATTGTCTTTAAAAACATCTTGCTGCTCATACGGATCGGTAGATAGGTTATATAATTCATCACGACCATCTTCGTAATAATGAATAAGCTTCCAATTTCCCTTTCTAATAATACTAGAAGGTTCTCCACCTTGATTTCCATAATGTGGATATTGCTAAAATAAAGCTCTATTAGCCAAAGAGTCTCCTTTTATTAACGGCACTAAACTAATTAGAGTTAAGTCTTTTATTCCCCTTTCGGGTTATTCCTCAGTTCCATTAAAGCCTGTGTTTTCCCCACTAATTCTAATTTTAGCTTTTTTAATTCTTCTTGCAATTCTTTGACGTCTGTTGGTAAATTTTCCTCTTGTTTTTGTTCAATTACTACAATGTCGAGGTTTTGTTTCTTAGAGTTGTTCATATACTCCTCATAATAGTATAAAGGCAAATTTGTAGGCTTGGACTCCAAAGTAATTTCGTCAGACTCTAGGCCATCAACATAAGCCCTTACTTTAATGGAACCTGATTTCAGAGTAGTTTTGATTAACGCTGTAGCAATTCCAAAGGATGATTTTGCTGGGTTCGCCATATTACTTATTCCTCCAATAACTTCTGCTGGTCCTTCAACTTCAAAATACACATAATCTTCTGCCAATACTTTTTTTGTTCCATTTTTATCTACAATAGTTGCTCTAACAGGAATAAAATCAGAACCATTAGCGACTAAATCCAAGCCCTCAGCATCAATACACAATTTCAACTTTTCTGAACGTTGGGCGTACACCTTCACTTCTTCAGTTATCTCCTTTCCTTCTATAAAACCTTTTACAATCATTTTGGGAAGCTCTTTTTTACCTTGAGGGCCTCTGGTTGTGACTTGCATCAAACTAAAAACGTTTTTAAAAATAAATGGTGGATGTGGTAATCCTTTGTATTTATCATCTCTACTAGGCTTTTGCATACCATAGTCCTTACCTAACCATGTTAATTGAACTTCATCACAATTGCTAAAAATGACCACATCTGAAGGTGATAATTGTGTTAATTCATTTGTTATGTATATCATTGGTCCCGTGGTAACCTTATCTGTCCCTTTTATTTTATAGTTAGGATCATTTTGACTTTGGTACAGGTAATAGGTATAACGTGGTAAGCGTGCCACATTCAAATGACCTCCCCAAAAGGGATCGGGATGGTAGCCTCTTTGGTGGTCAATACCCGCCCACATGGCGGCACCAATTCTAACTTTACCTGTTAGGTAACGTTCTGCCAATCGCTCGGCTTGCCTTAAAGATTGATCTAACATAGCCTTCTCACCCCATTCACGCTTAACCCTTACTATGGAATTTTGGGAATACCAGTCATCTACTTCATTACCATCACCAAACTCCCTGTTGAATGAGTTTATGTTTGTATCATAACCGTGATAATACACATCCAAGCCTCCTTTTTTAGCTTCTTCATAATCAGTTACCGTATACATGCCTGGGAATGGATATTCCGCATGGGCTGCCTTATGCATATTATTCATGACATGGCCTGGCTGTGAAGGGGTTTCATTGAGTGCTGTTTCCCAAAGCAAAATGGAGGGTCTGTTTCTATCCTTTCTCACCAGGTTTCGGGAATCTTCGTAGAGGCGCTCTTCAAAAATTTGTTCCTTGAAATTAAAGAAATGCCAACCAGGATTGGCCGTTGTGGTAATCATTCCTAGCTCATCACACGCATCATAAAACGCATCATCTTGAGGATAGTGTCCTACGCGAACGATGTGGCTTCCACCCTCCCTTAACAATTTTACATCTCTGTAATGTGCTGAATTTGGCAACGCATTACCCACATACATATAATCTTGATGTCTATTTACACCAATAAGCTTTTTCCCTATGGGCTTTTTATTTATAAATAAGCCTTCAGCTCCTTTCATCTCATAAAGCCGAATGCCAAAACGGGTGCGTAACTGATCTACTTGCTTTCCATCAACAATGATCTCTGTTTTTATAAAATGTAAATAGGGATCTTCTGGATGCCAGAGTCGCACATTTTTTGCAACAAGTTCTTCTACTAACTGCTTGGTTTCATTGGGTTTTAACTTTATTTTTTGGGTTATGGTTTTTAGTTTCTTTTGCTCCTGATTTTCAAGAATGGTTTTTACAATAATATCTTGTGACCTTTTGGATGCGTTTACAATTTCGGTTCGCACCTCTATTTTAGCACTGTTGTCTTTAATATCTAAAACCCCAACAAAAACACCACCTCCAGCTTCTGTATGGCTAAGTTCTTTAAAAGTTACATGAGTAGGATTTGTTTTAATGAAATAAACATCTCTATAAATACCTCCAAAATAGCTAAAGTCAAGTCCCGATTGATTTTTTCCTGGTGGATAGAGCTTACTATCACTATTATCAGCCATGACAGCTATGACATTTTTACCTGTGGTCACTATTTCCGAAATATCTACTACAAAAGGCAGATAACCTCCATAATGTTCTGCAACTTGTTGACCGTTAACCCAAACTTTGGCCACACCCATGACAGCTTCAAAATAGATATACATCTTGTCTTGAAGATCATCCTTTTTTACTTGGAACTCTTTGCGATACCACGCAATGCCTTGATAATTTCTGCCTCCACTAGCGTTTTCGGGCAATATCTCTAGCCCGTGTGGTAAATTGGCAGCCAACCAATTGGAATCATCAAAACCTATTGAATAGGCATTTTCTATATCTCCTTTGTAAAATCGCCATCCAGGATTGAAATTATAAACTTTGCGGTTGCTACCTTCTACTGGATAAAAACCTGCCGTGGAAAACTGCGGGTTTTGAGTAAAGCTTATATTAAAAGTTATAAGTAAAATATAGAAACAAAAAAGTGTTTTCTCATGTGCCATAGAAGATAATCTCTTTAAATCGTTTTCGGTTAACATTGATTAGAATATACTTATTGATGAAATTAATCAATAGAGTAATGAAAAAAAAGGGGGGCGGTTATTTCCTTTATAAATTATTTGACAGAAATGTTGTTATTATCTCCATAAATATCAGACATATTAATACCCTCTGTTTACCGTGTTGCCAATACCTTTAGAATAACCCTCTGTTTTATTAATACTCCTTTTCAGTTGTAACCATATTTAAATTTTTCTTACTGAATTTGAATTCAGATAACTACTAGAAAAACTCTCAACCTAACCGACGGGATATAGCTTAGTAAAACAATATAACCTATTAAACATTGACCAAAAAAACTTAATCTTTTAAATTATCATTTTCAATATTTTGATACTGCTGCATTTCTTTCTTAACAAGTATAGGTGTTCTAAAGCGATCCATTCTGTCGGTATCGTATTTTTCAAATTGCTGTTGAAGCATCCAGAGTGGACGTTCTAAAGTTAATTCCCACGCAAAAAGTTTTTTGAACATGGCTCTTAGCCTTTCGGGTTCTTGTGACGCTAAATCTTTCTGTTCCGTACTATCTTTTGTTAAATCGTAAAGTTCAGCCGGTCTATCAGCAAAACGAATTAATTTCCAATCATTGTGTCTATAAACGGCTCGTGCTTCCTTTTTCCAAAACATATCTTCATGAGGTCTGCCTTCCTTTTCCCCATTAACATAAGGAACCAAATCAACGCCATCAATATCTTCAAGTTCTGACATATTTCCTCCAGCAGCAGCATAAAAAGTAGGCAACCAATCTAAGGTACTTACAGGATAGTTATAAACAGTTCCTGGATCTAACTTTTTAGGCCATTTTATAAGATAAGGCACTCTAATTCCGCCCTCTAAGTGATTAGATTTTGTTCCACTTAAAGGCAAATTTAATGACGCATTTTTATCTGTAGGTCCGCCATTATCATTTGAAAACACAACAATTGTATTCTCGTCTAGACCTAACTCTTCAAGCTTAGCCATTACTCTACCACAAGCTCTATCTAAAGCCAAGGTCATGGCGGCAACTTCCTTTCGTTTACCTTTTAAATTAGGAAACTTGGCCAAATCTTCTTCAGTAGCCTCCATAGGCGTATGAACCGCATTAAAGGCTAAATAAATGAAAAAAGGATTATTTTTATTACGCTCAATAAAAGCAACAGCTTCATCAGCAAAAACATCTGTTGCGTATCCATCTGGCTCTTCATAGTTTTCAAAATTACGCTCCATTTTATTGTCCTTATGAACCTTTTCCAAATTCTCATAACCGAAATAACTTCTGGCTCCTCCCCTAAAACCATAAAACTCATCAAAACCTCTTTTTAAAGGATGAAACCTATCAGCGTCACCTAAGTGCCATTTGCCATAAGCTGCATTGGTATACCCCAAGGTTTTTAAATAATCTGCTATTGTTTTTTGATCTAAAGGCAAGCCCATATCATCCCCTAAGAATTTAGAACTAGGACTCATATAACCAGGAACATTTATCTCTCCATAACCAAATCGCTGTTGGTATTTACCTGTTATCAACCCTGCTCTTGAAGGGCCACAGGTAGCATCGGTAACATAACCTTGAGTAAATTTAATTCCCGAAGCAGCAAGCTTATCTAAATTAGGTGTTTTCATTACAGTGCTACCTTGAAATCCGAAATCACCATAACCTGCATCATCAGCAAATAATACAATGATGTTAGGTTTTTCTTGAGCATTGATAGGGAATTGACAACTACATAAAGTTATCATTATGAAAAAAAACAAAAGCTTTTTCATTATATGTGTTTTAATCATTAAACAAATATGTTACCGTTCTAAATTTTATGGATTTACTACCCATAAACTCTCTCTTTTATTAAAATTAAATAATTCATAATTAGCAAAGGAGACTTCTTCTAAATGAGCCAAATCCTTTTTCTTCATTATAGATATTCATTAATTGTTTTACAAAGTTAGAAGGTATTAACTATTAAGATTAGACAAAATTTATCCTGTAGCGAATCAATTTTATCCAAATTTACTAAAAAGAGAGGCTAAAAATAATAGTATTGAAGTTTCAAAAAAAACACATCCTTGAACCGTAATCTGGTCTTATATTTTACACGATTCTATCAACCTTAATTTGACTTAAAGACCTTAAAAACTAATGTTTAATTTCCTTGTTTATTATTTATATCTTTCCTGTTCTCATATTATTCTTCAACCAAAAACCTCATCGAAACTAGGTCTTACTCTCGTAATTTAAATAATAGTCACAGCAAAAAAAATTTCATATCTATTATTGAAAATACAATATTATTTAGATTTCATTTTCTATTTCTTCTAAAGTCTTCCCTTTTGTTTCTGGTAATTTTTTCAAAATAAACAGAAACCCTAAAACACATATACCACTATATATATAGAAAGTTCCATAAGCACCTAAAGCTTCATTTAAAAGAGGAAATGTAAAAGTTAACATAAAACAAGCTATCCATAAGGCAAATGTTGCTAAGGACATAGCAATTCCTCTTATTTTATTAGGAAAAATCTCAGACAGAACCACCCATGTAATTGGAGCCAAAGACATAGAGTATATACCAATTGCCGTAATCACTAAAATAAGTACTGGTAGTCCTTTAAATTCAAAATAATATGTAGTCCCTAAAACTAAATAAACAATAGCAAGTCCTAAAGACCCCAAAAGCATTAGTTTTCTACGTCCCCAACTATCTACAGTTTTCATAGCAACTAAAGTGAATATTAAGTTTACACTTCCCGTAATTACAATATTAAACAACATATCACCAACACTATAACCGGCCGCCGTAAAAATTTCTTGTGCATAATTAAAAATAATATTAATACCACACCATTGTTGAAAAACAGCAAGTACCAGACCTATAATTAGTATTCGCTTAACCTTAGAACTTTTAAAATCAGATAACGAAGGCTTTTCAGCACCTGAGTTTTGAAATGTGGATTTGATACTATTTAGTTCTTCAAAAGCATAATTATTACCGCCAATCTTTTTTAAAACCGCTAGTGCCTTTTCTTCCTTATTAAACTTAATTAAAAACCTCGGGCTCATAGGTATTAAAAACATCAAAACAAAAAATAAAATGGCAGGAACCAATTCGGCTAAAAACATAATCCTCCAACCGGTTTGTCCATTCCATGAGTGCAGCAATTCTTCAGGTAAAACAGATTCAGGAATGGGCTCTGCTATTAACCAGTTTACAATTTGAGCCGCCAAAATACCAATAACAATAGAAAGCTGATTTATAGATACAAATCTTCCTCTAAATTTAGCTGGAGCAACCTCGGCAATATACATGGGAGATATAGTTGAAGCCAACCCAATACCAATACCACCTATAACTCTATAGATAATAAAAAAACTAAAGTTATCCGCTAAACCCGTCCCTAAGGCTGAAATGGTAAATAGAACCGATGCTATAATGAGTGATTTTTTTCTACCCAGTAAATCAGAAATAAAACCAGAAAGAACAGCACCTAAAACACAGCCTAATAAGGCACTACTCATTGCCCAGCCCTGCATCGAAGAATTGTTTGCTATTTGAAAAAACTGTTCATAAAAAGGCTTAGCCCCTCCAATAACAACCCAATCATACCCAAATAGAAGCCCTCCTAAGGCTGACACTAAAGATATAGCCGTTATGTATTTATAATTGAATGCTGTGTTAGCCATAAATTAAATTTTTAGTCTTGATTTTCTAGAATTTCGTTTTTCGCAACACCAAGATGGTGCTCTTCTAATTGCTTAACAGCACTAAAATATTTGGTCGCACTATCAAAATCTTGTTTCCCTTTGCTCCCCAATGCCATCATGTAATTACAATGCACCTTATTCTTTTTATTCAAGTCCTCTTCCCAAACCATTAAATCTGGTAAAGACACCGCAAAATAATCGACTCTTATGTCATCATTTAGATGTGTTTTTCCGAAGTTAATTAATTTATCAAATCTAGAATGAGCTGCCTCAGGATTATTCAATTTTAATAATGCCAACCCTTGGTAATAGATTGTATCTGGTTGTTGATCGTTATAAAACCAAGCAATTGCAGGATCACTTAAACCTTCAGAAGCCAAAGTCCAATAGAAATTTGATTGTTCAGTCTCACCTAATTTTTCGTAGGCACAGCCTAAATAATAATCAATTTCATTTTCTTGAGCTCCTGTTAGTTTGCCTTCTCCAAGATTATGTGGAAACACTTTAGATTCTTGCAAATATTTAATTGAAGTTTTGTAATCCTCTTTATTATAGGCCTCCTGCGCAAGTCCTAGTAAACTATTAACATAAGCTGTAGTAACTTTGCCTTCGCCTCCTTCCCATGGATGAAAAATTCTATTTTTTAACAAATTATAGGCTTTTAGATAATCTTTTGTCAAAATATGTAGATATACATATTCAATGTATAAATCGTCTCTTTGGTAAACTAATTCACTATGGGCTTGATACATGTCTATTCTAAAATCTGTAGCTTTGCCAAGCAATTTATACAATTGATCTAATTCCATAAAAACTCTAGCATCAGATTGGTCTAAATTAAATGCTCTTTCCATAAATTCAAATGCTCTATTTGCATCCTTTAACTTATTGTAATAAGCTAAAGCCAAATTTCTTTGAACCGTTGGAAAACCAGCAAAATTTGTAACTGATAACTCCCAAGAAGTTATGGCCTCATCATACTGCCTAAAATTGTACCACAGGTTACCCAAATAATAAGGTGCTTTGGATACTTTTGGATTTAATTTAATTACATTATTTAACGCCAGAACTGCTTCTAATCTATTGGGAAAGCAATAGCTAGGATCACACTTTTCAGCCGCTTCAATGGTTTTTACTGCCTCTTCAATATTACCAGACAGATTTAGAAACCATGATTTGTAATATAACGCCATTGGATATATTACGTCTTGTTGACCGATACCGAGATCAAGTAACTCGATGGCCTCGCTGTAAAGGCCAGCATCAGCATAGTCTAATGCAATTTCAATATAATTATGAATATCAATGCGCATTAAACTTTTTAATGGATCAATTGCTTCTACATTTCCTAAAAGGTACGATTCAAAATACATCCCGAAATTAAACTTATCTAATGTTATGGAATCGTTTATTAAAGCTAATGCTTCACTTGTTCTACTCAGGTTTCTAAGTATGGCGACTTTTAAATGTCTAGCTTTATGATTATGCCAATTCCGCACTAAGGATCTATCAACAGTATCTAATGCTGAAGTATAATCTCCTTTTTTCGTATCGAGTAAGGCTATTTGAAAATACCCCGAATCCATATAGGCCGAATTCCAAACAGATTTGTAAAATGCATCATAAGCTTCTTCTAGCTTTCCTTGGTACTTTAATGACAATCCTAAATTAAATAGAGGTTCTCCATCATAAGGGTTAGGGTTTCTTAAAATCTGTCGTTCATATGCTTTTTGAAAATAGCTTTTAGAAGCTTCAAATTGACCATTTCTTAATAACCACAATCCCAGAGCATTATTACATCTAATATCTTCTGGGTCTCTGCGTAATGCTTCTTTATAATAAGGTATTGGACTATATGTTGCATGCCTATACTGCTCTAAATGCAAACCGTTTAAATATAGCTCCTCATTAGTCTCAATCGCTTTTGGATCTTTAGCTGGTTTTGCCGCCTCAGGAATTTCAGCCTCATTTTGGGTTTCAACCTTCCAATCAATTAAGGTAATCCCAGATTCTGAGCGGACAGATATTTGATAACCGTTTTTATCTAAATTCTTATCAAATCTAATCTCATTACTATATACGCTTGCTGGTTTTAAATTGGTAACCTCTTCAAATAAAACCTTTCCTTTGTAAGTAATTTTAACAGTCGCATTCTTAAAAACACCTGTACTATATACTTTAAATGCCATCAATTCCCCTAAAAATTCCAAGTTAACCATAGCATCTTTGGAGGCATTTTTTATGACACCTAAATCTTGGTAAGGCATAAAATACTGAGTAAATGTTTTTTCCTCATACGGCATTAGCCAAGAAAAATCAGGTTGATTGTCTGTATAGACACCGCACATCAATTCAATATACGGACCATTCTCATCTGTGAGGTTTCTATCCCAGGCTTTACCAAAATCGCCACTACCCCATGTCCATTGTTTTTTCCCAGGGGACACATGATGATTTGCTACATGAAGCAAGCCGCCTCTTGAATCGTGTTCATAACCACCAACAAAGTTGTAATTAGATTTTATGGCCATGTATGACGTTGGAACGGGAATGTTTTTGTAGCGCGAAATATCAGTACCTGGAGAATAATCAAACTTATAGTACTCACCTTTAGCAATTGGAAACTCTGACACGTCTCTTTTTCCATGATCGAAAACGGCATTTACATCAGGGGGAAACACAGATTGATAGTCATCATTTACCGCAACAGCCGGATTTGCCCACCATAAAAAACTTTGTGGCTGGGAAGTTCTATTGTACAATTTTGCGTTAATTTCCAAATAAGCTTTGTTTGGATATAATCTAAAACCTGCCATACCCTTTGTTCTAGACATACGTTCTATTTCACTACACCAAACGGTCTTACTACCATCTTCGTGTTCCTCGATAGAAAAATCTACTGGACTATAAGTACTAGGTCTATGGTGTTGTGGCCAATTAAACTCAATACCTCCTGAAATCCACGGTCCTGTTAAACCAACCAAAGCGGGTTTTATAACCTCATTATGATAGACAAAATGCCTGTTTTTTATTTTATCAAAAGCCATTTGAACTCTTCCTCCAAGCTCTGGCAATATCATAATCTTTATGTAGTCGTTTTCTAGATAACAAGCAATCCATTCTTTATCTATTTTTTCATCGCTTATTTTTTCCACAACAGGATAAGGATATACCTTACCACTACTTCCTTGATAAATTCTTTTTTCTAAAAAAATTGGATTCTTTTCAGGCGAACCAACTTCATATGTTGGTATTACTACTTTTTCAGACCAAACTTTTACTTCCATTTTTATTACTAATAAATGATTATTTTACTTAGATATCTTTATTTCAAACTAAACTACCATGCAAGAAATAAAACTAAACCTCTAAAGACATTACACCTTGATTAAGACTCACCATCTGCAACTCAAAATTAAAATGAAATAGAATTGTTGTAAAATTACATACATTTACAACTTCAAAAAATAGATGATATTATGGATTTAATGGATTATATTCTTATTTCTCCATGAATATAGTTTTATAAAAACAAATAGATTGAACAGAACACACTCAAACCAAACGCTAATAATAGTCAATAGCCAGCCAAGAAACCTTGTATAAATTCTGCTAAGACCAAAAAAGCTTTTCTTTACTAACTTAAAAGAACGCTCCATAACAAAGAAACACATCTAACGGTGTCACGTTATTGCTTAATAAATCTTTTTATTGTTGTTTGATTCTCCAATTTTAACTTGATATAATAAATACCACGAGAAAAATTACTCACATCAATACTCCTATCATAATCCATACTTTTTCGGGATAATATTATTCTTCCCAAATTATCAATAATATCAATATCAACTTTATCATTTCTGAACACCCCTTCTAAATTGATATATAGTGATGTCTCTGCTGGATTGGGATAAATCTGAACTAGATTTAAGTCTCCTTGATTTTCAGGTATCATTAGTGCATCGCCATTTCTTGTAGCTTTTATTCTTGTCACTACCCAATTCGGATCAGTGCCTCCTTCATCTGAAAACTCAAGTGTTAATTTTCCATCTATAACATCCACATCAAAAACTTCATTCAAAAACTGTTTAGCATCTCTATTTATACCCGTTTTCTGAACAACACCTTCGGCCTTTATTTGCATATTATCACGTGCAATCTCCTTGTCGCCCAAGGTGATTACAACCTTCCAATTACCATCTACCACCCTTGCTTCAAACACTTTCGCATCGGCAGAAGTCACAAAGTCTCTATTTAATGCGTTAACACCAGGCTCTGCACCTCTGTCTAAAGACTCCAGTCCGGTTGAATCTACCCATCCAAAATTAATTCCAGTGGTAATATCTGAAACTCTTGTATAGTCAGTAAACACAACAGATGACGGTGTACCTAAATCAAATAAATATTCAATAGCTTCAGAAATTTCAGGTAATATATTAGCACATGGAATCGTTGCATAAACCATTACTCCGGTATTATAATATAATCGATCATTAATGGTATTATAATTATAACTAGCACTAGGGTTATGAGCATCTTGACCATCAAAACGCAACTTAATATTACGCCTATAAATATTCTTATTAGGCACAGCACATCGATAATCATCTAGATAAAGTCCTATATTTTGAAACGGAATACTAGGAGCATAAGCTGGTCGTGGCTCCTTAAACTTAAAACTTAAACTGTTCGGGTCCTCAAAAAGACTTAATGTAATGGATTGGCTTCCTGAAACACTAGCCGCATCGCCTTTTTGAATATCAACATTTTTGCTACCAAAAAACATGTTTCCTGTGTAATAACACCTGTAGTCACTAAACTTCTTATTAGTAATATAAGCATTCATAACATTTTGGAATCGAGGGTATAAATTAAACCAATCGGGATCTATTTTCGTATTCCAATTATCGACGGTTAGGTTAGTTTGCCAATTTGACAAGCCTATGTCCTTCAACATACGTCCTATATAATTACTCTTATCATTTGACACCGGATTAGTTGTTAAATAATCCATAGCTGTGTTATAGGTTGAGATTGAAGTTCCACTTCTTATGCCTGTATAAGACTCCAAAACAACATTTCTAAGTACATCATGACCAGCTCCTTTATTTGTTTTAATAGTTTCCCATCCTGCTTTGTAAAATACATTTTCTTCTATTGTTTCTCCGCCATCCACGTCATCAGAAAAAAACGCAGCTCTACCCAATAAAGAAGGCACACTCATAAGATGATGCACAAAATTATGCTTTAAAGTATTTCCATAAGTCCAAACAGCATTACCTGTATAAATAGCCCCACCATCCCCTTCTTCAATACCTACATTGAAAATTTCATTTCTTTCAAAAGTATGATTGAAACCGCTATGGGTTATGGGCTGCCCATTCATATTATGCACTAAATTATTTATAAACTTATTACCCTTACCGTTTACACCACATGCTTTACCGTAAAAGTCCTTTGAAAAAACTTGAGTAAAGTGACAATTTTCAATACTATTATTTCCTGGGGGACTAGATTTAGTTGGCTTATTGCCACCACCATACAACCTTGTTGCATTTGGAATATCATAAAAATCACAGCTTAAAACCTTACTATTAGAGACATCATGCCAAAAATTTAAGGCAGTGATTGGTTCAGCAATAAACCTAAAACGTACTCCAGCCACTCTAATATTATCACTTGCACCCTCCACGTTTATTGCACCATCACCATTATTACCACTTCCTACATTTTGAATGGTTATTTTCTCTATTGTAATGTCGTTGGCATTATTAATTTGAAAAAGTTGAGGTCCTGCCCAAACGCCTATCTTAGTAGATGCATCTAAAATTTCATCAAACCAAACATATAACCTGTTATCATCAGTATCAAAATACCATTCCCCAGGCTCATCTAATTCACATAGCATATTATAAATAAAAACACGCCTTATCTTACTATTGGCACCTCCACTAGCAAGCCCATACCTAGAACCATCTACTAATTTAATCTCCCCACTACCAGATGCTACCGAAAAAACCCTGTTAGTTTCTTTTAACCAAACAGCTGTAAAATACCCTCGAACTCCTACTCTTTCTGTTCTCGCAGCTTCTGCACTCCATTTAGAAAAGTCTGGTGACGTTTCTAACAATCTAAACGCTCCCCCTTTGGGATTGGAATAATCTCCCAAATGTGTTTTCGAAGCATTCCATGTTACCTCACCGCTTGTATTGATTGTATTATTATTAAAGGTAGCATATCCAAGATTTGGAAACCTAGCTAAGGTTTTCATTTTATCATTTATTGAAATTTGAGCAGTTGATTTTGTTAATAATGCTATAATCTGGTTATCAGTAACTACAGTAGACTTTATACGTCCTGGACTCGCTGCGCTAGCATGCAGTTTACCAAGTAAAACTGGATCTACAACATCGGTAAACCCCTCTGGGTCTATAAACTTGCTTCCATCAAAAATCACCAATTCATCATTATAGCCGCTAATTTTTAGACCACTATCTTGACTATCAAGGTTACAAGTGGCATCATAGTTATATCTTCCTCCTCGAATCCATATTCTTTTAGCACCTGTAATCCTGGCTCTATCTCGCGCGCCAATTATTGTGGCTAGAGGACTATCTACGCTCCCTGTATTACTATCACTACCTGCTTCAGAAACAAAAATTTCTGTTACTTGAGCACTAGCATAACTTGATAATATAAAATATAAAATTAAAATTGTATATGAGTATTTCTTTTTACGCATTAGTATTTTTAGTTTAGTTATGGCTTCTTGATGCACAGAGCCAGACATTATTAATTTAATCATTTTGTAATGACATCATCATATTACCTTAGCCTATACATTTAATTAGATTCACTAAAACTCTACCAACAAAACCTGAGCATGGTTATATTAACTCACCCTATTGATAAAGCATGACCAAAGCTATCCTTTCAAAGTTAAATACAAATCACACTTTTCAAGTAGACATATTTCTCTATGTAGATAGTCAATTTGTTCCTCAAACAAACTTTTTATCCTTCCCCCTTGTAAAAAAGTAGATCTCAGTGATATTCAGAATATGGGTTTACCCATTTGTATTGTATTCATATTTTGTTTCTTTCTAATCTTATTTTTTTATTAACCCTAGATTGGTCAAGCATAGTTTAACAAAAAGATTTATACAATAAGATATTACGTATGCTTTACACAATTAAAGCTTCCCTGTTATGATATGCCCTCTCCCTAGGTTACTATGCAAATACGCTCCATTTTAAAATAGCATAAAATTTTTCTTTAAATCACAAATGCATATTATATATTTACGAAGCTCTATAATTAGCGGTTAATGCATAAAGCAAGATTTTATTTCTCTAAACCATAAAAAATTTTTTAATTTTTAAAGAAATACTTTTTTATACTCGATATATGGGTTTTAAAACTATCTTTAAAAAGACAGAGACCTTTAAGTTCATTTAATTTCACTAACATCTATAATATATTGGTCAGTTGAGGTTGATTTTCTTTTTCCGAAAACCTATTTATTGACCTCTTTGTTGCCTTATACCAAGTAACATAAATACAATGCTTTCAATAAAAGTCCTCCAAGACATATTAGATTTAATGCAACTGCATTTGTATATAATTAAAAACAATAAATAACTTACAGCATTATTTTGAACACATTTAGAATTTATAATCAAATAGATTTACTAAATTATAGCTTAGATGATTTTTAATAATTTAATGCATTATATTCTTATGTTACTATGAGTCGACATTACAAAAAGGACACATTTAAGGGGCAAAAGATGCTAGTCTTACATAAAAAAGCAATAAAAAAAATTAAAAAAAACGCTATTGCTAAGCATTTATATGTTACAGACATTGGCTATTTTCCTAAAGCGCAATTTCATTATCGCGAACGAAAGGAAGGTTGTTTAGAATATATTCTTATATTTTGCATTGATGGATCTGGTTGGATTGAAATTAAAGGTAAAAAGTACCATTTAAAGAATAATCAATACTTTATTATTCCAAAGTTAGAACCACATAAATATGGAGCCAATGACTTGAATCCGTGGTCTATTTACTGGTTACATTTTAATGGTAATCATGCAGATCACTTTGTTAATCCAAATAATTACCCAAGAGAGCTATATACTCTCGAGAACTCTAAAATGAGTGATAGGGTTAAATTATTTGAAGACATTTTCTACACACTAGAAGAAGGACATTTTACAAACAATATTGAATATAGCAACGTATTACTTACCGCTCTCTTGGGGTCATTAAAGTATTTTTCTCTTTTTAGAAAATCTAAACTAGTTAAAGGCAAAGATCCTATATCTAAAGCCATAAAATATATGAGAGATAACCTGAACAAGAAACTTGACGTAGAAACTATTGCTTCATATTCCGAGTTATCTGTTTCTCATTTTTGTTTGCTGTTTAAAAAAAGAACGCTACATACACCCATAGAACATTTTATCTTTCTTAAAATGCAACGAGCTTGTTATTTACTTGACTACAGTTCATTAAAGGTTTATGAAATTGCTGCGTCTGTTGGCTATGAAGACACATATTATTTTACGCGGGTATTCAAAAAAGTTATGGGCGTTTCTCCTACTTCTTTCCGAAAGAAAGGTGTAACTGAAAATCACTAAAAATTGAGGCTATTGATTCTAATGAGCTTCTAAGAATAAAGTTTCAATAACATTTTCATCGTTGAGGGTAATAGAAATTTTAGAATTATTGACACTTAAATCTCTAATGATTTTAGTAGCTTTTTTTTGTGAAAAATGTTTAGCAGACCCTTTAACCATAAGTCCATAAACATCATTATCTTTAACAGGTTTACTTACGGTCACGTAAGGTAATGCTCCATACGGAAATAAGGTATGTGATTTTTGTTTTCCTTCATACCCAAAGTCCGAGACCTTAATTTGATCATATCCCTTAATGCTTTTAATGAAGCTCATACCATTTTTATTTGAAATACAGGCATAATCATTTTTTGATTGCGTATTGATACGATCAAACTCTGTTCTCCCTAAAGCGTACCCACCTTCATCAATATAAATATTTTCATTATTTGAACCAGAAAGCACTTTATGAAACCTTAAATGTATTTCACTTTTAACTATAATAATGGTACTTATAATGACCGTTGCATTCTCAATTGTATATTTATAAACACCTCTTAAAATTGGCACCCCATTAACCTTAAAGACGTCTGATGTAATGTGGATTGGAAGATAAATTTCTGAACCAGTTTCATTACCATTTTTTAGGTAAAGCATATTATCACAACTCCTACCTGTACAATACCCTAAATGACTATGATACGCAAATCTTCTATACTTACTTGCGTAGTTTAATTCAAGATCTTCACTTAATTTCTGTATATTTTTTTTATGAGGTCCTGTTCTATATAAAATGGTATGCCCTGTTTTCTTTTTACCATGAACCACCCAATTTGGCACTTGTTCTATAATATCATAACTATTAATTTCTATGGGCAATGGAGATTCTTTAACCGCAAATAAAGGGTCATCATCTTCTAATAAAAACAAGGCACCAATTGACATTGTACACCAATAGACAGAGCCAGGGGCGCTATAAAATTCTCTAGAGGCGTGACTTGCATTTCCAGATATTTTTTGTTCAACTTTTCCTGTTTCCGGATTAACCCCACCATTACCTAAATAATAATTAAAATGAAGCCTAATTAAACGTCTGAGTTGCCCCGTAGGTATTGAAACCAATCCTAGTTTATAACCCAATATAAAAGATACTAAACGGGCAAACTTATACAATTGACTTCTACCATAATGAGGATAACTGCCATCTGCACCATAGAAATAAACCTGCTTGGTCAAAAATGTTTTTGTTCGCTTTTTCCATTCCGCAAACTCGGGTCTACTGTTCTCTCCTTCCATGAGCATAATATACATCAGGTGCGAATGAAACACCCAATTATTATAATCATCAAAAACGTTTTCGTTGTTTTGGTCTGAATACCAGCCTTCGCTTCTATACAAGGTTTCATTAAAAACCAATCTTTCTTCAAGCAATGACGCATCATAAGACATATCCATTGCCTTTAACGCTGTTAATCTTACAGCATCAAAAAGTGCCCAATTGTTGTACCGCTTTTTATAATTAACCCCGTTAAGCCACGATTCAATTTGTTTCTTCTGTTGCAAACTTAATTTAGAATTAAATCTATCTTTGGCCAACCACAAGGCCCAACCAACATTAGGAGCATCAACGGGGTAAATCCATGCTGATTTATCCTCAAGGTTCCAACCTTGTTTTAACCCCGGATCTGTACCATTAATTACGGCTTCTAAAAAGAGGTCTTGAATATCGATCTCAACACCGTTATATCGAACTTTAGATTTTCTTTCAGGATTTGACAACCAACCCCCAAAAGCAAACATCATTCTTAATGGTCCTTCTGGATCTTCTTGCCCTCCCCAGTTTTTTTGAGGACCTTCACCAGTAAACCAAGCTTTAGATGACGATAAATTTCTCTGATAATATTGCAATAGTAAAAACCAAAACTCTGAAATTGATTGGGAAGTTAATTCTTTAAACCTAAAATTTCCATTCTGAATTTGTGCAAACAAACTTTCATAAGGCACTAGCCCTGTAGCTCCTATGGCCAATAGCGAATTTTTAACAAAATGTCTTCTTTTCATGAAATCTATTATCTATTTAGCAACCATTTTGTAGATTTCACTACCAGCTAGAAGAAAAGCTCCTGCACCATACTCTTCACTATCATCATAGGAAACCGAATCTGGTCCGTAGCCAACACGCTGTACATAACCCACTTTACCTGTAGGGTGCACACATTTAACTAATACATCCCAAGCTTTTAAGGCAGTCAACTTATACGCCTTTTCATCTAAGTATCCCTTATTAATACCCCAAGCTATAGCATAACAAAAAAAAGCGGTTCCACTAGATTCAATACCTTCAAAATCCTTTTGATCTAACATACTTGCTGTCCAGTAGCCTTTCTTATGCTGACTATTCTTTACCGCAGCACACATCTTTTTAAACGTTTCTTCGTAAAAATCTCTATTTTTATAATCTTTGGGCATTGCTTCCATCACTTTAACCAAACCACCTAAAACCCAACCGTTACCACGAGACCAAAACACCTTTTTCCTATTTTTTGATTCTTTTTCAAAAAAACGGTCATCTCTATAATATAAATTCTCTGTAGTGTCAAATAAATAATTATGAGTTATCTCCCATAATTCGTCCATTTTATCTAAGTATTTGGTTTCTCCTGTTACCTCAGCATATTTCGCGAAAGTTGGTGGCGCCATAAACAAGGCATCACACCAACTCCACCAACTCCACCAGTATTTATTATTCATAAAAGTAACATCGGGTTGTTTAGGATGCCTGTCAAAATGTGCATTTAAGCAAAACTCAATATCGTGAAGTATAGCCTTGTCACCTGATATTTCATACATATCGAGATACATGTGCCCAATAGCTAGAACATTGGCATCCCAGGGGCGAGGTCTAATACCCCATTTGTAAGTTTCCCCAACCTCAAACATCGCTTTAAGATATTTAGGATCTTTATTTACTTTATAAAAGCTTGATAGCCCTGAATAAAATGCACCGTAATCCCAAACCCAAAGGGCTTTATCGGTAGGATTTTCTAGCTGCCAATCAGCGACTTTCTCCATAACCGACATAACGTTTTTGGCATCTGGCTGCTCATCTTTGTTCTGGCCAATAAGAAAGGCCAAAAAAGATAGTATTACAAAGATTTTGCTATACATGAATTCTACTATTTAAACTTATTTTGCTAACCCAGACATTTTAAACGTCCATGCGTAATTACATGGAACCTCAGAAGCTGTTAGCGCAGGCACCTCAATAACAATATTTTTTCCTCTTTGCTTCCAGCTTAATTTTTTATCATAACCCAATAATTCTACCTTAGCTCCAGATTTTAGTCTCACATCCTTTACTACCAATTGTCCTTTAGGGTACACTGGACAGATGCCGTAAAGTGCATCATCCTTTTTTGTAAAGAAAATTTCTTTTGTTGCAAAACCTTTGTCAGGATTAACAGTTAATTTCATGACGTCATATTTTACTTTATAACGTCCACGTTTAGCATCTTGAACTTTACCTTTGGTCCACTGGCACGTATTTTCCCAAAGTGTAGTTCCATAGATTGCCTCTCCGTTTACAGCCAACCAATCACCCATTTCTAATAAACGCTCTTGCATGATAACAGGTATTCTTCCATCGGCTGTTGGTCCAATATCTAAAAGAAAATTCCCGCCTCTACTCACAATATCAACCAACATATAAAGGAGTTGCTGTGTTGAATTATAGTCCTCAAAGTTTTCCGTTTTACTAAACCCAAATGAGTGTGCCATACCGCGATTTTCTTCCCAAGGCACATCAGCGTTAGGTAACCCAGAACCATATTCAGTTGTGTAATACCCACCATGCTTATGTCTAGTTTCTTTTCCCCAACGGTCGTTTATTACGACATCATTTTTACTAGCTGAATCATTATATAACCATGACAATAATTCTGTTGCCTTCCAGGTAGTATAAGGATAATCCCATTCTCCGTCAGTAAAAATAAGTGATGGTGCATATTTTTCAACCACGTCCTTGAACTGTGGAATCATATGATTATCTACAAACAAGTTTACATCATTTGTATAAAGGGGATTAAACCATTCATATAAGGAATAGTAAATTCCCATCTTAACATTTGTTTTTCTCACTGCTGTAGTCAATTCTCCTAACAAATCCCTACCTGGCCCCGAATTAGTTGAACTCCATGGCCTTCCCCACGATTTGTCTGCCTCTTTACTTGGCCATAAGGTATAACCATCGTGATGCTTAGAGGTTAAAACCACATATTTTGCTCCTGACTTTTCAAAAATATCTGCCCATTGTTCAGGATCATACATATCTGCTGTAAACAACGGCACAAAATCGGGATAAGTGAAGTTTTCTCCATACACACGATTATGAAATTCATTAGTCTCGTTATATCCATTACTAACCCTATCTGGATTGACTAAATTCATCCAATACCATTCTGAATATGCACCAACTTTTGAAAAGGCTGGTACCGAATATGGCCCCCAATGGATAAATATTCCAAATTTAGCATCGGTATACCAAGAAGGTATTGGCCGGCTATCAATAGATTTCCAAGTAGGCTCATACTTTTGCTCTTGCGAGAAACTTTTAGAACCAAAACTTACAATTATTGCAAATATTAATATTACTTTTTTCATTTTTTTTAATCATTTAAATATTTACTTCGCTATATCAATTTTATTATCAACATATAAAAGGAATTATGCTTAAGTATTAACATGACTGTTTGCCTTAGGGTTTTATATAGATGAAAAAACTTAAGCGTTTACCCTTATTTATCTTTCTGAACAACCTTTAATTTCAATGCTTTCTCTTAAGCGAATATCTTCAGACGACGCGCCAACCATTATTTCGAATATACCTGGCTCAAGTACAAAATCCATATTTTTATTGTAAAGTGATAAATCATCTTGATTTATTACAAAGTTTACAGTTTTTGTTTCACTAGGCCCTAATGAAACTCGCTCAAAACCACGTAACTGTTTCTCATATACGGTAACACTTGATGTTTCATCTGAAAAGTATAATTGCACAATTTCATCTCCCTTAACTTTACCTGAATTTGTAATATCTACTGAAACAAAAATCTCTCCTTTTCTGTCTTTAATATGAGACTTCACCTTTAAGTTTGAATACTTAAATGTTGTATAACTAAGTCCATAACCAAATGGATACAAAAACCCACCGACACGTGTTTTTCCAGACCCATTAGGCCCATTAGCTGGTTGATCTGCCTGTGCTCCTGGTTTTGACGGAAAATTCATAGGAATTTGACCAACTGTTTTAGGGAACGATATTGGCAATTTCCCTCCAGGATTATAATTACCTACTAATACATCTGCAATTGCCGATCCTCCAAATTTTCCTTGAAACCAACCTTCTACAACCGCAGGAACATACTTATTAATCCAATTTATTGTTAAGGGCCTTCCATTTATTAAAACAATGACCACCGGCGTACCTGTACTATAAATTGCTTCAACTAACCGCTGTTGATTACCTGGTAATTCTAAGGATGTTCTAGATCTAGATTCTCCCACAGTTTCCTCATCATCACCAACCACAACAATGGCAAGGCCAACCGTTTTAGCCATTTCAACAGCTTTATCTATTTCTTCTTGATCTGAATCACTTGGCTCTGTTTTTAAAATTTCACTATCTGGCCAATTTGCATCAAAAAAATCACATCCTTTGGTATATTTAACCTCAACATGCTTTGGGAATTTTTGTTTGATACCTTCATAAACAGAAACCACTTCGATATTTGATGGCCCGTATCTGCTAACAGAATGATTTATTGCCTTAGCATTTGGCCCCGTAACTAATACTGACTTGTATTTATTAAAATCCAGAGGCAACATATTCTCTGAATTTTTTAATAAAACAATAGATTCTAAAGACGATTGATAGGCTATCTTTTGAAACTCATCATTAGATACAACCTTATCCGCTTTATCAAATTCATCCCCATAAGGTTTATCAAAAAGACCTTGCCAAAATTTCACTCTTAAAATATCACGAACACGATCATCAACAGTTTGCATGGAAAGTTTACCTTCTTTTACCAATTCCCTAATAGGTAAAATATAATCTTCTGGCATGGTAAAGTCTGTTCTTATATTTAATCCTGCGTTTACAGCTTGCAGAACAGCCTCTTTTCTATTCTTGGCAGTGTGGTGTTTATCCGCAATAAACTCAACTGCCCTACTATCAGACACCACATATCCTTTAAACCCCCAAGCATCTCTAAGAATATCTTGTAAAAAATAACTTGAAGAGGTCACTGGAACACCATTATAATCATTATAGGAACTCATAACACCCAAAGCTCCAGCATCTTTTATGGCTCGTTTAAATGGGTGAAGATATAACGCAAATAACTCTCGCTCCGTAATATGAGCATCTGTTCTAGCATGACCATCACGACCACCTTTTGGTGCACTATAAATTGCAAAATGCTTTGGGGTTGCTACTACCCCTTCTTTTTGAATGGCCTTAACCATATTATAACCCAATTCTCCAACTAGATAAGGGTCTTCACCATAACACTCTACTGTTCTACCCCACCGGGGGTCTCTTGCTATATCTAAAATAGGAGAATATACGTTGTTATATCCTAACAATTTTGCCTCCTGGCCTGTTATTCTACCTATCTGACTGACTAAATCCTTATTCCATGTTGACCCAACACCAATTTGTGATGGGAAGCTTGTTGACTTCTCATGACACAAGCCTCTAATGCCTTCGTTTGTGAAATCTACAGGAATTCCAAGTCGAGTTTTTTCAACAAAAAAACGCTGAATTTCATTTACAGCTTTTAAATGATTAGATGGTGGCCACGCTTTATCTGTGACAGATCTAGGATGATAGGCCAAATTATTTAACTGTTCATCTATATTACCAATGCCATCTTTCCATATTTCTTTTTCCCAAAGAGGGGTTGGTAACTCATCTTTCAACACTCTACCAAAACCATATAGTGTTGCCATCTGACAACTTTTTTCTTCCAATGTCATTTGAGACAACAAATCTTCAATTCGCTTGTCGACATGCTGTGAAGCATCTTCATATATATCCTTTTTTCCATTTTTATTAAAATCTACCCACGTTTGGTGATATATACTGCTAGTGCTTGATGTAGCCGAAGTAATCCTTCTAGAACTTTTTTGAGCTTCAACAGAATTAGAACAACACAATCCTATTAAAATAAAATAAAATAAACGTAACCTCATATTAAGCATTTGATAAATCAAAATTCAGTTAATTATTACTCCATTATCGATATATTTCTTTAACTAACTTTAAGATGTTGCACACATACATTTACATCTATTCGGATAGTCAAATAAAAATAAATATCAAAGTACAGGATTTAATAAGGATGACAGGTAGACTCAATGCTATAAATGGTATATAAATTGTTCAAACTCTATAAATATGAGTAGAAAGAATGTTCAGAAAAACAAAAATTTGTAAATTTTCACCCCGATTTAATACTTAAAGGCACAACTCCTTATACTATTCATTTTACAACACCCTAAGTTAGTTTTGTTTAGTTGGTATTAATTCATACTTAGAACTTATTATTGTTAAATTAGATTGTAAACTAAACCATCATGCTAAAGAGAGTTATAACATTTTTTACTTTTTTCTGTATATTAAACTTTCATGCTCAATATATCAATGATTCATCCTCTGAAGATTTTTATACAATTACTACATCAGATGGTCTTTCTCAAAACACAGTAAATACAATTTTAAAAGATAAAACAGGCTATGTTTGGTTTGGAACAGACAATGGATTAAATAAGTACAATAGCTACGACATTAAATACATAGATCTTAATGTAGAGAAAAGAAAAGTATTAACAGGCAAAAAAATACTAGCGCTCTATGAAGACGATAATAATAATTTATGGATAGGTACAAATAATGGTCTAAAAATGTATAACCCCATAAAAAATCAAGTAACTAGCTATGATTTGTTTAAAAACTTTAATGTACCGATTAGAGTTAATTCAATTGAAAAAGAAAATGACTCCTTATTTTGGCTAGGCACATCGGAAGGATTAGTGTTGTATAGTTCAAAAGGTGATATAAAAAAACACTATAGATCTAACCCAAAGAGAATTAATTCATTGACAAATTCTGATATTTTATCCCTAGCAAACAGTGAAGATTATTTATTTGTAGGGTCAACTGGAGGATTAAACGTACTTAATAAAAATAATGAACACTTTACAAGTTTCAAACATGATGACACAAATCCTAACTCTATCTCAGGTAATTATGTTAAGGCGTTATCCTTGACGAAAAATGGAAATCTTTGGATTGGAACATTAGATGGTGGTATATCTCTATATAACAAAACTGACAATTCATTCCGTATATTCAACACAAAGAATAGCGACCTTCCTCATGATGAAATATTTGATATAAATCAAACCGTTGAAGGAGATTTATGGATTGCTACAAATGGAGGTGGTTTAAGTAAACTAAAAACTAAAGACTTCACATTTGATAACATAAAACACAATTCAAATCATCCACAAAGTTTGACAACCAATTCTATATATTCAGCTTATGAAGATAGAGACGGTATATTATGGGTAGGCACATATGCTGAAGGTGTTTGTTTTAACGCTTCTAAAAACAATATATTCAAACTCATTCGTCATCAAGTACATGATAAGAATAGTATCGTTGAAAGTAAAATTAGAAGTTTATTTATTGACTCTAAGGAGAACCTCTGGTTTGGCACTTGGGGAGGTATTAGTTACTATGATAAAACAACAAAACAATATACATCCTATTCACATGATCCTAAAAAATCAGAGTCGCTTAGCTTTAATACCGTTACCTCTATATTTGAAGACAGTAAGGGTAATATGTGGTTTGGCACCTATTCGGGTGGTTTAAATGTGTTAAACAAACAGAAGAACGGTTTTATTCATTACAAGTATAGTTCAAAACATGAAAACAGTATTAGTGATAATAAAATTTATTGCTTTGCTCAGGACAAACTTGATAATCTATGGATAGGCACTCAAACTGGACTCAATCTTTATAATCCTAAAACGAACGATTTTAAAAGATTTGGTAATATTGGTATTAGAGATATAAAATTATCAAATGATGGTCGTTTGATTCTAGGCTCTATAGGTGGTATATCAATATTCAACCCAAAAACTGAAGAGTTTGATAGTTTTTATTCTGAAAAATTAATTTCCTTTCCAATAAGTGAGGTACATTTAGAAGAAAATGATAATCGTATCTGGTTTGGTTCCCAAGGTGCTGGCATGGGCTATTTAAACATGAATACTAATCAATTTACCTTTTATACCGAAGAAAATGGTTTATCAAGTAATTTTGTTTCTAGCATTGTATCAACCGACATGAATTCCTTTTGGGTGAGTACATTTAATGGTTTAGTGAAATTTAATAAAAAAGATGAAACTTTTGAAAACTTTGGAGATTGGCACAACCTTCCAACCAAGCAATTTCAACCAAAGGCATCGGTCATATTACCTGATAACCGTATTGGTTTTGGTGGCTCTAAAGGTTTGATTATATTCCATCCCGATAGTATTTTTAAAAAACATAGAAACCCCCGAATAGTACTATCATCTTTAAAAATAGATAATAAAGATGCAAGTGTGGGAACTAAAGGATCACCTCTAAAAAAAAGTATAGCTAATACTGAAAATTTAGTTCTAAAATCTAATCAAAATGACTTTTCCTTAGAATTTGCTGCATTAGATTTCAATAAGTTAGGAGGAAACAAATATGCGTATATTCTTGAAGGCTACATGGGCGAATGGGTCAATATAGGAACCTCTAAATCTGTTGGATTTACCAACTTAAATCATGGAGACTACACACTCAAACTTAAAGTTATTAATACTTCCTCTGAGGCTAGTGAGAAAATATTAAACATCTCTATAGCCCCTCCTTTTTATGCAACTTGGTGGTTTAAATTTTTTATACTGTGTACTCTTGTTACTCTCGTCTATTATTATAATAAATATACTATTATAAGTACTAAACAAAAAAATGAAAATGAACTTCAAAGACTAAAACTTAAGAGTGAAGAAGATTTTAATCAAATGCGATTTCGTTTTTTTACTTACATATCACATGAATTACGTACACCACTAACGTTAATCTCAGATCCTATATCTCAGCTCATTAAAAACAAAAAAGACAAAACAGACAAAGATTATCACTTTCTTAAACTGATCAACAAAAATGTATTTAGATTATTACGTTTGGTAGATCAAATATTAGACATCAGCAAACTTGAAGGTGACACCCTAAGTTTACAAGTAGCAGACCAAAACATTGTTACATGCATTGAGGATACTGCAAGTGCCTTTCAAGAATTTGCAATTCAAAATGAAATTACATTTAAATTCGTAAGGGAACATGATATCATAAACGGATATATTGATGAAGACAAAGTAGAAAAAATAATTTATAATTTGCTTTCTAATGCCTTTAAATTCACACCTAAAAAAGGTACTATTTCAATACACCTTAATTATTCTGATAACACAAAAAATTATATAGTGATTAGTGTTAAAGATAATGGTATTGGCATACCCGAAGATAAATTATCCAAAATATTTGAAGGTTTTTATCAAGTGAGATCTGCAAAACAATTAAACCCTAATGGTGCAGGTATAGGCTTAGACTATGTGAATAGATTAGTTAAACTTCACCTAGGTGAAATTTCGGTAAAAAGCGAAATAGATATTGGATCAACATTCACTTTCACTCTTCCTATCAAAGAAGAATTTTATAATATCGAGAACATAAAAAATATGGTGCCAAAAAGAGCGCCACTAAAACCAACAAATCTTAACAAAGATGAAGAACCCAAAATACAGATAAAATCAAAACACACCAAAGACACCCCAAGAGTTTTAATAGTAGAAGATGATTTTGACATTAGATCTTATTTAGCTAACTCTTTATCAGAAAAATTCAGAGTATTAGAAGCACCTAATGGAAAGGAAGGGTTAGCCAAAGCCATAAAATATCTACCTAACCTTATTTTAAGTGACACTTTAATGCCTGTGATGGATGGGATTGAATTTTGCAAGCAGGTAAAAGACAATGAGAAAACAAGTCATATTCCATTCCTATTTCTAAGCGCATGGACATCTGATGAGTTCAAGGCTAAAGGATTAAGTATTGGCGCTATTGATTATATTAAAAAACCATTTAGTTTCAATTTCTTAGAATCTAGAATTGCAAATATTATTGATACAAACAAAAAGATATCGGCCAAATCAAAAACAAAAGTTGATTTTGTACCAGAAAATAAAGATATAGACTCAATTGATGATGTTTTCATAAGAAATGCCTACGAAGTTTTAGATAAAAATTTTGACAACCCTGAATTCACAGCCAATCTATTCATAAAAGAAATGAACATGAGTCACTCCGGTTTGTACAGAAAGCTTAAGCATTTAACTGGAAAATCTGCCAATGAATTTATCCGAGATTACAGATTGAAGAGAGCCGCTCAAATAATAAAACAAAATTCAGGTTTGCTAATTTCAGAAGTATGTCTCAAATCTGGCTTTAATGACCCAAAATATTTCAGTAAATGTTTTAAACAGGTTTTTAATATGTCTCCTACTGAATTTTCAAAAAAATATGAAAATACAGAACGTGAAATTCAAACAGACCTTAGTTAAAAACACTAAATTATTTACTATACACATTAAACTAAAAAAGAGCAAAAATTAAGTATTGCCAGCTAATTAAAAACTAGGTATATGTAGTCAAAATAGTCTTTAAAAAAAGCCCAAGAAACAAAAACAAGAACACTTCAAACTCAATAACAGGTATTAACCAAAACTAAACCCATTACAATAACCAATTTAAATAAAACATTTATTATAACATCTTTTAGGCGGTGTATTAGGCCTTTATAGGGTTATAAATGCTCTGCCATACTATCAGGAGAAACAAATACTAAAAATAAGGTTCCGAACTCGGTAAGCAACTGCTTACCAAAGGTTCAGTATATATTTGTTGTGGGGTTCTTAAATTGAATAGAAAATTTCGATATTCTCGTTTTCGAATTTAAATGAGGTATTTTTAATGTGCCAAATATTCTGACTTTTCACCTAGCAAGATTAATATATTTACATGTATAACTTATATTGTTTTAAAAAACCTTTTTATGAAGTTAATTGCACTGGGGTAGCAAAACAAAAAAATATCGAGGGTGTCGTGTACACCCTCGATATTTTTTTGTTTTGCTTATTATGGATTACTACCACACCTCTCTAACAAAGTGCTACAAGCCTTAATTTCCTTCAAAGCCTTCCCATCTCCATTCATTTTGACCATCTCTTATTCTGTTTCGAAAGGTTAAAGTTTCTTCTACTTCAAAATCCTTATCCTCATAAGTATATTTATACTTTAGGGTAAAAACTCTTTTCACAGGATCCCACAAACTAAAACCATTTTCTTCTACTTGATAATCAGAACTAGGGTCTGGTATTATGGTTACAGAATTATCTTCTGGGTTTACTTTAAGCTTCATAGAGTAGTTATCTCCTGTTCTATTGGCAACACCATCAACTTTAACAGTATCCATCATAATAGAACTCAAGTTTCTAATACTAATGTTTGAGGTTAAATCTCCATAATCTCCATAAACATAAGCTGTGTCTAAAACTTTGGTCACTGTAAAAAATTCCTTTACACTTCCAATTTGATAAAAATTACCTTCGTAAGTATTAATTAGTTTTACAGGTATTACAATATCTCCCATTCCTTCTAGAATAGAATCTACAGAGCTTTCAACCATTCTTAAAGGTAAGGCATAATTTAAATCTTTAAACAACTCATCATTCGCAATAGCCAAGGAATCAAACTTTACTGGTAACAGCCCTAGATACTCACCCTTTGGTATAGTTATTCTATTTTCATTACCTAATGTATAATAATTGCTCGGCATTAAGGTGTACCCCGTACCATCTAACAATGTTTCATCTATTTCAAATAAGACCTCCTCATCTTGTGTATTTTCTTTAACACCACCAATGTAAGCTCCTATTTTAAATTCAAGTCCCTCTCCTGATATTATTGATCGCCCAGTCTTTTCTATAAAATCCTTATTTGGAAAATAAACCGCTTTAAATCCCACAGTATCAACCTTATAATCATCATATGGATCACATGAAAACGCCATTAAAACTAATAACATTAACAACAAACAACTTTTATATTTCATAATTTTCATAATATTTAACGATTTGTTTTCTACCGTTACCATCCTGCATTTTGGATGATAACATTTGATTTTAAAACTTCATTCCTAGGTATTGGATTGTAATACATTCTATTTAAAAACGTTCTTGACTCTACCACCTTTGTTTCATAAGAAAATGAACTATCTGAATTTTTTATTACATTAACTCCTAACACTGGTAAACTTAACTCATTAACAGGCAACATCCAACGTCTTACATCATAATAATATTCTCCTTCAAAAGCGAACTCTAAGCGTCTTTCATTATGTATTAAACCTATGAAACTATTTAAAAAATCATCGGCTTCATCTAAATACTGGTCGTTCTGAATCCCTGCTCTATCACGAACAGCTCGAAGTACATCTTTAGCAGAAAACAACATAGCACCATCCTTACCATTAACACCATAAGCTTCAACAGCAGCTTCTGCAAAATCTAAATATAATCCAGCTCTTGTAAAAATGGGATATACTTTAATATCATTACCATCTGAATCTGCTTGATCTGAATCAAAGTTAATATTTGAACTCAAATATTTTTTCATATAATAACCTGTACGCGTATATTTTTTACGCATACCGCCATTGGCATCATTTCCTCCATCAAAAACTTCAATAAAAACATTTCTAAATTCATTTTGTCCATTGTAAAACACAAAACGTTCAAAGCGTCCATCTCTATTCTGATAAGGAACAACACCATTATAAATAGAATTAGGATGATTAATAGGGTAACCATTAATATCTGGAAAAGCATCAATTAAATTCTGACTAGGATTTGCCTCTCCTCTACCAAAGAGTGATAAAGGAAAATGAGCACGCTCTAAATCCCCGTCATTACTATACGATCTTCTCCAAAAATGATCTAAATTCTTAGAATCATTAAAGTCTCCATAATCTTGAAGCCCTAAAACAGAACCATCAATGGCTTCTATGGCTTGATAAGCTGTTTGAGCTGCAGTTTCCCAAGATATTTGATTATAAGCTGGACTTGCTGCAAAAACATCTAACCTAGCTCTTAAAGCCCAAATCATTTCTCTTGAAATTCGACTAACATGTTGCTCTCCATCTATATCATCAATACCATTATTATAGCGCATTACTTCAATATACTGATAAGCACTATCTAAATCTTTCTTGATACTTTGGTAACTTTCCATATAGCTACTTCTAGGCACATCATTCACTTCTTCAAAGGTTAGTAAATCATCAATAATTGGAATACCTAACATGGAACCATCAACAGACGAAGGGCCTGCAAAATTTTTCAATAATACCCATTTATAATATGCTCTTAAACCAAAAGCTTCACCCCTAAGTCGTTGCTTTAATGCTTTACCTCGCTCTTCATTCAATGGATCATAAGTAATATCAAATCCATACTTAAAATACTCATTAATTTTAAAAATTTGGTTCATTGCTGATCCCCATTCTCCACTTACAGGTGATGATTCTGAAGTCCCTCCAAAGGCAGCCTCTCTTTGAACACCATTTACCGAAACTGCATTATTAGTATGATACTCCAATGAAATCCAGGGGGTATTTCTAACTCCAGAATAGGCCGGATTTAAAAACGTACTTGTACGACTAATATCTTTGAAAACATCGTCAAATTCATTTTGTGTATTAGGAACCACTTGATCAAACTCTCCTGAACATGAACTGCTCAAGCCTAAAATCATGACTAACAATGATATAATTATATATTTTCTCATTTCTATTCTTTTTTTAATTAAAATGACACTTGTATACCCAATTCAAAGGCCTTTAAAACTGGATGCTCAGAGTATCCCTTATCTCTATCTGGCATAAACCTGTCTTCATTAGATGATATAATGAAAGGGTTCTTAACAGATCCAGAAAATGAAAACTCTTTCATCCCAAGGTTCTTTAACAAATTTTGAGGTAAAGAATAGGCTACCATAATACTTCTTACATTAAAATACCCAGCATCCTTTAACCAAAATGACGACGTCCTGTAATTATTTGGATTTGATAATGTCGTCAACCTAGGTAAACTATTGGAAACTGGCCAGCTATTTGCCAAATCATTAGTGTAATCATTAATTCCTCTATTCCAATTAAGTTGTTCTACATAACTACCGCCCAAAACGCCATCACCATGAATACTAAAACTCCAATTTTTATATTGCATCATATAGTTAAAGCCTATTGAAACTCTAGGTGATTTTCCTATTTCATGGATATCCTTTTCATCAATTACACCGTCATTATTAAAATCTACATATCTAATATCACCAGGCTTCACTTCACCAAATAATTGTGTTGGAGCACTTGCTATTTCTGCTTCATCTTGAAAGATTCCTGATGCCTTTAAACCTCTTATTAACCCACCTTGACTTCCCATAACATTTCTTTGTTCCTCACCTTCTGGATAAGTAACATTGTTTGACAACGTGTTATAACTAACATTGTACATGGCATTCACTCCTATTTTATAAGCAAATTCTCCTATTTTATTATTGAATGACATGCCAAAATCAACACCTCTGCGTCTTGCATCCTCATAATTCACTAAAGGCGTATAGTTAGATGGAATTAAAGCATATAAATCAGTTGGCAATGTTATTTGATCATAATTTCGAATATTAAAATAATTAATTTGTCCATTAACTTTCGACTTGAACATTTGGAAATCTAAACCAATACTTAAATACTCTTGCTTGGGTCTAACTAGGCTAGATGCAGTAAACGCTCTATTTGACCCTCCCGCACCAGCATTAGGTTTTGGAAACACACCAAAGGTCCCAGCACCTCCACCTCCGTACCGATTCTCGGAAATAAAAAACTGACTTACAGCTCTTGTTTGAACACCAAAATTACCTCTCAACTTTAAAAAATCTAACCAATCGGCATTCTTTAAAAATGATTCTTTATGTAATAACCAAGCTACCCCAGCATCATAATTAATCTTCTTTCTTTCATCTTGAGTCAACTGTCTGATAGGAGCATTTAAGAGTTTCCCTTCTAAAACATACTTATTGTTTAACAAATAATTTACTCTAACTCCTAAATTTCTATAAATAGTGTTTTGCTCTAATTGACTACCCGTTATTTTTTGATTGGTATAAAAGAAATCGGCAATAACCTTATGGTTTTCATTAAAATTTCTATCGTAATGCAAATTAGCTTGTACAAACTGACTTCTATCTACTCTATCTCCTAATTTATTAAAATTAAAAGCAATTTTTCCAGGTCTATATTCACGAAAGCCAACGTCATATGTACCATCGTTGTTTTCTGTAAAAACTGGTTCTGCAAAATGTGGTCTTAGATCTAGGAAAGATGAAAGTACATTAAGTGTATACATACCCACTAAACCATTAACGGAAAGTCCTTCTGTCACTTCATCCAAATCTAAATCTAAACCAATTCTAGCAAAAGCATCTCTTCTTTCGTCTTCCATGACTGCAGAATGTGCCAAATCGGCTAATAAATTTGTACGAAACTCCTGGGTTCTCCCAAAAATAGTATCATTGATCTTGTAGGGTAAGGCATTCGCAGGATAATTATACATGGTGTTAAAAGCTGAATTTGCATTTGTACGAGGCTCATTTCGTCTGTTAAAACTTCCTCCTACACCTACACTTACCTTGCCTGAGTTTTTTAAATTAATTTGAACATTATTATTTATCCTTAATCTGGTCAATTTTCTGCCGTCACCAACACTTTCTATTCCATTTGTTGTGTAATATCCAAGGTGAGAGAAGTACTGTACGGTCTCATTACCACCCGAAAAATCTCCTGTGAGATGGCTATATGTTGCTATTCCGTTTACCAAATCATCATAGTAATCATTGTTAGGATTTTTAATTGGATGATTCCCATTTGCATAATTATCTATGTCTTCTTGAGTATAAATAGGCATAAGCCCATCATTGATTAAAGCTTGATTATAAGCTCTTGCATAATTCTGTGCATTCATGGTATTAGGCAAAAACGTTGGTGTTCTAACACCTGTTCTAGACTTAAACCTAAATAAACGTCCTCCAGGAAGACCATGCTTAGAATTTACAATCATGGCACCAGTAGCACCAAGGGCTCCATACATGAAAGAAGATCCATAATCCTTAGCTATCACAATATCATCAACTTCGGCAGGAGTTAACACAATATCATTAGATGGTACACCATCAACAATAAGCTGTCCTACGCCTTGTCCGCGAATACTATTTCCAAAAACTTCTGAAACTGGAGAACCATTATTATAAAAAGTTTCTAACCCTGAAAGTCTTCCTGCTAATGCTTCTCTTGTGAAAGCTGTTGGAAAATCATTTAACTCCTCTCCTGTTATTCGCTCCACCGAACCTGTTATTCTTTCAAAAGGCATACTACCTAAGGCTATATTAGTATCTTCCTCTCCATCAATAACCCCCCATTGCTTTAACTCTATTGTTTCATTAGCCAATGTTCCATTCTTTACATAAATTACAGCTCTTTCATACCCTAAACGCGTAATTACTAGAATATCTTGGTCTTGAACATAAATTCTAAAAAGCCCCTCGGCATTGGTCACTGCTCTATTTTTAGACTTTGAGGCCAGAATATTAACACCCTCAAGACCAACTCCAGCCTTATTAACAATTGTTGCATTTATGTAATTTAGTTCAACTTGAGCTTTTACTTTAAATGGTAAAATATAAAATAGAACCACCAATACTATATATAATGTTTTTGTCTTTATCATTTTAAAATCATTAAAGGTTAACATATTACCACCCTGGATTTTGAGTCAATTTAGGAGCTTCATACACCTCTAAATCAGATTGCTGAATAGGATATCTATACATTCTATCATCAAAAACTCTAGCAGGTTGTCCAATTTCAAATCTCTCGTAGCGAACACCAGTTGGTTGTGAAGGGTCATCAGTAATTAACATGCCATGAAACACTTTCCCATCTAATTCCTCTTTTGCCGTTCTCCATCTTAACATATCATGCCAAGAATGGTACTCGAAACATAGTTCAACTCTAAACTCATTTCTCACAACCTCCCTAAAATCAGAGGCATTCGTAGTGAACTCTGGTCTCACATCTACATGTCCCACTCTATTTCTAACTGCATTCAATGCATCTACCGCAGTTAAATTTGCTCCAGGCGCCATAGCGTTAGGATTATCATAAGCTTCATTAACAGCTTCTGCGTAGTTTAAATATATTTCTGCCATTCTAATATATGGAGCATTTAAATATACCGTTCTATTATATGCCTTTTTATTATATTTTTCAGGAATCAGTTTTCTTACAAAATATCCTGTGGCAGAATTACCATATGTAGAACTATTTGGGGCCGTTCTATCTTCTCCTAATGGCGTTGTTCTCATATCCATTCTATCACTATCAGATACTTTGGCGAACGGTGCGTCGTGATACAAAATATCTTTGTAGAACCTTGGGTCTCTGTTGCTATATGGATCTTGCTCATTGTAACCTGAGCTAGGGTGATCTATTGGCCATCCATCGGCAGTTTCAAACCTATCAACAATCTCTTGTGATGGTGAATACCCTGCATCACCATCTATATTTCTCCAAAGCCAGCTCAATCTATATAAATCTCTACTGGCAGCAATTGGCAGATTATATCTTGGCCATACACCTTCAATGGTTCCTGGCTCAGTACTAAATATATTATTGTAATCTCCTTGGTATAACCCTACCTTATCTGAAGTTTGAGATAGTTGTATTAAATCCCAAGCTGCAGCTGCAGCCATTTCCCATAGTTCGGTATCCTTTTGATTATTAAGTGTATAATTAGGGCTCGCAGCTGTTGTTAATGCTCTAGACTTTAAAGCCATAGCCGCAGCTTTCCCCATACGTCCCATATTTACCGGGTGATTGAGGTAACTCACTTCAGGTAAAATTTTAATAGCTGCATCACAGTCTGCAACAATATCAGCAATTAACTCCTTATAAGTGGGTCTGGGTAAGTTTAAATCTGTTTCTGGTAAAATTTTTGTTTTTATGTAAGGTAATGCTCCCCATCGTTTAGATAATTCATGGTATGCAAATGCTCTAAATAATAATGCCTCACCTTTTACTTGATCAATTTCACTCTGAGGCATAATATCTGTGGTCACACCATCAATTCTATCAAGAATAGCGTTTGTTGTGTAAACAAGTTCCCAATTATCATACCATGCATCATAAAAATCTGGATTACCAAAAGCTTGATTCAAAGCCGTAACATAATCTCCAGACAATACAGCATTATGCACAGCTAGTGACCTTTTAAAAATCACATCACCTGAAAAAACCTCGATACAGCCATAATTCTTACCCATCCCAGAGCGTAATCTATCTGGATGAGTTACTCTAATTTCAAACATCCACCCTAAGGTATCATAAAGCCTGTATGCCATACTATTAATGGCGTTTCTATCTCTCCACACCTCATCTTCAGTAGAGTATCCCGTACCTTCTTCCGTTCTGTCTAGATAATCTTCGCAACCTACTGACAATAAAACAGCTAAAAAAAGTATTATATATTTATATTTTATCATAATTTATAATTTTTTAAAAATCAATATTTACACCGAAAATAAATCGACTCACCAAAGGATATTGACCATATCCTCCTGATACACCATTACCTCCTTCAGGATCACCAAATGGCACTTTAGACCATGTATATAGATTTTGACCTGACAAATTCAATCTCATTTTTTCTATCTTTAAAGCTCGTCTTAAAAACTCCGATTTTAAACTATATCCTATAGCCACATTTTGAAGCTTAAGGTAAGATGAATTTACAATGGTTTGATTGCTTCTTTCCTCATAACCTTGGGCTGTAGATATATGTCCTAGTGCTGGAAAATCGGCATTTGGATTTGTAGGACTCCATCTATCTAAATGAATTGATTTAGCCTCCAGTAAAGGTCCGTTAAAATTAGGGAACAAATTACTAGAATGGTAGGTTACACCGTCCTTACCAAAAAAGCGTATACTCAAATCAAACCCTTTGTAATCAACACTACCATTAAAGGCGTAAACAACAGCAGGTTGACTAGTACCTTCTAATGGTATATTGTCATTAATATCAATTCGTCCATCCCCATTAAAATCAGCATAAGAATAATGTCCTGCTATTCTTGTTCTAGATATTTCAGGAGCATTTATTGTTTCTTCAAAATTATCTATAAATCCATTACTATGGTACCCAGACAACCATCCTATAGGCTTTCCTGCATTTTTCCTGTAATCTGGTGTTAACACACGGTCACCCCTATAAACAATCCTACTGTCAGCTAAGGTAAAATGACCTCCAAAAGAATATCCTAAACCACTTGGTGTTAAGTGTCTGTAATTAGCAGAAAACTCAAAACCATGATTTTTTGATTCTCCTGAATTTACCTGAGGTAAAGATACCCTACCTTGATCTCTTGTTCCTAAACTTGGTTGAAAATAAGAAGGTCTAGGTTCATTTATAGCAATTCCTGTGGTTTCCTTTTTAAACAAGTCAAGTCCAAGGGTTAACTCATAATTAAATAACTTCACATCAAACCCTAGGTTATGACTTTTTTGGGTTTCCCACGTTGCATCTGGATTTGCAATTTTAACCTCAGCCCATCTCGCCACTTCAGGATTTGCAGGAAACCCAAATATAGCTTCACTTAAGCGTAATGACGTTGTAGTATATCCCCCTAAAAAGTCAAATCTAGGTGAGTTCTTGTATACGCCCGTTTCTCCATAACTATACCTTACTTTAAATACATTTAACCAAGGTAAATTATCTTCAACAATTTTCTCTTTAGCAATATTCCAACCAATAGCCATTGAAGGAAAAAACGCAAACCGTTTCCCTGGTGCAAAACGCTCTGTACCATTGTAACCACCCGAAAGCTTTAGCAAATATTTTTCTTTATAATCATAATTAAATATTCCCACCCAATCTTCGGTAAACTCTGGGAGTGACCCTACACTTGTTTCTCTCTCATTTCGATTAAACACTCCTACAGCTGCTACATTATGGACTCCAAAACTACGTTGGTAATTTAACTTAAACTCATAATATAAATTTCTTGCTACGCCGTCATACTCTTCACCTCCTGAACTTCTAAACCGAGGGTTAGAATCATAATATGATTGGCCCTTTTGTCCACGCCATGATTCTGATAATGGATCATACAACCATAATTGAGGGTTAAAAGCTTCCACTTTCTTATACTCAAACATCGTACTATAATTAAACCTACCTGATACAGACAAGCCTTTGGTAATAGCATCTAAACTCTGGGTTAATGCTATTTGTATATCCACTACATCTTTCTTGAAGCGTCTCATACCAGAATAGTTAAGCGCTTGGTATGGATTTTCTTGAAAAGGATTTTCAGAGATTGCCGAGCTTAATCTAAACTCTTCTGGAAATGGCGCTAAAGGATCTGGATTTGACAACAAAAATTCCTTTGGATAATACAACGGGAAATAGTATGGTGTTGCTTCATCTAAAAACTTAAACACATTACTAAAATCATTTCTACCCACATTTGAATTTGGCGTTTTAGTAATTTCTGACCGACCAGATATATCAACCGATAATTTCGTGGATTTGCTAACATCGAAATCTAGGTTTGTTCTAAAGTTTATCTTATCAAAGGTAAACTCAGGATCATAATATCCATTAAAGTCTTCCGTTTTTAATATATCGCCAACATGGTTTGCACTGAGTGAACTAAAATATTTAACAAACTCGGTACCTCCACTTACATTGACTCTAGCGTTGGTTTCCCAACCAATATCCCGAATCAACTCATCATACCAATTAATATCTGGATAAGCATAAATATTTCTATTTGGATCTAAAAAATTATCGATATAGCGCTGCGGTCTCAAATCGCCATATTGCCCAGAATTTTTAATAGCTTCTTGCCCCAACATTAAAACGTCATAAGATGATAACTGTTGCGGAAGGTCACTAATTCTTTTTGCTGTTACAGCTCCTCCTACACTTACTTTAGCGCTACCTTCTTTACCTCTATTTGTTGTTATTAAAATAACTCCATTACCGCCACGTACACCATATACAGAAAGTGAAGCGGCATCTTTTAACACAGAAATAGATGCAATTTCACTAGGATCTAACTGAGAAAACCCACCGGTAGCCTCAACCCCATCAATTAATATGAGCGGTGCATTATTCCCTCTAAAACTAGAGACTCCACGTATGGTAATATTGGCATCATCAGCCCCAGGTTGCCCCGAGGGAATTTCGGTATAAACACCTGGTAAGCGGTCTTGAATGGCCTGAGACATATTGGTAAGCCCTGTTTCCTTCAATTCTCCACCAGTTACAGTAGCTACAGCTCCAACAACATTTGCCTTTTTCACCTTGTTATAACCTAATACAACAACCTCTTCCAGTGCCTCGGTATCAGGCATCATGGTAACATCAATTATTGTTTTACCACTTACTTTTATTTCTTGTGCAATATAGCCCACATAAGTAAAACTAAGGGTATCATTGGGACCTACTGTTATGGTATAATTACCATCAAAATCTGCTACTGTACCGTTTATACCATTTGAAGTATTGGAACTGATAATATTCGCTCCTATTAGCGGCATTCCTGTTTCATCTACTATTTTTCCCGAAACCTTAATATTCTGAGCTCCTAATGCTTGCCCGAGGAAAATAAAGCAACTTAAGAAAAATGCTATTTTGTATTTCATATGTTTAATAAGTTAGTTTGTCTGTTTTAAAATATTACTTGCTACCATCTTTTAGTCTTTTACAAGACGTATTCCCCACATCCTTAAATGTTCGTTATTATGGGCATAGTACCTAAATCCATTAACCTGTCCACTCAGGTATAGTTCTAAAACATCATTATCTCCAGAACCATTTGTCCAATAAGTGACTCTACCTTTTTCTATACCTGTTCTAAAACCAGTTGGTCTATTTGCTGCCAAAGTATCATAACGATAACCTGCCATTACAAAACTTAAACCGAAAATATCAGACCCATCATGCCATGCTCCCATAGTTTCACTTGCATGCGACACATAACTTCTTAAAGTAGAAATATCATTGTCATTCATAACATGCCATCCTGGAGGTGCTATAAGTGTAGATCTTGGCAACAAGCTTGAATACACCCGCCCATGAACTTCATTCCAATTTGGTGTAAATCCAGGTAAGCCTTCAGGATGCTCATCGCAGTATATATCTGTGGATGTAGGCGTAAGCGGAATTTGAACTGGTCCTAATACTGGAATATCTGTTCCATCAGTCAGTTTCTTCGTTCGTAAGTTTTGAGACATCCATATCTGGGTTCCTAATCTCACCCATGTATAATCATTAACTTCAGTCAGTCTAACATCGGTATACACACCTGTCATTTGTGGTGTAAATTCTACAGGGAAAGAATTGGTTTCTCCACCACTTCCATCTTTAGCAACTACCAGTGCATAATAGGTTTTCACATCGGTAATATCACTAGGTATTTCACTATTCTTTACTAAATATTGGGTTTCTACAATATCACTTGCCACTTTATTTACTGGAGGGTTTACCGTATCTATATAAACGTCATACGATGTAGCACCACTAGCAGGCTCCCAAATCAATGCTTCATCTAAGGACAAAACATTTGCCACTTGGAAATCTTTAATTCCAGGAAATCCTGGACTAGCTCCTACTACCGAAAACCCAGATACTTCCGACTCAGTAAAATTCCCCGATGGATCTTTAGCAACTATATACCAGTAATAGGCTGAATTAACATCTAAGTTTGTTGTTGTGAACTCACTATTTGTAACCGTTCCTACCAGTGTAGCTGGTTGATTGAACTTATCTAAATACACATCATAACTTACAGCATCGCCCTCAGGATCCGTCACATCCGTCCAATCTAAAACAACACCTGACATGGCTGGTGATTTATTCGCAGGAGATACAATAATTGGCTCATCTGGTGCCCCGGGACGTAATTTTTTAAACGAACGCACTTCACTCGAGGAACCATTAATCAAATCTGAAGCATCTATCTTCCAATAATATACTTCACCTATATCAAGACCTGATACATCTAAGGTATACGAGGTACTACCATCTTCAATTGTGGCAATAAGATCAGATTCTTCAAACTGATCAGTTGTTGATAAAAACACATTGTAGATTATTGTTTCCCCTTCGCCTGCCGGTACAGCTTCCCACTCAAGATTTACATCATTTCTAACAAATACTTCTGTCTCTGGACTAACCAGTACTGGAGGTTCAGGAGCAGGAATGGACATAAAACGCCATATATCACTTTCGGTATTTTTTACGCCATTTTTAGCTATAACTCTCCAATAATAAACTGCGTCTTTTCTAATCTTATAATCTTCAAGCCGGTAGGTTGTCTCTTTTAGGTTTTGCCCCTCTAGAAATAGTTTTGTACTATCCATACCTAAATAAAAATCATACTTTAGAGGTCGGCCATTCGGATCTGATGCCTTCCATTCAAAAGAAGGTGCAATATCAATTCCATTAGAATTATCCTCTGGAGACACCAATGTTAGGTTGGGTTTTTGCTCTACCATAACATCATCATCGTCACATGATACAAATGGAATAATTCCCACGATCACTATAAATAAAAGGATCTTTTTTATATGTTTCATAATATATTATCTTGTGTTTTTCTTTAATCTTTAACTAACCGTATTCCAAACATTCTATTATGTTCATTGCCTTGGTTATAGGATCTGTAGTTTCCTGCTGGATACAACTCCCATACGTCATTTGTCCCTGCTATCGGGTTAATCCATAAAGCCACTCTACCCTCTTCAACTACATATCTAAAACCAAATGGTCTATCATCAGTAAAGTTATTATAACGATATCCTGCAATTAAAAAATTTGCACCATAAGAATCCGTTCCTCCGTACCATTCATCTAATAAATCAGAAGCATTTGGCACATACGCTCTTATAGTAGAAATATCGGTATCGGTTATAACATGCCAACCTTCTGGCGCTATTAATGCATTTCTTGGCACTTTACTCGAATAAACACGCCCATTATCCCCATCACTCCAAGGCGCTGTAAATGATGGGTACCCCGGAATTGGCCCATTATCAGCTGGGTGTTCATCATAATATAACGTTGTTGTTGAGGCCGTAATAGGGTAATCGGCACTTGTAGGCTGAATAATCTTTTCTAAATCCTCCCCAGTAGTCAGTTTTTTAGTCCTTAAATTTTGTGACATCCAAATCTGAGACCCTATTCGAACCCACGAATAGTCTAAGGACTCACTTCCTCTAACATCTGTATAAACTCCTGTAACTTGCGGTGTAAACGAAATTACTTCAGATTTAGATTCTCCATCATCATTTTTAGCAACCACTTGTGCATAAAATGTTTTTATGTCATTAATATCACTTGGCGTATCTTTAGTTTGTACAACATACCCCTCTCCTGTAACGTCACTAGCCACTTTATTTAAAGGAGGGTTTACCGTATCAATGTAAACATCTAAAGTGTTTGCGCCTAATGCCACACCCCAAACTAGAGATTCATCCAATGATAATACTCCATCTTCAACCTCTTCACTTAACTCAGGTTTTACAGGTTCTTTTGCAGCCAAATAATCAAAACTAAAGGTTTCAGTAGAAAACGAATTACCCAAACCATCTCTAGACACTACGCGCCAGTAATACCTTTGATCTGGTGTTAGCTCTGAAGTTGCATTAAATTCTGATTCACCAGAGAAACTAGTCGCTAAATTTACTGGAGGATTCACTGTATCTATAAACACATCATAGATAGCCGTTTCTCCATTAGGGCCAGCAGAATCCGTCCAATCTAGCAACACATCACCTTCTGATACAAATAACAGACTTTTGTCAAGAGGAGATTCAATAACAGGAACATCAGGAGCTGCTGTTGTAAAACTCCAAACTTCACTCTCATTATCATAAAAACCATCTTTAGCAACAACCTTCCAATAATAGGTCACTCCACCTTTCATAACTGTATTTTTGGTTATCTTATATTGAGTATCTTTAATATCTTGGGCTCTCAACCCTAATTTATTCTCTTCGGTTCCTATGTAAAAATCAAACTTTAAATTTTCAAAATTATCAGCCGAAGCTTCCCATGTAAACGTGGGATTATAGCCTATAGATTCAGCATTATCTAATGGAGACACATTTGACACGGAAATTACTGGAATCACTATTCCATTATCATCATCTTCGCATGAAATAAGATAAGGCGCTAGCATTGACACTACACCTAAGAGAAAAAGATTTCTAATGTATTTCATAAGTTATTTAGTATATTAAAATTTAGTTAGTTCTTTATTTATTTTTATAATGGTCTCAACTTATTTAGTATAAGTATTCAACACTCTTCATGATATAACGAGATTACTCCTTACAAAGTAGCGTACTACGGGGCACCATATCTAAATATCTAACCTAGAAGATTATATCTGTAATTTGTATAAAATGAAGTTGGCTAGCTCTATTTAGTTTTAGTTTTAGTTTTAGTTTTAGTTTTAGTTTTAGTTTTAGTTTTAGTTTTAGTTTTAGTTTTAGTTTTAGTTTTAGTTTTAGTTTTAGTTTTAGTTTATCAAATATTGAAATATTAAATTAATGCCGATGGGTATAAATAATTCTTTTTAGTGAATTTTTTGTTCAACGCTCTTGAAAACCAGTTATACCTACTTTCTTACTCATTAGTACTACACCAATCCTTATGTTTTTTCTCATTTCAACTCTAAGCTCTATTTTTATTAATATGATTTTGTAAGATTCTTATTAGGTTATTCAAACTTTCCGCATGGTCTTTATCATCAACAACGTTAACATTTTCATCTGGATCTAGAATCCTATCATACAACATATGAGAATTTACACTTCCATCTTTATTAAAATACCTCGTATAATTAAATGCTTTTGAAATTACGGTCTCTCCACGTCCCCATCTGGAAAATACATACTCATTAATTTCATGGTTTGGATCTGTTAAAATTTCAACAAAACTTTTACCACTTAAATGCAATGGTTTTTCAACATTGCTTAAATCACAAAGCGATGGATATATATCTACAAAACTCACTAAAGATTCTGAGCTAGCCTGAGTATCATTTTTAAAACGAGATCTTTTAGGTTTAACAATTAGAGGTGTTCTAAGGGCATTATTGAAACACGAGTGTTTACACCATAAAGAATGCTCTCCCAAACTCCAACCATGATCACCTATTAAAACTATATTTGTGCTCTCATAAAGTTCCAATTCTTTTAATTTATCAAGTATTTTACCCACTTGTGCATCAATAAAACTAACACTTGCATAATAGCCATGTCGAAGTTTCTTAGCAATATCACTCTCGATAGGTAGGGTATCTTTAGGTATATTTGAATACCCTCTCAATTCTTTATAATTAAACCATGCTTCTCGTGGTGCCTTAATAGGCATTTGAGGGTTTTTAGCTAAAGCAATAGTCTCTTCCTTATACATGTCCCAATATTTTTTAGGCGCATTAAAAGGAAGGTGCGGTCTTATAAAACCAATTCCTAAGAAAAATGGCTGTTTAGACTGTGACAACTTGTTCAATTCCGCTAAAGCCAATTTAGCGGTTTTACCATCATAATACACAGCGTCTTCAACATCCGCTGCCTCCCAAGCTGGCCCAGCGGAGCCTAAGGGTAAATTATTTTCTTTAGTCCAACTATTTATAGGAGCCTGATAATCTCGCCATAACTCCTGCTGTTTTATCGAGTTAGGATAATCTGGTCTATACGGAATATCTGTCCAACTTTGAAGAGCATCATCTGGATGATGAAATATTTTACCCACTGCTTTAGTTATGTAGCCCTTATTTTTAAAATGCTCTGGCAAAGTGATTAAACCAGGTGCATCATTATCTACTCTAGACCCGTAATTTGTAAATCGATTTTTTGTTGGAAATACCCCTGTTAACAGGCTTGCTCTAGATGCGCCACAAACCGGAACATTACAATAGGCGTTCTTAAAAACCATACCATCTGCTGCCAACTTATCAATATTTGGAGATATAATTTGAGATTGCCCATAACAATTCAATTCTGGCCTTAAGTCATCTACAATTATAAATAATACATTATTGAAATCATTTTCCTTTTTTGCTATGCTGCAATTGAAAAAAAATGACCCGAAAACACTGATCAATATAAAACGAAAACTATCTGGTAGTCTATTCAACTTTCAATTGGATTTAAATACAGTAAAACTATAAAACATCTTGATAGAACCAAGATGTTTTAATAGTAACTAACAAAAAGATATTACTTGTGCTTTTTACTCTACAAGTATTTTAGAAACAGCACTACCCACTTTTACGAGGTATAAACCAGAGGAAGGAAATATACTGTAATCTAAAGAAAGTACATTATCATACACTTTTGTTTGGTAAAGCAACGCACCAACAATAGAATATACTTCTAGAGTTTGAGTGTTTGAGTTGCTTAAATTAATTGTTAACTGCTCTCCACTTCTTACTGGATTAGGGCTAACAACTATACTGGTAGCACTAAAATCATCGGTGCCTAAAGTGGTATCGGCAGACAGTCTCATTTCCATGAATTCTAGATGCATTGCCGTACTATTAAGATCAAGTCTTATACTTGTAGCATTTTGTAACATAGCCGAAGAAAATTCTTGAGCCGCAAAATCCATTTGTGCATAATTCTTAGGATCGTCATCTGCTGCTGTAGCATCAGCTATACCTGCCCAGGTTTTAACCTCTGTGTTAACTCCATCAGATAAAGTAATCGTTAAATTTCTCCATCTATTTAATTGCCCCGAATTGGTATATTTTCCATCTCTCCCATAAAAATCAAGATATTTTAGTGACTTTCCTGATGGAATAGCTACTTCACATGCCCACCAATTTTGATCTGCAACATTTTGTGTTAAATAATAATTATCCGTATTACTAGCATTACAATTAGGGTAAGGAGTTGTTGGACTACTTGGATCATAAGCGAACGTGTCATCTATATTATAACTTGGCACATCACGTGTCCCATTTGTATAATGAGGTAATCCTGCCGTTGCATTTGACAATGGCACATTTACCAACTGAGCAAAAGATGTTTGAAACATTGCAAATGCAAATACAAAAAGTATTGCTTTGAGTAATTTTGTTTTCATAAGTACTTGGTTTTAGTTTAATTAATCTATTAATTACACTTATAATAATAAGCTTTACCAAATATTATGATTTTTACTCTTTTTTAAGGGGGTTAAAATGTTCATAATAATACACAAACTATTCATACGCCCATTTAAGAATATAAACTTGGTTAAATTCTAAAAAATACTATTTACAGCTCATTTTCTGAAGCATACTGACTTATATCAAAATAAATGCAGTGCAACCTCTTTAAAGCAATATGTTTTGCAAGATCTTTATGCTATATACAAGCAAAATTGATTTTTTCTATATTAATCTCGCTTTATACCATTTATAACTCGAATTTACCGTAGTAAAATAACCTTTTTCCCTTTCCTTTTTATTTATAAAAGAAACCGTAGCTATAGCTATGCTTGATTTTTTAAACTCAAATAAAGAAAAAAAATCATCATTTTATTTTACAGTAAATTCAAATCACAAATGGTATTAATTTATTTTTATTTAGATTCTGGCATCCATGAAAAATAAGAACCCCGATGTTAAAACATCGGGGCTCTTATTTTTTTAAATATTAATTTCTACTAATTATTCTAAATAACTTGGTACTGGATACCTAGAGTTTACTGTTTTTGCGTTGTACCGGCCACCTTTGTCATTTTTAAAACGCTCATAAATTTTTGATCGGTACTCACTTCTATTTGGAACCTCTGTTCTAAACTCATCTTTTTCTAAACCTATGTTATCAAATGGAATGGTTTTGAAATTTTCCATGGGCACAAAACTTTCCTTGAAAGAAAAGTTTAATGTCTCCACATTTTCAAATGCCTCTAAACTTATAGTTTTTGGATACTCAAAAATTTCATCCCTCGGCAAATCCGTATAATATCCAGATTTTTTACTTTCTAAACCTTCAACAGTTCCAGAGCCACCGTGAACATATATAGGTTTTCTTATATCAAAAATATAATTATCACTTACAGTACAGTTGGTCTGTGCCCATGGGTTTTTATCAATAGTTTCTTCTAACTCAGGAAACGTTTCTTTCCAAACCCCTTTTTTCCATCCATCTTTACCTATTTTTTGTTCCATAATATATATATAATCGCCCTTATCTCCTTTAGGAAGATCTCTTCCAAATCTAGATAAATCATCCCATTTTTTTTGAATACCTTCTTGGGTTATAGGCTTCTTTAATGTCCACCACATGATAGCAGCATCAATACTTATATTATTCTCAAAATCATTTAAGAATCCATGAAATATACAACTTCCTCTACCCGATCTGTAAAACACGTTTCCATAAACCTTCATACCGGCTCCATTATCATCATTTCTAAAACCTGTTATAGGATGCCCTCCTGGTTCAATAAGGTGATGCACAAAATTATAACGCAATACATTATTCATAGTATACCATTGGGCTCCGCAATAGGCAACGTTAAAATCACCCATTTCATAACCAATGTTATAAAATTCATTATATTCCATTAACAAATTAACGGTTTTGTATGAAACCGCTCCATTCATATCATGTAATAAATTATGTCCAAAATAAATCCCAACTCCGTTAAGACCAATAACGCCATATCCTCTTAAACGACAATTTCGAACTATATTATTGGTAGCAAAATTGTAACATGGTGTTAAACTGACCAAATCACCACCATTAATACTAAATGCAGAATATAAATCATAAAAATCGCAACCAGAAATACCATTATACTCACCGCCATTAATGTTTACGCCTCTGCCTAAACCATTACGAATAGTACTCCCCGCTATTAAATTATATTTCCCACCTGTTATAGAAAAAGACAAATCTCCTGTGTTTTCAATAATCAAGTTTTTAAATGTAATAAATTCCGTATCTTCAAAATTTATCAACGCAGGTGTATTAGTGGGTTTTGATTCATTTAATAAAACAGATTCCTTATCTTCTAAGCCTTGTTCACCAATTATTGTTAATGTTGATTTTCCAGCCTCAAAACCTTTAATGGGCCAAATGTAAAGTTGCTGTTCTTTCTTATCAAAATACCATTCACCAGGTTCATCTAATTCTGCCAAAACATTAAATAATCTTACACGTCTTGGTATGGTCTTTATTTTATTCACTATACCGTAACGCGTATGATGTAGCAGCTGAACCACATTATTTTCTATTTGCCCAACAGGTTCATCTTGAAAATACCAATCGTTATGAAAGTAACCCTGAGCACGCATATCCTTCGTTCTTTCAAATTCTTGTATAACTAACGGAGACAGTGTTTCTTTAAAAACAAACTTACCCCCTGTTGGATTTTCTTTTGAATAAGACATGGGCTCTTCTCCTGGTTTTAACCAACGTGTTGTGGGCCCCTCTTCAAGAATTTCTCCTATATGATTATACCCCCTATTGGGCCATTGGGCAAGTTGCAACATATGTCCGTTCATAGAAATCTGTCCATAACTACCTTCTCCAGGAAAGTATGAAGAAACCTCATTTTTAGACAAACTTATGCTCATTACATTTCCCTTGGCCTTTGGATGTAAATAGCTTAATATTTTTTTGTTCTTTACAACTTTTAGCTTTTTGGTATCAACATTCAAACCTCCAGACAGTACAACATCGCCTCGTTTAATACCTCGATACACTATAGGGGCTTCTTTAGTACCTGAGTCTTCAGATGTAAAATTAACCGCGTTATCTATTTGATAATTACCAGACATTAGTATGACGTGAACACCACCTGCTGGCAATCCCTTTGAAGATTTTAAATTTCTCACAGCATTTCTAGCTGCAGTAATAGTTCTAAATGGTAACTCATGAGTCCCTTCATTTTTATCATCGCCATTAGTAGAAACATAAAACACTTTACCTGGCTTTAATATTGGAGCTAATTGGTTTTGTGTATACGAATTACTGTACTCTGGAACATAATGTGGTTTCTGATTGATTGTATTGAAACGTTGCTGAGAAAATAATGAACCAACAATTCCCGCTAACGCAATTACCATTAAGCTAATTTTTATTTGCTTCATTTTTATAGGCTTTTTAATCGTTTTGCTCTTATGGTGTCTTTTTGTAAGTATATACTTGTCACCAAATACTAATTTATCTTAATTTAAAAATCTTTTTATTATTGCTTTTTGCTAGACCACACAAAAAGTTAATATCCTCGCATTATAAATAAAAGCGCACAACCCATGGATTATACGCTAATAAACAATTAACATTAACTAAACAAAATTTATTCTGTTGTAAAACTCCAAACCTGTCCTATAGATGAGGCTCCTTTGTCATCTTTTGCTACAACTTTCCAATAGTATGTTGTTCCTCCTAATAAAGTAGAAATCATATAATCTTTATCAGTATGACCCGTTACTATTGCCGTTGTTGGCGGATTATTGGTGTCTAAATAAACATCAAAGGTTAAGGCATCACCATCTACATCGGTTGATCCCCATGCTAAAAATACTGAACCGCCCTTAATCGTCGCATCCATTGCAGGTTGTATCAATGTTGGAGGATATGGTAAATGGTTCTCTTCACCATAACCCTCTGTATAAAACTGAAATACCGATGAATATGCACTCGACTTGTTCTTGCTATCTGTTGCCTTGACACGCCAATAATAAATTATGCCTCGCTCTAATAATATTGTTCTTGTTGGAGCCTCTAGATTATTAAAACTATGTGTTATCTGAGTAAAAGTATCATTTCTTGATACTTCTATAGTATACTTTATAGTATCTCCTTCTGCATCGGTTGAAGCATTCCATGTAAAACTTAAATTATTATCTATACATAACTGACCATTGGTTGGAGTACCTAAAGTAGGAACCGTTGGGGCCGTATTTGTTGATGGCCCTGGATCTGGCCCCGGATCTGGCCCCGGATCTACAGGATCATCGCCACCGCCACTACATGATAATACTATTAGTCCTATGAATATATATATATACTTTTTCATTTTTATTCCTTTATTATTTTTAAAACCTTCGGCTTATCGCCTCCTAATTGCAGTACAGCAAAGTAAATACCCGCTGGTTTGCCTGTAATATCTATCTGTATCCTACCTCCGTTTACAATATATGACTTTGATGATATTAACTGTGAATATAGATTATAAACCCCAACTGTTACTGTTTTTAATGGCATAGATAATTGTATCTCAAATTCGCCCTGTGTTGGATTTGGTGATACTTTTAAAATACCATCCATGGTTGTTGTGATTTTACCTTCACAAACCACACTGGTACTTACCTCTACCAGATCACCATAATTCGCATTTACAAAAAATGCGTGAGAAGAAGTCTCCATAATCATATCACCATTAACCATAACTGCAAACGGAGCCGTTCCCTCTGTAATTTCTATATTCACACCTTGCTTGGTTGCACTGGTCTTACCTGTAACCGATGAGCCCGCTTCTATTGTAAATCCAAAACACTGAACTGTATTTGTTGACGCATTGGTGATACATACTTCATGATCTCCAGGAGAAAGGTTTTCTATAATCCAATCACTAGTGAAATTAATATCGGCACCTCCATTTAGGCTTGCTTTATAATTCCCTATGTCTTTTGCTTCTATCTTTAATTGACCATTGCCCTTATCTGGACAGGTCTCTCCTATTGCCTTTAATACATAAGTGTCATCGCCTACTTCTTCTACCGCTCCTAAACAAGGCGCTAACTTATAAACCACTTCACCTGAATTGTAGTAGAGCAATTCGTTAATGGAATTAAAATCGTATGATGCTGAACTACTATGACAAGGCCGCCCATCAAAACGTTGCTTAACTTTTTGACGATACACATTTTTATCTGGTAGGGCACATCGGTATTCATCAGAATATAACCCTATGTTCTCAAACGGTATATCTGGCGCATAACTAGGCCGTGGCGCCTTGAACTTAAAATTTAAGGAACTGGGATTCGCAAACATATCTAAAGTAACATTCTGTGTTCCTGTTATTGTTTCAAGATTTAAAGAAGATGTGGTGTATTCTCGTAATATCACACCGTAAAACATATTATCCGTAAAATCAGTTGCATATCCTCCCAGACTATTATTTGTGTTAAGTGCCTCATATAACTCTTTCATTTTAGGATATCTTAAATACCAAAAGTTTTCTACTCTATCTGGCCAATTATCTGCCGTTAATCCACTTTGCCATCCTGACACACCTATCTCTTTAAGCATTCTACCCATATAATTCGCCTTAATGGTATTCGTTGGATCAGTTGTTAAATAATTCATTGCCGTATCATAATTGGAAGTTAAACCATTACTATTATTTCTAATACCAATATACGGTTCGATCATAACATTACTTCTAATAGAATGTCCGCCAGCCTTATTCATTTTAACCGATGCCCAACCACCTTTATAGAATACGTTCTCATAAATTTGGTCTCCCGCATCAACATCATCAATATGTATCCCTCCTTTACCTAATAAACCAGGTACGGTCATGTTATGATGTATAAAATTATGTCTTAAAACATTTCCGAATGACCAGATATCCCCTCCAGTATAGAATGCACCTCCATCACCTTCTTCTATACCAATGTTAAAAGCCTCATTAAGCTCAATAATATGATCTGATCCTGTATGTGTTAAAGGCTGACCATTCATATTATGAATTAAGTTGTTTCTAAAAATATTTCCTGCCCCTCTTATACCAACTGCTTTTCCATAAAAATCTTTAGAATAAACCTGTGTAAAATGACAATTCTCAACTATATTATTTCCATATTCCACAGACGTTGAAGTAATACCTCCGCCATATAAACGAATGTTATTTGGAACATCATAAAAATCACAGCTAGTAGCTCTGCAATTCCTGGTATCATCAAGAAAATTCAATGATAATATAGGTTCTGCTATATATCTAAACGTTACACCAGCGACCAAAATATTTTTACTTGAACCTTTAACATTAATGGCTGCATCTCCATTATTACCAGCACCTAAGTTCTGTATCGTCATTTTTTTTATCTGAATATCTTGAGCATCATTAATCTCAAAACGTTGAGGCCCTGCCCAAACGCCAATTGAACTGTTACTTGTAAGCTGTGTTTGTGGCCACAAATACAACCTAGAATCTGTAGAATCATAATACCATTCTCCGGGTTCATCTAATTCGCATAAAAGATGGTAAAAAAACAATCTACTTACATGTGCTGCACCATCTTTAATACCATACCGAGATCCATCACGAAGCCTTATCGTACCATCAGCTTCAACGGCGTTTACAGGATGATTTTCTTTAAGCCAATCTGCAGAAATGTATCCTTTTATATGCATTTTTTTTACCCTATTAATTTCTGAGCTCCATTTTGCTCCATCAATATTTTCTCGCAACTTGAATGAGGCTCCTTTAGGGCTATCGTGTGTTCCTTCTTCATTTACAGTCTCCCCAGACACTGTAGACACATTTATATGAGCAAACCCAATATTAGGATATCTGGCTACTGTTGCCATTTTATCATCTATAGAAAGTTGTGCCGTATTTTTATCTAAAATTGCTTTTAAACCACTATCTGTTATTAACTGCGAATAAACTTTACCCTGTGCCTTGGCATGAAGTTTGGCTAACATTCCGCCGTCAGTAACCAATTGAAATTTATCTGCATCAATGAATTGACTACCATCAAAAATTACTTTTTCGTTTTGGTAACCACTAATTGTAAGACCTGAGTCCTGTGAATCAAGGGTGCAGGTGGTATCAAAATTATAGCGCCCACCACGAATATAAATGGTCTTAATACCTGTACTTCTAGCCTTGTCTCTTGCGCCAATCATTGTTGCCAATGGACTATCTATGGTACCCGAATTGGCATCATTACCATTGGTAGCTACATAAAGTTCTGTTTGTGCATTAATTACAATACAAAACATACAAATCACAAACATTATCAACGATTCTCTTTTTTTATATCCTTTCATTATTGGTATTATCTTATTTAGTATACTTTAATAATTATTCTGTTGTAAAACTCCAAACCTGTCCTATAGATGAGGCTCCTTTGTCATCTTTTGCTACAACTTTCCAATAGTATGTTGTTCCTCCTAATAAAGTAGAAGTCATATAATCTTTATCAGTATGACCCGTTACTATTGCCGTTGTTGGCGGATTATTGGTGTCTAAATAAACATCAAAGGTTAAGGCATCACCATCTACATCGGTTGATCCCCATGCTAAAAATACTGAACCGCCCTTAATCGTCGCATCCATTGCAGGTTGTATCAATGTTGGAGGATATGGTAAATGGTTCTCTTCACCATAACCCTCTGTATAAAACTGAAATACCGATGAATATGCACTCGACTTGTTCTTGCTATCTGTTGCCTTGACACGCCAATAATAAATTATGCCTCGCTCTAATAATATTGTTCTTGTTGGAGCCTCTAGATTATTAAAACTATGTGTTATCTGAGTAAAAGTATCATTTCTTGATACTTCTATAGTATACTTTATAGCATCTCCTTCTGCATCGGTTGAAGCATTCCATGTAAAACTTAAATTATTATCTATACATAACTGACCATTGGTTGGAGTACCTAAAGTAGGAACCGTTGGGGCCGTATTTGTTGATGGCCCTGGATCTGGCCCCGGATCTGGCCCCGGATCTACAGGATCATCGCCACCTCCACTACATGATAATACTATTAGTCCTATGAATATATATATATACTTTTTCATTTTTATTCCTTTATTATTTTTAAAACCTTCGGCTTATCGCCTCCTAATTGCAGTACAGCAAAGTAAATACCCGCTGGTTTGCCTGTAATATCTATCTGTATCCTACCTCCGTTTACAATATATGACTTTGATGATATTAACTGTGAATATAGATTATAAACCCCAACTGTTACTGTTTTTAATGGCATAGATAATTGTATCTCAAATTCGCCCTGTGTTGGATTTGGTGATACTTTTAAAATACCATCCATGGTTGTTGTGATTTTACCTTCACAAACCACACTGGTACTTACCTCTACCAGATCACCATAATTCGCATTTACAAAAAATGCGTGAGAAGAAGTCTCCATAATCATATCACCATTAACCATAACTGCAAACGGAGCCGTTCCCTCTGTAATTTCTATATTCACACCTTGCTTGGTTGCACTGGTCTTACCTGTAACCGATGAGCCCGCTTCTATTGTAAATCCAAAACACTGAACTGTATTTGTTGACGCATTGGTGATACATACTTCATGATCTCCAGGAGAAAGGTTTTCTATAATCCAATCACTAGTGAAATTAATATCGGCACCTCCATTTAGGCTTGCTTTATAATTCCCTATGTCTTTTGCTTCTATCTTTAATTGACCATTGCCCTTATCTGGACAGGTCTCTCCTATTGCCTTTAATACATAAGTGTCATCGCCTACTTCTTCTACCGCTCCTAAACAAGGCGCTAACTTATAAACCACTTCACCTGAATTGTAGTATAACCTTTGGTTTATTGTATTATAATCATAAGAAGCTCCTCCATAACTTAGTTGCCCATCAAAACGTTGCTTAACTTTTTGACGATACACATTTTTATCTGGTAGAGCACATCGGTATTCATCAGAATATAACCCTATGTTCTCAAACGGTATATCTGGCGCATAACTAGGCCGTGGCGCCTTGAACTTAAAATTTAAGGAATTGGCGTTTTCAAACATGGAAAGATTGATATCGTGATTATTAGATATTACTGCTGGGTTTCCTGTTAATTGAGATTTAGACTCATACATATTCCAAAACATATTCTCATCAAAATAACTCTCATAAGAATTTATAATTTTATTATCAAAAATAGCTTTCATAGCTAAATCAAACGACGGATATCTTGATTTCCAGTAGGGATCAATCATATCATACCAATTGCTTGAGGAAACAGAACTCTCCCATCCAGACCTACCAAATTCAATAAGCATCTTTCCTATATAATTTGCTGAAGTATTAGTAGCTGTAGGCGATTTACCCCCAACCCGATCTAAAAACTCCATGGCAATCTCATAATGCCCTGTTGTTCTTGGATCTCTAGATCTTATACCTATATGAGTATCCATAAACACATTTTTATCGGCAATATGCCCTGGTCCAGATGCTAATTTTAAACCAAACCAGCCACCTTTATAAATGACGTTTTCTGAAGTGTTTTTTCCACCATTATAGCCATCATGGTGTATAGCAGACCTTCCCACGAGACTAGGAACAGACATAATATGATGAATAAAATTATGTTTTATACTGGTACCGAAAGCCCAAATCTCAGCGCCTCCGTAAATTGCACCTCCATCACCTTCTTCTACCCCAACATTGAATAATTCGTTTAATTCTATGACATGATCGATTCCGCCATGTGTCACTGGTTGTCCGTTCGTATTATGAATTAAATTATTCTTGAAAACATTACCTACTCCTGTTATTCCAACGGCTTTTCCATAAAAATCTTTGGAATAGACTTGTGTGAAATGACAATTTTCGATGGTATTATTTCCTGGTTCAACAGAAGTTGACGTTGTTTTACCTCCATATAATCTACTGTTATTTGAAACATCGTAAAAATCACAACTCAACACTTTACTATCTCTTACGTCGTGCCACAAATTAACAGAGGTTAAGGGTTCTGCTATAAATCTAAATGTAATACCGGCTATTAAAATATTTCTACTAGTACCTTTCACATTTATAGCGCCCTGACCATTATTACCTGATCCCAAATTCTGTATCGTCATTTTTTTAATCTGGATGTCTTGTCCATCGATTATTTCAAAACATTGCGGACCAGCCCATACTCCAATGGTACTGTTTCCTGTTAATTGTTCCTGTGGCCATAAGTATAACCGAGAATCAGTAGGGTCAAAATACCATTCTCCCGGTTCATCTAATTCACATAAAACATGATAGAAAAACAGACGTTTCTGTTTTGCAGCCCCCTCCTTTATACCATACCTTACGCCATCTTTTAGCTGAATACTTCCACTCGAATTTACCTTTGCAACAGATATTTTTTCTTTGAGCCAATCTGCAGACATGTAACCATTTGCCCTGATCTTTTTTACCCTACCAATTTCGGCATTCCATTTAGCAGCATCAAATGTTTCAAGCAGTTTAAATTCAGCACCCTTAGGATTTTCATAAGTTCCTTCCTCATTTATGGATTCTCCAGACAGGTTATTCTTATCAATATGAGCAAATCCTAGATTAGGAAATCTAGCCACGGTTGCCATTTTATCATTTACTGAAAGTTGGGCAGAAGCCTTGTCTAATAATGTTTTTAATGTATTATCTGTAATGATTTGTGCGTACACCTTGCCTTGTGCATTAGCATGAAGTTTCGCTAAAAGCCCAGCATCTGTAACCAATTGAAATTTATCTGCATCAATGAATTGACTACCATCAAAAATTACTTTTTCGTTTTGGTAACCACTAATTGTAAGACCTGAGTCCTGTGAATCAAGGGTGCAGGTGGTATCAAAATTATAGCGCCCACCACGAATATAAATGGTCTTAACACCTGTACTTCTAGCCTTGTCTCTTGCGCCAATCATTGTTGCCAATGGACTATCTATGGTACCTGAATTGGCATCATTACCATTGGTAGCTACATAAAGTTCTGTTTGTGCATGAGCCAAAACACACCACACTAAAGTCCAAAGTGGGAGCCCCTTCCTTAAAATTAAAAAAACATTTTTTATCATAAAGCAGCTTATCATTATAATTTAGGAGATTAAGCAAAAAGCATAATTCTTTGTTCAAAGCAAAGTTATACTATTGAAGTAGTTTATACGCGTTTGGAAAAATCAGATTATGGGTATAAATTGTTCACTTAAGTTAAAACAACCGAAGAATTTAGACCTTAGTTAAAACATTAATTCTCCCAATGTGTGTCTATAATTTTCTTAAGGTGTGGATATTTATCATCTTCTTCATTTAAAATTTTTCTTTCAGCTTTTAGTTGTAACTTCATTGTCTCTATTACACTTTTATACTCCGGATTTCTATATTCATTTTTAAGTTCTAGCGGATCTTTTTTTAAATCATAAAACTCCCAAGCCACTGGTGTTGGGGATACTTTATTAGAATTATTCTCGTCATTCCAATACATGGAAAGTGTCCCTTCTTTTTCTAAGTTATGATATCTCCCGTAATAAAAAACAAGCTTATAATCTTTACTTCGCAACCCAAAATGTGCAGGAATATCATGATGAATCATATGCATCCAGTAACGATAGTAGGTATACTCTCTCCAATTTGTGGCTTTCCCTTTTCCCAGAATTTCCTTCATGCTTTTTCCTTGCATGTAATCGGGTGCCTGTCCGCCGGCCATTTCTATAAGTGTTGGTGCGAAGTCTGTATTATTCACAATCTCATCAACTCGTTTCCCTTTTTTAATACCTTCAGGATAATGAACAATTAATGGCATACGAATGGATTCTTCAAACATCCACCGTTTATCGGCTAAATCGTGTTCTCCCAACATCATCCCTTGATCGGACGTGTAAACAATAATCGTGTTCTCCCATAAACCATTATCTTTTAAATACTTAAAAAAACGCCCTAAATTATCATCAACTCCTTTTACACATCGTAGATAACGTTTTAAATATTCCTGATAAGCAGCACTTGTTTGTTCTTTTTCGGCCCCTCTTTGTTTTGTTTTGTAGATATTTACGTAATTTCTATTTCTGTGTCTTGGCGAAATTGAAGATCCCATCATATGAATCAAACTATCATTTTTTCCTCTGGTAGCCTCTGACCCCCAATAGGGTTGATGATATAGACTTTCTGGTTCTGGAACTTTCACATCACTTAAGTATGACTCGTATTTTGGGTTAAATTCGAACATACCATGGGGTGCTTTAAAATGATACATTAGAAAAAATGGCTTCTCCTTATTTTTTCTTTCATTCAACCAAGTCATAGCGTTATCGGTTACCACATCTGAACTATGTCCTTTATACTTAACAACATTATCTGGCCATGTCCCTTTTCCTTTTTCCCTAAATTCGGGATCAAAATAAGTACCTTGATTTGGGAATACTTTGTAATAATCGAAAGAAATAGGCTCCTTATGCAAATGCCATTTTCCTACTATTGCCGTTTCATAACCTAATTTATTCAACTCTTGAGGGAGATATTGCTTATCTATATCCAGCTCATTCCATAAATCTAGAACACCATTTGTTTGACTGTACTGTCCCGTAATAATAGATGCTCTACTAGGGGTACAAATAGAATTGGTTACAAAACAATTTTCGAAAACCATACCTGTTTCGGCCAATTTATCAAGGTTAGGAGTGATATTTAAATCGGCTAAACGTCCACCATAAATACCTGTGGCTTCTGCCGAATGGTCATCAGTCATGATGTAAATAATATTGGGACGTTTGTTATTTGTTTCTTGCGATTTACAAGAGTTGAAATAAAAAATTGCGAGTAGTGGTAAATAAAAAATAGTTCTTTTTTTCATTCGAAATGATTTTATAGAAAAGAATGGAATGCAATAGCTTACTATATATCTTATCATTTTTACTTGTTAAAACTAAAATTGAATTCCTTTTTCTGTCCTGACAACTTGCTGAATGGTTCCATCTTCATTAAATTCCAAATAATCTGCACATATTTTACGTGCTTTATTACATTCTTTTTGATGGTAGAATAAGACCCATTTACCTTTATATTTGACTACTGAGCAATGATTGTTTTCTGCCGGTTTTTCATCCGGAGCCATAAGCGTGCCTTTATATTCCCAAGGGCCTAGCGGGAGGTCGCTCATGTAATAAATTAATCGTTTGTAACCTTCAGATGAACACAGATAGTAGTATTTATTGTGGCGCTTAAATACAAAAGGACCTTCGAAATGACTATAAGGAATTGGAGCTACATCTTTTAATTCTACAATAGTTTCTTCTTTCACTGTTATCATATCTTCATTAAGTTCACCCATTTTAAACTGACAATATAAATAGGCTTTTCCGTCATCATCAACAAACACATTGGGATCTATGCCCCAATTTGAAACTAGTACTTTTGGATTTTCAAATGGCCCCTGAGGTTTTTTGCTACTTGCAACTCCTATCTTCCATTCTTTATCTTTCATACCTTTTACTGGAAAATAAAAATAGTAATATCCTTCAATGTATACACAATCTGGTGCCCATGCATTATATACTTCCCAGCCTTTCTGGTTTAGTTTATCTAAGGATAGTACACTTCCAAAATCTACCCAGTCCGTTCCATTTTCAGAGGAAAACACGTGCCAATCATTCATGGCAGAATAGCTTGCCATACATGGCACATCATGTGATGTATACAGCCATAATTTGCCATCTCCCCAATTTCGAGCAGTAGGATCGGCTGTGTATAGCGCATTCATGTTTAAGGGATTATTTTGTGCAGTTAGATAATAGCAGCTCCCAAACACTATGACCATCCAAATTTTTAGTTTTAAACGCATTTCATTTATTTTAACCAGTTACAATCAAACTATTTAACGACTCTAGTTATTCCTTAAGTTCGATTTTAAAAGTATAGGCAAAATCATTTGGCTTTTGATTTGGCGTGGTTATCACCAACCCGTCTGGACCCGCATTCCATTTAATTTCACCATCATGCCCTAATAGTTTTATGGATTTTATTTCTCCTACTCTAGTATTCAACTTTGTTATCATTTCAATAAGGACTTCTGCATTATCACCTGGCCAATCCAAAACAAAAGCGTACAGAATATTTCCTTTTTTAGTAAATCTTATGTCCTTTGCCCCATAAGGTGATTTTCTTGTAAAATGTGGCATGTGGTGTGTTGGACCTTCCCCATAAGTGTACCATGGCCTTGTCCCATAAATACCTTCGCCATTTACAACCAGCCATTCGCCCATATCTTCTAAAATAGATGTTGCCGTTTCATCTAATGTCCCATCTGCCTTTATGGGCACGTTGAGCAACATATTGCCGTTCTTACTCACAATATCAATTAATTTATCAATAAGCGTCGCACTAGTCGTATAGGGTCTATTAACGTTATATCCCCATGGTCCCATTGAGTCGTCTGTTTGCCATGGTTCGCTCAAGATGTGGCTAGCTTTACCTCTTTCAAAATCGAGTGTAGCAATGCCATCGGCATATAGCCCCTGCCATGGGCGGTCTTTTATTGTCATAACGGCCTCATTTTTACCACCATGAATCTCTGTACTGTGGTTATATAAATGACTTATAACGTCCATACCCGTTTTACCTTCATCATCCCCTCTAAACGGCACAGCACAATCAAAATACAGTAAATCTGGATTGTAATTATCGATTAAATCTTTAAGTCTATTAGCCCATAAATCGCGCCATTCTTTTGGTGCATTAAATGGTGCTCTCGGGTGCGTATCGTCATGCTTTGGCGGATAAAGTCCTTTTCCTTCACCTTGGGCTCCGTCATATGGTACGTCCTTCATAGGCCCTTTAGAATCTGTGCCATTCGCAGTATTTAACCAACTATAACTTCTTGATAAATGGGTTGTTACCCCAAAACGCAAACCCGCTTTAAGGGTTGCGTCTCGCCACATACCAATTAAATCTTTCTTTGGGCCCATGTTTACAGCGTTCCATTTATGGTGTTTAGAATTCCATAAATCAAAATTATCATGATGTACCGCACATGGTGTAAAGTATTTAGCGCCTGCTTTTTTGAATAAACCTACTAATTTATCTGGATCAAAATTTTCTGCCTTCCACATCGGGATAAAATCTTTATATCCAAACTCAGAAGGGTGTCCATATGTTTTTAAGTGATGTTCATATTCTGGTCTATCTTCCACATACAATCTTCTGGCATACCATTCTCCTTGTTCTGCAACAGAATAAGCCCCCCAATGCATGTAAATACCAAACTTAGCATCCCTAAACCATTCTGGACATTCATATTGTTGGAGAGATTCAACCGTCGGTTCAAAAACAATTGGATTGGTTTCTTGTTCTTCCTCTTTATTAGTTTGACTTTTACATGATACAGCCAGTATCATTATAAGAATAAATGCTATGTTTTTCATATAGTGTTGACTTTTTTGTAGTTTATAATGGTTTTATTCTTTAATTAACCGAATCGCATGTCCACCGCCTGGCGCTAGTTTTACATTTAAAACATCTCCTTTAGCTACAGTTTTTCGGGTTATTATATAAGTTTCTTGATTATTTAAAAAATGACTATTTGGAGCATCTTCAAACAGTGTTGCTTTATATGTTTCTCCTTCTTTGAGAAAGGACAAATCAATGCTTATAACTCTTGAATCCCTATTGGTTAAGGAACCAATATACCAATCGTCCCCTTTTCTTCTCCCTACAGTAACGAATTCATCTATTGTACCATTAATGATCTTTAATTCATCAAAACTATCTGGTAAGGTTTTCACAAATTCAAACAAATCTGATTTTTTATTATACTCTTCTGGGGAGTCTGGTATCACATGAATCCCACTAAAAAGAACGGCCAGTTTTGCAACTTCCGCTGCTACGGTTCCCGGTATTTTTTCAAACACTCTAACTCGAGATTCGGCTTCCTCGAAACCAAACCAACCATTGCACATGTCCAATGGCCCTGTTATCATATTAATAAACACCTGATTAACTACCGTTTCTGGATAGTATGACCGTTTGGCGTCTGCTTGTGAGTGTCCGTATTCTCGGGTAACCAAATTGGGCCATGTTCTTCGATCGCCACTTGGAGGCAATGGACCATCATGGAAGTTTACTGTTAACTTATATTTGGCACACAGCTCTACTACTTTTCTGGTGTAAATAACCTTTTTTTGTTCTTTGGTGGTCATAAATCCATACTTGATTCCTGAAGCTCCCCAATCGCTAAACTGTTTTAAGATACGTTCCAGACCAAATTTTTTAGCACCTACATCGTTTAGATACAGAATAATGCCCACGCCTTTGTTTTTGGCATAGGCCATGTTTTCTTCAATATTGATTTTACTATTTGCTGAAGTTGGATCAGCATCGGGCGAGAATTCCGGTCCGTACCAATCGGCATCCATTAGTAAATATTTGATATTATTTTCTGCAGCAAAATCGATAAGACGTTTGTGGGATTTGGTATCTAAATCGTATGTGTAGCCATCTTTTGTTTTATACCCCCAAACTCTCCAATCCCAAACGGCTTTCCCCGGTTTTATCCATGATGGATCTTCGATGGCACATGGCGGATTAAGATTTACCAACGTATTCGATTCTACCAAATCGCCAGGTTTATCCCCCAATAAAACCACACGCCACGATGTTTTGGCAGGCGTTGACCCAACAGATGCATTCATAACGCACTTTAAGCTAAAATCCTCGTTACCCTTTGCTAAATTAAAATTGGCAAAATTATAAATTGCGGCCTCTAATATGGAAGCATAACTATTATTTTCCAATTGTAATACTGTTGGAGTATACTTGGTTTTTTTAGGGTACTCACTCAATGGTAAAGGTCCTAAGTTGTGGCGTTCTCCATTGGCAGACCAAAAGGTATGGTCTTGGGTGAATACAAAAGATGTTAAATCTTCTGCAATGGTAAATGTTTTAAAACCTTCTTGCTCCGGAATTTCGTAACGTATGGCCAATGCATCGTTATAAATTCTTAAAACCACCCCTAAAACAAATCCATTACCACCTTTCAACCAATAGGTTGTTTCTTTATAATCATCAACTATTTTGGAATGTTTGTCCCAAACAGGTTCCCATGTTGTATTCGAAGCTTTAGATACAACACTGTCTATTGAAAAAATAGTTTCTTGTACTTCTTTTAATTTAAGCCCTAATGAGGAAGGCATTAATATTTGAACGTTATTTTTAAACAACGCTACTGTAGGTTTACCATTAAGAAGCTGGAATTTTGCTTCAATATGTCCTTTAGGAGATTTTACGGTTACCTCTTGCTTTTTTATCGAGCAGGAGTACATACATAAAACCAATATTATAATTTTAATCGACTTCATCTTTTGTTTCAATTTTAAATACAAAGGCATAATTGCCAATTTTTTTCTTTGGTAAAGAAATAACAAGTCCTTCTGTATTTCTTTTCCATTTCAATTTCCTTTTAAAGCCTATCAATTCCACCGAATTGATTTCTTTCAAGCGTGACTGATTACTCGACAAGGACTTAATTGTTGTTGTTTTTTCAATGGGCCAATCCAAAGCTATAGCATACAAAGTATTATCTTTTGTGGTGAAACGAATATCCTCACTGCTCCATTCTTTTAGAGGTTCGGTATCGAAACCTGTTTCTATTTTAGTTGGCCCTTCGCCGTAAGTAATCCAAGGTCTTGTTCCGTAGATGGCTTCTCCATTTAAGCTCAACCAATTCCCTACTTTTTCTAGTTCATTTATAAATACTTCGTCGATACTGCCATCAGAACGTTGCCCAACATTTAACAACAAATTTCCATTTTTGCTTACAATATCCACCAGATTATCTATAACCAAACCTGCTGTCATACGTAATCCTGGATGTGCTAATCTGCCATCTTCTTGATACAAAGGTTTTTTATGTTTTGTATATTTTGATGACTTCTCATCCCCTAAATAAAACCAACCTTCATTGATCGTCGTATCTGTTTGCCATGGCAATTCCCGTAATTTATCTGCCTGCCCTTTTTCAATATCTAATGTTGCTGTTCTTTCAGGGAAATCTCTTTTTAGATTAAGGACGCCATTTGTTTCACCTCCAGAATTTTTCAAGTTGGTATTATAAAAATGAGCTGCCACTTTAAGTCCGTTTTCCCCATAGGGCAATCCACCATCAAAATAGAGCAAGTCTGGATTATAACTATCAATAAGATCTAGGTGCCTTAATAAAAATTGCTCACCAAACTCTGGGGCAATTTTCTTCCTATCGGATGTACGCTTATGGTAAAAATCCTGAAATTCTGAATCTACTGTATCATAAGGCCATCCTTTTTTAGGCCCACTAGTATCAGCTTTACCTTGAAAAAAAATATTTTCATGCCCACCATTAAAATGTGACGACACTCCAAACTTAAGCTCATGATCTTTACAGGCTTTTTGCCATTCTCCAATAATATCTCGCTTTGGCCCCATATTAACCGCATTCCACCTATGATGTTTGGAATTCCAATTATCAAAATTGTCATGATGAACTGCCATAGGCACAATATATTTTGCACCTATTTTTTTGAAGAAAGCTGCTAGCTCTTCAGCATCAAATTTTTCAGCTCTCCAAAGCGGAATAAAATCTTTATAACCAAATTCTGTGGGGTGTCCGTATGTATTCAGATGATGTTGGTAAACATCAGCTCCCCCCTCATTCCAGCCTGTCCCTTCCACAACCTCTGGCTTTTCCTGCCAATACATATAACGCCCGTAATGCCCATTGTAACCTGGAACACTATTTAATCCCCAATGTAGAAAAATTCCAAACTTAGCGTCTCGAAACCATTCAGGACATTCATATTGTTTTAATGATTCAAAGTTTGGCAAGAACTCCTTTTCTTGTGCTTCAATATCTCTTGCACCAAATAATAAGAAAAATGCTCCCAAAGCCAGATAGGCAAGAAATATTCTTTTTAAATATGAATGTCTTGAAAACATTATTTTCACAAGTGGAATCGTATTATTCTTCGACTATTAAGGTGCACTTTTTTAAGTTTTCAGAATTGTTGCCAATCATAATCTCAAAGGCGCCAGGCTCTATTTTCCAATCGCCATCATTCCAATATTCTAACTGTTGGGTTCCTATTTCGATACTGACTTCCTTTGATTCACCTGGATTTAATGCAACCCGTTTAAACCCTTTCAACTCCTTAAGCGGCCTTGCTCTTTTAGAAATTTTATCGTGAATGTAAAGCTGCACCACTTCCTCTCCTTTATAATTACCTATATTCTTAACCATGGTAGAAACGGTTGCGGTTTCTCCTACCTTTATGGTGTTTTTAGAAAGTTTTGGTTCATCAAAATCAAACGTGGTATAACTTAACCCATACCCAAAATGAAATAAGGGTTCTGGATTAGAATTGTAGATATCTCTTGGACGTCCTGTTTGTAATTTATTATAAAACAAGGGTACCTGACCTACATTCCGTGGAAATGAAATTGGCAATTTACCACTTGGGTTAACTTCACCAAAAAGTACATTGGCAATGGCTTTTCCTGTTTCCTGACCCAAATACCAACCTTCTACAATCGCTTTGGAGTTTTCAGCTATCCATTCAATAGAAAGCGGACGGCCATTTAATAATACAACAATATAGGGTTTGCCAGTAGCATGAATGGCTTCTACCAATTTTTGTTGCGGTCCTGGAAGACCTAATTCATCGCGATCTTGATTTTCCCGACAGGTTTCTTCCGATCCACCAATGGCAACAATTGTAATATCTGACTTTTCAGCCAAAGCGACCGCCTCCGGGATATTTTCTATAGAAGGCGTAAAATCACAACCTTCTGCGAAAGCTACTTCGGCATTGTTACCTACATACGATTTTATACCATCTACAATTGAAATGTAGTATTTAGGAATATCTGGCGAATAACCACCCAAACGCATAGCACTTCCGTTAGGTCCTACCACCGCAATTTTCTTACTCTTTTCTTTTGATAAAGGCAACAGATTATCTTCATTTTTTAAAAGCACAATCCCTTTGTGTGCCACTTCTAGTGCAAGATCATTATGTTCCTGATTATCAACTATGTCTTTCCAGTTCTCTTTTGCAAGCCCAACATATAGAGCTTTTTTGAACATTTCAGCATCGTGCTGAGATACTTTTTCTGGCTCTCCATTATCAGGATATTTTATAACATCAAAACGATCGTCTAAAGTCACGTCGGCGTCAAAAAGTCCTAGTTCAAACTTTGTCTTTAGCACATGCGCTACGGCATTATTTAACAAATCTTCAGAAACGACGTCCTTTTCAACCGCCTCTATTAAATTATCCCCATACATGCGTTGTTCGTTCCAACCTTGAAACAACGCCAACTCTTGATGAATCCCAACCTCAAGCCCAACATTTGCGGCATGATTCCAATCTGGCACATGATTAAACACGCGCTTTAGGGATCTTAAATCTCCATTATCTGACACTATGAGTCCATCCCAACCCCAGTCATTTCGTAAAACATCATTAAGGATTTCGGTATTGGCATGACATGGAATGCCATTCAACAAGTGATGTGCGGGCATTATAGCGCCTACTTGAGCTTCTTCAATTGCTAAGCGAAACGGATATAAATGTACGTTATGTAAAGTATAATCTGATATGTCATGAGCCGCACCATTATCACCAGCCATTGGTTCTCCATCCGCTACAAAATGCTTTGCAGTGGCCAGAATATGGTCTTTATCAAAGCGCTTATCGCCCATACCCTGCAGGCCTTTAATGTAGGAACTACCAATTTTTCCAACCAGATAGGGGTCTTCTCCGTAGCTCTCTTCAGTTCTCCCCCAACGAATATCACGAACGACAGCCAACATGGGGGTGTAACATTGGTGTATACCGAAGGCTCTTGATTCTTTGGCCACCGTATGCCCCATACGCTCTATTAAATCTAAATCCCAGGTGCTTGCCATAGCTATAGCCTGTGGAAATACCGTGGCATGATTCATTTTTATTCCGTGCAAACACTCATTAGCACTTATATTCGGGATTCCCAGCCGCATGTTGGCGTTTGGGTATTGCGTTGCTAATTGATGTACCTTTTCTTTTAAAGTCATTTGCGAAATAAGTTCTTCAATTTTAGAATCAATATTCTTAGTTGTCTTCTGAGAAAAGCAGGTTGAAATTGTAATTACGCTAATAAATACTAATGCTATTTTTTTGTCTATCATTTTATATTAAAATTTTTATCTATTGGATATTATATATGGAATTTCGAAAAATCAGGTAACTCATTTCTTCCAAAACTTTTAACCCATTTCAAACTTTAAACATGCTCTTTTCCTTTTTTAAATTTTGAAATGGCCCAGGTAAAGCTTTTCCATTTTGGGGGATTTTTTGACTCCAAAAATCCACATCAACAAAAACTAATAGCATCCTTTTATTACTCATTTTAAATATAGATTTAGAAAATTTTGTAGTTACTTTAATGTATCATAGGGTTCACAATTAAAAACCTGTATTCGACGTATTTCGGCTGTTCCAGAAACAGATTTCAAACATTTAAACCTAATCTTATTCGTTGTTACTGGTTCTACTCTGTCAATTTTTTTATGACCTATAGTCTCATAACCAGGTGTTTTATTATATGGCTTTTTAGCCGACGGGAAATAGTTAACATGCTTTAAATCTTGCCATTTGCCATTAACAAAAGCTTCCAAGTTATATTTAGCTATTCGTTGTCCATTAACTATATTTTCCATTAAAACCACCGTATTGATTTCTTTTGGTTCTACCCATTCCAGCTCCACGATATCGCTCTTTTGCACCTCATTCAACTCTGCTATGGGATTTGAAAAGCGTTTTCTGATTTCGTCCCCAAATCGTTTGGCTGCTACAGCTATTGTATCAGGCACCAACCCTCTGTTATCTGGCGGCAGGTTTATTATGGTATTAGCCCCTAAACCTACTGTTCTGTAATATAAATCTACATGCTTGGATAAAGGGAATGGCAATGTAACATCTGGATGCCAAAACCACCCACCTTTGTGAAATGCCCAATGTGTTGTACACTCTCTAACACGCCAATATTTTCCCAATGGATGCCCTGTTCTTACTTCGTTTTCTAAGAGTCCATAATCGTTGGCAACTATACTATCGTTTGTATTTGGTGCAGGACGTGTATATTTAGTACCATCAACGGTATTTACGGCATTCCACATAGGATATACCACATGCCCCGATTCATTACCTGGCACCCAAGTTTCTGGTCCCATAAAAACCATATTGGGTTGAAGTTCTGCCACTAGATCCGTCATGGGATTCCATATAAATTCACTTCCGGGAGCACCCCAATGGTCTGACCACATAAAATCTATTGGGCCGTAATTAGTTAAAAGCTCTCGCATTTGATCTAATTGTACCTGCTTGTACTTCTCTTTCCTTTCTTTATTCCTAAAGGCTACCGTCATTAAAGAATCTCTATTATCAGCCCAACCTATATAACCATCGTACCAACTTAAGCCCTCATGTGCATCATGACTCCCAGTGTGATAAAACCCTATTTTTAATCCGTGCTTTCTACAGGCGTCAACAAATTCTTGAGCAAGATCTCCTTTACCATCTTTATAAGGACTATTGGCTATGGTATAATCTGTAGTTTTAGACGGCCATAAACAAAAGCCACCCTCATGTCTTACCGTTAAACAGCCATATTTAGCTCCCATTGATTTGGCCGTTAGAACCCACTGTTCTGCATCTAACTCGGTTGGATTAAATCTTGATGGCGATTCCTTACCATCTCCATGTTCTTGCCCTGTAAACACATTTAAGCCAAAGTGAAAAAAAGCACCGACTTCCCAATCGGCAAACTCAATCTGTTTTTTACTGGGTTTAGCCAATGTTGGAAGTTCCGCTTCAATATCCTTTTTTTCTTCTCGTTTGCAAGCAAAACTTATCAATGCCAAGACGATCGCTACTGTTGAAATTCTATATCTTATCATAATTAAACTATAAACTATTCTGTAAATACTGCGTTCGCCCAAATTGAATGGTCGGAATTTGAATTATCCCCTCCATCTGTTGTAATTAAACGAAGTGTCTCAAGTTTTGAAGGGAATGCTACATGGATATCTTCGGCATCATCTATTCCAGTGAATTTTTTGCTTTTGAATAATTCTATCCATTCGCCATTTTTATAGCCCTCTACTATAAAAACTACCGAACCTTTGTCACCAATCATATCTTCAATACCAATTGAAGCTTTTAAACCTTTAGCTTTAGGATATGCTGTTAAATCATATTCAACAACACCTTTCTTTTCTTTTGCAACAGGACACACCATTAAACCATGTTCAAAATGCTTTCCATTGATAACTATTTTGCCTCCTTTGTAGTTTTTATCTCTTCTAACACCACCATGTGCAGACTCATAAATCGTCTCAACCCCACTTATATAAGGGTAACTGGCATCGAAATCTCTTATTATTGGGTCGCAATTATAAACTGAAAAACTTCTAATTTCTACAGGTTGTAGAACAGACTCTAGGCATTTAAAGCGAATGCGGTTTGTTACCACTGGTTTTACCCTGTCAATTTTTTTATGACCTATGGTTTCATATCCCGGGTTATTATTGTAAGGCTTAAAGCCCATGACCCTATTTCTAGGTTCTAATTTTTGCCATTTCCCGTTCACAAATGCTTCAAGTGTATACCTTACTACTTTTTGTCCGTTGGCAATGTTTTCCATCGTTACAATGGTATTTATTTTTTGAGGGCTTTCCCAAGACAATTCTACAATATCTCCAGAACTAACCGTATTTAATTCTGCTATTGGATTAGAGAACCGTTTTTGGATTTCATCCCCAAATTTCTTAGCAGCTTTTGCGATATCGTCTGGAATCAACCCTCTATTATCTGGTGGTAAATTAATAATCACATTGGCACCTAGTCCTACTGTTCTATAATATAAATCTAGGTGTTCCCAGTGCTTTTTGGGGGCTGTTCTTTTAATAGAATCAGGATGCCAAAACCATCCGCCATAATTAAAACCTGTGTTGGTAGTACATTCTCTAACACGCCAAAACTTACCCAAGGGATGGCCTGTGCGCACCTCTCCCTCCAACAGGCCATAGTTGTTTTCAGTAGTAACGTCATTGTCATTTGCCGCAGGCCGTGAATATTTCGTACCATCTACTGTATTTACAGGATTCCACATAGGGTATACCACATGGCCTGTTTCATTACCTGGCACCCAAGAATCTGGCCCCATAAACACCATTTCTGGTTGAAGTTCTTCTGCTAAGTCGGTAACAGCTCTCCAAACACCATTAGGGTCCTTAGCATCCCAATGATCTGACCACATAAAACCGATTGGCCCATAATTGGTAAGCAATTCGCGCATTTGCTCTACTTGTTTTTTCTTTAAACGTTCTCTTAATTCTGGATCTTTTTTATGGGCCTCCCCCATTGCTGTACTCCATGTGCCTCCCCATTCTAGTGGTAATTCCAAATCACCCTCGTATGTTCCTAATGTAGCGTTCGCATCAAAAGCAGCTGTATGATAAAATGCTGGCACAATACCATGTTTTCTACAAGCATCTACAAACTCCTTGGCAATATCTCCTTTTCCATTTTTGTATGGACTGTTTGCAATAGTATAATCAGTCGTTTTAGATGGCCACAAACAAAAACCGCCTTCATGCCTAACTGTTAAGCAAGCGTATTTCGCCCCCATGTCTTTTGCTGTTAACACCCACTGTTCTGCATCAAGATTTGTTGGATTAAACATTGACGGTGGAAACTGTCCATCCCCATGTTCCATTCCCGTAAATACATTCAATCCAAAATGGATAAATGCTCCGACTTCCCAGTCTGCAAATCGTATTTGTTTTAAGGAGGGTTTAGCTAACTCATTATCTTGAGGATAAGCACAATTGGTAAGTAAAAGTGTAATTAAAAAAAGTGAAAAACATCTTTTCATTTTTATCTATAGTTTTTATTTGATTATTAAAGCGTCTATGGCGACCAATTTGTTGGTTGCATTTATAATGTCTATTTTGTGTTTGCCAAAAGGTATTTCTTTTGAAGAAAATACAGTTTGCTGTACTCCGCAACTTTGTAGTTTACTCAAATCTACCGTATCATGTAATTCATTATCAATTAGAATGGTTATAACACCCATATTTGGTGATGTATTGGCCACAATATCGATCCCTATTCCTTCAAACAAAAAGGTACATCTTTCACCTATTTCATAAGATTCATGAACATCATTATTAAACTCTCCATTATCACGGTTTACTTTATGAATCCATCCAAAATAACCTACTCCGGGATCATCATCGTTTATCCATGTTTTGTCTTGCTTTAATTTGAATACAGCAGCAATCTTATTTGGTGCATTGTTGGGTATCTCTATTATTAGGGATTCATTATCTTGTTTGAAAACAATTTTGCCTTTACTTCCTAAAAGGTTTATTTCTAAAACATTTCCAATGGTAGCTCCTCCTTTTTTCAACTCCGGAATTGCTATTTTTTTTGATTTAGGCCAGTCTAAACAGAACATATAAATATAACCTTCTCTTCTTGTAAAATAGTAGCTACCGACGTTACTTTTGAAAATTTCAAATGGACGACTCCCATAAATACCTTCACCATTTACGCGCATCCATGCTCCTATATTTTTACAAATTTCGACCGCTTCGAGATCTACGTTGCCTTGGGCGCGTTGCGGAATGGCCAACAATAGATTTCCGTTTTTGCTAACATTATTTATCAATGTATGAATCACCCATTTGGCATCTTTGTAACTAAGTCTTTCTTTATTAATAAACCAAGGGCCAATAGCATCATCTGTTTGGAAAGGATAAGGTTCTATCTGCCCTTCAATCTTTTTCTCACTATCTTTTACCAAGGCATTGGCAACAATCTCAGCTTCCTCAATGGTATATAAACTATTAGCTCTACCACCAACCCCTTTCATATTTAAAACAACTTTTTGCTCGCCAGAGTTCATGGCCATACTTTTGTTATAATAATTCGCTGCTATTTGTGGTGCAAGGTGACCAAAACCCATTTTTACGCCTAAATCCACCCAACCATTGACGCCCACACTTTCATCAAAATAAAGCAAATCGGGGTTGTACTTAAGTAAATCGTCTACGCGCCACATAAACTGATTTGCAAATGGCGATTGATTCGCATCCAATTCCTTGTCATGTGGAAATCCATACAGGTCTTTTGGGTCAAGACCTTCCCAAGCTGTTCCTCTGCCATCTTCAAAAGTCACAGTGGCCGCATCATAAGGGACACCTTTATATTTGCCTTCTTTATCACTTCCAAAATAATTTGGCATAAATTGCCCCCATGTTCTGGCTGGCGATGCATGCACGGACACCCCAAAAGGCAATCCATATTTTTCTGTTGCCGCCTTCCAAATGGCAATGACATCTTTTTTAGGTCCTATATTTACAGAATTCCATGGCTGGTATATTGAATTCCAACTATCATAATTATCATGATGATTTGCTAGGGCTACAAAATACTTCCCTCCAGCATCAACAGCCATTTTCAAGAAGGCATCGGGATCCCATTGATTGCATGACCACATGACACAAATATCTTTATAGCCAAATTCTGAAGGATGCCCATAGTTTTCAATACCGTGTTCATAGCGCCTATCACCTTCAATATACATCCAGCGGGCGTACCACCCTCCAGCCTCTGGAACCGATTGTGGATTCCAATGAGACCAAATCCCTAGTTTAGCTTCTCTGAACCATTCTGGTACTTCATATTTTTTTAAAGATTCCCAGTTAGGTTCGTAAGCACCTGGATATATGGGCAGCTCCGGGAGATTCCATATATCGTATTTTCCAATGGTATCTATCTCTTTTTGAGAAAAACCCACTATAGTGAATAGAAGAAATAATATGACTATTATGACGTTTTTCATATTTTGAATCAAACCTTTTTACTTTTTAGTATATGAAACTTAGAAAAATCTGGTAATTCATTTTCGCCTAGAACTTTTAAGCCTTTCCATACTTTAAATCGATTTTTCCCTTGTTTCAGATTTTGAAATGGTCCCGGTAGTGCATAGCCGTTTTGAGGAATATCTTGATTCCAAAAATCAACATCAACAAAATCATGATCTTTTGATTTCATTTTTTTTGGCGCTATGGGCATTATCACTACGAGTTCCTGAAGCTCAGGAAGGTATGAGACTTGGATACCCTTATGAATTTTGCTATTTTTATCGTTAGGACAATCATGATTTTCCCAAAACGTTTGCCATTGCTTAAAGGTTAATGCCACGTGTCCTTTATCCTCAAACGCCACGAGATCATCATAAATGGCCAATTCCTTTTCAATGAGCTTATAAAATTCTTGATTGCTCCAAGGCGATGGGTCATCAGATGTTTTATTGATACAAAATACTTTGTCGTTCATATTCACATCGTATACATTAAAATCTATACGCTGTTTTCCACTTCTATGAGACGGATAATTAAAATCGAGTACGGCCCGACTCCCCGCCAAAATATTGTTATACAAACTGTGATGATATGTTTTAGTGCGAGGTCTTACTTGACGCACAAAATAACCTTGTCCAAAGGTTTCTTGGGTTGGCGTATTGGCCAATAGATTATGCATAATAGTCGCTCCGGAAGCATCGTGACAATAAATAGGATTTTGAGCATTCCCCACAATAATATTATTGTCGATAAAAAGACGGTCAAAACCATAATCACTCATTTCCAGAAAAATTCCAGATTTTCCATTGTTTACAATCACATTCCTAGAAACTCGAGAATCGGGAAAGTGGTTATCTAGCCAAACGCCATAAGTCAAATAATTATCAGATATGTAGTTATTATGAATGTAACCATTCTTGGCATGGTGGCATTTTATAGCGGCCTGCTCCCATCGTTTTCTACCCCAAAACTTCATGGTATTGTTGCGAAGCAAAACATTATTTCTAATAATCATATTTTCAGAACTATTGCTTAAAATACCTGCAGAGCCATTTTCTAGAATGTAATTTTCTTCTATAATATTATCATGCGCCTCGTATTTATCACCATTTAAATCTACATGCCCCGCATCAATGGCAAAAGTTTTTACGTGGCGTATCACATTGCGCTTTATAACCCATTGATGACCAGCCTGCAACCCTAATGCTCCTTTTTGAGCCCATACATCATTAATCCAAAAATTAGTGGGATACTGATTTCCACAATGCTCCATTAAAAAGCCTTCAACTGTTATATAGCCCAAATTTCTTTTAACAGGAGCAAAAATTCTTCGCCTTGTAGAAATTTCCACTTCTTGATTCTGGGGTTTTAAATTCCCAAAATGAATATAAATTTTTTCGGTTTCGGGTTCATAGTACCAGCTATTAGGAGACAATTCTTTTTTAAACGGCACTTCCAAAAACTGCTTCCCGTTTACAAAAACTTGGCCACAGGTATAAACTAAAGTTGAATCACCACCATAACCACGTTCCAGCTCACGTTTACCTTGGCGTTGATAGGGCGTTGATGACAAATTTACTTTGAAAGGATTATGGTGATCGGGATAATCGGATGGTAAATCGTTGAATAATTTTTCTTCTGGCACTGCCGAATAAACACCTTCACCTTCATAATTCCATTGAGGTTGCCAAATATCAGAACCTTTTATAACTACTTTTTTACCTGGTTCTCCAAAAAACACAATGGGCTTGCCTGGTTCTCCGCTTCTTATAGGAATAACACGCTCTCTGTAAACACCTTCTAAAACGAAAATAGTGTCACCTGGAAAAGCTATTTCCGTTGCTTGATTAATACTTGAAAAAGGAAAGTTTAAGGAACCGTCTTGATGTTCTTTATACTTATTTGATACATATATCTTTTTGTCTGCAGAAAAACTGGAGCTTGCTATAAACAGCAACATGATTACGCATACATCAAGTTTTTTTTTAAACAAAATCATTATTTATTGATTGCTTTTGAAAGTTTTAGGAATATTTGAACGGTTTAATATTAATTTAGATGTCCATAAAAAGATTCCATGCTATAATCATCTGCGCCGATTTCTTTTCTCCAATTTTGCATAGCCTTTTTAAGTGCATTGACCTTCTTTGGCATGCTATCCACCAAGTTGTTTTTTTCGCTAGGGTCTTCTTTTAAATTAAATAATTTAAAATGGTGGGTTACGTTTGCCACTGGCATTTCAAAATATTCAATAAGCTTCCAATCATCTTTTATAATGCTACCTCCAGGCCAGTTTCGCTCCGTTAACTTAGAGTTGTAATGCACCATGGCAACATACTTTAGCCAGTTAAATTCTCGTGGCTCCAAGGTATTTTTAGGGTTGTTTAATAAAGGGGTTAAATCTTCTCCATCCACATTTTTATTATGGTTGGCATCTCCTTCAATATTTGCTATTGATAAGACCGTAGGATATATATCCCAACCCACCACACGTTCATTACATACTGAACCTGGTTTTACCACATTTGGCCATTTAACAAACATTGGTGTACGAGTCCCTCCTTCATAAAACATCCCTTTGCCTCCTCTTAATGGTGTATTATCTGTAATACCATTTCTTAATTCTCCACCATTGTCACCCATAAAAATGACAACAGTATTCTCAGAAAGACCGTTTTCCTCTAGTGCCTTTAATACGCGACCTACTCCATCATCCAAATGTTCAACAAGTCCTGCGTAAGCTGCATGATTATGTCTTGTATTGGGAGTAATAAGCGCTTTATATTTTTTGATTTTTTCCTTTTCGGATTGAATTGGGGTATGCACCGCATAATACCATAAATTCAAATAGAATGGTTTATCACTATTTTTCTGGGCACTTATAAATTTGACTGCTTCATTAGATAATGCTTCAGTTAAATGCGTACCTTGGTTGTAACCTTCTAAATCTGGTATAGCCGCTAACTTATCTTTGTTAGGGTTTTTGGATACACTGCTATAAGGGTAAAAATAAGAACCTGGGCAACAAAAATCGTTACTTGCTATATCCACATTAAATCCTCTGTATTTAGGCTGATTATCACCTTGCCCAATATGCCATTTTCCAATATGCGCTGTTGTATAACCACCTTTTTGAAGTGCCTCGCCAAGTGTAACCTCCTCAGCAGGAATTTCTATACCAGGTCCTTCTACCCCACCCAAACTTCCATGACTAATGGCTTTTAACCGACCAGGTGTTTTCCCTGTCATTAAAGAAATCCTACTAGGTTGGCATGTTGGATGCGACGAGTGCGCTACAGGAAAATACATACCATCCTTAGCCAATTGGTCTATATTTGGTGTTTGGTATAAATCACTTCCTGTAAAGCCTAAATCGGTAAACCCCAAATCGTCAGCCAGAATAAACACAATATTAGGCTTAAGTGGTAGCGTTGTAGCTACCTCGCTGGTCTTTTTAGTTCTATTTCTGTGATTACAAGAAAATACAACTAGTAACAGACTACTTAAGACTATACCATATATTTTCATGTAAAATTGTCCTTTAATATTTTAACAGTCTTTAATCTAAATAGCACGAATGTGCAGAGCCAATCCATTTTGTTTTAAAACATTGTATCTGATAGTGTCGGTAGACTTAACTATCTTTTTATCAATCTTTACTTTAGTTATTGAATCGCTATTTAAATCATCAGAATAAATAGTAGCTTCATACGATTTACCTTCCTCAAGAAAGTCTAAAGCGATTTCAAATTTCCGGCCTTTAGTACCTGTTAGAGCGCCTACAAACCAATCGTTACCACTTTGTCTTGCTACGATACCATATTCGCTAGGATAGCCACCCAAAATCTTGGTATCGTCCCATACGGTTGGTAACGCATCATAAAAGGCTAATTCAGGCACTTCTTGAATAAACGTTTTGGTTCCCCCAGCACCTGGCCCATCGGCATCAGAACCTTCCGGCCTGTCATACCAATATAAAAATTGCCATGGACTATAAATACAAACCGCTTTTGCCAATTGTGACACATGCGATCCCATTTCTTCGGTTACGCGCGGAGCAAAATAGCAATTTGTTTGATCTCCCGCCCCTGCAATCATTCTTGTAAAAATCGTATTTAAAACCATGGAATTTTGTGGAGCTTCCTCATCACCTCTAATACCTTCTTGAGTCATTAAATTAGGGTAGGTTCTAGAATATCCCGTTGGACGATATTCGTCATGAATATCAATCATTAACTTATGCTCTGCTGCTTTTCTTACGGCATCGTGCAACCAACTTGTCCACTCTTGTGGCCCCACATTTACAAAACCATATTTTACTCCTGTAACTCCCCAAGAACTTAATAGTGGCAGAACATCATCCAATTGTTTTTCTAAGGCTCTTCTATTTACATAGAGAATCACATCGATGTTCTTACTCTTTGCATAATCTATGACGCCTAATAAATCTAATGGACCGTTAGATCGTTTTGGGTCTATAGTTATAGTGGTTGCATCAGATGTTTCATCATATTCATTACCATACCAGCCCGCATCAAACTCAATAAACTGCAAGTTGTGTTTGGCTGCAAAATCTACACAAGCATAACCTCCTTTTGTGGTTAAAGTGCTTTCTCTAATTATTTTACCAGGCCTGATCCAAGACGTATCTTCTAATTGATTTTCCTCATTCAGATTTAGTAGCAAATAGTTGTTCTCTAATATTTCACTTGGCGTATTTGATGCCATGATAAAACGCCATGGCGAATTAAACGGTGTATCCATCACTACGCCACTACTTAGCTCAGAAACCAATGTTCCTGGCTTTTTTGAATCATGAGATAGCTTCATTCTAGCATAATCAACTAAAGCAGCCTCTCCAATAGCAACAAACAAAGAGTCAGAAAGTTCAACTAAAAGAGGTCTTTCAACCACACCTTCAATTTTTGATATTTGAGTTTTAACAATTGGCTTTTGAGCTCTTGTTGACACCCAAGCATGCCCATCTTCATTTAGTAAAAACTCTGTTAATTCTTTATTGATCTGAATTTTTGAGTCCATATTTGGAAACTCATATCTAAAAGCTACACCTTCATTATAAGCTCTTACTCTTAAATTAAAAATAGCATCCTTTCCTGATAAAGAAATTAGAGCCTCTTCATAGACGTCTGGATACTCATTTTTTTCTCCATAAACAGGTTTCCAAGAGGAGTTAACAGATTTGTTTTCTACACTCTCAATTTTAATATCTTTCCCTTGTGAAACCCCTTCTATTTGAAAACCTAAATTTGAAGGTTTAACAACATCATCTCCGTTATATGTCAGTGAATAGCTTCCATTAGATTCTGAATTAATTTTAAAACGGAACACATAATTGCTATTAGGACTTTTTAACTCAACTTCATTTTGCCGTTCACATGAAAAAAAAGAGATAACAATAAGAAACAAAAAGGCAAACTTTGATTTTGGATACATTAATTTGGTTTTTTTTATTTAACTTCTTTCTTAAATTGAAGACCCTTCTTGAATTTTCAAGTAGATCTTAAATTTGCATTTAAATCCTAGAAACAAAGATTAAATTTCACATTGAATTTTAAGAGTAGAAATATCTCTTTATGGTAGATATTTAGTTCAAAAAATAATTGTCAGATTATTCTAGACAGTGATAATCAATAAATATTCTTTACTAAACTAATTTTATCCACCCAAGATTTTTTAAACCTATACTAAATCAATAATATATTGCTCATTTTAGAACTATTTATAAACACAGTAAATCTTTAAAACACATTGTTACTCTATATTTCTTTTTAAAACAGCCAAACCAGATCTAGGGATTTTAAGTTCATGCATACCACTATTTAAAGAAATGCTATCTTCAAAGATCACTTCACCTACCGTATTTAATATTTTCATAGTTCCGCTAAAACCATCTTTTAGCTTTAAAGCAACAAATTCTGACGACTTTGCATTTACAACATCCAACCTATTTATATTTTTATTAAGTTCAATAACCGTATTTTCATACAAAGCTGTAATTTGCTGATGATTATTCTTTGCTGAAATATAAGGGTAATTTGCTCCTGGATTAGAGGGTATAAATTCGCCATCTAGAAGCACTTTTTTATTTTCATTCCAGTAATTGAACCAAAACTTAATCATCTTTACATGCGTTTCAGGGATATCTTTCAACTTAACAGACAACTGAGGTACACTATATAAGATATTGAGAATCTGCAATGCTGCCTGCTCTACAGTTTCCTCTTTTCTCCAAATAAACATATCGCTATGAACCGCTGTTTTATGGCTTAGCATTCTTAAATTGGTGACTTCAATTTTATTAGCAACGGCATTGTTTGGGGCATCTACACCTCTAAACATGTTACCATATTTGCGCATAACAGGCCCAATATAGGGCTGCCTAAATTCAATCAGCACATCAGGGTTGATTGCTGTTAATTTATTGGTGATTTCGGTCATCAAAGCATCTGTCGCATTGTTGATACTTGCAAAATCGCGTCCGTTTTCTTTTGTAAGCTCCGTATCTTTATTTGCAGTAAACCACCCAAGAAAATCCAGTTTAAATCCATCCACCCCCCATTGGTTTAAAGCATCAATATAAGTATTCACTATATATTTCCTAGTTTCTGGATAACGCGGATCCAAAACATAAGTTCCTTGTGATTCCCAATAACGTAGATATTTACCTTTGAACCTAGGATAATTTTTGGCTCTCTCTCCCATGAATGGTAGCGAGTACCACAAAATAAATTGCATGCCTTCATCATGTACGGCATCTACAAACTCTTTCATATTCGGAATGCGTTCTGGATTCCAATCGCCAGTATATCTATATCCCCTACTACTGTCATTGGTTTGCCAACCATCATCAACAATAACAGCACTACAACCTAATTGTTTTGCCAATTTACATTCATCCACAATCTCTTCCATGGAAATGTTTTGATGATAGCTATACCACGTGGAATACATGGGATTTTTTGCAGCATCTGGCACATGCATCGGTTTATATTCTGGGTTGCTTGCCCACCAGGTTGACACATCATCTATAGACTTATAATAGGGAACTTGCCGAGTATCTATCCTCAATGTAATGTTGTACCTTTTCGCTTTAGGCATTTTCTCATGAAACAATTTTATTTCAGGATAAAAATGCACATCTTCTTCCTTTACATAACTTACAATTTCCGATTGATTAATCGCATCTGATAAAGCAATCGTTATCCTGTTTTTTAAATCGTTGTCATAAAATGACAAAACAGGTGCATATCTAGAGGCTTTAGCCGTCACGCTAGATTTATAATAATTCACCTTATCCACACTAATATTAGGATTCCAATAACCATTAATGGCTATTGACGGAAATTTAAATGTGATAGATACGGGTTGTAGTTCAGAAGGGACTTCCGCCACAAAGGAAAACGAAATTAATTTAACGCCTTCAGTTTCTACAAACATTTGTTTATCTACCGAAAAATTTCCTAAATCTCCATTTATGGTAATACTGTCTGTATCAATTTCTAATGCTTCTGAAGCTTCTGTTTTAGAAATGGTGTAGTTTAAGTCGGTGTTTTGCTTACAAGACGGCAAGAAAATGAGACTTAGGAGCAATACAGTGATGATTTTTTTTATGGACATTGGAATTATATTTCAAGTAATAAATAATCTCCTTCGGCCACACCCATTAGCATATTTTGCACCAGCAGATTCCAACCTACAAATCCAGTAAAAACACCATCTTTAGATTGCTCTGCTGTAGGCGCTAAAGGTGCTCCGGTATCGGCATGATAATTTTCATGCATAGAGCCATACTCTTCAATATCCTGAAGAACTCGTGTTCCAATTGTATAAGCTAACTCTCTACATTCCTCATCAAAGCCATAATTTTTTAAAGCTATAAAATACATGTAGTTTGCAACTGGCCATACAGGTCCTTGCCAATTTGAATATGGCACAATGATATTTTCATTATTGTAATCAGGATCTTGTTTTGATAATGTACGCAAGCCATATTTAGCTTTCATGTGCTCTTTGTTAAGAAGATAACGTTCTATCATGTCCCTCCCATTTTCTTGACTAACTAAATCGGTATGAAGCAATGCTATGAAATTAGAATAGCTAACTCTTTTGTATTGTCTTCCTGAAGATTTAAACACATTCCAAAAACTTTTTGCTTCCTTGTCCCATAAGTGTTTTGTAATATTGGTTTTTAATTTTTCGGCTTTATTCTGATATAATTTTGCATCCTCTGTAAAGTTAAGTTTCTCTGCTACTTTTTTCATTGCTAAATACTCACGATACATAAATGCCGACAAGTCTACTGCTAAAAACGCCCCAGGTTGATTTTTATCATTAGTAAGGACTACATTATTATCTGCACCACTAGACATGGCATCATCCCAAAAGAAAAGTCCATAGTTTTTATCAAAGCTTATTTCTTCTCGGTATGAAATAACACTTTTTATTTTTGAATATACTTCTGGTGTAATCCAATTATAATCCTTTAATTTTTTCGAAGCGAGGTAAGCACCTTGACCAATAAAAGGCTTCATAGCAAATTTGCCAAATAAGGGTCTTGGTCCTTTTGTTGTTACACAACCAGAAGCGTAACCATTTTCATCTGCTGCTGCAATAAAATTAAGCACCCAATATTTAAGATATTGCGGCTTACCAATACTAGATAAATGTGCTCCAATAAAAAAGCCATCCCAATCCCACATCTGTTTGTAAAACCCCGCAGGAATTAGATAATCATATTTAATAAAACCTTCTGCAGGCTGAATAGATTGTGGCCTAAGTTTAGTAAATGCCAATTTCACTTCAGCACTTAATGAATCAAGCTGTTTTTTTGTTATTTCTGAAGTCAAGTTATAATCTGAACTTCTCCTAAGACTTGAACCTATGTCCTTACATGAACTTAAAATACTCACGACTATATAGGGAATAAAAAATAAACTAGTTTTTAGTCTCAACATTTAGTATTAAAATTTGTTAACGAGAATACCTCATTAACAAATGTACCCAAAAGATACACTAACAGACTCTACAAATATCCCAAATTAGTGTTTCAAATAACCCAAACCAAATTCTTCTTTCTAGTCTTAGAGATATGTTCAATAAGCCTTTTTTTGTTTATGGCTAACCTCTTCTTTAGGTTCATCATTTTCTAATTCAGATTGCAACCACCTTAATAAACGTCGTTCTTCGTTTTTTGGTAGTTCTCTTATAGTTGCTTGGAGTGTTTTTGATATCATGATTCTATTAACTAAAGTGTGATGAAAATACAATAATTAATAACAATCAAATAATTCGTAATTTAGCATATCTTCAATGATTAAATACCATTGAATATTTAAGGGTAAATAAAGCCCTTTTTAGTTAAGAAAAGATATTGGCGCATTTATGGCACATTTTTAAAAACAAAAAAAAACCTTAACTAATTGAATTTAAACTAATTAAGGTCTTTATTCGTCGGGATGACAGGATTCGAACCTGCGACCACACGGCCCCCAGCCGTGTACGCTAACCGGACTGCGCCACATCCCGAATTAAAAAGGTTGTCAAAGAAAACACTTTTTTGAATAATTACAAAGCACAAAAAAGCCGAAATTTAAATTTTGATTCTTATCATTATTTTTAAATAGCTACTCCTTGTATAAAGAAGTAGAAACTTCAAACGTAGCATCTTTAGCGGCTAAATAACGTTCGGCATCTAAAGCGGCCATACAACCTGTACCTGCTGCTGTTACTGCTTGCCTATAAACATGGTCTGCAGCATCGCCTGACACAAACACACCTTCTATATTCGTTTTTGATGTCCCTGGCTCATTCACAATATAACCCGTTGCATCTAATTTTAAATAGTCTTTAAAAATATCTGTATTCGGTTTATGACCAATCGCTACAAAAAATCCTGTGGCTGGAATGTCCTGCTTCTCATTGGTTTTATTATTGAAAACACGAACCCCTGTTACTACTTGTCCGTCTCCTAAAACTTCATCTGTCTCGGTGTTAAATAGTATCTCTATATTTTCTGTATTTTGAACTCTAGCTGCCATGATTTTTGAAGCTCTAAATTCATCTCTACGCACCAACATCGTTACTTTTTTACAAAGCTTTGACAAATAATGGGCTTCCTCACAGGCTGAATCTCCTGCGCCTACTATAACCACTTCCTGATTTCTATAAAAGAAGCCATCACAAACCGCACAAGCCGATACTCCTCCGCCCAGTTGTAAATACTTTTGCTCAGATTCTAAGCCCAGGTATTTCGCTGAAGCTCCTGTTGAAATAATCACCGTATCACAATGTATTTCTTTCTCTTCATTAACCCATACTTTATGAGTAGCACTTGAAAAATCAACTTTTGTAATCCAACCATCTCTAATATCGGCTTCAAAACGCTGGGCTTGAGCTTGTAATTGCATCATCATTTCTGGACCTGTAACCCCTTCTGGATAGCCTGGAAAATTCTCAACTTCATTGGTGGTTGTTAATTGACCGCCTGGTTGTGTCCCTTGATACAATACGGGATTCATATTAGCTCTTGCTGCATAGATTGCCGCTGTATATCCTGCTGGACCTGACCCTATAATTAAGCATTTTACGCGTTCTATTGTTTCTGACATATCTTATTTTGTATCTATTATAACTTAAACCAGTCTTCTGAAATTTGTTTTTCTATATTGCGCTTGTCTTTATGGACATACTCATTCTTTGAAGCATCATACTGGTAATCTTTGCCCCAAATGTCATAGTTTTTTGCCACTTGCTCTATAGCAGCACAGATAAACTCTATTTCAGTATTTGTCATTGTTGGATGAATAGACATTCTAATCCACCCCGGACGTTCTATCAAACAGCCTTCTAAAATTTTTTCTTCTATAGATTTTGAAGTAGTCTGATCAACATTTAACAAGTAATGACCATAAGTTCCAGCACAGGAACATCCGCCTCGGGTCTGCACACCAAAGCGATCATTTAAAAGTTTTACAATCAAATTGTAATGCACGTCTTCTACATAAAATGAAAATACACCAAGTCTCTCTTTATGCTCTGGAGCTAATATTTTTATGTTTTTAATCTGAGTAAGCCTTTTGAAAACAATAGCATTGAGTTCATGTTCTCTATCCAAAATATTCTGAACTCCCATTTTTTCTTTTAACTCAACAGATAACGCTATTCGTATAGCTTGCAAAAAACCAGGTGTGCCGCCATCTTCTCTGGTTTCAATATCATCTATATAATCATGATCTCCCCACGGGTTGGTATAACTTACGGTGCCCCCTCCCGGATTATCAGGCACTAAGTTTTTATATAATTTCTTATTAAAAATTAACACCCCAGATGTTCCAGGACCTCCTAAAAATTTATGTGGTGAAAACGTTATGGCATCTAAGTAAGCCTCTTCATCTTCAGGATGCATATTGATTTCTACATATGGCGCCGAACAAGCAAAATCTACAAAACACAACCCATTATTTTGATGCATGACTTTGGCCACCCCATGGTAATTGGTTCTTATTCCTGTTACATTTGAGCAGCCAGTAATAGCCGCTATTTTTATTGGGATATTTTTGTGTTCTTCCAGAAGTCCCTCTAAGCTATTCAAGCATGGCAAACCTTCTTTGTTTGAAGGAATCACTTTTACGCGTGCAATAGTTTCTAACCACGAGGTTTGATTAGAATGGTGTTCCATGTGAGACACAAAAATGATAGGACGTTTTTCTTCTGGAATCTCTGTATGATCTTTTAAATTCTCATTAAGCTTAATTCCTAAAATACGTTGAAACTTATTTATAGCACCTGTCATACCAGTTCCAACGGTGATGAGCACATCTTCTTGGTTGGCGTTAACATGTTTCTTTATAATCTGTCTTGCATCATGGTATGCTCGCGTCATCACACTTCCTGTAATGGAGGTTTCGGTATGTGTATTGGCTACAAAAGGCCCAATATGATTAGTGATCTTATCTTCAATGGGTTTATATAAGCGTCCACTTGCTGTCCAATCGGCATATATCACTTTTTGTTTGCCATAAGGTGATTCAAAAGAAGCATCAACTCCTATGATATTTTTACGAAATTGGTCAAAATAAGCTTCTAAATTTGAGCCACTGTTTTTTTTCTTAAAAATGCGCTTTACTCCTGTCATCATAATCTCTATTTTTTAAACTTTGAGATTCCCGACTTTAACCATGTAAAGTATGCTTCAGCATCTGGGGTATAGGCTACTGGCTCTACAAGGTTTTCTTCATTATGATCCATTAAAACATAAAACGGTTGCGAATTAGTTTTGTATTTAATGGTTTGCAATTCGCTCCATTTCTGACCTATATATTTTAGCTTCTTTCCTGGTTTTAATTTAGATTTAACCACTTCATCTGCTGGTAATTTGCGTTTATCATCTACATATAAAGAAATAAGTACAACATCATTTTTAAGCATGTGCAACACATTGGGTTTCACCCAAACGTTTTGTTCCATTTTTCTACAATTCACGCACGCATGACCCGTAAAATCTATCATTACTGGTTTGCCTATTTTCTTAGCATAAGCCAACCCTTTATCATAATCATTGAAGGCCAATATATTATGAGGAGGCATTAAGTGTGCCCCATCTGGGACTTCATCATAATGACCACCAGGAACTTTTGATGAACTCAATTGCGTATACCCTACACCATACGGAGATTCACTATAATGTTGTGGAGGCGGAAAAGCACTTATTAAATTTAATGGTGCTCCCCACAACCCTGGAATCATGTAAATAGTGAATGCTAAAACTAATAACCCTAAACTTAATCGTCCTACTGAGATATGTGTTAAAGGTGAATCATGAGGTAGTTGAATTTTTCCAAAAAGATAAAACGCTAAGGCACCAAAAATAGCTATCCAAATAGCTATGAACACCTCACGTTCTAACCAATGTAGTTGTAGTACCAAATCGGCATTTGATAAGAATTTAAAGGCCAAAGCCAATTCAAGAAACCCTAAAACCACTTTTACAGTGTTCAACCAACCTCCTGATTTTGGCAATGAATTTAACCAACCAGGGAAAGCAGCAAATAAGGCAAATGGTAAAGCTATGGCTAATGAAAAGCCTAACATACCAACAATTGGCCCAATTTGACTTCCGCCAGTAGCCGCCTCAACTAGCAAGGTTCCTACAATTGGCCCTGTACACGAAAACGACACAATAGCTAATGCCAAGGCCATAAAGAATATCCCTATTAAGCCTCCTCTATCGGCTTGCCTATCAACCTTATTGGCCCATGAGTTTGGCAACATGATTTCAAAAGCACCTAAGAAAGAGGCAGCAAACACCAATAATAATATAAAAAAGGCCAGGTTAAACCATACGTTTGTAGAAAGCGCATTTAAGGCATCTGCACCAAATATTAAACTTACTAATGTGCCTAACAACACATAAATCACAATGATTGAGATTCCATAAATTAATGCATTTTTAATTCCAGCAGCTTTGTTTTTACTTTGCTTTGTAAAGAAACTCACCGTCATAGGAATCATAGGAAACACGCATGGTGTAAGTAAGGCTGCAAACCCCGAAAAGAACGCAATGAAAAAAATGCCCCAAAGTCCTTTTTTTGATTCTTTTTTATTAGATGACGCTTCATTTAAAGCACTTCCAGAACTGTCTTCCACGTCTGCCTCTACAGACTCTGTTACTGCAACAGCTGCCTCTTTATCTTCTGAAATTATAAATTCTAAATCAACTTCTGTTGGAGGTAAGCATCTGGTGTCATCACAGACCATGAATTCTACATAGCCGCTTATTTTTCCTAAAGCGTTTTTTACTTCAACGATTTGTTCAAAGGTAGCCGAAGTTTCAAAAAACTTAATTTTCATACCAAAAACAGGATCATCAATAATGTGACCTTCTTCCTCTGAAGTTTTTCCTTTTATGACGAAAGCGTCTTCAGCTCCGTTATAAGTAAATGTTGTTGGTATAGGGCCGTCTTCTGGAACATTTTGTGAATATAGATGCCAACCATTATCTATGCTGGCTTTACTGATTAATTTATATTCTGATTCTGAAATCTTTTCTACTGAAGTCTCCCATTTTACAGGCTCAAACACCTGTGAATACCCAGTTAAAGAGAAAATAATGGCTAAGGCTAATAATGCTTTTTTCATATTATCTGTTTGTAATTACCCGAAAGGCAAAATTAAGGTTTTTCGCTATCTCTGATTAATCCTTATTATTTATAATTGGTTTTGCTATAATTTCATACGATTTTGAATGGTCCAGAAGCTTTTTTGCAAACTGTGAAATATGTTTCTTGCTTAAGGCTTGAACGGGCACATCAAAATTTTCTGGATCATTCATGTTATAGCCTTCCCTAAAATAGTTAGTAAGTACATTCATATCATAACTATTGTAATTTTTTTGTTGCTCGCGCTCTTTGAAATAGTTGGTTTTTGTTTTTGTTAAGTCTTCTTCTTTAATATTGTCATTAGCTATGGCATGCATTTCTTCATGAACTATTTCTACCAGTTTTTCTACTTTATCTGGATTGCAATCAAAACTCACGTATAATACAGCTTCTTCTTTTGGTCGTTTTGACAATTTAGCACCTACACCAGCTCCGTACGTACCGCCCTCACTTTCTCTTAGTGATGCTGTTAATCTCAATTTTAAAATATCGCCTAAGGCTTTAGTCAAATAATAATTATTTTGGGTGTATTTTACTTCTTTTTTATAGGCTATTCTAACGGTTGCCTTCGGATTTTCCATCTTTAAATAGATGTCTTTTTTAATATTATCATTCAACCAGTTATCTTCTTTATATACCCAATCTTCCTTATTATTTTTGGTTTCAATACTGGCTAAATAATTTTCTAAAACAGGCTTAAGGTCTTCCTTTTTAATGTCACCAACAATAAAGAATTCAAAATCTGACACATCAGCAAATCTATCTTGATAAATGGTTTTTACTTTTTCAAAAGAAATATCCTCTATGTATTCTGGCGACAATAATCTATGTCTGGGATTATTAAAGCCATATAAAGTTACTAAAGTGCTATCATTGATTTTACTTCCAATGTTTTCACTTTTAGCTTTTAAGGCATGATTTAAGTTATTCTTAAACACTTTAAGAGCATTTTCATCAAATCTTGGATGCATAAACTGCATATAGACGCGTTGCATTAAGACCTCAAAATCTTTTGGTGTAGCTGAACCATTTACTTTTTCACTGATATCTGAAATATTCAAACTAAGTCTTGCTGTATTACCAGCGAGAATTTTTGACATTTCAATGGTGTTGTAATTCCCTACACCTGAATTATTAACCAATTCAATGGTATGATTAGCTGAAGTTAGATACGAATTATCTTCTATAAGCGATTTACCTCCGTAACTCATAGCTTTGAGTTTTACCGAATTCTTATTTTTATCGGCAAACTTATAGTGCACCTTTACTCCATTGCTCAACACAAATGTTGTGGCATCTAACTCTTCATTATAGGTTTCAGATTGAATGCTCCCCGGTTTTATTTCAACGTCTGACACCAATGTTTTTCCAGAAAACGCATCAACATAAGGCTGAAGTGTTTTATCATTTTCAACAGAGTTTATAATTGCTAAAGCATCATCCTCTGTAAGATTCTTATTGCCTTCAACACCTCTAACAACTAAGTATCTATTCTTTTCTGTATAGAGTAATTTGATTTGTTTTAGAAAATCATCTTCCCTAAGTGTATTGAAAATTGATTTTACTATGTCATACTTCTTTTCAAAATCAGCTATGGTTTTATTATTTAAGTAATTCTTTACAATAAGGTCGGCATATTTTTTATGTGGTCTATCATCAAGCTTACTAATATAGTTTTCATAACCACTCTTAAACGCCACGATGGTTCTATCTATTTCTGGTTTTGTAAATCCGAATTTAACCACTCTATTTAATTCCTGCATAGCTAATTTAAATGCCTCATACTGTTGATTGGGTTTAGGGTAAACATCTAAACTGAATTGCATAGCTGCCCTAGAGTGACTACCTTCATTTAAACGTACACCTAAAAAAGGGGCATCAGGTTTTTGCCTGATTTCTTCCATTCTTGTGCTAAACATACTTTTTATCATGGCATTTAACAATGATGATTTTAAGTCTGCTATAGTTTCATTTTCCATGGCATTTTTACGTCTTATACCAAACGTAACTAATGCTGTTTTTAGCTCTTTATCTGTTACAAAAGCATATTGCATCTTGTCATTATCAGGAATTTCAATAATGTAACGTTCTTTAGGGTTTTCAACCGCTGGAATTTTTGAAAACTTTTGCTTGATTTTTTCCTCAATAGCATGAACATCCACATCACCTATAATGGCTATAGCTTGTAAATCTGTTCTATACCAATCATGGTAAAAGCTTCTTAGCGCACTATACTCAAAATTTTCAACAACATCCATTGAACCAATAGGCATTCTATCGGCATATTTGGTATTATTAAACAACACGGGCAGTGATTTTACCATTGCGCGCATGTTACCATTATCTCTTGTACGCCATTCTTCTTTTATCACACCACGTTCGGCATCAATCTCTTCCTCTGTCAATAATAGTTCATTAGACCAATCATGTAAAATAGTTAAACACGTATCAACTAAACCATCTTTTGTAGGAATGTGATTTAAATTATACACTGTTTCATCAAATGATGTATAGGCATTAATATCTTTTCCAAAAACAGCACCATATTCTTCAAGTGTATTAAGTATGCCTTTGCCTGGAAAATGTTTGGTTCCATTGAAAGCCATGTGTTCTAAAAAATGTGCTAATCCACTTTGATTATCTTCTTCTAAAACAGATCCTACATTTTGAATGATATAATAGCTTGCAGCATCCTTCACAACATGAGTATGCTTAATATAATAGGTTAAGCCATTAGAAAGTACGCCTTTTACAAAACTACTATCACTAGGAATTTCTTTTTGTAAATCTAGACTTTGTCCATAAGTGCACACGGTTACAAAAAGGACAATCAAAGTGGTTATTTTTTTCATATATAAAGATTTTCAAAAGTATTAATGTTCTATTTAAATAGACCTTTTTTTTTCCCAATACCCCTATTAAAAAGTTGTTTTTATGATTAATTTAACAACTGTATTTGTTGAATCATAGAAGTTTGCTACACAAGCATTTTAAAACCAAGAAAGTAGTAAAAAACAAAAAACCTAATAATCTCAATTAATTATTAGGTCTTTACATATAACAAAATTGGTTTATTTTCTCTTTACTACTTTTTCAAAATGGTTAATAGCGCTTCTAATTTTTCAAAAGTGGATACCATGCCCTCTTTCATTCCCATAATGATATATGGTTTCTAAATCTTTTAAAGAACTGTAATAAATAATAGCTGTTACTGTTGCTTTTTTACCTTTGCCTTTGAATATAACATTCCAATTTGCTTCTAGTAACTCTTGATTAATATTTCCTTCACTATCGCAAAACGTACCTATTGTGCAATATGAGTCAATTGGATTTACATCATGATATTCTGCATACCTCTAATAATATTTTCCTTATAAATCAATCATTGCATAGTATCAATGACCTCCATTCGTAAAATCCATCGATTTCGTTTTTGCTGTATATGGCTTTGGAGCAAACCAGTGGTCTAATAATTCTTGTTTGGTATAACAATCCCAAACCAATTATCTTTCAGTATTGAACTCAAGCAAGCTTTATGATCACATTTTAAGCAAGTGTAGCCTATTTTTGCTTTTATATAAGGAATCAAGATGTTCTATGCGATCTTTGTCTGTTTTAGACCGACCAGAGAACTCTAGAAAATTTTGCCCTTTAATATTTCCATAAAACCCTTATTTTTATTGACACCTAACCCGTTATTTATTTTAAAGTTAGTGTTATTTTAAAGTTAAAATAAACCGCGTAATAGATCTTTTAGGAAGTGTTAATGAAAATATATTATTGTTTTTACCATTTACCTCAAGGAGTCTTGATGTTCCATCTATGGATGAGGTTTCAGTCCATTGTAAACTAGTTACTTTTCCATTAATGTTTCCATTATCAATTTTAAATGTATAACCAGAACGTTCTGTATTATTAATATTAACAGCAAAAACAGTAATAGTTTTACCTTCAATAAACGCTCTGGTTTGAAGCTTACCTAATGCTTCAATACTTTCACCATCTATATCTGTAATTTTGATTGGTTGAGCACCTAACATGGGTGCTGATGTAGCTCGCATTAGTTTGCCCCTAACATTATTTCCTATAGAATAATTCCACCACATAAAACCAGACATACCTACATCTATTTGATCCCAAAAAGCAACTATTCCTGCTTCAGCTTCGTCAAAATCATTTATATCTGCTTTACCATCCCAATGCGGTTCTGTAGACCAAAATGGACGGTTTCCTATCAATGCTAAATCTGCCATTAATTTAGTTTTGGGTCGCCATTGCGGATAATAATGTGTACCATAAATATCCATTGTATCCCCCCAACCATTATCCATTAAGGTTTTCACCCAATTTCTTTTATCAGGACCATAATCTTCGTAACCTACTAACAAAGGCATTGCTAACCCTTTATTTATTAATAAGGTTCTTAATTCTGTAATTGTTTCTGAGTATTTTTGAGGAGTTATATTACCTTCGTTATAAATAAATTCATTGTCTATTCCTAGATAATCGATTGTTACCCCTTTAGAATTCATAAACTCAATAAAATCAGCAATTAAGATGGCATATTGTTTCGGGATAATACCGTTGCCATCCTTTACCCAACCTGGAAAAGATGCTTGTCCGTCTAATTTTTTACTGGCAAATATTTTAAGTTCTTTACCGCCTCTGGCCTGCTTGGCTAAAGTTATTGATTGCAAAACATCGGTATACATGTCTTCTACTACAACGCCGGCACTTGGATGTGCTGGGATTTTATTTTCACCCCGAATAGGAATTCTTAAACCGTTAGCATCATCAATATTAAATATCTCGTTAGCTTCGTCTGCATTCTCTAAATTTTTATTTCCTTGTTTAATATCATAAAAAAACACATCTATTACTTGTCCTGGATTATCAAAAGTAATGATACTTTGAGCAGCTTTATCAGGCTCTGGTTCTGGATTAGGGCTTTCTTCATTAGAACCATCTATTTCACTTCCACTACAAGCAACTAAGATTAAAAATAAAGACATTAATAGTAGTGCTTGTTGTTTAAAATTTGTTTTCATAGTAATATTTTTAATTAATTTTATTTAGAAATGTCTTCAGACGAAACGTACAACGTTAGATGTATTCTGGCTTCATTTAAAACGCATCTATTTATCCATCAATTCAGGAAGGAAATCTTTTATATTGTATTTTTAACTAGTCAGCCAATATCTTGCTCTTAACAATATTGCCAGCCTTATTTATACTACCATCAATTAGGGAAATATATTTCCAACTGTCATATAACACCAGTCCATTTACCCCAACTTTTAAAGCGGCGTCAATACGGGTAGCTTTATCAGAATATTTAACGGTATTATTTACTTCTGAATCCCAAACAGGTAAATCACCTGCTAAATGTTGAAATTCCCTCCAAGATTTATGGTTAAAACCCAGGTTATGTGTAGAAGCTATTGAAATGTATTGTAAAATATCGGTCTGCATTAAAACTTTAGTGCCTCCCGGAATGCCCCAAGTACATGGCCCCATAAGTTCTGCACCGTTAACATTATTATGCAGTTCTCTATAAATTTTATTCATCTGCACAACAGACCACTTTTTCCCTGGTTCACCATCTTCATTAAATGGTGTTATTAAATCTACTTTGTATTTATTTGCAAACGTCTTTATTCTTTCAATAACAATATTAGTCGCCTCATCGTTTCCCAAGGTAGAATTTGGACCTATATTTTTTTGGCTGTTGAAATCTAATCGCGTTCCATGTAGCACTTTATTGGCAATACGAACCGCACCATCCCAAAGCGCCGGATTTGCCATAATCTTAAAGCCTTTAGATTTTGCATGCGTGTACAGGTAGTCAAAAATTTCTTCATTCGGATTTTCTCCCTCAGGGAAAATAGTAATTCTAATACCATTTACACCTAAAGTTTCAAATCCTATTAAAAGGTTATCTACTTCTGTGGTTGTGCTTAAACTATTACCTATTTGAGCCTGTTTAACATCTCCAAATACATCTTTTAGATTCCCAGCATACTTTTTTACCTCAGCCTTATCAACATCTTTTTGTGGGTAAAATGATACTAAATTATCTGTTTTATTAAAACTAAATGTTACAAATACAGCGGCAAGTACTATTATTTTCTTACAACCCAGTTTAAAAAAGCCTCTCATACTTGCTGTGGTAAATTAGTTGCTATTAAGAAATGTTTCCTGACTAAATGTAAACACGTCTGATGGTGTTCTAGCTTCTTTTAAGATAGCTTCCATTTGCCTAACAACTTCTGGATGAGCATCTGCCACATTATTAGTTTCACCAATATCATTGGTTAGATCATAAAGTTCCACAGGTGCATTAGGATTTTTAAGCACATTGTATTTAACTGCTTTCCAATTGTCTTTTCTAACAGCTTGTCTGCCTCCTTTTTCATGAAATTCCCAATAGAGGTATTCATGCTGTTTTTGATTTTTAGTATCCCCTATAAGTGTTGGTAAAAATGAAATACCATCTAAATTATCTGGGCTATTGACATCCGCAATATCAGAAAATGTTGGAAATACATCCCAAAAAGCAGAAATATGATCTGATTTGCTTCCAGGTTTTATTCTATTTGGCCATTTAACCAGCATAGGAACCCTAACACCTCCTTCATATAAGTCTCTTTTAGTACCTTTTAATGGACCATTACTATCAAAGTAATCTGGATCACCACCGCCTTCTCTATGCGGGCCATTGTCTGATGTAAATACCACTATAGTATTATCGGAAATTCCTAATTCATCCACTTTAGCCATAATTTCTCCCACTTGTTGGTCCAGCAAATCAATCATGGCAACAAAAGCAGCATGAGATTCCTTTTGAGACAAGTAGTGTCCATCTCCATAAGCTTCACCAAACTCTACACCCACAAATTCCTTTTCAGGTAAAAATTTATCCCTGTATTTCTGCATTAAAGAATCTGGTGCAGCTAACTCTGCATGTGGTATAATTGATGCTACGTATGCAAAAAATGGTTCTTTCTTATTCTTTTCTATAAACTCTAAAGTTTTCTGATGAATGATATCTGGTCCGTATACCTTCTTTTTTAAACCTTTATTACCTTCTATAACTATAGAATCCCTATTAGACCATAAATGATCTGGATAATAATGATGTCCCAAACGCTGGCAATTATAACCAAAAAATGTATCAAAACCTTGATTTACTGGGTCGCCTTCAGACCTTGGAAAACCTAGCCCCCATTTTCCAAAAGCTCCTGTAGTATAACCGGCTTTTTTTAACGATTCTGCAAGAGTATAGGTATCATCTGGCATAGGGTACTGACCTTCTGGTTCCATTTCCTTATTTCCTCGTACCACAGTATGCCCCGTATGCATCCCTGTTAATAAGGCAGATCGAGAAGGTGCGCAAACGGTACTTCCTGAATAATGTTGTGTAAACAACATGCCTTCTGAGGCCAATTTATCAATATTGGGTGTTTTAAACTTTATTTGCCCATATACCCCTAAATCTCCGTAACCAAGATCATCTGCCAAAATATAAATGATATTTGGCTTAATAATATTTTCAGAGCTCGATTGAGCTGTGTTCATTGAATTTTCAGTGGATTTATTTGAAGATTCCTTGCAACCTAAGAGTAACAAAACACATAAACCAATTGAAATAAGATGTCGATTTTTTCTCATAACTCTACTTTTAAATGAAACAGGGAGTTAGAGCTGTAACCCCCTGTTAATAAACTAACTACACTAAACAAACAACAAACCCTATCTATGTCCATTATTAGTTGGATCTGTATCCATTATTAGTTGGATCCGTCTTTAAAAGGTTTGGATTCAACAAAATCTCATCCTGTGGTATAGGTAACAAAACGTGATGTGGTTTTATATTTGCTGCAGGGTTATTCCAAGGTCTGTGTTTTACAGTAGTAACCACATCCAGTAAAATGCCCCATCTAATCAAATCCATTTTTCTATGGCCTTCTGTACAAAGTTCAAATTTACGCTCATCATACAAGGCTTCTCTAAATTCGGTTTGCGACATGCCACTCCATGGCTTGTCTGGCTCAAAAGCACGTTCTCTTACCTTGTTCACATAAAAATAAGCGTTACCTGGACCATTTAACTCGTTTTCAGCCTCTGCCGCCATTAAATAAATATCGGCTAATCTAAAAACAATATAGTTTTCGCTATGATTTTCTCTTGGAGATGAATTGTTTAAATTCCAGTTTTTTCTGAAATAAGGAAAAGATAATTCATATCCTAAATATTCAGTTACTATGGTAACATCATATCGTAAATCGTCTGGATCCCAATTGCTTTGGTCTGCCAACTCAGGTAAAGGAATGGCCCAACCGTAACCACTCATGTCCTGATCCAATTCCTGTAAATCTGCCTGCAACAACTGCCATCTCGCTGGAGTACCTGGACCATCAGGTCTAGTATTTCTATTGCTTGGCTCATCTCTTAAACGAGGATTATAATCATCTGTTCTATTGGTATTGCTATCTCCAAAAATACCATCGGTAGTAAAATCAACGGCAAATATCTGCTCGTCGTTGTATTGGTTTGTTCTGTCTGTTTGATCAAAAACAGAGGCAAAATCATCTAATAAACGATGTTGTGGACTACTGATAATATCATCACATTCATCTTTTGCCAATGCCCATTCTTTATCAAACAAATGAAATTTAGCTTTTAAGGCCGCTGCAGCCCATTTAGAGGCTCTACCTAAATTGGCATCAGAATATGAAGGTGGTAAAAGTTGTTTAGCTCGTGCCAAATCATCCTTCATTTCGGCCCTTATGATATCTTTTGAAAAACGCTCTAGAGATCCCAACTCATCAAGCGGCAATAATTCTCTAAAATATGGTACATCTCCCCATAAATTGGTAAGATGAAAATATGCTAATGCTCTCATAAACAAACATTCTCCCAAAGTTTGGTCTCTTACTGCATCGCTTAAATTTTCATTACCTTCTATATTACTAATAAACAGGGACGCATTTCTTACTATTTCATACAAAGCAGCCCAAGTACTATTCCCATCTTGCACACCTTCAGCTATTGCATAGTTATGAATCTGCGCATTTACGTTTCTACTAGGGCCCACTTCATCGGTCCCGTTTACATAATAATTATCTAACCCTCTAGTTCTGTAAAGAGCATTTTTATGCAAAATTCTATACAAACCATTAGCCGCAAGTTGAGCTTCTTGATCATTAGTAAAAAAATTATCTGTAGCTATTTGATCTCTTAAATCTTCTTCTAAAAATTTGTCGCCGCATCCTGTAAGTAAAAGAACTCCAAACAGTAATAAGCTTATTTTTGTTATTAAATGTTTCATTGCTTATATTTTTTTTATTAAAATTCCATCTTTACTCCAAAACTAATGCTAGTAGCATATGGATAAGCACCGTTCACAAAACCTTGCGATACAGAATCAAATCCACTACCATCAGTGAAATTATTCACTTCTGGGTCACCTAATTGAAAATCAGACAACAGCCATAGGTTTCTACCCGTTAAGAATACATTTAAAGATTTAAACGTATTATCTATACCTGCTTTTTTTACTGGCACATTATAATTTAATGTTGCTGTGCGTAGTCTTAAAAACGATCCGTCTTCAACATTTAACGTACTATTTGGATTGAACAAACTGGCAGAGGTTCCTGCTCTTGGAATATCTGAAGTTTCGTTAACTCCTTCTACCCATCTATTAAGAACCCTTGGATCTATATTTTGATCGCCACGTCCAAAAATTGATGTTTGCGTAACCATATTAAATATTTCACCTCCATAAGATCCTTGGAAGAATACATCTAAACTTAAATTTTTATAGGTAAATGTATTTCTAAAACCGCCGTAAAAATCGGGCTGCGGACTTCCAGCTACACTGTAATCCTGTTGGTTTATTACTCCATCATTGTTTAAATCTCTATATCTCGGACTACCTAAAAAAGATTTCCCAATAGTCTGATCGTCTATTATTTCTTGCGGATCCTTATAAGTACCTAAATATTCTGCCACATAAAACACGGGCATGGGTTGACCAACCATTAATCTTGCTGAAGGTCCGCCTTGATTCCCGGTAGATTGAATGTTTATAAACTCTTCTTGCCCTAGATCCAGTACTTTACTTTTATTGGTAGACAATGTTAAAGTACTACTCCAACTAAAATCATTTTTATCAATATTTACTGTATTTAGTAAAAACTCAAAACCTCTGTTTTGAACACTACCCACATTTTCCAACACCCTACTTCCAGCTGTATTTGGTAAATCTCTAAATAATAACAAATCTTTGGTTGTTTTATCATAGTACCCAACCTCAAACGAAATTCTATTATTTAACAGTCCTATTTCCAGACCAAGATCCAGCTGCTCAGTTGTTTCCCACTGCAGGTTGGTTGATCCTGGAGCATCAAGAATAACCCCTGGAACTAAATTTTCATTAAAATAAGTGTACACAGGATTAAATAAATCAAATGAATTGTACGTCTTTACTCCTTGTTCCCCTACTTCTCCATAACTACCTCTTAGTTTTAATCTATTTATAACATCAACGTTCTCCATAAAAGACTCTTCATCTATATTCCAAGCTATACCTGCTGACGGGAAAAAGGCATATTTATTACCCGCCTCAAATACAGATGAACCATCTCGCCTACCTACTAGGGTTAAAACATAGCGGTCATCGTATGAATAGGTTAAACGCCCAAATAATGAAGTTAAAGTTCGCTGATTATAACCTGAACCAACTTGGTACGTTTCAGGATCAGAGCCTAATGATAAATTATTAAACTTTACAACATCATTAGGAAATCCTTCAGCTGAAGTATCAGTACTTTCTGAGGTTATTTTTTGTCCAGAAAATCCTCCTAAAACACTTAAAGAATGATCTCCAAACTCTTTACTATAATTTATGGTAGTTTCACTTAAAAGGTCTTTGGACTGACTTGTTCTTACACGACCGTACCCTCCTACATTATTATTTAATATTCTCTCTGGTAGTAAGCTGGGCAAATACTCATTATTTTTATAAAAATTTAATGTAGCCCCAATATTAGTTTTAATTTTTAAACCTTCTAGTAATTTATACTCAAAATACGCGTTACTGATAATGTTTGTAACCAAATCATGATCTTCTCTTAATAGTATATCGGCAACTGGATTTCTCTGTAAGGTACCACTTAAAGGGTTTGTACCGGTAAAATTACCGTTAGCATCGTAAATTGTTCTAATAGGCAGAACATTATTGACAATTTGACTAAAATTTGTTTTATTATTTTCTTTTTTGAATGAACTCAAATTCAAGCGCAAACCTATATTAAAACGGTCACTAACACGAGCATCTAAATTATTTCTTAAAGTTACCCGTTCTAAACCTGAGCCTTTTACAATACCTTCTTGATTAAAATAGCTGATTGAGGAATAATAATTTGAGTTTTCAGTATTACCCGTAATAGAGACATCTGTATTATAAATTGTACCCATTTGAACAACCTCATCAATCCAATCTGTAACAGGTACAGCACCTGGGTCGTCATAACGTAATGGCAATGATGGATCTGTAAACCCAATAGGCAATAAAGTACCGTTATAATCAATATCTGGTCCTGCTACAAATTGTCCAGCTTCATTTAAATAGTCTACATAATCTTGTCCCCCAAGTATATTTATTTTATTAGCCAACATTTCGGTAGTTACACTCGAATTAACTCGAATTGTAGGTTTACCTGACACCATGCGCTTACCCGTTTTGGTTGTTATTATAATAACCCCAGAAGCTCCTCTAGTTCCATAAATTGCCAAAGCCGTTGCGTCTTTAAGAATTTCAACAGATTCAATATCGTTAACACTAATATTATTCAAGTTAAACCCTGTTCCCGTTATAAAACCATCTACCACAAAAAGTGGATTATTGTTTCCGTTAATAGAACTGTTACCTCTAATTCTTATAGTAGATCCAGTGCCTGGAGCCCCGCTATTTGAAGTAACCTCAACACCTGCAGCTCTACCTTGTAAGGCTTGATCTACCCTAGCCACGGGTTGATTTTCCAGAACATCTGATTTAACAGATGATACTGCCGAAACTAAAGTTTTCTTATTAGACGTTCCATAACCAATAACGACAACCTCATCAAGTTGTGCAACATCCTCTTGTAAGACTATATTAATAGTAGAATTATTCCCAACGGAAACACTTTGAGAAATAAATCCAACATAAGAAAATTCTAAAACATCACTTGCCGATGCTTCAATTGAATAGTTTCCGTCAAAATCTGTAGTTACACCTTTGGCCCCGCCCTTGATAACGACATTAACGCCTGGCAATGGTATGTTTGTAGCATCTGTAACATTTCCATTGACTGTATTTTGCGCAGATACTGTTAAGAGACCTAACAAGAACCACAGCAAAATGAATTGTTTTTGTTTCATAGTTTAATAGTTTAAATAGTTCAGTTTTTTATTTCACCTATTAGCAAAAAGTGAATGCTCTAAATTAATTCGAATAAGCCAATTACAATTCTCATTTAATGGTTCAATTTGTTGCAAGACATAAAACACAATAAAAATTAAAATAATGCAACATTTACACACACACTATGCAACATATTGAATTTCACAAATTTGTATATATGATAAAAAAATATGAAATTGTAAACAACTAAACCATAATAGCCTGAATAAAATGTTATCATTATCAAAAAAATTAAGCATAAAATTTAGACTAAACACAATTTTTATATTATTTGTTAGTCTTAATTTTAGTTTTTCTCAATCCAGAATTGAAAAATTCAATAAGCTAGAGGTTGATGGTTTACCATTTAATCAAAACGTAAATGTACTTTTTGAAGATAGTGTTGGGTATCTATGGATAGGAACAAAAAATGGTCTTTTTAGATATGACGGAAATGATTTGTTGCAATTTAAACATGACGTTTTTGATTCAAATTCTATCCCGAACAATAGTATAAACTCAATCATTGAAGACAAAAACAAGAACCTTTGGCTTGGCAGTGAAAGCTTTCTTATCTTCTTTAACCGTAAAGAAAATAAATTCAAGGGGTTTTATAAAAACGTAACTTCTGTTGTACTTCAAAAAGATAAAGATGGGAATATATGGTCGAATGCAAGAAACACAGGCTTAATATTAATTGAACCCATTGAAAATAGTGAAAAAATAAATTTAGACTCTCACTTTAACTATTTAAATCCTAACATAGCTAAATTTAACAGACGAATAAACGCTTTTTTCCAAGATAACTTTAATCGAAATTGGTTGGGCACTTCAAAAGGTATTTATGTTCTTGATGCTAAAAAAAATTATATCAAAACTAATTTTGACAAACCCGTTGTCTCTATAAAAGCATTTAATAATAACAATCAATTTTTAGTCTTAACTAATAAACATGTTTATGTGTTAGGATATAATAAATCAGATTATAAATTAGAAATACTCGAGGAATATTTGGGAATTTTAAATTTAGAACAAAATACAACTTTCAATACATTTGCTATAGACCAGAACAATTATGATATATGGATTGGTTCTACCCACGGGTTAATTAAGGGCACAAGAAATAATAATTCTTACATATTTTCTTTCTCCAAAAATCAAGACTTTTTACTAAATGACAGAATCAATTCTCTAACCTTTGATCAGTATAACAATCTCTGGATAGGCACTTTAAATGGCATTTACAAACATTTAGGAAGAACATCAATTTTTGATTATATTGATGTTAATTCTGATAAAAATATTATAAATTCTGAGACCAATAGTATAATAACCTACAATGACAATACTCTTTTAATAGGAATGGATCATGGATTATTTAAATATAATATTCATAATAATTCTGCCAGCAGAATTAAGCTCCCCATTAACAACATAAGTCGACTAGATTTAAATTATGACAAGTCGAAACTTCTTATTGCAACGGATACTATTTTATATGAATCTGAAAATTTTGATCCAAATAAAACCACATTAGAAATAACTCAAGTAGATTCATACAATCACGACATAACCGATATTGCCGATATAAATAAAAATGAAACATGGGTAGGAATTTGGGGAAATGGCATAAAAATATTAAATAATGATACTGAAATATCAAATTTTAAAAATTCTGTAGTTAAAATTCTTGATAAAAGCCATACTTCAGCATTAAAATTATCCTCCAAAAACATTTTATGGATAGGAACTCGTGGCCAAGGACTTTTTAAAATAGATTTTAATAATGAAACTTATGAACAGTACTTACCTAAAAAAAATGGGGGTTTAACTTCAAATGCCATATTATCAATCTATGAAGACCATAGCCAAAATATATGGATTGGTACGCGTGGTGGTGGCTTAAACAAATATATTGAGACAACAAATAGTTTCATAAATTTCGAAAAATTAAACAAGGATATAGGTAATACGGTTATTGCTTCTATACAGGAAGATAATACCGGAAATCTCTGGATGAGCACGGAGCAAAAATTGATAAGATTTGATTTATCCTCCGAAAAATTCAACTTTTTTGGAACTGAAGACGGTATAGACGTGAGCAAATTCATGTTTAACTCCAGCACTAGTACAAATAATAATGTAGAATTATTTTTCGGATCTAATAATGGCTTTTATAAGGTAAATACGGCCCTATTTACTCAACAGAAAATAATTCCCTCTACTGTTATTACAAATTTTAACACTTTAGGGCCTTCTAAAAATAACAGTGCCAACAACAAAGAAAACACTATAAATAGCATAAATGTTAATTCTGATACTGCTATAAGACTGCCTTATAATCAAAATAATATTGTAGTTAATTTTTCCTCTTTAGATTTAACATCTCCAAAAAAGAATCAGTATGCCTATAAATTAGAAGGTCTAAATGATTTTTGGATTTATACCAATGCATCCAATCGCAATGCTAACTATAATGATTTACCCCCCGGTACATACACCTTTAAAGTAAAAAGTTCTAATAGTGATGGCATTTGGAATGAAACACCAACCACCTTTACATTTCAAATAAATCCTCCTGCATGGAGAAGTAAATGGGCCTATTTTGCCTATTGTTTATTATTTTCCATACTAGCCTATATAAGCTACCTCCTAATAAAAAGATGGTACAAATTAAAAAAGAATCTAGTTAAAGAAACTATTAGTAGAGAAAAAGACAACGAACATAACAGAATGAAAATGATTTTCTTTACTGATATTTCTCATGAACTTAGAACTCCTTTAACACTCATTTTAGGCACCATTGAAAAAATAGTAAAGGACAGAAAATTTAATTTAAGTCCGTTAACAGCGCAACGGATATATAATAATTCTTTAAGAATGAACCGATTGATAAACCAAATAATGGATATTAGAAAGTTTGATGTTGGTGAGTTCAAAATTAAAGTATCTAAAAACAACATTATTTATGATATAAAGAAAATTAAAAATGCTTTCAATGATTTTGCCAAAATGTACCAAATAAAATATGAATTTGTTTCGTCAAAAAAGACCCTAGACGCCTGGTATGATGTTGAAATTATTGAAAAAATATTATTCAATCTTCTATCTAATGCTTTTAAATATACCCCACAAAATGGACATATTTCAATTTCAATTGATAGTGTATCTAGTAGCTCTATAAATATTCCAAGAGTAACTCTAAAAAACGGAACTTATATTACATGTGCTGTCCGAGATTCTGGCGTTGGAATTGCTAAAAAGGATTTAGAATTTATTTTTGACCGCTATTACCAATCTACAAAACTACCTACAAATCAGGTTCCTGGAACAGGTATTGGAATGGAATTAGTTCAAAAATTAATTGAAAGACATCATGGTGCCATTACTGTTAAAAGTGAAGAAAATGTCTATACTGAATTTACATTCTTCATCCCAATTGAAAAATCACATTACAAGAAAAAAGAAATTAGACATAAAGAGGATACATTTACTAAAAGTATCATTGAAAATTCTGAATTTGCTTTTATTGAAGAGATTTCAGCCATTAATACCATTAATACGGTAAAAAAATCTAAACCTTCCATACTTTTGGTTGAAGATAATGTGGAAGTAAGATCGATGCTTAAAGAAGAACTAGAAGATAGTTTTTATATATTAGAAGCTTCAAACGGAAAAGAGGGTTACAATACCATCATAAAAGAAAAACCTCAGCTTATTATTAGCGATATTTTAATGCCTATTGAAGATGGTATTTCTATGTTGAAGAAAATTAAATCTGATTCTGATCTAAGCAACATCCCTATATTAATGTTAACTGCCAAAGGTGCCGAAGAAACTAAAATTGAATGTTTAAGCTTAGGGGCAGATGATTACATAGAAAAACCTTTTAGTCTTGAATTTGTAAAGTGGAAAATAAAGAACACCCTATCTACAAGAAAAGAGCTTAAAGAAAAGTATAGTAAGGTAATAACTGCGGAACCTTCTAATATTAATGTAGACTCCAATGATGAAAAATTCATTAAAAAAATAGTCAAAATTATTGAAGATTCCATGGACGACAATTTATTAAGCGTTGAGTATTTAGCCTCTGAAGTTGGTATGAGTAGAGCCAATCTCTATAGAAAAGTACAAGCTATATTAAATGATACGCCCGTAAATTTTATTAAAACCATTAGGTTAAAACGTGCCGCACAATTACTAAAAAAGAATAACATGTATATTTCTGAAATTGCTTACATGACAGGTTTCAACAATCAAAGATATTTTGGAAAATGTTTTAATAAACAATATGGTATGAGTCCAACGGAATATATAAAAAAACACGCCCAAGAAGATACCCCTACCTAGTTAATATTAACAAATAATAGCTAATATTAACTAGGAAAAGTTCCGTAAAAGGCACTATGCTTTTCGTGGTTAATTAAAATTAAATCATCTAAATAGATCAAAAGCATAAAACCTTTTTCAAAGGACTTTAGTGTATAAATGTTTCAAAACAAACTACACAAACCCATAATCTCCTAAAAAACAGACCTTTTTTACCTAAAATTAGTCTCAATTGCAACATTTTACCCCAATTAATGAGAATTTTTAAAGCTTAAGTATGCTTAATTTTATCTCATGTTTTTGGAACATATATTACACAATAAATAAAATTGAATCTATAAACTAAAACTGAACTAAATGAAAAAGCTAATTTATTTTTTATTTGCCTGTACATTATTTATGACGTCTTGTGATAAAGATGATGATATCGGTAAATTAGACTACACAGCACTTGATGCTATTGTCACAGAAGCCAAAGCAACTGCTGATGAATCTAAAGAAGGAGATGGAAACGGGGACCTTATAATAGGTTCTACTGCTACTTTAAATGAAGCCATTGCTAAATATGAAGCATACAAAACTACAGCGATTAACCAAGGTACGGTAGACCATGCTGTAAACTTATTAACCGTTGCCTTAAAAGCTTATATCAACAATACCGTTGCAGTAGATTATTCTCAACTTACTGAAACAATTGCAACAGCCCAAGTTGCACTAACAGGAGCTGTTGAAGGCACCCAAATTGGAGATTATATTGCTGGATCAAAAGATATCTTACAAAATGCTATAGATATTGCTCAGGCGATTCTTGACAATGACAGTGCTTCCCAAAACGATGTTAATAAGGCTGACTCTGATTTAAACAAAGCTATTTCAATTTTTGAAGCTAGCATCGTTGGAGATGCTGATTTCACCGAATTGAATAATGCTATTGCATCTGCTCAAGCCTTACTAGACAGTGCTGTTGAAGGTACAAATAATGGTGAATACGCCGTTGGATCTAAAGCCGTATTACAAGATGCTATAGATACAGCTCAAACCGCCGCTAATAATCAAGCAGCCAACCAAGCTGACATCGACCAAGCATTAGATGTTTTAAACCAGGCCATAGCCAATTTTGAGGCTGGTAAGGTAGTCCCTCCAAGTTACTTAAATTTTGATGGTAATGATTATATAAAAGTAAATGGTTTTAAAGCTGTTCCAGGAGGAGGAGCAAGAACATGTGAAGCATGGATTAGAACAACATCAGAAACAAAGAACATTATTATAATGTCTTGGGGAGAAAACGTAACCAATCAAAAATGGGATGTTCGTTTACATAATGCAAACAAGGCGCTTAGAGTTGAATACAATGGTGGAGGTATAGTTGGATCTACAAAACTAAATGACGGAAACTGGCACCACATTGCTGTTGTAGTACCTTCTGATGGGGCGGCTTTAACAAGTGTTTTACTTTATGTAGATGGTGCTCTTGAGACAAATACTGCAGCTTCTGGTGATGCTCCAATTAACTCGTCATCTACCAATGATTTTGAAATAGGTAGAAGTGCTGCACAACCAGATAGATACTGGGAAGGCGATATAACAGATGTTAGAGTTTGGAATAAAGCAAGATCTGAAAGTGAAATAGCCAGTAGCAAAGATGCACGTCTTAATGGAAATGAAGCAGGACTCATAGGCTATTTTAAACTAGATGAAGGAACAGGAACATCTGTAATAGATTCTAGTACAAATGGAAACACAGGAACACTTGGAGGAGACTTAGGAGCAGATGCTGCACCATTATGGGTAGAAGTGACTCCAGGATTTCCTTTTAACTAAGAAACTCAAATTGAATTAATAGCAAAATTAAAACCAATATCAAAAACACTTTGGTATTGGTTTTTTTTAAAATTTCAATTAACTAAGAGCCTTAAATTAATATCTATGCGATGTATTATTTAAAATAGTAGTTTTCACCATAAATAATACGGTTAGAAATATAACTCTTCACTTTAAAAATAAATCATTATCATTAAACACATGAAAATTAATTGGATATTTTTAGCGCTATCATTGTTTAATCTACAGTTAAGTTTTTGTCAAATGGACATAAACAACACGTTAGATTTAAAGCCCTGGGAAGACCCTCAAGTTTCAGGAATTAACCGGTTACCAAGTAAAGCGACTTCATACTCATACCCCAACGAATCGTTAGCCTTACAAAATGACAAAAACAATTCTAGTCGCTATAAGCTTTTAAATGGTAACTGGAAATTTTATTGGGCTCCCATTCCAGAAGGAGTTCCAAACAATTTTCAAGAACCAACATTTGATGATTCTTCATGGAACACCATTCCTGTTCCAGCCAATTGGGAACTACATGGTCATGGAACAGCCATCTATACAAATACAATTTATCCTTTTGTACCTGTAAACCCGCCATTAGTACCAAACGACGACAACCCTACAGGATGTTATCGTACAACTTTTGAAGTTCCAGATAATTGGATTGACTCACAAATTACCTTAACCTTTGGCGGTGTAAGTTCAGCCTATTACGTTTGGGTAAATGGCAAACTGTTGGGTTATAGTGAAGACAGCATGCTCCCAACCCACTTCGATATTTCTCCATATCTACAATCAGGTACAAATACTTTAGCAGTTAAGGCCTTTCGTTGGAGCGATGGTGTTTACCTTGAAGACCAAGACCACTGGCGATTAAGTGGTATTCATAGAGACGTGTATTTAACATCAGCACCTAAAGTTCAGCTGTACGACTTTTTTGTACAAACCGATTTAGACGAAAATTATGAAAATGCTACATTAAAAATTCGTCCTAGAATAAAGGTTTTTGAAGATACCGATTTTAGCAAATTTACTTTAGAAGCCAAACTATTTGACGAAAACAATGCTGAAGTATTAGAGCAACCACTAAGCATTCCTGTAAATAAGATTTATAACGAAAAGTTTGAACAACGCGGCAAACCGGGTTTTGGACTTATGCAAACATTGGTTGAAAACCCTAAAAAGTGGAGCGCAGAGCAACCAAACTTATATACCTTAATATTTAATTTGAAAAATGATAAAGGACAAATACTGGAATCGAGAAGCACCAAGGTCGGCTTTAGAGAAACCGAAATTAAGGATGGCGAATTTCTTGTAAACGGAAAATCTGTTATTATGTTTGGTGTGAATAGGCACGACCATGACCCTATAAATGGTAAGGTTATAAGTGAAGCGTCTATGTTAAAAGACATTAAGCTTATGAAACAATTCAACCTTAATGCCGTACGTACATCACATTACCCCAATGATGAACGTTGGTACGACCTGTGCGATGCATATGGTATTTATGTCATGGACGAAGCCAATTTAGAAACACATGGCGTAGGCGGTAAATTAAGCAATGATGCCTCATGGTCAAGTGCTTTTTTAGAACGGGCCATACGAATGGTTCAGCGTGACAAAAACCACCCTAGTATTGTATTTTGGTCTTTAGGGAATGAATCGGGTTCAGGGTTTAACCACGTTACCATGGCCAATTGGATAAGAAATTACGACACTACACGCCCTGTACATTATGAAGGTGCTCAAACTACTGAAGGCAAAGCAAAGGTTGAAGATAAAATATTAAAAGACCCGCTTTATGTAGATGTGGTTAGCCGCATGTACAGCCCTATGGAATACATGGTTCAAATGTCGGAGTTTGAAGATGAAACAAGACCCATCATTTGGTGTGAATATGCACATTCTATGGGGAATTCAACAGGAAATCTATTTAAATATCGTAACCTTTTTAGAAAGAACAAACAAATTATAGGCGGTTATATTTGGGATTGGTGTGACCAAGGTCTTGCTCAAAAAACGGCTGAAGGTGAAGATTACTATGCCTTTGGTGGCGATATGGGAGACACTAAGATTAATACTAGTAACTTTTGTCTCAATGGTATTGTTGGCCCAAATAGAGAGTTAAAAGCAGCCACTTGGGAGGTAAAAAAAGTATTTCAGCCTATCGAGTTCATACCCAACAACCTTGCTTCAGGCGAAATTACAGTTACCAATCATCATAATTTTACCAATCTAAATGAGTTTCAGTTCTTGTGGGAACTACAAGAAGATGGCAAAACCATAAAACAAGGAGCTCTAGAAACCATAGCTCTTCCTCCCAATCAGACGAAGACTATTACTATTCCTTATAAAGAACCGAGACTAAGAGCAGGTGCCGAATATTTCATACGAATTTCAGCTGTATTAAAAGAAAACACCTTATGGGCCAATAAAAACCATGAAATAGCATGGGAACAGTTTCAATTGCCTTTTAATAGAGCTTTACCAAACAAGTCCATCAGTTCATTAAATAGTATAACTATTAACAACCATTCCGTTTCTGGTAAAAATTTCCAAATAGACTTTGATGCTTCAAAAGGAACCTTATCACAATTTGTTTACAATAATCAAAATTTAATTACAACTGGTCTCCTACCTAGTTTTTGGCGACCTATAACAGACAATGACCGGGCAGGCGCAAAAACTAAAAAGCACCTTGCTGTTTGGAGGGCAGCATCAGAAAACCCAACGGCCACTTCATTCGAATTAAAACAGCTAACCTCCAATACTGCTCTGGCAGCTTCAAGCTTTACATTTGCTGACAACAAGGCTTCCCTTGTAGTAAAACATTTTATTTATGGCGATGGTACTATAAAAGTAGATGTTGAATTTCAAGCTGATGAAACCCTTCCCATGTTACCTAAATTAGGTTTACAGTTACAAATACCCAATACCTTTGATAATCTAAAATATCTGGGTAGAGGTCCTCATGAAAATTATTGGGATAGAAAAACGAGTGCCGATGTTGGTGTATATTCTAGCTCAGTTTTTAAGGACTACTACCACTATATTCGCCCACAAGAAAGCAGTAACAAAACCGATGTACGATGGTTCGCTTTAACCAATAACTACGGACAGGGTCTACTAATAAATGCCATAGACCAACACTTAAGCATGAGTGCATGGCCTTATACAACCTGGAATATTGAAGACGCTTTACATACCTATGATTTAGAAAAACAAGACTTTATAACCCTTAATATTGACCATAAACAAATGGGGGTTGGAGGTGATGATAGTTGGTCTAAAAATGCTTTGCCACATCCTGAATTTAGAATACCCGCTAAGGCTTATAATTATTCTTTTATCTTAAAACCTATTAAATCTAGTAAGCAAATAGGCAGAATAATGTATCCTGAAAACAAATAAATTAATTAAAATAATAATGTATTATATATATAAACAAATTATAACATTCTTTTCAATACTAGCCTTATTTGGGTGCAAATCTAAAAAGGAAAGATCTGAAATCAATAACACTTTAAAAAAACCAAATATCGTTTTAATTAATGTGGATGATTTAGGATGGAAAGATTTGGGTTTTATGGGAAGCTCTTATTACGAAACACCTAACTTGGATAAACTTGCTCAAGAGGGCATGGTTTTCACCAATGCGTATGCGGGAGCTGCCAATTGCGCACCAAGTAGAGCTTGTCTTATTTCTGGCTTAAACACTCCCAGACATGGTGTTTACACTGTTAGCCCATCCGATAGAGGCCACAAAAAAACCAGAAAACTTATACCCATAAAAAACACAAAGCATTTGCACGATTCTATTTACACCTTACCACAAATGTTAAAATCTGGCGGTTACATTACTTCTAACTTTGGCAAATGGCACGTAGGCAACAACCCGGCTAAGCAAGGTATAGATTATAATGTTGGTGGTAGCGGAAAGGGTAACCCTGGTAAAAATGGGTACTTCTCGCCTTACAACATCGATTTTATTGAGGATGGGCCAGAAGGCGAGTATTTAACAGATAGATTAACCAATGAAGCGGTCTCTTTTATAGAAAAACATAAGGATACCACCTTTTTTGTCTATATGCCGTTCTATTCGGTGCATACACCAATAATGGGCAAAGACAGTTTAGTTGAAAAGTTTAAAACCAAAAAAGGCCATGAAGGGCAAAATAATGCAGAGTATGCTGCTATGGTAGCATCGATGGACGAAAACGTAGGCAAGTTATTGAATACGCTTAAAACAAAAGGATTGGAAGAAAACACGTTAGTTATTTTCACTTCAGATAATGGAGGGATTCGCGCCATTTCACACCAAGATCCTTTAAGAGCTGGAAAAGGATCGTATTACGAAGGTGGTATCAGGGTGCCATTAATTATCAAATGGCCAAACCATACTAAGCCAAATACAACTTCACTGCAAGTTGTTTCTAATTTGGACTTCTATCCTACTTTGCAAACTATTGCTGCTCCCGTAAAAAAAGCTAAGGTATTGGATGGGGTTGATTTAAATTCATTAATTAATACCAATCAAAACATTACGGAAAGAGATTTATTTTTCCATTTTCCTGTATACCTTCAAGCTTATAAAAAAGGAAAAGATAGCAGCAGAGACCCTTTGTTTAGAACGCGCCCAGGATCTGTAATTATTTCAGGCGATTGGAAATTACACCAGTATTTCGAAGATGGCGCTGTAGAATTGTACAATCTGAAAACTGATTTAGGAGAAGCTGAAAATATCGCAGCATCCCATCCTGATAAAGTAAATGAATTATTGAACAAATTAGAACAATGGAGAAGTGATACCAATGCTCCTATTCCAACGGAAATAAATCCCGATTACGATTTAAAGTTTGAACAAAAACAAAGTATTATAAAGAAATAAAACACTATGGTTACCAAAAGACTATCCATTTATATTACGCTTATAGTAAGCGCATCACTTATACTGGTTGTATCCTCTTTTAATTCGTGTAAAAATTTAGATGTTCCTACAGAAAAACCAAATATTTTATGGTTGGTTGTTGAAGATATGAGTCCGTTTTTAGATTCTTACGGAAACAAATATACCACTACTCCAACTTTAAATGTTATGGGAAAAAACGGAATTGTTTTTACAAATGCCTTCTCAAATGGTGCCCAATGCTCTCCAGCTAGGTCTACATTAATGTCGGGTATTTATGCACCAATGTTGGCTACAGATTGGCACCGTGAAGCTCGGGCCGTACCCCAAGATTTTTATTATTCAAAATATTTACAAGAGGCTGGTTATTACTGCACTAATAATAGCAAGACAGATTACAATGCCAATAATACACCTAAAAACTTATGGCATGAATCTAACAAAAAGGCAAGTTATCTTAACAGACCAAGCAAAGCGCAACCCTTCTTTTCTGTGTTCAATTATAGTGGTACACACACCAAACGGGTAGCCACTAGAAATACTAAAGGGAGAGAACCAAGAACCATTGCTCTTGATAGTGTTACATTGCCTCCATATTTGCCAGATGTAGAAGAGATTAAAGATGATATTGCTTGGTATTATGATGCGGTAAATAAAATGGATGTATGGGTAAAAAAACGTCTTGATGAATTGGAAGCTTCGGGTGAAGCAGACAACACCATTGTGTTTTTCTATTCAGACCATGGGGGGTGTTTGCCTCGTGGAAAAGCCTATGTTTACGATACCGGAACACGTGTTCCTTTAATCGTACACTTACCTGAGAAATATAAACATTTGGCGCAAACTACCTCTGCTAATAAAAATGACAACTTAGTTGGGTTTATTGATTTTGCTCCCACAATTTTTAACCTAGTAGGTATAGAAAAACCAGATTTTATGATGGGACAACCTTTTTTAGGTAAGCAAGTCCCAGAACCAAAATCCGAACTGTTTCTGTATAGAGCCAATCAAGAACAAAGTTATATTCCTTCCCGTGCATTAACAGATGGAAGATATAAATTAATCTGGAATTTTAATTCGGCCTACCCCAATGGTACCAGACAATCTTACCAATGGCAAATGCCCTCTTATCAAGGTTGGGACAAAGCTCATATAGAAGGTAAAACAGACAGTTTACAAAGTGTTTTTTGGAAACCAACTACCGCTCTAGAATTTTATGATACCAAAACCGATAGCTTTGAAGTAAATAATCTTGCTAATGATCCAAAATATCAAGAAAAAGTTTCACAAATGAAACAAGATTTAATTGATTTTATGAAGCAAAAGAAGGATTTAGGGCTCTACCCATGGTCTATGAGAAAGCAAAAGGATACCCTGCCTTTTTATACTTATGTAAAACAAACCCATCAACCCGTAGAGGCCATTATAGATGCTGCAGCATTTGCAAGTACTGCCAAAGCTTCAGATATTGAAACCATAAAAGGGTTCCTAAATTCTGAGGAACCTGCCATACGGTATTGGGGCTCGGTAGGTGTTTTGCAACTTTTAGAAAGACAGCTTATTAATGATGTCCCAGATGAAGTCAACAAAAACTTCAACAACGACAATGAAAATACAGAAATACGATTAATGTCCGCCGAAATATTGGTAAAATCTAAAGCCAATAAAAATGCTTTGCAGTATATACTAGAGCAGATAAAAAACGATTATTTTATAGCTTACGCTACATTACAAAACTTAGATTCACTGGCAAAACCTATAGAGGAAGAATTAATACAGCTTAGAGAAAATAAAGATTTAAACCAGTTCTATATAAAATCTGCATTAATTAATACAGGGTACTTAGCTTATCAAGATTTATGGGGTGCTACTGGTGAACCTGAAAAAGGGTACAATCATCATGAATAAAGCAAGAATCAAGCATAATCTTGTAAAATTTTCATGTTGTTACCTTTGTTACAAAACTAAATGAGCACAATTTGACACATAAAGTCATTATAATATTCTATAATGATTTAGCTATAATTTGGTACTCTCTTATTTATTTTGGGAGTACCATTTTTTTATTACTACACCTTTTCATTCGTCAATTATTAATTGCTTTGTAATATAATTGCCAAAACAAGAATTCTCTTAAAAATAAAAAAGCAAACTTAATCTGTAATAAAATTAATATTTTCATAATAATATACCTCGTTATTTTTGGTATTCGCAACAAAACAACCCCATAATTGCACTATTCGCGATACACAAAAACAAGTTGTGCTTCATAATTTTATAACAACTAATAAATCAGCACAATAATTATGAAAACAAAATTTCTCTTCTTTGTATTACTTATTTCTAGCCACTACTCTTTTTCCCAATTTATTACGCCCCAAGCCTATCTAACATTCGAGGACAACACCATAATCCCTTATGGTGTTTCAGGAATTACAAACGTTAACGCGAGTGGTACAGTAAGTCTCGCAAATCCTGCCGGAACCTACCCACAAACTAATAATGCTATTGTAAATGATGCTGGTGAAAATGTCTTATTTAAAAATTTTGAGGGCTATTTAAAGTTTGATGAAACTATTTTGAATAAAAACGAGTTCAGCCTAACGGCTAAATATAAATGGACAGGCACCAATGCATGGTGGCTTGGATTAATAAGCTTTGTAGGGAACGATGGAACCAACTATGTTAGTGAGCATATACAAATTAAAAAACCTACAGGCGAAATTAACGGCTTGGGGCTATCTGCAGTGGACGTATTGCCCCAAGACCAATACCACCACATTGCACTAACATATAATACAGGTACCGTAGTGTTGTATATTGATGGAACACAGGTTGCAACCAGTACCGGGCAAACCATACACAACCTAACCAACCTAAGCCTATATTTAGGGCTAAAAGCTAATGTTAACGCCTCTACAGGAGCTGTAACCCCTTTTGTTGATGGTAGTGGTAACTCTAAAAACACAAAAGCTAATTTAGATCAGGTGGCCATATTCAACAGGGCCTTATCTTCAACAGAAGTTACCGATGTTTACAATGGCGAACTAAACTTAAACCATATTACAGTATTCCCAGAGCAAAGTAAGCAAACTGTTACTTTTGGAGGAGATGCAAAACTAACTATTAAAGCATGGGCCGATGGTAATACAAACACTGTTTCCCAAAAACTTTATGGCGATATGAATTTAAAAATATTGCGGGTTCCCATTTTTGCATTACAGCCTATAACAGACCCTATTTATGATGATGTTATTACTGTAATAAATTCGGTAAAAAGCGTAAATCCTAATGTTAAGGTATTTGCCAGTATTGCCAATGGCAATGGTTATGGAACCGATTATCATGGTGCTCATAAATTCCCATCTTCATGGCAAGGATGCTGTTCGTACAATATTTATAACCTGAACCTTACTACTTATGCCGCTTACCTTGATAGTTTTATAGACAGGATGACGGCAGCTGGAATCACAATTGATTATTTGGGCCCTTGGAATGAAGATGCCGCAGATGATTCCGACCACTTTAAAGTGTTTGACCAAATGACCAAATTAGGAACAACACAACGTGTGGGGCTTGAACGCTGGGCTTTACGTACCTCTGTGAGCGATGTGGACGACGTAGAAGACCAAATAGATATCTCAGGATCTCATTTTTATGATGATGTAGAAGGCTCTAACCCTATTCCTGAAGAAGAACGTGATGATGTATGGGCATCTTTAGTGAATAAATCGGCTAATCCAGTTTGGTATACCGAGTCTACACGATATAAAACCAGTGATGGTATTGAAAAACTTGTAGATGGAATGGAAAACATATTTCCTGCATTAAGAAATGGTGTAGAGTCTATTACATTCTACCAAGTTTGCAAGCGGTTTGTTTGGGCAAATGGAGGAACACAACCTATAAAATATACTGGTTTTCAAAATATTGTAAATAACTCCGAAGGCAGCGTAAGACCAAGCACTTCCGATAACAAGAATATTAAAGTAGTTGCTTTTGCCAATCAAGATACTTTAGATGTACATATTATCAATAAGGATACCATTAGTAAAACCGTTAAATTACAATTGTCTGGTGGTTACACAACCAATGGGACTATAAAAAGAACCATTTGGACAGCAATCGACACTGCCGCGGCAAACTCTTACAGCTTAAATGGAATTAACAAATGGAATATCACAGCACCGGCAGGCTCTTATTCACATCTAAAAATTCCATTAAACATGAGTGCAGCAAAACAAGCAGGCAATAAGAAAAACCAAACCCATAATGAAGCCCAATCAGTAGATAATGAGGAAACTATTGAAACCTTACAAGAACAAAATCTTAAACTATTTCCCAACCCTGCTAAAAATGGAAGATTTACTTTAATATTACCCAAAAACAACAAGGTAAAGACGGTGCAGGTAACCCTGTACAACATCACCGGACAGTTGATATCCTCTGAAGTTATAGATTACAAAAACCACATAGATTTTCATAAAGATTTAGCACCCAATATATATTTGATACAAACAGTGATAGGAAATGACTCGTATATGAACAAAATTATAATAAGTCATTAATTGTAACTAAAAAAGCTATCCTGCAATGTGTAAATTTAAAAATCATATGTTTAGGACTTTTAGCAAAGTCCTACTTTTCATAGAAAAAAAGAGAAAAGGGGTCATTCTCAAACAGGACGAATAGCATTTAATACTATGCAAACACTATAACCATAAACTATAGATCTATCTTAAATTACTTCATAAAAAGAAGCAGAAATGCATCCGCTGAATCTTTTAATGCAAAAATTAAAGCTTTTAGATGGCAATTTAGAGGTGTAAAAAACACTGAATTCTTCCTATTAAGATTAACTCAAATTTTTGCCTAAACACAACAATTGGTCTTGATCCCATTTTTATTTAAATGAATTCAAATAACACGAACCCCCTAAAAACGACAAAAACCTGATAATGATTCAATTACCAAGTTTTTATTCCTTATTATTTTCTTTAAAAGTCGGGGTGGCAGGGTTAAAACCACCAATCACAACCAACTAAATTTCAGTACTTTATATTTTAATTTTCACGTTTAGGACATCAATAAAGACATCAATCAGAGCATTTTAAGCTTTCATAATCACAAATCTAATCAATATGTATCAAAATATAACTTACTTATTAAAGACTTAGTTTATATTGTGATTCCTCGCCGTTATAAAAATTCTAAATATAATCATTTCTAAATTTAATAAATGAACTACCCCAACGCAGAGCTCTAGGGTATTCTTTATACTAAAAATGTTCTATGAAACTTATTATTTAGCAGCATTAATACTTGTTACCGTATATGAGTGCATCTGGGTATTTGTCAACCTCTTCTATCTCAATTTCACCGTCCTCTATCAAAAGCGTGGCTCCTCTATATTGTGTTCTGTATTGTTTACCTTTAACCCAAAACGCCTTTGCATCTTGACCCGTTAATAACGCAGCACTTCCATTTGCATTCACAACACTTAAAAAGGATTTTTCAGTAGCATCTAGCTGTACCTTAATAGTATATTCTCCTGCCTGAATAACTGTTAAACCAGCTCCATTAGTAGTACTTTGAGGCTCAGTCGGCAGGTATGTTGATGTTTCATCAGGATGCATTTCAATAAGAGTCAAAAATCGCATTTTAGAGTGTTTTTCAGATGTTCCAATTGTCCCATGATAATGGTCTGGAATAGGCTTGGGCAATTTGTTCTCATCATCCCAAGGCTTTAACAGCCATTGACGATTATTTTCTGGTTTTATAAAATTGCTTTCCCTATAACTAGGAAGCCACTCAGAGTCTAATGTTGTAATAGTTGGGCTATTACAAAATAACTTAACTGAAGCAGAACCATAATCATTAGTGGCCATTAACCAGTTATCGCCTAACTTCTTCATAAATCGTCTGGAATGAATATTAAATTGCCAAGTAATAGGGTTTTCTGCCTCTAACTCATCGTAAATCAGTACATAGTTAGGTCGAAGCATAGCAAGATGTCTTCGAAATCGTGTTACACCAGGATCTCCAAAACCAAACTCTCGAGTATGAGATATATGAGTATCAGGGTCAGGAGTCGGTTTGAATATATGATTTCCGTCAGCATCCGTATTCCCAGGCTTACCATTAGCAAGCCAATGTTTTCCATTATAAGCATTACTTGCATCTCCCAAAGCATAACTGATTTTATTACCTGTTGCAAACCGAGTTATCCATCCATATGCTGAATGATGAAATCCTTGAACTAAGCTATCGGCCATAATTGTGTTATGTGCACGAGAATTTTTATAATTTAGGACGTTATGTGGTCCTCCTCCATTATAAAAACCAACTTTCCAAAACATGTCTTGACCACCATACGATAAATTGAATGCGTTTTGAGCAGGATGCGTATGTTGTGCTGAACCATAAGGAGAAGAATGAAATGTAACATGTAAATTCTTTTCTTTATTAATAAAGTCTGTGTTCATTGCCACCTCACCAATATCTCGAAAAGCAGCTGCTAAAGTAGTAGGGGGCTTCACATTAGATAAATCTGACTCGTCAAAATAATTCCACATAGATAATCTTCCCATTCCCATTCTCTTTTTACCTAAATCTGCTGCAGCTTTTTTGAAGTCTTGTTGCGGCAGTTGACTAAACCTATACTTACTCCAGTAATTATCTGGGTCTAAATACGCCATAGTTTCCATGGTGTATGGCATAGTTGTAGCAGGACTATCACCATCACAAAAACTATTGGGTAATGTCCCAAAAGCATTGGTATATTGTAAATACTTACCAATATTTTGAAACCATGGATGTCCTTTATAATAATTATGCCCTGTTAGCTTGTAAAGTAGCCAAGGTATAAATGATAAATAGTCATCATGCACACCTAAATAACCATCACCTTCTTGACTTCCACCATCCGTTCTACTTAAAGAGGGAGCCCGATACAACCATAGCTCATAAGCATAATAAAACTCTTCTCTAGCCTGAGCTGAATATCTGGCATAAATCATGGGTGTTAATATGACATCTGCTATTTCTTGCCATAAATGCTGGCTATACAAAGCATGTTCTGCTTTCTCTGCCACTTCTGGAGATGTACGTGTTAGCGGATATGCATCTTCCACAAATTCTTTCTTTTCTTCTTCTGTTAAAGCTTCTGTTATTAACTCTAAGAAATCTCCTTTGGGGTTATTACCACCCCATGTATTATCTCTAACGGTCATAGTCTTTCCTATCGAACCAATATAAAATTCTCCAGTATTATAGAAATCAATAAGCTCATTTGCCTTTTGTACAATCATATCACGGATTTCTGTTCTTCCTGTCAATAAGTAGCCTGACATCAACTCTTTCAAGTATCTATTCTTTTGTCCATAGCGAGTGTTTATAAGCTTCCTAAAAAATAGTTCTTCAGCATTAGCATTACCATTTTCATCAACATAACCAGCATTAATAGCATCCTGATCACTAACAGTATAAGTCATCGGAGTATTTTTATTAAAGTTCTGGTCAACTTTAGTTAATATAAAACTCGCCAACTGTGGCCACTTTTGCGTTGGCAATAGTTTTCCAAATTCTTCCTTAAACAATACGGTTACAGGATTTGGGCGACTTATGGCGCTATTTAATACTTCCTCTGGCCTTGGCGGAATGGGAGTAAGCCTCTCATTCCCGGTTATCTCAAAAGAATAGACTTGAGAATTCCAAACTGGACTATCCGGAGTGTCAGGATCAGCTACCCCATATTTCCAATACCATTTACCAACAGATAAATGTTCATAAGGTGAGTAAAACGAATAGCGTTTAGGCCCACTTTCATAGACATCATCTCCAGTAAAACTTGTGTTTTTAGATAACTTAAAATAAAAACGTCTTTGAAATTGTAATCTTGCTTTATCAGCTCTACGCTGTGAATTCGTTGCTCCATCAGCAGATAAAGGAACTTTCACATGAAGCCATACAGGGTTTTCATCAACTATACCCTGAGGTTGAGGCTCCGAAATTTCTCCCATCATTTGTGGCAAATCCATTGGAAGCTCTGCCTGTGCAAATAAGTTAATGAAAGTAAATATGCTCAGTAATAAAAAAGTTGTTTTTCTCATTTTTATAAAAAAGTTATTTTAAAATGACCTTATTGCTCTCACATAGCCTTTACTAAACTTTATATTCCCATAGGCGTTACCATTATAAAAGTTAAAGCCCCATGCTGTAAATTGGTTAGCCTCGGTAGAGGACCAATAGAAAGCCTTTTGTACCTCGCCAGTATTGTCACCACCTACAGACTCTATGCCTTTTTGAACTTCATAAAGATTGACCCATAACTTATCTAATTCCGTGACACTTGGCAAATACCAATCAGAGAAAACACCAGTACCGTAATCTTCGTTTGAATAGTTTTGACATATGCTTGCAGCATTATTTGCTCCACCTTGACTAACTACTGCCCCGGTGTTTGATTGACCATTCCATGAACTTTGCGCCGATTCTCCTATTTCTCTATCAGTAACACTGCTCCAAACACCTTCATCTGCCAAATCCAACATGCTTACTATTAGGCCATGATCACCAGCGGTGTTGACATGAAATACTATGCCTCCACCAAATAGTTCTCCAACATAATGAGATTTACTTGTTATCAAACCCTTTACGTAATCAGCTGTTTTTGCATGTAACGCATAAGGAACACTTAAAAATTGACTAATTGCAGATATTGTATAGTTAGTTCCTCCCTCAATATCGATTTCTGTCTTAATGTAATAGGTACCCTCAGACCAATCAATATCAGCAATATTATCAGAGGTAATTCCATTTCCTACTTCTATACTCAAAAGACCATTGTCGTTAGTTTGTGGAGTATGAGTTTCAGTATATACGGAGTTCCCTGATTGTGAATCTTTCAATATTGAAACTTGCATACCAACAACACGGTTTTTGACCAAATCGCTGTTTTCATCCCTAACAACGGCTTGATAACTCATCATTTCAGGAGTTTGTGAATATATTCTCCCTACTAATAGCAAGCCAAAGACCAAAATAATTTCTATTTTTCTCATTTTATCTCTTGATTAATTTTTTTAACAATATTTGTCGATTATTATCTTTTAATTTTAGAACATATACAGACTCCTGTAAATGTCCTACAAAAATAGTTGGATTTACAGATTGAAGAGTACCCTGGCCTACCATCTGACCATTTAGATTGATCAATTCGTAAGACAGTTTTGATGTATCTATTGAACCTAAATCCAAATTTATTTGTGTAGTTGCGGGATTAGGATATACTTTAATCAAAGCTTCATTATCAGTAACAGACAAATCAAAATATTCAAATGATTTTTGAACGCCTTGAGACATGCCTTCGGTAGTTAGATATGCTACTTGACCTATGGTGTAACTAATAGTACCGTCATTATCTAAAATACCAGTACTTTTTCCAGAAGATGAAATTGCTTGTTGAGAAAAGCCCTCTTTGCATATAAACATCAACAAAAAGGCTAAGATGATTTTTTTTTGCATTTTATTAAATGTATTTTGAATGTTGCATTTATTTCCTCAATAAGCCATCTATATGTCTGACTAATATTGAAGAATAATGAACAACCTAATTGAAAAAGCCACTACGAAAATGGCCTTCCTCATTAATAGGTTGGAAGCAAAACTATTGTTTCACCACTTTTTGAATAACGCCCCCTCTGTCTGTATCTACTTTTAATAGATACATGCCACTAGACAAACCAGATATATCAATCATCTTTTCAGATTGCTTTTTAAGTAATCGGCCTGTAATATTATAGACCTCCAATCCTTCAATCAATATTCCGTTCGTAGCTCTAACATTAATTACATCCTTAGCCGGGTTAGGAAAAACTTTTACATTACTTTCAACAACATTATTATCTTTGTTTGATAGTGTTATTGTTTCACTAGTCAAATCTATAGAGTAAGCCCCTCCATTTGTTATCTGATAGTTGGCTATATCCAATAATTTAGCTTGTATTGTTGATACACTTCCAATAAAATCTCCAATATATCCTGAATTATCATTGGGCTTATTTGTAATCGCATCAAATTCAAAACCAGTACCGGGATCTTCAGATCGTCCTGAATTATTATCACATTCCACAAGATTATCTTGCCATCCATCTCGAAATTTATAACTTGAGATCATAGTTGCGGCAGTAACAAGACCAGCTCCATCATCACTTCCTTGAAATACGTGAATAGCATCGCCAGCGTCAGACAAAAACATACTCGTTCCTGGCACCACAGTATCAACAATAGAAACAACTGTTCCAACGGTTGCAACAGTACCTCCTGAGGCAAAGCGTATCAATACTTTTGTACCCGCCTCAAGATCTGAGTTAGCCGTCCATTTTATCATACCGTCTCCTTGAGCACCAGCACCTGGATCACACCCATTGTTTTCGTTCTTACCAAAATAAGGAGCAGATGAATCTATGTAGGCAAAATCAGTAAAATAAACTTGGGTTCCCGTAGTTATTGGTTTCAAAAGAATGAATGCAAATTCTGTAGCTTCCCCTTCAGAACCTATTTCATTTAATGTTGAGGTATCAGAATTGGCAGCAAAAATCATTAAGTCTCCGGGACTCAACGTGGTCTGCCCAATTGAATTAATTGTAGCTAAAAAAGATAGTACAAATAAAAATTTAATAGAGTAAAAATTTTTCATTTTAATAAAAATATTTAGAATTAATTTAGTGCTGCAAACTAATAGTAAACAGAAGAAAAGGATGTTAAATTTGTTGAATAGTCTTTAACTTTTGATTAATTCCCTCAGTAATTCTCCATCAGGGAAACTTCCCTAAATGGACTTATATCCATAACTCAGGTATTTGGTTTACCTATTTTTTGCTATACATACCATATTCAAACTTTTTAATTCTTTTAGCTCAAAAAAGGGAATTCCTCCCGCTTTTATTGGGCTAAGTGTACAACTCTCTAATGAGAAATAACTGTTTATATAATAATATGAATGTGTAATATAAATTTTCAACCCTTAAGAATTAGAAGTTATTTCTGTGATAGTAGTTTAGTATTAAGTTACCTTTAATTGCCATGGCAACAAGACCAATCACATATAGCTTTTGATGACCGATATAAGACTTTGATTACTTCCGTGTTTGGATTGATATATTGGATGCCCTATCTAACAGAATGAAAAACTGAAGGTTTTATCTGCCTTGTCTTGCTAATATATATACGCCAAGATTGTTTTGAATGATTTTTCAGTAGTAACTTTTTAGCTTAAAAATCCTCAAACTCTTTTTCTTTTAAGCTAATAATTACAACAAGCTAAAGCCTCTTTTATTTGGTCTAAGATGTTCATGATTTTTAATTTAAATCCGATTTAATAATTTCAAATCGGTTAAAGCATTAGATATACTGACAATAGCGAAGGTGTTACGAGATAGATGTTGTACGCAGTTAGTTGTAACAATGAGGTGTTTAATTATGTCTTTAGTTAATCTATCTATTTCATGAATTAAACTAGTAGTTAAAATATAAATGATTGACTGAATAAAACCTTTTAAATCAAAGACTTTGAATCCCCTTTTTAAAAATACGCTAGCGTCCCACACCTTTACGTTTAATTTAATACCCTAATAACCTGAGTTCGATTAATATTTAGACGGATTTTATTATAAGAAAAGATAGGTTCTTAGTAAATTAAAGTATTGCTATTCAAACTCATTCATAAATGAAATCTGTCTTCCTCGTCCTAGTATTCTAATTCTTACCAAAACCTAAACAGAAACATATAACGCCTCAATATGAAACATCTGACTTATTGACATTACAACTCAGCAGTTACCTTTGTTAATAACTAATTTAAAATTTTAATCGTGGAAATTCCACAAATAAAATCGCTTAAAATTTAACATAACAAAATGAAAAAACACTTTTTGAGATTACCATTATATGCGAGTGTCATTGTGGTTTTAATGGCTTGTATAACAGCTAACCACAGTAATCCAAGTTCCAGAAATTATACAATAAACAAATCATCAATTGAAACAATTTTTAAAAAGGCAAGCATTCATTATGGTAATGTCTTGGATTCAGTGATTCAATATAAAAAATTTCCGAGATCCTCAGAAAGAGGATTTAAACCGGCGGAGGATTGGACTAGTGGATTTTATCCTGGATGCCTTTGGCAAATATATGATCAAACAAAATCAAAAGAAGCTTTGAACAAGGCTAAGGAAGTAACTGGGTTTCTATATGATCAAAGAAAAAATACGAGAGATCATGATATAGGGTTTAGAATGTATTGTAGTTACGGTCAGGGTTTCAACTTAACAGGTAATAAAGATTACAAAACCGTATTGATTGAGTCCGCAAAATCAGCTTTAGCACGCTTTAATCCGAAAGTTGGAGCCATTATGTCTTGGGAGCCTAACCCTCAAAGAGACTGGCAATACCCTGTAATTGTTGATAACATGATGAATTTAGAATTATTATTTGCAGCGACAAAGCTAAGCGGTGATTCGACTTATTATCATGCTGCAGTAAGTCATGCCACAAAAACGATGGTTAATCATTACAGGAAAGATTTCAGTTGCCCACATGTTGTGGACTACAACTCAAAAACAGGTAAGTTCAGAAAAATGGACTGGAATAATGGCGAAAACAATGTTGAATATTCAGCTTGGAGTAGAGGTCAGAGTTGGGGACTATATGGTTTCACAGTAGCTTACAGAGAGACAGGTGATAAAAGATTTTTAATACATGCTGAAAATATTGCAAGGTTTATTTTAGATCATCCTAATATGCCAGATGATTCGGTTCCGTATTGGGACTATAGAGCTCCTAGAGAACAAACAATGAGAGATGCTTCAGCAGCAGCAATTCTTGCCTCCGCACTTTTAGAACTGAGTGAACTATCCAATAAAGCTGGTCACAAATATTTCACAGCAGCTGAAAAAATCCTTTACAACCTAATGCAACCGAAATATCTAGCGGATCCTGAAACAAATAATAATTTTTTATTAAAGCATGCAACAGGTAATTATTTAAGAAATTCTGAGTTAGATGCAGGCTTGATTTATGCTGATTATTATTTCTTAGAAGCACTAAACAGGTATTCAAAGAAAATTTAAATAAAAATCCTAATAGAATTGTGAATATATCGAACAACTTCGATTAAAATAGCACCAAAAATGTTAAAATATCTTCCCTTATATTTAATTTTAATTTTTTTGATAGGATGTAAAGATTCTTCAAAGTTAAATAGTCATATAAATTCAGGAAAAACTGTTGAAACATCATCCAATTTTGACAAAGATCAGCTTCCTTCAGCAACAAAGTTTTTATCTTTGGATTGTTTACGTCCAAAAGGTAACAGAACATATCCATATCCTATAGCTGGCCAAAAGTTAATTTCAAATCCACCCTCGCTAATGTGGCCTATGAGTGATTATACGTTCCCTGATGGGTTTCCTTACACTCCTGACTTTAAAAAGGTTGATGAATTTGATACCTATTCCGTGCAGATAAGTAGAGATAGTTCCTTTTTATCTAATAACACTATAACTATCGAAAATTTAATTCTCCCTATGTATAACCCGCACAAAAGCTTCAGTAAAGGAAAATGGTTTTGGAGATACATGGTTAATAATGGCAAAGAAAGGGTGTGGTCGCGAACCTACAGTTTTACAGTGGAAGAAGATCTAATTGTTCTTGAGTCTCCAAATTCAGAAGAAGCTTATGATGTGATTCCTACAAAACACCCTAGAATTGTAATGCTACCTTCTTTGACTGAAGTAAATAAAGATCAAATGAATCTTATAAATAGTATTATAGCTTCAGGTAATTCGGCATTGAAAAAATATAATTCAGACTTTATTGTTAAAGGTGAGCCAATACCTGCTGACGCAACCCAACAGGAAATTGAGCAGATTGAAAGGTTTAGGTTGAAATATGAAGTTGGAAACAAATGTGACGCAATAAAATCATTAGTCTTAAGTTATGCAATTAAAAATGATATCAAGTATTTAACGAAAGCTCGGTATTTTGCAAATACCATACTCGAATTAAATCCAGTAGAGGTCTATAAAAAATCAGATTTTTCGGGCGCCACTGCAATGTCTACACTGGCTCACGTTTATGATAATGCATTTACACTACTCTCGAATAAAGAAAGAAAACTTTATGAAACTTTTATTGCAGGCACAGGGATCCAAATTATGAGTCACTTAATGCAATCAAATGTTGGTTCTGAAGATGGAATTCTATTTGCCCATTTCTTTCAACATACGTACTATGATTTTTTTCAATCCGCAATAATTATGAAGAATCACTTGAAAGAAGCTGAAAAATGGATAAAAACATTGTATGATATTTGGTTGTCAAGAACACCTGGTGGCGGTACTTTAACTGATGGTGCTTGGCCTAATGGCAATATTGGGTACGTGCATGTAAATATGGACTCATGGGTAAACAACTACCTCCTTTTTAAGGAGATGTTTGGTGTTAATACCTTCAATCACCCATGGTTCCAGAATTGCTCAAAAGGATTGGCTTACTTAGTCCCACCTAATTCTAGTGGAGACGGGTTTGGTGATGGACTCGAAAGAATTAAAAAGATTAACAGTAAAAGAGCAGAGTTTGCATATATTTTAGGTCAAGAGATCAATGATCCTTTTGCGATTCAATATGCCTATAAACTCAGTGGGCAGGATACTTCAAAAGAATTTAAATTCTCGAATAACTCCTTTAAGGAATACAGATTAAGGCAACACCCTAAAAAAATTGAAAATACAAACAGTACTAATATTAATCAATCAGCCTTATTTAGAGAAACTGGTATAGTAGCTATGCACACTGATGTTTTTAATGAAGATAACAATCTATTTGTAGCATTTAAGAGTAGTCCCTTTGGTGTTGGTTCGCATGGTCATGCAGATCAAAATTCCTTTAATATTAGTTACAAAGGCAAACCAATATTTTATCCGAGGGGTTATAGAATAACTACAAGAGACAAACATTATCTTTTAGAACAAAAACACACCAAGGCCAAGAACACTATTCTTGTTGATGGTAAAAGTCAAGGATATGACTATAATTCCTATGGTTGGATTCCGCGCTATTTAACAGGTAATGAAATTACTTATGCTTTGGGAGATGCCTCAAAAGCGTACAGAAAGTTTGATAAAAGCGCCATAAACTGGATAACTGTATTAAAAAATTCAGATGCGTATACTGATGAAAATGGTTTTATTTTAGATGAAAGTGATGACCCTAGGCTAAAACTATTTAGAAGACATATTGCGTTTTTAAGACCATCAACAGTAATAATTTATGACGAGCTAGAATCTGAAAAACCAATCACTTGGACTTTTCAATTACAGGGTCGAGAATCGGCTAACTTTTTTCTTGCAGAAAATAAAACAACTTTAATTTCGAATGCAAAATGGGCAAAATCTACTGCAAATGTTTTTGGGTCTCTAAATTTAACATATCAATTAAATGATAAATATGATATCCAGCCTGTAGATTGGTTAAACCCGCAAAGAGGAAGACCTGCTATCAAATTTGATGACAAACAATACAGGTTTGTGGCCCAAAACAAAATTAAATCTAAAAAAATGAGGTTCTTAGCCATTTTACAAATTGATGAAGAAAAAGACAATTTAAATAAAATAATTCAGCTTAAAGATAATGTTCCCATAGAACTTAATGATTATAAAATATATGCAGAGTTAGATGTAAATAAACCTTCTAGACTTGAGGTTAAAAGTAAATATAGTGATAGCTATCTACTGTACGGAGAGAATATTGACAAAAGTTATAACTATAAGAGGAATTATTATAACAGTACCATACTTTTTGAGTCAAAAAAAGGATGGCAAGAAGCTATTGATATGTATCCTGATATAGTTCCAAATCTTGATGTTAGGTGATTTATTAAATAATAATAAAATAATGAATAATGTGTCTTTGTTATATAAATAAACCAATTCAAGTCCAATTAATAGCAATCCTTCTCATATTAAAATTTTAGATTGACTATTTCGAGCCATAAAACATGTTAGCAATAAAAAACCTCCATATAAAAACATCCGTATTTTTAGCAACCCTTTTCATAATTCTTTTTTACGGCTGTAACACTACACAAAATAAAAGGGTCTTGGTTCACAGTTCTAAGAGTGCCGACAAAACAAATTACAATATTCTTTTTATTGCGGTAGATGATCTAAATGATTGGCTTGGTTTTATGGGTAAAGAAGAGATGATTACACCCAATTTCGATGAACTAGCATCAAGGGGAGTTTCCTTTAATAAAGCGTATTGTGCCGCCCCACTCTGCTCGCCCTCACGAGCATCAGTTTTTACAGGCATATATCCTTTTAACTCGGATTTATACACCAATAGTGATAGTATAGAAAGTAGACCTGACTTAACAACTATACCTAAATACTTTCAACAAAATGGCTATACTATTCTTGGTGCTGGTAAACTGTTTCATCAAACAACCGATTATGCTAAAAGTCATTTTGATTATTTGGGACCTGATACATGTGTAAGTGGAGGACCTTTTGTAGATGGAGAAATAAATTCTAGACTACAAAATCCAGTACATGAAGTAAATAGAGGGCCCGGTAAACTGAAAGCTATTTTACCTTTAAATCGTATGACTAATGATAGACCATATAACAAGTACAATACTTTTGATTGGGGACCGCTAGATATCAGTGATGATCAAATGCAGGATGGAAAAATAGCAAATTGGGGAGTTGAACAACTTAAGAAAGAGTATTCTACACCTTTTTTTTTAGGGTTAGGTTTCTTCCGCCCTCACCAACCTTTATTTGCACCAAAAAAGTATCATGATTTGTATCCTCCCAAACACGTTAAGCTTCCAGAAATAAATGAAAATGATTTGGATGATTTATCAGATACAGGAAGAGATTTTTCATTGTTAGCAGGAACATCAGGAACTCATAAAACTGTTTTAAAACATAACCAATGGCAAGATGCAGTGTCATCATATATGGCATCAATAACATTTATTGATACTCAATTGGGAAAAATTATTAAAGCTTTGGACAACAGCAATTATGCTGATAACACTTTCATTGTTTTGTTTAGTGATCATGGATGGCAATTAGGAGAAAAACAACATTGGGGAAAGTGGACAGGATGGTATAGGTCTCAAAGAGTACCATTGATAATTGTACCCCCTAAACAAATGAATTTGGCTGGATTTGAAGCTGGTATGAAGTCTCAGCAAGTAGTTAGCCTTATAGATATATTTCCTACATTACTAGACCTTCATACCAATAATTCTAAGACTAACTTAGACGGAAAGTCACTTATACCCTACCTATCAAAAGCAACACCAATAGATCATAATAGATTTGTAACTTCAACTTTTGGTTTAGGAAACAGCGCAATAATTGATAATGATTGGTACTACATTCATTATTTTGATGGTAGCGATGAATTGTATAGTCTACAAAATGACCCCCATCAATTTTTTAATTTGGCAAATAAACCTAAATACAAAAAAATAAGGGAAAAAATCTACAAAACGTTACCAGAATATCCAGAGGTTAAACATTTTGTTCGTATGGGAAGATGGAAAGCGATTATTTTCAAAGATAAAATGAGAAAAAACAAACTTTTTGATATTAAAGGTCAAAGTGGGATAATGGAAAACAACAACCTCATTGATAAAAGAAGAGACGTTTTCAATGATATCTTACTAAAGATAAAAAAGATGAAAAGTCCTAAAAAGTATATTAATATACTGTCATAAAAACCTAATAATTTACTTAAAAAAATACAACTATAAATTTTCAAATTATGATTTTCATCAATTACCTTAAACAAATTCTGAATATTTCTTTTAGCTTACTGAAGCTAAACAATATATTTCAATTAATTAAAAAAATGAAAACTAAATCATTCCTAATATTGTCTTTACTATGCTATTATTTGGCATTTTCTCAAGAAAAACCCAATATTATTTGGGTTTTCAGCGATGACCATTCGTATCAAACCATTGGCGCTTATGGCGGAAGGTTGCAAAACCTTAATCCAACACCTAACTTAGATAAGTTAGCTTCAGAAGGTATGATTTTCAATAAGTGTTATGTGGAAAACTCTATTTGTGCACCAAGTAGAGCAACTTTATTAACAGGTAAAATGAGTCACTTAAATGGTAAATTTACCAATTCTAAAAAACACCCATTTGATCACAATCAACAACAGTTTCAAAAAATACTTCAAAAAAATGGTTATCAAACCGCTATGATTGGAAAAATTCATTTAAGAGGCAATATGCAAGGGTTTGATTACTGGGAAGTACTTTTAGGACAAGGCTCCTATGTAGACCCTGTGCTGCTCTCGGATAAAGGAAGGAAGGAATATAAAGGTTATACTACCAATATTATCACAGATAAATCTTTAGATTGGTTAGAAAATAAACGTGATAAAAATAAGCCTTTTATGATGATGTTGCATCATAAAGCACCGCATAGACCATGGGTACCAGATAGTGCTCACATAAATATGTATGAAAATGTTGAAATACCAGAGCCCATCAATTTATTTGATAATTATAACACAAGGACAACGGCAGCCCACAGACAAAAAATGAGCATTCTTAAACATATGAATATGCATATAGATTTAAAAATGACTAAGGCAGATGAAAAAGCCTCTTTAAAAGTACCTAAAGAGATTGACAATAGATTTGATAAAAGGCGGGAAAAATTCAAAGACTTAAATTTAAAGGATAAAGAGTTACTAAGACTTAAATATCAAATCTACATGAAAGATTACCTACGATGCATTTGGAGTCTAGATAAAAATATCGGGCGCATTTTAACTTATCTAAAAAAGACAGGTCTAGATAAAAATACTATAATTATGTACTCATCAGACCAAGGCTTTTATATGGGTGAACATGGTTGGTTTGATAAGCGTTTTATGTATGAAGAATCATTTAGAACACCTCTTATCGTAAAATGGCCAGGTAAGACCAAAGCAGGAAGCGTAAATTCAGATTTAGTGCAAAATATAGATTTTGCTGAGACCTTTTTAGAAATTGCGGGAGCACCAATTCCAGAAGATATGCAAGGAAAAAGTTTAGTACCAATTTTAAAAGGAAAGACACCTAAAGATTGGAGAAAAAGCCTCTATTATCATTACTATGAATATCCAGGGGCACACTCCGTTCGTAGGCATGAGGGTATAGCAAACAAGCGCTTTAAATTAATTAGGTTTTATGGAAAAGATGTACCAAATGGAGAGGAATGGGAATTTTACAATTTAAAGAAAGACCCTTCAGAAATGAATAATTTATACCTTAAACTAAAAAACAGTAACAAAATTTCTAAAATGAAAAAAGAACTTCTCAAGTTAAAAGAACTATATAAAATAGAGAAGCCTTTACCCTAATATAAATAAAACCTAATTGTAAAGGGAAGCCTCGAATTTTTAATGTCATTTTTATTACTGTTTCAATATGCTTTTAGAATAAAATATGGTCAATAATAAAAAACACTACTGCTAAATCTGGAAGATGGGGTATGACACCATATAATGAATGTTTCCCTGTTTTTGTAACCTTCCCTAAAAAATGTTACCTATTATAAAGCCATTTTAAAATTATCATTTTTTGTAATTCTAAGTTAAAAAAGACACTATCCCGTAAAGTGTGTAAGTTTTAAATCGAGGGTTTGACTTTTTTAGAGTCGGACCCTTTTTTCAAATATAGTCAAAAACTGGTTTAAAATAATGCCCCAATTTCTAATGGGCATGGACCATTTTTTAGTCGCCTCCCTTAAAGCTAAAAAAGTGGATTTCATAACAGCTTCATCTGTTGGGAACGAAAGCTTGTTCTTGGTGTATTTCCTGATTTTTCCATTAAGGTTTTCAATAAGGTTGGTGGTGTAAATGATTTTTCTGATTTCTAAAGGGAATTCATAGAAAGCGGTAAGTTCCTCCCAGTTATCTCTCCAGCTTTTGATAGCATAAGAATACTTGTGCTCCCATTTTCCCGCAAAATCGTCCAGAGCGGCTTTAGCAGCGCTTTTAGTAGGTGCATCATAGATGTTTTTCATATCCTTGGTGAATTCCTTTTTGTCCTTCCATACCACGTATCTACAGGCGTTTCTAATCTGGTGCACTACACAAATTTGTGTTTTGGAGTCAGGAAAAACGTTTTTAATGGTATCCGTAAAACCGTTAAGGTTGTCTGTGGCAGTGATCAGCAGGTCCTGAACGCCCCTGGCCTTGATATCGGTCAGTACGCTCATCCAAAAGGCTGCAGATTCGTTCTTGCCCAACCAAAGCCCCAAGACTTCCTTTTTGCCGTCCCTGCGCAATCCTACGGCAATGTACATGGTCTTGTTCACGACCTTGGAATTCTCACGAACCTTGAATACGATACCGTCCATCCAGGTAATCAGGTACACAGGTTCCAACGGCCTGTTTTGCCATGCCACTATATCGTTGGCCACCTTGTCGGTGATGCGGGATATGGTGGATGTAGATACATCAAAACCATATACTTCACGTATTTGCTCTTCAATATCGGAATTGCTCATACCCTTGGCATACAGACTGATAATGACGTTTTCTATGCCATCGCCCATATTCGTTCGTTTAGGGACGAGCATGGGATCAAAAGAGGCTTCCCGGTCTCGGGGCACTTTAATGTTGGTCTCTCCCAATGCCGTTCTTATCTTCTTGGAAGCGTAACTGTTACGGGTATTGCTGTTATCGGATTGCTGGTGCTTTTCATAATCCAAATGGGCATCAAGTTCGCCTTCCAGCATTTTTTCAATGCCCCGCTTTTGGATGGATTTTAGAAAGGAGGTGAGTTCGTCTCCTGTTCTGAACTGTTTTAAAAAGTCATCGTTTAGTAAATCTTCTTTCTTCATAAGTGTATAAAATTTAAAATTAAACAAAAAATATCGAGGGGGGCAACCCTCGATATTTTAAACTTTACACACTTAGTGAGATACTACCTTAAAATAAAATAAGCTCTTAATTAAAAGTGATTTTGTTTATTCAAAAATAGAGTTAGGCACTTTACCAATCCATGATTTAGGTGTCTCTTTACATTCAAAAAGCGTCGTTATTACTTTTGCTGTATTTGCATTACTATTAGGTTCAGTAAGTGTTTTTCCTTTTGCAATATTTGGCCCAGTGATTCCCCATGGAACTTCCATCTCTTCTTGACTCAAACCACCATGACCTCTTTTTATTCCACCATGATCTGTTATCAATAAAAAATTTGTATTTTTATAAAGTCCAGAAGATTTTAGCCTGTTAACCAAATTACCGATTTCTACATCAATATCTTCTATAGATTTTATGTATTCCGACGACATCCAATTATATTTATGACCAGCATGATCAACATGAACTGAATATAAAAAGACTAATGTTGGATTAAGTTTGTTGTCAACTATAAAGTTATATGCTTTATTATAATTTTCATGATATCCATCATTCTCTTCATAACTCAAGTCATCTATATAAACTTTATTAATTGAATTAATCAAATTAGCCCAGTTGTAATAATAACCTATTTTTACGCCTGGAACTTGTTCCTTTAAAATTTTAAATACAGAAGGATAATAACCTAAATCATCTTTTTCTATAGGAGGAAGTCTTTGATTATCTATTCTCCATTTATTTGAGGTTACACCATGCTGTTCGGGGCCTCCGGAAGTTAAATGACTTGTCCAATTTGGTAATGTTACTGAAGGCATTACACATCGGGTATTTAAAGACAAAATTCCTTGTTCCATTAGAGAATCTAAATTTGGATGTTGAGATTTTTGATACCCTTCTACACTTAATCCGTCTAAACCAATTATGACTATGCGTTTATTTTGTGGCTTGGTACAACTTAGTATGAGAAATAATGAGCTGAGTACAAAAACATTTTGGGCTATTTTTTTAAAATTCATATTTTTTAATTAACTTTTATTAAGAAGATATTATATCTTATCTGTTAAACATATTTATTGACTTAGTACAGTAGTTCTTTAGATTTGAGCAGAAAACCAAGATGACCAATAACTGAAATAATTATTGATTTTAAATCACATTTGTTTTTCTAATACCAAAACAATAGGTGCCCCAGCATATAATTCTTCTCTGTAACTATAGAAACTACCATCATTTTTATCAGGTAAATTAATGGTTATAATCGACTCTTTATCGGATTGAGTGACTAACACATTTTCACCTCTTTGTTGCTGTATTCCAGAAAAGTTGTATTCATAGCTACCAGGTTTTAATTTAAAGGGAACTTTTAAGGTGATTTTATCAGACTCAAGGTTATGCATAGGGTCTGTAACTGATAAACGAATTGCACTACTTAAATCTTTTATCATCACTAGGGCTGGTTTATCAGCTTCAACCCATGTATCATTTTCTAATTTTGCTCTGGCCGAATCAAAAAACACAATTTGCATCAAATTATGTTTATTACTAATTAATGCATGGTACTTGTCTTTCAAATAATACGTTTTTAAATCTAACAGATAAGAATCTAAGGCGTTCTGCATGTCTCCTACCTCTACGCCTGCAAGAAGAACGTAATGATAATCGTTACCCTCTTTATTATTAGGCTTTATACCATGATTAAGCGCTAGAATAAAATTCTTGCTTTTGGAAATTTTCAGATCAGATGCTGTAACATTAATCTCTTTGCCTGTTTTTATTTGAAGGTCTTGTTTGTTTTTTGGAAATATTAAATAACCTTTTTTACCATGATGCAACCATGAAGGTTCTGTTATTGGTTCTGATAAATTTGTATTTTCACCTGGCTTAATTTCACCTACGGTTCCATTAAGACAAAAAGTTAATGTCGAATCGAATTTGGATTGATCAATGCATGTCACAATGGGTTCTTTTCCAACAGAATGCAATTTTCTTTGAATATTACTACCCAAGGCTATTCCATAGTTATCAATCAGATGATAAGACTTTAAGGCTTCTGCGGCGGTATAGGAATCGCGAGGTAAATGATGGTACCCTGTTAGCCCATATTCATTGTCAGATAAAATCCCCGAAAATAAATTGTCTCCCGGTTTTGCATCAGAGGCATGCCCTTTCTTGGGCAACGGAGTTGTGTTCCACTCTTCTGTAACTCCAGGCATAGTATGCCAATCAGCATTAGATTTCACTTCTGTAGAATACTCATCCCCTTCTACCATAAGTTGAAACACACCACTTCCAGTATGCCAAGACTTACGAACCTTTGAAAAATCTTCTGCTCCTGATGTACGAATCGACTTGTGCTTTACCGAAAAGAAATAATTAGTTTCTTTATTTTCTTTTCTGTGCATTAGGTAATCAGCATTCCAAAAAGCAGTAGTTCCTGTGAATGTATGCGTTTTGCTTTTTAGCGCATCTTTCAATTCTATCAATTCTTTTTCGTTCTCTATCTTTGTAGTTGGAGATTTACCTTCCAATAAAATTTTTATTTCCCTAGCAACTTTTTTAGAACCAAAGTCAGATAAATCACCAAAAAAGCTACGTCCTGTTACCACATAGTCTAAATTATCCTTATAAATCATTCTTCGATATGTGTAGTTAAAGCGATCTGCTATGAATTGATAATTTTCGTCCTTTAGAGGAAATGGCGTATTTTTAAAGTAAGGAATAGCCTTATTTACTGTTGTAAGCCATTCAAACCCGTAGGCATCCATTGCCACATCGGATGAATTGTTACCAAGATGATGAGAAACTGTACCATCTGGATGAAAACCAGACTGGTTATATGTGTGGCTAGGAAGAGAAAGTTTATTACACCAATTTCTTAAATCCTTTACAACACCGTTTGGTGACCAACCATGTGCAAATGTAAGACCTTCAAATTTCGTATTATTGAAATAATCATCGTACCAATACGGTACATAAGTTATTGGCCTGTTATAATCCACCCACAAAATAGGAAGAGCCATCAAAGTACGCATACGATGTCCAATATTAGCATCAGACCAAGCTCCTTCAGAGTAATTAAATTTAGAAATATTTTTCCAACGTTGATTGTTATCATCCATAGCCCTTCTTGGAGTTGATATAGAGAAAAATAACTGATAAAACCTTAATACTGAATTGTAAAGTTTTTTTGCTTCCTCGTCTCCTCTTGATATGTCATCCAAAACACTAGGCCATATATTTATTAAAGGCGCTACAAGGGCATCTGTTACAATCCATTGATGAGTAACTATTTGAGTTGAAAGATAACCATAATCTTTAAGTTTGCTAAAACCATCTCCTAGATCATTACCAATCGGTTTACCGTTAATAATAACATCATTAGGCTCAACAGGTAATTGGTCTGCATATTGTATCACTGCTTTGTATATAGCGTGTCTTAGTTTTTCTATATTCACCCTATTACCACTAGGTAAGCCATATGTTTTAGAATTTGCATAGGCATATCCCAAACCTCCAATAATATTTGAAACTTTTTGCCACTCAATTTCAATCTCTCCTCTCTTACTATAATCTAAAATAGATTTTTCGTACATTGAAGTAAATTCAAATTGTCCATTATTTTTTAAAAGCTGATTTATTAACTGCGGTAAATCTTCTTCTTTAATCTTTTTCCTTCCATATAATCTTGGGGTTGTTAAAGTTATAGGAGTGTAAAACTCAATGAAATGATCCCACATTGTTTTTTCTACTACATGAATCTTTATATTCTTTGTTGCTAAAACTTGACCTTCTGACCGCAATTCAACCAGCAAGTTATATTCCCTAGAATCTTGTTTACCTGTATTTTTTCCTTTCGCTACCATAAACAAGCCAAACAACCTGCCTTGTTCATCAAACTCTGTTTTAAGATCAAAAATATCGGTGTCAGATTTAATAATTTTAAAACTGTAGGTTGATGGAACTCTTTCATTTAAATAGTCTTTATTCCTTTTTAAATTTATTTTGCCATTTACAATGGAGCCTTCATTTTTATTAGTATTAATATCAAAATAGTCGGCAAACAAGATTTCTTTTTCTTGTCCATACGTAATCAATATACAGACAAGACTATACAGATAAAATAGAATTTGTTTCATATGTTTTTTGCTTCAGATTATAAGTTAATTTTATACTTGTGCATTAATTTCAAATATTGAACGACTTCTAAGGGATATAAAAAATATATTTATAAAAAAGAGGTGCGTTAATGCACCTCTTTTGTTCTTAAGGTTTAAAAATTATTAGATAATGGGGCTGTATATTCATCTTAATAAATCAAAATTGACTATCTATACCCATTGTTTGTAGGATCTGTATTTAAGATATTAGGGTTTTGATTAATCTCAGCAAGAACAGGTATTGGCAAAAGATTATGCTTTTCCTGAACATTTGCCGCTGGAAAATAATTTTGTGAAGCATCATAACCAGCCGCTTCCAAATCTGTTCCCGCTTTTTTTAAGGCATCTACAAGGATTCCCCATCTAATTAAGTCATACCTTCTAACCCCTTCAAAACATAATTCCCAAGCGCGTTCGTTTCTAATTTCCTGTCTAAAAGTATCTCCTCCACTTCCAGAAAGGTCAACAGAGGAATCGGGTGAATCAATGTCTAATTTTCTTGCTCTTCTTCTTACTTTATTTATTGATTCGTATGCTGTTTGTATGGACACTCCAGGAGGAAGAGTACCTCCAGCTTCAATGGTTTCATTTATACTTTCAGCTAATATTAATAATACATCTGCATACCTAATTATTGGCCAATTCATTGCTTCAGCATTAAAGTTTGGAGACAAAGTAGGCATTAAATATCTTCTATATTTTCCAACACCCCACCTCAAATCATCTCGCGGTTCAATAAAATTATCGTTACGATCAATTTGAAACCTCGCAATAGACCAATCTCTTCTTAACGTATCATTAGCCTCAAAAGACTCAAAAAATGTAGGTAATGCATACCATCTAGGTGCCCCTCTTGAAAACGAAGATCGAGTATGTGAAACTACACCGTGCCAAGTACCTACATAACCAGCATCAGCTGTTGTTAATCCTGGATATGAAAAATGAATCTCCCACATACTTTCTGATAAATCATACACATTCTCTGCTAGATTTTTATATACCTTGGGGAATGGAAAGTCGTAAGGTGCTCCAATACCAGTAGGCTCAATAATGGTATTAAGCGAATGTTGCCCACTATTAACAACAGCCCATGCTTGCTCTGCGGCTTTACTATATTTTGAAGTATCATTGATCGGGTTACCTGCCCATTGAAGATAAATACGGGCTAAAATTCCTTGCGCCGCACCTTTATTTATTCTTGCAGGGCTTTTAATTGATGAAGCCTCCGGCAATAATGATATGGCTAATAGCATATCAGACTCGATTTGATTGTAAATCTCTACAGAAGGAGTTCTTTCAATTTTAACATTATCTAAAGAAATGTTAGGACTTAGTCTTAATGGCACATCTCCCCAATTTTTTACTAGTTGGAAATACATAAAAGCTCTTAAAAAATAAGCGTCCCCTAATAGATTATTATAGATTTCTAAATCAGTTGTCTGTCCAGAAGACTGGGCAAAATCTCTAAGTAGAGTCACTTTATCTATTGCTGAATTGGCACGATAAATTCCGTCGTAAAACGCATTCCAAACACTACTTATAATTCCGTTATTCTCTTCAATATCAAAATTAGATAGCCTGTCATCATCATTTCCCCTACCTTGTCTCCAATGACGTTGTAGGTCACTAGATTGAAAATATAGTAAGTAACGTTGAGCATAAAGATTCCTATTCGATAACGCGTCATAAATACCCATTATACCTAATTCTGCTGAATTTGTATCAGTGTAAAAGTTGTCGGCCGTAAAAGAAGAGTAGGTTTCTTCTTCAAGTGTTTCCTCACAGGAGGTAACCCCTATGAAAATAATCGCTATCAAAAATAGACTTCTAAATTTGATAAATTTTACTAAAACTGAAATCATAGTTTTTATCATTTTATTTTTTATTTATTTTTATTTTAAATGCCTAAAGAAATACCTAAAACATAAGTTTTACTGCGAGGATACGCTCCAAAATCTACTCCAGATGTCAAGCCGTTTCCACGGGTACTTACTTCTGGGTCATAACCAGAATAGTTTGTCCAAGTAATTAAATTTTGACCTGTAATATATAGACGCAACTTTTGTAATTTGATTTTTTCTAGAACCTTTTTTGGCATGCTATATCCCAAAGAAACTGTTTTTAATCGTAGGAATGAACCATCCTCAATATATTGAGTTGTAAGTGCTGCCGATAGGTCTCTGGCATTTCTAAACGTTGCCCCACGGTTTTGTTCTGGAGTATTGCTATCTCTCCATCTGTTAACTACCTCAGGAATAAAATTTCTAACAGCCTGAAGGTCACTAGTCCAGAGTATTCTATTGGCGTTATAAATATCATTTCCGTATGACCATTGCAAGAAAATGCTCAAATCAAAACCTTTGTAAGCAAAATTATTTGTTAAACCGCCAAAAAACTTAGGATTAGGGTTACCTATAACAACTTTATCGTCTTCATTGATTACACCGTCATCATTTACATCGACATATTTTCTAAATCCTAATTCTTCGTTACCAAAAGCCACATCAATAAACGGATCTCCATTAGCATCAAAATCTTCCTCTCTATAAAGACCATCATCTATATAGCCATACATCAAACCAAATGGTTGCCCTACTGTAGTTATAAAATCTTGGGAGTATGGGTCTACACTTGGGTTATTTGTTCTCCAACCTGAATTACTTAACAAGGTATCACTCTCAACAAGAGCGAGTGTTTTAGCATTAGGGAACGTAATATTTAAATTAGTATTCCATTTGAATTTCTTATTAAAATTAACTGAATTAATAGCAATTTCAAGTCCTTCATTTTGAATTTTACCTGCGTTACTAAATACCTCAGTAAAACCAGTACTTCCAGGAACTGGTGTTTCTAATAATAAATCCTTAGATGTTTTTCTAAACACATCTGCCGTTAAAGAAAGTTTATTATTAAAAAACCCTAAATCAATACCCAAATTAATTTGCTCTTGCGCTTCCCACCTTATGTCTGGATTTGCCAAATTCGCTGGTCTTACCCCAGGTACTGTACCATTCTCAGCTCCATAGGTTACACTGTTTAGCAACGAAGTAGACACGAATGCTGGAATTCTATTATTTCCAACTTGCCCCCATTCAAATCTTAACTTACCATTGGACAATGATTTAAATGATTTTACAAATGACTCTTGGTCGAATCTCCAAGCAACTGAAAAAGATGGAAAAGTTCCAAATTTTTGATTTTCTCCAAATCTTGAAGACCCATCTCTTCTCACTGTTCCTGTAAATAAATACTTGTCATCATAGGTATACGTTGCTCGTGCAAAAACTGAAATTAATCGGTTTGTTGGTGCTCTAAAAGAGCTAGAAAAACCAGGGGTTGTACCAGCACCCAAGTCATCAACTCCTAGGTTAGGTTCAGGAAAATTTGCACCATTAGCAGTTACACTTTTATCTGTAATATTTTGATAATCAAATCCTAACAACCCTGTTACATAATTTTTATCCCCAAACGTTTTTCTATAATTAAGCGTACTAGACACTAAGGCATTCAAACGTTCAGAAATCGTTATAAACCCACGAGTAAATCCATTTCTCCTTTCCCAAGCACTATTTTTTTGATCGAAAGACTCTCGCCTTCTAATTTGCTTTTGAATACCACCACTTGTTCTAAACCGTAAACCCTTTGTTATTTCATAATCAAAATAACCATTAAATAAAAGGACATTACGCACATCTTTTCTTATTTGAGTACGAGCATTAACCAAAGGATTTGTTATTGGGGCACCTTCTTCGGTTTCTGGGTCTTCGGGTAAGTTTAACATCTCTTCATTACTATACTGGATACCCCCAGTTGGTCTACCTTGCACAATATCTTTAAGTAAATTAAATCTAGCATTACTCGATCCTCCTTCCACTGTGGGATCCAAAATATTAGTTGAAGTGTGGGTTCCATCAACAACAGTAGAGGTATAAGAAATATTTGTCCCTATTTTTACCTTGTCTGACATTTTTTGATCAAACTTTACTTTAGCATAAGTTCTACTGAAACCACTATTTTCCAATAGACCCTCTCCTTCATATCTGGATAATGCTATATTATAATTTGAACCATCGGTTCCCCCAGACGCAGACAATGTCCTACTGCTTACCTCAGTTTGTCTAAAAGTTTCTCCTTGCCAATCTATTGGCTCTACATTTCTATAGTTTTCTAGATCTCCATACCGTTCTTCAGCAATAATTGGATCTATCTCATATCGCAAGTCCACATAGTCATAAGGAGACATAACATCTATTCGCTTTGTGATATTTTCTACTCCATAAAACTCATCATAGGTGATTCTAGTTTTACCCTTCACTCCTCCTTTAGTGGTAATTAAAATAACCCCATTTCCTCCTCTAGCTCCATAAATGGATACGGCTGAGGGACCTTTTAAAATTTGCATGGATTCTATATCAGATTGATCTATAGAAGAAGGATCAAAATCACCGATAGGAAATCCATCAACAACATAAAGCGGAGCACTTGATTGAGTTAATGACCCAGTACCTCTTATCACGATATTTGATGGAGCCCCAGGCCTACCTTGTGTTGAAGACACTTGAACACCTGAAACCCTACCTGCTAAGGCGTCATCAAATGAACCAACCGGAGCAACGTTCAATTCATCTACCTCAACCGAACCTATTGATCCAGTCAAATCTTTTTTCTTAACGCTTCCATATCCAACAACAACCACTTCATCAAGATTTTGAGCGTCTTCTTGCAAAATTATTTCAATTTGCGATTTTCCAGCTACTGGAACTTCCGATGTTTTAAACCCAATGAAACTTACAACTAAGATTGGATTTTTACCTGAAACATTCAACTGGAACAGTCCGTCAAAATCAGTCACTACTCCATTTGTAGTACCCTTCAAAAACACATTAGCTCCAGGTAAGGGTTGACCGTTTTTGTCTTTTACAATTCCACTCACAACGTTTTGAGCTTCATTGAACAATTCGATTAACTTGGTTTCTTTTTTGTCATCTGTTAGGTTCTTAGCTAACACCTGATGTGATGCAGAAAGAAAAAATAACATTAGAAACAAGACGAATTTAATACGCTCTAAAAAAATAGAGACATCATACTCTTTAATTAATTTGGCTTTTTTCATAAATTTTCTAGTTAGTTTAATTATTTTTTAAGATTTGTGCTTGGTTTTTAGAATTTAAATAGTGAAAAACTCAGAGATTTAACCTGCACTAAAAGCGATTTTGTAAAATTAGGCCCTGCTTTTAAAAAAACAATTGGATTATGTTTCTTATCAATATGTCAAATGTTACATCAAAAACATTTACTAAGATAAATTTTAATATACTTGTTAAACTGCAAGTCATCATTATCAATATTTTTATTTTTACTTTAAATCGTTGAGTATTTTTGATTCACAACACCCTAACTAATTCTATAAAAGCATCAAAATAATTGTTATCGAATAATAAATTGTTTTAAAAGCCCTCAATCCTTTAAATAATTAAAATAAGTACTCAAAGTTTCTTCATTTGGACTTTAACCACTGTTTACATAAAATCAAATAGTAAATAATTTTATTCCCACAATATCACCTTTGTTTTTGGAGTCTTTTTGCACAGTTATGTTTAGGAAATAATTTTTTAAATATCTATCATTCTTGTAACAAAATAGCATAGCACACCCTGAACTGAAATAATCTTAGTCTATTCACTTGTAAATCATTTTTAAATGAATTTTGAACGCTCTTAAAGTATCTAAATTAACTGCTTTAATCCTTCTAACATCTCCCTTACAACAACGGGTTTCTGATACTTCTTGCTAAAAACAGATGAAAGCACATATTGTTCTTCCAATATTTTTGAAAATTATGTTTTTTGATTTTTCCGAAAAAGATACTCTGACAATGTGATGTTAAAAAAACGACATCTTCGAGATTTTCAAGAAACACCCATACTGGAAGTCGTAAAATTCCTTAAATTTAGAATTCAACTACTGATCAACACAAGTTAACATAATTCAGATCGACTATTTATCATTGCTATTCTTTTTAATTCAATGTAATTGTTAATGCTGCATTTTAAAACAACCGTTTCTTCAATTAGTAAACACTTAATTACTTTTGATTAAGCCTTGCTTAACCAACTAGACAACAACTAATGGCTATAACAACTCAACAAGAACAATATAGCGCAACATTAGACATCTGTAATGGTAACAATTTTATGCGCGTTTGATTTGCTATGGGATTATTTTTGGATTACCAAAATCAATAGCTACATCATGAAATTAAACTTTTTGGATTTTTCTTTAATCATTTCATTTTTCTTAATCATCTTAATTGTAGGGCTGTGGTTTTCCAAAAAATCAAGTAAAAGTTCATTAGAATTTTTTCTATCTGGTCGAACTATGCCATGGTGGTTATTAGGTGTGTCTATGGTCGCAACCACCTTCTCAACAGACACTCCAAATTTGGTTACTAATATTGTGAGAGTAAATGGTGTTTCAGGAAATTGGATTTGGTGGATTTTTCTTTTAACAGGAATGCTAACCGTATTTATTTATGCCAAACTATGGAGAAAATCTAATGTTAAAACCGATTTGGAGTTCTACAAATTACGTTATGGAGGTAAACCAGGAAGCTTTTTGCGGAAATTTAGAGCTATATACCTAGGAATTGTGTTTAATATAATAACAATGTCCGCTGTTACCTTGGCTGCCATCAAAATAGGAAATGTAATGTTAGGCTTGGCTCCTTGGCAGACGGTAGTGGGTTCGGGCATAATCACTGTTATATTCAGTGCATTAGGAGGATTTAAAGGAGTAATATTTACTGATTTTATTCTATTTTTTATAGCGATGGGTGGAGCCATTTCTGCTGCTTATTATTTGGTAAACTTACCTGAAGTGGGAGGCTTGGAAAATTTATTAGCTAATGTAAATGTAGTTGACAAACTTTCAATTCTTCCTAATTTCAATGACAAACAGTCCCTAATTACTTTACTAATTATACCTTTAGCTGTCCAATGGTGGAGCTCTTGGTATCCAGGTGCTGAACCCGGTGGCGGAGGTTATATTGCTCAGCGAATGTTAGCTGCTAAAGATGAAAATCATGCTATTGCAGCAACCTTCTTCTTCAACATTATGCACTATGCCTTAAGACCATGGCCTTGGATTATCATCGCTTTGGCTTCAATAGTAGTATTTCCAGACCTTCAGAGTATTAAAGAAGCTTTTCCTGATATTAGTGATAGCAAATTAGGACATGACATAGCCTATTCTGCAATGCTCACAAAATTACCAAATGGCTTGTTAGGTATAGTACTTGCGTCTCTGGTAGCTGCGTATATGTCAACTATTTCAACCCAATTGAATTGGGGATCATCTTACATTGTTTTTGATCTATACAAGGAACAAATAAACCCTCAGGCTTCTGAGAAACGCTTAGTTGCAGTGGGCAGGTTTTCAACTGTAGTTTTAATGGTACTAAGTGCACTTTTAGCATTATTTCTACATAGTGCACTTCAACTTTTTGAAATATTATTGGTTTTTGGAGCTGGAACAGGGCTTATCTTCATTTTAAGATGGTTTTGGTGGCGTATAAATGCATGGAGCGAAATATCAGCTATGTTTGCTTCTGGGATATTAACCATAATTCTCAAAATTACGCCTTTAGGCGTTTATTTATTCTCTGTTGAGCACGGTATCTTTGAAAGCTATTTAGAATATCCGTTTGTTGTTATTACTACCACAATAATCTGGTTGGTTGTAACTTTTTTAACACCTCCTGAAAATAAAGAAACGTTGATAGGCTTTTACAAACTGATACAGCCAGACGGTAAAGGATGGACTAAAATAGCAAGAAAAGCAGTTGAGCAAGACAGTAATTTCAATATAAATGAACAGAATCAGAATATTAAATTTGGAATTTCTGCGATGTTATTGGGTACTGTATTAGTTTATACTTCTATGTTCGCTACTGGGTTTTGGATTTATGGTGAATACATTAAAGCAATTATTCTAACCATATTGATGATCATTTCAGGTTTGTTACTATTGCGAACTTGGAAAAAAATAAGATACAATATTCTATAACCGCAAAATTTAAAAAACAAATTTTTATATAATGATAACTAGTAAAACTGATAAAGGTACAGGTTTTGAAAAACGTTTTGAAAATGTTAATACTGTAATATTTGATAATTCATTTAATGCATCAAAAGCAGTAGCAAAAGAAATTGCCAAATTAATAGAGCTAAAACAATCGCAAAACCAACATTGTGTTTTAGGGCTTGCTACAGGATCAACACCCAAAGGTGTTTATTCTGAATTGGTTCGCATGCATAAAAATGAAGGTTTAAGCTTTAAAAATGTTATTTCTTTTAATCTTGACGAATATTATCCTATGAATCCTGATTCTGTTCATAGCTATGTACACTTCATGAAAAAGCTACTTTTTGATCATGTAGATATAAAACCAGAGAATATTCACATTCCTGACGGAACGCTAGTAAAGGAGAAAATTTCGGAATACTGCAATAATTACGAATCAAAGATTGAATCTCTAGGTGGCATTGACCTTCAGCTATTAGGTATAGGCGGTAATGGACATATAGGATTTAATGAATCAGGTTCACTTCAAAATTCAAAGACCAGATTAGTAGCTCTTGATCACATTACGAGGGTAGCCGCCAGCAAAGAATTTTCAGGCTTAAGCAATACTCCAAGGACAGCAATAACACTGGGAGTTAAAAAAATTATGGAAGCAAAACGGGTAATTCTAATGGCTTGGGGAGAAGGTAAGTCCAATATCATCAAAGCTTCGGTAGAAGGTCCTGTGACTAATCAAGTACCTGCTTCTTTTTTGCAAGAACATAACAATACAACTTTTGTGTTAGACGAAAGTTCCAGTTCAGAACTAACAAGGATAAAAACCCCATGGTTGGTTCAAAAGGTAAAATGGACCGATATATTAATAAAAAAAGCAGTTTTAAGACTCGCACTACACCTTAAAAAACCAATATTAATGCTGACTGATGCTGACTATATCGAAAATGGCATGAGTGATTTATTGGCAGATTTTGGTCCAGCTTACGATATCAATATTAATATTTTTAACAAAGTGCAGCATACCATTACTGGCTGGCCAGGTGGCAAACCAAACTCTGACGACAGCAAACGGCCTGAACGTTCGGAGCCAGCAAAAAAAAGAGTCCTGATTTTTAGTCCACATCCTGATGATGATATCATTAGTATGGGTGGAACTTTCAAAAGATTATGTGAACAAGGACATGACGTACACGTAGCATATCAAACCTCAGGTAATATTGCTGTAGAAGATGATGAAGCCTTAAAGTTTGTAAAATTTGTATCCGATTTTAATACTAAGTTTAAAATTGATAATACGGCATGCAAAAGTATACTTGCAAGCATTCAAGATTTTTTAAAACTAAAAAAGAATGGTCAAACTGATACACCAGAATTAAGGGAAGTTAAAAGTCTAATAAGAAAAGGAGAAGCACGATTAACAAGTTACTTTATAGGTTTAAATGATGAACACATTCATTTTATGGAATTACCCTTCTACGAAACTGGTAAAATTGAAAAAAATGATTTTGACGAAAAGGATATTGCCCAAACAATTGAGCTTATAGAAAGTATAAAGCCACATCAAATATATGCCGCCGGCGATTTAGCAGACCCCCACGGCACCCATAAAGTATGTTTGGATATAGTTATGGAATCTCTAAAACGCTTAAAACACGAAGAGTTTATGAAAGACTGTTGGTTATGGTTATATAGAGGTGCATGGCAAGAATGGAATGTTGAAGACATTGACATGGCTGTCCCAATGAGCCCTGGCCAAGTTATTCAAAAGCGTAATGGTATTTTTAAACATCAATCACAAAAAGATGGAGTGGTTTTTCAAGGAGCTGACAGTAGGGAATTTTGGCAAAGAGCAGAAGATCGTAATAAAGAAACGGCTGATACATACAATCAGCTTGGACTTGCGCATTATGCGGCTATGGAAGCTTTCGCCAAATGGGAATATTAATAATTAAATATGCTTGGAATGTCAGAATTAACATAGTTATTCTTAAAAAATAAAACTGTGAGGTATCAAATAGTAAAAACCATGACCATTAATAATTTAAAAAATTATGATTTGTTTGTGAATTGGGTAGTAGGAGAATTTGATTTATACCTTATAGATAAAAATAAAACATTAAATATTTACTTTCCAAATGGTTATTTTGAAATTGGTAATATCAAGAGCAAAGGAAGACATTTTTGTTTCACCATAAGTATTTACAGTAAGTCAAAAATAGCCTTTCAGCGTATAGTTAATTCGTTAGAAAGTATATATGAACACGTATCGCTTTTTGTTAGTAAGAAGTAATAAAACTTAAAATAAATGAAAAAATTTAAGAAAAACAGTTCACGTAGAAAGTTTATTAAAACTTTTGGTGTAGCAGGAGGAGCTTTGTTGACATCACCAAATTTAGCTCTGGCTTCCGAAAAAAAATTATCATCAATAGTCTACCTTGATAGAGCTAGAATAAAATCTTATTCAAAAAATATTTCAATTGGCTTAATCGGTGCTGGAGGAATGGGAATTTCTAATGTAAATACTATATTAAAGCATAAAGGGGTAAGATTAATAGCTGTTTGTGATTTATTCAAGACTAGATTGGAAACAGCAAGACAAAAATGGGGCAAGAACCTAGTGTTAACCGATAACTATAAAGACATTCTAAAAAACCCTGAAGTTGATGCAATTATTATTGCCACCCCAGATCATTGGCACAAACAAATATCGATAGATGCCTTAAAAGCTGGTAAACATGTATATTGTGAAAAGCCGATGATACATAGCATTGAAGAAGGACATGAGGTAATTAATGCTTGGAAAAAATCGGGAAAGATATTTATAGTAGGTAGTCAAGGCTTATCGTCTTTGGGCAATGAAAAAGCAAAACAACTTCTTGAGGATGGAGCAATTGGTGAACTTAATTATGCTGAAGGGTTTTGGGCAAGACACTCTCACATTGGGGCTTGGCAATATCCAATACCCGAAGAAGCTACACCAAAAAACATTAATTGGGAAAGATTCATTTCTAATTCTGTACATCGACCATTCGATCCAATTCGATTTTTTAGATGGAGAAATTATCTTGATTATGGTACTGGTATGTCAGGCGATTTATTTGTTCATTTATTTTCCAGCTTACATTTCATCACAAACTCTTTTGGTCCCGATAAAATAAGTGCAATGGGAGGTTTAAGGTTTTGGAAAGATGGTAGAGAGGTTCCTGATGTTTTGCTAGGAATGTTTCAATATCCCGAAACCAAAGCACACCCAGGCTTCAATCTATCATTGAGATGTAATTTTGTAGATGGTACCAGTGGCTCTACTTATTTAAAACTAGTGGGTAGTAAAGGATCTATGGATGTAAAATGGGATGAAGTGGTTGTAAAACGCAATGATATACAAACTAGTAATGATCCATTTGAGCAAAATAAGCAAAGGGAAAAAATCTCATTTGTTAATGATAGAAAAAAAATAGTCCCACCAAGTGAAACAGTTTATAAAGCTCAAAAAGGGTATAAAGGAGCACATTACGATCATTTTGGAAACTTCATTAATGCAATAAAAAGTGGAGGTACCGTAGTAGAAGACCCATTATTCGGTTTTAGGGCGGCTGCCCCAGCTTTACTTTGTAATGATAGTTATTTTAAAAACCAATTTATTAATTGGGATCCTGTAGAAATGAAAACAATCAAATAATTATAGTAAATGAAAAGGATAATATTTTTTTTAATTCTTATGATGAGTATTTCTGTTTTTACATTTTGTAGTGACAAGACAAAAAAAGAGAATACAGAAATTAAGAATGTGAAGAGGATTGATAGGACAAACAACTGGATTACTCTTTTTGACGGTAAAACAGCTGATGGTTGGCGTGGGTTCAATTCCGAAGAATTGCCCAAAAATTGGATAGTTGAAAATGGTACTTTGAAATCTTTAGGCAAAGGAGGTGATATAGGGGGAGACATTGTGTTCGCCGATGAACAATTTGAAAATTTCGAACTTAAACTTGAATGGAAAATAGAAACAGGAGGTAATAGTGGAATTTTTTACCATGTTCAAGAAGGCGACCAATATTCAGCTCCCTATCAAAACGCCCCTGAATACCAAATTATAGATCAAAGAGGCTTCCCAGAAAAGTTAGAACCATGGCAAAGTATTGCAGCTGATTATGGCATGCATAATACCGATAAAAATCAATTGATTGTTAAAACTGCTGGCGAATGGAACACAACTAGAATAATTTTTACGAAAGAAAGAGTTGAACATTGGTTAAATGGAAAAAAAGTTTTAGAATTTGAACCTTGGTCAAAAGAATGGATTAAAAAAAAGGAATCAGGTAAATGGAAAGATTTTCCAGAATATGGAATATTCAAAAAAGGATTAATTGGTTTGCAAGACCATGGCAGTCTTATATGGTTTAGAAATATAAAAATTCGAAAATTATAATATGGTTAGTAGTTTTGAGTTGCAGTATTGCAATGTTTAAGTTAGTCAGCTGAAGAGGTCGTCTAAAAGCTAATTAGGCGACCTTTTATTTTTTTGAACATTTAAGATTTAATCAGGATTTTCTTTTTTCTATATTAATTCGAGTCTAGTTAAAAACAGGCAAAGTGATTTTATATGGCTAAACTCACTTTTTTAAGGTTATGTGCCATTGCTATAAGTCCTATTTCGGTATTTACTTTATCAAGCCCTCTTAACATAAACCTTTTGAAGTTCATATTGTGTTTTATGTTACCAAAAACAGCTTCAACATCCCAGCAACGCTGTTTTCTATGAGCAACGCCTTTTAAGCTTAATAATTTTTGTTTGGCTTTTGCTTTGAGTCTAACCAATTTGTGATTCCGCTCTACAATACGGTTGTATTTTGATTTATGACAAAGACTCCTGAGCTGGCATCCGAAGCAATTCTTAGCCTGATATCTATCGATTTTTTGCTGATATCCTGTAGCTGTTTGCCTTACATAGCTACCAATATTTTCCATAGGTTGTCCCATAGGACAGTAATACGTATCTGTGTCATGGTTATAAAATAGTTTATCTGCTGCAAATGGTTTTTTAGTCTTACCTCGTTTCTCATCTAATTGTTCTTTATGGAAGTAATTGTATTTTACAAAAGCTTCGATATTCTGGTCTTCTAGATAGGTGTAGTTTTCATCGCTTCCATAACCTGCATCTGCTGTTAAGGATTCTGGAGCTTTGCCATATCCCTCAATAAAATCTTCTGTATGTTCTATAAGTGTGGTGGTATCTGCTGTGGTTTGCGCAAGAGTGTAGTTGGTAATAAACTGATTGTTAGTAGATGCTTGCAAATTATATCCTGGTTTGAGCTGTCCGTTTAACATATGGTCTTCTTTCTTTCTCATAAAAGTAGCATCAGGATCTGTCTTGCTCATAGAGTTGCGACTACCCATTTGCTGCTGGTAGGTATTATATTTTGCTATATTCTCAGGCCAGTTCTTTTTGGCATAGTTAAGCTTTTGCTTCACTTTTTTATCCACTTGTTTTCCTTGAAGTGCTTGGTTAATTTTATCTATAGTTTGAGAGACTTGCTCTGGATCTATTGCTTTAAAATTATCGGGCTCGTTAGGCTTTTGTTCTTCTTCTGCATATACAGTTTCTACATAACGCCATAATTCTTTGAGTTGTTTTTCTATACGTGAGCGTGAGGTTTTTATGCTTTTACCCCATACAAAAGTATAGCGATTAGCATTGGCCTCTATTTTGGTGCCATCAACATAAATGTCTTTTAAGCTCAAGTAACCTTCCTGAGCAAGCAGAATAACAACTTGATTAAAGATCTTTTTAAAATTTCCTTTGAGTTTTCCTGAACGAAAATTACTGATGGTATTATGGTCTGGCTGAATACAACCACTAAGCCACATAAAATGAACGTTTTCTCCCAAGGCTTGTTCTATTTTACGTGAAGAATATAAATTACGAAGATAGGCGTAGATTAAAATTTTCAGTAAATCTCTTGGGTGATAGCTAGAAGTACCGCCTCCTTTATAAGTACGCTCTATAGACCGAATATCTATCTGATCTAAAATACTATTTACAATACGAACGGGGTGGTGTTCTGGAACGAAATCATCATAACTCGGAGGGAGAAGACTCAATTGTGACTGACTATTGGTCTTCCATACAATGTTGCTTTTCATAACTTTAAGATACGAAAAACTAAACATTTTTATAAAATCTAAAACAAAAAAAAGAGACTGCCTTTTTAGACAGCCTCTTTTTATTAGAGTTGAAATTTTACAAATAAGGCATGTAAGTAGTTTTGAATGCCAGCAAGAAAAAGAAACACTTGTATAGCATAAATGGAACAAAACTACTCTCCAAGTATTTCTGTGTTGATTATTTTAGTGAAATGTTTTAATCAAAATTATTTAAAATGTCTTTTCCAATAAAAACTTATTTCCACAAAAAACAATTAATCTTCCTTTTTCTAAATTGTACGTTTTCAATATTTATGCATGGTCAAATCACGAATATAGATGCCAATGAACTTGCAAATTGGGACCTGCATGGAATAGGTTCTGTTAGCTATGATAAGAATGAAAAAGCTGTAAAGTTGACTGAGTCAAAGGAATCCCTAGGGGCTATGCTAGTTTCTCCCACTAGCTATTCAGAAAATTTAGTTGTTACTTTTAAAGTCAAGCCATTACAGCATGAAGGTGTCTGCGTAATATTATTGGGTTTAAATGATTTAGATGGTGGAGATGTAACAATTCCTAAGAATTACAATGGTGATTTTAATTTTTGGAAGTCAGAAAAGTCTACCGCTCGAAGTCATGCATTTGCATTTCATACCGCATTTCATCAACCGAATGCATTTATTAAGGAAAATCCCGGATTTATAAATATTGGATTACAAAAAGATGTAGTTACCGAGGAAAAATGGTATAATATTGAAGTAGGTAAAATAAATAGCCGGTTTTGGATGAAAGTAAATGGTAAAACAGTCATAGATACTTTAAGCAATAAAAAACAGAGAATCTTTAATAAATCGAAAATAGCATTAAGAGTACGGGGACCTGGTGATGGGACATTTAGTGCACTATATAAAGACTTGGTAATAAAAGAGAACTTGAATTACAAAAATATTTATGCATGTAATTTTAATGAATCCAAAGATCTTGAAGACTGGATTTTGGAAGGGCCAGGAAAAGTGAAACTAAAAAAGGACAGGCTTTTAATACATTCAAAGTATCAAAAATTTATTCACAAAAAGTGGAAGAAAGGACGAATAACGATAAATAGCACTAATTCTAACTACTATCCTGTATTACGAAAAAAAATGATTAGTGATCTTAAAATAAATCCTAGTGACTATTCCTACGAAGGATCCTTTTCAGGTGGACCTGTAGTATTATGGAACAAAACAAAGACACCTGAAAATTATGAAATAACATTCAACTTTAAATCATTATCCCCACATTCCCTACACATGATAATTTTTTCAGCATTAGGACTAAATGGGGAAAGTATATTTTCTTCAGACCTTGCTAAAAGAAATGGTACAGCTCCTAAATACACTAAAGGAGATATTTCCAATTATAGGATTTCCTATTTTGCTCCAATACGAAAAACAGCCAACTTAAGAAAAAGCCCGGGTAGAAAAATGTTAGATTCTGGAATTGATTTTGCTTCACAATCCCCTAAGGAATTACATCGAATCAGAGTGCAAAAGTGGAAAAACAATATTGTTTTTACAATAAACGACAAACAAGTACTTAACTATAGTGACGATGAAAAAGCATTAGGAGCTGGTTATTTTGGACTAAGACTAATGGTCCCAGCAATTGGAACATACGACAATTTTAATCTCTACGAATTAAAAAATGGCCCTTTTTAAAATGCTACTATCTGTATCAATCAGTATTAAATAAATGTTGGAAATTAGAGAATATATTTCAGGTTTTAATAGTTTTTTTCCGCAAATAGAAAATTTATACCCTTGGGAGTTGACCTCTAATCTAAGAGAAATTATCTCTAAAATTATTCCGAAATTATCAGATTTAGAATATACTGTAAAAAATGGTGTAGCCATTCATAAATCTACTGTAATAGAAAAAGGTGTAACAATTAAGAAACCATTTATAGCTATGGAGAATTGCCATATATCTGCAAATGCCTATTTCAGAGAAGGTGTTTTCCTAGGAAATGATGTAGAAATAGGTCCAAGTACTGAAATAAAGAGAAGCATAATATGCAGTGGAACGAAAATAGCTCATCTTAATTATATTGGTGATAGCATAATCGGCCAAAATGTAAATTTTGAAGCAGGATCAGTAGCAGCCAATCACTACAATGAAAAACAGAATCAAAATATACTTGTTAAAATTGAAAATGATTTAATTAATACCGGTGTAAAAAAGTTTGGAGCGTTAATTGGAGATGGTTCTAAAATTGGAGCGAATTCTGTTTTATCTCCTGGTACTTTACTCCAAAAGGAATCAATAGTAGAAAGATTACAGTTAATTAAACAAGCTAACTACTAAGCAACTATAAACTTTATGCCAATGATGCTTATAAAGTGCTTAAATCATATACAATTCTGCCTCTTTAAACGTAATCTAGTGTTTTGGATTAAACTATATTCGAGCATTACGCAAAATCGTAGCACCAAAAAAAAACAGCTTAAAAGGAAATGCAACCTATAATTGTAGCCTTCCCTAAAAGTGTAGCCTATCCCTAAAAAGGGATAGGCTACAATTAATGAGATACTACCCGTTTTTTGATAAATACATACTATAAAGTTGTTGAACTTACTCTTGTAAAAAATCTTATCATCTGTAAAGCATACTAGAAGGCAGAACATCAATTGCTTCTTTTACGATAAAATCTTCTCCATTAAATTCTACCAATAGTGAACTATTCTCATTTTTAGACTTAAATTCCTTACCCATCAGATTAAGAGATCCACCCCCAAGGTTAAAACCATTTAACTCATTTTCATCAATAACTTTCAATGATGGACTTTTGTCCAAATTAAGCTCTGCTGTAATACTCCATCCATCGATATTAAATGAATTTTTATCAATTAGTTTAATTTGTGAAAAAGATTCTTTGTCATCCTTATGTAGCACCTGTATTATTCCTAAAAACCTATTTTTCTTTGTTTTAGGGGTTTTTGTACTTCCATGCCAATGGTTTATATATTTAATTCCAGCTTTTGCACCATTACTAAGCCAATCAACTGCGGGTGCATAAAACTTATCAGTAACCTTAAATTCAAAGGGTTGGGATGAAAAAAGATTTAAACAACCTTTACCCTTTTTTGATTCTGTAAAAACCTTGTTCTTATCGTACTTCAAGTTATCTTTACTATGAATAAGCCAATTCCAATCAACTGGTTTATTAGCTTCAAGGTCATCATATATAATAATTATATTAGGTCTTAAGAACACTAAATGTCTTCTAAATTTCGTTATACCTGGGTCTCCAAAACCGTTTTCATTTGTCATTTCAACATTCCAATCTTTAAAATAAGGCTTAAATGCATCCCGGATTAGTTCACCATTATAAGCATTGGAGGCATCTCCTACACAATAACTTATCTTATCTCCAGTAAGAAATCTAGGAATATAGCCATATCCATCTGAATGGAACTTCTGTCCCATACCATCAGCTAAAATCGTATTATGAGCTCTTGTGTGTCTATAACTTTGTAATGAATGAAAATCTGAAGAACTTGAATAGTATCCTGTTCTAAAAAACAATGGTTCTCCTCCTATTTGAATATTAAATGAATTTTGTGCGGCATGAGCATGACCTATTAACCCATAAGGAGAGGATTTAAAAGAGACCATAAGATTTTTATTTGGATTATCTAAGTTTGTGTGCATTGCCACAATACCAACATCACGAAAATCCTCAGCTAATTGTAAACTTTTCATACTAGTATATGTTAAATCTTCGGTATTGCGAAAAAGATTTTTAGTTTGTATGGCATTCCAATACAAATTGTTATTATCATTTAAGAGAGTTAGTTCTCTCTTTGATCTATTATTACCGAATTCACCTGCCGATTCAATATAGTGATGAGCATATGTGTCATTTGGCTTTATAATTTTTATTGCCCTGACTAAGGGTACCATTGTTTCCCTTTTTATATCAGCATTATCACCAAATCCACCTGCAATGTGACCGATTGGAGAGGTGTACATTAAATACTTTGATATGTTATTGTACCACTGTTTGTTAAAAAAATTAACTCCAGAATATCTACTGAGTAATGCAGGCATCTCTATAAGAGATCTAGTATTTGCTCCTATATAACTGTTACCCATTGCCCATCCACCGTCATCAGTACTTCCTATTGGAGCTCTCATAGACCAAAGTTCATAAGCATAAGACAACCATTTTGACGCTTCTGGGACATGATGAGTCAACGCCAATGAAGTAATAAAAAAATCTCTTAAATGATGCTGCCACAAATGACTACTTTTATGCAAATGTAAACCCGCCCTGTGCAAGAGCCCTTTGTAAGTCTTACGCTGGTGTTCTACAAGTAATTCTTCAATATACCTTTTTTCGTTGTAATCCAATTCGGTATAAAATGTATCAAAAATTAAAGTAGAAATTGATAAGTACATACCCTCGGTAAAATCATTGTAATAACCTTGTTTTAAAATAGTTTCATATTGATTTTTGAGGTACCTGTATCTTCTTAAAGCTTCATTAGAATACATCTTTTCTCCTGACACCAAATAAGCCTTAATTAAAGAAATGTTTATGTAGAATTGATCCCTGTATATTTCCTTAGTATTTCTTGCAATAAATCTGGTTAATTTTTTTTTGTCAAGATTCTTCTTTTTGACCTCAATTACTTTTTCATCGTTATAAATCAGACTCTCTGGTAATTTACTATTAAGAAAACGTCTATTGTAAGACAAGAATTTATCCAATTCTTTTTTAGAAAATCCAATATTACCAATTAATTCAGGGGATGTTAAAACTCTAGGATGCTCTTTTGGGATAGACTCCACAAATTCTTTTGCACTTGGAGTTAAAAATTGATCTTCATTTCCGTCAACATCAAACTCAATCGGTTTAGACCATTTCTTCAATTTAGTACCTTTTTCAATGGTAGCATATTGCCAATACCATTTTCCCTTTTCCAAAATTTTATTTGGGTGCCAAAATGTCCATTCTAATTCTTCAGACCACATTACATCTGGCGTGTCAAAATCAATACTTTGCGATAACCGAACTTGATGTAAATTAATCTCAAATTGGAAAGTATCTACTCCAAGTCTTTTTTCGATCTTCGGTGACCATATAAAATATGGTGGATTTGACTTAATTGACCCACTTGAAGGAAAAGGTGTTTGTCTAACCATTTCCATTGATTGAGGAAAATCTTTTTTCTCTTCAGTTTTTCTTTGAGCATTAGACAAACGACAAAACACTAAAATAACAAATAAGTTTAATAACAGACGATGTTTTGGATTCATAATATTTTGGATTTTTCACAAAGATATTTGCAATAAATACTTCCTTATTTATTCTAATGTTACTAAAATAAATAATCATTGTTTCATTTCTAGTTGCTTTCTGAAGAATGTTAATTTAAAGAAATTCTGTTCTTGGCCTGTCTATAATTAGTAGGAGAAACACCGTATTTATTTTTAAAGCATCTTCTAAAATAATTTATATCACGAAAACCAGAATTATAACAAACCTCATTTATATTGTATTTATCTTCTATCAATAGCTCTGCAGCTACTTCTAACTTGAAGTTTCTGATAAACTCTGTTGGTGCCACACCTGTAATTTTTTTTACTTTTCTAAAAAGCTGAACTCTACTTAATCCAATTTCTTTACCAATTTTTTCTACCGATAAGTCTGTGGAATTAATATGAGTTCGTATATATTCTGAAATACGTAATAGAAATTCTTCATCATTAGAATTTATTTGTATCTCACTTTTATCTAATAAAATATCTTTTCTAGAACGCTTTTTTTGTTGATCAATTCTCGAAATAATATTTGACAGCTTAAGTTTTAAAATTTCCAAATCAAATGGTTTGGTCATATAATCCTCTATTTCTAAAGAATAGCTATACTTTTCAATAGAAGGATCGGTACGAGCTGTTAATAGGATAATAGGGATTCCTGAAGTCTTTTTATTTTTTTTCAAATATTTACAAAGTTCTATACCGGAAACCTCTGGCATCATGACATCAGAAATAATGATATCTGGAAGAGCTTTAGACATGTTATCTAATAAATCTATTGCCACTTTTCCATTATTTGCTTCATGAAAAAAGAAACTATCCTTTAACGATTGGCAAATATACTTTCTTAGATCATCATTATCTTCAACCAACAAAATAGTGGGTTTTTCATTAGATTTTATTTTTGGTCGTTCGGGCTTTTCAGCATTGGACAATGAGTTAAGGCTTATATCCAAAATTTTAGGTTTCGCAGAAGTAAATTTCGATTTTATTTTTTGATGGGCTTCATAAACATCTTGAATGGGTAAATAAACACTAAACAGTGTAGATACACCTTGAACGCTATCAACCTCAATATGCCCTTTATGAATCTCAACCAAGTCTTTAACAAGAGATAGACCTATTCCAGCTCCATACAGTGTCTTAGAATTCAAGTTATCAGATCTATAAAACGGTAAGAAAATCTTTTTTAACTCTTCCTTATCTATCCCATAACCAGAATTTTTAATTGTAATTTTTAAATATTCATCGTCAAATTTTTCGTAATAGCTTTTCTGAATATTAACTTTAATCTCACCTTCTTCATCGGTATACTTGAAAGCATTGGATAAAATATTATACATAATCTTTTCGAGCTTATCTCTATCAAACCAAAATAGTTCATCAAAAGATATTTCAGAATAGAAAATATATTTGATATTTTTAGACACAGCAAATTCCTTAAAAGTTGAAGAGATTTCTTTTAAATATAATACTATTTGGCCTTGTTCTACTCTAAGAGGAATACTATTACTTTCAATCTTTCTAAAGTCCATTAATTGATTTACCAGGCGTAACATCAAAAGCACATTCCTCTCAATGATATTAAATAAGGGCATCAATTCTTTTTGCTCAAGCTGTTTAGATATTTGTTGTAAGGGACCACTTATTAAGGTAAGAGGAGTCCTAAAATCATGTGAAATATTAGTAAAAAACCTTACTTTGAGTCGTGATAAGTCTTCAATGTTTTTCCTTTCAAGTCTTGCCAAATTAAGATTGTTCTCCAGTTTAAGTTTAATTAATGTATACTTTCTAATTATAAAAAACACTAAAGAAATTAAAATGAAGTAAAGTAAATACGCCCATGTGGATTTCCAAAACGGCGGCTTTTTACTAATTTCGAGGATTGTAAATTCATCTGACCAAGCTCCATTTAAGGTGGACGACTTTACTTTAAATTTGTAGCTACCTGCATCCAAGTTTGTATACGTAGCAAAATTTTGATTATCTACATAATTCCAATTGTTGTCGAATCCTTCTAGCATATAAGCGTATTTATTCTTAAAGGTGCTAGGATAATTTAGGGCAGCATACTCTACAGTAAAGATATTTTGGTTGTGATTAAACTGGGCTAAAGGTGTATTTCTTTTGTTTGTAGGTAAAATATCACTTTTAATCTTGGGATTAATATCTTCATTGAACAATTTTAATCCTGTAAATACTATTCTTGGAATCACAAAGTCTTGTGGTAACTTTTCTGGTTCAAAACGAATAAAGCCATTAATTCCTCCAAAAAACATATCCCCTTTTGGTGTTTTGAATGCCGAATTTTGAGAAAACTCCAGAATTGACAAGCCGTTTCCTGGTGTATAATTGACAAATGTCTCAGAAGCAAGATCGAAACGTGACAGCACATTAGACGATGACACCCAAAAAACCCCTTCTTGCTCCTCTAAGACACCATATACAATATTATTTGGTAAGCCACTTGAAACAAGATAATTCTTGAGAGAATGATTTTCAAGAACAAAAAGCCCTGCACCATAAGTACCAAACACTATTCTTCCTCTACTATCTTGAAATATACAATTTACGTTATTCTCTTGTGGAGAGCTTAAATCGTAAGTCTTTGAAATACTGGTGGAACTTCCTGAGTCCTCGTTAATTAACATTAGACCATTTAATTTAGTTCCAATCCAAATATTATTATCAACATCTTGATAAATTGTATTTATTTGGTCATAAGTTAAACAAACATCTGAGACACTTGAGCTCTTGTATTCGCGTATAACAAACTCGCCATTTTCATTTTTGGAAATTAAATTTAATCCTGAACGTGTACCAACCCATAACCTACTTTTATTATCTAAACACAACGAGGTAATATTATCAGATATTAATCCCGTACCATCTTTTTTTCTTGTAAACTTCAAATTAGTCCCAGTCGATGGATTACTTAAAACTACACCGTTCATTCTCGTTCCAATCCAAACCAGTTTATTCTTTTTATCTATCTCAAGATCCTTAACTGTATTAACACCTATTGAATTTGACCCTAGAGACAAATACATGTATTTCTTGAAGGCCTTAGTTTTTGGGTTGAAAATATCTATGCCCCCCCCTTCTGTGCCAAACCATATATTACCATCCCAATCTTGCTCTATCGGCCCTACATGATTATAGCTGAGAGTGTTTTTCAAATAAGCATTATGGACAAAATGTTGAAATCTAAAGTTATTCTCTTGTAATATATTAACTCCTCCAAAATGAGTACCAACCCATAGTCTACCTAAATCATCAAGGTATAATGATCTAATGGAATTATGACTAATTGAATTTTTATATTTATCATCATTCCTAAAAATAATTGTCTTTTTTGTACTCAAATCAAAATGAAATAACCCATCGAAAGTCCCGATCCAAATAGTATTATTATTTTGGATTAATATATCTCTAATTGCATGATTTGGATAATGACTAAAATCATTATTGTAATCAAAATATTCAAGAGAATTACTATCAGCATAAATTTTTATTAAAAAACCATCCAATGTTCCAGCCCAAAGGTTACCTAAATCATCTAACACAATAGTTGTGATATAATTTTCAGGGTTTGAATCCCTAACAATAGAATATTCAAAAGTGGTAGGATTGAACCTTATTAATCCATTTTTCAGGGTTCCTAGCCAAAGATTTCCAAGATTATCTTCACAAATAGTCATTATAGCTAAATGCGATAACTGAGTTGAAAGATTTACTTCTTTAAAACCTTCTTCAGAAGATTTTTTAACATGAAGCCCAGACATAGTACCAACCCATAAATTGCCATTTATACCAAAACATAAATCATTGATATGAGATACACCATTTATAACGCTGTTATCAGATATGAGGTAGTGCTTATTTACTGATAAGTATTTTGGATCAAATTTGTTTAGACCGTTCTCAGTACCAACCCACAATATCCCTTTTTCGTCTTCTACTATTGAAGTTATGGTATTATTACTTAAAGATAAATCATTATTAATATCATTTCTGATAACCTTATATGAATGTCCGTCGTACCTATTTAAACCATCCCTAGTGCCGAACCACATGAAACCATCACTATCCTTATAAATTGACATAACACCATTCTGGGACAATCCGTCTTTAACATTTAAATTTTTAAAAACATTTTGTAAATCCTGAGAGCTGATATCCCACAAAACCGCAAGTGAAATAAATATGCTTATAAACAACGACTTCCGTGATATTTTTAATTTTTTTATCATTGAACTGAATATATATTAACCTAAAAAACCTTAAGAAAATTAGTCTCGGCACTAATAATTTTAAGAAAAATGATAAGGGTGTTTAGAGTCTTTTAATTTATTTGTCATACTCTCAAGTTACTTTTGACAGTAAGACAAGAAGGTAAAAAGTAAATAAACTGATACTAAATTTAAGGCTTTTTAAAAATGTTACCAAAAACTGAAACATTAAGAGTATTATTATGTAACATTTGTAATAAAAAAACTTGAATATAGAATTTTTGACTTTTCAAAATTTAAATATTTACACAAAAAAGTTACTATTAGAAAATTTTGAAGATTATTTAGTTCACATTTTTGAACTTTAAATTCAATGAAAGTTCAAAAAACTTCAATCGCAACCTTTATACTACTGTATTTTTGAAGTGAATATTTTCATTACTTATAATCTACATCAGATTTTTTTTAAACCTTAAACTATCACCCTCAATTAAACCATATATCTTATCCGTTTTTTTGTATTTTAAGAAAGGTATAGACTATATGAGTATAGGACTAATTGTAAATTAGTGTAAAACTTTTTGAAAAAAAATCTAATACATTTGTATCTCAATATAATGGTTAACTTCCTTTGAGAAGGATAATAAAATTGGACTATATTTCAATTTTATAGAATTAGACAACTAAATTAAAATCTTTCAAATAACAAAAATCAAAACTTTCTTATTTTAATTTTCTTAATCTTGATGAAGCCTCCAAATAGTAATAATCTGCATAATTTAAAGGAACATCTATTTCTTTTCCGTATGGTACAATGCCAGCGGAATGCATCAAAATAAAACCTTTGTTACTTCCATTTCTAGCTAAGTATGAATCAGAACTTAAGTTTTCCAAGATAATTTTCGCCCATTTCAAATATTCATTTGATTTGTTATCCTCTTGAACATATTTAATAAGCTCCAATAAGGCCGAAGCTGTAATTGCTGCAGCAGATGCATCTCTTGATGTTGATTCAGTAATATCTACATCATAATCCCAATAGGGTATAGAGTCATCGGGTAAATTAGGGTGATTCTTTATAAATTCGGCAATTTTAATAGCTTGATCCAAATAAATGGGATTTTTAGTGAACCTATACATAACGGTAAAACCATACAATCCCCATGCTTGACCTCTGGCCCAATCAGAATTATCAGCAAAACCTTGGTGAGTTGACTTACTTATAATTTCTCCAGATTCAATATCATAATCAACCACATGATACGAACTATTATCAGGCCTAAAATGATTTTCGATTGTCTTATTAGCATGCGATACAGCAACATCATGGTATATCGAGTCGCCCGACAACTCGGTGGCATGAAACAACAACTCTAAATTCATCATGTTATCAATAATTACGGGACATCTCCATTTGCCCTCTTCAAAATGAATTTTAGAATCCCAAGATTGAATGATACCAGCTTGAGGCCTGAAGCGTGTCAATAATGATTTAGCAGATTGAACAATTACTTCATCAAACTTATTTGAAGAATCAAATTTCATGGCATTACCAAAACTAGACTCCATCATAAAGCCTATATCATGATTTCCTGTGTAATATTTAACAGAATCTAATTTCAACGTATATTTCAAAGCTCTTTCCTTCCATTTATTCTGTCCTGTAAGATCGTATAAATACCAAAGTGAGCCTGCGTAAAAACCACTAGTCCAGTCATGACTGGATACAAATTTTATTTCATTATTCTCAATTGAACGTGGAATATATCTTTTTTTTGATTCTCTATTCTCCACAGAATCATACAGAATATCATACTGATTCGAAACAATTCCTATTATTTTATCTTCATTATTATTCGTAATAGCACCTTCATTACTATTGGATCTACTCTTATTGCAACTAAAAAAAAGAGTTGTTGTTAGGGTAAAAAATATAATTGTTCTTAATTTGAATATCATAATTCGTTTTATTTTTAATCTTTATTTTCCGAAACTTAAAATGATATCTAAATCAAATTGTTCCTGCTTCAAATTTAAGACAGGCTGGTATATACAAGACATAACTTTGGTTTCGTTTTAGCAGTAAGTAAGATACATCAAGATAAAAATTTCAATTTTCCTGACCAGAATACATTATGAATTCTTTACTTTATGACATTTTCTTTGAAAACGTACATCTAAAAATAAACTCGTTAAACTTGTAAGCTAACTTTACGAATAACAATTTAAGATGCGATAACATATACTCACCAGAGGTTTATAATGATTAACAAGAAAAAGGTAATAAACAATACTTAGTATCAGCAAATCACCTTTGCCATAAAAAATAGGTTTACGACTTAATTACAAATCATGAAAAAATACGCAAAGTATGGTGAAAATCTCATGGTATCAATTCTTCGCTCATACAGGCTGTAAACTAGACGCTACCTAATTTTTAAGCTGTTTTTATAAAGAAAACTTAAATTTATCCTTAACAATAAATTCTCATTTTTGAAACTTAAAAACCTATCTGAGCGATTGTCAATGAGATGTTAAATTTTATATATCCTAATAAGGGGCTATAACCTTGTATTAATTATATTATTAAACGCCGAACCAAATGTATAGGAAACACCAGTAGAGAAGCCTAAATCGAAATCTGTAGCAATTTGCTTCTGTTGCAACAATACATCCTCCAGTTTCGACAAACACTTGTATATCTGCAACATTGTCTCCGTCTTCATCGCCCCAGTCAATCATAACATCATGATCATGACCAAAAAATCCATCTTTGTTCTTATCAATTACAAGGCAATCAGAATCCGTATCTCCTTCCAAATCTCCTTTTTTCATATCATCATCATCATCAATCCATAAAACAGGAATATCACCATTTGTAAGAGTACGCAGAATATCCGGATCACCATCACCATCCAGGTCTTCATATTCAACCTTGGCATTTGTTGGTGGTAATGTAAAACGGAATGGTGTAATCAAGGTTTGGTGTCTTTTATTGGCCCATTGTCCATAAGAAGACCCTGTTATAATTAAACAAAAAAATACTATTATTTCTATGTGTTTCATATTCTATATTTCATTTCACAGATAATTATTTATATTTTATCGTACGTGTATTAATAATAATTTTATTCTACAAGCCAAGTCGGTATGCTGTCATTGACTTTCCATTTTTCTAAAGTTAGATCTATTTCGTCACCCTTCCAATCAGTTGAACCTACTGGTAGTCTCGGATTCTTAGGAATCCATTTTTTATGTTCATTAATTATATGCTTGTAATTTTCATATAAAGCTAAATTATTGCGTTCAGAAGGATCGATTTTCATATCATACAATTCTTGACTCCCATCTCGATATTGAATGTATTTATAATCCTTTGATCGAACCGCATAATTTTTATACCTCCAACTTATTAACACTGGAATATTCCAATCCATGCTAGGGTTAGCAATGAGTGGTTTTAAACTATTACCTTCAAGATGACTTGGTTCAGGTAATTCACACAAATCTACCAAAGTAGGATAAACATCTAATAAACTTACTGGATTAGAACAAGTTAATCCTTCATCCATCTCTGGCAATGAAATGTATAATGGTACTTTTGATGATTCATCCCATAAGCTCATTTTCCTGAAGTTTCTCTTTTCTCCTAAACTTTGACCATGGTCAGACCAAAGAACGATTATAGTATTACTTGAATATTCACTTTTTTCTAAAGCCCGAAGAACCCTTCCTATTTGATCGTCCACAAACGTTACACATGCCAGATACGAGTGTATTAGATGTTTCCAATAATCGACACCTAATTCATTTACAACCTGATAATCCCCTTTACCATTCACACCGTAATTGTAAATTATTGATTTACCAACTAATGGTATATTTTTTATTTCCTCACTCAGTGTTTCTGGAATTTTAATATCATCGATATTATATAAATCAAAGTACTTACTGGGAGCTGTATAAGGTACATGTGGTCTTACAAAACCAGCTGAAATAAAAAATGGCTTTTCATGTTTCTTATTAATTTTATCAATTGCATAATCAGCAATTAATTCATCATACATTTTACCTTGAGGAATATCTTCTTTATCCAATGGTCCACCACATAGAGAATGCCCAGTTTTTAAACTATTACCAAAAAAATTCTTTAATTGACTTCCACCCTTTGGAAAAGGGTAAAAAATATACCCGCCATAACCATCACCTCGATCATAATCTATTTGGCGCAATTTCTCTTTATAACTAGGAAGCACATCATTCCATAATGAATCCATTAAAAAAGGGTAATCTGTAACTCCTTTATGAAATATTTTTCCTGCACAGTAAGTATCATAACCGTTACTTTTAAAAAGAGCTGGTAACATTTTTTTTCCCGACATGATACTACTATATGATTTAACCATAGCATCATGATCTCGCACCAGACTATACCACCCAGTTGAAGTAGGGTGCATCCCACTTAGTAAAGCATTTCTAGATGCTACACAAACAGGCATAGGTGAATGGGCATTAGTAAATAACATTCCCTTTTCTGCTAGTCTATCCAAATTGGGGGTTATTGCTAATTCATGCCCCCCCATAACACCAACCCAGTCATTTAAATCGTCAACCGCTATAAAAAGAACATTAGGTTTAACTTTTATTTTTTTATTTGAGTCGCAGAAAACACAAAATATTATTAGCACAAATAATATTAATATTCTTATAGCAAATAATTTCATAGTATGCTTAATAAAGATTTAAAAAATAGTAATTTGAATATCAGTTTTTAGTAAAAACCAGATTGTACAAGAGTATGTTTTTATTCATCTTCAATTGAGTTTTCCAACAAAACCCATTAAGGTATTATTACAAACACTTTATCTTGAGATAGTTCCTAAGAGAACACCTGATTTTTTAATTATTAGATATTGCGAATATTTAATGTAATTTACCTTATTACTTCATAATCACCATGGCTTCCCTCAAAATATAAAACGTTGTCAGTTTTATCAGCTCTAATTGCAACGTGTAACACTTTACCATTTTTTTTAATCTGCCAAGTGCCTTCTTCAACATCAGTAATCAGGAATTTATAATTACCTTTTTCTTTTACAGAAAATGAAAAAGGCAAATCCATTTGAGATGACCTCTTGTTAAATAGTACAATTCGATCTTTTATTTGAACCCCAAAAACTTCATCACCTAAAATCTCTTTTACCTTATAGGTTTTATCTATTTCAGTATCCGTCACTTGCAGAACGTTTAAAAAATAATTCTCTTTAGCTGATTGTAACGGAGACACCTCTACTCTCCATGCTCCGCGATCATTAGCAGGGTCTGGTCTATCTCTTGGAATTGTTTCTAAATTTTCACCAAATACCCAAAACTCCTTACCAGGACCTCCAACTAGTTCTATTGATAGATTTTCCTTTTTGGGCAAGATTGTATTACAAATCAATTTTCCGCTCTCACCAAATAGCGTCCTGGAAATTGTTGTTTCAGTACCTCGGAGTGTAGGCTCTTCAATACTGTGTAACAACCAATATTTTTTGAAATCAGGATTTGAGGAAACTAACTTATCGAAAACTATAAGCCCAGCTGGTATAGAGTCTTCCTTAAAATTTAAAAAAACAAATGATCTTTTTGCTTCCTCTACCTTATCTGTATAGGCTGAAGCTATATCTCCTTTCAAATAAGTGTATTCCGGAGCATAGTTATCAGGTCCAAAACCATGTGCAATTATTTCTCCTGTTTTATACTCTTCTGTTAAAATATCAGCAAATGTATTTGGCGGTGTCCAAGCCTTACCAGGCATTCTTTGGCCTCCATCATTTCTACCATATTTTGTTTTATGAGCACCTCCATAATCCCAGGTTAAGAATTCCTCTTTTGGATCATAAACTAATAAGCTGTTATGAGCTATAGTTCGCTTAAAATAGTTTTTGTTGTGCGAATTATTATAGCCACTGATTCCGTCAGAAACACCTGAGTAAATTCCTGAATCAATTGCCAAAGGACCTTTATAGTATATCTGAAAAGAACCAGCATCTAAGTGTTGATGATTTCCAAAATGATATTCATTGATTTTCATTTCAGCTATTACAGCATTCTCGTCCCAACTTGTCCTAGCTACCATCCATCCAAATGGTGCATCAAAATATCTTGACAACGGTAGGTCATTTACTTCTCTTGTGCCTAGATCAACATCTCTCCATAAAAACTCAAAAAGCTTATTGTGAGAGGCTAGTGAAGGGTTATCTAGGTAAACTTTGTTAATAAATTCATCTTTATAATAACTTCCATTCAGTAAAGCCACTATACCCATTGCATTCGGTTTTTTCCTATAATAATTAGTATCTCCACTCGCTACAAATTGACCATCAGGCCTTGTTAAGTATAGAATATTGTATGGCACAAATTGTTGCGATGGGTGATAGAAATTTCCAGCTCCCATTCTATTGAAAATCCATTGCGCAAATAATTCATTAGCATGCCTAACATTATAATATGCCGTTCCTTGATGATGTGCATGGCCTTTGAAAAACCAATCTCTCGGTGGTTTAAACTCTTCATAAAGGAGTTTGGCAATTATATTATACATGTCTGGGTGCTCATCATAAATTGCTATTGATGTTGACAATAAGTCTCTCATAATCATCCATTCGGAAGGGTGCCCTACAATTAACCCCACTTTTCTTGGAGGGTAACCGCATTCCAGCATTTCTGCTAACCTCAAAAATTCTTTTATAAACGCCTCTTTTTCCGATTTAGTCAACAAATCATAACACCAGTCATATACTATTGCTCCCGATACCATTCTTCGGCCAATTCCTCTTGATAAATCGTTGCCTTCTTCTGGCCAATTACTCTTCTTTAGGTTTTTAAGGATATTTTTGATTGCCAATCTTCCAATGCTCTCCTTATCAGAGATTAAATACCTTAAGGCATCCAATTCTGCTTTTACAGGAATTCCTTTCTGATCTAAATAATAACGCCAATCCTTTTTTTCTGCCGATTCGTTATGCGAATCTTTAGACATGGCAACAAGATCATCCCAGACTTTAGATAATATAGGATCTTGCATTCTTTCTTTAAGCTCTGGAATATGTTCATTCCTCAAAAATAATCTAGGGTGTTCAGAGGGAGGTATAGGAATAGAAACACCTTCAATTGACTTCCATTTCAGACTAGACTCAATTTGACTATGCATTCTAAAACCCACAAATAGTGCTACAACAGCCGTTATAATTCGGGTAAATTTAATTGCCTGCATTTTGTAATTAAAACAAATCATATTTTTTAATTTTAGTTAGGATAAATAAATTTTCTTCCTGTTTTATTCTTCTTTATGCCATCTTTTTTTTCTTTTTCTGTAAATAGGTCAGTAATAGGTATATCGTTTAGATTTACCTGAATTGATCTTGCCCTTAATACTAACCCCTGATAACCTTGTTCATTCTTATTCTCCCCAAGCGCTATTTTTCTGAAAATGGGGGAATATTTTTTTAGTGATTTTTTTTGCTCAGGATACCAAGTAAGTGTTTCTAAAGAAGAGTATGCTGGATTAAAATTATTTCTAAAAAGATTTATTAATTTGTCAACCCCTAACTCAAAATTATCCATGTAACATATAGCTTCTGAAGCCATAGTGGCTACTTCCAGATCCTCATCCTCTATTGCTTTAATTAAGGACTTTGGAGCTATTTTTAGCTTGTTTGTTGAGCCTAAATGGCAAAAAGCTACGGTTGCCCAGTATCTCAATACTGCATATTCACTTTTCAAAAGGCGTAACAATTCAGGGATATCTTCATTTGAAGCCGATCCAGCTAATTCTGCAGAACTATATAAAAGCTCCAAAGGGAATTTAACATCTTTAACCCACTTGTAAAGCCCATTCTTTTTTTTAGTACGCATCTCCCTCGGAAAAAAACCCAAGTCATGCGTTTCTCTGACATGCTTCGCCATTTCTTCTCTTAAAAACTTCAGCTTTTCTTTGAAATTTGAATTATTAGCTAAGTTATTTAACTCCCACGGATCATTCTCCAAATCAAATAACATCTCATCTTCTTTAGGTTTATAAGGTATAAGCCAATCCTCATTTTTGCATATACCTGAGATTATGTAAGTATCCCATGCTTGATTTGCCGGCATACCCCATTGATATAAGTTCCTTAAACAAAAGGGTTTATGAGGTATATAATTTTTGATGTACTTAAATCGACCATCAGAAACTGTTCTGGACGGATCAAAATGATAGTTTTCTTGATTTGATCTAAATCCAAATTGTAGTTTCCTAGATTCTTCAACTTTTTTTCCAAGAAATGGAATACCTTCCATGAAATCTGGTATATTTACTCCAGCAATAGACAGAAAAGTAGGAGCGAAATCAACAAAACCAACGTTTCGCGTCTCAATATAGCCAGTCTTAATATCTAGTTTTTTTGCCCAAGCAGGTGGTATATATACTATCAGAGGTATTTTTAAACCACTTTCAAATGGGAAACCCTTACCCCTAGGTAAACAACCGCCATGATCACTAAAAAAGAAGATAATTGTGTTGCCATCTAGCCCCTTTAATTTCAAGTCGTTTAAGTAAGCATTTACCCATTGGTCCGACTCTTGAGAAGCTTTCAATTGAAAAGCCTCATCCGATCTCATTTCAGGTAAATCTGGAATATGTGGTGGCATATTAAGCTTATTAATATCAATACCATATTCTTTAAAGTCTGGCCTGCCCTCAATCGTAATTGTTCTAACTAATCCCATATGGGTAGCCGTAGTATTAAATACAGAAAAAAATGGCTGATTTGGTTTTCGATTTATGCTATTATAAGTTGCATTTGTACTACATTCATCCCATATACTTTTATTATCTAACTTTGTATTATAATCAGTTTTAACATTATTAGTGCAGAAATAACCAGCCTTTCTTAAATAATTTGGAAAAAAAATGTTCTCTGGGGTATCATAATCCTCTCTATGAATATCCATACCAAAACTGGTGGCATAACATCCTGTAATCAGCGTAGATCGTGCTGGTGAACAATGAGGTGCGTTAGAGCTTGCATTTGTATATTTTATTCCTTTTAAGGCAAGGGCGTCAATGTTTGGAGTATTTATATCTTTGTTGCCATAACACCCAAATTGATAACTACTGGTATCCTCAATCACTAAGCAAAGTATATTAGGCTTTGTTTGAATACTGTGTTGCCCTGACACACATGTACTAATAGCACAAAGACTTAAAAACATAATTAATTTGGGCAATGACATAAATTCTTTCAAGATTAAATATTTTTCATCTTTGATTTTTTGAAAACATTTAGAATAATTTTAGTTTATTTCCCCTACTTGCCTATTATACCAAATATAATCCTGACCAAACCTAGATTTTGTTCATTACTTTTAGTCGGTGTAATCATATTCTTCTTTTAAGCCAAGAACCTCGATAGCTTTCAAACTTGGCTTTGGGTACTTATCTCCTTCCATGAAATATTGCACATTATCCCAATCAAAATTGACATCTGTCTCCCTTGGGTCTCCAGTTTTCACGAGATAATCAGTTAATTTATTTGATAGTTCCTCTTTAATTTTAGCATATTTAGGATTACCTGCCACATTATTTATTTGTTCTGGATCATTCTTAAGATCGAATAATTCTTCATAAGGTCTTTTTGAGAATGCCAAATCAAAATATGGTTTAATTTCATCTTTGTTCTGGTGTTCTAAAATATAGAATTTAGTAGCGCAAGGATATTGTAACATATGGGCATCTACATCTCCATATAACGGAGGGTCACCGGCTGGCCAACGATCAGACTCATAATTCCGAATATATAAATAGTCATCAGTGCGTATTGCTCGCCCTGGATAGCCCAGACCATTTTTGCGAACAAAAGCATGGCGTTCTCTTGCCATAACAAAAAAATCTCTTTCTTCCTCTATTCTTCCTTCGTCATTAGAAGTGAGAATAGGGAGTAGACTTTTGGCCGTCATTTCCTCAGGAACTTTAATACCTGCAAGTTCTAAAAATGTAGGAGCAAAATCATTTAAACTAACAAAATCAGTAATTTCCCTTCCTCCTTTATAGTGTTTTGGCCATGATATAATTAATGGAATTTTAGTTCCTGCATCATACAAATTAGCTAACCCTCTTGGCATTTGCCAACCATTGTCACTACAAATTATAACTATTGTGTTTTCAAGCTCCCCCATTTCTCCAACAAGCGCTAAATAAGAAGCAACTTCCTTATCAAAAAGCTGAATCTCGTTATAATAATCCGCAATATCTTTTCTTACTTCTTCCGAGTCTGGGAGGTAAGATGGAACTTTTATTTTAGACAAGTCTAAACCAGATTTTTTCCATCCATTTCTTCTAAATGGTCTATGCGGGTCTCTACTGCTATACCAATACATCCATGGTTGTCCTTTTTCAATCTCGTTATAAAACTCTTCAAAAGAATCATATCTTTCGCCTCCAGGGTTATACTCCCACCCATTTTCTGAAGCATTACCTGGTCCCCAGCCTTTTCCCTCAATCCCTACATGATAACCAGCTTCAGACATAAGTTTTGTATATACCTTCTCCTTAGGGAAACTTGCCCAGAGATTTGCCCCCTCTCCTAGTCTCCATACATCCTGCCCTGTTAACATTGCTGCTCGAGCTGGTGAACATGAAGGTGAAGCACAATAAGCATTTTCAAACTGTACTCCTTTATTCGCCACTGCGTCAATATTCGGTGTTTTGAGAACCTCGTTACCGTAAGCTCCTAAATGATTCCACGAATGATTGTCACTCATTAAAATGAGGATGTTTGGTTTTTTGGAATTTTTGCGTTTTTTAGTTTCTTTTTCACAAGAAATTAACTGAAAAACTAATCCCATTAACAAAACTATTTTTAAGCATTTTTTTTTGTTCATTATATTATATTACGAATTAAATTTTTTGAACTAGAAACATATGGTCATATACTTTAATTGAGAATTTTTAAAAAGATATTTATTTAGACCCTATAGTTTTATTATTTACGAGTGGTTTTGCCCAAATCCCAATTGAAAAAATATATGCGAGAGTCATATAATTAAAAATCATTCCAAACCTTAGATCAAGAACTTCACTTAACCCTCCAATTATAAAAGGTACTATTGCACCACCAACTATACCTGTACATAAAATCCCCGCAAATGAACCATGATATTTATCGACAGAATTTAATGCTAAAGAAAAAATTACAGACCACATTATAGATGCAAAAAATCCAACTGCAGGAAAAGAAAGAATTGCCATTTGTTTATTACCAAAAAGTGCGAGAGTTAAACTCAAAAAGGCGAAAAAGGAAAAGATTATCAAAACTTTTTTACTGTCTAAGAATTTTAATATTACCAGTCCTAAGAAACAGCCAACAGTTAGGAAGCCCCAAAAGTTTCCTACTACGGCTGCTCCAGTTGTTTCAGAGTCAACCTTGTGATAGACTTCCAAAAATTGTGAAATCCAGAAAGAAACACCTTGCTCAAATCCAACATAGCAAAATATACCTATGAAAAAAGCTATTACCGTTCTGTTCTTAGTTAAATTTTTAAAAACTTCCAGACCTCCAATTTTCTCATTGTCTTCTAATTCAACGTTGGGAAAGTTTACAAACAACACTACGACCACCATAATAAATGCAACAGCAGCAAAAATCCAGTAAATTACTACCCAACTCATATTTTCAGAAACAAAGCCCGATAAGAACAAGATGAATTTATCAGATGTACTTTTGTCACCAAGATGCTCCATGAGATATACGAAAAGGTAGGGTCCCACCACTCCAGCTACACCGAAAAACAGTTGCCCAAGCACCGAGTAGAAAGCGAAATTTTCCTTGCCTCCAGCCTCTCTTAAAAGCGGATTAATAGCAACTTGCAGCATAGCCATTCCCGTACCAATTAAGAACAAGGAAAAGAGAAAAAGGCCATAAGTTGGAAAAATAGCAAAACTAAAAGAACCAGTACATGCTAAAATAAAACCTGAAAGAATAATTTTCTTTTCTTTATATTTTTCAACAAGTATTCCTGCTGGAATAGACATAATACCATATGCAGAAAAGAAGGCTAATGTCATAAATCCCATGGAAGAAAATTCTAGATTAAAACTTTCTTTAATATTTGGGTTGATAGCGCCCAAAATATTAGTTAGAAAAGATATTACAAAAAATACCAGTAAAACCAATCCAACTATTAAGTATCTATTTTTCATCTTTTGTCTGTATTTTTTTAAATGCAAATAAGCCCGCTCCAAAAAAACCTGCTTTATTTCCTAATTTAGCCACTTGAATATCAACACCATTGTAAGACTCTTTTAAGGCATTTTCTTTAGTATACCTTTTAATCTTATCAATAAAAAAACTGCCGGCTTGTGATACCCCTCCTCCAATTATTATTCTTTTGGGATTAAAAATATTTACGTATCCAGCAAGTCCAACACCTATGTACTGTGTAATCCGATCTATTATCTCTATTGCAATAGGATCCTTCTTAAAATATTTATCTACAATGTATTCACCATTAATATTGTCTGAGGCTTTCAAAGCAACCTTTTCATACTCTCTAACCATAGCTGAGGTTGAAGCAATATCTTCCCAATAGCTTCTTTGTCCATCAACAACAATAGGTAACAAACCTAATTCTCCTCCCAATCCGTAATGACCATTAAACAGTTCGCCATTAATAAAAATAGCACCTCCAATACCTGTTCCTAGAGTTATAAATAACATTGAGTCATGTTGATAATTTGGCGCTAGTGTAAACTCTCCTAACCCCATCATATCAGCATCATTTGCAATAAAAGTTTTAATCCCTGTTCTTATTGATAGAATTTTTCCAAGAGGAATATTGCTCCACCCCTTGATATTATTAGCTCCTCCAACAACTATGTTACTTTTCTCTACCAATCCTGGTGTACCTAGACCTATCGACACCACACCTAACTCCAATTCTTTTGATTTTTTAACAGCCTCTTGTATTGAATCTAAAATATTGTCCACAACTTCACTTGCAGACACACTTGCTTTAGAAGGCTTTGAAGCACTCCACAAAATTTCTTTGTCCTCATTAATTAATCCATACTTGATGGCAGTCCCCCCCAAATCAACACCAATTACAGCATTTTTGATCATTTTAAAATTTAATGTTTATAGCAAAGGTGGGGGTTCTGCATTCAATACAACTGCATAAATGTTACTTATCAACCGTACGCATGTTACATTAGCAAGAAAAAGCTAGTTTGACCATTGAAACTAATATCTTAATTAGAGCTTCTACAAAAGAAATTAAACGTAGTGGTTTTATAACGAAAACCGAACTACATTAAAGCTTAATAGAATTAAACATTTAAGCACCAATGAAGCAAGATTAGATCTAAACCCATGAATGGACATCGTTAAAAGTACTTTATCAAGCTAAATCCATCATCATTATTATGAGTTAATTTCCATATTTATCTAAATGACAAATAACCGTTGTTATTTTTAAGAAAACCCTGTCAATTCTCATGAATTTTGTGATTAAAATGAGTAAAGCCTGTATTGCGAATAAGGTCTTTAGCACCAAAATGGTTCTCGAAACATTTTTTACTAAAGAATCACTAGAACTGATAAGTTGATTTATCTTTTACTTTAAAATGCACATAAGGACTGCTAAATTTAAACAATTTGTTTTCTTTCAATTTGCAATATTAGCCGACAATTAACCCATGTAACCGTAAGTAGTGATTTCTGAAACAATTAAAAGTTTACATGTCTAAAATTAGAGGTACATTTGATTCCACATTCTTATTGTGGTTTTAGGGTTTACCGAGATTCTTCCGAGTAGATTAATCAACCGAACAAAAAAATCATCTCTTAAGACTTAATAATACTAAACAATATCATATAAATCTTCTAAAGTGAATTTAAACAAGTTATCCATAAAGTTAATTTTAAGAATTACGTTTCTTCTTGGCATGATTTTGATTGTTAGTTGCTTAAAAAAACCGAAAGCCAAAGAGGCAAAACAGCATAATATTCTTTTTATTGCCATCGATGATTTAAGACCTGATCTTGGAATATATAATAATACAGTCGTAAAGTCCCCAAACTTAGACGCAATAGGAAATGAGGGGGTAGTATTTAATAATCATTTTGTTACTGCTCCTACTTGCGGTGCATCCAGAGCTGGGTTATTAACAGGCCTACTCCCTAGAGACTCAATAGACATTACAAATGAAGTTTTTAGTGAAAAAATAGCTAAACAAAAAGATAGCCCAAAAACTGAATCATTTGTTCATTTTCTGAGACAAAAGGGATATTATACAGTTGGTGTTGGTAAAATAAGTCACTCTCCTGATGGTTTGATTTATGGTTACGGGGATGAAATAGGTACTGAATGGGAGCTACCAAAAAGTTGGGATGAAATGTTGCTGGATTTAGGTAATTGGGGAACTGGATGGAATAGTTTCTTTGCTTATAGTGGAGGTAAAAATAGAACAGACGAAAACAAGAATTTAAAGCCTTATGAAAAGGCAAATGTTTCAGACGAAGGATATCCCGATGGCTTAATTTTAAAAACTGCCTTGAAAAAATTGAATGAACTTTCTGAAAAAAAAGAACCATTCTTTCTTGGCGTTGGTTTTTTCAAACCACACCTGCCTTTTAATTCGCCCAAGAAGTACTGGGATTTATATGACCGTAATCAAATAAAAACTTCTCCCAATCCCGAAATACCAAAAAATGTTAATTTAAAAAGTCTACATTCCAGTCATGAGCTAAATCAATACAAAAAAGGAGAAGAAAAAGCCTCACTTCAAAAACCTTTATCCGAACATTACTCCAAAAAGCTAATTCATGCCTATTATGCTTCTATTAGTTACATTGATAATCAGGTTGGAAAGCTAATGACCGAACTTGAACAATTAGGGCTTTCTGATAATACGATTATTATACTTTGGGGGGATCATGGTTGGCATTTAGGTGACCATAGGATATGGGGAAAACATACATTATTTGAGAGGTCACTTAAAAGCACTTTTATTATTAAAGCCCCTCAAATCAAGAAAGGGTCTAAAGTAAATGAAATTGTTAGCAGTATTGATTTGTATCCTACTTTAATGGAGCTTTGTGGATTTTCAAAACCTAATCGTCTTGACGGTCAAAGTTTAGTTCCTCTTCTTAAATTTCAATCTCCTGATTGGTCGAACGTTGCCTATAGTTATTATAACCGTGGTATTAGTGTAAGAAATGAACGTTTTAGGCTCACAAAATACTTTAGAGAAAATGAGGAAGAACCGAATATTGAACTATACGACCATATTAATGACCCAAATGAGACAACCAATATTGCTAAACAGGAGCCTATGATAGTTCAAAAACTATTGAAGTTGATTGATCAAGGTGATTTCGGTATATATAAAAATAAAAATTAGTTGATTATGGCATCACAAATGGAATTGGCAGAGTTGGAATTGGTTGACAGAGAACATCCAAATTCGCAGACTGTTGCAGTTTTAGAAGCACCTTATGATATATCAATAGCCTATGCGAAAATACCTAAACCCAATAGAGATGAAATATGTATACAAATAAAATACGTTGGCATATGTGGTTCAGACCTAGAAACTTATCGCGGTTCAAGAAAACCAGAATATTTATCAATGCCAACAAGATTAGGTCATGAAGTTTCAGGCATAGTTTGCGAAGTTGGGGAAAATGTTAAAGGTCTCCAAATAGGTGATAAAGTAGCGTGTAGATATGTTTGGGGTGCTTTTGCTGAATATATAGTATGTAAACCTTTTAATGTAATAAAACTTCCTTTATCGTTCCCAATGAAGGAAATCAGCCTTATCGAAGTTTTACCGGGTATTATCCATACCGCAGAACTTGCGGAAATTACTGAAAACAAGAATGTCCTAATTATGGGGCAAGGTGTAAGCGGATTGATTATGACCCAAGTCATAAGTTTATATAACCCTAAAAATCTCGTCGTTACCGATTTAAACATTAAAAAATTAAAATTAGCTCAATCTTATGGTGCCACACATACATTTAAAATTCCAAATGAATATACTTCAACTATGGATATAGTTGGAGAAGTATTTCCTGAAGGATTCGATATAGTAATACCTTGCCTATTGGATGGTGATGGAATGGTGGATGCAATTGATACTGTCGCTTTTAGTGGTAAAATAGTTATGTACGGATGTATTGGAATTTGTAATAAATCGATTGATTTTTTTAAGGTGCATAGAAAAAGAATAAATATATATTCTACAGAACCTAGAACGGATAATCAAATGCGAAAATATTTTCATGAGGGTGTACAATTGGTTTTGGACGGACTTATAAACACATCAGAAATGGTAACAAATATTTTCTCATTAGCTGATCTCAAAAAAGCTTTTGAGTTGAGAGATAATAAAAATGATAAAGAGGCAATTCATGTATTGATTGACTGTGATATGAAAAATAAAAAAGAGTTTTAAAAACAATAATAACTAATCATTAATTATAATGGAATGAAGAAAAACATCAAACTCTTACTTATTTTATCTTTGGTAATGTTTATCTATAATTGTGATAAACAACCAGCCCAAAATAGCACAAAAAGTATAGGTCAAGACTTTAATTTGGTAAAAGGAAAAGTAGACTTCTCAAATAGTAAACAAGAGTTCTACCACTTTTGGAAAAGCACTGGGTATTCGCCTGGAAGTGTCTTGATGCGAAAAGATATGCAACAAACTATGAATTATCTAAGGTCTGTAAACAACTCAGGAATAGTTTACAGTAGACCCCATTACTTATTAAATCTCATTGGAACAAAGGGTTTAGGTACGAAAAACGTTGTTTATGATTGGACACTTTTGGACAAATCGTTAGATGTTCTGGTTGCAAACAATCAAAAATTAATTTTCGAACTTATGGGCTTGTTTAATGGAAAACTTGAAGAGCACCAGATTCGCTACGATAAAGAAGGAACTTATAAAGTAGACTACGAGGATTATTTTAATGATTTTAAAAATCATAATCAATTATTGGCTTGGAAAAGACTTGTAAAAGACTTAGCAGTACATCTTATTGAAAGATATGGTAAGGAAGAAGTTAGATCGTGGTATTTTGAAACTACTAATGAACCCAATATAGAGCATTTTTGGCCATATGATACAGTTAGTTTTTCAAATTACTATGATGCGTGTTCAGAAGGATTAAAAGAGGCTGATCCTCAACTAAGATTCGGAGGTCCTGGAACATCTGAAGGTGGATTAGGAGAGATGTTCAATTCTATTCTAGAACACTGTGACACAGGAACAAACTATTTTACTGGCGAAAAAGGAGTCAGGCTTGATTTCATTTCTGTACATGTCAAACAATTACCGCAAGATATGGTGGATAAAGAAAAAAAAGTTATTGATTACATACGAGAAAATCATCCAAAATTTATTGACAAACCTTTTGTTAATGATGAAGCGGATCCATTGGTTGGGTGGAGTCGAGATTTTTATTGGCGTTCTGGTCCCTGGTATGCCAGTTTTGTAGCTCAAAGCGTAGATCTTCACCAGAAAATACTTGTAGAGAAAAATAACGTCAACTATTCAATTTTAAGCAATGATAATGGGTTTATGGGAGACTGGAAACATAGAACTCACTTTGCAAGATTTAGTAATCCTTTTAACGAAAACAATTTCTCCCTAATCAAAAAGCCTGTTTTTACTGTAATGAGTTTGTTGTCTAGACTAGGCAATCAAAGTTTAAATGTAGGTTATTCTACAAAAAAGGGCAATAACTTAGGAGTGATACCTACAATAAAAGGAAATGACTTTATTGGTGTATTAATTTACAACAAACCAGAAGTAAAAATTAATTACAACGGAGAACCTCGCCCATGGATTACTGATGACGAAAAAAAAATAATTCAAAAACAAGGAATAAATTTAAAACTAGAACTGGTTAACCTCCCTTTCAAATCAGGAAAAATGGTGCATTATAGACTTGATGAAAACCATGGAAATCCTTTTGAAAAATGGATAGAACAAGGTGGCCCTTCCTTTCCAACTTCAGATCAAATAAAAAATATTAAGAGATTCCAAGAACCTGCAGTATACGAACCGATAGTATCCTTCGAATCAAACAATAGAAATCTTGATTTAGAAGTTACTATGCCACCTTCATCAGTTAGTTTAATTCTTATCTCTGGATCCCATAAGAATCAAATAAATAAAGTTAAAAAACCCACTTTAAAAAAATACAACAGTTTCCAAGGAGAAACTGATATTATGATACAATGGCATGACATTGAAAACGATGATTTGTTGAGCTATGAGATTTCTTTTGCAGAAAACGATAGTGACAATTTTAAAATTGTTAGTGCTGGAAATTTAATTGATTGTGCTTACGTACATACATGGAAACCCGAAACCGTTAAAGGTAGATATAAGATTAGAGCAATCGATATATGGGGTAATGTGGGATTATGGTCCGATGAAACACAAATTAACTTTTAAACTTAAACGCAAAATGAATTTTAAAAACAATAATATAATTTCAATTTTAGTACTGCATTTTTCAGTGCTTTTATCACTTTTTTCCTGTAGTAACAAAAATTCTAAAAGTGCTAATAGTCATAATCCTCCAAATGTGATTATAATTTATACAGACGACCAAGGATACGCTGATATAAATTGTTACGGCTCTGAAAATTTAACCACTCCGAATTTGGACAAAATGGCAAAAGAAGGTGTGATGTTAAGTAACTTCCATGTTGCGCAACCAGTTTGTTCAGCCTCAAGAGCTTCACTGCTCACTGGTTGTTATTCAAACAGAATAGGTATTCATGGTGCCTTATTTCCAAATTCAGAGATAGGGTTAAATCCTGATGAAACTACTATTGCTGAAATGTTAAAACCAAAAGGATATAATACAGCAATATATGGTAAATGGCACTTAGGGGACACTGAGGATTTCATGCCAAATAATAATGGATTTGATGACTATTTCGGAATACCATATTCAAATGATATGTGGCCTCTCCACCCATGGCAAGATAAGTTTAAATTCCCTCCATTACCGCTATATCAAAACCATAAAATAATAGATACCTTAACAAATCAGTCAAACCTTACCAAAGTTTTAACCCAAAAAAGCTTAGATTTTATTAAAATCAACAAAAACAATCCATTCTTTTTGTATTTGGCGCATCCACAGCCACATGTACCATTGTTCGTATCGGATGCTTTTAAAGGAAAATCAAAAGCAGGGCTTTATGGAGATGTCATTATGGAACTAGATTGGTCTGTAGGAGAAATATTAAATGAATTAAAAAAACAAGGTATTGATGAAAATACCCTAGTTATTTTTGCCTCTGATAACGGACCGTGGCTTTCCTATGGAGAGCATGCTGGTTCTGCTGGGAAATTAAGAGAAGGTAAAGGAACTGTATGGGAGGGGGGAACTAGAGTACCATGTCTCATAAGAATGCCTTCTACAATTCCTTCTGGAAAAATAGTTTCCACTCCGGTAATGAATATTGATATATTACCTACAATAGGAAGAATTACCGGTGCAGAATTACCTAAAAATGAAATTGACGGTAAAGATATAATGGATGTTTTAACAGGTCAAACTAAACAGCCTGTTCATGAGGCTTATTATTTTTATTACAAAGAAAATGAACTACAAGGAATATTATCTGGGAAATGGAAGATGTACTTCCCGCATAACTATAGATCTTTAAATGGGCGAAAGGGTGGAACAGAAGGCACCCCCTCGCCTTATGAAAGTATAGAAATTCAAAATATTGAACTATACAACCTAGAAAGCGATGTATCAGAAAAAATGAATGTAGCTGAGCATTATCCAAAAGTTGTTGATAAACTTATGAAATTGGCTCAAGACAAAAGAATGGAGTTAGGCGATAACCTTTTTGGGTTTAAAGGCAAAGATAACAGACCTGCGGGTATAAAATAATTACTCAATGGATAGACTAAAGTATTATGCTAAATTATAAAATTATCAGAAGAAAAAAATACATGTTGTACATATATTTTTTAACGTTTATTTTACAAATTAGTTGCATAAGCTCTAAAAAAAACTCAATTCAGAACAATAGTCATCTCATTTATCAAGATAATTTTGACAAAGGTTTAGGGAATTGGTTTTTGGAATATTCGCATGGAAAAATTTTTATTAATGATTCTAAAAAATTAGAAATAGATGTTAACGAAGGTGCCTCAATATGGTATAAAGAAAAACTTACTGGTAATTATACAATAGAATATGAAGCTACAGTGATTCAACATGATATTAAAAAAGACCGTGTAAGTGATTTAAATTGTTTTTGGAAGGCTAAAGACCCAAATAACCCTGAAAATCTTTTTAGCAAAGCTAGAAATGGTAATTTCAATGAATATAACAGCCTTGAGTTATATTACGCTGGAATTGGTGTTCATAATAATACAAGGACAAGATTTAGAAGATATGATGGTACAGGCAATAAACCTTTATTACCTGAACACGACCTTTATGATGAAATATATTTACTTAAACCTAATGAAATTAATGATATCAAAATAATAGTTAGAGATAATAGAGTGAAATTTTACAGGAACGAAAGGCTTATATACGATTTTTTAGACAAAAACCCAATAAAGGATGGGTGGTTTGCTTTTAGAACCTATAAGAGCCATTTAGAAATAGACAATTTTAAGATATATAAAAGACACTATCCCGTAAAGAGTGTTTTACTTTTGGATGTAAATTGGTTGGTAATTTTATTTCTAGTTTTTACTTATCCTAAGTACCATTACATCATGTGCATCAATTTTTGTACTTATATACTTTCCTTCTTTTTTAATATTTTTATGAAGCCATAAATCCCTTACTAAAATCATTTCTTCTTCATCCACTCCCAAATCTTCCCATTTTAGCATTAAATCTTGTGCAAAATCTGCTCTATTTAAAATACATACTGCCATTTCCTTATTTAACAAAGGCTTTAAGAATATTTCAATGCCGTTTTCATCATATATTTTCTCTGCTTGTTTGCAAAGTTTATCTTGATTAATATCAATCAATTCTTTGTTTGTTATTATCTCAAGAATTTCATCGGGAATATTTCTCACATCACTACCCAACATCAATGGCGCAGTAAGTATACACCATAATGAAAAATGCGATCTATTTTCAGACAAAGTTAACTTTCCATTTCCTACTTCAAGCATGTCAGGATCGTTAAATGAGTCTGGTCCTGATAAAGTTGCTAAACCTTCTTGACTATCTAAAATTTGCATAATTTTACCCCAAGTAGGATTAATATCATTAGTTGTTCTCCACATTGTCCCTAATTCAGGAGCCCAATGAAATAATTCTTTTCTATTCTGAGGTGTTATTTTTATTTGCTTTCTATATGAACGCGCATTAGGAATTTGGCCACTAACCCAACCTTTTTCGCAAATTGCATATACTATAGAACTATCGATATCTGAAAGCGCATTGTGCATGGCTTTTAACCTTTTTAAAATTAACTCTCCTGAGTTTGACTTTTCTTTATTTCTTGCTGGGCAATAATCATACTTCACAAACTTAACCCCCCAATCGGAAAACTGTTTTGCATGTATCCTTTCTAATCCTAAACTACCAGGGTATCCTCCACATGTTAATTTATTCGGACTTGAATATATACCTAACTCAAACCCTAGTGCATTAACGTAGTCAACTAATGACTCTATGCCATTAGGAAATTTTTTTTCATCCGCTAACAAAAGACTATCTTTTCCTAGAGATTTTGACTGCCATCCATCATCAATTACGATATATCGATAGCCACAATCGATTAATTTTTGCTTTTTCATCGCATCAGCAGTCTCCTTAATAAGATTCTCTGATACATTAAAACGAAATTTATTCCAAGAATTCCAGCCCATTGGAGGCGTCACTTGACCATTTGATTTTAAAGTAACCACACATAAAACGATAATTAGAATTGAACACCTAATCTTTTTTTTCATTGTAATAATTTTTAATTTATACTAGAAATTATATTTACTTAAATAAGAACCATAATTATTAAGTTTAAGACTTATTCTAATTATAAACTTTTGTGTTCTCTCGAATAATAAAATTGAGCAAAACCCAAAAATATTATAAAAGATAATTAATACTGAAAGTTAACAATGCGAGTATTAATAATGGATGAACTATTCTAAAATAATTTTGAAAACATTTGCATAATCATTGAGTTCAACTTCAGGTACTATAAAATATGTTGAACTATCAGTTACTTCAACTTTAACATTCGAATTATTAGTTAATTCAACTACACTTTTTATTGGTGTAGCCGTTGGATACCTGTGAGGTGCTAGCTCTCGTATTTTTAAACGGCTACCCTTCTCTGGCTTTCCTAAAAACATTAAATAAATAATTTTTTCATCTTTGGATTGTGTAAACCTATAATCTTCAAAAGTATAGACATTGGTTGTCGTCATCCCTCCATGAGTACCCGCCTTTGGTACTGTAGGCCCTCCTCCGTGAATCAACCAAGGTTTGGTATTATAAATTGCTTCTCCATTTACTTTAAGCCATTCGCCAATTTCCTGTAATACTAGCTCCTGCTCCACAGGTATTGACCCGTCCGCTCTTGGTGAAATATTTAATAATAGTGTCCCATTTTTACTCACTATATCTATCAAGCTGTGTAAAACCATTGAAGTTGGTTTTATTTTAATATCATCAGTATAAGACCAAGATCCAAAATTAACAGTATCATCAGTCATCCATAGAGGCTTAAAAATTTCTGTATGACCGCCTTTTTCAATATCATTTATACCTACCGATAAAGGAAGGTCATGTTGCTTATATATTATTGCAACTTCTTGTTGCTTCTTTTGCGCCTCATTGAGATAATAAGCACAAAATTCCTTTCTATGTTTTTCCGGAATCAAATTAAGCCACGAATCAAAGTATATAACATCAGGAGAATACTCATCAATAACCTCCTTTAACTTTTCAAACCATATTTCATAGAATTTATCCTCATTAATATTTCCATACAATAAAGATAATTTAGGGTCTGTTGAAGATGTATGCCAATTTTTATCATAAATAAAATGGCTATCATAAGTTCCGTCATTGGGTGTTGTCGAATTTCTTTGAAGTAATCTGGCATGGTGGAAACTTGTAAAAAACTTTAAGCCTGCGTTATTGATTTCGGTTTTTAATAAACCTAAAATATCTTTCTTTGGCCCCATGTCATTTGCATTCCAAGGATTAACATTACTATTCCACATCGAAAATCCATCATGATGTTCTGCTACCAAACCTCCAAACCTTGCGCCGGCAGTCTTCATTAAATTTGCATATTTTTTAGCGTCAAATTTAGGGGCCTTAAAAAGAGGAATTAAATCATGATAACCGAATTCTGACTGATCTCCATAAGTGTTTTTATGAAATTCAAAAAGAAAACTATTTTTATCATACATGTACCTGGGATACCATTCTGTGTACTTTTCCGGAACAGTATAAACACCCCAGTGAAAATATATTCCAAACTTTCCGTCTCTTAACCAATCTGGTGTTTGTTGATGATTGGAAAGAGACTCCCAACTAGGCGAAAATGTCATGAAACTAGTATCTTCATTATTAGAGGTTTCATTTCTATGATTACAACTGAGCAAAGTACTGAAAAATAGAATCATTATAGAAAGCTTAATACATTTTTTGTTTTTTTTCATTTTTATGCGTTTTTATTACATTCATACATAGGGTAGGTTAAATCCCTTTGTGTTTAAATTTATTGTAAAGTTCCATTAAAAAAAGTTTTACTGATGTCAAAATGTTTCATAAACAGTTTATATTAGTTACGCATCACATTGAATAAAATCAATTCCTAGAATTTGACCGTTCTATTACGAAACCCAAATCAATACAACTATAAAAAGTATTCAAAACATGAATTACTTTAATTTTTATGAATGTTCGGTAGGTAAATAACCAAAATACTTTTTAAAACTATTTGAAAAATAAGAAGGTGAATTAAAGCCCACCATATAACCAATTTCAGAAATTGAATACCGTTTTTTTTCAATAAGTTTGATAGCTTGACCAAATCGAACTTTTTTAATGAAGTCTGTTGCAGACTCTCCTGTAATTGCCTTTAACTTCAAATGCAAATTTGATCGACTCATTCCAATTTCTTTGGCAAAAATTTCTACAGAAAAATTTGCATTACTAATGTTTTTTTCGACGATTGTTTTTGCATTACTCAAAAACTCCTTATCCAAATCACTAAAAGCAACTTCTTCAGGATGTATTTCTAGTGATTGTGAATAGAAATCCTTTAATCGTTTTCTTGATTTAATAACGTTTTTAACTTTTGCCTCAAGAAGAGATAGAGAAAATGGTTTTGCTATATAATCATCAGCCCCAGAATTAATTCCTTCAAGTTGATTTTCAATGCTAGTCTTGGCAGTTAACAATATAATAGGTATATGTGCGGTCTTTATATTCTGTTTAACTTTTTTGCAAAAATTGACACCATCCATTTTTGGCATCATAATATCAGATATGACTAGACTAGGATTTATTTTTTTAAGCATATCATAGGCCTCTAAACCATCAGGAGCAGTGTAGACAACGTATTTCTTTGAAAAATTCCTGAAAAGATAATTAGAAATATCCATATTGTCCTCAACAATTAAAATTGTGTCAACCTTTTCCTTTAGATTTTCAATGGCATGATTGTCTCTGATACTTTCCTCCAAATGATCACTGATTTTGAGTTGTTTATTCATTTTATTAGACTTATCACCAGATACTTCTTCAGTTGAATATGATTCATTATTCAAGGGTAAACTAATTATAAATTTGGTACCAACTCCCTCAATACTCTCAACTTTTATTTCTCCCTGATGTAATTTTACCAACCTTTTTGAAAGAGCTAATCCTATTCCTGTTCCAGAATCTTTATCATTAGAGTTCGTACTATAATATCTTTCAAAAATCAGCTCTAATTGTTCCTCTGCTATTCCTTCTCCAGAATCTTCAATCTCAATTATTACCCTAGCTTTTTCTCTAAGAACATTTACACTAACAGAGCCACCAAATGGTGTAAATTTTAATGAATTAGACAATAAATTATACATAATTTTTTCAATGACATCAGGATCAAAATACATTTCTATTGTTTTCTCATTTGAATTGAAAGAGTATATAATATTATTCTTAGATGCCAAAGAAGCAAATGACAGATAAATATCATTTATTACACTTACTATTTCCCCTTTCGAAGCATTTAGTTTCATTTTATTTGTTTCTAATTTCCTAAACTCTAATAGTTGGTTGATTAAACGAAGTAATCTTTTAGCATTTTTTTCTACAAGAATAATTTGGTCTCTTAACCATTCATCCGAAATATTCTTTTCTAAAACTTTTTCCAAAGGTGCCAATATTAGAGTTAATGGCGTTCTAAACTCATGAGTTATATTTGTAAAAAATTGTATTTTCATTTGATTAACTTGAGCCAACTTTAACTTTTCTGATCTTATCTTTTTAAGATCATTAATTGTTTTTATTCTATCCGTAATAATTTTATATAGAAAAATAATCGTTAATATTAGTAGAACTATATAAATGCATAAGGCCCAAATTGTTAGCCACCAAGGCCTTAAAACTAAAATATTTAAGCTTTTGATTGATTGACCATAGTTAGAATCTGAGTCAAGTGCTATGACTCTAAATTTATATTCTCCTGGGGAAATATTTGAGTATGTAGCTTGATTATTTTCAGAACATATCCAATCCTCATCATAGTTTTCCATTTTCCAGCAATACCTAACTTTATTATTATAAGAATAGTTCATAGCGGAAAATTCAAGAGTTATAGAATTTTGTTCACTTTTTAATATTAGATTTTCAGTAAAGTTTATATGGTGCTCTAAAATATTACTGATGTCATCTGGTAATATTTTCTCATTATTGACCTTGAGAGCATTCAAATTCACTTTTGAATTAAATGCAGTATCATGAATTTCGTTTGGTTTAAAATAGGTAATACCTTTTGTTCCTCCAAAAACAAAAGTACTATCTCTAAGCATTGCATAAGAAGAAACCATGAACTGGTGGTTTTGCACACCGTCTGCTTTGGTATATTTCTTAAACTTATTTGTTTTTAAATCAAGATGAGAGATTCCTGAATTTGTGCTTATCCATAATCTTCCACTGTTATCTTCTAAAATACCCTGAACAACGTTGTTAGAGAGTCCATCTTTAGTAGTATATTGAACAAAGTTTTGCTGAAGTTCGTTAAAAACATTTAATCCCCCATTAGTTCCAACCCACAACCTTCCTTTACTATCTTCAAATATACAAGTTATGTAGTTCTCAGTTAATGAATTTTTATTTCCTGAGATCTTTTTGTAGGACTCAAAAGTATCTTTATCTGGATAATATACATTAAGTCCATCATAGGTTCCAACCCATATTCTATTTAATGAATCTTCAAATAAAAAAGATATATTTTTTGATGTTAAACGATTCCCTTCAAGTCCTTCATCAATACGCTTTAAACTCTCATCTGAAAGTTTAAAAATGTAAAGCCCATTTTCTGTACCTAGCCATATCTGAGATTTTCTATCCATTAATATAGAATAGATTCCATTATTCTTAAAATTTCCTTTTGAATCCTCTATTCTGAATATTTTACTCTTGTTTGTCTTAGGGTCATAATAATTTAGACCGTTATCATGAGTACCTACAAGCAGTTTTCCATCTTCAAGGGCTAAAATAGATTTTATATTATTTGAGCTAAGCGAACTGTTGTTTCCTTCTTCAGAAGAAAAAAAAGTAATCTTATTGTCTTCCCTGTCCCATAAATTTAACCCCTTATCGTTTGTTCCTATCCAAACAGTGCCGTCTTTATTTTCAGTAATAACACTTACTACATTGTCACTTAAAGATAGTTCTCCACCATTTTGGTCTATTAAATTAAACTTTATATTATTTGGGTGATAGTAACTAATACCTGCATAATATGTTCCCAACCACATACCACCATCATTATCTTTATATATATTCCTAACAGAATTCTGACCTAAGGCATATATTTTTGTATTATCTTGATAATAATTATCATAAATATCTCTAAGCGGATCGTAAATACTTAACCCTATGAACGTACCTACCCATAGTTTCCCATCATTATCATAGGAAATAGAACGTACATTATCATTACATAATGAATTTGGATTAGCTATGTTATGCTTTCTAATTTTCTTTAGCTTAAAATCAGCATCAAGTTCCACAAGTCCATCCCCATCTGTGCCAACCCAAAAGCCACCTTCTTTTCTTTTACTTATAACTCTTATTCCTTTTTTTATACCGGGAAGTACAATTTCCGTTAAGATATACCTCTCACAGTCAAAATTAAATAAGCCCACATCTGTGGCTAAAATCAAATTATTCTCAAATGCAATTACATCCTGAATTATTTCAATATTAACACCTTTCGGTGCTAAAATTGTTATAGATTCAAAACTATCACTTTCATTATCAAACTTGTATAGGCTTCCTTCAAAAGTACTAATCCATAAACCTGCATTACCATCTTGTTCGATGTCCGAAACAAATCTTACACTATTACCTTTTACTAATTGAAAATTATCAAATCTATCTTTTTTAGAATCATATCTACTCACTCCCTTATTACCTCCAATCCACAACACCCCAAAACTATCTATATATACCTTTCGCAACGGGTTTGAAAGCAATGAGTTCGGATTTTCCTTGTCATTTCTGTAAACCGTAAATTGAGAGCCATCATACTTATTAAGGCCATCGTTGGTGGCAAACCACATATAACCCAAAGTATCTTGAGTTATTGAAAACACAGTACTTTGAGACAACCCTTCTTCATTTGAAATTTTTTCAAAAAGTATTATTTCCTTGATCTAAGTAATTTTGAGAAAGACCATTGTAATAATTAAGCATTACTAAAAAAAGAAAAAATACTTTAAAAGAAATAAACTGTTTAATATCAATCCTTGATATATCCAAATAGTGCTTAAATTTCATTCATCTTAAATTTAGAACAAGAAAATTAGTGGTTTTTATTACGGACTAACTTTCAAACTTTGTTGTGATTATATTATTTTAAGTTGCTAATATATTTTATAAAACAGAAATCATATTAATTTGGCGATTTTATTAACAAACATCTGCAATCACTTAACACGTAAAAATAATTCTATAGTTTAAAAACTTGCTCTAACGGAATCCATTTTTCGCCATCTTTGGCCCAGGGTAATTCTTGTTGGTAGTTCCACACATTAGGTTTTCCCATTCTTGAACTTTTGGGTTGTTCGCATCCATTTCCGCTTTTTTAACAGGATCAAACGTGTCATCAACTTCCATAATCATAAACATGCGGTTTCCTGTTAAATAAATTTCCATATCTACAATACCAGCATCTTTAATACTTTTAGTGATTTCTGGCCATGCGTTTCCAGCAGCATGGTATTCTTTATATTCAGCGATTAGTTTAGAGTCATCTTTTAAATCGCATGCGTAACAATAGCGTTTTGTTGTCATGAGTTTTTAAGGTTTCGTTTGTAGCTAGTGAACCCGTAAAAGGCCACAACAGCTAAGCAAATTAATGGTAAAATAAAAGAGAAATTTACTTCAGGAATAAAGCCTAGAACTTGAACATCAGCAAAACCACTTCCTCCCCAGTCAAGTATACTGCCTTGGAGTACAGGCATTAAAGCACCACCAACAATAGCCATTACTAGACCCGCTGAACCAATTTTTGCTTCATCTCCCATATCTTTCAGTGCTATACCGTAAATGGTTGGGAACATAATAGACATAAAAACTGAAATAGCTACCAGTGATATTAAGCCAGCTAATCCTGATAATAATATTGTTCCTGCACACATAATAACGCCACCAATTCCAAATAACATAAGCAATCGTGAAGGATTAACTTTTTTCATTAATGCGGTACCAATCCAACGTCCTGTTAAAAAAGATATCATTGCAGCAACATTAAAATAAGTAGCGGTATAATCTGTACCATGAGTTTCGTTAATATTGTCTACATACTGAAAGATGTATGTCCAACACATGATTTGAGCGCCTACATAGAACGCTTGTGCAATAACACCAAAAATGTAGTTTTTATTAACTTTTAATTTTTTGAACGATTCAGATAATGACATTTTATCTTCATCTGCCGTTTTAGGCATTTTAGTAGCGATAATAATACCCATGATTACTAAAACTAAAACACCAAGTGCAATGTATGGGACACTAATAATGCCAAGGTCGTTTTCTCGAACAGCGGCTAATTCTTCTGACGATAAGGCTTTATAAGCTTCTTCTGTGTAGTCATCAGAGCGTAGTGCACCAATTACAAAAACTTGTGCTATTATCATTCCTGTAAGTGAGCCAATAGGGTTGAAAGCTTGAGCTAAGTTTAGGCGTTGTGTTGCTGTTTCTTTATCGCCTAAAGCAAGTATTAACGGATTTGAGGTTGTTTCTAAAAATGCCAAACCACAGGTAATTACCCATAATGAAATTAAGAAAAAGTTAAACTCTTCATTAGCTGCAGCTGGGTAGAACAAAAAGGCCCCTAAAGCATAGAATGAAAGCCCCAGAATTATTCCAGATTTATAACTGTATTTTCTAATAAACAAAGCTGCTGGTAAGGCCATAAAGAAGTAACCGAAATAAAATGCAAATTGTACTAATGACGCTTGAACATTTGATAATTCTGGCATTACTTTTTTAAAGGCAGAAACCATAGGGTTGGTTAAATCGTTTGCGATACCCCAAAGGGCGAATAAAGAAGTAATTATTATAAAAGGAAACAAAAGTTCTTTTCTAACTACTGGTATATTTTTTGTTTTACTCATAAATTTTAGGTTTAAGTTAGTAGGTTGCAATGCACAATGTGAACAAAATAAAAATTAAGTTACTTGTGTTTTATTGCATAACAAATGATTTATTCTGTTAATAGAGATCGGTCTAAATGTACATAACCACCATCAACAGTTATAAATTGACCAGTTGTATGCGATGAACGTTCTGAAATGGCAAATAGGCATTGGTCTGCAATCTCTTCTGGTGTTGTCATTCGGTTTTCTAAAGGAATTTTCTTGACAATAGATTCTAGTTTTTCTTCGCCGTTTTCTAAGGTTTTAATCCATTGATCATATGCAGGGGTCCAACTTTCTGCTATAATAATAGCGTTTGAACGAATACCATCTTTTATTAAATCAACGGCCCATTCTCGGGTTAACCCTAGTACACCTCCTTTAGATGCTGCGTAGCCCGATGTACCTCCTTGACCGGTTAATGCCACTTTTGAACCTATATTCAAAATGTTTCCTTTTACCTTTTTAATCATTGGTAAACAGAACTTTGTCATGGCAAAAAAGCTAACCATATTGAGTTTTAGGGAGTACATAAAATCATCCATTGAAGCATCAAGTCCGGCACCATCATTAACACCAACATTATTAATTAAAGCATCAACACGACCGTATTTTTCTTCAATAGTTTTGGCGGCGCGTTCTATTTGTTTGTAATCAGATAAATCGGTTTGAACGAAAATTGAATCAATACCTTGGTTTTGTAAAGCTTCAGCGTACCCAAAACCTCTGGCATTTCTGTCTACAATAACAGGAATTGCGCCTTCATTGGCTAACGACTGTACTATAGTTTCTCCAATACTACCTTTTATTCCGGCAGCTCCTGTTACAACTACTATTTTATTTTTTAGACCTAAATCCATATTCTTTATTTTATTGTTTTAAATTGTAAAATTCCACAGCATTTTTACCCATAATTGCTTCATGTTCTGAAGACGATAATGGTGCGATAAAATTGGTTACTAATTGTTTTACTTTTGAATAATTTCCTGCTACCAAACACACGGGCCAATCTGAACCAAATAGAATTCTTTTTGGACCAAAGGCTTGTAAAACGACATCCATATACGGATAAATTTGTTCTGGTGTCCAACTGTTGAAATCGGCTTCAGTAATCATACCAGATAACTTGCAGTATACATTTTCATGTTTAGCAATTTCCTTAATAAGGACTGCCCATCCCTCATAAAAACCATCTTTTATGTATGGTTTTGCAATATGATCGATAACAAATTTTTGATTTGGAAAGCTTTTTACAAATTCGAGTACTGCACCCAATTGATACGGAAACACCAAGATGTCATAAGTGAAATTGTGTTTTTCTAGATGAGCAATACCATTTTTAAAATTTTGTCTCAGCAAGAAATTATGATCTGGTTCGCCTTGAACAACATGACGGAAACCTTTTATAATATCAAATTGTTTGTATTGTTCTAAAACTGATTCAATGGTTGTTTCGTCTCTAAAATCAACCCAGCCTACAACTCCTTTTATAAAGTTGTTTTTTGCAGCCAATTCAATTAAGAAATTAGTTTCGGCAAGCGTTTGATCGGCTTGAACAGCTATACAACCATCAATTTTATTTTCGGTATATACGCGTTGTAAATCTTGAGGTAAAAAGTCACGACGGATAGTCTTCATAGAATCATCTATCCAGTCGTGTTTTTTAGGCTCGTAATTCCAAAAATGCTGATGTGAATCTATTACCATCATAAAATTTTATTTACTAAAATCTTGTAAGGCCGCTTGCATGCCGTTATTCACAATGTTTTCTAAGTTGGTGGTTACAGTTTCTAGTAAACCTTCAAATTGTGTTAAATCAACACCCCAGAAATCTTGGTTTTGAAGTGTTGCTTTTGCCACATCAGCGATATTTCCTGCTGCCCATTGTGTTTTAAAGAAATCTAAAGCCGATTGGTCATCTTTTAATGGGATGGCTTCTCCGTTGCGCTCGCCTTTATAAAATGCGATTAAAGCAGCTAAAGAAAATAATAAGCGTTGTGGTAATTCGCCTTTTCTTTTGATGTATTCTAAAACTGATGGTAGAACTCTGGTTTTATATTTTGAAGTCGAATTCAAAGATATACTAATTAACGCGTGTTCTAAATACGGGTTTCTAAACCGATCAATAACATCATTAGCAAATTGATTCAATTCGTCTTCTGGTAAATCTAAAGTTGGGCAGATTTCATTGAAAATAGCATCTCTTAAAAAACCACCTACAACCTCGTCTTCTAATGATTCACGAACACGATCAATACCATATAAATACCCAACAGGTACTAAGCTAGTATGTGCACCATTTAGAATTCGTACTTTTCTGGTTCTATAAGGCTCCATATTATCTGTGAAAACAATATTGAGTCCGCAAGCTTCAGCAGGTAGTTCTTCTTTTACAGCTTCTGGCCCTTCAATAACCCATAAGTGAAATTGTTCGCCTTCAACTACTAAATTGTCTTTATAGCCAAGTTCTTTGGTAATGGCATCCATTTTATCTCTTGGGTAGCCTGGTACAATTCTGTCAACAAGGGTATTGCAGAAAATATTATCATCGTTAATCCATTCTACAAAATCAGCACCTAAATTCCAATCTTCAGCATATTGAAGAATGATTTTTTTAAGATTATCGCCATTGCGGTCAATTAATTCACATGGAATAACGATAAGGCCTTTGTCTGAAGCAGCACCAAAAGTTTGGAATCTTTTATATAATAATGCAGTTAATTTTCCAGGGAAACTGCTTTGAGGCGCATCCTCTAATTTATCATTAGCGTTATAGGCTATGCCAGCTTCTGTAGTATTAGAAATAACAAAACGTAAATCTGGATTTTCAGCATTTGCTAAGTAATCAGCATAGTTTTCATAAGGATTAATACCTCTTTGTATGCAATCTATAATCTCATGTTCGCTGATGGCTTTGCCATTTTTAATGCCGTTAAGATATAATGTATATAAACCGTCTTGGTCATTCAACATCTTGATTAAGCCTTGGTCAATTGGCTGAACTGCCACTACACCAGCATCAAAATGAGCTTGTTTATTCATTTCATGAATCATCCAGTCCGCAAAAGCTCTTAAAAAATTGCCTTCGCCAAATTGTATAATACGTTCGGTGTATGTTTTAACGTTTGCGGTTTTTCTATTTAAGTTATTCATAGTTTTATGTTATAATGAAACTCCTCGTTTCCAAGGAATAAAATCGTTGTTTCCGTGAAGCACTGCTTTTGATGCAACTTCGCCACTAGCAACTTTTATGATGTGATCTAATATTTTTTCGCCCATTGAAGCAATGGTGTCTTCGCCTGTAATTACTGTACCCGCATTAATGTCGATAATATCATTCATACGTTGGTACAAATTAGTGTTACTTGACATTTTTAAAACAGGGGCAACAGGGTTTCCCGTTGGCGTACCAAGACCAGTTGTAAATACCACAACATTACAGCCAGAACCCACTAATCCGGTGGTAGATTCAACATCATTACCAGGCGTGCAAAGTAAATTTAAGCCTGGTTTTGTAACTTGTTCTGTATAGTCTAAAACTTCAACTACAGGCGATGTTCCGCCTTTTTTGGCCGCGCCAGCCGATTTCATAGCATCGGTAATTAAGCCATCTTTTATGTTTCCAGGAGATGGGTTGTTTTCAAACCCTGAACCAACGGCTACAGCAGCTTCTGAATACGCACGCATTAATTTTGAAAACTTTTTGGCATCTTCGGTAGTTTCGCATCGGTTAATTAGTTCTTGCTCAACACCGTTTAATTCTGGAAATTCTGATAATACCGGACTTCCGCCAAGTGCTACCAATAAATCGGAAGCATAACCTAGAGCTGGGTTAGCTGAAATCCCTGAAAAGCCATCAGATCCACCACATTCTAAACCAAGTACGAGTTTGCTTAAAGGCGCAGGTTGCCTTTCTATTTTATTGGCTTCAGTAAGACCAATAAACGTGTGTTTAACGGCTTCTTCTATAAGATGTCTTTCACTTTCGCTTTTTTGCTGTTCTAAATAATGAACAGGTTTATCGCAGTTAGGATCGATAGCATCAATGGCTTTTTGAAGCATTTCTATTTGCGCATTTTGGCAACCCAAACTAAAAACTGTTGCACCAGCAACATTAGGGTTAGTAATATAACCAGCAAGAAGCTTGCAAAGCACTTCAGAATCTTGACGTATACCACCACATCCGCCATCGTGTTTTAAAAATTTTATACCATCAACATTGGGGAAGATGCGATTTTTTGTCATCTCCTCTTTAGTTGTTATAATTGGTGTATTGAAAATGTCTTCGGCACTAGCGCCAGATTTATACTTACGAATTAAAGCATCGGTGTCAACTGCAAAATCTTTTTTGGTTTCATAACCGAGCTTTTCAGAAAGTGCGCCTTCTAAAACATCTAGGTTTCTATTTTCACAGAATGTTAAAGGAATAACTAACCAATAATTAGCTGTACCTACTTTGCCATCTTTTCTATGAAATCCATTAAATGTTCTACCTTCAAAATTTGAAGCGTCAGGAGCTGTCCACGTGAATTTTTCTTTAGAATCATTAAATTCTGCCGAAGCATGTTTTACATTGTCAATAGTAATGGCGCAACCTTCTTTTATGGGTTTAGTGGCTTTTCCTATTAATACACCATACATGTAAATCTCGTCGCCAACATTAAAGTCGTTAAGCGCAAATTTGTGTTTTTGCTTAATGTTTTCTTTTAAAGTAATTTCTTTGCCGGCGACTTTTGTTACTTTTCCTTTTTCTAATGGATTTATGGCAACAATAACATTGTCTCTTGGGTCTATTTGAACGTAATTTTTAGACATCTTTATTTTTAGTTAAAACTTACTGTTGCTTTAATAACGCCTGTTTCTGGTTTTAACCAGCTATCAAAATGTTCTATCATTTTCGTAAACGGTACTTGATGCGTGATGAACGAATCTGTAGGGAATTGATTTAAAACACTAATAACATGCTCAAAATCTTCGGTTGTTGCATTCCTGCTACACATTAAAGTCATTTCTTTGGCATGTACTTTGGGATGTGTATAAGTTAATTCGCCTTTAGATAAACCAACAAGAATAAAACGACCACCATGCGACATATAATCAGGACAAGCCTCTAAAGCATATTTGTTTCCGGAGGCATCAAAAACAGCAGTGCATAAATCGCCATTAGTGATTTCTGAAATTTCATTAACCGCATGTTCTCCGGCTTTTACAATATAATCTACACCAATTTTTTCTTTGGCATATTCTAAGCGTTGCTCATTCATATCGATGGCTACTACTTTTGCACCAGCAATTTGCGCTAATTTCATGATTCCAATCCCAATTGGACCACAACCCACAACAGCTACAGTTTCCCCTTTTTGAATATTGGCTCTTCTCACTGCATGGGCTCCAATAGCAAGAGGCTCTACAATAGCCATTTCATTGTTAGATAAGTTGTTGGCCGGTAAAAGTATGTCTGCAGGTACGGTAATTTGTTCCTGCATTCCGCCATCGGCATGAACACCTAAAACTTTAATATTGGTGCAGCAATTTGTTTTTCCGTTTCGGCATGCAATACATTCTCCGCAGCTAACATAAGGCATAACAACAACTTTGTCGCCTGCTTTTATACCGCGTTCATTTTCTCCAATTTCTAATACTTCAGAAGCTAATTCATGCCCTAATATTCTAGGGTAGGTAAAGAATGCTTGGTTTCCGCCATAAGCATGTAAATCGGTACCACAAATACCAACGCTGTTTATTTGTAATAAAGCTTCGCCTTCTTTTCGTACAGGAGCCTCCTTTTCTTTCAATTGAAATTCTCCTGGTTTTTCGCAAACAATGTATTTCATATTGTTATTTTTCATGTAAACATTTGTCATATTAAGTAGTGGCTACTACATGAAGGGCTTGTCACAACTGTACAGCCCATGTATATGCATGATTTCCTCTTGGCTTAGTATTACTGACATCTATTTCTAACCCATTTTGTGTTTGATTCCAGTTAGTTTTAGCATTGTTCCCTAGCATACTAACAGATTTTATTTTTTCCTTTAAATATTTCGAATTTAGTCCCATAGACTCTATTATTAACTTATCTTTTGGCCAACCTAGAGTGTGTACATAAACTATTTTTCCGTCCTTTGAAGATGTAAAGCGAATATCATTTCCTGTGAATTCAACTGGTTTTTTTTCATATTCGTCCATCCCTCTTCCCTTATCATAAAGATTAGGACCTTCGCCATGTATTTTCCAAGGTCTGGTCTTATAAATCCCTTGTCCGTTTATTTTTAAAAAATCTCCTATAGCATAAAGTATTTTTTTTTGGTCGTCAGGTATTGTACCATCTGCTTTAGGGCAGGCATTTAATAATAACACACCATTCTTACTAACGATATCAATTAATTCGTGGATCAATTCTCTTTCGGGTTTTAATTCTATATCTGGAACCCATATCCATGTATATCGAGCAAGAGCATCGTCAGTTTGCCACAACCTATCCGACGAGTTTGCTTGCTTACTCCTCTCCACATCAAGCACACCAACCCCAGAAGGCAAATCGTCATTTTTTCTAGTAATAATAACATCTTTTTTCCATTCAGCTTCTTTATTATAATAGTACTGAGCCATACGAATTTTATATTCATCTGGAATATTCTTTAATTTAAAATCGAACCATAATTGATCAGGTTTAAATTCATCTATAACTTCTTTCATCTTCAAAAACCAGTTTTCATATGCTATTTTGGAACCTTCTTGTCCATAAAGATCTGCATATTCTGGATCCCCTGTATCTAAACTATCCTGCTTCACAAAAAAACCACTAACGTTATATGAGTGGTGGAATGATGTAACTACTTTCATATCTCGTTTTCTAATAGCTTTAACTAATTCTCCTGCAATATCTCTTTTTGGTCCCATGTCAACAGCATTCCATCTGTTAACTTTGCTACCCCACATGGAAAAGCCATCATGATGCTCTGCTACAGGTCCAGCGAATTTAGCTCCAGCTTTCTTATATAATTCGGCCCATTCCTCAGCATCAAAATTTTCACATTTAAAAAGTGGTATAAAATCCTTATAACCAAAATCCTTAATCGGACCATAAGTCTTTCTATGGTAATCTTTCACCTTTTGATACTTCTCCTTTTCATAGGAATACATTTTACGAGGATACCACTCATTTTCAAATGCTGGAACACAATAAACCCCTAAATGGGCATAAATACCAAATTTGGCATCTTTAAACCATTCCGGTATGTTTTGTTTGGACAATGACTCCCAATTACTTTCAAACTGATGAAATGTATCATCCTTTTTATTGATATTATGTTTTTTACCACAAGCAAATACAAGTATCAAGGATATATATAGTGCTATTTTCTTCATGAAGCTTTGTTTGTTCAATTATACTTAGGTTATTACTTAAAACTTATTTCCCACTCAAAGTTCTTAGTTATTTTAGTTGTAACATTCGCAATTAAAAGGCTTCCTTTTAATTCAAATGGAATCTCTGATTTATTGAAAATAACTTTATCTACTTCCATTGCAGAAGGAACAACAATCCGAATTTCGTAATTATCATCTTCAATATTTTTGGTTTTTAGTAAGAAGGTTTTTGTTTTTTCATCCCAAATTTCTTCAACGACATCAACTATACCCTGAGTTATATGTCTAGAAGTTGATATTACTTGTGGATGTGATTTCTTTTTTCTAATTGAAAAAACCCTACAGCTAGCTTTTGGTATTTTCAACTTTAAATTCTCTTTTACTTCCTTGTAACTACCAGTCCAATACTCGTAAACATCATAATTTTCATCAGAGTCTAAACCTAGTTTCTCTAAATCTTTATTGAAACCTAGTTCAGTGTCATCTTCCCAATTAAAAACAGCTACTATTTTTTGGTCCAGGACAGGGTTATCCAATTCCCAAATCTTAGGAAAGAATTCTTCAAATAAATCCACCGGTCGGGCAGTTAATCCGTGAGAAGGAAGTGTCCGCTGTAAAAGATGGAGTCTTTCTGGATTCAGATCTGGCAACCACTCACTAAATACATTTAATTGTCCTGAAATTGAAACCCATGAACATATAACTTTTGAATGTTCAATAGGCATTTCATTTCTTACATATAACGGATCTGGATCATTGTACCAAACCTTCCCGTGTAAGAAATATCTATTTGTTCCATGCCAAGGTCCCATTTTTAAGTACTTCCACTCAGGTTTATTATCCGGACCAATTCTCATCGCGTCCATTAATCCAAAAGAAGCTCCAAAAACTCTCATGTTTTGAGAAGTATTACATCCCAGAATAAAAACATCTTTCCCTACTGTATCGCGAATCGTTTTAAGCCCAAGCCTATAGGACTCAATAGGTGTGATATTAGGATTTTCAACTATTTGTTCTCCCAAATGATCATTACCAATATATTCATTATTACCGTATTGATTTTTTGTTGATGTACCCATCCATAGTCCATCTATTTTAAAATACTTATATCCCCAATCATTAGCTAATCTATGAGATATATCACCAACGTATTTTAAAGTTTTTGGGTTTGTCAAATCAAAAGCTGCCCCCCCCCATTTAGCAACATAGGGTGTTCCGTCTTGGTTCTTGGAGAATAGATATTGCTTATCAGAAAAAAAATCGTCATCAAAAGTCCCTGCAAATGGCATCCACCAAATTCCTGGTGTAAGCCCCATATTTTTAATTTTTTCAGCAACAGGTTTCATTCCATTTGGGTATGGCCCATCTTCACGATGGTTTACAAATACCCTCCTTGGTCCATTTTTATACAAACCTCTTTGCCATTTATCATCAATTTGTATGAAATCAAAACCATAAGGCTTTAATTTTTTCTTTGCATCTTCTGATAGCTCAATAATTTTATTTTCATCTGAGGCTCTTCCATTAGGTCTGCTATACCATGTACAATATCCGTCTAATTGCGGGTTTAACTCAATTTCATAGTAATTGGCCACTATGTCTGCATAAGATTCTAGTCCTAATCTACAATCCTTAAAATAACCCAATGCAAGAACTTCCGTGTCAAAATTGCTATGTTCGAGAATATTTAAACGCCCATAATCAATACTTGCTCTAATATTGGTTGTTCCTTTATTAGAAAAATAGTGAATTATACCACTACCTTTATTAGATGAAATCCAACCACCGACAAAACCACTTCTCGTTTCAGGATTTGCTATGGATAAAAACATATAACTTCCTGCAGGAGATACTCTAGATGCTTCATTGATTTTATAAGGTTTTTTATGTAACTTTTTTCCAGAATTAGGTTGTTCATTAACTAAAGTTAATCCGCCTGTTCCCAAAACTCTTAATTTACTATCTTCAACCATAGGCAAAATTTTTGCATCACAAATATCAATCTTATCTACTTTCAACGGTCTTTTTGAAGAGTTAACCACTATTGTCTCTAAAAACGCAAATGGCACACCATCAATCAAACTGACCAATTTAATCTCACCATTTAATAAGTGTATTTCAATAGAGTTTGAAAAACCTAGATTTGAAATTTCATGACTTTTTATAGTTTTAGTTTTATCTTTAACAAAGCTTTTAAACTTCGTTTCAAAAAAAACATTCTCATCTAAGGTTGCTAAAGCAAGTTTACCATCAGTCTCGTCAAATGTTACATGAATAAAATCGCTACTAATTCTGTAAACTTTATTTTTATCATTCAAAGAATAACTATAAAAGAAGGTTTGACATAATAGAAGCAACAATAATGTTTTTTGTTTTATCATTTTCTGTTATTTTTAGCGTTTACATAACTGGTACCAATTGTCCCTTTAGGTTTATTCCCTCGTATTAATACCAATAATTCGTATAGTTCTTTTTCTTTTTCCAAATGTTCCTTAGAAGGGGATGAATTGTCATTTGGATTATTTGGATCATCAACTAGCAAATTATCTTGCTCGCCTGGATCACTTAATAAATTATAGAGCTGACGAGGGGTACCTCCTATTTTACCCCGAGCATTAATAATCATATTATTATTCGAGTCTGGAGTATGATTATTTCCTCCACCAGCAGTTCCATCTATAAGCTTCCATTCACCTTTATAATCCACAATAGCAAATTGCCCCTTACTTGAGTGTTGGATTATAGCTGGTCTCCTTTTTTCAGGCATTTTAGTCCCAGATAAAACTGGTAGAAAGCTTTCTGCATCTGGAGCCTTTGAATTATAGTCTAATTTAAATCCAAAGTAATCAGCCATTGTAGCGATAAAATCACCCTGTAAAAAAACATCTGAAGTAACGGTTTTGGGCTTTACAATTTCTGGCCAACGTATTATAAATGGCACTCGCGTACCTCCTTCCCAATTATCTCGCTTGATACCCTTGTATGGACCATTGGAGTCATGACCTACTTTTATACCTGTTCTATAGGCTGCGTTTTCTGGACCATTATCACTAGTAACAAATACTATAGTATTAGAAGCTAAACTTTTAGGATCATTTGGGTCTCCTAGTGCATCAATAATTTCACCTGCATAATAATCTGTTTGAACCAAATAATCACCATAATCAAAACCTGTGACCCCTTTAAATTTCTGTTGAATTGCATAAGGTTCATGAGGGGCAGGAATTGGTACATATATAAAAAACGGTTCTTCACTAGACTCATAGCACTTCATTAAATCTCTAACTTTTTGACTTTGAATTTGCAAATAGTCCTCTTGTGCAAAACTAGGGTCATAAACTCCAGGTCTTGACTTAAAAGGCATATTTCCTTCTTTCAAATCTTCATTGCTAGCAATTTTCGCTTCAGTAAAATAAACTTTATCATTGTTGACTACACCCCCTTTTATTAAAACATGTACTTTCTTATTATTAGATTCTACCCATGCATAGGGATACATATCTAATGATGCCGTTGTTCCATAGAAATACTCAAACCCATGATGAAAGGGGGTATCTGTAAGTGGTTTTGAGAAATCAATGGTGTTGTTTTCTAGTATTGTTGGTTTTGGATTAGTGGGTAATTTTACTGGCTTGCCTTCTTCATTATAAAATTGCATACCAATATGCCACTTCCCCACCATAGCCGTATGATATCCAAGCGATTTAAACATATTTGCAATAGTAAATTGATTCTTGGGCATAAAAGTTTTACTGTAGCCACCTAGAACTCCACTTTTTAAAGCTGTTCGCCATGCGTATCTACCAGTTAATAAAGCATATCTAGCTGGAGAGCAGACGGCATCAGCAGAATGACCGTTAGTAAAACGGATACCTTGCATAGCCAGTTTATCTAAATTTGGAGTTAGAGTTTGTTTTGAATTACTCAAATATTCCGAATTTACAGGTATCTCCAACCCCGTTGGATTATTAGCTCCTAAATCTCCATAACCTAAATCATCAAAATATAGAATAATCACATTTGGCCTAGATTTAGTTCCTATATTTTGACTAACTCCAAAAGCAGGTATCATTGCAATTAGTAAAATAAGTCTAATATATCTTAATTGAAAAATCATGTTAAAAATTTATTTTTTATTAAAGTCTAAAATAATTACATCCTTTGGGTTTATTTTTAAAGTAACAGTTTCCCCGTATCTCCACTCCTTTTTAAGACCAGTAATTTTTTCTTGCATTGGGGAACTTAAATCAAAAACTAATTGCCCATTGGTATTTGGTAACAGTCCAAATTTTCTGTCTAGCTTAAATGAATACGTTTTTGTTTCTAGGGTAGGATTATGTATTGACACGAAACCTTGATTTTCATTCCATCCTGTATAGCCATACACATTAGTATCTTTATCAATATTTATGTTTTTTAAGTTTACGTTTATTTCATCAAATGTATTTTCTCCTAATGGATTATACCCATGCATTCTAGATCTCTTAAAAGCTGGGTAGGCTTTGTATAACCATTTTAAACCATCAGCTATAACATCGTAATCACTTTTATCTAAACTTCTAACCTGTACATACAGCTCTACCATGGCCGTTCCCCTAGCCAGATTCATAAAAAAATAATTTCTGAAATCTTCAAAATTTGCATCATCAAAGCGGTCTCCTCCATCTTTTGCTGGCTCATGATTAAAGATAGAATTGATTGGTATTTGATTGCCATCAGTTTTAACAGTCTGGTAATAAATACCATCTCGGTAAACCATTTGAGCGTTTCTATCACTACCTCCTTGTGCACCATCTTGCTGGTTAACCAAACTAATAACATCTGTTGTCATTAACCACCATGGGCTTATAGTAGCACCATTATGATTAAGAATACGCACTTTAGGATTGAGTGCTATCATTTTCTCGTAAATTTTGATTAAACGCTCTGTACCTCGGGTAATATAATACCGCTTCATTTCATCAAATTTTTCATCATTCAGTCTTACATCATCTGCAACAATATCCTTAGGTAATAAATGAGTCATTACGGGGGTTCCTCTGTTAGGAACTACTTCAAAAAACCTAGCACCCATGTGGCCAAAAATCCCATCTAACTTGAAATAAACAGCCCCCATATCAACCATTCTGAGTAATGCCTCTTCTAACAATTCCATGTATTTTTCTCCTACCATTGACATAGACTTTGCTACCTTTCCTGTTCTACGATGAGGGCTTCCAACCAAAGTCTCCAAACCATTTTTTTCTAAAACATCTAGATTAGCGGTAGCTCCAAATAAACAAGCAGGACTTGCCCACAGCCCCATCTTTGAACCTTTTTTTTCAATTTCATCTTTTACAGTCTTCATATCTTCATCAAAAACCAATGTATTTACCCCGTACATACCTTTACTCCAATCTTCTAAAGGAGAACGATTTGGTCTTGAATTTTGCCAACCATCATCAACAACATAAACATCAATTGGCTTACAGCCTCTTTTAATTACTAGTTCATTATTTAGAGTTTCGAGCGACCCTAAGAATTTTTTTTGTGTGATTGAGGCAGAAAAATCAAACCAAGAATTATACTGAACATGTAAATCAAAAGGTATTAATCTAATCTCATCAATATATTTTAAGAATGAATCTTTAATATATTCTGAATCATCTCCCACTCCAAATACCGCTTTATAACTTGTATAAGTTTTATTTGGTTTGAGCTCAACAGCAGCTTGATAACCACAGTGTATGTCATTTTCATTTTCAATTCTGTTCCATGAGGCTGGAAATTCAACACCCCAAAAAGTAGCTGATCGCGATGTATATACAGGCTGCCCCAAATTAGGTAGAAACTTTGTTTTTGTCCACATAAGGTTTTTGGCTCGATAAGGCTCATAAGCATCTTTTAAAGAAATTGATTCAATATCCAAAACTTCAATAACGTATTCATCTTTAGATGTTATTTTTAAAAACTTATGCCCATAAAAATCATTTGGATCTAACGTGTAATATACCTTTACATTAATTTGATAGGTTTTATTTTGAAGTTCGGCAACAATTTCATTTTCTGTTCCAGTAAAATTTATTACTTCAAAATCTTTTGATTTTAGCGTAATATCTTTTGTAGGTTTTGATGCATCTTTTGAAATTCTCAATTCAAACTCATCAGCACTTTCCGGAAATATATGCTTACCCGCTATTTTATTGTAGATGCTAATCGTTTTAAGAACCCCGGAAACAACGCCTACTTTTCTTTGGATATAATTATTATCTAGTGCTATTTCATTTACTTTATCCATATATCTATCTGAGCCACTATAAGTGCTTGAATAAACTATATTAATTAGTAAAAGCATTATTACTAACAAAGGTTTATAAAATTGGTTTGATGTTTTTTTCATTTATTTAAAATTTAATTCTATTGTTTAATATTTGAATCATGTTTCAATCCTTGAGCATGATAGGGTAATTGATCAACTATTTTTGACTCCACAAGCTTACCCTGCAACACTTCTTTTAAAACAGACTCACCATCGTTTGATTTTAGTGTAAAATTGACTGTATTATCGGTATTAAACACCTTCATATTTGCCATCTTATTTGGATTTAACTCACTTGTTATAGTCCAATCTCCAATCAGGAATTCATCCTTAGACAATGTTTTGATTGGTTTTACATCTCCAACCTGAATTATAGACATTATTCTGATTTTCTCTACTTTCTCAGAAGAAGACACAAAGGCATGATTACCAATTTGTGGGTAAGGAGTACCTGGTTTTGCTCCTGCTCTTCCGTCTACATTAATAGCTGGAAATAAAGGTTTATCGTTAATACTTATCTCCATTGGCGAACTACTTTTAAAATCAACTCTTGCGTTTACATTCTTAACTTCTAAGCTGGATTCTCTCTTTTTTAAATCTTTTCTGGAATGTAACACCCAGTCCCATTGTACAGGGGTATCGGCCTCTAATTCATCATATACTAATATTATTGAAGGCCTAATGAACACAACATGCCTTCTAAAACGCTCTAAAAGACCTCGAGAAATATGTTCTTCAACTTTTAGTTTAGCTCTTGAAAACAGTTGAGTTTCACGCTCAAAAGGTTCGGCGTCATATGCATTAGAAGCATCTCCACATGCGTAACTTATAGTTTTGCCATCCAAAAATCTTGGAATCCACCCATAAGCTTCTGGGCTATAAGGTTGTCCTTTACCATTTATCAATATACTGTTATGGCCTCTTGTATGTTTGTAGGTAGTAGCATTATTCTTTGCGCCTCCATGCCTATGTCCAAAGGGGGCAAAAAGATAATCTCCTTTGTATATTACATTGAATGCATTATGACTAGCCAAATTATGGCCAAATGTACCGAAAGGACTGGATCTTAAGGCAACGTGCAAATCGTTTTTGGGGTTTAGTAAATCGCTGTGCATATTTACTATACCAATATCTTTAAACGCTCTAGATTGTGGCATTTTACCTAAACTATCAACAATACGACTATTTTTTAGTGGCTTTCCCTCAGTTTGCCTTGTCCAAGCAAACGTCTTAAACTTTTCTGGTTTATTAAGCTTTCCTTTATTTGAATTTGCTAGCCATCCTGCAACTGGAGAATTCAATTCTGCATCTAATATGTTTAGCCATAAACCTAATTTGTCTCCTATAGTCTTTGAATTTGAGCCATAACCATCACCAGAAAAACCATCCTCTACAGAACCTGGTGGTTGTCTGTATAAAAAATATAAAGGATGATTTCTATAGAAAGGGTAATCATAAAAATTATGGCCTGTATATGTATTAAAATAACATGGAACTTCTGTCCAAACATCAATATTTACAGCCACATATCCACCTCCAAACCACCCACCGTCTGTGTGACTTTGTTCAGGATCAATAGCTGTCCATATATCATATGCATAAGACAAGTACTTGTCTGCTTCAGGTATATCTCCTACTACAGTAATGGCACCGCGAACAAAAGCCCCTAAACTAATTTGCCAAGTATGGTTATCAATACATCTATTTTCTAGACGGTTAGTGTAGTACTGGTAATATATTTCTAATCTTTTCGATAGGTTTTCACGAATACTTTCTTTCTGACTATCTGACATATAGTTATACAAACAATCGTATAGATAGGTTATTGCATCCAAATACATAGCAAAATCAAAACCATCTGGAACCGGATTACCGTCATAAGTAAGGTTATTATTAGTTAAAATATCGAACTCTGTGACCCTCATTCCCCAACGTAGAGCTTCGTTAGCGTATTTAGCATCATTAGTGAGTAAATAAGACACACATAAACTCTTAATAGCATTCATCCATATGGGAGCTGTAATTTTTGATTTTATATGACCATCCGGGAATTTTTTAGGCTTAAAAACTCGTTTAGCATTTTTATAGAATTTACCTCCCCATTCTTTTTCAGGAAGAATCACACCAAAGTATTCTTCACTCTCTTTAAGCAATGCTTCAGTTATTCCGTTAGCCTTAAATGTATCTCGAACTGTTTCTAAACGCTCTTGTCGTATAACTACTCTTGGTCGTTTAACCTCTGATTTAACATTACGCACAAGTACATCCGAACTGGGTCTACTATCTAAACGAGAACTATCGGTTATTAAAAACGAAAAATTACCATTCCAAGCTTTTCCCTCTTCTCGATATCTCCAATACCATTTCCCTTTTTTCAATGGTTTTTTGCTAACATAAGAGGATGGATTGTGTCCTTTTACATTTTCATGTATTGAATAGAACATACTATCACTACTTAACTGAAACTCATAATTAATCAAAGGTTCTGTAAAGCCCCTACGCTTTGAAGGCCAAAAGTATGCCGGAGGGTTAATATCTGATTTTATATTATCTGGAAAAGCATTAGCGCGCCATAAGGGGTGAACTGCTTCTGCTGTTAAACGTATTTCCCCAGGCAAAACCTTATCTTTGTTCTGAGATTTACAACCTAATAAAAAAAGAAATAACACAAGTAAAAAATTAACCTGAAGAATCTTTTTTATTTTAATTAATCTTAAATAACTATTTGAAAAAATCATTATACTTCCTTAAACTTATTTATTTGTGATCTCATAAAAAAATATTAATCCTCTAATCCAAGCGTTAGTTTAAAAAGCATATTGGATTGTATACGTAATGTGTTCTTACTATACTTTTGATTTAAAATACCATGAGATAGGTTAATTAATTTTTAATTTGACCACAGTAGCTTTTTCTGCTAATAATGGTGCCTTAGCAGGAAATTTAAGTGATAAAGAAGTAGCTGTTTGATTCCAATTAACTTTTTCATCAGATCCAAGAATTTCTGCACTTTCAATTGTTATAATATAACGGTTTAACGCCTTTAAGTTAACTTCAGAATTACTATCAGGATACCCCAAGAAAATTGCATAAACATATTTACCATCTTTGGATTGAGTATAACGAACATCCTCAGGAGTACCCTCTGGATTCGTTTTTCCAAATTTGGTAGGGCCTTTACCGAATTCACGAAAAGGTCTTGTTGAATAAATTGCCTCACCATATAAATCAAGCCACTCACCCATCTCTAACAAAGTTTCTTCTTGATATTTTGGAATTGTACCGTTGGCCATTGGAGCAATATTTAAAAGTAATTGTCCGTTTTTACTAACAATATCTATAAGTGTATGTATCATTGCTTTACCTGAGTAGATTTTATTTTTACCTATAACCCTATCAGTAAAACCCCAACTAGATTTGGTTACAGATGCGTCTGTAAGCCAAGGTAACTCAGCCAATTCATCAGCTCTACCTTTTTCGTAGTCCAATACTCCAACTGTATTTGGTAAATCTTGATGCTTATAAAAAATCACTACTTCCTGTTTTGTTTTTGTAGCATGGTTAAGATAATATGCACAATATTTTTGTAGCATAGGTTCTCCTAAATTGTCTAAAGCAGTATCAAACCACATCATATCAGGATTGTATTTATCGATGACTTCTGCTAGTTTATCAAACCAAATATTTTGAAACTCTTCCCACGGCATTTCGCCATATAAAAGTTTGTTTTTGTCATCTTCAAGAAGTTTAGGGTAATTATCTTTTAAATAATTATAAAACTTCTCTGATTCAGATCCGGAAGTTCTGTTCCATTGACGAGCATGATGAAAGCTTGTAATGAATTTTAAACCATTCCCTTTTACCGCTTTTTCCATTTCACCAACTATATCTCTTTTGGGCCCCATTTGAAATGCGTTCCATGGATTCACTTTTGAGTTCCACATTGAAAACCCATCATGATGCTCGGCTACAGGTCCTGCAAATCGGGCTCCAGACTTTTTAAAAAGTTTAGCCCATTTATCAGCATCAAAATTTTCTGCTTTAAACATTGGAATAAAATCATGATATCCAAAATCATAAGGGTGTCCATATTTTTCGATATGGTGCTTATTTGCTTTTGAATCGATGATGTGCATGTTTCTTGGGTACCATTCATTATGAAATGCAGGTACTGAATAGACTCCCCAATGAAAATAAATGCCAAACTTAGCATCGCGAAACCAATCAGGTGAGGCATTGTGTTTGCTCAAAGACTCCCAGTTAGCCGTGTAAGGTACATCGGTTTGTGTTTTAAGTTTACTTTCTGTTTTTGAGTTTTGTGCACATGCCAAAATACTAAAACACATTATATAGCATACATAGCTATATTTTAAAAAAAAATTCATATTTATATTATTTGTTAAAAAAAAATGGTCGTGGGTTTTAATACCATTATTAAAAAGTATCTGATGAAAAAGCTAATTGTTCTGTTTTCTAAAAATTAGAACTAACCATAAAATGCGCTTTTTATCTATTTACTATGTTTTGACTTGGTGTATTTAATCCATTGATTATATTTTTCTGAAGTGCATATCTCTTTTAACTTTTTAATGAAAGATTTATTCAATTCTTTCATAGCTGATTTATAGTCAGCAGAACCACTTGTATAATCCTTTTTGATAGCGTGTTTCTTTAAAAATTTTTCTTTTTTGGCCTCAATTAATTCATCCTTCTTACTTTCATCCAATTCTAATATTTCAACCATTTCTTCAGATTCCCTTTCCATACTCTTTAGAACCTTTGCTTTTATATCTTGTGCAAATAGAGTTCCAGAAAACGCGGTTAAAAAAATTATTACACTTAAAATGCTAAAAAAATTTCTCATAATTTTACTTTTATTTATTATTAATTTATTTGATACTTAATTACAAACTATTACATCTTTTTTTCTTATTTCCGGAAAGACCTTTAGCTTTTTAATTTCTCCATTCTTATAAATACATTCTACTATGGTGTTCTCTGCAGTATGTAATTTGAACTCAACATCCCAATCTTTTGGCCAACTTGGGAACAAATAAATTTTACCATTTGATTCTTTTACTTCCGGAGCAATAAGCATTTCTTGAAGCCCTGTCATCCCACTTCCTCCCCAATTATGATCAGGAATCCAATCATGTCCAGGTCCAAAAAAAGCAGGAAATCTAGCTTGAGGCATTTTATTATTAGCCAATTTATATATAACTCTTCTCTTAGATTCTTCAGGTCTAGCCAATGCAGAAACATTAACTACATTTGCCATCCAAGAGTAATCTTCATTAATACACCGAATTCTATTTTTTGGTATATTATCCCAAGTATTTCTTGCTAATTTTAATGTTTCGGGTTGAGTTATTCCAAAATAACGGTATGGCCAAAAAGAATACATTTCAATAGGTTCCCATTTGTTATGTATCCCTTCAAAAGATTTTGCTTCTTTAACAACTTTTACACCACTTCTTTCTCCAATTGGAATCTCTGGTAGATGCTTTTTTATTTCAATAAGCTGTTCCCTATCAGAACCTTTAATCTCATCAATCTCTAGTAGCCCTTCTGTAACTCTCTTCAATCCACAAACAACCTCAATGGGATTGGTTGCGCCACTTAATAACTCCAGAGCATTGCTAGGGTAAATATTTAGCATGCCATCTTTATCTAATTCACTTCCAGTTCTTTTTTTAGTTTCGTTTCTATAAAAACTATCATAAAACATAACAGTTCCTTTAATCCATTCTAAATGTTCCGTAATATCCAGACCCATAGTATTGCGTGCTTGTAATGCCATCCACCCTATTTCTAGCATAACCGAAAAATGGTAAGTTAGGTGCTTAGATCCACAAAAACCATTGGGTAGAGGTTTTACACTACATAAGCCCCAAACGTCCATAGGCTCAGGATAGACTACGCCTTCTGCATTATTAGTTTTTGCTCTTGCTCTTGCTGTTAACTCCCGCTTTCTATAGAATTCTAATGTAGGCTTTAGCATATCAACATCACCAGCTGCTATAGTAGGCCATCCCATCCACCTTTGGTTTTGGGACATAAAATGGGTGCCCCACCACCTCCTAAAATCTGGAAATTCTTGACCTTCTCTTTTCTTAAAAGAGTATGTCATTCCTGTGATACGGTCATAAGCAACATCTGTAGTAAAAATACCTCCATTAAATAATAATGGAAATTCTCCATTTCTATTACATGCTAACATGTAGCGAAACAAGTTGTAATTTTGACTTACTAAGTATCCATCATTTGTTGGTACTGCATCTGAATTAATATTTATATATGAACGTTTCCAGAACTCATTCCATTTAGCTAACTCTGATTTTTTTGCACTTTCACGAAACCTATCGTTAAAGAAAGTTTTAGCTTTTTTTTGCCATGTATTTTCATTGGAATTCATGCTTGCAATTAGACTAACAACTATTAAATGTTTACTCCTAGGCATAGTAACACCAGTCCATAAGTACCCTTCCCATAATTGCCATTTAACATCAGACTTGGTAACCTTGTGCAAACCTTCTTTAACAGCCAATGCTCCTCCAAATACACGATTTGTTGTTACATCACAAACACTGTTTTCAGGGATACCCTGTTTTTCAGCCATCAAAACTACATCTTTAGCATATTCTTTATTTTTATGGTACCATACAAAACCAGAATCATTTATATCAAATTTTTGATTATCTCTCCAAATACCATAAGCCACTTCAAATTTATGCTTAAAACTATTAGCTGTTTCTATTATTAGAGTTTCGTTAGAAAACCAAATAGACATAGAAAAATTACCCTTTGATATTGTTATTGTACCTGTTTGAGGGTCTAAACTTTGAATGAATCCATTTGAATCTAAATTGATGTTTTCGGGAATTAACTTTACGCACCCTAGCTTAAGTAATTTTCCATTTTCATCGTAAGCACCATTGTGAGCTAAATAAAGCCATATTGCGCCATCCTGAACCCATATATTTGCACCGGCCCCAAGAGAACCTGATAATGGCATAGAGTCTAAAGCATCTTTGGAAGGAGAATTCCAAACTATTTCTTGTGCTTTTACCTCTGTAAATAGGGCAATGGTAAAAATTAATAACTTAATTATTTTTAAATTCATAATTTATTTTTAAACCGTCTTTTATTTAGTTCAAAATATATGGGCCTCTGTTAACGGCTTCTTTTATCTTATCTTTAATAGGAATTAAAGTTCTCTTTTAAATTTTATATACATTCTTATTAATATTTATTTCCGAATTTTAAAACATCTGGCAAAATATCTGATTGCTCAAAAAAGTCTATCTTTCCAGTATCCGACTTTTCCATAAAGAGTGTATTCCCAATTAACTTTGCTGTTTTTATGTTTTTTCCTAATTCAACTTTCTTTGCATTTTGACCAGAAACTAAAGCACAAGTTTCATCGTTTGACACAATTTCAATAAATGAAGGTCTGTTGGGGTCTAATTCTACTTTTACTTTATAATCGCCAACCTCTGCTACTGTAAAATTTTTAGTTTGAATTACATCAACTTTAGTGGAGACCTCTTCCCCATTTGGAAGAATTTCAATTATAGTTAAAAAGCGTGTTGACTTTAGCTTGTCTGTAGTTGTGAATGAACCATGCCACTGGTTTGGATAATTTTTGGCTCCATTACCCTGCCTACCTCTCCAATCTAAGGCTGAACCACTAAAAAACTTATCTGTAACCATCGTTTCAACTGTATTTTCACATAATAATTGTGCATTTGCTCGTGCATGGGCATTTGATGTTGACAACTTATTATCGCCAATTTGCTCCATATTGTCTTGAGCATTTAGCTTAAAGGTCCAATGGATAGGTTCTTTAGCTTCCAATTCATCATAAACTATTATGTGATTGGGGCGCAACATAGCTATATGTCTCCTGAAACGTGTTACTTCTGGATTACCATAACCATTGGCTTCAGTTACAGATATTCCTTCCTTTTCTAAATAACTTTTTTTGGAAGATTGAACTCTATATATTCCTGAATAAGCATTTGAGGCATCACCAACCGTATAAGAAATTTTTCTTCCAGTTACAAAACGAGGTACCCAACCATAACCTGATATATCTGTTGATTGGCCAAATCCATTAGCTAAAATGGTATTGTGAGCTCGAGAATGTTTAAAACTATAAACCTTATGCTTATCTATTGAATTATAATGTCCCGTTCTCCAAAATAGTGGTTCACCGCCATAAGCGATATTAAATGCATTTTGTGCAGGATGGGCATGGTTTAATTGTCCAAATGGGCAAGACCTAAAGTTGAGCAACAAATTTTTAGAAGGATTAACAAGGTCTGTATGCATACCTACATAACCTATATCTCGAAACAAAGCACTTAACTCTTTAGGTTGATCTACTTTTATAAAATCCGGATCTAATTTATTAGTATTCCATACTGATAACAAAGACCAGGGGGCTTCATTTTCTCCAACCTTATTAATAAACCATTTTTTATCAATTCTCCCAGTTGTTTTTAATCTCCATTTATTCCAATAGTTATCGGCATGAATATGTGCTAATGCTTCAACTAAGTTATAGTGACCTGCTCCGTCGGTACCATTACCATCTCCAAATGCTAATCCTGGATTTCCAACTGGATTGGAATATGACAAGTATTTAGCTACATTTCTATACCAAGGATGGTTAAAATAATCATAACCCATAAGCTTACTCATTACCCATGGGGTATAAAGTAATTGCCTTTCATTGGTTCCAAAATACCCATTACCTCCATGCCATCCACCATCATTTCTACTGCCCGCTGGATTTCTATACAACCACAATTCGTAAGCATACTCCAACCATAGCTGCGCTTCTTCTTTGTATGGACTTAAGACTATCGCACTCATGAGTAATGTTTGCACTCCTGCCTGCCATAGATGAGCCTTATATGCAATATGTTCAGAAAACTCAAGTTGTTTATAAAAATTTAAGTAACCCTCTTTTTTATATTTAAAAAGTAGATTAACTATCTTGGTTTTCCATTCTTTATTCAAATCCTCTGAAAAGGCATCTAAAATAAGAGTCATTAATTTTATATGGGCTTCAAGTACAAAATCGTCGGGATATCCTGGATGTTTACCATATTCCATCATTACAGTATGAAACTCATTATCCAGTTTATAAAAATCCTCTAATCCTATTCTTTTATACTCTTCGTTACCTGTTAGAAGGTAAGCCTTTAATAAAGATTCTATTCTATTTGCAAAACCCTTAAATTGTTTTAAGGTTGACAATTGAAAAAATCGAAACTTTTTATTTTCATAATCTTCCTTTAGAAGATTCGGATAAGTACTTTCATCTACTACTACTTTTACTTCTGGTCTAATATTTAATAGTTTTTTATAATTATTCAGAATACCCTCTTTAATTTCAGGTTGACTACTCGGTAATAAATTTCCAATTTCATCCTTTAATAATACTACATGAGGAGCTTTAGTACTAGATATACGTTTAATGACCTCATCTGGAGTAGGAGGGACTACCACTCTCTCATTGCCTGTAATAACAAAAGAGTACTTATCATTTGACCATTTAATATCCGCTGGAGTTGTATCTAATGTATATCCGTATTGCCAATACCAATTCCCTTTTTTCAAAACGCTATATGGGTTAAAGAATGACCAACGTTTTGCTTTACTTCTTATAACATCTTTCGTAAATGTAGAGTCTTGTGATAATTTGAAATAATAAAGTCTATGTCCTAACTCATTTTTATTTAACGGTATTCTAAAATGTAACCAAGGAGAATTTTCATCAACCATTCCCTGTGGAACTGGTGCCTCGAGAGTGTTATCATAAATAGAATGTTTTTTAATAGTTTTCTCAGAACCATTAATAATTTTAGCATTTTGACCATAAAAACTAATGCTAGCAAAAATTATCGTAAGTAAAAAAAATCTGTTCAAAAAAGTATGATATATTAATTTAGTCTTTTTCATGTTTTAATATCACTTAAAACCTTATTTTCCAATTCACGTTGCCTGTTTCTTCTGGCAAATAAGTTAATCGAGCTATTTCACCATCTAGTACGACATCCATAGCTTTCCCATCGCACATTGCCGTTTTTGGAATACCACCATCTTCAGGAAGTATAACCCTTAATTCATATGAATCCCCTTTAACAACTTTACTCGTACCCGAAAGTGTTTTAGATAATGTATTCCAAGACTCATTGACTATATCAATTAAACCTTGTGTAATATGTCGAGATGTACTTATAACCTGAGGATAAGACTTTATTTCTTTAAGTGCCAAAATTTGGCATGAAGCTGGGGCCAATGTAGATGTAAGCTCTTCATTAATTTTTCCTAAATATTTATTTTTCCAAAAATCAAAAACACCGTACTGCTTAGATATATCTAAACCCAATTTGTCTAAACTATATTCAATTTTTGTCTCTTTTTGCTCATACCAATTAAAAAGACCTACTATAGATAGTCTATCGTTTTGAACCATCCAGATTTTAGGTTTTTCATTTTCAAGAATATCTACTGGTCTCGCCGTAAGATTATGGGTAGGTAATGCTCTTTTTATCAGATTCAATCTCTCTGCTGTAAGATTAGCATATTGCATACTAGAAGTTCCCATTACCCCTGAAACCGCTTGCCAAGATACCATCCATCTTGCCTTATTTAAAGGATTGGTATTTCTAACATAATATGGATCAGGGTCATTGTACCAAACTTTATTGTTTAGAAAATAAAGATTGCCTGCATAATCTGCTCCTTTAGTAATATTTTTCCAATCTCCATTTCTTGCTGTATCATTATCTGGACCAACTCGCATTGCATGTACAGCACCAATTGACGATGTAAAGGCACTCATATTTTGAGTTATTGTACAACCAAGTAAAAATGCATCTGGCGCTTCTTCTTTTAATATGGTTATACCCCTCCTGAAACACTCTGTAAAAGTTAAATCATCATTATATATTTTAGCATTAGCATAACTATTCACACCATTGTAGGATCTATTAACATATACATTTTCACTTGGAGCACCTGTATGTAATCCGTCTATTTTAAAATATCTATATCCCCAGTTATATAGTCTTTTAAATCGTTCCCTTAAGAACATTTCTCCTTTCGGATTAGTAGCATCGATAATAGTTCCGGACCATTTCTTAGCTTCAAATGGTAAACCTGTTTTTGCATCAGTCGCAAATATTTCTGTATTAAAATAAGAGTTATGTTTATCTCCGGAAAATGGCATAAACCATATACCAGGCACTAATTTACTCTCGATAATTGCATTAGCTGTGTGCCTCATTCCAGAGGGATAATTAAAATTACTCTCTGCAAATGTTTTAATGGGCCCTCCACCAAGCTTATGCTCTTTAAACTCTTTTTTATTCTTATAATTAAGACCTTTTATTAAAGAGCTTTGCCAGTGGTCATCAATTTGAATAGTATTTAACCCAAAATCAGCTAAGTTCTCTGAAATATATTCCACATTTTCTTTTAAATCTTCTTCAGTTGAAGCTCCTGAGCCATTTAAATCTCTATGGTACCATGTACAGTATACTTCTGGTTTTTTTGGCAAGTTGATATTATAAGCCTTTGCCAAGTGATTTCCGTATAGTTCTAAACCCTCTCTGCCGTCGTTAAAAAAGCCTAGTATCATCGTATCTGTACTTCTTTTCTCTTCTTTCTTAATTTTAAAATGACCAAATTCTAATCCTGCCTTTAACTCATAAGACTGTATTTTATCGTTTTCTGTAGTAATTTTTGGATAGAAAGTACCTACACCTTTAGATTGGGTTAGCCAACCTGTTAAAATGCTATTTCTATTTTCTGGATTAGATAGCATACTATACAAATAGCTACCTTCTGAATTTTTTACTGTTTTTAGTCCCCCTGTACCTAGCGTATTCAAACTATCAAACTCACTTCCTACGCTTAAACTTATGGTTCCAATATCTAATTCAGAAAACACTACATCTTCCTTTTCATTATTACATATGGTTGTGCTAAGATGAACAAATGGATTGCCGGAGTATAACGCAATTGTTGTTTTATACCCTTTTCTATCTCCATGCAAAAACACCAATTGTTTTCCTTTACCCCAAATATCATCTGTAAAAGGCAGGTATTCTTGTAGTTCAATTTCCCCTAAAACTTTAAAAGAAGCCTTTAACTCATTATTTACAGAACTTGAAATATCAATTTTGCCTTTATTTATCTTAACAGATACATATTCATTATTAATGTTAGTAATTGTCTTTTTTTTACATGAAACAATAGCTAGCGTGACGAAAATGGAAAACAAGCCTTTTAAATATACTTTTTTCATTTAATTCCTATGTAGTTTTATAAATCGTTTTAAAATAGATTAATGATTATGTTAGCAGTTAATATTTACCCTAAAAACAAATAATCCCGAAGTAGAATCAATTCAATGATAGAGTATCATCTACTCCAGAAATTATTTAACGCTACTAACCGCTCTAACTAAAAACTTATCTACTTTATTTAAATCTTAATAACCCGGGTTTTGAGTAAGCAAGAAATTACTATCAAGAATCTCGTTATGTGGAATCGGATAAAGTTCGTGCTTATTTGGTGTATACAATTCGCTAGCCAAATGAACTCTTAATCCATAAAACTTGTTTTTGGGATCTGTTAGTAGAAATTCTCTAAAATCCAACAATTTTTCTTGCAATATATTCCATCTAATCAAATGAAATTTTCGGTTACCCTCTCCTGAAAATTCTCGAGCATTTTCGTCTATTAAAAAATTTAAAAATGTCTCTTTGTCTGTAGTAAACTCGAAAGGTACATCAGCAATTTGGCTAGAAGAATTTATGTCAAATCCGTAACCTCTGCGCCTAACTTTATTAACTAGTTCTATAGCCTCTTCTGTTGGACCATTATTAAGTTCGTTTAAAACCTCAGCTCTCATTAATAAAACATCTGAATACCTCAAAATTACGTAATTTGCATCTGTGTTATTAAATTGAATAGCTTCTGGAAAATGCCAATCCCTTCTCCATTTTGCACAACCATATGTTGCATTGTTATTATACGGAATAGGCTTTTTTGAAAGAATATTTGTCGCTTTGTCTCCTATTAGGTCAAAGTCCGCAATACTTATGTCTCTTCTCAAGTCTCCATCCTGAAATTTTTGTGATAAAAAATCACTTGTTGTCATTCTTATGTTTGTACCAATTTTCACTCCTGTACTACTCGTGTAATTTTTTATTCTAACACCAATACTTCTGGAACCTATGCGCCCTGAATTTTGAAATGAGCCATTCATTACTGCTAAGTCTATTTCAAACATAGATTCGCTTGGCTCTAAAACACTTCCTGTTATTTTTCTATAAATATCTTCATAATCTGGATTTAATTCATGTCTATTAGATTCTATCAACTCTTTACTTATTTTTTCGGCCTTATTATAATAATCTAAATAATTCTCTGGTCTTTTTACCTTACCATCTTGATATAAATTATATCCTCCCGCAAATAACATTGCTCTTACATAAAGTCCCATAGCCGCACCCTTACTTAAATGACCTAACTCAGCTTCTGGATCATTATGCCAAGGTAAATCTGGTATAGCTTCCTCAAAATCTTTTGAAATTTGCTCATATATATCAACCCTTGCACTTCTGGGTAAATTTAAGTTTTGAGATAAATCTGAAGGTTGAAGTCTCAAAGGCACGTCGCCCCAACGTCTTACCAAATTAGCATATAAAAACGCTCTTAAAGCTTTTGCTTCAGCAACATAGGCTTTAACCAATTTTTCTTCTGTTTTGTTATGTGTAACCACTTTATGGGCATTTTCAATTACATTGTTTGCGCGATTTATTGAACTGTAAAATACCAACCAAAGATTTTCAATCGGTCGACTTTCGGACTGCGTGTTGTAATGCGCAATCTCCTGTTCACTCCCCAAGTTACCATTTACATTTCTTCCATCTGCCGTAAGAATATCTGTATCTCCTGACAGCATAATCTCAACATATCCATAGCCTTCAGTAGTAGCTAGTTCTTCATAAATTCCTAAAACTGCAGCTTTTAATCTGGTCGTAGATGTAAAAAACTCATCTGTTGAAAATGCTGACAGGGGGTCTTCTTCCAAATACTCCTGACATGAATTATTTAAACTTACAATTGCAACACTGCAAACAATTACAACATTGTATAAATTTATTCTGACAAACATCTTATATCTGCTTAATGTATTAAATATAGTTTTCATAGTAATTTTTTAAAGTGAAACATCTAGTCCAAACACATAGGATACCGAACGCGGAAAACTTCCTCTATCTATCCCTGGTGTTAAACCATTATTAGCATTCATTCTTACCTCAGGATCAAAACCTGAGTAATCTGTAATTGTTAACAAATTATTAAAAGATGCATATAATCTAAATTTACTTAAGCCTAAATCATTTAAGACATTTTTTGAAAAGCTATAGCCTAAAGTCAATTGGCTTAAACGCGCATATGAAGCATCTTCAATCATATAACTGTCTAATCTTACAAAATTTGCTCTTTGTGAAGGTAATTCTGCGTTTTCGTTAATTGCCTTTAAAGCCTCTACATTTCCTGTAGCTAACAAATCATTTCCTTGGCTATCATATGTTTTATATTGTTTATCGTAAATAAATTTAGCAGTACTTTTATTGGAACCTCCTCTCAATAATTGGTAAACATTCCCGTTAAGTATGTTACCCCCATATTTAAAATTCCAAAACATGGACAAGTCTATGTTTTTGTATCTGAAGGTATTAAGAATTCCTCCAGTAAAATCTGGATTTGCATCTCCTATAAAATCTTTATCTTTTGCATCTAATATTCCATCTGGAATACCATCTGGACCACTTACGTCAACATATTTAGTTACACCGGGTTCAGGTGTTTGAAATGAACTAACAGGAATACCATCTTTCAGCACCCAAGCACTATTATCCGCATCCCAATCAAAATCATCTGTAGTATACAAACCGTCATATACTAGCCCATACATTAAACCTGTAGTCTTTCCTTCTTCAATTACAAAATCTGACCCAGAATTATTAACTGTTCTAGATTGAATCTCCCATCTCTCCTTATCTGCTAATTTTAACACTTTGTTCTCATTGAATGCTATGTTAAAATTTGTGGTCCAACTAAAATTTTCATTTCGTATATTTCGACTTTGAACACCTATCTCTAGCCCTCTGTTCTGAGTTGAACCTATATTTCTTATAGCCGTAGAAAACCCAGAATTATTTACTAATCTAGTACTCAACAACAAATCTCTACTTTCATTTTCATACAGATCTGCAATAATGACTAATCTATTTTTAAAAAACCCCATTTCCATTCCAAGGTTCTTAGATATGTTGGTCTCCCATTTAAGATTCGAATTAGGTAATGTAGGTAAGTATGACACTCCTGGCCTATTATTGTAAGGCGTAAAATCACTTTCATACAAGGATAATGATTGAAAATTTGGTATTCTACTATTTCCTGTTTCTCCGTAAGAAACTCTAAATTTTAAATTCGAAAAAACATTTAGGTTTTCAATAACTTTTTCCTTGTGTGCCTGCCATGACAAAGCAACTGCTGGAAAATAGCCCCATTTGTTGTTTTGACCGAATTTAGTAGATCCATCTGCCCTTAATGTAGCAGTTAAAATATACTTATTAAAGAGTTTGTAGTTGGCACGCCCGAAAAAAGAAAGTAATTTTTCTGAGGCCTTATTAGTATAAGGAATACCCGGTATGGTACCTAACTGCATAGCATTTATCCCAAAATTCTCATCTGGAAATCCACTAGCTGAAACACCTAAACTTTCTGACTTAAATTCTCTAATTTCCTGCCCCACAAGTACATCAAACTTATATTTTTTCCCTTTGAGTATTGGTTTATAGGCTAAAGTATGGTTTCCAAAATATTGATATTGCTTCTGTTGATCCAACTGACCAGAAGGCCCACCAGATAATCTTGCCGAACTAGATCTGGCCGTAAAGAACCGGGAGGTCATTACTTCATTATTGGTCATACCAATTGAAAAACTATATTTAAATGAATCATTAATATCATAGTTTAGCCCAAAAGAATATGTAGCGCGTATTTTTTCTCTATCCCTTAATTGAGTTTGCAAATTTGTGAGTGGATTAACATCAATTACAGTATCATCTTCATCATCAAACAAGGGATCGATATCATTATTAATTAAATCCTCATCAGAAAAATTAATCCCTGCTGTAGGCCTATAATTTATCAATTTTATCATTTGCCTTCCGCTTTCTCCATAGGGACCCACTCCTCTTAAATTGTCAGTAAAATAGTTTATATTTAAGTTAACTTTCAATTTTTCACCCATTTTTTGTCCAAAGCTAGCTCGCAATGCCTGAGTACTATACCCACTATTGGGCACGATATTATCATCGTCATTAAAGGTATATGTCATATTATAAGTATTGCTCGAAGATCCTCCACTTAATGATATTCTTTGCATTTGATTAATTGCAGCTTTACCTCCATAAACCTCATCCTGCCAATTAACACCTTTTCTATTCGCATAGTTTTTCTCTACATCTTCTATCGGCCCATAAATTTCTTCCCATCCTACGCCTCCTCCTGTGCGTTCATAATCATATAAAACATATTCAAGTGGGTTTAATACATCTATACGCCTAGAAGGTGTTTTTACCCCAACAAAAGTTTGGTAGTTTATTGTACTTTTCCCTTCAAAACCCGATTTAGTAGTAATAATAATAACTCCATTTGCACCGTTGGATCCGTATATAGCTGTAGCAGCAGCGTCCTTTAGGACATCGATACTTTCAATGTCGTTTGGATTTAAACCTTCAAAACCATCAATCATAGGAAAACCATCTACTATATACAATGGAGAATTATTTTGTGTAATCGAAATCCCTCCTCTCACTCTAACACTAATTTCTGAATCTTGAGCCGCTGAACTTGAAATGATGGACAGTCCTGGAATCCTACCCTTTAAAGCATCCAAAGCATTAGGCACGGGCACATCCTCCAAATCTTCACCTTTAACCGAAGAAATAGCACCCGTCACATCTTTCCTTTTTTCAGTCGCATAACCTATAACAACAACTTCATCTAAAATATTATCATCAGATTGCAACAATGTAACGTTAATAACACTATTACCCGAGTATGGAATATCAATTACATCCATACCAATGTAACTAAATTGTAGTACAGCACCTCTAGCAGTATTTTGCCTCAATTTCAATTCATAAAAACCATCAAAATTGGCGACTGTAGCGTTGTTTGTCCCCTTTTCTAAAACAGTAGCACCTATTAATGGTTGCCCATTAACATCAATAATCTTTCCTGTAATAGTAATATCCTTCTCTTGCCCCCCCAAATAGTTACTTGAGTACACGCAAAACATCATTAATAATAAAATCTTAACCTCTCTTTTTGTCATGTTTAATCATTTTAGTTTAGTTAATATTAGTTGGCACATATTTAAGAACAACTTCATCTTAATCCTATAATTCATTTAGTTAGAACTAAATTATGTTGTTATCAAATACAACACAAAGTAAATGATCTAGCTTAAATTTAAATGTTAATATTGTTGAATACAGTTGAACTTATGTTGAAGTTTTATCATACTAACCTATTAATCGCCTATCTCTACCGCTATGTGGCTATTTGTAAAACAAACTTGTTTTAAAATTTTCAAGTTAAATTTCCATTTTTGGTAGCCATGACTGAATATAATAAAAGAGAATCCTTATACCGCTTTCAAGTTTGGTGTTGAACTGATTTAGTAAAAAACGAAATTAAGTTACTTTAGCATTGATAAACTCTTTAGTTATATTTAGTAGTAAGGTTATCATTATTAATACTCTTACACATACTCACCCTTCGATTACGTTTGCTAAAACCAATAATGCGTAAAATTCTATTCGTTCAGGGCCCTTATAACAATAAGATTAAACTACTACACGTTCTAGAACAACATACAAAATTAGGTGAGGTTATAGATGTTCACTTAAAAAAAACTACTTTATAACTGGAAAACGATATTTACAAACCATCGTGTATTTGCAATGGATTGGATTGATTGATTTGTCCATAACACATATCTAAAATATTTTAAAAACATATTTCCATCCTTCTATTCCCTTTCTTTTCCGTGAGTTCAATACTTAACAAATCGGTTTTACCTAACACAAACTTCGGAAACACCAACACAAATCTAGTTTTGCTAGTAGAATTTATAATTTTGGGCATTCCATACTCAAACAAAATCTTTTGCTCCACTTTTTGATAAGACGCTCTAAGCTTTTTATTTCCATTTTCAATAAACGCCTTCAGATAATCGACTTCAAAATCAATAGTAGTCCTATTGGTAAATTCCAAAACTAGGTATACTAGGTTTTCTTTATAATCCATATTTTGCAGTTGAAGTTTTAAACCTTTTTCTCGTTTTGTTGCGAGCCGCATATTTTTTGATTTGAGTAACTGCTTACAATGTCCTTCAAAAAAACGCTTGCGAACTTCGTGCTTTTTTACATCATTTAAGTTATCGCGTTTATTAGTTATGGATTTTTCCCGACCGATACTTTCTTCTTTATTTATAAAGTAATTGAGCTTTGTTAAACTGTCTCTGTATTTTAATATGTAAGCGTAAACCTGCCCCATCTTGGTAACAGTAAGCAAATTACTTTCTGTTCCTGGAATGGCTTGTAGTAATCCGAAATACTGTTCTTTTTCCCTATTATAGGTAAACACAAAATTATCTGAACCCGTAATACCTTGCTTGATGGGTTCTGTAAAAAACAAAGCTACATTGTGCGATGCATTTGCATATATGGTATCTAAAGGCTTTTGTGCCCACAAGCTATTTAAACTAGCTAATAGCACTAATGTGATATATGTTTTCATATGATTGTGTTTTAAGATTATTAGCGGTTATCGGTTTTTAAAATGAGTTTGTATTGATCGGCTATAGTTACTTTGACATTGCGATTGTTTCGTTGAAAAATGCGTTTTATGCCATTTACACCTGAGTTTAGCCCAGAGGACACATTTGGCACACCTGCGATATTAATGTCATGAACCAAATCATCGACCAGTTCTTGTCTAGCTTCAGCCCTGAAGCTGTTTTCTATATAAATTCCTTCATTCCCATCCTGAAAATCATAAGCCTTTAATTTAACAGGCTTGTGATTGATGGTACTTATAGCTATAATTGTTCGATTTGGTCTAAAGGTCACAAATCCATAAACCGCTGTATGTTTTGGATAATACGAACCACCAATGGTATTACCCTCTGCTAAGCGCATGGCTAAGCGATAATCTTTTTGAACCGTTTGCTTACCATCCACATAGGCTTGAATCCAAGTTTCAGGGGTGTCATCTATTGGTTTTATTAAGGGTTTTGGTGCTGATGCAAAAAACAACTGGTGTTCCAAAGCCAAGGTTTGAGGATCTTTTTCTGTGACTTTGGTTTCTTCTATTTCCATGGAATTATTACCATTATTTTTGGGCTGCTCTCGTTCCACAGGTTTGAGCTGCTGTCTTGTGTAGGTCTCCTCTTGATAGGTGTAAATACTATCCAATAATTCTTCCTTTTGCTTGTCTAATAGTTTATCATCATAAATCCCATCTTCATTCCATAAATTCTCATTATAAACGCTGGGAGCCATTTGTGTTCTTTCTTCTTTTAAAGCGTCTATGGCCTCTCTTTTAGATTGGTATGTTTTATCCGTTTCTTCTAATACCGGAACAGGTATGTGATTGGTGTCTAATTCGAGGTCATCTTCTGCGTGATTTAAGCTAAGACCATAGGCTATGATAAATACAATCACACAGGCGATCAGCATGATGAGGATGATTTTTTTACTATCTAAATGCATAATTGATGGAGTTTATTCGTTAGTAAAGGCTTCTAATTTTTGAAGTTTATTTTCAAAATAATTTGTGATTAATAATCCATGCGGATTATTGGGAAAATGCCGATCGACATGAACCAGGTTTCCTGAGGTCTCTAAGCGGTAGGTATCCACCACAGAACCACGGTTGATTTCAAAAACGGTGGTTGTTCTAAAGGTATAAGGTTCGGTTTGTGTTTGAATAATAGATTCAATCCTTAGGACTTTTTGAATCAAGGAATATTGCAACAAACGGTTGTAAACTCCATCTGCTCTTTTCTGTTTGTACAGAGCATCTACCGAACTATCGCCTAACCATAAGGCCTTATCCAAATGCTTTTCAAAATTACTGGCATCCAAATGATAGAAATACCGATGAAACTGTTCCAAATGCGACAACAGCTCTACTTTCTGGTGTTCTCGTTGCTCTGCAAGCTTCAATGGGATAACATGACCTTCGGTATTAATCATAAAGGCTTTGTTTAAACTGTCTTTATGCAATTTGACTACGGCTAGGACGGCTACACAAGTGGTAAGCCCGCTTACAAGAACCACAGCAAGGACAACAAACCGATTTAACTTCAGTACGCCGTAAATATTTTTATAGGGTGTTTTCATAGATGTTAATTTTTAATTCAATTAACCTGTAAAGAGTCTTATAACAAAGCTGCTGGCTCTTCTGTAGAGTTTGAATTTTAGCAGAACAATAAAGCCTATGGAACCAAATTGAAGCAGTGGCGCAAAGAAATCACTGCCCCAATCCGTTCCGAAAAGCGCCGACCAAAAATTGCTATTAATCTCAGAGTACAGGTTATTGACAAAAACATTGACCAGAAAAAAAGCAGGCACCAGCATATAAACTGCGGCATAAAGCTTAAAAAAGTTATAGGCCAGATTTCTGAATTTCTCAAATACGGCTAGGCTAATGACAAGCGGAAAAAACGCTTGCATAATGCCCAACAGAAAATATCGCTCTGCTAAAAACAAAGGATAGATAAACAAATCTAAAAGCCACAAAAAGATGCCCATAATAAAGGCTATGGCTTTTAAACCGTATAAGGGTGTAACCAAGGCTTCATACAATAAAGCAAAGGCTTTTTTGGCGGCTTCCAAGGCACCCACATCGCGCTCCAAATCAATGTCCTGCATCTGCAACGGAAGGAGTGCTGGAGCCGTATCACGATACGCCGTTTCTATGGCCACTAAAATACCATCAAACACATCCAATACCTGTGTGGAAAATAAAACTACAATAACCACGGCGAAGTTCTTGGCTAATTCTGTTGGGCTTAATCCCCAGGTATAATCATCTTTATTAACTACGCCTTCGTTATACTTTTTAAGGATGTTTACCAGAAACAGTAAAATGGCTAGTGCCTTCATTCCTGTTAAGGTGTATTGAGAAAAGGCACTGTTCTTAATGGTACTAAACACTGTATCTACATATTCTAATCCTATGCCTAAAACGATTCCTGCCATTAGTATGCACCCTGGCGATTATTAATTTTATCCTGTAAACGTCTAAAGGCAATAATTTCTTTATAACGTCGTGTTTTGGCTTCTATCTCGGCCACCATGTCTTGGGATTGCCGTTCCATCGTTTTCAGTACCTCCACACGTTCGGCATCTGTCATTTTTAAATTATGGCTTGAGAGAATCTGGTCTAAATAATTCAAGCCTTCTAAGGAGTTATCTACAATAGCATTAAAGGATGCAGATACTCGGTTTACTTCATCGGATTTGATATAAGGCGAATTGAGTATTTCCCTTAAATCGTTTTGAATAATATTGTATAGCTTTTGATTGTTTCTCGTGAGTTCCCGAACTGCTTTTAATTGCTTGATTACCGTATTTACCTTTTCTATATTCTCTTTTTGGGTTTTAAGAAATTGTACCGTTTTTAAGAGTTGTGAGGTTTGCTTCGCAGACTCTATCAGAGATTTAGTAAAGCTGATAAAATTCGTATTATCATATACCGGCATCCCCTGGGCCAAAATGTGGCCAGATGTTGAAATGACAAGCAATACTGCTAATACCAAGGTTTTGTTTTTAACAACAAAACAGGTTTTTGGTTTATGTGGTTTCTGAATGTTTTTTGAAGATTTCATAAGGTTTAGATTTTAATTTATAGTTTCTGTATTATGGATGAAGGTGGTAATAGCTTCTTCCATGTTTTTTGTTTGTTCATATATGGCCATGATACGGTCATTTTCTCTGCCATCCGTGAGATAGGCAGCATAGACTTCTTTGGGTACTTCCAAGCGAAAAATGTTGCTTTCCTTTCCTATTTTGATAAAGATTTCGGTATACTTCCTATCGCCGGTTAGTTTATTTCGGATGGATTTTAATTGGTTTAAATCATGACTGGAAAGGTTAAGCCTCTTGGCTAAGGCTTCATAGCCTTTTTCGTTTCTTAGGCTATAAATGATCTGGGTGTTTTCCAAAATACTGGCCGATGTTGACGTATCTGGTAGTTGGTTGATGGATTGTAATATGATGCCGATGGCACCATTTTGCTTTCGTATGGCTTGGTAATAGAATTCTACACTCTCTAGCACATTTGAAAACTTCAACTGTTTGGCAAATTCATCGAATAATATGATGCCTTTTTCCGAGCGGTTACGCCATATAGTGCGTTGGATGGCCGTTTTTATCAATTTCAGCATGACCGATAAAATTTCTTTATTGTCTTTCACTTCATCAAGCTCAAAAACAATGAGGCGCTTGTCCTCTAGTTTATAAGTTTGGTCTTCACTTTCATTAAACAGAAAACTATACAGTCCACCATCAACATATTCCGAAAGGATATGCAAAAAATTATAGACGCTAAAATCCGTCTCTCGTATATTAAGCTCTTTCAAAAGGCTGTCCTTTTTTTGATCTACGAAGGCATACAGTGAAGCTAAGGAGTGCTGTGAGCGAATGTGTTTATAGTAATGTAGCAGCACTTTTTTGATGGCTACCGTTTTGGCTTTGGATACCTCATGCCCTGCAGCCAATAATTCTAAAAGAAAAACAGCAAGGTCTTCCAATCGTTCGGGAGTCAAATCAGTTGCACTCGAAATATAAAAGGGATTGATGCCTAAATTTTTGCCTTGTTCATACCTCAAAATGGTATGGCGCTCAGGATAGAGTTTGGCAAACTTGGCATAAGAACCTCCCAAATCGATAATAACCAGTCGTAGCCCTTGTTCAAAATATTGCCGAAGAATATTATTAGCTAAAAAGGACTTACCTTCTCCTGTGGGGGCAAAAATGGCAAAATTACGCGCTTTGATTCGCTTTTTATCCTCATCCCAAACATCTTTTAAAACCGGGATGTTAAACTGCCGGTCATTAAAAATGATGCCTTGCTCATCAGATTTGTAATTACTGTTGTTGATGAATAAACACAAGGCATGTTTCAAATCGGTTACATACAGATCTTCATTTGAGAAATGGGTCGCAAAAAAGGGATAGGAATTTAAAATATAGTGTTTCCGTTCTTCCCCTTTGGGGTAATGTGGTACGATGTCTAACTCCTTAAATTCGCTCTTTATCCTTGAAGCTATTCGCTTTAAGGCTTTTTCTTCTTTACTCCAGAATACCACATTGAGATGCCCTCTAATAATTCTAGAATGATCGTCTTCATTAATTTTAGCAACAATGGCCTCAATCTTCTTTTTAATAACCTTATTTTGTGTGCCGAAGTTGGCACTCTTACTGAGTTCTTCAATTTTCTTCTCCAATAGTTTACGCCATTTGTGTTTGTCATCTAGATAAATGATGTGATTGATGATATGGTTTTGGTTGAGATTAAGGCCCAGTCCATCCAAAAAGCCCTGATGAAATACAAAGTCATCCGAAGTAAACTTATCATTGGTTTTACTACTTTGTACCGATTCTCCAAAGCACAACTCACTATTGATAGCTAATACATCAAAAATATGTTCGCCAATGGAGATTTTGACATTACCGCTTTCGCGTAGAGATTTTAATTGAATGTCGGTTGTAATCCCCGTATTGAAGCCATTGAAATAGGCATCGGTTAGACCATAAATTTGTTTGGCGTTTAACGGGGTTAATTGTACCGTCCTGCTGTTATTGATATATCCCACGGCATCATTTACAGATTCTACAAATTCTTGTACCTTATTATCGGTGGCTTGGAGATTACTTTTTACTGCTTTACGAAAAGGATTGGTAAACTTGGAGGCATTCAAGGTTTTATCTAATGGCAGAATAAAAAACAAGTAGCTGCTATGTTGTAAATAGTCACGTTCTTTAAAGTGTTTATGGGTGGCCTGTTGTAAAAAGGTTTGCTGTGGTAACTTGTCTACTGCATAGTGTTCTTTTTGATAGATGTCTTGCTTGTGAATTACCGTGCTTGTTGGTAAAGATTTAAAGGCTTGAAACCAGACGCTGTGTAGGTTTTCAAAATCTTGATCTGAAAGCGAATAGATCTCTGGTAATTCCACTTTATAAGCTAATACCACATTACCATTACTGGCAAATACCATGTGCTTATCTATGTTTAATATGGGATAATATGACGCTATGTTTATGGTCTGCATCATGGCTTTGAAATTTGGTTGTTTGTAAAAAGGCTGGTCAATCCCATTTTCTTATTACTGAGGGTTTTGGGGAATACCCTTTTAAAATGTAATAAGCTAGGGTGTTTGGTGAGCTGTGTTAGGGCAAGAAATAGCCCACCATTAAAAAGAAATACCATAACAATAATCCATAAGCTAAATGAAAATATGATGAGTAATAAAGAGCCGATAACCGATGTCATTTGTAAAGCGAACCATGAAATGGGTAAGCCCATAATCATGGCGCGCTTTCTGATATCTTTATAGATGTTGTAAGTTTTCAAAATCTTCTCATTCAAATTCATAAATGTTCATTATGGTTGCCAAATGTCGCTTAGCGACTAGACAACGATTCCTATTAGGTAAGTGAAGATGCCCACTACGGCTCCAGCAATAAGCACAAAGACGAGCACTCGGGTAATGCCTTTTTTGAGGTCGGCATTCTCGCCGAAGAAATGTCCTGCATTAAATAAAAAGCCGATCAAAAAGATTACCCCTAGAATAATAGGGAAAATGACTCTGATGGTATCAGATACATCATTTACGGAATCTTCAATACCTCCGATTTGTGCAAAAAGGGTTTTGCTAACTGTGAATAAAAAAACGGTAAAGATTAGTGATTTTTTCATCTGTTTTTAAGTTTAAATAGTTTGCGTTTTTGACTATTCAAAAGTTACTTAAAAACAAACCTTAAATCACGTAAACACTATCATTTACAGGAATAATTTTATTTGATGTGGATTGATTTTAATTGAAAATAAATGGAATCAAATCGTATGAGGGATTTTAGATTTCTAAATGAAATCAACTTACTTTTGAATATATTTTCTTACTTAAAAACGCTAGATTATTGCAATCGCCATGATTTTTTATCACATTTTTCACTTAACGACGTTTGTCTTGACTATTTTTTTCGAAGGCTATCAAATTAAACAATTCACGCATCCTCGAACGCACCCGATTGCCGTAAAGTTGTTCCAGTTCTTGGGCATTCAAATTGGTGGTGGCATGAGTTTTAAGTTTGGTTTTAAGGAATAAATCATGACGTGATATGAGGATTTCTCCAAGAACATTACAGTCTTTACCATAATGCCTGCCCATTGGTTCTACACCCAAATCATCAAAACAAAAAAACTGGGTATTGCCATAATCTTCTATAGTTTTATACCCCAAGTAATTAAAACCAAAAACGATATTACGTGCTGGAATCATTTTGTAAGGCTTGCGGTGTGGTGTTAAGTAACGCATCAGTGTCATGAGGCTTGTTTTGCCACAGCCTACTGGACCAGATAGCAGAATGCCTTTTTGAGGATCTAAACCCAGTTTCTTGCACATGGTTTTATCTTGAATGGCATAATTACAAAGCTTGAACAGAATATCGCGATCTTCCTCATACAGTCTAAACCCATGACCGAACAGGGACTGCCCTTTGGCTTCCAAATAGACCAGCATTTTATCAAAATCATAGAGAATCTGTTGGCCTCTAAGCTCCCCCAATTCGTAATCGAGCTTACCTTCTGAAATGATATAGGGTTTGTTTTTAGTTTCCATTATAGCGGATCGTTGTAATTTTTATCAGTACTGGTCTTGAGGTTGTCCGTATATGGGACACTGCGGTTCTGTTTTTTGCTGTTTGAAAAACCTTTAGTTTTTAAAATTTTAAAATTTTTCTGTTTGTTAATGTTTTTATTGTTTTCTATAGTTTGTATATGTTTTATTATAGGTACCACTGCTTGTCCACTGCTTGTCTCGATTTTGGTACGGCTTGGGTACAGTACTTGTCCAGAGCTTGTCCCAAAATCGAACATCTTAATTCGACTCCCTTTGAACGGATTATGCGAAGGCGTATACAAAATGTAGTTCCAATGACTGAGCTGTTTAATGCAGCGATGATAAGTTGATTTTGAACCAATCTTGGAATAGACCATCACTTCTTCTCGATTGATGAAAAATGTGGGGTTAAAATAATTAGCATTCCACACCTGAAACAAGGCTATATACAGGCTAATGTGGGTCGGGTTTAACCGATTGTCCTTTGCAAACTGCTCAAACACCCCATTGAGGTGTTTGATGTAATTTATGGGCTCCAAAGCTTAAAACTTATTATGAATTTTGTTTTGCTCCAATACTTTTAGAATGTCTTGGTAATCGTAGTACAACACGCCTCCTACTTTTGAATAGGGCAAGGTGCCATTTATTCTTAAGTTTTGCAAAGTTCCTGGAGAAATACTTAACAAAGCCCTAACTTCTGGGGATTTTAACCACTTTTTATGCACTTGCCCTTGCGTAGTTTCTAAGAGCTGCTTGATGTCGTCCAATAATTCTAATTTGAAATCTCGTAAATCTTCCGAGGTAATAATTGTTGCTGCCATAGGAATTGTTTTAAAAACAAAGCCGCCAAGGTTCATTTCTTTTATGACGACTTTGCTATGATTTGACTTTCGTATGACAAAATTGAAACGACTTTTTAAGTATTCTTCTATAGGCATTCCCAAGGTGGGTGTTTTTTTTCTGCCCAATTTTTGGGGTGTTTTGGACACTTTTGAAGAGTGGGTTCACTTTTTTTTAGTCAAAAATACTTGCCTTTAGAGGTTGCCACATGGAGATACTCATTTTCCCAAGGTGGGTGCGTATTGGGAATTATTCATCTGATGCATCACAGCGTTGGTTCAAACCATCGACCAAACGGTCTAAAAACTTGGTTCGGCTGTGTTTTCGGGCGCGTATCTCTATAAATGTGTGGTAATAATTACCTAAATCCATATTAAATAGGGTTTCAAAAACAACTGCAATTTCTTTGATGTCGGCGGTACCGCTGTTTATGCTACCACTGGCATGCAGGGCATAAATAAGTTCGATGAGATCGGTTTTGCTTCCGGTCCAAAATAATTTTGATACGTGCTTCATGTGAGAGGTTTTAGCGTTATCTGTATCGTTTTCTAATTTTTCAATTTCTTGTTGTAAATAGACAATAAGCATGTCAAAGGCCATGATGGTAGCTACCGTATGATCTTGACAGGTTGAGAATGCATCATCTGTAAAATAATGATAAGAGGCCGTGGGAAAGCGTAAATCTGATTGTCCTCTTAAAAAATACTGAGTATCCAGAGTAGTGGCACCTCGCCGATAATAATGATAGAACTCTAAATTATCATTAAAATACAGCTGAAGTTTATTAATATGTGCGTTTAAATATTTTACCTGAAACTTTGTACTACTTCTTGGCCGTTTGCATTCTATATGGTGTAGCTTTACATAATAGATTAGCTTACTCATGATTTGAGGCTTGACATGTTTGAAAAAATGAATTTCATCCTGCTGACTTTCAAAACCAGATGCTATGACGGCTTGACGTAAGGTTTTGATATACTTTTCACAATGGGATATACCCGTTTCTGCGATAAATAGAATATCGGTTTGTGTTTTATCTATAGCGTCTAGTTGGGTTTCAAATGCCGTTAATACTGATTGAAAATTCATGGCTATAAAATCCCTCAATTTTATAAGCTTGATTTATTCCAAAATTCCAATAAGTTCCAGTGTATAGTTATCTGCTGTTTGTAAATAGGCAAACTTTTCTTCAACCACAGCTCCTAATTTTCGTTTTTCAAAGGCGGCTGTCATTCCAAAATCAATTTTCGGTATTTGTAATGCAATAGCGCGATTAATAGTTTGATACAACAATTGTCGGTACACATGGTATTCTAACACATAGTTGTAATCTAAACCTACAAAAGCTGGAACATACACGGTGTTGTTATTGTTGTAACACAGCATCACACCAATAATCTTTAACGGGTTTTCTCTTAAACGGATGGTTATAAACTCCCAATTGGGGTGTTCAGACATGCTCGCAAACAACTTCTGCGGAAAAGTAAATGTATTAAGTCCCAAATTGTTTTTATGAACGTTATGATACAACTGCGCTATTTGATGTAACTGGGAGGTGTCAGCCTGTTGTAAAACTTCTATATGCAAATTATCTTCATGGGCTAAAATCTCCTTTCTGATATGCCGTCTGTTTCTGGACGAAAGCTGCTGCACGAAGGTCTCCATAGTTATGCCTTCTTTCAAATCCACATGGCAAGCATTGGGCATTTTTACCCGAACAAACCCCTGACCTTGAAAATAATCATGCCATGGGGTATCTGCATCAAAGTCACGAAGCACCACCATTTTCGCTTGAAGCTCTTGCTCTAAGGTTTCAGTCGTTTTTATCAATTGCCCCAAAGCTTCTTGTTTTAAATGATGCTGCTCATTAAGGTACCAATGCTCGCCTTCAGTAAATAAGGATCCCATGCTCAACACCCGAGATGTTAAATGATAGGGCATGGTTTCTCTTTGGTTTTCGATTTGCTTCGATGCACTTTCCTTGGCAAGCATATCATCTTTCCATAATCCCAGCGTAAGAAATGTGAGTAATATGGGCTGCCCTTTAGCATCACAAATTTGAATATACTTGAATGTCCAATTGTGTTCGGGTTTACGGTTTCCACTAAAAACACTTTCTAAAAATTGTAAGCCTTCCCAATCATAAACACCTCTTTTACCAACGGTTGTATTCCAAAGCTGTTTATCAAGCTGCTCAATCCTGCTATAAATCTTTACCTGCAGTTCGGTGGGTACTTTGATTTTGTCCTGTTTTTCCGTTTTAGGCTCCATCTTGAAGGCTTTACAAACCCGCTCTAAATTGGTGTGGGTGTCTTCTAAAGCTTTGGGAAAATGGTATACCATAGCTTCCTCCAAACTTTCAATTTCAGGTTTTTCATTATGTCGTGATATGGTAAGACGCACTCCTGTATTCTTCACAGGTACTGCTGGAAATATGCCCAAATTCACAAAAAACCCTTCTTTCATTAATCGGCTCACAAAATTATAACCTGTTTTGGGCATGACTGTTCCAATAAAAAATACAGGAGAGTGATTTTGGTCGATAAGTGGCAAATTGGTATTTTGCAATAGGATATTGAAATACATAACCCGTTCGTTCAAATCGTTTTGCAATTCATATATCTCTTCACTCAGATGGATATCTGCTGATGCTATGGCTGCAGCTACTGAGGCGGGTTCAAGCTGGGCAGAAAAGGTCAGCGGCCCGCCAAAAGTCTTTATTTCGTGATACATTTTTTCATTTGAACAGGCTAATACGGCACCGCTAGCTCCAAAGGTTTTGCTTAAGGTTCCAAATACCAACATATGCTCTGAGAGTTCGCCCAATTCCCCAAGCGCATAGCCCGTGCCGTTCTTTCCAGTCCAACTCATACCATGCACATCATCGATATACAAATGCAGTTGCGGGTATTTAAGACAGAGGGCTTTTAAATCTTTTAAGGGTGCAAAATCGCCATACATGGAATAAATGCCATCGGCCATATACCATATGCGTTTATGCTTATCGGATAAACGTTTGATTTTATCTTCGAGCATGTTTAAATTATTGTGCCGAATCATATCAATGGGTACACTGCGGTTCTTTAATACCTTGGCGGCACTCTGTACACTCCAATGTACTTGATGGTCTAAAATAATAGCATCTTGATCACTTACCGCATTGGGGATAACACCCATATGTCCTAAGGTGCTGTTCTTGGTAATAATAATTGGATTTTGATACATTTCGGTTAGCTTAGCTTCTAACTCAGCATACAAGGGGTTGGAAATATAGGATTTCGATAAGGGAAATTGGGTGCCATATTTTCGGATGGCCTCAATAGCTGCTTCCTTTAAACGCTGGTCTTGTTCCAAACCCAAGTAGCCAGTTGTTCCAAAATGAAATAGGTTTTGACCCCCAACACCTATCGTTCTTCCTGAGAAATCTTCGCCTTCAGCATAAAGGTGCATGATACCCTGCTGTTTTGCGTCTGTAAATACCTCGTTTACGGTATCTAAAAAATTGTTGTGTGTGATTTTTGCCATAATTTTACGTTTTATGTCATAAAATTTAGGGCGGTTTGTAGGTATTTAATAAATCTAGAGTTCAAAAATCCCTTAGGGTAAAATTATTATCCTTTCTAGTCAATAATTTTACTGAATTTACTAGGCTAATCGATGTATGGTCATAAGTTTTGTTGATTATTTTGTAAGTTTAGAAAGAATTACCAGTTTTCCATATCATGAGGAATTATTTTGAGAATGACTATACCTCGTATAGGTTTCATGATGACATATTACACATTACTTATCATCACGGTGTTCATATTGATTATAACGCCGCGGTGGGTATTGTAAAAGATCGATTGTCTCTGCATCAAGGACAAACCTTTCCCATACTCTGTGATATTCGAGGCATCAAAACCATAACTAAAAAAGCTAGAGCTTATCTCGCTGTTGAAGGCTCTACCTTAATTAAAGCCGTAGCCGTTATTGTTGAACCACCAGTTTCTGAAATGCTATCGGAGTTTTATATCCGAACAAGCAAACCACCCATACCTACCAAAACCTTTACGAATACTGAAGAAGCCTTGCTTTTTCTAAAGTCTTACCAAAATTCGCCTTTATAATACTAATCGCACATATACTATGGGTTTAAGTAAAAAACAACGGATAAAACAAATCAATAAGATGCTTTTAGAAATGGCTACAGGTAATTTTTTTTACCGTTTGGAACGTTCTACTAAGAATGATCATCTAGAAGCTATTAGTATTTCTCTTAATATGCTGGCAGAAGAATTGCAGGAAGCCCTGACCCATGATGGCTATGTTAATACTAATGACCCCATGGTAGATATTGTGCAAATGAGTTTTATTTTGGATCAAAACCAAAACATTCAATTTGCGAATCAACAATCTTGTCAAATTCTGTCTGTGCTGCATGCCGACCTTATTGGTCAGCAACTAAAAGCTTTTTTAACTGATGACTCCTGGGCACAATGGCAAAAATTCTACAATAAAAATAAACTTAAAACAATCTATGATTTTTGTATCAAACTGCATTTTAAATCTAAAGAAGGACTCATAATATCTAAACCCTGCTATGTTACCAGCTTTAATGATAGTCAGCAAAACAAACAACAAACCCTTCTTACGGCAATCCATCATACTAGAAATCATACCTCCTCGGCACTTTCAGCTCCGTCCACATCTTCTAGTAAAAGTCCTTTAAAAACAGATACTACTTCCGCTGAAAAATCTAAAATACGTTTAAGTTTTGATGATATCCGTAAGATTAGAGCAGCGCATGATATGATAACTAATAACCTCGATAAGGACTTTCCATCCCTTCGGGATTTTGCTCTTCAAATCGGCACCAATGAATTCAAACTGAAATATGGTTTCCGTGAGCTTTATGGAACTTCAGTATATAGATTCTTGGCCCAAGAACGCTTAAGAAAATCCAAAATGCTCATTCAGCACACCAACCAATCTCTGAAAACCATAGCCCAACTTACGGGCTATAAAAGTAGTTCCCATTTCTCACGTGCCTTTAAAAAGCATTTTGGTTGCGCTCCAAGCCAACTCAGAACCCTTTCAAAACAAAACACAGACTAGTCTACCTTACACCCAAAACACATTAAATCCTTAACAGTCAAAAACTTATCCCTTAAAATTAAATTTTACTTTGGAACTTTACCATATCAAATCAAACGATATGAAATGGCTTCAAAAACATGCAAATTTTATTATAGAATGTATTAGTGTGCTATACATCTTGCTATTTGTATATGCAGCAGTTAGCAAATTACTAGATTTTCAGAAGTTTAAAATTCAAGTTGGACAATCGCCCATTCTAACAGCACTTGGTCATTGGATTGCCATTCTTGTTCCTATCTTGGAAATCCTCATAGCCACCGGTTTAATGTTTCCTGGGCTCAGACTTAAGTCCTTATACGCCTCCTTATTCCTGATGACTATTTTTACTACCTACATCATTTTCATACTTAATTTCAGTCCATATATACCCTGTTCCTGTGGTGGAATTTTAGATGATATGGGTTGGAACGCCCACCTAGTTTTCAATCTCGGCTTTGTGCTCTTGGCCATTTTAGGAATATTGCTTTTGGAACACAAAAAAGTTAAACCGTCTTTTAAAACTTCAACTGTATCATGAAGTCTAGTCTAATTAAAATACTGGTCTGTCTTTTTACGGGAGTTTTAACCGTAAGTATCCTTTATGGTCTTTCTGATACCCTCACACATAAACGAAATAGTTTTTATAGGTATTTCACAACACATCCTGTTTCATATAATAAGTCTATTGATCTAAAATACAATTCTTACTATTTTGCTGGAACATCAAATGATTATGTTTACCTGAGCAACCTTACAGCGCCTTTACATCTGTTGAAAATAAACCTAGCGACTATTGATACCAACCATTACACAATTAAAATTGATGATAAAAACCCTTTAAAATTTAGCAACAGTACTCGTGTCAGTATTTTTAACCCCCATTTCTTTATTACCGATGGTATTGAACCTAGAATACTAAGGGGAACTATAGGAGAATGGTCTGCAAAACGAATAATGTATGACAGCATGTACTTTAATGATGCTAAACCTATCGGTTCGAAATCATTTGTGCTTCGCAGCATTAGTTCAAAAACAAATGAAAACATTTTAGGAAAAGAATCTAACACAAAACCCCATGTTATTTTAAATGATCAATTATTAAAAAAACAAGTTGATGGCATTTTCTGTACTGATGGCATACTTCGTTACAATAAAAATCTTTCTAAAATCATATACCTCTACCATTACAGAAATGAATATCTGGTAATAGACACTACCCTAACGCTTCTGAATAAAGGGCATACCATAGATACAAACACCGTAGCTAAAATTAAAGTGGCTTCTATTACATCCAATCAAACAAAAACGATTAGTGAACCTCCAATTGTTGTTAATAAAAACGCTGACGCGTATAACAACTATTTATTTGTTCATTCTGGGCTTATGTCAAAAAATGAAAGTAAAAAAACATTTCAGGAAACCTCTGTTATTGATATTTACAATATCCTGAGTAATACCTATGAATTCAGCATCTATATCTACCCATATAAAAAACAAAAACTTAAGCGGTTTATTGTAACTAACAAGTACCTATTAGGTATACATAATCAATATTTGGTCGTTTATGACCTCAATCCCAAATGGTTTAAAGATTTAAATACAAAACCCAAAGAAAATAAAGACATTTTATCGCGATAGAATCAGGATATCACGACATAAACACCTGTATAAAAAAGTTAGTGTCATTAAATCAATGTATAATTTAAAAATTAAAATCATGAAAAAATTCAGAGTATTTATGCCTATAGTGGCATTTGTTTGTGCTATTGCCTTTTCTTTTGCATCTGTAAAAATGGCTGATTCGGAACCCGGAACATTTATTCAAAATTCAAATCCTCAACAATGTCAGTCTGTTGCTGTTGATTGTGAGGGCGAAGGTGCTACATGTACCTATTTTGGACAAAGCGTATATGGTTTAAGGGATGGTACGATATGTTCTCAATTACTGGAAAAAGATCCAGAATAATGAGTTCATATTAGTCAAGAAAGCGGCTGCCTGATTAAGGCAGCCCTTCTTTTTTGCTATCAACTCCTTCATTTTTAATCTGAAATAACAATCACATTAAACGCTTTCTCTGCAAGTTGAATTTGAAATCCTTGACTTCTCAATACCTTTTTTATTGCCTCGAAATCAAATAAGTTGACATCGGTCTGAGGGATGTCAATATAGCTATGATCGGATATTTCATTAATGATTGGCAACTGTAATTTGGGTGCAACCAAATAAAAAAGAGCTCCCAAATACCCATTTATACTTGTATTTGTAAAACTGATTCTGGTATACGTGTCTGTTACAATTTCTGAATTTCCGCCTTTTGTCTTTAGTTTTTCTAAAGCCGCTTTAGAAGTCGTAATTTGCCAATACGGCAAGCTTCGTTTTTCAATGGCAACATCAAACTCAAAATATGATTTCAAATCACTTTGCATTTTCTTCATCAAAAAAATAGGCGTCGCTCTTTTTTTTGGCACAATAAGACTATAAACAAAGAGGTTGTTTCGGGTTTCATAATTAATATTCTTAAAAAGAGTATCATTCTCAAGCTCTAAAACAACTTGGTTATAATTCCCTTTGTGAACATAATCTGACTTATATATAGCTCCTGTGTCGCCCCGATAGCCAAAATAGGCCAGCTTATACAATTCTGCTAAGGTTTCCCAGCCTTCTAAAACTCCTTTCTGCCCAAAGTAATCATCCTTGCTTGCCGATATTATGGTTCTAGGTATTTTAGGAATCTTAGGAGAGTGGGGTTGATACTCGGCAAAAACTGACCGATATGAAAATGCTGTAGGCAGACCACCATTACCATCTACTAAAAAAGGTTTTTTTCGTGTATACAGGTGTTCCTTTTCCTTTTGCAATCCCCTAAAAGATTTATCATGGTAAAAAAATGACTTACCGCTTAGTAATGCTCGAAGTTTGTTTTCATCAAGCTTATATGTAATAGCCTTGATTACACCATTTTTATCTACCAGTATAACATTAGGTACCGCATTGCTAGGTATTAGCTTTTGAAATAATTCTGAATCAAAAACGGAAGGCACATTCAATCCGAAGATAAGCTCTAACTTTTTGTACAATTCGTTGAAATTTTTCAAACTTGGTTCTGATCCTTTAAAATAGAACCTTTTTTCACTGGCACCTCTTGAATTACCACTTATCAGGAAAATAGTCACGCTATCCTTATATTTCTTATGTAATTCGTTTACGTTTTTGAGGCTTTGAACCGCCCCTGAACAATACCTGCTCCATAAATACAACACATAAGGCTTACCCTTCAAGTCTTCAGAACGCACTTTCTTTTCTGAATAATTCTGAATACCCTGCATTTCAAAAAAAGGCATGGGCTTTCCTATTTCTGGAAAATGATTAACACTAGATTGTGCACATAAACCTGAAACTCCAAAAAGGATTAACAAACGAAATACAAACCTAAATTTTTCAACTCTCATTTGGCTTCTATTTTTATTTTTTAAAATTGTTAGTATCCTTCGTTTTGTGTTAAGTTTGGATTTTTTGCAAGCTCCTGCTCTGGTATTGGATATTTTTCGTTAGTTTCAGACCAACTCCCATGCTTTACTGATAAAATATCTGAAGCTTTCCCTGTTCGTATAAGATCAAACCAGCGATGCCCTTGTTCTGTAAAAAGTTCAATTCTTCTTTCTTTACGAACAGCATCCAGTAAGTCCTTAGAAGTATTTGCATTAGTAAATGATAATCCTGCTCGACCACGTATGACGTTAATATCATCCTGCGCTCCCGATAGATCCCCTAACTGCACCCTAGCTTCAGCACGAATCAAATACAACTCTGCTAAGCGGAAAACTGTGCTGTATTCTGAAGGCGGGTCAATAGTAAATCGAATTTTATATTTATATGCGTAATAAGCTAAATTACTCCCTTCTCCAACCGTGGTTATCCAATGCTCAAAACGATGGTCTCCTGATTCAAATGCCGTTATTAATCCATCGCTTAAGGCTACAGGATTTAGAAAATAATTCACACTTCGTATAATAAAAGCTGCGCCGTCATTAGTATGACCCGTAGTACCAACTGGAGCGAGTTGCCAAATAGCCTCTTCGCTATTAGCCAAGAAAACATCGTCAAGATTGTTCAAAATGGTGTATTGCGAACTCGTATTAATGACTTCAGACACCTTTTCCTCTACAAGACTCCAATCCTCTTGATATAAATATACGCGAGCCAACAATGCGGTTGCAGCATAGCGATTGAGATGGGAGCGAATCCCATCACGGTACTCTGGTGCCAACAAATCTACCGCAGTTTCTAAATCCACTATGATTTTTTGATAACATTTTTCCTTAGAATCGCGACTGGCTAATGCATTTGTAGTATAATCGGTTGAAAGAATTAAAGGGACACCGCCGTATAGATTTACTAAATTAAAATATGTAAAAGCTCGAATAGCAATTACTTCGCCTTTAAGTTGTTGCTTTAAGGTTTCACTAATAGCATGAGACGCAGCTAAACCTTCTAATACTGTATTACAATGGTAAATGATATTGTAAGCCGAAGACCATATACTTAGGTTAATACTACTATCAGGAGCTATAGTGTTGTCATAAAAAAACGGGTATTCAGGAAATGCCAAGGTATTATACAAATCCAGTTCATCTGAAGACACTCCTGTTAAAACTGTAATGGAGTTTACGCTTCCACTTGCAAATCCCGAGAAATTAAAAAGTCTATGATAAATACCATCTACTGCTGCTGTAGCAAGATTTTCACTTTGATAAACCACTGCACTAACTACTCTAGAATTTGGCGGGTCAACCTCTACAAATTCTTCACATGAAAAGCATGTAATCAATGCCATTACCGTAACTATTCGATATATATGTTTTATTTTATTCATAATACTTAAGATTTAAAAAGTTAACTGAACTCCTGCCGTTACTGTGCGAAGTGGCGGTAGATTTCTAAGTGACCCTAAAGGAGCTGATTCTGGGTCTAAACCTTTGTAATTCGTAAAAGTTAATAAGTTCTGCCCATGCAAATACAGTCTAACGGATTTCAATCCTGAAAGGCCTAAAACTGTTGATGGCAATTGATAGGAAAGTGATAGGGTTCGTAATCGAATAAATGAAGCATCTGTAACAGACATGTCGCTAAGCGCTGCTCTATTATAAGTCCTATTAGAAGTGGATGAAACCGAGAACTTTTGAATATGGCTCATATCGCCTTCTTCCTGCCAACGATTCATAACCAAAGTTGCTTGGTTCAGTTCATTTCGTCCTGGTGTAGCAAATAAAGACAGGTGGTTTCTCCCTTTTTGTTTAACAAATTGAAAAAAGAAATCTAGACTAAATCCTTTATAACTTATAGTGTTATTCAATCCGCCAAAATATTGTCGGCCCATATCTTGAATAATGGTACGATCTTTATAATCAAAACGCTCATCTTCATTTACATCGTCCATGACAAACAAGCCCGTTTCTGAGTCTACACCCAGATTATGATATAACAAGGCACTATTTAAGGAATGACCTACACGATAACGATTGGCATAAGAACTCTCTTCTAAATTTTCAAATTCTAGGAGTTCATTTTTAGGGAATGTAAGAGTGAGGTTGGTCTTCCAATTAAAATTTGTCCCTTGGATATTCGAACTCATAAGCTGCAATTCCCAACCTCTGTTTTCTACAGTAGCCGGTAAATTTGCCTGAATAGAAGTAAAACCAGTAAGTGCCGGGAGCGAATACCCCACTAATTGATTTGAAGATCGGTTACGGTACCAGCTTGCAGAGAGCATTAAGCGGTCTTTAAAAAAGATAAACTCTCCAGCTAGCTCCAACTTTTTATTCACTTCCCACGAATAATTCGGATTGGCCAATTGCGTTGGATACAATCCGTTAATACCATTAGTTGATTGATACGTATCATAATACCCATAATCAGAAATTTGATCATTGCCAGAGGTACCATAACTTCCTCGAAGTTTTCCAAAACTTAAAACGGGTAGTGATTCCTTTATAAAGGTCATATTTGAAAACACCCAGGCTGCACCTACAGCTCCAAAATTTCCAAATTTTCGTCCAGAACCAAAGCGTGAGGAGCCGTCTCTTCGTCCTGTAAAATTTAAAAACAAACTCTTATTCCAGTTATATGCCAAACGACCAAATATGGCATTATAAGCATATTCTCGATCATCCTGAATCAAGAAACTCTGTCTTTCTGCCGTCGCAAAATTGTCCATCATGCGCTCGTCAACAAATCCTTGTCCAGAAATTAATATACGATTGGAATTGCTCCTCTGAAATGTTACTCCTGCCAGAGCTTCTAATTCATTTTTACCAAATACAAATGAGTAGTTCAGTTGAGGCTCTAAAATATAGGATTCTCGTTTTGCTGTATCCCGTTGGGCATTATTTTCTTGTTCAAAATTGGGGTCTTTGCTACTTATTGGGTCTTTTGCTAGAGCATCACTATGATAGCTGGTATAGCCCATATTTAGCTTTGCCCAAAATTTATCCAAGAGTTCATATTGCAGTACCGCATTAACTACCAAATTCTCTGTCCTAATTTTTTGAGTTTTTAGTAAATCTGCCATGGGGTTTGACCAGCTAGAATCTTCCCAATTTAAGCTGCCGTCTTCAAGGTATAATGCAGGTGCATTTGGTGCCAAAGTGATCGCATTTTCAATAAATTGGTTTGAGTTAAAGCTTTCATTAGTATCGATACCATAACTACTTGACATAGTAAAACGAAACCGATTATCGACACTATAGTGATTCAAATTAAAATTTCCAGTAAATTTCTTGTATCCAAAATCTCCAGGAAATACCAAAGATTCGGTATGATGTCCTAACCCAAATAAAAAAGATGTGCTTTCTGAGCCACCAGACAGTGCTTTTTGCACATCTGAAATGAATGCCGTTTCGCCAAGTAGTGTCTCTTGCCAATCTGTATAACGGTCTTGATCCCATAATAGTAAGTCTGGCGCATTAGACGCCCTTGGTGTTCTGTTTTCATTGGTAAAAGCCTCCTGACGCATCTCTAAATAATCCGCGGTGTGAAGCATATCCAATTTTTTAGAAATTCGACCTATTCCTGAATAGGCACTCAAATTTAAACTAGCCTTTCCTGCCTTTCCTTTTTTTGTGGTAATTAATACGACACCATTGGCTCCCCGTGAACCATAAATAGCTGTAGCATCCGCATCTTTTAGCACTTCAATGCTTTCTATGTTAGCTGGATTTAGATTACTTAAGGGGTCGACACCTGAAATGGCATAGAGACCGAAAGCATCTACTGCTGCTGCATTTATGGGAACACCATCCACAACATAAAGTGGTAAATTTCCATCATCCCGAAGGCTGTTCCGTCCTCGAATTCGAATTACTGGATTTGCTCCTGGCATACTGTTTACCTGATTAACTTCCACGCCCGCCATTCTGCCTTGTAGGGCTTGTAATGGATTGACTACTGGCTGTAGTTCAATATCTTTGGCCACCACACGACTGATGTTTCCAGTGCGTTCTTTTTCAGATACTGAATAATACCCCGCATTAATAGTTACGGCATCTAAGGCGGTAATGGCTTCTTTTAATTGTACATTAATTAGGGTACGGTTATTTATGGCTATGTTTTGAGTCTCATACCCCATTATTGTGAAAACCAAGGTGTCCTTAGGTTTGGCTTGTATCTCATAACCACCATCAAAATTAGAAACCACACCATGGCTGGTACCAAGAACCAAGATATGCACCCCAGTAATGGGCACCTGTTTTTCATCGGTTATGATGCCTTTAACTTCAATCTTTCCCTGTCTCTTTGATTTTAAAGCTTTTCGGGTTATGACGATATGATGATCCTCCAACTCTGAAACTTTATAAAGGTGTTTTGGTAAATACTGCTTTAACAGGGTAGTAATCTTTACCACACCTTTTTTGAGTTGTATGGGGGCCAAATCTTCAAAAATATGAGATTGATAGATAAAGGTATAATCGCTTTGTTTTCTTATGAGTTCTAAAAGGGCTTCAATGGTCATGGTTTGGTCGGTAGCTATGGTTATCTCTGTGTTTTGAGACAGCATAGGGTTGGAAGTGAAACCAAAAACCACAGTAAAACTTAAAAGCACTAAGGTTTTCATAAGGCATTTGAGCAGGCTTTTCTTAACCAAGAAAAACCCATTTGTTAATTTAATTTGCATAAATTTGCGTATTAGTTAGTTTTTAAACTGATTAATCTTAAGGGGATTCAGCTGCACTGTCCAGGTCATAGCTTTGTTCCCTTTCTTTTTATTTTATAGTTACGGTCTTGTTGTTTATGTCATAGGCAGTAATGGCGTTAGTGATTTGTATTCCTTTTAATATATCGTTCAGGTGTTGTGTTTTACTGAGTATGCCGCTAAACTTTACGGTTTCTAAATGAGCATCTTCAAAATGAACATCTACATCATACCATCTGGAAAGCACCTGCATGATTTCCTTTAAGGGCTTGTCTTTAAAGTTGAAATACCCATTCATCCATGCGGTGGCATATTCGGTGTTGATTTTAGTTATGTTGAGTCGTTTAGATTGACGATTTAATATGGCTTGGTCTCCTGGTTTTAATGCCCTTGTTTTGTGGTCTATTTCAAGAGTGATACGCCCTTCGGTTAGGGTAGTAACAATATTGGGCTCGTCTGAATAAGTTTTTACATTGAATTTGGTGCCTACCACTTCTATAGTTTGGTGTTTTGTGCGAACCTGAAACATGTCTTTGTTTGGGTCTGTACTTGGGCTTACTTCAAAAAAGGCTTCACCGTATAAAAGTTCAACTATTCGAGGTGCACCTTTTTTAAAGGCCGCTGGATATTTTAATTTGGTATCTGCATTCAACCACACTATGGTGCCGTCTGATAAGGCTATTTGATACTGTCCGCCTCTTGGGACGGTCAAATAATTAAATACTTCAAATGTATGGGTTGATTCATTGTGATATTCTAACCGCTTTCCATTGCTTTGGACTAACTCATTTTTAAAAGGGACTCCCTTTTCTAAAGCAATTTCTGAACCATCTGAAAGTGTTAATATAGCCTTATCGGTTCCGGCTAAGACTTGAGATTCTTCAGACTTCAAGTGTTCATTTGTTGGGCTTAGGGTTAATATCACATAGGCTACAGAAATCAATAAAATAAGCACAGCGGCCACTTTATAAAAAGATGCTATTAATGGTTTTGGTTTAGGTTCAAGTTGAGATGCTACTTTTTTCCAATCATTTTCAGTGTCAATAGATTGTAGTTGCTTGACATTATATTCAACAGCTTCCTCGTTCAACGCATCTAGCATATCACTTTTTGTAGCAGCATCGAATAAATTGGTTGCTTTGAGGTCTTTTGGCTCCTCTCCTTTTGATATGGCTTTCGCCGTTTTCCTCGCTAAGGTAAAAATGCGTTTATAAATACTCATAGAAATTGTTTTGTACTTCTATGACATGGAATAATAAAATGCGTCTACAAGACCTGATTAAAAAATCAGGAAAAATTGATTTAATTGGCTCAAAATACCCTTTAACTTTAAATAAGCGCGACTTTTTTGGGTACGAACCGTACTTGGTGTGATGGCGAGCTCTTCAGCAATTTCTTTGGTGGTATAATCTTTTAGAGTAAGCTCAATTACTTTAGCCGTTTGTTTGGGTAAGGTTTTAATAGCTTTATACAAATGGGCATAGGTTTCTACCATGGTTATATCTGCTAAAACAACGACTTCATGTTTCAAATTTTCAATATCTATAGATGTGGTTTTTCGCATCTGTTTAGCCTGCTTGCTATGTAAATAATTCAAACAACGGTTTTTTACCATGGTATATAAATAGGCTTTTACCGCATTTTGGTTTTTAAGTTCTGGCTGTTTTTCCCATACTGAAATAAACACCTCCTGCACGAGGTCTTTAGCACTATCCATATCGTTAAGATACCGCTTAGCAAATAGACACAGCGAGGGGTAAAGCGTATCAAAAAGTACTTTGAACCCTTTTAAGCTTGTAAAATGTAATGTACCACTTGGCATAGGCCGTTGGTATTAATTTAAGATAACTCTCATAGTATTGTGCGTAACAAACCCTTAGGAAAAGGGTATAAACCCAATAGGTTTAAACAACATTAAAAATGTGTAGAAAAAATTGGGCGCAGCACTCTACTTACCTAAACTGAGGTACTGGTATACCTTGCACTGATAAGAGAGCCCACGCCCGGGTCGTGAGCCAATCTACTTATCATCTCTAGTGCAAAAAATTACCAGTTTTCAGTTTAGAGACTCTAAGCGATAGCTTCTAATATTTTAATACGAAGAATCGCAAATATATGTATTCACTAACAAATATAGGACAAATATTTTGATTGGACACTATCGTGACCAACATTCAACTTCCTTATGTTTTCCTTTGCTTAATGCCTAGCAATAAGAATAATCAAAAGATATACCTTACAAGTAAATATGTATGTAAGTACATAAGTGAGGAGTGGCTTATTGATGGGAAGTCTACTAGAGAATATGGTAAGATATATGGTGTACATAAAAATACCATCGAAAAAATAATGGAGAAGGATGGATATAACTTACCCTTATACACATTATCCATTATTTGCTTCAATAAAGGCGTAAAACTATCTGATTTTTTTAAACTAGTAGAAAACAAATATGGAGGAAAACTAAATGATTCATTTATTTTGAAATAAAAAATGTATCTCATTGATTATTCTGAACCTCGCCTTTGACGATTGGTTTTTCGTGTTAGATATTTATTAAAAAAAACTTATTCAACGTAAGAACTTGTTTATTTTTGAAAGGATGTGAAACAATAATTTTTTATCCAACTAAATAGCTTCTAATTAATAACAAAAATTGCAGTATGGGTAAATTGAAACCGGAAGATATTGCATTGAATACAAGTATAGCCTTAAGAATAAAGGAATTAAGGATTAAGGCTAATCCAAATCAATCAAAATTTGCTGACAAGCATTTTATTGATAGACAAATCGTAAGTCGATGGGAAAACATCAATGATAAGCGCGGGGTTTCAATTCACACCATAAATCGCTTTTGTAAAATGGTAAATATTTCTTTAAAAGAGTTTTTTGATTCGGATCTTTTTCTTGGTTAATTGTTGCAATATCCTAATTTGCTATAGAAACAAAACCAAATTTCAAAAAAATTATATAATCAAGCCTACTTCAAAGAAAAAAGTTCATTCAAAAGAATAATAATTAAAGTAAGATTTTATTTATATTTGATAAATTCAAAAAAACTAAATCTTTTCCAATAATTCAATTTTTCTAGTTAGAAGAATTACCTTTGACCAAACCTACGACGCGAATGAACAGAAGCAAATATTTCGAATATGTAGATGAGAAAATCCACATACTTGCTCATAGAATTAATACCAGGGGGAAACTTAACATTCTAAACCTGCACCTTCATTCGGAAAACTTCTATCTTCATTTTTTTAATTTACTTTTTGACTTTCAATTGGTTAATTTAAATAGTAGTGCTCAGAATGTTGAAGCAATTGACTTAATTGACCATAAAAACAAAATAATCTTCCAAGTATCAGCTACCTGCACGAAACAAAAAATAGAATCAACACTCACAAAAGATATTTTTAAAAAATACAAAGGCTATAATTTTAAGTTTATTTCCATTTCAAAAGATGCTACGGATTTAAGAACCAAAACATATTCGAATCCTCATTCTGTTCCTTTTAAACCTTCAGGAGATATTTATGATATTACATCTTTACTGAATATAATTCTCGGAGAAAGCCCAAAACGGCAACGAGAAATTTATGAATTCATAAAAGATGAGTTAGGAGAAGATGTTGACATTGTTAAACTAGATAGTAATCTTGCCACGATAATAAACATTTTGTCACTTGAAAAGTGGGATGACTCTAATAGCGATGATAGCTATAATAGTTTCGAAATAGATAGGAAAATTCAATATAATGAACTTGATGATGCAAGAGAAGTAATTGAAGAGTTTTGTGTATACTATAAAAAAGTTGATGAAAAATATACAGAGTTTGATTTATTAGGCGCTAATAAGAGTAATTCTGTATTAAATTCGATTAGAAAGGAATATAGAAAACTTAAAAAAACGGATAACAAAGATGACGTTTTCTTTGAAACTATAGAAAGTATTAAAAGTAAAGTTCTTGAAAGTAAAAACATAGATGATATCCCTATTGACGAAATAGAATTATGCATAGACATTTTAATTGTGGACGCTTTCATAAGATGTAAAATTTTCGAAAATCCAAAAAATTATAATTATGTTACTACCTGATAATATTCATCCAGAAAATAGCATATATTATAATGCATCTCTTGCTTTAAAAATATTGCAAGAACACGGCAAACTAGATATGTTAGACTTATATCAAAAAATATCTAAAACAAAAAAAATATCATTTCCTGTTTTTATTTTGTGTTTAGACTGGCTTTATATAATCAACGTAGCAGAATTAAAAAAAGGAGAGGTTAAATTATGTTCTTAAAATCACTTCAAATAATAAATACTAAGAGTTCCTCTATAATTCGTGATATTGAATTTCGTGATGGAATAAATTTGATTGTTGATGAGAGTAAAGGGAGTATCACGGGAAATAATATTGGAAAAACCACAGTTTTAAAACTTATAGATTTTTGTTTTGGAGCTAATAAAAGTAATATATGGCAAGACCCAGAAAATCCCAAAGAAGTATATGCTCTTGTAAAAGAATTTTTAATCGATAATGACGTTCTTGTTATTCTAACGCTTTCCGATACTCTTAATCCTAAAACAGAAACAGAGTTTGTAATTGAGCGTAACTTCCACAGTTCTAGAAAAACAGTTATAAGACGGATAAATGGAACTCAATACACAGATGATGAATTCGAAGATGTCCTTAAAGAACTATTTTTTCCAAATCTTATAGCTGAAAAACCTAGTTTTAGACAAATTATATCTCATAATATTAGATATAAAGATTTGAGTATTAATAATACCCTAAAAACACTAGATAAGTTTACTTCAGATGCCGAATACGAAACTTTATATCTTTATTTATTAGGCTGTGAATTTAATGAGGGTAATAAAAAGCAAGAGATTCTTCAGAACATACGTCAAGAAAGTAATTTTAAAAACCGGTTAGAGAGATTTCAAACAAAATCTGCTTATGAAACGACTTTATCTCTTATAGAAAATGACATTGAAGAATTACAAAACAAGAAGTCTAAATTAAACTTAAATGAAAATTTTGATTCGGACTTAAACAAACTCAATGAAGTTAAATATCGGATTAATAAATTGAGTTCAGAGATAAGCAAAATTAACATTAGAAAGGAGTTAATAATTGAAGCCAAGATCGAGCTTGAAGCAAATAAGTCAGAAATTGACCTTTTATAATTAGAGCAAATCTATAGTCAAGCTACAGACATTTTAGGGGAATTACAAAAATCATTCGAAAATATGGTAAACTACCATAATCAGATGATTTCAGAAAAAGCAAAATTCATTAATAACGAGCTACCAAATTTGGAGCAAAAACTTGAGAAAAAGAATCAAGAATTAAAAACACTACTAAGAGAGGAGGCTATATTATCTCAAATTATAGCCAAAAGCGATTCATTCGAAGAATTGGAAGTCTTAATCAGTGAGCTGACTGAAAAATATAGACTTAAAGGAGAGTATGAGAATACGATTCAACAACTACAAGAAGTCGAGGACAATTTAAAATCCTACAATGACGAACTTGATGAAATTGATGATGCCTTATTCTCAGACGAGTTCGAAGAAAAAGTAAAGACTCAATTAAATAAATTCAATAAATATTTTTCATCTGTCTCTGAATATCTTTATGATGAAAAATATGCTTTGAAATATGAAAAAATCACCAACAGAAAAGGCCGGAAATTATATAAATTTTCAGCATTTAACACGAATTTTAGTTCAGGTAAAAAACAAGGCGAAATATCTTGTTTTGATATAGCTTATATTCTATTCGCTCGTGATGAAGAAATGCCAAGTATGGACTTTCTATTAAATGATAAGAAAGAATTAATGCACGATAATCAATTAGTGAAGATTGCCAACTTTGTGAATGACAAGAATATTCAATTCGTTGCATCAATACTAAAAGATAAATTACCTAGTGAATTGAATAATAAAGACTACTTCATTCTAGAACTATCTGAAAATGATAAACTTTTTAGAATATAAAAAAATAAAGCTAAAATTAATTTAAAAACATTTCTTTTTTATCTTATTGTAATCCAAAATGTTATCAGATATCGGAAAGCGTCTTTAAAATCGGCGTCATCCAAATTAATTAACTACTTTAAAACAAATCAATATAACATTTTATCTTATAAAACTATGTGTAAATATTTAGGACTAGATTTAGGTATAAACTCTATTGGATGGGTACTAGTAGATAATCAAGAATTAAAAAGTTATGGCGTACGAAGAATCAAAAGTAGCCAGCGTCTTGAGAAAAGAAATTTTCGTAGAAAATATCAACGGGGTTTAGCAAAAATAAAAAAAGCCTTTTCTTCTAAATTAAGAACACTATTTACCAAAAATTATCGATTAACCTTATTGTCAATCTTAACTTTTGTATTATTTCTATTCAGTTTTATTTTTTTTGAATATTGGCAGCTATTTTTAAATCTTGGAATTGGAGGACTCATTTCAATTCTTTCTGTTGAAAAAAAAGTATAGGTATTGCTTTCAGTTCTTTAATTGATCAAATCATCTATGTCACAAACATACGAAGTCAAAAATATTGCGGAAGCATTAAAACTTGCCAAACAGTTTCAAAGAATAGAAAAATATAATTTATTTCGCGGACAGGCACAAAACTGGGAAGTTATACCTACAGCTGGGAGGCTTTCAAAAAAACAATTTGAAAAGTCTATAGAACAAATTGAAAGAATATTTACTTTTTTCAACATAGATAAAACATTAAAAAAATATTGTACAAATGTAGACTATTACTTCGCGATTGCTCAACATTACGGCATCCCAACTAATTATATTGACTTTACACAAAGTATTGATGTTGCTTTCTATTTTGCCACTAATTCACAATCAAACAAAATTGGCGAATATTGTTCAATAATTTGTTTAAACGAATATGACTTTGAAGATTTTATTCAGATTATTAAAGTGTTATATGACAGAGAGAATGTTGTACCTTCTTACATCTCAAGAGTAGAAGTTGATAACTTATGGCGGTTACAAGCTCAAAAAGGCTGTTTTTTGTTCACGCCTTACCATCAAATTGAACAATACTATCCATTTGACAGAATTATATTTCCATATACAGAGTCTTATAATAAAATTAAAAAAGCTGACATATATCCAGAAAGAAAAAGTGAACTAGAAATCATTCTAGATGGTTTTTTTGATACAGAAAAACGGATTGAAGGTCTAAACAGGATAAATAATCTTGCAAAACAATTAAAATCCCCGATTATATCTATACCTAACAATAATCAGTATGAAATCTTGGAGAAAAAAGAAGTTCATAAAAGCTGGTATTCATATACTTATCAAAAATGGAAACACTCATTCAAGGAGGAATGGAAATCTTCTAAAAACGAAAAACAGATTCAAATTCATATTCTACAAAAATTTGTTAATGACGAATTCATTGAAACTATTAAAGCCAATCTTACTAGAGAATTTAAAAATAAAAGAATAGATAAAAAAACACCCCTAATTTTTGATTTTTCTGTCAAACCGATTTTATCTAAAAAAAATTCAAGAATTATTAGTGTAAACTGCAGAAATATTTGGGATGGAACAAGAAATTTACCATACAGTATTGAAGATATTTTATCTATTTTAACCACATACTTGTCTTTGGAACTTCAAGACATTTTCACTCAAGATAGCGAAGAGTTAATACTATTAGAAATGGCTAATAAATATGGAAGTCGTGTAAGATTTAAAACTAAAAAAAACAATATTATAAGCTATTTTAGGAATGATTTAAACGATATTATTTTGAAAAAACTTCCTCGTCCTATTCCTGCTGAATTACTACTACATTTAAACAAACCACGCTATGTGTTCGATTTTAAAAAACTTATTGAATTTTTCAAAACAGAAGCCATTGCTAATCAAGTCTTTTATAATAGAGAAAACAAATTTCCTGTAATTTTTTATACACCAGTTCAAATTGACATTTTAGGGTATGCCTAAAAATGATTTTATATTATAAACCTTTTCAATTCAGCAAGATCAAATTCCTGTTATATTTTACATAACAACAAACATTATACATAAACAAATTTGTTTACATTTGTAATATGAATATCTTAATAGAAAAATACAAAGGCATACACCCTGGGTTTGTTATTGAGCGCATATTAAAAAAACGTTCGATACGCCAACGCCCCTTTGCGCTTTCTATTAATGAGCATCCACAAACCTTAAATGCCATTACAAAAGGGCGTAGAAGTTTAAATACAGCTTTGGCCTTAAAAATAGAAGAAGTCTTAGAATTAGAGGAAGGCTCTTTAGCCCTTTTACAAACCTATTTTGATATTTCAAGAGCTAAAAACAAACAGCAAGCTGCAACACCTAATCTTTCAAAACTTAGAGCTTCTTTATTTTGGGACACTGATTACTCAAAAATTGATTGGAAAAAACAATACAGAGCAGTAATCAATAGAGTTTTTGATCGTGGCAATGAAAATGAAAAACAAGAAATTAGCAGATTTTATGGTAAGAATACCATTAATGCTGTATTAAACTCAAAACTTAGAAAGCCTTACACCGTTTCTAGTTTATAATGTACTTCCTTGATGCTATACTATAATACAGTAAATAAATTGCTCCATGACAGTCTTTTAAAACTAATGGCTTCAGAGGTATTCAACGATTTTAGATTGGTAGGTGGTACTGCGCTTAGCTTACAAATTGGGCATAGAGCATCTATAGATATTGACCTTTTTAGTGATGCCCGTTATGGTTCTATTGATTTTAAACAAATTGATACCTATCTAGGATCTAATTTTAAATATGTTGATTACCCGAAGAACATTGAGCCGGGTTTGGGAAAAGCATATTTTATTGGAACTGACCAGACAAACTCTTTAAAACTAGACGTTTTTTATACAGACAGCTATATACAACCACCTATAATTGAAGATGGTATTCGGTTGGCTACTATTGAAGAAGTCATAGCCATGAAATTGGATATTATACAAAGAGGAGGACGAAAAAAAGACTTTTGGGATTTACATGAACTTCTAAACACCTACAACATTGAACAGATGTTAAAATTACACGAACAGCGTTATCCCTATAACCATGACCGAGAATTAATTCTTAAAAATTTTGTAGATTTCGATTTAGCAGATAATGACTTTGACCCCATTTGCTATTTTGGCAAACATTGGGCTTTTATTAAAGAGGATATTACTGACAAGCTAGAACGCTTTAAATCAAGGTAACTTTTATTCCTATATTCCATTGTTTTCCTTCTACAATATTCCATCAAATTAAACGTCTCAGAATATTTGCTCTAAACAAATTTTAAACTCAAAACACTATCATTTTCCCGCTTCAAACATCCTTCTTATATCTGAATGAATTTTTTGAAAATTGATATCCAGATCATCAACAGAGTAGCTTTTTAAAACAGGTGGTTTTTCTTTTTTCATTTTCAATAATCTGAACTGCACTTTGCGGTCTTTACCATCGGCGAAGACGACAAACTGCCCTGTTTTTAGCCTAAAGAACTCATTGGCTCGGCGCTTGCTAACCTCTTTCTCGCCTTTGGTTATTCTGCTATTAAAATTCCAACTGCTATCCTTACTCACACTTCTAGTAGGTTTAGTCACAATTTCAAAGAAGCTTTCATAGTATTTGGCGGTATCGGGGTCATTGGCTTTTCCAAAAAACTGATACGACAAATTGCTAATTATCGCTCTACTGGCTTTATCGCCGTAGAGCATATCGTTCTGAATTTTATCCTGCATCACATATACAGTGGTAATATCATAACTCCTTAAGGTAGCTGGTATTCTGTGCATATGCAACAGTTTGATGGTTGGTGCTTCTTCCATAAGAATAAAAGCCGATGCTTTGCCACGTTCACTCATTTGCTTCACCACCGTATGTATGACCATAGCTATTACTGGTGCAAAGGTTGTTTCGTATTTGGGATGGTTAGATATGGCGATAATTCCCTTATTCTCGGTATCATTGACATTTAGTGGCACTTCATCGGCTGACAATGCCATAAATAATTGGCGAGTGCTTAACTTTTTTAGTGCATTGGATAAAGTACTGCGCACCCCTGCAGTTTGTTTCTCGGAATCTACACCGTGTAAAAAAGCACTGGCCATAGCTCTTGAGGTTATGTTGGTGTTTAAAAACTGTACGAGCCCATCTTTCTCTAAATACTGAAATAGAGCTATCACATGGGGTAAGGTACAATACTGCGGATAATAGCTACGTAGGTTCCAAATAACTCCTGATAACAGCCCTTCAACGGCATCTGAGAAAAATTTATGGCTCCCCGAAGATTCAGAACTGTGCTGTTCAAGTAAATTTTCCATAAGTACTTTGGTAACCTCAAGAACGCTTTCTTCATTGGACAGGTATTTTGGTGCTATAGGATTAACTCTGTAATATAAAGTATCAAAGGCTATGGTGTATAGGGTGATGCCATTGGCGTGACATAAAGGATATACCAATTCCGTCAATTCCAAATCTTTGTAATCGTGTACAATGCCACAAAATTTGTGTTTTGTAAAATGCTTTAAGAACTGATAGATGACACTTTCGGTTTTACCGCTTCCTGCTGAGCCAATGATACAGGAACCTCGTCTAATATTCGCAATCTTCAATCGCCCTGATAGGAGCTGAAATTTCATTTTGTATTTCTTGTGAACTTTAGCGGTATTTCCGTCCCAAAACAGCAAGTATAGTAGCATAATTATACATGCTATGGGTAATGCATAGATTATCATATTTTGTAAGATGGGGTCTTTCATATTTCAATAGAACCAGAACGCATGGCCCTGGTTAATCCTTTTTTAAGTTGTTTCACAATTTTAGCCGCAAGCTGCGCTTGATTTACTGGTATGGACGGTAATTTGGTTTGTATGCCTGCTTCTCTGAGTATATGAAACCCCAGTGCCCGCTGTTTTGGTGTCATTTGCCACAGTTGTTTCAAATAAACATCTGGTTGTTTCAACAATGTTTTTCTCGCTTTATATTGCTCGACATAATGGCGTTTATAATTAAACTGTTTGTCAAATTGTTTTTCTGCCTTTTGATAAAACCTATCCCTATCGAAGCCTCGTTTTACAAGCTTGCCATTTAACTCAACGGTTGAGGCTTTGTATTTGCTGCCTGGAGACAGGCTATAGCGATTGGATTGATCTTTGCGGCTCATAATAATATGCACATGGGTTTGCGCCCCTGCTTTGGGCATACCAGCTTCAATCATTTTACCATTTAGCTTATGAGGGGCTGTAGCTCTAGCCTGCTCAATGGCTTGTTGCTTTGCTTTTACACTACCTGCCATTTCATTGCGTTCAATCTTAACAATATGGTGTTTGAGCTTCGCAATTTTAGCGATGTACTTTTGGTTTTCCCGAACCGCTTTATCCGTTCCTTTATAACTACGGCTATATTCGATTTTTGCAAAGTATTTTAAATCCTTTACCGTTATGGCGCGTCCTTCAATTTCCCGATGGAATGAGGCGGCATAGGCTTTCATTAACTCTCGGGTGTAGGCTTTTAAATCTTTGGTATGATTTTTTAAAGCCGATAGCTCACGTTGGCTCGGATTAATGGTAATGGAATAGAACTTAGGTTCATGCTTGTGCAGCTTTTTGGTATTGGCATCAATATCGGTAATGACCTGAAGACTAGTAATTCCGTCATTATCCTGATTAAAAAAATAGGCTTCGTCGGCTTCTAGGCCATAGTTATCGTTCTCCTTTTCCAGATACTTAACAAAGTCTGAAACGCTTTGCAGATAGCTACTTCCTGTTTTTTGTGGGCTTATGGTTAGATACATGGCTTTGGGTTTTTAATTGTTTGTAATCGGTTTTGGATATTTCCAGTCTGACATAGCCCGATCCAAAAGATGGACTGATATACTTCGACTGTTTGAGGCTCTTGTTTATTAGACTTTGTAAATCCTGTAATTGCTGCTGAGTTTTGAAATATTGGTTCTTATAGTGTGTATACCCATCAATAGGTATGTCTTGGAGTTTGGCTAATATGGCTTCATGTTTTTCAAAGGATAGTTCAGGCTGATCTAATACTTTTAACCCCGCAATGGTTTTGGATGTCTCAGGCGGTTTCCTCAGTTGCCCTCCTGCTTCCTGAAATAACAGTTGTAACATTTCATGGGTTGGTGCGGTCTGTTGTCTTTCAATGTCTCGAATGATAGCCACCAGAGCATTGATGCGCTTTTTTATGGCTTGCTCTACTTGTCCCAGATGGGATTCCAAAGTATCGGTTGGTAGCATATCATTACCCTTAAAAAAGTCCATCATATTATTTAAGTTCATGGACTGCGTTACTTTCAGCTCCCTGCAGAAACTACGATACCGCATGGCGACCGAGGCTTTAATGCTCAGATTTTTAAAGGGTTCATCTTTGGACCATTTTGCCATTTTCCGTGAAATTTTTACCGTATTTACTGGGCTCAGGGTGCGTTTCCGTGAAATCGAAAAACTCCTTACAAATCACAAACCCGAACAAACCCTTTATTTACAAGGGTTTTGAGAGTTTTTTAAATCTGTAACGTCGCTTAGCGCGTTACCCTCTTGCTATTCGATTTCGTCCCGCCCGCGGGACAAAATTTTCATGCAAGCGTTTACCATCTGCATGTCTTTATTAAAAGTAGTGGATTCTTATAAATCCTTCAAATGACGTTTGGTTGCAATTGGTTTGAAATGCCTATAAATTGTATGCGCTTTAAAAAAATAGCCGTTTAAAACGTTAGATTTCCTGAAATGCCTTCTGTATTTGAAAAGAAAAAGACCCCGATTATTGAGGTCTTTGATGTTTGGTTTTAAAGTTTAGATTTTGAAAACATACTTGTAATTATACAAATTCCGTATGGCTTCTTCCTCAAGCATTGTGTCTAAGTTAGTATTGTGCTTGGTGGCATAATCCATCAGATCCTTGCCATATTTCCTTTTGACATCTTCTTTAGAACTCGCTATCAACCGTTCTTGTGCCTCTTCGTTTAAATCGGTAAAATTTAGGTGTATCATAGCTTTCAGGTTTTAATATTCGCTTGGTAGCATCAAGGTATCGTTCACAAAAAACAGTCGTAACGCATCTAAAGGAAAATCGGTTACCCGATATCCGTGTCTTTCCAAAATAGTGTCGTTCCCATCACTGTAAACAATCTCCGCCTCGTATCCTGAAGCTGTCCGTTTATCCTCGGGCAACCTTTTAAAATCTATCGTAATCCAACCGCTTTTGTATTTCAGGCTCTTGGCTATTACCGAAGCATCTGTAATCAACCAATAACAGTCGGCAACATCGGCAAGGTATTTCAGCCCATCCGTAAAACGGGTCTTTAATATAGGGATGTGGTAGTACATTTCAGTTCCTGTGAAATGCTGTAATTGCTTTTCTATTTTATTGACTTGTGTGTCCATTGTGGTGTGTTTTAAAAAGTTATGGTTAAAAGGAGGATGCTCCATATCCTTTGGAACACCCTCTTTCTTAATTGCTGTAAGGGTTGGATTAACTGTTATTTCCTAATAACAATATTTCAGATACGATGACCTCGGTCACATAACGTTTATTACCGTCTTTATCATCATAGGCTCTTGTACTCAATTTACCCTCTATGGCTATTTCTTTGCCCTTAGTAACATACCTTTCAATTATGTCAGCCGTCTTGCCCCATGAAATAATGGTATGCCAATTGGTATCGGTCTGTTTTTCGCCCTGCCCGTTTTTGTAATGTCCATTGGTTGCCAATGACAGTCGGGCTACTTTTTTGCCGTTTTCCAAATTCGTAATGCTAGGCTCTTGTCCTACGTTTCCAATTAACTGTACTTTGTTTTTTAGTGTACTCATAATAAAAGATTTTTAAATGCCTACCTTTTGGCAAGCGGGTTAATGATTTCCCTTTTTGATTTATGGTTCCCGTTTTCAAGAGAATGCAACTAAATTTTAAGGGGTGTTTTGTATGATTTCTTGCGTGCATAGCACTAATGGAGAAAGTGGGTTTTGTCAAGACTTTTAGAAAATAAATCAGGAGTGTCTGCAACGTCGTTTTTACCGAAGGGCTAAAAACAAGGAAGTAGAAACCTTATTTTTATCTAAAACCTGTCTTGGTCTTGACAAGTTCTATAGGGCATTAGCAGGTTCTTTTAATCCCATTTACAAAGAAGCGTACGGGAAGTTAAGCGCGTGGAGTCAGTGGGATTAATTTAGAAATGCTTATGTACTGCCTGTTTTTCGATGATCCGAAAAACAACTAAAGGCTTTATCTATTACAAACCCCTTAAAATTTGCAAGTCAGCGATTCGGTTTTTAGGAATTTTCGAGAAAGCCCCAAGAAGGGCTTACCGTAAATTCTGTTAAGTAAATCGAAATGATGACTTTCCGATTATAAGTGGACTCCATTTCCAATTTTGGATAGAAATGAAGTGCTCCTTTCTTGCTTTGCGGAAAGGGCCAACGCAATGGAAAGACAACATTGGGGATGGTGTCCAAGACTTTTCAAGAGAAGCTCTTTTTCCGAAATGAAGAGCATCGGAATGAAGGGAAATGTGCTGAACGATTAATTAACATTGATTTCTACTTGAAACAAACATTCTAAAAACACCTTATTCCTCAAAGAGTTTTTCTTGAATTTTAACTGGTTTGTGTTTATCTATTCTTTTGACTTCCTTCAGTTTGGCCTTTAGCGCTTTTCTTCTTTTGTCATAAATCCAAATTCTTAGGTATTTTAACAAACCTTGTTCGTGATCTGAAAGTTTTTCGGGAATTATATCCAACATAGCCTCTTTCATTTCTTTCCTTTGATTTTGGTTATTGAATATTGTAGCATATTGGAACCCACACCAAGTGTAGATATTTACCCATTCAGAAGGCAAAGGTGCTTCAAAGGTTCGGGGCATCATATAAGCTACCACCTCTGTTATAGACGCCATCTTTTCCCTTTTAAGTTGGCATATCATACGACTTATGGTTATCTTACTTAATAGATCCTTTGGAATAGCATCCTGCCATGCAGATTTATAAACTATTATTGGGCTAGTAAGACTATCCATGAGTTCAAAGACCAAATCTTCCTGAGCCTTTTTACTATTGGTTGTTTTTATATTATTATTTAGGTTAAGCTCCACTTTAAAACCAAAATCGAACTGTATTGTTTTTATATTTTTCATGATGTAAGTGTTAAGATGAAACAATAATGAAATGAATGTGAGAGAAAAGAAAAGGGAGCTGAAATGTATTATCAACTCCCCTTTCACAACAAGAGCTAAGCGCTCAGTATCTTTACCTTTTTCTCAAGGGTGGAAATACGTTCCTTTAACCGTTGCTCTCTTTTTTCACGTTCTTCTAAATATCGTGCTTCGATTTTTTCCATGGCATTCTTATGGTACGAACGCATAGCATTATAAAACGATATATTAGTAAGGTTGTTGGTATGGTTGCTCTCTCCAAAATGAACCTGCTGGGTAAGAATCAGCCTTATCAGTTTGTGGAACATTTCCTTTTTAAAGTTTTTCTTGAACTGTTCGGCCAACTTTACCTTGCTCATATTTGATTTCTTACCAAACATTCCAGAAAAGTATTTTTGCTGGCTCGTATATCCAACATTGTTTTCATAAAGCGAAATTGTAAAGGCAATCATTTCATCCTCTGAAAGTGTCTTTTTGGTGTTGATATAATCTGTTTCTCTAATCATATCCACAACTTCCTCAAACTGCTTATTGTTTTCAATTTGCTGCTTTCGGATTTCACGCTCCTTAATTTTTTGTATTTGTTCTTTAGGAGTGCAATCTGCCATTTTACGTTCTGAAACTGGTATGACATGACTATCCGATGGTTTTGAAGCTGTTTCTAGTATACTTACATAGCAATCTTTATAGCAATATGTTTCCGGGTTAAACAGTATTCCTTTTACAAAGCCATTTTCACTTGTTAAACTGTATGCTTTGCATTCTTCCTCATAGTCTTTTTGTGCCGATTCTAGTTTGTCTTGTAAATTTTCATCTGTATAATTGTAGTAACGATACTGTTCTTTTAGACTTTCTAGTGTTGGTGCTTCTGGTTTCTCAATAAGTTCTAAATCATCTAATAAATAAACTTTCAAACCATGTTTTTCAAGTGTACTTAGTATGAGCTGATTGTTTTCTTCGTTTGCCCAATATTTTCGTACCTCAGGAATTAACAGGATGTTTTCCTTTTTCGCTTTTTCTATGAGACTCTTGAATACCTGTTGTTTCTTGGTTGTGTAGCAAACAGATTTTGTGCAAATCATTTTACCCGCCCCAAACAAATGCCCTTGATTGACAGCGTTAAATGGACAGATCACACAGGCTCCTGCCTTCGTCACAATGGTGTCATCTTCAATACTGAAGGGTGCACGCTCCAAATCAAAAGATTGTTCTTGAATTAAACGATCAATCAAATGCGCACTAAACTCCACTCCCATAGTTTCTAACATCATAGCTTGTTCTTGGGGTTCAAAAAGTCCGACTCTAACGCCTTGCTTTAATGACATTTTTCCTGAGCGTATAAATTGCTTGAATCCCTCAATTAATCCTGCTAATTTTAATCGCTGACGGATAAAATGATCACTTCTACCCAAGCGTTGTGCAATCTCAGCTGCCTCATATTTTTCATTGAGATAAGCAATGGCTTCAGCTTCTTCTGTGGGTTCTACATCTTGGCGTTGTAGGTTTTCTATAATTTGAACCTCCATAACCTCTTGTTTTGAATACGCCTTAACCATACAGGGTATATTTTTCAAGCCTGCTAGTTTACACGCTCGATAACGTCGCTCTCCCATGACAATGACATAATCATCATCTACCTGTCGGACAGTTATAGGCTGAAGTAGGCCATGAACTTTAATACTTTTCGCTAATTCAGCCAATAGTTGATCATCAAAGGTTTTTCTCGGCTGTAAAGGGTCTGGTTGAATCTTCTGAATTTCCAGAGATACAATCTCCATTTTTGAGGCATCCTTTTTCTCGGTTTTTGCAGCACTGCTTGGTGCATTCTTTTTGGTACGTTTTGCTCTTGTTGTCATAATACATAATTTTTAGATTAAACAATATTTGAGCATACACCAAACGGAAGATAAAATACCAACACAAAAGGAAACGGAATAAATAAGCAAAGGCTAAGGCTGGGGCTTTATGCCGTAGTCTTTATCAGGTGGTATTTTACGAGTTTAACTTTGGTTAATATTGTATGATAATTAACTATCTATATAAAATCGATTTTAATGTGAACGCGACAGGATTTGAACCTAATTCTTATCTCTTGTAATTATTGAAAATTTTTATAAAATTCTCTTGTATTTGTAGATCGATTTGTTAATCGCATTGGTTTATTTTCTAATTCCCTTCTAGTAAAAAGTCAAAAAACTAAAAAATGGCAAATCATATGAGCTTAATACCTTAACTATTTTTACGACAATAGCATCAGAAGAACCCTTACACTAGACAAACAACTGAAAGTATTCGTATTTAATTACTAATTTACAGCTTATTGAACCCAACATTCATGTAATCCACTATTTTGACACATTACCTTTATTTCTTTTTTGTAAATTACAAGCATGTGTTATTCAACGGCATTACGAAAAAAAAAAGAACAGATTGAGCAAAGTCTGTTAGCTAATTTTGATGCAGATTTTGAAATTCCATTAGAGTACTTACCGTATTATCATTTAAACGGGTTTACACATGGTAATTTGTACATTATTAAAATGGATGAACCTGAAAAAATTTATCCAGCTAGTTGGGGCTTAGTTCCTAATTGGGCATTACATAACCCCGAAGGATTTAGAAAAAAAAGCAACACACTTAACGCAAGGGCTGAGAATGTTTTTGAAAGAAACTCTTATAAAGATATTGCTGAGGATAAAAGATGTCTCATTTTAAGTGATGGCTTTTTTGAACCTCATCATGAAAATGGTGTTTCAATACCACATTTCTGCTATCAACCCTCTAAGGAATATCCTGAGGGAGATTTGTTTTTGTTTGCAGGGTTATACAATGAGTTAGATGATGAATTATATACTGCCACTATTATTACAGTAGGGGCAAATGCTTTTTTTGCTGAAGTTCACAATAAAAGAAAGCGCATGCCTTTGGTTCTGGCTGATGATTTGTTTGAAGATTGGCTCGATGATGGTATGAATCAACCGCAATTAAATGAGCTCATGGCATATGGTTTTACAAGTCAAGACTTTAAAGCTCATCCTGTGACTAGAGAAATATATAAAAAAGGTATTGATACTAATACACCTAGATTCATAGCACCAGTTGATAAGGGTACTTTGTTTTAACTTAGGTTTTTATTAAATCGATTTAAAAATCCTACCTCTGTGGCAGAACTTGTAAAAACATAACTGTCTGAGGTCAAAACCCTTCCCCGCTATAACATCATACGATACGCAAATGTCCTTTTTTTATCTCCTTATGTTTTGAATTCTTTTTTGATTTGGACTTCAATTTCAATCTTAACTTGTTCATATCCTGACTGATTTTCTTCTCTACTACTCGTGCGTATCGCTGCGTAGTTGATAATTTAGTGTGTCCTAGTAGTTTTGATACCGTTTCTATAGGCACTTGATTTAAAAGTGCTACCGTTGTTGCAAAGGTGTGTCTTGCAACATGGAATGTTATATTCTTTTCTACGCCACAGCTTTTAGCAATGACTTTAAGATATTTATTCATTTTTTGGTCACTATATACAGGTAGTAAAGCAAAATTATTTTGGTTATTTGGATAATTCACGTAGGTATCTAAAATTGCTTTAGCTTCATCTAATAGTGGAATCTTTGTTGCTATTCTCGACTTTTGTCGTCTCAAATTCAGCCATTGTTCCTCATCAATTCCAGTCACTATGTTTTGTACTGTAAGTTGCTTAACATCAATGTAAGATAGTCCTGTATAACAAGAAAATACAAATACATCTCTAACCAATCGCATGCCCGGTTTTTCAATTTCAAGGTTCTTAATGGCGTTTAACTCTTTTTGGTCTAAAAAAGGACAATCGTACGCTTCAAACTTTAGTTTATAGGAGGCAAATGGATGCACTTTTATCCAACCATGATTTGTAGCTAGGGTCATAAATTTCTGTAAACGCTCCATATGCTTCATAATTCCATTATTTTTTAATGGCTGCGATTTCACTAGTGGGGTGCAATTACGCAGGTAATTATCAAAGTTTACAATAAAGGAATAATCCACATTTGTTAATAGTAAATCCTCCGTTTTATAAACTTCTTTTATAAAACGATTTAGGTATTTTTCGGTTGCCGCATAATTTTTTGCCGTGCCTTTGGCTAATTTTTTTAATTCATGTTCTCTATGATATCGTACAATGTCGTTTAACGTTAACACCGCCTTGTCTTTACCTAAAAAACGTGATTTTACTGCCTTTGCAGAAATTACCCTGCCCTCCTCTATTAGTTGCTTATATGCGATTTTAATTTTTGCTTGAATATCATCAAGGGCATTATTGATGACTTTAGCATACTTAGTACGTGATTTTACACGAGCTCTTTCTAGATTCCAGTGCTCCTCTAAAACAGCTTCTTTGGTACTGATATCAACAGGCGAACTGTCAATCCATATGCGCGCGTAGATTGGGATAGTACCATCATTCTTGATGGACACTTTTTTTAACCAAAAATGAACATTTAATGTGTGTGTTGTTCTCATTACTTTCGTTTTAAATTGAAGAATCAGTTAAACGAAAGCCAAATCGCTCCGATGGTCAATTATCGTAGCATCCCAAATTTATGAAATTAATTCCTAAAATAATAGGACACGAAATAGGACACTAATTGATATGCTGTAATTTAGACATAAAAAAAATCAGCAAAAATGTATTTTACTGATTTTTAGTTTTTTAAGTGTCTTTTGTTTTATTTTGACACCCTATTTGTCGGGGTGGCAGGATTCGAACCTGCGACCTCCGCGTCCCAAACGCGGCGCGATAACCGGGCTACGCTACACCCCGATTTGGTTATCTGTAAGCGGATGCAAATATAGTTTTTTTATTCAATTGAAAACACATTTTACAAAAAAAATATTTTCAACAATGACCAACCTCATAATAAAAAGAATCTATCAAACCTTAAATTTTAAAAAGATGAAGTAACTTAAAAAAACAAATACTTAAAACTATAAAAAAGACAACACATGCGATGTCAATTTTATTATGTATTTTAATCTAACTTTAAATCAAAAGAAAAACTAATGAGAAAGTCTATCTCACTATTAACGTTAATTTTAATAACCTGTGCAACATGTGCCCAGCAAACAGAATCTGAAATAAAAGCTGAATCACCCGTTGATTTTCATTATACCACAGAGCTTATTGTTCCTGAATTAAATATTCCATGGGGTATGGCTTTCTTACCTGATAACAGCATCCTCATTACCGAAAAATCTGGAGAACTTATTCTCTTTAAAGACAACAAAAAAACAATTATTCAAAATCCTCCAAACGTTTATGTTAGAGGGCAAGGCGGACTTTTAGACATTGCATTACACCCGGATTATGAAAATACAGGCTGGATTTATATGTCTTATGCGTCTTCAGAAGATCATGAAGAAGGTGGCAATACAGCGTTAGCCAGAGCAAAATTAAATAATAATACCTTGGTCGATTTTGAAGTGTTGTACAAGGCTGAGCCGAATACAAAAAAAGGACAACATTGGGGCTCTAGAATTTCATTTGACAATGACGGACATATATACTTTTCTATTGGAGACCGCGGTAACAGAGACGAAAACCCTCAAGATATCACCAAAGATGGCGGTAAAATATACAGACTAAATGATGACGGATCTATCCCCTCAGACAACCCATTTATTAACACCCAAAATGCAAAAAAAGCCATTTACAGTTATGGCCATAGAAATCCCCAAGGCATGACAAAACACCCTGTTACTGGTGCTATTTACGTTAATGAACATGGCCCTAAAGGCGGTGATGAAATAAATATCATTGCCAAAGGTAAAAATTATGGTTGGCCCGTTATCTCTTATGGTATAAATTACAATGGTACGCCTTTTACAGACATCACAGAAAGAGAAGGTATGGAACAACCTCTTTTCTATTGGGTGCCTTCTATTGCTCCATGTGGTTTTGTTATTGTAAACTCAAATTTTTACCCCGAATGGAGAGGCAATTTTTTAGTGGGCTCTTTAAAATTTCAATATTTAGAACGTCTTGTAGTAGAAAACAATCAGGTGATTAAGCGTGAAAAACTATTTGAGCATATTGGTCGCGTAAGAAACATAAAACAGGCTCCTAATGGCTATCTTTACATGGCGGTTGAAGGCCAGGGTATATTCAAAATTATTCCAAATCAAAACTAAGACTATGAAATTATACTATACTCTAATTATCATTTTAACCGGTTTACCGTTAGCATTACAAGCCCAGTCACCTCTAGAAAAAAGTATAAAACGCGGAAGTGACCTCTATGAAGACTTCTGTGTATCCTGCCATATGTCTTATGGTCAAGGTATTCCCAATGTTTATCCCCCATTAGCCAAATCAGATTTCCTAATGCAAAATCGAAAAGCTAGCATCAAGGCTATTAAGTATGGTCAAACTGGAGAAATTGTGGTAAACAACAAGCCTTATATTGGCTACATGGCTCCACCGGGTCTTAGCGATGATGAAATTGCAGATGTTATGAATTATATCACCAATACATGGGGTAACAAAAACACAAAAATGATAACAGAGGAAGAAGTATCTCTTGTTGAAAAATAAACATGTTTTGGCCGTATTCATTTTTACATTTAATTACATTTGTAAAAAAGCACAATAAACTTCAATATCATGCTCATAATTGGAATAGCCGGTGGGACCGGCTGTGGAAAAACAACCGTGGTGAATAAAATACTCCATGAACTTCCTGAAGGCGAGGTTGGTATTATTTCACAAGATTCCTATTACAAAGACACCACACATTTATCATTTAACGAGCGTGTAAAAATCAATTTTGACCATCCTACATCAATTGATTTTGATTTACTTATTAATCATTTAGCTAAACTAAAAGCAGGACAATCGATTCACCAACCTGTATACTCCTTTGTAAAACATAACAGAACAGGCGATACTATTTTTACTCATCCTAGAAAGGTGATGATTGTTGAAGGTATTTTAATTTTAACCAATCCCAAACTACGTGATATGTTCGACATTAAAATATTTGTGCATGCTGATAGCGATGAACGATTAATAAGACGCTTAAAACGTGATATAGCAGAAAGAGGCAGAGATCTTAATGAAGTTTTAACACGCTATCAAAACACATTAAAACCTATGCACAATCAATTCATTGAGCCCACCAAAGAGTTTGCCGATATTATCATTCCTAATAATAAACATAACACCGTTGCTATTGACATTGTAAAAACCATCATAACAGACCGTTTATAACATGGATTTTAAGAACAATAAATACCTAAAACCCTTTAAAAGTATTTTTATACTTATATTAGTATTATTTGCTGTTTGGATGCTTTTTTTCGATACTAACTCATGGCTTATTCATCATGAATTAAACACTGAAATTGAGGAGCTTGAAAATGAAAAAGAGTACTACCAAAAAGAAATTGAAAAAGACAATAAAGACTTAAAGAAACTGAGCACCGAGGAAGGCTTAGAAAAATTTGCAAGAGAGACCTACTACATGAAGCGAGAAAATGAAGAGATTTTTATTATTGAATATGAAGACAGCTTAAAAGCAGAACAACATGACTAATGGTTTATTTGATGAATTCAACGCGATTTCAGCCAAACAATGGAAACAAAAAATTCAGTTTGATTTAAAAGGCGCTGATTACAATAAAACCCTTGTTTGGCAATCAGAAGAAGGGATTTCAGTAAAACCTTTTTATCATGCTGATGATTTCTCAAACGCACCTATTATATCAAAGCCTTATCATACATCTTTTAAAATTGCACAAACCATTTTTGTAGCTCATGCTGAAAAATCGAATGCCAAAGCACTTGATGCCTTATCGCGTGGTGCCGAATGCATTAAATTTATTATCCATTCAGAAACCATAGCTATAAATGTCCTTCTAAAAGATATTGACACCCAAAAAACGCCTGTTTATTTTGAGCTACAGTTTTTATCAGAATCTTTTATACAAAACCTTTTAAAATCAGTTCCAAAAGAAGGTATTTACGTTCAAAATGATATCATCTATAATTTATCTAAAAAAGGTAATTTCTTTACTAATTTAAAAAGTGATTTTTCCCTGTTTTCAAGTAGCGTTAATCAATCTAAAACAGTTGGTGTTGATGCTTCTTTGTATCAAAACGCGGGCGCAAATATAATCCAACAGTTAGCCTATGCGTTAGCACACGCTAATGAATATTTGAATCATTTAGCCCCCACCCATGACATTCAATTTAATTTCACTATCGCTATTGGTTCAAACTACTTCTTTGAAATCGCCAAATTAAAAGCATTGCGACTGCTTTGGGATACGCTAGCTTCAGAATATAAAGCGCCTAGTAGATGTCAAATCTTTGCTACACCAACAAAACGAAATAAAACCCTGTACGATTATAATAACAATATGCTTAGAACAACCTCCGAATGTATGAGCGCTATTTTGGGAGGTGCAGATATGGTTTCAAACTTAGCTTATGACGCTATTTATCATAAAGACAATGAATTTGGTGAACGCATGGCCAGAAATCAACTACTCTTATTAAAATATGAAAGCTATTTTGATAAAGTTACCAATCCGTCTGACGGTGCCTATTATATTGAGAGCATCACCAATCAATTAGCCGAAAAAGCCCTTGAATTGTTTAAAGATATTGAAAACCAAGGCGGTTTCTTAAAACAACTAAAATATGGTGTTATTCAAAGAAAGATTAAAGAAAGTGCGCATAAAGAGCAACAGCTTTTTAACCATGGAGAAAAAACTTTAATTGGATCAAACAAATATATAAACTCCAAAAACCACATGAAGAATGAGTTAGAACTCTATCCTTTTGTAAAAACAAATCCTAGAAAAACATTGATTCAACCCATAATTGCAAAAAGATTATCCGAACAATTAGAACAAAACCGATTAAAAAATGAACTTTAACAGGAACTCAAAAATTTATTTTATTGCTTTTTTATTTTCGCTTATCGTTTTTAGTTGTAAAACCGATTCGTCATTTTCTAATTTCAAATATCTTGACAAACCCCAAGTATTAAATTGCGAAGGATTAAATTCAAAACTATATAATGAAGCGCTTTATTGTTTTGAGGATGATATTTTGGCTTTTTATAGCAAAAATAATACTAAAGCCTCATTAGTTAATGCCTATTCTCAATTTGTAAGAATGGCGGTATACGGAAGTCTCAACTATGACAATATCGTTTCAAAACACACAAAAGAAGTATTTGAAGCTTTAAAAAGTGAAGCCGATTTATGGGATGCTAAAAACCCTAAAAGTCACCTAAATTACAATAGCACCATCATGAATTGTATAGCTAACAATATAAAAGATGACAACCTAAAAACCACTTTAAATGCGCTTATGTCAACCAACAGTATGAGCCCTAAATTGTTTGGCACGCCTGTTATGAATAAATACAGAAATGCCCTTAATGACAAGTATTTGGGCGCTTACATAGCGTTTGATTTGTATTTTGCCAAACTGTTTACAGTAGACTTTGCTAAAGTAAATTTTGACAAACCTGAACAAAAAGTTGATTTTAACAAAATACCTCAAGATTCAAAATAAGATAAACCGCTTCAAAGTTTGAGAAAAAATCTTCAACATATCACTGTAAAACAACTTTCAAAGCCAACCACTAGTAAGGTTGACATATTTGAAACAGCTGAAGGAATCTCGGTGAAATCCGTTTACACAGAAGCAGACCTTAAAGATGTTGACCACCTAAATTTTGCGGCTGGCATACCACCGTTTTTAAGAGGCCCATACAGCACCATGTATGTAAGGAAACCGTGGACTATAAGACAATACGCTGGTTTTAGCACGGCAGAAGAAAGCAATGCATTTTACAAAAGAAATTTAGCCGCTGGGCAAAAAGGCCTTTCGGTAGCTTTTGATTTAGCAACACATCGCGGTTATGACTCTGATCATGAGCGTGTGGTTGGTGATGTAGGCAAAGCTGGTGTAGCTATTGATACTGTAGAAGATATGAAACTGCTTTTTGACGGAATACCACTAGATAAAATGTCAGTTTCCATGACCATGAATGGCGCGGTACTTCCCATTATGGCATTCTACATTGTGGCTGCCGAAGAACAAGGCGTTTTACCAGCGCAACTCTCAGGCACCATTCAAAATGACATCTTAAAAGAGTTCATGGTACGTAATACGTACATTTATCCGCCTAAACCATCTATGAAGATTATTTCTGATATTTTTGAATACACCAGTAAGAACATGCCTAAGTTTAATAGCATAAGTATTTCTGGGTATCATATGCAGGAAGCAGGAGCCACTTGCGATATTGAATTGGCCTATACGCTTGCAGATGGTTTAGAATACATTAAAAAAGGACTTGAAGCTGGGCTGGACATTGACACCTTTGCTCCTAGGCTTTCTTTTTTCTGGGGTATAGGTATGAATCATTTTATGGAGATTGCCAAAATGCGTGCCGCTAGAATGCTGTGGGCTAAATTGGTAATGCCTTTTCAACCTAAAAATGAAAAATCGCTCGCCTTACGCACGCACTGCCAAACATCAGGATGGAGTTTAACTGAACAAGACCCTTTTAATAATGTGGCACGCACTACCATTGAAGCTGCCGCTGCGGTATTTGGAGGTACACAAAGCCTGCACACCAATGCCCTTGATGAAGCCATAGCCTTACCCACAGATTTTTCAGCTAGAATTGCCAGAAACACACAAATATATTTGCAAGAAGAAACAGAAATCACCAAAACGGTTGATCCGTGGGCTGGCAGTTTTTATATAGAAAAACTAACGCATGATATAGCCAATAAAGCTTGGATTCTTATTGAAGAAGTAGAAGCGCTTGGAGGCATGACAAAAGCTATTGAAGCTGGAGTTCCTAAAATGCGAATTGAAGAAGCGGCTGCCCGTAAACAAGCGCGCATAGATTCGGGGCAAGACATTATTGTTGGGCTTAACGCCTTTACCCTTGAAGAAGAAGCTCCTATTTCTATTTTAGAGGTTGATAATCAGGTTGTAAAAAAGACCCAGATTGAGCGTTTACAAAACGTTAAAGCCGAAAGAAATACAGAACAGGTTAAAACCGCTTTATCGCATTTAACGGAAGCTGCTCGCTCAGGACAAAATAATTTATTAGCTTTAGCTATTGAAGCTGCCAGACTAAGAGCAACACTCGGTGAGATTAGCGATGCTTTAGAAGTTGTTTTTGGCAGACATAAAGCACAAATAAAATCATTTTCAGGAGTGTATAGCAATGAAATAAAAAATGACGATACCTTTAAAAAAGCGCAAGAGTTAGCCGATATTTTTGCAGAACAAGAAGGCCGAAGACCCCGTATTATGATTGCAAAAATGGGACAAGATGGTCATGACCGCGGTGCTAAGGTTGTAGCCACAGGGTATGCTGATGTGGGTTTTGATGTAGATATAGGGCCGCTTTTTCAAACCCCTCAAGAAGCTGCAAAACAAGCGATTGAAAATGACGTTCATATTCTCGGCATATCCTCACAAGCTGGAGGACACAAAACCTTGGTTCCTCAGGTGATTGACGCACTAAAAAATTATGGTAGAGATGATATTATGGTTATTGTTGGTGGCGTCATTCCAAAGCAAGATTATCAGTTTTTATTTGATGCTGGAGCCATTGCCATATTTGGCCCTGGCACAAAAATAAGTGAAGCAGCCATTAAACTATTAAACATCTTAATAGATTAACAGCATAAAAAAAGCAAGCTAAACGTTGAAGGTTTAACTTGCTTTTTATTCTTAAATCAGAAGGGTATTAATCTACTTTTTTATCTTCAGTATTTATTTTATTTTCAACAAAATCGCCAGCATTAACCACCGTCCATTTATCAAAAAGTTTAAAGTACTTTTTTATCACCTTGTTTACATCGTCCACGGTTAGATTGGTAACTTTATTCTCTACTTCTTTTTGAAACATCATGTCTCGGTCATAGTACAGATTATTGTTTATAAGCGTAGACAACTCGTTATCTTTTGCCCTTGAAACCGCTTCCCCTTGAACCCAACTATTAACGGCAATCTTCAGTTCTTCCTCCGTAATGCCATCGTTTATAAATCGTTCTATTTCTTCTTTAAAGCCACGCTGTACCTTTAAAGCATTTTCTGGTGCATAAATGGCATACACCACAATAGCCGATCTTTTATCTTTCTCATCGGCATCAACGTTAACATAACCTCCCGCTCCATAACTAACACCATCTTGCTGTCTTAGTCTTGTGGTAATTCTGGAATTTAACACCCCTCCACCAAAAATAGAACTTGCTATCTGTAAAGCGCCATAATCATCATTATCTTGACTCCCTTCAAAAGCCATTACTCCAATACTTATAGCATTTTTCTTATCTGGTGTTTTTAAACTTTTGTTCACCTCATTGTTTGGTTTAAAAGGATTTGAGATTGACTCATAAGGCTTATCTACTCTAAAATCGGCAAACGCCTTCTCAAAATAGTCTTTCAGTTCTTCCTCATCAATATTTCCAATAGCCACTAACGAGGCGTTATTTGAAATTCCATAAAAATCATCATAATACTCTTTAATCCCATCTACGCTAACCGCTTTAATGTCTTCTATATCTTCTTCAATAGTTGACACATATAACGGATGTCCTTTTGGGTAATTTTGATTTAGTAACCTTAAATTTTTGCTGGCCAGAAACTGTGGTTCTGTTTTATTCTCTTCAATAGAGGCTAAATCTTGTGTTTTTAGTTTTTCTAGCTCTGCACTATCAAACTTAGGGTTTTTAAGCATCTCTGTCATGAGTGCAATTGTTTCTATCAAATCATCCTCTGTAGAACTTATACTCGCTACAATTCTTCCGTTTGATCCGGAAAAACGTATAGACGATTTAAGCTCACTCAATTTATCTTCAATCTCTTGTCTTGTATAGTTTTGAGTGCCTTTGTTTAACATTCTGGCTGTGAAACTGGCTAACTGACCTTTATTCATAAAGTCATCTACCTTTCCGTTTCTAATCACAAAAGAGAGGGTGACAGTTTTACCACGATTATCTTTTTTTATAAAGCCATATTCAATAGGTAAACCGTTTAACTCTCCAGTTTTTAGTCTGTTTTGAATATTTTCGTACGACACATCAAAAGCTTCCCCTGCATCTAAGCCTTCTTTTCCTTTATAACTTGTAACCAAAGCATCTAAACCTGCCGTATGTTCAATCTCAACGCGTGTTGGGGTTTTAGAAGGCACGAAATTTCCTATGGTTCTATTTGTGTTTATAAAATAGCGCTGCATCGCTGCATTTACTTTTTCAGCCGTCATGGCTTCAACGCGGTCTCTTGTAATAAAAGATAACCTCCAGTCTCCTGCCCCTATAAACTCACTCATAAAGGTTCCTAAATAACCCGAGTTTCTAAAAATTTGATCATACTTTTTCATCAATTTAGACTTAGCGCGTTTAACTTCTTCTTCAGTGACAGGATTTGCCTTTAAATCTTCTAGCACAGATTTCAAAGTTGCCTCTGCTTCTGCTAACGCCATGTCAGATGGCACATCTACATTGAAGTAAATAAAACCTGGCTCTTTGGTAAATGGCAAAAAAGACCATACACTTGAGGCTTTTTTGCCATCAATTAAGGCTTTATACAACCTTCCTGATGGTTGGCTGGTCAATATTTCTTCAGCCACAACAATAGCACTATAATCTTCATGAGAACCTGATGGTGTATGATATAACGCCGATACAATTTGTAAATCACCCACTCTACTCAAGGTAACTCGTTTCTCTCCATCTTGTGCTGGCTCAATGGTTGGCACATCACGGAGGGGTTGCTCAGGATTTTTTAAATCTTTAAATTTTTCTTCAATAAGATTTAAAACGTTTTGCGTTTCAAATTTTCCAGTTACCATTAAAACCGCATTGTCTGGCCTGTAATACTTCTTATAAAAAGCCTGCAAATTTTCAATAGGTACACGTTCTATATCTGAACGATTTCCAATGGTAGAATTCCCATAATTATGCCATAAAAAAGCTGCACTAATCACTTTATCCATTAACACCCCAGAAGGTGAGTTCTCCCCGCTTTCAAATTCATTTCTCACCACAGAAAACTCAGATTCTAAATCTTTTTTAGCGACGTAAGAGTTTAACATTCTGTCAGCCTCTAAATCTAAAGCCCACTCTAAGTTTTCTTTATTGGCATTAAATGTTTCAAAATAATTAGTTCTGTCATACCAAGTGGTTCCATTAGGTCGGGCTCCATGCTCTGTTAATTCCTTCGGGATATCGGGATGCGATGGTGTACCCTTAAACAGCATGTGTTCTAGCAGGTGAGCCATTCCCTTTTCACCGTAACCTTCATGCCTAGACCCCACTAAATACGTTATATTAACCGTTATGGTTTGTGCCGAATTATCAGGAAACAAAAGCACCTTAAGACCATTGTCTAGAACATATTGAGTTATCCCTTCAACCTGAGCTGTTTGCTTAATTTGTGATAAACCTGTATATGAAAAACCTACTAAAAAGCAGATTACTACACAGCATCTAAAAGCATCGATAAAAATTTTCATAGTGTAAAGTTTTCGTTTTTTTAAAAATAATGTTTTGAAAATAAACTGACTAACGCTTTTGTATTAAAATTCTATTAAAATAGCTTTGTTTAAAGAATTGAGTCAACTCAAAAAAATCAATTTTTATTCCTAATAATTAATTGTATTTTTGGCTCTAATAAAACCAAATCAATTAATGGGTAAAGTCATTGCAATTGCTAATCAAAAAGGTGGTGTAGGAAAAACAACAACATCTATAAATTTAGCGGCCTCGCTTGGGGTTTTAGAAAAAAAAGTTTTACTGATAGATGCTGACCCTCAAGCCAATGCAACTTCTGGTATAGGAATAGATGTTGAATCTGTTGAAACAGGAACGTATCAGCTACTTGAACATTCCAATTTAGCCCAAGAAGCCATTATTCATACAGACACACCTAATTTAGATATCATTCCAGCACATATAGATCTGGTAGCTATTGAAATTGAACTTGTTGATAAAGACGAGCGTGAATACATGCTGAAGAAGGCTTTATCAAGCATCAAGGATGAATATGACTATATTTTAATTGATTGTGCGCCTTCTTTAGGACTATTAACCCTTAATGCGCTTACCGCAGCAGATGCCGTTATTATACCCATTCAGTGTGAGTATTTTGCATTGGAAGGATTAGGCAAACTATTAAACACTATAAAGAGTGTTCAAAAAATACATAACCCTGATTTAGATATTGAAGGCTTACTTCTTACCATGTATGATTCTCGCTTACGTTTATCAAATCAAGTGGTTGAAGAGGTGCAGAAGCATTTTAATAATATGGTTTTTCAAACCATTATACAACGTAATGTACGTTTAAGTGAGGCACCTAGTTATGGAGAAACCATTATTAACTATGATGCTAGCAGTAAAGGAGCTAATAACTATTTGAGCTTGGCAAAAGAAATTATTACAAAAAACTCTTAAATTATGGCCAAGGCAACAAAAAAACAAGCTTTAGGCAGAGGCTTATCGGCATTACTTAAAGATCCAAGTAACGATATTCAATCGGCTCAAGATAAAAATGCGGATAAAGTAATTGGTAACATTGTTGAGCTCGATCTTGATACCATTGAGGTGAACCCGTTTCAACCTCGAACAAACTTTAGTGAAGAATCTTTGCAAGAATTAGCTTCCTCTATAAAAGAATTAGGCATTATTCAACCTATTACAGTTAGAAAAATAGGACTTAATAAATACCAATTAGTTTCTGGTGAACGTCGTTTTCGTGCTTCAAAACTTCTAGGATTAGAAAGCATAACAGCTTATGTAAGAATAGCCAATGACCAAGAGTCTTTAGAAATGGCCTTAGTTGAAAACATTCAACGCCAGGATTTAGACCCCATTGAAATTGCCCTGTCCTATCAGCGCTTAATTGACGAAATAAATTTAACCCAAGAACAAATGAGCGAACGTGTTGGAAAAAAGCGTTCAACCATTGCCAATTACTTAAGATTATTAAAATTAGACCCTATCATTCAAACAGGTATGCGTGATGGGTTTATTTCTATGGGACATGGACGTGCGCTTATTCCTATTGAAGATCAAAGCATTCAATTAGATATTTATGAGAAAATATTATCTAATAAATTATCTGTAAGAGAAACAGAACATTTAGTTCGTGGCTATAATACTTCAGATGAGGTACAACCCAATGAAGTAAAACATGAAAGTAACGAGGTTCCTAAATACATAAAAAAAGGAATTGCGGCATTTTCAGAATACTTTGGACACAAAATAGACGTTAAGGTCTCTAAGAATGGAAAAGGAAAAATTACCATTCCGTTTCATTCTGAAGAAGACTTTAATCGGATTAAAAAATTAGTTCAAGGTGATTCCAAATAACACATTAACAGCGGTATTTTTTACAATTCTTTGTTGTTTTTCTCTAATTGCTCAAAATGATGACACCAAAAAATCTGAGCAAAAAGTAATTCAAGAAACAGGAGAAACAAAACTAATAGCTGCTGATTCTATTTCCAAAGTTAGAAAACCTATTGATCCGTTAGCGCCTTCAAAAGCTGCATTTTACTCGGCGCTTTTACCAGGTTTAGGTCAAGCATACAATAAAAAGTATTGGAAAATCCCTATTGTTTGGGGCGCTATTGGAACGGGAATATATTTTTACACCAATAACAATAAAGAATATCATAGGTATAGAGATGCGTATAAACGTAGATTAGCTGGTTTTGAGGATGATGAATTCTATTTTGATGGTAACGGAAATAAATTAACCCAACCCCGGGTAACAACGGAAGGATTAGAACGCGGACAAAAATTTTACAGGAGAAATAAAGAAATATCATTACTGGTTACTTTAGGTCTCTATGCTTTAAATATTATTGACGCCAATGTTGATGCCCATTTAATGCAATATAATGTGGATAAGAACTTATCGCTTGCACCACATTATAAAATTGACGAATTTGATGCCTCAACCAGTCTTGGGCTAACCTTAAATTTTAAATTTTAGCATAAATCATTATACAATCTTTATTAAAAAGAAATTAAGGTGATTTAGCAACAATAAAAAACAGAAATCAATGAAAATAGCACTATTAGGATACGGAAAAATGGGAAAGACCATAGAACAAATTGCTCTAAAACGCGGGCATGATGTGGTATTAACTATTGACAAAGATGACACAGATTATGATATAACTGAGGCGGATGTTGCTATTGATTTTAGCATACCCACGGTAGCATTTAATAATATTTCAAATTGTTTGAATAATAATGTCCCTGTTATTTCAGGAACCACGGGTTGGCTTGATAGGTATAATGAAGCGGTGACCTTATGTAAAGAAAAAAAGGGTGCTTTTATTTATGCATCTAATTACAGTTTAGGCGTTAATATATTTTTTGAGTTGAATAAAACCCTGGCCAAAATGATGAGTGCATTGAAACAATACAACGTTTCTATGGAAGAAATTCATCATACACAAAAGTTAGATGCGCCTAGCGGAACAGCTATATCTTTAGCTCAAGATATTATTGAACAGCATGGAAGTTATTCAAATTGGAAATTAGATCAAGGCAACGAAACTACCATCCCAATTGTTGCTAAACGTATTGAAGATGTTCCAGGAACCCATACCGTTACTTATGAAAGTGAAGTAGACACCATTACTATTGAACATGTGGCACACACTAGACAAGGGTTTGCACTTGGCGCGGTAATTGCCGCAGAATGGATTGTAGGAAAACAAGGTGTTTTTACAATGAATGATGTGTTAAATATTGGTTAACAGCAACCTGTTGTGTAACAATACATTTACCTTTAACAACTTACTATCAAATTAAATATTTTAGATTATGACATTATCACAATGGTTTATTTTCATTTTGATTATTCAAGTAGTTCACGGCCTTGGGACTTGGAAACTCTATATTAAAGCTGGAAGACAAGCTTGGGAAGCCTTTGTACCTATTTACAATGGTTATGTTTTAATGAAAATAATTAACCGGCCTGTTTGGTGGGTAATCTTATTATTTCTGCCTATTGTTAATTTGATAATGTTCCCCGTAGTTTGGGTTGAAACCGCTAGAAGTTTTGGAAAAAATATGCCCATAGATACTGTTTTAGCCATTGCTTCACTAGGACTTTATAATTACTACTTAAATTATACAGCTGATGTAAGCTATGTTGAAAACCGAAGTTTACATCCCAAAACATCGGGTGGTGATTGGTTAAGTTCTATACTTTTTGCTATTGTGGCGGCTACTATTGTGCACACCTATTTTATGCAACCGTTTACTATACCGTCTTCATCTTTAGAAAAATCGTTATTGGTTGGAGACTTTTTATTTGTTAGTAAATTTCATTACGGCGCTAGAGTACCTATGACTACTATTGCTGCCCCTATGGTGCATGATACCATTCCTAAATTAGGAACTAAATCGTATTTATTTGATGACGACTATTCCAAAAGAAAAACATCATGGAAAAACAAGTTGCAATTACCCTATTTAAGATTTCCTGGTTTTGAAGACATTGAACGCAATGACATTGTAGTGTTCAATCAGCCTGCCGACACCTTATTGGATATGAACGACTTTCATCCAGACCGCAATTACTATAAACCCATTGATAAGAAAACAAACCTTGTAAAACGTTGTGTAGGTATTGCAGGCGATACGCTAGAGGTTAGAAATGGATTTGTTTATATAAATGGTAAGAAAAATGAATTACCAGACCGCGCCCATTTACAGTTTAGCTATTATGTGCAACCCAAAACAAATCGATTTAATCCTGTTTTTTTAAAGGAGCGCTATGATATCACCGATGGCTTTGGTATTATTAATAAACAAAACACTTACTATTTCTCGGCTATTTCTGATGAAGCTTTGGCTAAGTTTAAAAATCATCCCAATGTGGCCAGTATAACGCCTAATATTAAAACAAAGGGCGAAAGAGATCCAGGGATTTTTCCGCATCACCCTGATTATCCTTGGAACGTAGACTTTTTTGGTCCGCTTTATATTCCTGAAAAAGGAGCAACTATTGATATCAGTCTTGAAAACCTGCCACTTTATAAACGCGTAATCACAGAATACGAAGGTAATACCCTTCAGGTAAAAGGCAATCAAATACTAATAAACGGAAAGGTTACCAATGCGTATACTTTTAAACAAAATTACTATTGGATGATGGGTGATAACCGCCATAACTCCATTGATGCCAGAGCTTGGGGCTTTGTGCCTTTTGACCATGTGGTAGGTAAGCCTGTGTTTATTTGGATGAGTTGGGACGGCCTTAAAAACCCCAGATGGGAACGTTTCTTCACAACAGTAAGTGGTGAAGGAAAGGCTACCTCATTTTTCATCCCATTCTTGGTATTGCTTTTAGGTTATTATGGGTATTCTAAATGGAAAAAGCGAAAAAAGGAAAACGCTTAACCTTGTTCGTTTGCTGATGTAATCTGTTAGCCACTGAAAAACAAAGTTTGATGACCGTACTTGTTCACCCAACCTATTTTCCTAGCATCTCGACCTTTGTTGCTATTTCGCAGGCAAAACAGGTTATTTTTGAAACCGCCGATAACTTTGTAAAACAGACGTACAGAAACCGTTGCTATATTTATGGTGCCAATGGTAAAATGGCATTGAATGTTCCTGTAGTATATTCACAAAAAAATCGTCAGAAATACAAAGATGTTAAAATTTTTAATGATGAAAATTGGCAGAGCCGGCATTGGAAGTCCTTACTTTCCGCTTACCGAACCTCACCCTTTTTTGAATATTACGAGGATGAGTTGCAACCTTTATTTGTAAAAAAATTTGATACTATTTTAGACTTCAATTTGAAGTGTATTGAAACTATTTTGGACTGCCTGCAATTGGATATTGAGATAGCAACAACCCAAATTTTTGAAAAGACAGTTACTCATGCTGATGATTTCAGATCTCTAGTTCAAGCTAAAAAAGAAATCCCACAACACTTTGAGCATTACACACAAGTATTTGAAGCCAAGCATGGATTTATACCCAACTTAAGTATTTTAGACTTGCTTTGTAATGAAGGACCTAATACCTTGAATTATTTAGAATCGCAAAACCTACCTATCTTATAATGCTTCAAACTCTGGTTCATTACGGCTGTCATTTATTCATTCCTTTACTAGTAGCCTATGTCTTTTTTACATCGCATTGGAAAACGGCATTCATCATTATGCTATCTGGCTTGTGGATTGATATAGATCATGTACTTGCCACACCTATTTTTAATCCTGATAGGTGCAGTATCAATTTTCACCCCTTACACACCTATTACGCACTGCTTATCTATCTGCTTTTATGTTTGCCTAAAAAAACACGATTGTTTGGTCTTGGACTTGTAATCCATCTCATATCTGATACCGTTGATTGTGCTATGATGTGACATATATGACATGTTACGGTTAGGCTGTCAACATCAACTACTGCAACAAATTCAATGTCGCCATAATGGGATAATGATCAGAAAAATGCTCATTATAGCTTTTAAATCCGTTTACAGCAAAAGCTTCGTCAGCTAATACAAAGTCAATACGTACTGGAAAAAACTTAAAGTCATAACTTCTACCAAATCCATTCCCGGCTTCTTTGAACGTATCATTTAAATCGCCTTTAATTTTTCTATAAACGTATGAAAAGGCCGTATTATTAAAATCTCCACAAATAATCATTTTATAATGGCACGACGCTTTGTGCTTTAAAAACAATTCCGTTTGCGTTTGCTGCATTTTAAAACTAGAACTAATTCTATTGAATAAGCGTTCAGAATCTTCTTTTTTCAAATTCTCCATTTTAGCATCAATTTTCAGAGATTCTAAGTGTATATTATAAACACGCAGGGTATCAGAATTTGTAACAATATCAGCAAAAATGGCATTATTCGCTGTATTTGGAAACTCAATAGAGCCTGAGTTAATTATAGGAAATTGAGAAAATATAGCCTGCCCGTACTTTGTTTTCTTACCTGATAACTTTTCATACTTATATTTAAAGAACGACAAATCCACCTTTTCATGCGGGTGATATTCTTGAATACTTAAAATATCGGGGGATTCCTGTTTAATAAACTCTACAATTTTGGTTTCTGTATTAGCATCGGGAATCCAATCATATAAATCAAACAACCGAACATTGTAATTCATCACTTTGAAATTATTAGGATGCTCAGTCTGTTTTGACGACGTGAATTTATACAAAGACCCAAATGAAACATAACCGAGACATAGTACAACCAAAGAGAGTACAAACTGTTTTTTTAATCCTATTAACCAATAAATAAAAAACAGTGCATTAAGCAAAATAAGGAATGACACCCCTAAGTTTAAAACGGCTAATATGGAAAATGTTTTGGGAGGTAAAAACGGCAAAATAAAAGATAACAGAAGCAATAAAGCAACCACAATATTAATGGCGTATATCGCTTTATTTACCATGCTCAACTTTTTCATGCGTTTACTTGCCAGCTCTGAATAAAAACTCCTTTTCTTCCTCTGTTAAACTATCATAACCACTTTTACCAATCTTATCAAGTATAACGTCAATTTTCTTTTGATTGTTAAAGGCATTAAAATCAGATTTTGTATAGCCACCAACCTTACTCTTTCTTTTGTGAACTGTTTTTAAAGGGCCTTTTCTTGAAGATTTAAACAGCGTCATAAAACCATCTATAAAACGCTCAAAACCTTTACCTATATCCTGGCCTTTGGTTAACTGCTTCGCATATAGATACCCTAAAAGTCCTCCGCCTAAATGCGCCAAACTACCGCCAGCATTCCCTCCAAACAAGCCCATAATATCTAATATAATAATAGCTGCACCAATGTACCAAAGCTTTATACTGAAAGTAAAAAATCGTATTTCTTGACGAGGCATATAAGCGCATAAAAAAATTAAAAGCGCCCGTACTGCGGCCGAAGCACCAAGTAACCTAGAATACCCACCAAAAAAACTTGGAAATAACGTATAGGCCAACATAAACAACACGCCACCACTTATAGCGCCTAGAAAGTATACATTAAGTGCAAGTTTTGTGTTAAACAAACTCAAAAACATACGTCCTAAAAAATACAGCCATAGCATATTAAACAGGATATGCATAAAATCATAATGCAAAAAGGCATAGGTGATGAGTGTCCAAGGTTTTAAAATAAAATCAGAAAAATCACTGGGCAACTCCAACCAATGCGTATAAGACCTCAGCACAAAAGTGAGTAAAAAAATCGCTGTGTTTATCACAATGATCTTTTCTAGAACATTAAGATTAGAAAACTTATCCTTGATATCTTGAGCCAATGAATTCATTAATACCAGCGGTTTCTATTAAACTGATTTTTTTTCCAATACCACATAATAAAAAAGCCTGTTAACGCACCGCCTACGTGCGCCATATATGCTGTGTTACTTGGGCTAAAAAATGATTGCCCCGTTAAGCCTGAAATCAAATCTAAAATAATAATTCCTGGAATAAAATACTTGGCTTTAATAGGAATAGGCAAAAATATCAGCATGAGTTCGGCATTCGGATTCATCATCCCAAAAGCAGCCATTACCCCCATAATACATCCTGACGCACCAACCATAGTATTTCTGGCAATAACATTCATATCAAAAAGTGCTTTAAAATTACTTTGATTGATTGTATTGGCATCAAATCCATATTGATTTAAAAGTGGTTCCATTTGCTGTCCTAAAATCTCCCCCTTTATATACTGACCATCACTGGCATCAATAGAGATAATCTTTCTTAATAATTCACCATCCATATTAAGATTTGCAATGCCCTGATAAGCTTGATAAAAATCTACATAATAATACCCAACTTGCAGCAATACAGCCCCTAAACCAGCCGATATATATAAAAACAAAAAACGCTTGGATCCTAGTGCCCGTTCTACGGGTGTACCAAACATCCAAAGCGCGAACATATTAAAAAAAAGATGCATACCACCACCATGCATAAACATATGGGTGACGACTTGCCACGGTTGAAACGCTGTACTTTTTGGAAAATGCATAGCAAACCAATCATAAAACAAAACACCCTGCCCTATTGTTAATGTCCCGATAAACATGATTGCATTAATGATTATTAAATGTTTAACGGTTTCGGAAATTCGCATCATAATTTAAATAAATTTTTTATCTAATTCATCAACACTCATGGTGATAAATGTTGTTTTATTGGTAGGTGTAACATGGGGTTCTTTACAGGCAAATAGTTTATTTACTATATGCTCCTGCTCATCTTTTTTAAGCGCTTGTCCTGTTTTTATAGCTAAGCTTTTTGCCATAGATTTTGCCAATAAATCAGTAGCACTAAAATTAGTATCTGGTACTTCTTGTTCTACATCACTAATCAATTGTTCTAAAATTATAGAAACTTCACTTTCTGGAATCCCTACAGGGACACCAGTAACCGACACTAAATCGTCTTCTATAGCCGCAAACACAAAACCTGTATGCTCTAAATCTACCTTTAGATGTTTTACAATAGCAATATCTTTGGAAGAAAAATGAAGTTGCAGAGGAAATAATAACTGCTGACTAATGCCTTCTTTTGTGGTCATGGTCTTTAAAAACTCCTCATATAATACACGTTGGTGTGCGCGGTGTTGATCTATAAGCAACATCCCTGATTTAATAGCACTTACTATATACTTATTATGAATCTGATAGGTTGAATGTGATGGCTCTACAAGATTATCCACTTCAAAAACGGAAGCTGTTTGTTCTTCGCTCTCAAAGTGCACTTCACTAAAATCAACAACTGTATCATTACTTTTAGACTCTAAGCCCACGTACAAACTATCCCAGTTATTTGGTGTTGGCTTAAATGCTGTGGTTTGCTTACCAGAAAATTTCTTTTCTTCTTGAAACGGATTAAAATTGCTATCTACTTCAACCTTAGGGATACTCACACTATTATTTTTGTAGCTGTAAGGCGTATCTAGTTCAGGATCTCTATCAAAGTCTAAAACTGGCGCTATATTAAACTGTCCTAAACTATGTTTTACTGCCGAACGCAAAATAGCGTAGAGCGTATGTTCATCATCAAACTTAATTTCTGTTTTAGTAGGATGTATATTTATATCAATAGTTTGTGGATCAACCCATAAATTTAGAAAATAACTAGCATGGGTACCTGGCTTTAATAAGCCTTCAAAAGCCGATGAAATGGCATGATTTAAATAAGCACTTTTTATAAATCTGTTATTTACAAAAAAATACTGTTCACCTCTTGTTTTCTTAGCAAATTCGGGCTTTCCTACAAAACCTGATATTTTTATTACTTCGGTATCTTCTTCAACAGGAACTAACTTTTCATTAGTTTTGGTTCCAAATATATTTACAATACGTTGGCGATAGTTGCTTGCTGGCAAATTAAAACTTTCACTACCATTATTATACATGGCAAATGCAATATTAGGATGCGCAAGTGCCACCCTATGAAACTCATCAATTACATGACGTAATTCAACCGTATCAGACTTTAAGAAATTGCGTCTGGCCGGTATATTAAAAAATAAATTTTTCACAGAAACAGAAGTTCCTGTTGGGGTAACCACAATGTCATGTGATGCTACTTCACTGCCTTCAATGACAATGGCATTTCCAACTTCATCATCAACTTGTTTTGTTTTTAATTCAACATGAGCAATGGCGGCGATACTGGCTAGAGCTTCCCCTCTAAATCCCTTGGTATTTAACTGAAATAAGTCTTCGGCGTTTCTAATTTTTGAAGTCGCATGACGCTCAAAACTCAATCTGGCATCAGTGTGACTCATTCCTTTGCCGTTATCAATAACCTGAACAAGGGTCTTTCCGGCATCTTTTACTATAAGTTTGATAGAATCTGCTCCTGCATCAATGGCATTTTCAAGAAGTTCTTTAACCACAGAAGCTGGACGTTGTACAACTTCTCCTGCAGCAATTTGATTTGCAACGTGATCGGGTAAAAGCTGTATGATGTCTGCCATAAATTATTTAAGAAAAGAAAATAGATAAGTCGAAATCAATAATAAACAAAAATATCAAAACGAGAATTGCTATAATAATTAAAATACGTCTATTTGCTGCTCTATCTGGATTATTTTTAAAATCATCAAGAGCATCAATAAATTTACCTTTTAAACTTTTATTGGCTCCAACGGTTTTCCTATACCCATCAAATTTATGCTTTATTTCAAATGGACTTCCTTCTTTCCCATTGTTATCATAATAGCGTGGCGTATAATTAAATTTCTTGTTTTCGCGTCGTGTTAAAAGGCCCATGATTTCTAAGTTGTTTTTTTGATTACAAGTATTTCTTTTCTAATACATACATACCAATCAATAATAATACCAAAATAATCACTAATACTTTAATAGACATAGCCCCACGCACCTTGACTTTAGAGTCATGAGATCTTCGCCACCTAGATTTAAAATCTTTAGCTTCAGCACCTTCATTTGATTTAGTTTCTAATGAAGGTTCTTTTGAAAACCGTGGCTGATAATTAAACGTTTTATGTTTGCGTTGTTTAAACAAAACCTCGTAATGATTGTTCCTCAAAAGTACTTAAAATTAGAGAGAAATACTGATCTGGTATCCTAAAAAATGTTAACAACACCCCTAACACTGGGGTTAAAAATAACATCTTCAATACTAGAAAGCATGAAACGACAAAGACAAGTTGATTTAGCTATTTCTTCTAAGTTCAGCCATTTTTATTGCAGCAATGGCTGCTTCCGTACCTTTATTACCGTGTTTCCCGCCTGAGCGTTCTAACGCTTGTTTCATGGTATTGTCGGTTAACACACAAAATATTACAGGCACTTCATGCATCACATTCAAGTCTTTTATGCCTTGAGTAACACCTTCGCAGACAAAATCAAAATGCTTTGTTTCTCCTTGAATAACACTACCAATAGCAATAACCGCACTCACCATCTGCTCCTGCATTTTCTTGCACCCGTAAATAAGTTCAAAACTACCAGGCACATCCCATTTTACGATATTGTTTGGAGCCACACCATTATCTATAAGCGCCTCATAAGCACCTCTGTACAACCCTTCTGTAACCGTTTCATTCCATTCAGAAACAACAATCCCAAACCGAAATTTACTTGCGTTTGGGATTGTTGCCTTATCGTATTCTGATAAATTTTTATTTGCAGTAGCCATAAAAAAGCTATTTTTACTTATTTGCTAACACCTGAGCCTTACCTATAAACACTTCAACCTTTCCAGCTTCGGTAGAATTTGAATAATCTTCTTTTATTCTTTTAAAATAAGATAACGCTTTATCTGGCTGACCTAACTCAAGTGCTATAGTTCCTGCTTTAAATAGGTACATTGGGGTTGTATACTCATTATTACGCATTTCAGCAGCTTCCTCATAATACCCTAAAGCATCTTCTGGCTGATTCAATTGTACAAAAGCATCACCTATATTACCTTTTGCTAAAGGTGCTAAAATTTCGTCTTCACTTTTAAAATTGCTCAAATGTTCAACAGCACTCTTATAATCTTTTAATCTTAAATAAGCTGTTCCTGCGTAGTAACTAGCCAAATTTGCTGATGGTGTACCACTGTATTCTTCAATAATATCGAGCATTCCAAACTTACCTTCACCTCCATTTAAAGCCAAATTATACAACGAATCCTTTTGAGCAGTAGCTGCACTTACAGCTTCATCAAAGTATTTTTGTGCTTGAAACATATCATTCATAGCAGTGGCTTGCTTAGGCTGTGCAATAAACTCTTTATACCCCAAAGATCCTAATACAATAACAGCAACGAGACCAATAATAACAAAAATATACTTTTGGTTTTTTGCTACAAAATCCTCTGTTTTTGAAGCGGTTTCATCTAGCGTATTAAATACTTCGGCAGTTGTAGATCCTTCTTCAATATTATGCTCTTTCTCTACTTTAGTTTTTGGTTTATACCCTCTCTTATTATAAGTTGCCATTTATTTTTTCTAAATTATTGTCGCGCAAAAATATAATTTTTCTTCATAACTAAAAGCCTATTTATTTGATATTTTTCAATAATTTGCACTTCTTTTAATCCACAAAGCCGTATAGTCCAGCAAAAGTTACTTTTTGTATGATTTTAAAATCACTTTCTTTACTAAACTACAAAAACTTTGGCAGTAAGTCATTCATTTTCAATAGCAAAATAAATTGTATTGTTGGAAATAACGGCATAGGAAAAACCAATGTACTAGATGCCATTTATCATTTATCATTCGGAAAAAGTTATTTCAATCCGGTAGCGACCCAAAATATTAAGCATGATGAAGATTTTTTTGTCATTAATGGTAATTATGCTAAAGAAGAAAAAACAGAAAAAATAGCCATTAGTTTAAAAAGAGGCCAAAAAAAAGTAATAAAACGCAACGGTAAAGCCTACGATAAGTTTAGTGACCATATAGGTTTTTTACCATTAGTCATTGTATCTCCTGCAGATAGTGATTTAATTGTTGAAGGCAGCAGTACCCGAAGAAAATTTATTGATAGCGTTATTTCTCAAAGTGATAAAGATTATTTAATTCAACTTATTAATTACAACAAGGTACTAACACAACGTAATGCGCTTTTAAAGTATTTTGCTTTAAACCACACCTTTAACAAGGATACCTTAGATGTGTATAACAGTCAACTTGCTGAGTACGGCCATATTATTTTTGAAAAACGTGATGCTTTTTTAAAGACTTTTATTCCTATTTTTAAAAAACGCTACAAAGCGATTAGTAACGGCAACGAATCTGTAAATTTAATTTACACGAGTGATTTATACGAAGCTAATCTTGACACCCTTTTAAAAAACGTGATTAATAAAGATAAAGCCCTACAATATACTAGCGCCGGTATTCATAAGGACGACTTACAGTTCAACATTGAGGAACACCCCATTAAAAAATTTGGAAGTCAGGGGCAACAAAAGTCGTTTTTAATTGCTCTAAAATTAGCACAGTTTGATTTTATTAAAGCCCAAAGTGGTGAAAACCCTATTTTATTGCTTGATGATATTTTTGACAAACTAGACGAACACCGTGTAGCTCAAATTATAAAACTGGTTGATGATGAAAATTTCGGACAATTATTTATAAGTGACACCCATGCTGAGCGTACTGAGCATATAGTAAAGCAGGTACATCAAAGTTATGAGATTTTTAGGCTATAAAAGTTGGTATTGTATTAAATAAAACCATTTTTTTACCAATTTTTGAACGGTTATATTGTTTAGTTTACAGCTTGATAAAGAATTTCCGCTAACTTTGTTTATCGTTTGATACAAGTCATTAAAACAACATATAACATTAACGTATAGCATTAAAGTTGGCAAGCATGTAAGCAACCACATACAAATTGACAATATTATGAGTAAATTTGAACCAATATCCATTCAAATATTTCTAGCAATTTTATTAGTGGTAAACTTTGCACAGGCACAAAATGATTCCATAAAAAACACCTCTACTCTTTTGAGCAAAGTAGAAGTTTTTACACCTACAAAAGTTGCCTTACCTATTATCTATGAATCAACTAAAGGGCACACATTGATAATAGCTCTTCACGGTTATGGAGATACAGCGGAAAATTTTCAGGATTTGAGTAAACCCTTTACTGATGCTGGATTTATTTTTGCAACACCAGAAGCGCCATACGCTATAATGGGACAAAACGGAACCTTAGGATATGAATGGTTCTTATATGATTTTTCATCTTATATAATGTTAGAAAGACCAGCTTCTGAAATAGAAAAATCTGCTATGCGTTTGACAACTGAAAATCAAATGAATCAAGTGATGAACGATTTAAAAAAATCCTACAACATTGACAAAGTTTATTTTTTAGGTTTTTCACAAGGTGGCATAATTACATATTTATCTGGAATCCACCATCACAATAAAGTTGATGGAATGATTATATTCAGTTCGGTTGTTGATGAAGACTGGCTAGGGAGAGATGATATTAAAGAAGGAAAAGAAGTTAGAACTCTCATTATTCAAGGCAAGTCAGACAAAGCTGTTCCTATTAATTTTGCCGAAAATGGTAGAGACCTCTTGATAAAAAATGGCTATGATGTTACCTTCAAAAAATTTGACGGTGGACATACAGTACCAAATAATCTTTTAGGATTTGTTGTGAATTGGATAAACAAAGAATGAAACTATAAAAAATACGATTTACCAACAAAGTGTAAAAATAATTGCTTGGTTCTCGCCTATACAGGAAATCATACAGAATTTCTTCTGGTTCGTTCCATTTCTAGTAAGTTGGTTGCTTGCGCATGCAACTATCCTTTCTCATAAACGATAAACGAACCTCATAAAAAAATAAAAACCGTTCGATTAAAAACAGAAGTTAGTAAAAAAGGCCGCGTTAGGGATAGCAGTGATTAGCTTTTAGCGAGGCGCGCATCGAGCCAAAACTAGTAACGAATAGCCCGACCCTTGTGGTAACGCCCACTTAAATTTTATACTTTTACGTTTTTAATCACAATTTGAAATGGCCAAAAGACACAATGAACATATGAGCATCAGTGATGCTTTAAAAGAATTTATTGAAACCAATAAGCTTGAAAAAGGTCTGGACAAAGTGAACATTGCCAAAGCCTGGGAAAACTTAATGGGTAATGGTGTAAACAATTACACTACTTCCATAAAATTAGAGCGCGACACCCTTTATGTACAGTTAAGCTCTAGTGTTTTACGTGAAGAATTAAGCTATGGCAAACAAAAAATAATTAACATGCTAAATGAAGAGGTTGGCAAAGAAATAATTAAAAAACTGGTTTTAAGATAATTGACCTGAAAATTTAATTTTAAATTAATCTTCAAAAAAACAGATTGTATTGTTAATTACCTTACCTTTGGCGTTTTAATTATAATACAAATTACAATGAGTAAAGGTACCGTAAAATTCTTTAACGATTCAAAAGGTTTTGGATTCATTATTGAAGAGGACAACAACAAAGAACATTTCGTACACATTTCAGGATTAATCGATGAAATTCGTGAAGGCGATAATGTTGAATTCGATCTACAAGAAGGTAGAAAAGGATTAAACGCCGTAAACGTAAAAGTAGTCTAAACATATACTTTAACAATTACAACAAAGGCCTATCATTTTTTGATAGGCTTTTTTTGTACCCAATAAAAATAAACAAGCCCAATGCGATACGTCACAATGGGCTTGTTCAAAAGTATTAAATCTATATTTTAAAACTGTTCTCTTCCTGCAAAATGAAACGCGCCTTCAATAGCAGCATTCTCATCGCTGTCACTACCGTGAACAGCATTTTCACCGATAGAATCAGCATACATTTTTCTTATAGTACCTTCAGCGGCATCAGCAGGGTTTGTAGCTCCAATTAAGGTTCTAAAATCCTCAACTGCATTTTCTTTTTCTAAGATAGCCGCTACAATTGGTCCGCGTGTCATATATTCAACCAATTCTGGGAAAAACGGACGTTCTTTATGAATTGCGTAAAAAGTTTCCGCATCAGCAGTTGTCATTTGAGTCAATTTCATTGCTACAATCCTAAACCCAGAAGCTGAAATTTTTTCTAAAATTGCGCCTATGTGTCCTTTTTCAACAGCATCTGGCTTAAGCATGGTAAATGTTCTATTTGTCGCCATTTAAATAATTTTATGTATTCTAATTTTATTTTTATTAATCCGTTTTACAAACAATGTTCTGTATAAAACTGATATTTAGCTTTATGTGCTTTCGCGTGCAAATGTAAAGTATTTATTATTAATCGCAATTAATCTAAATTTAAAAAAATTGTATCTTCGCCATCTATGAAAAAACAAGACATTTCGAGCATTAAAAAGCTATTATCCACGCCGAAGAACATTGTAATTGTTGCGCATAAAAACCCTGATGGAGATGCTATTGGCTCTACACTAGGCTTGCAGCACTATCTCTTGAAAAAACAGCACCAAGTACAAATCATTGTTCCTAATGACTATCCTTCATTCTTAAAATGGGTTCCTGGAAACCAACGTATTTTAGTGTATGATTATCAAACAAAATCCTGCAACACCTTAATACAAGAAGCTGACATTATATTTACCTTAGATTTTAATGCCTTTCATAGAGCTGGTAACATGGAACATGCTTTACAACAAAGCACTGCTTTAAAGATAATGATTGACCATCATCAGGCGCCAGATGATTATGCTGCATATACCTATAGTGATGTCTCTATGAGTTCTACCTGCGAAATGGTTTATCATTTTATAAATCTGCTTGGTGATGATAATTTAGTAGATGTAGATATTGCAACGTGTTTATACTTAGGAATTATGACAGATACAGGCTCTTTTCGTTTCCCTTGTACCACAAGCACCACGCATCAGGTTGTGGCACACCTTATTGAACGAGGTGCTAACAATGCATTTATACACAATAGCGTTTATGATACCAATAGCTATGAAAGACTGCAGTTATTAGGTTGCGCGCTGTCTAATTTAAAAGTGATTCCCGAAGCAAGAACAGCCTACATCACCCTATCCCAAGAAGAATTAAATAGATTTAACTACAAAAAAGGTGATACAGAAGGCATGGTTAATTACGGCCTTTCGTTAGAAGGTATTGTGCTTGCTGCTATTTTTATAGAAGACCAACAGGAAGGCATCATTAAAATTTCATTACGATCAAAGGGTGATTTTTCTGTAAATGACATGTCTAGAATGCACTTTAACGGTGGTGGACATACAAATGCAGCTGGCGGCAGAAGTGAATTACCTCTTAAAGAGACTGTTGAAAAATTTATTAGTATATTGCCTAGTTATAACAAAGCCCTGATTAATGAATAAATTACTATTACTCGTCTTTGTTTTACTAGCGGTTAGCTGTAAAACACCCGAAGCAAGAAGACCTGTTTCTGTAAAAACAGGCTCCTTCATTGATGAATCTGTTAAGCGAAACAGACAACTCAATGCTAAAGAACAGACGGCCATTGAAAACCTATTGAAAAAAGAAAAAAAAGAATACATTGCTTCTGAAAATGGCTTTTTGTATTACTACAACAATAAAATAGAGTCTGACACCTTACAAACACCTCAATTTGGTGATATTGTGAATTATGATTATGATGTAAAATCATTGAATGGCACAGTCATTTACTCTAAAGATGAGTTGCGCATGCAAACCTACACCATTGATAAAGAAGAACTCTTTTCTGGCCTTAGAGAAGGTTTAAAACTCATGAAAACAGGAGAAACAGTTACTTTTTTATTCCCTTCTCAAAAAGCGTATGGCTATTACGGAGACGAAAATAAAATAGGCAGAAACACACCTCTAGTTTGTGAGGTCACTTTACATTCCATCACCCAAAACACCACAAAATAACAATGAACCTACTTAACAGTATCTTTAAGACTAGTCTCGTTTTCTTATTGATATTTTTGTCATCCTGTAAGGCGCAATACCCCGAATTAGAAGACGGCTTATATGCTGAGTTTATTACCAATAAAGGCACTATGGTTGCTAAACTAGAACAGAATAAAACCCCTATAACAGTGGCTAATTTTGTTTCGCTTGCCGAAGGTACAAACACGCTAGTAAAAAAAGAATACAAAAATAAAAAGTATTATAATGGCACCATTTTTCATCGGGTTATTGATGAGTTTATGATTCAAGGGGGAGACCCTACTGGTACAGGAAAGGGTAATCCTGGTTACAAATTTAAGGATGAAATTCACCCTAGCTTAAAACATGATAAGCCTGGCATTTTATCTATGGCTAACTCGGGCCCCAACTCAAATGGCAGCCAGTTTTTCATTACCGAAGTACCTAAACCACATTTAGATAACAGCTATAGTATTTTTGGAGAATTGGTTATTGGCCAAGATGTTCAAGACTCTATTTCAAATGTAAAAACAGATGATAGAGATAAACCTATTGATGACGTTGTTTTGGTAGAGCTTAATATCATTAGAAAAGGAAAAGCGGCAAAGAACTTTAACGCCAATAGTATTTTTGTTGCACATTTTGCAGAAGAAGAACGCCTTGAAAAAGAACAAGCCGCTAAGGCGCAAGCCATTATCACAGCCTCCAAAACCAAATTTGACAAGCAGAAGGCACAGGCCAGCTCATTAGAATCTGGACTTCAATATTACATTTCAAAAAAGGGTAATGGCGAAAAATTACCGCCTGATGCTACCGTACTGGTGCACTATGCCGTTTATTTTGACAACGGAAAACTATTAGAAACAAGTAAACTGGAAATAGCAGAAGTACTTGATGCAGTAAACGAAAAGAGAAAAGCAGCTAACAGATACCAACCAATAACAGCAGATATTGGCCCCAACGCAGGTATGATTCCTGGATTTAAAGAAGGGCTTCAACAGCTACATGTAGGAGACCAAGCCACTTTATTTATTCCGTATCATTTAGCCTACGGCGAGTCTGGAACACGGGGTATTCCCGGAAAAACAAATATTATTTTTGAAGTAGACATTTTAAAACTCATAAAGTAACACAAAATACTCATGACGACGCACCTTTTAAAATTTGATTGGAACCCCATAACAGGTATTGACTTGTTGGGTTTTTTTAAACTCCACTTCTATAGCTTAATGTGGGTTATTGCCTTTATTTTAGGGTGGTATATAATGAAACGTATTTTTACTAAAGAAAAGATTTCATTAGAATATCTTGATCCCTTATTTATATACACCGTTTTAGCCACCATGTTAGGCGCCAGATTGGGGCATGTTTTATTTTATCAATCTGAATTAATTACCGAAGATTTTTTCAGCATCTTTTTGCCCTTTAAATTTAAAGGAGGTTTTGAATTCACAGGATTTCAAGGTTTAGCCAGTCATGGTGCCGCCATAGGTATAATAATTGGGATGTATCTATACCGACGAAAATACCATTACAAATCTATTTTGTGGATATTAGATCGTGTTGTGATTCCTGTTGCTTCTGGTGCTATTTTCATAAGAATAGGCAATTTTATTAACTCTGAAATTATAGGTAAGCCATCGGGTGATTTTCCTTTAGGTGTTCGGTTTATTCAAGACCATTATTACAAAAGAGAGATCATGCAGCTTACGGGCATCAATGATGTGCAACAAGCTTACAATGCAGTAACAGAGAATCCGCAATTTCAAAATTTATTGGAAGTGGTTCCTTACCGCCACCCATCGCAACTTTATGAGTCTTTGTGTTATGTGTTTGTATTTTTAATTTTGTTGTATTTCTACACCAAAACAAACAAAAAAGATCAACCTGGTTTTTTATTTGGTTTATTCTTGGTGTTATTATGGACCATCCGGTTTTTTATTGAATTCACCAAAGAAGCCCAAAACGCAGAACGTGCTGACTGGGTTTTAAACACAGGACAGTGGTTAAGCATACCATTTATTCTACTTGGGCTTTATTTTATGTTTATGTACAAACCCAAATCGGTATCCAATAAATGATTAATCGTTTGGTGTTTAGTATGCTTTTGTTTGTTTCATTTGCAATGATAAGTTGTAAAGAGCAAAACAAACCTATACCACAAACTAAGGTATCTTTTAAAAAAGAAGGCGATCTTACCATTTATAAATCTGACAAAACGCAAGTTCATTTGGATATTGAAATAGCAGACACTGATTTTGATATACAAACAGGACTCATGTACCGAGATGGCATGAAAAAAAATCAAGGCATGCTATTTGTTTTTAACGATGAAAGTGAACGATTCTTTTATATGAAAAACACAAAGTTTCCTTTAGATTTAATCTATATCAATGCTGACAAACATATAGTGAGTTTTCAAAAAAATGCAAAACCTTTTGATGAATCTTCTTTACCTTCAAATGTACCAGCCCAATATGTACTTGAAATGAACGCTGGGTTAATAGACATTTGGAACCTTAAAGTTGGAGATTCTATAAGCTTCAAAAAGAACAACTAAAACACCCTGCTCGTTCAATAAACATTATGCTGGATAGGTTTTAGTTTAACGTAAGTTGAACATAACGTTTTGGATCTATTTCTGATTTTTTGAAATTTAAATGACTATGTCTGCTCGAAGTGACATCATTCATATTTAATGACATTAATGCCATAAATTTTAGATTCTCTTATCAAACTTGCGTTAGTTTATAGTAACTTTTTCCTTTTTTTCAGGAATACAATAGGCCTCACCATTTTCTTCTCTTGGCTTTACTTTTACTGTATATTCGCCTGTTGTGGCATACTCATGTGTTGCTGTATTTCCTGTAATAACTTCAACAGCGCCATCTCCAAAATCCCAAGTTATATTATTACCCATGGCATAATCCCCAGAATATGTTACGGTAAACATAACTAGTTTACTGTTAGTGGCATCAACTTCATGGCTAACATCAAAATTTAAACCAGAAAACAAACAATCAATCGTGTTCTTTGCATCATCTTTACTACATGATTCTATTAAGAATACTGTAAGCATCAATAAAACTAATTTCGCTTTTCTCATACTTTTTTCATTAAATATAAAAAATTAAAATCAACATTTTAAACACGTTTCGTGTTTATTTAAATCTTTCAAACCATGCAAAAGCATCTTAACATAAAAATAATCTCCCTCTTGATCAATTTTTACAGTTTTTTCTTATTTTCAATGTCTATATCAAAAATTAAATAACGTACATTTATCTTGCTATCAATACTTTATTAATCACTTCCGTTATGAAAAAACACATATTACTCCTTGCTCTGCTTTTATCCTATTTTGTTAGCCCTTCCCAAAACGATAAAAAAATGGATTCCACAGCCATTTTTATCCTTGACAGAATGAGTACCATTATTGGAGATTTAACTTCAGTAACTTTTGACCTGAATACCTCAATAGACAATTATGACGATTCTAAAAACATTGTAAAACACTATTTAAAAAGTACTGTTTCTTTTTCGGGGCCAGATAAACTTTTAACAAAAACGGAAGGAACAAAGGGAAAGTATGGTTTTTGGTATGATGGTGAATATCTAACCTATTACAACGTTGATGAAAACAACTACGTTACCCTTGAAGCACCCGATACAACCATTGAAATGATTGATGAAATGCACAAAAATTTCGACTTCAAATTTCCAGCAGCAGATTTCTTCTACCCCAGTTTTACTGACGATTTAATGGATATGTTTGATGAAATAAAATTTCTTGGTACTGTAAATCTATCAGACGAAATATGTTATCACATCATGGCTATTAATAAAGACATGACCGTTCAGTTTTGGATTTCAAACAAAACTTATTTATTGCCAAAACGCTTTGTCATTATGTATAAAAACGAAGAAAATATGCAATATGAAGCTTCGTTTGAAAATTGGTCTTTAAACCCCAATATACCCGATGCTGTTTTTAGTTTTATGGCACCTCCAACAGCCCAGTTAATCAGCATTTTAAAGCAATCTTAATTAAACACGATGTAATCTTTATCAGCATGAATTCACATAACAACCACATAAAAAATATAATAGGTCTCATTTTAGTTTGTATTTGCATAGCATTTCCCTCTGAACTAATGGCTCAGCGTATGAGGCCTTCTGGAGGAGCTAGAGGCGGCGGTTCTATTACAAGGCCAACACAAATGCCCAACAGAAGTAACAGACCTACTGCCAGACCTTCAACAACCAATAGAATGCCTAATAGGTCAATTAATGGCGGAGCTACTCATAATAAGAGTAGAGATTTTTCAAACAACAAGAATATTCCAAATAAAAGTACTAGGCCATCAACAATAAACAAACCCAATACTGGTCAATCAAAATTACCAGACAGAAGAACTTCAAAAGTAAAAGACAGAAGCACCAATAAAGCAGGTAACAAAATAGGCAACAACAATAGAATTGGTAATAAAAATGTAAACGTTAATATTGATAGAAGTAGAAACGTTAATATTAGAAACACAAGAGTTAGAGGAAGTTCAAGAGCCTATGTAAGGCCACCATACAGATATGGTGGTTATAGGTATTATTGTCACCTCCCCTACTTTTACTTTCCTTACAGACCATTTTATTGGGGTCCCTATTACCACCCATGGGGGTATTTTGTAACCAGTTTAGCCACTACCGCTATCATAGTAAACATTGTAAATGACAATGATAAATCTAACAATGAAGAGTATCATTATGAAAATGGCACCTATTATTTAAAAACAGAAAATGGGTTTGAAGCTGTACAGGCACCTGTTGGAGCACAAGTTCCTGACATCCCTAAAGATGCCGAAAAGGTTGAAGTTAACAACACTACCAATTACTACTACGGTGGCGCTTTTTATGAGCAGAATAAAGAGGGCTATATTGTGGTTCCTGCTACAGCGGGCACCATTGTTCCTGGACTTCCTGAAGGAGGCGAAGAAGTAAAAATAGGAGAAGTTACTTATGTTCAATTTGGAGAAACCTACTACCAACCTATTCAGGTAGATGGTAAAAATATGTATGAAATAGTCGATGTAAAAAAGGAATAAGTTTAGTACGTTACCATTCAAATCAAAACTCATGGTATCAAGAAATGTTTACCCTTTTTTCAAGTCCTTTTGAAAGTCATGAGGAAAAAGTCAAAACTAATTTTAGGAATCATACTTGCACTAATTATACTGGTGCTGATTGCCTTACCTTATGTGATAAAGAATTATGCTATCAACCATAGCAAAACGTTATTAGGACGCCAAATTGATATTGGCAAATTAAGATACAATTACTTTTCAAGCACATTACAGATTTATGATTTTAAAATGCTTGAACAAAATGAATCAGATGAATTTACCTCCTTTGATACACTCATTGTTAATCTAGAGCCCTTCAAACTGCTTTCAAACAACAAAGTAATTGAGCAATTTTATGTAAAGGGTCTCATGGTAAATATAATCATGAAAGATTCTACCTTTAATTTTGATGATCTTATTTCCTTTCACAGCATGCCAGAAGACACCTTGAATGCATCAAAGGAATCCTTTAAATACGCCATTTCAAATATTGAACTGAAAGATGTCGATTTTATTTTTAACGATCATAACGTAAAAAATGAGCTCTATATAAAAGACTTCTCGTTTAACATACCGCACATAAGCTGGAATCAGGAAGAAAAAAGCAATGCCGATTTTAAATTTAACTTTGACCGCGGCGGCTATTTTGAATCTACTTTAAATATTAACCCTATTACAGGTGATTTTGATGGTTCTTTTACCGTACATCAACTTTATCTTGATAATTTTTTAAATTACGTAAAACCCTATGCTCATGTTAACACGTTTGATGGTGTTGTTGATTCAAAAATTAATGTGCACGGAAACACCAAAAACGCCATAAATTCTATACTTTCTGGCACCATTAATGTCTCAGACTTTAAAATGACAGATTTTAATAATAAAGAATTTCTAGCCGCAAATTCCATAAAATCGAACATTGACAAAATTGATTATGCCAATCAGGAATATGTTTTGAACCGCATTGATATTAGCCACCTGTACACCTATTTTCAATTAGATTCTATTTCAAATAACTTTTTTAAAATTTTTAAAATTGACAAAGTGGTTGAAGCTGAAAATCCTGCAGATACAAGCAACACAGAAAATCTTTTATACACTATTAAAAACCTTTCTGTAAACAATAGTGTTTTAGATTACACCGATAATTTAACAGGAGCCCCTTTTAAATATCACTTGAGCAACATAGACATAGATTCAAAAGACATAAAAAGTACTGCAAACTGGTTAGATATTAATGCTACCATGCTATTAAATAATCGCGGTAACCTAAAGGCAAAATTGGGAATAAATCCACAAAATTATCTCAACTCCACACTCAACATCTCTATTGAAAAATTTCTACTACCCGATCTTAACTTATATACTAACTATTATATGGGGCATAGTATACTGCAAGGCGACATGTATTACTACTCACAGTCTAAGATTGTAGACGGAACTATTACGAGTGAAAATAAAATGCTTGTAAAAAATGCGTCTTTAGAAAACGTAAAAGGAGGCTTGTATGACTTACCCTTGAAGTTTGCTTTCTATCTATTAACAGATAAACATGGCGATGTTAACTTAGAAATACCTGTAAGAGGCAACTTAAATGACCCTAATTATAACATGCGAAAGATAATTTGGCAAACATTTAAAAATGTTATAGGTAAAACCGTTGCTGCACCCGTAAATTTCTTAGTTAATTTAGTTGGTGGTGACCCTAAAGAACTAGAAGAAATTGAGTTAACCTATACAGACACTATTCCATCAAATAAAAATTTCAGGCAACTAGACAAGCTCATTGCATTGGAGAACAAAAAACCTGAACTTCAAATAAGTTTAACCTATTATGTTGATAAGGCATTACAAAAACAAGCACTTGGTCAAAATCTAGCTGAAGCAACATATAGACTAAAAACGGGTGATGTGGATATAAAAGATGAAAAAAAATTTGAAGCCTTTATTTTTAAAGAAATTGACACAGACAGCTTACCATTAGATAAGGCCATTATACAATTCAGCACCCAAAAGAACTTAGACAGCTTTGCTGAAGTTAGAGACAACCTTATCATTAAAACAACTCAAGATTATTTAAAAGAACAATCATTTTCATCAAAAATCACTATAAAAAAGTCAACTATTGACGACCCAGAAAACACAGGGGCTTACCCAAAATTTCTGATTACTTATGGCATGAAAGGCGAAACCAATACGAAAGACCACTGACTTTCAATCACATATAACACAGCCTTAAATAAAACGCTTAACAATAAAATAATATAATGCTTTGTAATGGTATAAGAAAAATACTACCTTAGAAACATAGTTATAGTTATTAATCACTTAATCACATTGAAATGAAAAGAATCAGATTACTCGGAGCAATCATGGTATGTTGTTGTATGACATTCTCTGCCATGGCTCAAAAAAAACCCAATATTTTGGTCTTATGGGGGGATGATATTGGTCAATCAAACATCAGCGCCTATACCATGGGCATTACTGGTTACAAAACGCCTAATATTGATAGAATAGCCAAAGAAGGCGCTATATTTACCGATTACTATGCCGAACAAAGTTGTACTGCAGGCCGGTCATCTTTTATTTTAGGACAGAGTGTTTTTCGTACGGGCTTAAGTAAAGTAGGGATGCCTGGTGCCGAAGAAGGTATTAGCACAGAAGACCCAACCATTGCAGAGTTACTTCAACCGCTAGGCTATATTAGCGGACAGTTTGGAAAAAACCATCTGGGAGATCGTGATGAACACCTTCCAACCAATCATGGCTTTGATGAGTTTTATGGTAATCTTTATCATTTAAATGCAGAAGAAGAGCCTGAGCAAGCAGATTATCCAGACCCTAAAAAATATCCTAACTTTAGAAAAAGGTTTGGTCCAAGAGGTGTCATTCATTCTACAGCTGATGGCAAAGTGGAAGACACAGGACCTTTAACTAAAAAACGTATGGAAACTATTGATGACGAATCATCAAAAGCGGCTATGGATTGGATTAGGAAACAACACAAAGCTGGAAAACCATGGTTTTGCTGGTGGAATGGCACCCGTATGCATTTTAGAACACATGTAAAACCCGAACATAGAGGTATCTCTGGCCAAAATGAATATGGCGATGGTATGGTAGAACACGACATGCATATTGGCTTGTTCCTAGATTTATTAGACGAATTAGGCATTGCAGACAATACCATTGTCATGTATTCAACAGATAATGGTCCACACAAAAACACTTGGCCTGATGCTGGAATTAATCCGTTTAGAGGTGAAAAAAACACCAACTGGGAAGGTGGTTGGCGCGTACCTGCTATGGTGAAATGGCCTGGACAAATTCCTGAAGGTATGATTTCAAACGAAATTTTTTCAGGCATGGATTGGATGCCTACATTCTTAGCTGCCGCTGGAGACAATAAGATTAAAGACAAACTACTTAAAGGCTATAAAGCCAATGGTAAAACATTTAAAGTGCATCTAGACGGTTACAATATGCTACCTTATTTAACTGGTAAAGAAAAAGAAGGTAGACGTCATGAAATCTTCTATTTCTCAGATGATGGTGATTTAACCGCTTTACGTTACAATGATTGGAAATTAATCTTTATGGAACAAAGATCGCCAGGAACACTACAAGTTTGGGCTGAACCTTTTATTAAATTAAGATTACCTATGATATATAATTTAAGAAGAGACCCTTATGAGTTTTCTTCAATAACATCTAACACCTATTACGATTGGTTAATAAATCATGCCTTTATGCTTGTTCCTGCTCAAGCTTATGTTGCTAAATTCTTCGGTACTTTTAAAGATTACCCTCCAAGAATGAAAGCTGCAAGTTTTAGTTTAGACAAAGTTATGGAGAAATTATCAACACCTGGAAACAATTAACATAATTTAATAAAGGAGGCATGATGCCTCCTTTATTCTTAAAAAATACAATATGAAAAAAGTAATATTATTTACCATAGTTGCATTATGCGCTACGGCTTCCTCTTTAGTAGCCCAAACATTACCTTCAATAAAATCTTCTGAGTTAACTGAAACAGTTAAAAGTACCGATGTAAGTTCTAAACAAGAAGAGCAGATTAAACAAGCCTTAATGAAAGATGAAGAACTTCAAGAAAAAACGATAAACCATTTAAAATCTAATCCAGAAACTAAAGATGCTTTCATGAATTTGACAACAAAAAATTCTGGTGGACTTCAAGGTCTTATGTCATCTGTTTTAGGAGATAAATCATTAACACAAGCGGCTATTGATTACGTAAGTAAGAATCCTGACCTCTTGCAAAAAGCGTTGAAACTCGTTGGTCTGTAAAAGGTCTTCAAATGTAATTATCAAAAAGCACAAGCAAATTCCTTGTGCTTTTTTTAATATTCATAACCCAGAGTGCATCTTATTCTTCAAATAAATTTTGACACCATAGATTTAAAAGTTAAGTTTATAGTATTGATTATTCCTGCCTCCCATGATATTATTCAGAAATTGTTTTTTTCTTATATGCTTATTCCAAATATGGAAATGCCATTCACAAGAAGGCAACTACAAATTCAATAACTTTGGGAATCGCTCTATCCTTTTAGCAGGAAATGTTACAGGAAGTGTTTCTGATTTAGGGCTAACCTACTACAATCCTTCTTTTTTGGCAAATAGTGATGATTTAGGGTTTTCATTGAATGCCAAAGCTTATCAGTTAACCAATATAAAACTAAAAAACCCTTCAAATAAAGCACAATTAAGTAGTTCAAGTTTTGATAATGCTTCAACCATGGCTGGTGGTATTTTTAAATTGTTTAACAATCGGTTTGCGTATTCTTACTTAACTAAATCTAACTTTAATACAAACTTAAACTATACCACAAATTATTTAAATGATGCCATAAGGAATCAATTTCCTGACATTACGAAACACACAACAACCATTACACTAAATAGCAGAATAAAAGACGATTGGAGTGGTGCATCTTGGGCCTATAAAATAAACAAGCAACTCAATGTAGGTATTTCAACCTTTGTCTCAGTATACAGTTATAAGGCGCATTCTGGTGCTAGTCATATCTTTGAATCGAATAACGAAAATGTATCTTTTTATCAAAACGTGGTTGGTTTTAGTCAAAAATCATACGGCCTATTTGTTAAAATTGGGGCAAATTATAGATTTCCCAAATTTCATTTAGGCGTCAATATTAATGTCCCCTATATAGAAGTTTTGAAAGATGGATCCTTTAATTATTCTAAATTAATCTCTGGTGTAAGTTCTGATGATGATTTATATCTGTCAGGTGATTTTAAAGATGTAGACTCTAAACGAAAAGAACCACTAGGGGTTTCCTTAGGTATTGGTGTTCCTATACATAAAGGTAAACTGCACGTAAATATTGATTATGTAAGTAGTTTAAATTCATATAGCCGATTAAAAATTCCTGATATTGATTTAGGTCAAGGCACGTTAACACCAATTTATTTTGCTGAGGCTCGTAAAACAGTAGTTAATTTTGGTGCTGGCATTGAATACACCTTAAGTCAAAACTTAAATTTTTATGCTGGATTTTCTACAGATTTTAATGCTTTTAAGGAAAGTGCTAATATTTTTGATTTTTCAGCCAAAGAGAATAAAAATATTGAAATAGGTGAAGATTTTTATCACATGAGTTTGGGTATAGACTGGAAATTAAAATGGTTAAGTATTATTTCTGGGATTACCTATGCTGGAAGTTCTAACACATTTTTAAGTCCGTACGCCATCAACGTTACGCCTAGTGTTACTATTAATAACACGCCTGAAACACAATTTAACTATAGCCGCTGGCAATTTGTAATTGGCCTGGATATTCCACTTTTAAGTAAAAAAACAAATCAACTTTTAGAATCTTTGTAATACAAAAAAGCCTATCAATTTTTTATTGACAGGCTTTTTGTTTTATTGAAAAACAAGGAACTACTAGCTTTTCTTATGTTTCTTTTTGTCTAGTTTATTAATCGTTTCATACATAATTGGTGTGGCAATAAACAATGATGAATAGGTACCTACTATTACCCCAACAATTAAAGCAAACATAAACCCTCTAATAGAATCGCCACCAAAAATAAATATGGCTAAAAGTACCACTAAAGTCGTTAATGATGTATTCAAAGTTCTACTCAACGTACTGCTTAGTGACGTATTCACTACCTTATCAAAATTCCATGAAGTATGCTCGTTGAAGTACTCACGAATTCTATCAAAAACAACCACCGTATCATTCAACGAATAACCAATTACAGTTAATATGGCGGCAATAAAAGCTTGGTTAATTTCCATATTAAAAGGCATTAACTTATAGGTTAAAGAGAACACCCCTAATACAATTAATACATCATGGAAAACAGCAGCAACAGCACCCAATGAATATTGCCATTTTTTAAATCGGAATAAAATGTACAAAAACACAACAATTAACGATCCTAAAACAGCCCAAACAGAAGCTTGTTTAATATCATCAGCAATAGTTGGAGACACTTTATAGGTTTCTAATAACCCTACTTGCTTGTTTTCATCATTTAAATCGATGAATTCATCATAAGAAACACCTTCTAAATAAGGCACTAACGCATCGTATAATTTCTTTCTAATTTCCTCATCTACAGAAGTTCCAGACTCATTAACCTTATATTTTGTGGTAATCTTTAACTGATTAGCAGCTCCGAATGTTTTAGCGTCTGCACTTCCATAAACAGCAGCATCAGCTAACACACCTGTAATCTCTGAAGCAGATACATCTTGAGCAAAACGTACTTGGTAAGTTCTTCCCCCAACAAAATCTACACCTTGATCTAAGCCGTTAGTAAACAATGACCCTAAAGACAATACAATAAATGCACCTGAAACAATATAAGCTACCTTACGTTTTTTCAAGAACTCAATATTAATATTTCTGAATAGGTTTTTAGTAATTCCTGTAGAGAAATCTAGTTTACCTTTCTTATTGGTGTACCAGTCGATTAACAATCTTGTAATGAAGATCGCAGTAAACAATGAGGTTGCTATACCAATTAATAAGGTGGTTGCAAAACCTTTAATAGGCCCCGTACCAAATACAAATAGAATTAATGCCGTTAAACCTGTCGTGATATTAGCATCTAAAATAGAGGATAAGGCATTTCCAAAACCATCTTTAATAGCCTCTATCTGCCCTTTTCCTTTTGCAAGTTCCTCTCTAATACGTTCAAATATCAGTACATTCGCATCCACCGACATACCAATGGTCAATACGATACCAGCAATACCTGGTAAGGTTAACACCGCTCCTAATCCTGATAAAATTCCAAAGATTAAAAGAATGTTTAACAGCATAGCAATATCAGAGAATACGCCCGCTTTTCCATAGTAGAAAATCATCCAAAGTAACACTAACGCCAAAGCGATTAAGAATGACATGGTTCCACTTTCAATAGCCTCTTTCCCTAATGACGGCCCTACTACCTCACTTGAAATAATATCTGCCGATGCTGGTAATTTACCTGCTCTAAGTACGTTAGCTAAATCTATAGCTTCATTTAAGCTAAAATCACCAGAAATAGAAGAGCTTCCACCTGCAATTGGTCCTGAAGTAACACCTGGTGCAGAATACACTACGTTATCTAAAACAATAGCAATTTGACTTTGTTGGTTATAAGCCTTACCAGTCATTTCTTCCCAGATCTTAGCACCTTTTGCGTTCATTTGCATAGAAACTTCAGATTTACCCATTGGGTTAAATTGGTTTCTTGCATCTGTTACCACATCACCACTTAATGGTGGTACATTCTCTCTATTACCTACTAGGGCATATAAATCAACCAGTTCACTGTTTTTCTCTGGTTTCCCAAAAGCAAATTTTACGTAACGCTGTTCTGCTGGCAACAATGATCTTACTTCTGGAATGTTTAAATATTCTAGAACTTTTGTTTTATCTTTTATTTCAAATTTAGCAATAACAGGACCACCTGGATACCCTTGTCCTCTAATTAAATCGAAAATAGGATTTACTGTTTGTACCGAGGTAGAATCTGTTTCAGCATCCCCCAACAAGTCATCAATTTGAGCATCTTTTGCATCTTCTTCATCTTGTGGTTCTTGAGCACCTGCTTCTTTTTTTGCATCAACAACATCTTTCAACACCTCATTAGCCTGAGCCAAAAACGGAAAGAATTGCTCGCCTTTATAAGCATCCCAAAACTCTAATTGAGCTGTACTTTGTAACAAGCTAGTAGCACGCTCAACATCTTTCACACCAGGTAATTCTACTAGAATTCTTCCTGATGTTCCTAAACGTTGAATATTTGGAGAGGTTACACCAAATTCATCAATACGCTTACGTAGTACTTCAAAAGCTGAAACAATAGATTCATCAATCTTTCTTTCAATAACCAATTTAACCTCATCGTCTGTCATACTTCCGTCAATTTCCCCATCTAATTCTTTGGTATAAAATATATCTGGAGATGCTAACTTGGTATCGCCCTTTATAGCTTCAAAAGCGGTAAAGAAATCTTCGATATAGGTGTTTTGACCATTTCTTTGAAGCTCTGCGGCATCCTCTAAAGCTTTATTAAAAACAGGATCTGTGGTATTGTTTGCCAATCCTTTTAATAAATCTTCTACTGATACTTGAAGGATAACATTTATACCTCCTTTTAAATCAAGACCAAGATTCATGGCCTTTTGCTTCACCTCATTATACGTGAATTTGGCAATACCAATATTGAACACAGTATCTGTAGCAATAGATTGTAAATAATCTGCTTCTCTTTGGCTGCGTTTTGCATGGTAATTTTCTTCCGTTTCAGGAATTTCGTTTATAGCTATTTCCTGAGCTTCTTTTTCAATTTGACTGCCTTTAAATGTGAATGATAACTGATAAAGACTTACCAGACCAAACAAGACAGCAAATAGTTTAACTAGTCCTTTGTTTTGCATGTTATAATATTTTTAATCAAATTTTGAAAACGGGCAAATATAGAGTTTCAGCCCAAATTTGACAATTTTAAATAGTTTTTATGATTAGTGGTATAAGCTACAACTCATACCCTTATGAATACGTTGAAACGTTTGATTTAAGTCTGAATTTTAAATCAACTTTTCTCTCTTTTAGAATAAATTAACTATTAGGGCCTGCCCTAACTTCCGGAATACTATGTAAAGGTGTATCTAAAGCAATGGCTATGGTTTGCTGAACACGATAAGACACCTTAACTTGCTTGCTTAGGTGATTATGTACTAAACCGCTGGTGTTTAATTTTAAGCTAGGATCAAGGAAACGATCACTTTTATTATCTAATTGTAAAACAACACTACCATTAAAATCCCAACCCGAATAATCTCCAGGTTCAATCTCATAAATATCAAAATGGTATTGAAGAGATTCATCATGTGAAGGAATTTCACTTGATTTTTTGGGTGTTGATGCATCTGTTTCAACAGCTAAATACGGATTTTTAGCAAAAGCACGTTTTACACTAGTAACGTCAGATTCACTAAAGTAGCTAATCTTTAATTTTCCGTCATCAAGCGGCTTTATTTGAACATTAGTAACCCCAACCTCTTGAAGCTGCTCCTTTACTTCCCCTATGGTTTTTAAAGCCTCTTCTGAAGAAAGTTCAACATGAGCAAATTCTAAAACAATTTCTTGGTTAGGCGCAGGCGTTTGCTGTTGCGAAACAACACCAAATAAAGTAAGAACTAATACAAAAATACTAATACACCATCTTGCAATCATGCGCCAAATATAAAAAAATAAAGACTGTATTGCTACAGTCTTTATATAATTATCATATTTAACTTATCTAAATTACAATTCTAGCAATCCATTCGTTTTTGAAACACCTTCTGCACTGGCTTGCATGTGAGCTTTTTCGGCCTCACTTAAAGGTATATCTACTATCTTTTCAATACCGTTTCTACCTAAAACAACTGGCACTCCAATACAGATATCACTTAATCCGTACTCGCCATCTAACAGCGTAGAACATGGGTATATTTTCTTTTGGTCACAAGCAATAGCCTGAACTAAACCACTCACAGCAGCTCCTGGTGCATACCATGCTGATGTTCCTAATAGCTTGGTTAAGGTAGCACCTCCTACTTTAGTATCGGCAGCAACTTGCTCTAAACGCTCTTCGCTTAAAAATTCTGACACTTTTATACTGTTTCTTGTAGCATGACTAATTAACGGCACCATACCTGTATCACTATGTCCGCCAATAACCATTCCGTCAACATCACTAATTGGAGCTTCTAAAGCCTCTGCTAATCTATATTTAAAACGAGCAGAATCTAAAGCACCACCCATTCCTATTATTCTGTTTTTTGGTAATCCTGTTGCTTTGTGAGCCAAATATGTCATGGTATCCATTGGGTTACTAACCACAATTAAAATCATATTTGGAGAATGCTCTAATAAACTTGTTGAAACGGCCTTAACAATACCAGCGTTAATACCAATCAACTCTTCACGTGTCATACCTGGTTTACGAGGAATACCTGAAGTAATGACGCAAATATCACTTCCTGCTGTTTTGCTATAATCATTGGTAACCCCAGTGATTTTTGTATCAAATCCGTTTAATGAGGCACACTGCATTAAATCCATAGCCTTTCCTTCTGCATACCCTTCTTTGATATCTAATAATACCACTTCTGAAGCGAAATTTTTGATAGCAATGTACTCTGCACAACTTGCACCAACTGCTCCTGCTCCTACTACTGTTACTTTCATTTTTTTAATATTTATTATTTAGTAATTTGATTCGATATTCTACGCTGCAAATTTCAGCCTTTTTGCCCTTTTGTTTTATGATGATTATCATAAATACGCAACGCTGTTATCTAAGCACAAGGCATAAAAACAAACAAATGCGAATTTACGAATTAAAACCCTCTAAATAAAAAAGTACAGAATAAAAATCCCGTACTTTTTCAGAGTAAAATTCAATAAAAACTAAATAAAACTAAGAAATCAATTTTTTGAAACAGAAGGCTTATCTAAACCCAAAATTTATACCCACAGAAAAGGCGTTGTAGTCTGATAAGTGATATTCGGCATTAAGCCTAAAGAACCCTAATTTTAATTTGGTTCCTAAAGTACCTCTAACGGATGACACTTTACTTGATACTGAGAATGGATCATCAATAGGTTCTGATGGTAAAATACCATTATTTACGATGTATGTTCCTAATACATCAGACTTTGACTCACCCGAAATATACCCAATCCCTCCATAAAAATTTATAATGGGTAGCTTCGTTGAGGCTATAAATTGAAACAACCAGGTATCTGTATTGTTTTCTAAACGTTGATTTTGTCCATCTACACCCGATGATTCTGTTAAGTCATATCTGGCGTCTAAGGTAGTATATGCCACTAAGCCAGATAGTGCCACAGGAAGCACCTTATCTGCAGGCAACCACTTTGTAAACTCGGCTTGTAAAGCAGCACCAAACATACTGCCTTCTATATCATCAGCCTTAATTTTAGGCAAAAATCGCGCTTTAACTTCTAAGCCCTTACTTAAGCCTAAAGCGCCTTGAATAAATGCAGAAGGTACATAATCTAAATCTCCACCCACACCTGAAGGCAAAGTGATTCTATCTGATAAAAGTGAACTAGATTTTGACCGAACAATGATGTCTATATCAGGATTATTTTCTCCCAGTACGGTTGAAACCATTTTTGAATTCGCTCCATCCTCAAACTCAACGGTAAAATCATAATCGTCCTGATTATAGTCTGCAATATTCATTTGAAATGCTCTATGCTCGTTCTTTACAACGGCAGCATTGGTTATTATAGATATTTCAAAACCTCCAAGCGGTTTTACATCGGCTGTATTAAACCAGTTAGCATTCAAACTATGCACTACTCCATTTGTTCCAGGCTTTAAAAAATCATTACTAAATCGTTCCGCATTTTCAACACCAGCTCTAAGCAAGCCATTTAAACCTTCTTGTGCTTTTACTGTTAATATGCTAAAACAAAGTATAGCAAGTAAACTTATCTTTTTCATTTCATTTAAAATTTGGCACAACAAACATAAGAAAATATTACTTAAAAACGCATTTTATCGTATTTATTTATCTTTTTGTCGTTTAAAATAAACTTAACCTCTATATTTAACTCTGGTTTTGTCCGTTTTTAACAGTATAAAAACTTGTAAAAAAATTTATGCTAAATTTACCCCAAAAAGTTTAGCCTTGAACCCACGTTTCCCAAATATGAATTTCCGCCTTTTTTCAACCGCATTAATACTCTTATTTATCCATTCGTGTACTAATGACGAACCTCTTGATGATCACCTTACTGGTAGCATAAATAAAGTGCTTAATAGACAAAGTACAGGAAGTTCTGCCAACGACCTTCTGTCTGACAACTCTTTTACAAGTATGATCATAGAAATTGTATACGTAGAAGGCCTTGAACCCACACAGAATACCATTAATAACTTTGTAACTTTTTTAAACAATAGAACCTATAAACCTTCAGGGATAACAGTGAAGAAAAGAGTAATCCCTTCACCTGGCCAAGCAACTTATACCATAGAAGACATTGCCAATATTGAAAGAGAAGAACGCCAAGAATACAATCAGGGATCAAAAATTGCGGTTTGGGCTTTATTTATAGACGGAAAATCAGATAATGATGTTGGCAATGAAGTGGTTTTAGGAACCGCCTATTGGAATACGTCTTTTGTAATTTATGAAGAAACTGTTCAAGCATTAAGCAATAGTCCTTTTGAACCTGAACGCAGTGTTCTAGAAACTACGGTTATTAACCATGAATTTGGTCATATACTTGGCCTAACAAACTTAGGGTCAACCATGCAAACCAATCATGAAGATGTAGATCATCCTAAGCATTGTGATGAAAAAGATTGTTTAATGTATTGGGAATCTGAATCTTCAGTAGCCCTTACAGGAATGAGCACTATACCTCTACTTGACGCCCAGTGTTTGGCAGATTTAAAAGCCAATGGTGGCAAATAAATTTTTAAAATTACTCATAAAAAAACGGCTTAAAAGCCGTTTTTTTATGAGTATGAATACCTCATTAGGCATCAATATTAGCATAAATAGCATTCTTTTCAATGAAATCGCGTCGCGGTGGTACTTCATCACCCATAAGCATAGAAAAAATTCTATCGGCTTCTGTTCCGTTATCAATTTGAACCAACCTTAACGTTCTAAATTCAGGATTCATCGTGGTATCCCAAAGCTGCTCAGCATTCATTTCACCCAGACCTTTATAACGTTGAATATTCACGCTTCCTCCAAAAGATTCCGCAATCGCATCACGTTCTTTATCATTCCAAGCATATTGCTTTTTGTTACCTTTTTTCACTAAATATAATGGTGGCGTAGCAATGTACACATGCCCTTCCTCAATCAGCTCTTTCATATAACGGAAAAAGAATGTCAAAATCAGTGTTGCAATATGACTACCATCAATATCGGCATCACACATAATCACGATTTTATGGTAACGCAATTTTGATAAATTTAAAGCTTTACTGTCTTCCTCGGTCCCTATGGTAACTCCTAAAGCCGTGAAAATATTCTTAATCTCTTCGTTTTCAAAAACTTTATGTGTCATGGCTTTCTCTACATTTAGAATTTTACCACGTAATGGTAAAATAGCCTGAAATGCTCTATCTCTACCTTGTTTTGCCGTTCCGCCCGCCGAATCTCCCTCTACTAAGAACACTTCACATTTTGCAGGGTCTTGTTCTGAACAATCTGATAGTTTACCAGGCAAACCTCCAATGCTCATCACCGTTTTACGCTGCACCATTTCGCGTGCTTTTTGAGCTGCATGACGTGCTTGCGCCGCCAGAATAACCTTTTGCACTATGGTTTTTGCATCATCTGGATGTTCTTCTAAATAATCCGTTAGCATTTCTGACACCGCTTGACTAACTGAAGCTGACACCTCACGGTTACCTAACTTTGTTTTTGTTTGCCCTTCAAACTGAGGTTCAGCCACCTTTACTGATACAATAGCAGTTAACCCCTCACGGAAATCATCACCTGAAATATCAAATTTTAATTTATCTAACATACCCGACTCATCCGCATACTTTTTCAAGGTATGTGTTAATCCTCTTCGGAAACCCGATAAATGTGTTCCCCCTTCATGCGTATTGATATTATTTACATAGGAATGTAAATTTTCGGCATAAGAGGTATTATAAACCATGGCCACTTCAACTGGCACACCATTCTTTTCGCCTTCAAAGGCAATAACATCTTTCATTAAAGGCTCTCGTGTGGCATCTAAATACTTTATAAACTCTTTTAAGCCTTCTTCAGAATGAAATGTTTCGCCCTCAAAAGTACCATCTTCTTTTTGGGTTCTTCTATCAATTAAATGAACCGTAATACCTTTATTTAGATAAGCTAATTCACGCAACCTACTTGCTAAGGTGTCATAATTATACTCCAGTGTTTGTTGGAATATCTGTGGGTCTGGCTTAAAGGTTACAATAGTTCCATTTTTATCAGAATCTCCAACCACTTTTACAGGATAGAGCGGTTTTCCGCGTTCGTACTCTTGCTCCCAAATTTTTCCTTCACGATGCACTGTTGCCTTTAAATGCTCTGACAATGCATTTACACAACTTACACCAACACCATGCAATCCGCCTGATACCTTATAAGAATCTTTATCAAACTTACCTCCTGCTCCAATTTTGGTCATTACCACCTCAAGTGCCGAAACGCCTTCTTTTTTATGTAATCCTACCGGAATACCACGACCATCATCCTCTGTAGTAATCGAGTTATCTTCATTAATGGTAACGGTTATATTATTACAATGTCCTGCTAACGCTTCATCAATGGAGTTATCAACTACCTCATATACTAAATGGTGTAACCCGCGCACACCTACATCACCAATGTACATGGACGGACGCATGCGCACATGCTCCATACCCTCTAAAGCCTGAATACTATCAGCCGAATATTGTGGGGCTTTTTTTTCTTCGCTCATATTCTAAATTATCTTAAATTGAATTTGACTATTAATCATAAAAAAAGATGCCTTTTTAGCATCCTTTTGAACACAAACAAATATACGAAATATTACACCTAAAAGAAAGCTTTTTATCGACTCAACAAGAAAATTATCAACATTTGTTAATTATTTAAAAACGGCTTAAATCGCCTAAAAATAGCCTTAAATTACATTTTAGTAATTTTTAATGCATCAGCAAAACATAAAAACACAAAAGTGTCTCTAATCCTCTATTTTAAATTCTATTTTTACCTAAAATAACATCAAAATAGTTTTCAAACGTTATAGTTGATAACCCGAAAAAAATATATCTCCAAACATGATGTATGTCACTTTTTAAGGTTATAGTTAATAATATTTTTGCCCTATATTTTGAATGAAACAACAATGAAGAACAGAAAAAAAACAGTCTTAAACCTGTTAAATGTATTCCTTTTATTAGTTCCTATTTTTATATTGGCACAGGAGACAGAAAAACCATTTAAACCAACATTTAAATGGAATGCTACTGCTCAAATATGGCTACGGTATTCCGATTTAAATCAGGGCTCATTGGTTAACGGCGAACCCACATCTTCATTTACCGATGTTTCTATAAGACGAATTCGAATTCCTATTTCGGCACAAGTCACACCAAGAATATTTGCCTATGCTATTTTTGGAGGAAATAATTACAACCTTAAAAGCATGCAAAACCCTATTGAAGTTCTAGATTTTTATATGGAATATGCTTTTTCTAAGCACCTAGAGATAGGTCTTGGAAAATCAGGATGGCAGGGACTAAGCAGATGGAACGTGCGCTCTAGCAGCACACTCATGGGATTAGATTCGCCACTTTTTTCATTAAATACGGTTGAAAAAAATGATGACTTAGGCCGACAGTTTGGCCTATGGTTAAAAGGACAGGCAGGACATTTTGATTACCGACTCACCTTTAACCAACCTCGAATAATTACTAAAGCGCCTGCAAACGGTGTGGTTGATTTTGCTAACAACAGACCGCGCTGGAAGACATCATCATACATTAATTATCAATTCTTTGAAAACGAATCAAATAAGTCAGCCTATCAAACGGGTACCTACTTAGCAAACAAGAAAGTTTTCAATATTGGTGCTGGTTTTCAATATCAGGAAAATGCATTTAGCGATGGTGATTTCAACAATCCTAATACCACTTTTTACGACATGAAGCATTGGGCTATCGATTCATATTTAAACCTTCCTTTTGCAAATGAAGATGCTATTACAGCCTATCTTGGCTATTATAGTTTCGATTTTGGTAAAGATTACATTAGAAATGTTGGCGCTAACAACCCTACTAATGGTGTTACGGATCCTGATTTTAATGGTGCTGGCGTGGCATTCCCAATGATGGGAACAGGCCCTACCTGGTATACTCAATTTGGGTACGCCTTTAGAAAAACCAAACTTATTAACCACCAAGTTGTTATTCAACCTAATATTGCCATTCAACACTCCAATTATGATGCCTTGGAAGACAGCATGACAGTTTATGATTTTACGGTAAACTTTTTAGTAAATGGAAAACATGGCAACAAAATAAGTTTAGGCTATCAATTACGCCCTATTTTTGATGCGGACACCTTATTAGAGAAAGACAGAAAAGGTATGGCCGTTTTACAATATCAAATATCATTTAAATAGACTAAATATATATCAAAATATTTTTGAGTTTTTTAATAATTCTGCAATTATAGTTTAGCTCCAGCAAAAAATAGTGATAAGTCTATTTATTCTCTATATATTTGAAGCTGAATTACATCAGAATGATTAATAATAACAATAATAATTTCAATAATCCTAATTTTTAGGACGGGGAGGTTATTGTTAAAAAATATATAAAGCCTTCCGAATTCGGGAGGCTTTTTTTAATTAAAAATCCAGAGCATGAGTAAAATTATGACAGTAGACATTTTGTCGAGTATTAAAGGAGCACAGCCTTCAGAGACTGTAAACAAATTATTTCAGGTTATTAAAGCTGCTAATCCTACAGATAATAATTCTTTTAATAGCAGTCATAATTGTGTATCACTAAATAATTTAAGGGAAGATATCGTGATTGATAGTTCTGAAATAGAAAAACAAATCATTATTGAAAACTTTCCTAAAGAAAAAAACGGCTACTTAGTTGTTTCAAAAGTAATTGAAGAATAGTTTATGGACTCTCAAATAAGATCAATCCATCAACAGCTAGTGGATAAAAAAATTACGTGTACTGAGCTAGTACAAAGTAAACTTAGCAATTTAAAAGAAAACTCGCACAATACGGTAAATGCTTTACTGGATGATATAGCACTTAAATTAGCAGCCAAAGTAGATGCTAAAATTGCTAGCGGCGAAACTATTGGTTTACTTGAAGGCATTCCTTTTGGCATTAAAGATGTGTATATGCTTCAAGGTACATGTACAACGGCCAGTTCAGATTTACTTAAACATTATAAATCGCCATATACCGCTACTGCAATTCAGAAGCTTTTAGATGCTGGCGCTATTCCTTTAGTAAAAGAAAATTGCGATAGCTTTGGTCATGGATCTTCAAGTGAAAACACCATTTTTGGCCCTGTAAAAAATGCTATTAACCCAGAATTAGTTGGTGGCGGTTCTAGTGGTGGCTCTGCTGTAAATGTAGCTAAAGATTACACGGTATTTTCTATTGGTGGTGATACAGGAGGCTCCATTAGACAACCCGCAGGGTATAATCATGTGTATGGTTTAAAACCTACTTATGGCCGTATTTCTCGCTACGGATTGATGGCTTACGCCTCGTCTACAGACTGTGTAGGCCCTATAGCTAAATCTATTGAAGATATACTAATTGTTTTAAACACCATGAGTGGTTTAGATCCTAAAGATCAAACTACCTTTACTTCTGAAACTATTCAAGAAGATGCTATTCTGGATACCAAAAGCATTAAAACCGTAGGTTACTTCAAGAATTTTATTGACAGTGAAGCTCTTGATCCGAAGATTAAGGCCGATTTCTTGGCATGTATAGAAAAAATAAAAGCAAAAGGTATTTCGGTGAAGGTGTTAGACTTTTTTGAATCAGACACTCTGGTGTCTACCTATTACACCTTGGCTATGGCCGAAACTGCCTCTAACCTGTCTCGATTAGACGGAACAAATTACGGCAACCGTATTGAGGCCGAAAATTTAAAGGAAACCTATGCTGTAACACGTTCTGAAAACTTTTCTGAAGAAACTAAAAGACGTATTGTTGGTGGAAATCAAGTATTATCGCAAGGTTTCTCTGATGAAATTTATTTAAAAGGTCTAAACCTAAGAGATCAAATTTCGCAGAATTTTGAAAAAGATTTTTCTGAAGTAGATATCATCTTATCGCCTGTTACACCAAGTACACCCCCAAAAATTGGAGATAGCTTAAAAGCCCCCTTGGCCATGTATTTATCTGATGCCTATACGGTGGGTTTCAGCCTAGGGCAGCTACCAACACTTACCGTACCTCAAGGAACGGCTACAGGCTTACAAATTACGGCTGCTAAAAATAATGACGAACTAGTTTTGAAGTTTGCTAACTTCTTAAAAGACACGATATAATGGAACTGGAACAATTAAACGAGTTACTAAAAAAACACGAGTTAGAATTAGTCATTGGTCTTGAAACACATGTTAGATTAAACACTAAAACAAAATTGTTTTGTTCTTGTGCCAATGCCGGAGATATTGAAACACCTAATCATAATATTTGTTCCGTATGTACAGGTCAAATGGGGGTGCTACCGTCTATTAATAAAGAAGCTATTACTAAGGCTATTTATTTTGGAAAAGCCGTAAAATCAACCTTTGAAAACGAAGTAATTTCATGGGACAGAAAACATTATGAGTACCCTGACAATCCTAAAAACATACAAATAACGCAATTTCATAACCCGATTATTCCTGATGGTCAAGTATCTTGTTTCCGTAACGACGGTTCTCAATTTACAGTTAATTTAACTCAGGTTCATATTGAGGAAGATGCCGCTAAACTCATCCATGAAAAGAAAATTTCTCTGGTAGATTTTAATAAAGCTGGGGTGCCTCTTATTGAAATTGTGACCCAGCCCTGTATACGTCATATTGAAGATGCTTCAACATACGCACAATACATTCAGCGTATTGTTCAAAATTTAGGCATTTCTGAAGCTAACTTAGAGAAAGGCGAGTTTAAATCGGATGTTTCTGTATCCCTAAGAAAAAAGCATACGTATAATTTGAATCCTCGTACCGAAATAAAAAACCTCAACTCCTTTAAATTTATGGTTGAGGCTTTAAAAGAAGAGGTTGAAAAACAACTTAATTACTTTTTAGAGCATAAAGAATTTAGACCAGATCAAACTACTGTACTGTTTGATGCTGAGCTAAAGCAAACCAAAACCATGCGTAAAAAGGAGTTTGAGGCCGACTATCGTTTTATCTCTGAACCAGATTTACCTTTTGTAAATATCAAAGAGGTGATTGATGCTATTGAAGTTGATAATAGCGCTTTACCTTTTGCTGTTGAATCTATTTTAATAAAAGGCGGCGTATTACCCCAAGATGCTAAGTTTTTTACAGCTGACGCTTTACGCTCAAAAACGTTCATGACCATAAACAACGTTATAAAAGACCCGTCTTTTGTGGCAAAAACACTAGTGAACAATATTGGTGCCGATGAGTATGATAGTATCCATAGAATAGAGCATCTCATTGAAATTTTCCAACTATTTAAAGCTGAAAAAATTACTTCGGTTTTGGTTCAAAATGCCATTACAGCTTATTTAAAAGACCGAAATTTCAATTACAATCAATATTTTGAAGACAATACCATTTCTGAATCCCAGATAGAAGATGCTATTGCTAAAGTTATTTCTGAAAACCAAGTAATTGCCGATGATATTAAAAATGGTAACCAAGGAAAAGCGGGGATTTTAGTAGGTAAAGTTATAGGTATTATAGGTAAAGGCGCTTCAGGCAAAGTGATAAGAGCACGTATTTTATCAACGCTAGCTAGCCATGCTATTTCAGCACAACCTTCAGACAAGAACGACAAAAGTGCTGACCAAGCAAATAACCAACCCGTAGTTTCCAAAAAAGATGAAGAAACACTTTCTGAAATTCCTTTAATAATAAAAGACGAATACCGTACTCATGTTATTTCTGAAATCTCAGATGATAATATTGGCAACCAAGTAACCTTAGCGGGTTGGGTTTCTAGCGTACGTGACCACGGTGAACTTATGTTTATTGATTTACGTGATTCTAGTACACAGATTTTTCAGATAAGACTAAGTCGAGAATCATTTGCTAATCTTGACGACCTTATAAAATTAAAACCAGAATCGGTTATTACCGTTACAGGCTCTATTGTACAGCGTGACGAAGATGATTACAACCCTGCTTTAAGAACTGGAAAAATAGAACTCGAGGCTAGTGATTTAGATCTATTAAATCTTTCAAAAACCTTACCTTTTGAAATAAAAAGAGCAACTAAGTCTAACGAAAATGTACGTTTTCAATACAAATATTTAGACCACAGAAATGATGATGTACGACGTGTTATAGTTAACCGTCATAAGGTGATTAAACTCATGCGAGATATTTTAGACGCACAAGATTTCTTAGAAATTGAAACCCCTATTTTAAGCGCAGGAACAGATGAAGGCGCGCGTGAGTTTATTGTACCTACTCGTAAACAATCTGGTTCGTTTTACACCTTACCGCAAGCCCCTCAACAGTTTAAACAAATGTTGATGGTAAGTGGTTATGAAAAGTATTTTCAAATAGCCCGTTGTTTTAGGGATGAAGATTCTCGTGGGGATCGTCAGCCAGAATTCACACAGTTGGATATAGAAATGGCGTATGCTAGCATGCAACAAATTATTGATTTGAACACCAACATGTTCAATTCTATTGTAAAAAAAGTGTACGGCAAAAAATGGATTTTACATCCTTTTGAAGTATTATCCTATCAACAGGCTATGGATGAATACGGTTGTGATCGTCCCGACCTACGCTTTGGGTTAAAACTAAAAGATATTACCAACATTGTAAAAGATACAACCTTCCAAGTATTTAGCAAACCTATTGAAGAAGGTGGTATTGTAAAATGCATCAAAGTATCAACTGAAGAACAAGGCAAAAAGCGTTTATCAAAAGGGCAGATAGAAAAATTAACTGCTTTGGCGCAACAGCACGGCTTAGGAGGATTGGCTTACATCATAGTAAACGAAAACGACTTGCAATCCCCTATTATTAAGTTTTTAGGTGAAGATATTGCGGCAAGAATTATTGCCGCTACAAAGGCTCAAGTGGGTGATATTGTATTCTTTTCTGCTGCCGATTATGCCACTGCGAATAAAGCACTTGATGCCGTACGCCAAGAATTAGGAAAAATGCTTCACTTAATCAATCCAAAAGAGCTAAGACCAGCCTGGGTTATTGACTTTCCTATGTTTGAGAAAACAGACGAAGGCAACTGGACCTTCACCCACAATCCGTTTTCTATGCCTGCTATTAAAGACGTGGAAAAACACATGAATGGCAAAGAAGAAGAAATTGGCAGCATCATTGCTCAACAATACGACTTAATATTAAACGGTTATGAAATTGGTGGTGGTTCTGTGCGGGCTCATAAACCAGAAATTCTTGAAGCTACTTATAAAAACATGGGCTACAATAAGGAGGACATGATGAAAAGTGTTGGCACCATGTATAAAGCATTTCACTATGGCGCTCCTCCTCATGGCGGTATTGCTTGGGGTGTTGACCGATTGATGATGATTTTAGAAAAGAAAGCGTCTATTAGAGAAGTTATGGCTTTCCCTAAAACAGGAACCAGTGAAGATTTACTCTTTGGAGCGCCTTCACCCCTTTCTGATAAAAAGGTAGAAGAAATGAACGTTAGAGTGATAAAAAAATAATCTACCTCACAAATAATCATAAAAGCTTCAGTAAAAACTGGAGCTTTTTTTATTTCGTTACTCAAAACTTTAACAAAACTACGTGCGTTTTATCATTATTTTAAGATGTTTACCTCCTAACTTTAAAGCTTCATAAACCTAAAAAACAAAAGATGAAAAAAACCACATGCATTATCACCTCGGTATTTGCTTTTTTGATGCTCATTTCAACTCAGGTACACGCTCAAAAATTCTCAAAATTAGATAAAAGTCCGCTAGACATTGCATACTACAGAACCGATAGAAAATCACCCCCTATGGCTAAAGTGATATACAGTCGGCCGCAATTAAAAGGGCGTTCCTTAGAGACATTAGCTCCTAATGGCAAAGTATGGAGAACAGGAGCCAATGAGGCTAGTGAAATTAAATTTTATCAAGATTTGAAATTTGGAGGTGCTCTGGTAAAAGCTGGCACTTATTCATTATACACCATTCCTAACGAGAGCCAATGGACTATTATTTTAAACAGTGATACAGATGTGTGGGGCGCTTACACTTATGATGAGAGCAAAGATGTGCTTAGGGTAAATGCACCCGTATCAAAGGGGGAAAGCATTGAAGCCTTCTCCATAACTTTTGATGCAGACCATATGTACTTGGCTTGGGGCACAACTTTAGTTACCGTTCCTATTAGTAAGTAACCAAAAGCACAACTCAAAACAAAAGCACCTAAATATTGGTGCTTTTTTGTTTTACGGTATATTCAAATACTTGTGTGTTTGAAGTGAGATTTTCCACTTAGGGTTTGCCATAACGTAGTCTACAATTTCAGGAACTACCTTATCTCTTTTGCTCCATTCTGGTTGCAAATACAAAATACAATCTTGGTTTACTTGTGCTGCTTGTTCTTCAGCAAACCTGAAATCGTCTTTATTGTATACAATAACTTTTAACTCATTAGCATTTTCATACACCTCTTTGGTGGGCAACTTTATCTTTTTGGGAGACAAGCATATCCAATCCCATTCGCCAGTCAATTTATAGGCGCCAGAGGTTTCAATATGAACTTTCATGCCTCTGGCTTTAAGTTCTCGAGTTAAAAACGTCATATCCCAAGTAAGCGGTTCCCCTCCAGTAACCACAATGGTATCACTGTATTTCTTAGCATTCTCAACAATGTTCATCGTATCGGTTGGCGGATGCAGATCGGCATTCCAACTTTCTTTTACATCACACCAATGACATCCCACATCACAACCACCAACTCTTATAAAATAAGCGGCTGTCCCCTTATGGTAACCTTCACCTTGAATGGTATAAAATTCTTCCATCAGCGGAAGCATTTCCCCTTTATCAACCCGTTTTTTTATCTCTTTTTGCATAAGAGCGCAAAGATACATATTCCTTTAATTATTCTATTCATTTTTAGTTTTCATTAATAGTCATTTATTATTGATATTCAGTGAAACTGCAATTCATTTTAATGTCTAAAATCATAAAATAATCAAATTTGTTCCCTGCCATTTTTTCTTCTTTAATTTTCCTGTATTTTTATCCAAAATCAAAAGGATGACAACCAAGGAAACGTTTTTCAACTATATCACTGAAGGCAATAAAACCAAAGGCGACTTTATTTCCATAGGAGCAGCTATGTTAAATGGGGAAACCTTAGCGGGTGCTCATGTAAAGATTCCGTTAAAAACCATGAACCGCCACGGCTTAATTGCTGGAGCAACAGGAACAGGAAAAACAAAATCTTTACAAGTATTGGCCGAGAACTTAAGTGACAAAGGTATTCCTGTATTACTCATGGATATAAAAGGGGATTTAAGTGGTTTAGCGCAACCCAGTCCTGGACACCCTAAAATAGATGAGCGTCATGAAAAAATTGGTTTACCATTTAATGCGAAAGGCTTCCCTGTAGAAATACTCACCTTATCTGAGCAACATGGCGTTCGTTTAAGAGCCACCATAAGTGAATTTGGACCCGTATTACTTTCAAGAATTCTTGATTTAACAGAAACACAATCTGGTATTGTATCGGTTATTTTTCAGTATTGTGATGACAACAAATTGCCTCTTTTAGATTTAAAAGATTTTAAAAAGATACTGCAATATGCCACCCAAAAAGGTAAAGAAGAATTCAATGCATCTTATGGCAGGATTTCTACAGCTTCCACTGGTGCAATTCTCAGAAAAATTATTGAGCTTGAACAACAAGGTGCGGATCTTTTTTTTGGAGAAACCTCTTTTGATACGCAAGATTTACTAAGAATTGACGAACATGGCAGAGGCTATATAAACATCCTTCGATTAACTGATATTCAAGATAAACCCAAACTTTTCTCAACTTTTATGTTGAGCCTATTGGCCGAAATATATGCTACTTTTCCTGAACAGGGTGATAGTGATCAGCCAGAACTTATCATGTTTATTGACGAAGCGCATTTAATTTTTGATGAAGCCTCAAAAGCGTTATTAAATCAAATTGAAAGTATTGTAAAACTCATTAGAAGTAAAGGTGTGGGCTTATATTTTGTAACACAAAATCCCACCGATGTCCCTGAAGGTGTTTTAGGCCAGCTTGGTTTAAAAATTCAACATGCCTTAAGAGCCTTTACTGCAAAAGACAGAAAAGCCATAAAGCTCACTGCACAAAACTACCCTGATTCTCACTATTATAATACCGAAGAAGTCTTAACATCACTAGGAATTGGAGAAGCCCTTGTTTCTGCTTTGGATGAAAAGGGACGCCCAACCCCTTTAGCAGCTACTATGATGCGTGCGCCAATGAGTAGAATGGATATTCTTACCGAAACAGAGTTAAACGCATTACTATCAACATCTAAATTGGTAAAAAAATACAATGAAGAAATTGATCGCGAAAGTGCTTATGAGCTTCTAACGGCAAAAATAAAACAAGTAGAAGCTGAAGAAGCCAAAGAAAAAGCGGAAAAAGAACGTGAAGCCCTTAAGAAATCGGAAGCTAAAAAAAGTAGTAAATCTACCAAATCACGAGGCACAAGAATGAACCCTATTGTAAAGGTACTCACAAGTGCTACGTTTATTCGCAGTGTTTTTGGTATATTAAACAAAGTCATGAAAAAATAATAATCAAACATTTATATATCTCAAATCAATGAAACATTATCTTTTAAGCACATTAGCCTTAATCCTCTTAATATCTAGTTGTAGTAAAACACCAAACCCTTTTGAGGTTTCAAAACATCATGTTGGCTTATTAACCGATTCAACACAAGTAAAAGATCTAGAAATGGCATTTCCCAATGATTCTGTGGTAAAGTTTATAACGGGTGATGAATTTGTTGGAAACAGTAATGCCATCAACATTTATGAAAAAGGTGGTAAAAAGCTGTTAGCATTAACCCCTAAATTCATTTTAGACTCCACTTCGGTAATCAGTAATGTTAGAATTTTTGACGAACGTTACAAAACAGAAAAGAACATATCAAGTATAAGTACGTTTAAAGATATTAATGACAACTATAAAATATCAAGAATTAGTAATTTGATTAATTCTATAGTTGTAGCCGTTGATGATATTAACGCCAGTTTTACTATTGATAAAAAAGAATTACCTGCTAATTTAAGGTTTGATATGGATTTAAAATTTGAACCCACTCATATTCCAGATCATGCCAAGGTGAAATACTTTTTTATAAACTGGAATATATAAATACAAGTCTATGAACCCTATCTTATCAAAACTACTGGTAGATATTGCTAAAAAGCAATTAAAAAAGCGACAGTCACAAAAGCCTGTCAGCCCTAAGGAAGTAGTGCCCTTGGTAAGAAGTTTTCAAGTTGAATTAACCCATGCTTTAAAAGAATTTTTATTTATTATCATTGGTGTTTTTTCAGCAGGATTTGGGTTAAAAGGTTTTTTACTCCCTAACAGATTTATTGATGGTGGAGCTACAGGTATATCGTTACTTTTTGAGAATATAACGTCTTTAAAACTGGGTATTCTACTTGTTATTGTGAATTTACCTTTTATCATTTTAGCCTCTAGAACCATAGGCAAAAAATTTGCTATAAAGAGTATTGTGGCTATTACAATGCTTGCACTTGTTGTTCATTTTGTAGAGTATCCAACAGTAACGGAAGACAAACTCCTTATTGCCGTATTTGGTGGCTTTTTTCTAGGCTTAGGTATAGGCATGTCTATGCGAGGGGGTAGTGTTATTGATGGCACCGAAGTTCTCGCTATATACTTAGGCAGAAAATTATCATTGACCATTGGAGATGTTCTACTCCTTATAAACATTATCATTTTTTCAGCAGGTGCTTATATCCTATCTGTAGAAACAGCGCTTTATGCTATTTTAACCTATCTTGCGGCGGCAAAAACGGTTGATTTTGTGGTTGATGGTGTTGAAGAATATGTAGGGGTTACCATTATTTCAAATAAGCATCAAGAATTAAGATTCATGCTCACCAAAAAGTTAAGGCGCGCATGTACCATCTATGCAGGTAAAGGAGGCTACGGAACCAGTGGCGATAGTTATAACAAAGACATTATCTACACCGTAGTTACGAGATTAGAACTGGCCAAACTACAAACGGAAATAGATAAGATTGATAAAAAAGCCTTTATCATTATGGGTATAGTTAAAGACTTACGTGGTGGTATGATAAAAAGAAAACCCCTAAAAGATAAGCATTAAAAAAGGAGGATTTTAACTGAGATGTAATATGGCAAAAAAGAAATATACCATTCAAAATAATCCATTTATTGTACCTACTACAGATGGCAAAATCATTAAAGAACATTTTGGTCATGCTTCAAATGGTGATTCAAACCTAAGCCTAGCCCATATGATTGCCCCTGCGGGGTGGAGTGAACCGTTTCAAACCCCTGAATTTGATGAATTCACGTTTATCATCAAGGGCAAAAAACAATTTATAATTGAAGATGATGTCATTGTATTAGAAGCAGGGCAATCTATAAAAATAGAAAAGAATACCCGAGTACAATATTCCAATCCGTTTACAGAGCCCTGTGAATACCTTGCAATTTGTACACCCGCATTTTCAATAGATCTTGCTAACCGAGAAGCTTAAATGATACAACCCAAATTAATTGGTAAAGCAATAAATAGCATTGCCGTACTTTCACCTTATCTAGCTGCTAAATTAGCGGTGTTTTTATTTTCTAAACCAAGAAACGCAAAACTTGACCATGAGGCCAAAACTTATTTAAATACAGCTGATAAGAAAAACATCATACACCAAGGGTTTCATATAAAAACGTATCACTGGCAAGGAAACGGAGAAACCATTTTATTAGTGCATGGCTGGGATAGTAATTCTTATAGGTGGAAAGACCTTATTGAATTGTTAAAACAAGAGCATTATAACATTATATCTGTTGATGCGCCAGCACATGGAGCTTCTGGCAATAAAATTTTTAACGCCCCATTATATGCTGAATGTTTAAATGAAGTTATTAAAGCATTCAAACCTCAAACTATAGTAGGACATTCTATTGGTGGTACAGCCACCGCTATTGCATTAACAAATCACAACTTACCTTCTATTTGTAAAATTGTTTTGCTTGGCGCGCCTTCAAACTTAGAAATTTCGGTTAATAATTACATCACTATGATGGGGTATAACACTAAGGTTTCAAACGCCATTAACAATTACTATTTCAAACACTTTGGTCAGTTCCCTAAATACTATAATGTAGACAATTTCTTTTCTAAGATTACCGCGAAAGGCTTAATTATTCACGATAAAAAAGACAATATCATATCATTTAAAGAAGCCCTTGATATCCATAGAGCCTATAAAAACTCAGAACTTATAAAAACTATTGGTTTAGGACACCGATTAAGGTCGGAAACGGTATACCAGCACATACTGTCCTTTATAAAAACTTCAGAAACACATTAATTATTGTCGTATTTTTGAGCCATGGCAGAAGTTACATTAAAACGTATAAATAAGTTTTTAAGTGAGGTAGGCTATTGCTCTAGAAGAGAAGCCGATAAACTGATTGACGCAGGACGCGTTACTATTAATGGGGTTGTTCCTGAAATGGGAACCAAAATTGCGCCCAATGATATTGTGGCCGTAGATGGAGAAGCCATAACAAATACAAAAAATGCTTTTGTTTACCTAGCATTTAATAAACCTGTTGGTATTGTTTGTACTACAGACACATCGGTAGAAAAAGACAATATCATTGATTTTATAAACTACCCAAAACGTATCTTTCCTATTGGCAGGCTAGACAAACCAAGTGAAGGACTTATTCTTTTAACCGATGATGGCGATATAGTCAATAAAATTCTCCGTGCCAGTAATAATCATGAAAAAGAATACATTGTAACCGTAGATAAGCCTATCTCTCAAACCTTTATTGAGCGTATGGCAGGTGGTATTTATTTAGAAGAATTAAAACAAACCACCAGAAGATGTAAGGTAACAAAACTCGGCACTTACAAATTCAAGATTATTTTAACACAGGGACTAAACCGACAAATACGCCGTATGTGCAGTTATTTAAATTATGAGGTTCAAACCCTTAAACGTGTTAGAATCATGAATATAAAACTAGATATACCCGTTGGGAAATACCGCGAACTTACCCATGAAGAATTTAAAGAACTAAGCACCTTAATAAGTGGTTCTACAAAAGTTTTTAAACCGAAACCCGATAGACGCCGTGACACTTCTGAAAGACCTCAAAACACAGACAACAGATCACCGAAACATAGAAAGAGATAAAATTTGTCACAAGTCTTTATTGGTATTTTAAGAAGTACCTAAAACACCTTTACCATAGTTGCTCATATAAAAAAGCAGCATTTTTTTTAATGCTGCTCTTCAATTTTATTAATATATTTTTCTATCCGTGTCTTTCTCTTGCTAGTAACGTGTTCTTAAGCAGCATGGCAATGGTCATAGGGCCAACACCTCCAGGAACCGGGGTAATAAAACTTGCTTTTTTACTCACGCTCTTAAAATCAACATCACCAGCTAATCTGTAACCATTCTTTTTGGTAGCATCAGGCACACGGGTTATCCCTACATCAATAACCACCACATCTTCTTTTACCATATCACCTGTTAAAAACTCCGATATCCCAATGGCTGCTACAATAATATCGGCCTGTTTGGTAATCTCAGCTAAATTTTTAGTTCTACTATGTACCACGGTAACTGTGGCGTCTCCCGCCTTACGCTTCTGACTCATTAAAATACTCATGGGGCGCCCTACAATATGACTTCTTCCCATAACCACAACATTTTTTCCTGAGGTTTCTACTTGATAGCGTTCCAGTAGCTCAAGAATACCATAGGGTGTTGCTGGTAAAAAGGTTGGTAAATCTAAAGCCATTCGCCCCACATTTACTGGGTGAAACCCATCAACATCTTTATCAGGATCTATAGCCATAAGTACTTTTTGCTCATCAATTTGGTCTGGCAAAGGTAACTGCACTATAAAACCATCAATATCATCATTGATATTTAACTCGTTTATTTTTTCTAGTAACGCTTCTTCTGAAGTATACTCAGGAAGTTCTATAAGTGTAGAATTAAAACCAATACGTTCACAAGCCTTCACTTTTGCATTAACGTAAGTCATACTAGCCCCATCAGAACCTACTAAAACAGCTGCTAAATGTGGTACTTTTTCACCTTTAGAAACCATCGCCTTTACATGTTCTGCAATTTCCTCTTTTATATCGTTACTAACTTTTTTACCGTCTAAAATTGTCATGTTGTTGGTTGTTGGTTGTTGGTTGTTGGTTTAAAATAATAAAACCAACTATTAACTATTAACTATTAACTATTAACTATTAACAAGATTAACGCATATTTTTCATCATCTGCATCATCTTTTTACCGCCACCGCCTTGCATCATCTTCATCATTTTGCTCATTTGGTTAAATTGCTTTAACAGCTGATTAACCTCTTGTACGGAGGTTCCTGAGCCTTTAGCTACACGCTTTTTTCTACTAGCATTTAGCACAGCGGGATTACTACGCTCTTTGGGTGTCATAGAGTGAATAATGGCTTCAATACCTTTAAAGGCGTCATCATCAATATCAACATCCTTTAGCATTTTTCCAGCGCCAGGAATCATACCCATGAGGTCTTTCATATTCCCCATCTTTTTTATTTGCTGAATCTGCTTTAAGAAATCATCAAAACCAAACTGATTTTTTGCTATTTTCTTTTGAAGTTTCCTAGCCTCTTCTTCATCAAACTGTTCTTGTGCGCGTTCTACCAAGGATACCACATCCCCCATGCCGAGAATACGATCAGCCATACGTGATGGATAGAATACATCAATAGCTTCCATTTTCTCACCTGTACCAATAAACTTAATGGGTTTATTAACAACCGATTTAATAGATATAGCAGCACCTCCACGCGTATCACCATCTAATTTAGTGAGGATAACACCATCAAAATTCAAAACATCATTAAAAGCCTTAGCGGTATTCACGGCGTCTTGCCCTGTCATTGAATCTACCACAAACAATGTTTCTTGTGGTTGTATGGCTTTATGAATATTTGATATTTCGGTCATCATGGCTTCATCAACAGCCAATCGACCAGCGGTATCAATAATAACCACATTAAATCCGTTGGCTTTGGCATGTGCAATAGCTGCCTGTGAAATAGCCACAGGATCATTATTCCCTTTATCACTAAAAACCTCAACCCCAATTTGTTCGCCAACTACATGCAATTGATCTATCGCGGCTGGACGATACACATCACAAGCCACTAATAAAGGTTTCTTAGTTTTTTTATTTTTTAGATAATTAGCAAGCTTACCAGAAAAGGTTGTTTTACCAGACCCCTGTAAACCAGACATTAAAATAACACTTGGTGTGCCAGATAAGTTGATCCCTTCTGCATCACCTCCCATCAGTTCGGTTAACTCATCCTTAACAATTTTTACCATTAATTGTCCTGGTTGTAATGTAGTTAATACATTTTGTCCCAGTGCTTTTTCTTTAACGGTATTGGTAAATTGTTTGGCTATTTTAAAGTTGACATCGGCATCAAGAAGCGCGCGTCTTACTTCTTTTAAAGTTTCAGCAACATTTACTTCTGTAATACTACCATGTCCCTTTAATACGTGTAAGGCTTTATCTAATTTATCACTTAAATTATTAAACATAATTTCTATTCGAATTTTAAGAAGTGCAAATTTAGTGATTTGCTTGATATTATTGAAGTAACGTGTTTAAAAAGTAATGAGGTATTTAGAACTCATAACCAATAAAAAAAGCTGCCAATTGATATTGACAGCTTTCATAAAAGAAACATTGTTTATTAACCTACCAACCGAACTGGTCTTTTTGTTTCTTTTTCATTTGATACTTTTTTGCTAAATGCGTTTTTCCAGCACCAAGACTCTTTCAATTTCACCTACGGAATTAAAATCTTTCAACTCAATTCTACCTGAATTAATTTCTTTTATTCTCCAACGGTGTCTCAACTCACTAAATGGTTCATCTAATGTTTTAAAGTTTAGCCCTAAAAACAAACCTTCATTTCGGTAAGCCAACCAAGATCCGTTATAATTTTTCCCATTACCTTCGGCAAACAACATTCCGTTTTCATTAAATCCTATAACAAAACCTTCATAATTCACCGTTTCATTGTTACCTTGATCCATATATTGAGCAACTTCCCATTCTCCATTAGTAAGAACATCAATAATATAATTGATATCTCCATCACCATCTGGACAATGTCTTTCTAAAATCATTTTATTATTGGCATTGGAAAGTTTGATGAAACCTGGCTCTAAGAAGGTAATTAACCACTCTAATTTCAAATTAGGTCTACCTTCTAAATATATTCTTAAAATAGCTCCTGTATTACGGATTCCAATTTCGTAGGTGCCTTCTAAAAATTCCCCATTCAACCTTAACTTTACTACGTTATTTTCAAAGAACTTTAATGGTGTGCCTATGTACTCTTTTTCGTTGTCAATGCCATCAACACTTAAACGGGCTACACGCCACAAACATTTTTGAAGGTATTCATTAATTCTTTCCTTAGTATAATCAATAACAACATCGCAGTTTTTCTTCATTATGATACGGTTACCTCCTACTTCAAAAAGCTTAATTTTTCCGTATTCAATATCGTAAACCACCCATTCTAGTGTAAAATCGGCCATGGTTTCAAACTGCATTTTTAAAAGCGCTCCTCTATCAGTCACACGAGTACTCCATGTTCCTGTTAACACATCACCACCTCTGGCACGCATTTTCAGGACACCTTCCTCTCTAAAATTAAGAGCATATTCTCTGTATTCTGTTGTATTATCAACTTCATTTCTCATAAATTCATAAACTATCCAAGGACATGTTTTTAAATACGCATCTAGCCGTTCTTTGGTAAAATCATCATCGCCATAATCGTTATCATCATCTTCATCACACACACCTTTGGCTTCTCTAATGGTTAATGCCAATTGCTTATTACTGTTTACTTCAACCGTTGACCCATCTGCATAAACCATAGTTACAGGGAAATTTAAGCTTGCAAACACTTCAGAGCTTTTAACTCTTTCAATAAAACGGTGTAATTGTCTGTCGCTTTCAATGGTTATCACATCAATAACTTGAAACGCTGAATTATACACTGAAAATGATATAGGGTATTGAAAATCGATACACTCAATATCCTCATCTTCTTCGTTCTCACCTCTACAGGCTTCAATCTTAGCGGCTAATTCTGTTTTATTTTGAATAACAATCTCTTCATGATTGCTTAAAATAACGGTGATTGGAAAAATAATTTCCAGATTATCTTCATCATCATCAAATTCTTTAAAGATGGCTTCAATTACTTTAAAGTCTTCTTTTGAATCAATAATAATTTCTAATCCATTTACTACAACGGTAACTGGAAGTTTTACAGAGGTACAGCTGGCTTTATCAATGATATTATCAGCAGATCCATCCATGATAGATGTGGAGTACAATAAATCTGTTAATTCAGATTCGGCAACAAGGGCTTCACTCTCATCAATTTCAGAAATTTCTATTTTTTCTTCCTGACAAGAAGTGAACAATAAAAGGACAAAAAAAGGCAATAACAATAATGATTTTAATGTAGTTTTCATGGTACATGTGTTTGGGTTAAACATAGCTTTTTTGTTATAAAACAGTTTAACTTTAAAAATTCCTACCCCTTGTTTGCATTTTTTTTATTTTAGTGTTGCAAACCACCAATAATAATGGGGAAACGATTACATAATAATATTTGTGAAGAACACTTGTTTTCTTCCATATTTAAAAAACATGCCACAGATTTACACAACTTTTTATACTATAAGTTTGGAGACCTTTTAAATCCCAAAGACAAAGTTCAGGAAGCCTTTATAAAACTTTGGGAAAACTGCGGAAAAATAACTCCCGATAAAGCCAAGAGTTTTGTGTTTACTACGGCCAACAATTTAATGCTTAATGAAGCGGCGCATCAAAAGGTGGTTTTAAAGCACCAGCAAACCAAACCCAAAATGTATACTAACGAAAGTCCTGAATTTTTAATGCGGGAAGCTGAGTACAATGACAAACTGCAACGTGCTTTGACAAATTTAACCGATGCCCAGCGGGTTGCTTTTATGATGAACCGCGTAGAAGGCAAACGTTTTAAAGAAATTGCTGAACTGCTTAATATTTCAACCAAAGCTGTTGAAAAGCGCATATACGGCGCACTAGAAAAATTAAGACAAGACATTAAGGAACTATAACCCCTTTTAAAGACATAAAAATTTATTTTTTTTTAAACTAGGGTAGGAAAAATTAAAAGTTAACTGTTATATATCTGAATACGCATTATGAACAGACAAGAACTCATATCAAAATGGCTAGACAACAACCTTACTAGTCAGGAATTAGAGGCCTTTAAAAACCTTGAAGACTATGATGATTTGGTGAAGTTAAACCAAAATCTGCAAGCTTTTAAAGCTGAGACTTATAACAGTTCTGAAGAACTTGTAAATACGCTCTCAAAAATTAAAAGTAAGAAGCAGCAGCCAAAACCATGGTTTAAACCTATGATGCGTATAGCTGCCATACTAGCTATTTGTTTTGGTTTATATTATTACACAACAACGTTAAACACAACCGTTTCAACTGAATTTGCTCAAAAAACCACTGTTGAACTTCCTGATGCCTCAAGCGTATTTCTTAATGCTAAATCTCATTTGGTATACAATAAAAAGAGGTGGAAAGATCATAGAGAGGTTAGTTTACAAGGAGAGGGCTTTTTTAAAGTGGCAAAAGGTTCATCTTTTAAGGTGAAAACAGAATCGGGAATTGTTCAGGTTTATGGCACACAGTTTAATGTAAAACAAAGAGAACATTATTTTGAAGTTATTTGCTACGAAGGATTAGTTGGTGTCACATTTCAATCTCATGAAACTAAGCTTACCCCTGGAGAAAGCTTTTTAATTGTTGATGGGAAAAAAATGGCTAAAGAAAAAGAAAATCGCATCATGCCTTCGTGGCTAAATAACGCTAGTGTATTTAGAAGTTTACCTTATAAAATGGTTGTTGCCGAATTTGAACGACAATACAATGTAGATGTTACCTTAATAAATGTTGACGCTGAAACATTATTTACAGGAAGTTTCTCTCATGACAACTTAGAGGTGGCTTTAAAATCTTTAACGCTCCCTCTTAATTTAAGCTATACAAAAACAGGTCGTAACATAACCTTAAAACGTGACTAATAAACGGTTTTTTTCTATCATTTCACTTTGTTTTTTATTGTATTCTGTTGCAACTATTAGTCAGAATACCAATAAGAAACAAGAAACACTGAGTTCTATTTTAAAGCGTTTAGAAAAGAAACATGGTATTCATTTTTCTTATGCTAATAAAACCATTGAAGGAAAACATAGTGCTTCATTAGATGAGCATTTAAGTCTTGAAGCCGCCTTGCAACGTCTTGAAACTGAAAATCAACTAAACTTTGAATGGCTAGATAACAAATTTGTAGTTATTCGTCCTTCAAAAAAAGATAAATCTGAATTTAAAATTCAAAATTTAGAAGAAGTTGTTGTAACCAATTATTTAACCTCTGGAATTACAAAACTCAACGACGGATCTATAACCATAAAACCGCAAGATTTAGGTATTTTACCAGGCCTTATTGAACCCGACGTATTACAAACTATTCAAGCCATACCAGGGGTAACCAGTGCCGATGAAAAAGTATCAAACATTAATATACGTGGGGGAACCCACGACCAAAACCTTTTTCTTTGGGATGGTATAAAAATGTACCAGTCTGGTCATTTTTTCGGGTTAATTTCTGCCTTTAACCCTTATACAACCAAACAAGTAAACGTTTATAAAAATGGGTCGCTTGCACAATATGGTGATGGGGTTTCTAGTATTGTTGATATGCGCTTATCCAATGATGTTGACAATGAGTTTAATGCTGGAGCAGGCTTTAATTTTATTAATGCCGATGGCTATGCTAAAATACCACTTTCCAATACTACCGAATTGCAAATTTCAGCGCGTAGATCTATCACAGACGTGATTAACACCATAACCTTTGAGCAGTACTCAAAACGTATTTTTCAGGATTCAGATTTTACTAAATCAAAAGGCAACGACCAGAGCATTTCAACCAATGAAAATTTTTATTTCTATGATGTTACAGCGAAATTTCTCTATGATGTTTCTCCAAAAGACAAATTGCGTTTTAATTTTTTGCACGTTGACAACAATCTTGATTATGACGAGCAATCTACCATAAACCAAAGGGATGAGGCTCTAAACAGTAAGCTTTCTCAGAGGAATACAGCCATAGGCTTAACGTATATTAGAGATTGGAATTCGCGACTCTCAACAACCAGTCAATTTTATGTTTCAAATTATGATTTAGATGCTACAAACCACGATATTATTAACAATCAACGTTTAATTCAAGAAAACGAAGTTTATGATGGTGCAGCAAAAATGGATATTAATTATAAAGTAAATAATCAACTCAATATAAATGGAGGTTACCAGTTTACCGAGGTTGGTATAAGCAATTTAGAAGACCTTAACAACCCGCCCTTCAGGCGTTATATAAAAGAAGTTATAAGAACACGCGCCATTTATACTGAACTAAGTTTTTTATCGCAAAATACCAAAACCAGAATCAATTTAGGCGGCAGACTAAACTACATAAACAAGTTTGATATGCTTATTCCTGAACCCAGACTAAGTTTTAGTCAGCGTTTTTTAAATCACTTCAGATTTGAAGTTTTAGGGGAATTTAAAAGTCAGACGACCTCACAAATTATAGATTTACAAAATGACTTTTTAGGCATTGAAAAACGCCGATGGGTACTAGCAAACAACAACAAAACCGTTATTACCAATGACAACCAAACCATTTTTCCTGTACCTGTACTAAAAAGCAAGCAACTCTCTGCAGGGGTTCACTTTAAGAAAAACGGTTTTTTGGTAAGTACGGAAGCTTTTATAAAACAGGTAAACGGTATTACCACCCGTAGTCAAGGGTTTCAAAATCAATACCAATTCGTTAACAGCATAGGAAGCTACCAAATTAAAGGGATTGATGTGCTCTTAAATAAAGAGATTAGCAATACCATAACAAGCTGGATATCGTACTCATATAGCAAGAACACCTATACGTTCTCAAATTTAAACCAAGGAAATTCTTTCCCCAACAACGTTGACCTTACGCACATTTTAAATATTGCAGGTAGCTATACCTATAAAAATTTTAAGTGGGCAGCGGGTTTAAATTATCATTCAGGAAAACCAATCACAAAACCCGATCCTAGTACACCTCCAGAAGACGGCATCATTACTTATTTAAGTCCAAATAGTAGTCGCCTTAATGATTATTTAAGAGTTGATTGCTCCATTATTTATAGTTTTAGTATTTCAAATGAAACAAAAGCCTCCTTTGGTGCTTCTATTTGGAACCTACTGAACAAGAAAAATATTTTGAACCGCTATTACACCCTAAATTCTGAAAACAATCTAAATCAAATTGAAAATGAATCACTTGGTATCACTCCAAATGTAAGTTTTAGAATATTTTTATAGATATAGTACCCTTCTAATAAGTTAAAAACTTGTTTTTTATCGAAAAAAATTAAGTTTGAGATACTTCAGCTATTCTTTTTCCTAATTTACCAAAAATTATAATATGGCATCATTAACCCCACTTGGTTCTAATTTAGATTTAAGAAAAGCTAAACATCTATTAAGACGTGCTACTTTTAAGTTTACAAAAGCGCAGCTGGATACTTTTGTAGGCATGTCAGCCTCTGATGCAGTTAACAGTTTAACAACAGCTCCTTCCAACATCTTATCAGAACCATACGATCCGTTACCAATAGAAGCTCCTGATGGCTTCTGGATCTCTTCGCCTGAACTTCCAAATTCATTTGAAGGTCAAGGCAGAAAACGTGCTCATATTGCAGGTTGGTGATGGTATAATGCCATACAGCACACTACCCTAAAACATAAGCTATCTTTCTTTTTACATACCAATTTTGTGGTTGGAAAAGATACGGGCGTTGGGGCAGCCACATATTTTTATGACCACCTAAACTTATTAGATTTTTATGCCTTTGGAAACCTAAAAACTCTAGCTAAAAAAATAACTTTAGACAACGGCATGCTTGATTATTTGGATAATACACAAAACAATAAAAACAATCCAAATGAAAATTATGCCCGTGAATATTTAGAGCTATTCACTATTTTAAAGGGCGAACAAATTGGACCAGGCAACTACACCAACTACACAGAAGTAGATATTCAGCAAGCAGCAAAAGTGTTTTCTGGTTTTAAAAAACGTCCTGAAAGAAGCGATATTGATCCAGACACTAATATACCCATGGGCTATGTTAATGTTAATCAACATGACAGTAAAGATAAAACATTCAGCAAAGCTTTTGGAAATAGAACAATAGAAGGAAAAAATACAGAAACCGAAATTTTTGAAGAATTAGATGCGTTTGTTGAAATGATCTTTGCGCAAGAAGAAACAGCTAAAGCGTATTGCAGAAAACTTTACAGGTATTTCGTAAAAAGTGACTGGAATAATGAAGTTGAAACAGATATAATCACTACACTAGCACAAATACTCATAAATAACAATTATGAAATATTACCCGTGGTAACAATCTTACTTTCCAGTGAACATTTTTATGATGCTGATGACAGTGATGCAACAGACAACATTATTGGCAGTATTATAAAAAGTCCGCTGCAATTATTATCAGAAATATGCACCATGTTTATGGTAAAATACCCCAACCCAACTACAGATGCGTTGCTATACTATAGAAATTTCTTTCTTAATTTCATTCATAACAGATATTTTCCAGCTGCGGGAATGGAGTTTTTTAATCCAGATGAAGTTGCTGGATACCCTGCATATTATCAGACACCAGGATATGATAGAAACTGGTTTTCATCAAACACCATAATTGGAAGATACAAACTCATTGAAAGTTTAATTGAAGGCAAAAACACCATTTCTGGAGGAAATATATATGCCCAACTAGACACAGTTACTTTTGTAAAAAACAACATACCAAATGCCTCCGACCCCAATTTATTAGTAACCGAAATTGCCAATTTACTTTATCCTGAAACTATTGATACTGATAGAACAGACTATTTTAAAAGGTTTTTAGTAGATGAAGGTTTTCCTGATTATTATTGGTCTGGAGTATGGTCAAGATATATCAATGATGGCGATGCAACAACAGTAAGAGTACGCTTGAACGCTTTAATTATTGCTATGGTCAATGCAGCAGAATTTCAACTAATGTAAACCTAACAATCATGAAAGTGAAAGCACTTAACAGAACACCAAAAATGAACTTATGAAAAGAAGGCATTTTATAAAACTATCATCTGTGGCATCGGCTATTGCTTTAACGCCTTTTGAACTACAAGGGGCAATGAAATCATTTATGCCATACGCCAACTGCCCTGATATTTCAAACAGGAAGCTGGTACTTATTAATTTGGCTGGGGCTAATGATGGTTTAAACACCATTATTCCGTTAAACCAATATGATATTTACAGCAATTTAAGACCAACAATAAAAGTTCCTAATTCTGGACCAGACAAATATATTAGTTTAGACAGCTCATTGCCTGACAACCAGCAAATAGGTTTAAACCCAGCACTTACCAGACTTAAATCATTATACGATAAAAGTTGGTTAAGAATCATGCAGTCTGTAGGTTATCCATCACAAAATAAAAGTCATTTTAAATCTACTGATTTGTATTTAACAGGAAATGATGGCAATAGTCTTTTAAATGGAACAGACACCGGTTGGATTGGTAGATTTATGGAATTGTATTATACTGACTTAATTGTAGAAAATTATCCACTTGCGGTTGAGATTGGTTCTAACAAAACATCATTAGGTTTTCATGCCGAAGAGGCGCACGGCCTATCCTTAAATATTTCTGGGCAAGACCCTGCTGGATTTTATTCTGTTTTAAGTGGATTGGGTGGCGTGCCACCTTCAAATATTCCTGATTCAGATTACGGTAAGCAGCTGGAGTTTATTACCAATACCGACGCCCTGTCAAACACCTATGCCGAATCTATTTCAAATGCGTTTAATTCTGGAAAAAATGATATTAGCTACCCTGATTCGGATTTAGCAAATCAATTAAAAACGGTAGCACGTTTAATAAGCGGAGATTTAGGTTCAAAAATTTACATGGTACGTATCTCAGGATTTGACACGCATAATGCACAAGTGCAAGGCCCAGGAGAAGCTATTGGAAAACATCATAGCTTACTCACTGATTTAGCCGAAAGCATGGAAGCCTTTATGAATGACATGAATAGCCAAAAATTAGCCGATGATGTAGTTGGCCTCACCTTTTCTGAATTTGGTAGAAAAGCAGCCGAAAACGGTAATTTAGGAACTGATCATGGCGAAATAGCACCCATGTTTGTTTTTGGCAAACCCGTTGAAGGTGGTGTTTCTGGAACTAATCCAGACTTAACCGAAGCCACCAGCTCAAACAACTTTCAAATACAAACGGTTCAATACGACTATAGACAAACATTTAGCACCCTACTGCAAAATTATCTTGGCGCTAATAATACCATAATTGATGCTACTTTTTTTAATCATACGATAAATGACAGTTTTGTCAATTTAAAAATAGATGATCTTTTAAAATCTGAGTTTGACATTTCAAAAGGCTGTATAGCCAGTACAAAAAACCTTTTAGCAGAAACCAAAAACTGGTTAGTATACCCTAATCCTTTCAGAGACCATGTTAATATTACCGGTATTAACAGAACTGAAACTCTCACTTTAAGCATATACAATGCATCTGGCATTTTGCTGTTAACCAAAATAGAGACCTTAGTTGATGGCAATGTAGCTCTCAATTTGTATAGTTTTAGTAACGGGGTTTATTTCTTTGAAATAAGTTCAGAAGGCACTAAAGAGATCCATAAAGTAGTAAAAATATAAACGGATTAATAACCCTAAAAAAATGCTCCAATTTAATTTCGTTTGAAAAACGTTTATAAAACCCATCTATTCTTTATCATAATCTCTTTTGGGTATACTCATGCCTCTATGATTTAAATAATAGATAAACACTATTTTAACAGACCCGACACATAAAGAATACACTGAAAACAATGGTGACTACTTACACATAAAAACTACGAAACTCCAGGTATACATTTGTAGAACAGAATTACTTAAATAACTGAATTAAAAATAGATGTCCCTTAAAAAAGCAAAATCGCCTTACACTATAGCTTATAGCAGTGCCACGTTATGGCCTAGAGGCAATATCAAAAACGAATCATAAGACATTACGTCTAACATGAGTTTCCGCTTGCTTTCTATATAACCTGTAACCATCATTTTATTTAAATAGCTACTTAAGCATTATTTTAGTAAAAGCGTTTTGTTTTATTTAAAATAATTACTAAATTGTAGTTGATTCATATCCAGATAATTGGAATTAACCCTTCTTAATTTAGGCTTAATAACTTTTAATCTTCATTAAAATGGCTACTTTTTCAAAACCCAGCATTATCTATGCGCTAGTTACTAGTTTACTAATAAGTTGTTTTATATCTGCTTGTAAGTCGGATAAAAAGGAGAACAAAACCGAAAACCCTAAAAAAGAAAAACCGAAACATATTGTTATTACAACTGAAAGTATGGATTTCAACATGCCAGATACAATTTCTTCAGGATGGAATACATTTGTTTACCAAAATAAATCACCGCAAACTCATTTTTTCATAGTTGACAAATATCCCGAAGGTAAAACTTCAAAAGATGTTGAAGAATTAATAGCTCCTATTTTTGACAAAGGCATGCAATTGATTATGCAAAATAAAGCAGAAGATGGATTTGCTGAATTTGCTAACCTTCCAGAATGGTTTAGCGACGTTGTTTTTCTTGGTGGTTCCGGACTTCTTTCTCCTAATCATACTTCTAGTACAACAATCCATTTAAACCCCGGAAAATATATTGTAGAATGTTATGTAAAAATGAGTAATGGTGTATTCCATACCTCCATGGGCATGGTTAAAGATTTGGTGGTTTCACCTGAAGTGTCGTTACTACAAGAGCCCATAGCAGATAAAACCATAAGCATTTCAAGTACCAAAGGTATTATCATTGATACTGAAAGTAGTATTACACCAGGAAACTACACATTTGCGGTTAATTTTGAGGATCAAATTAAACATGAACATTTTGTAGGACATGATATTAACCTTGTTAAAATTCATAACAATGCCGATTTAAAAGTGCTTGAAAACTGGATGAACTGGGCCAACCCCCAAGGGCTCATAGAACCAGCTCCAGAAAATTTCACTTTCCTTGGCGGTGTTAATGATATGCCTTCAGGACATAAAGGTTATTTTAAGGTTAATTTAGATGAAGGTCATTATGCCTTCATATCAGAAGTTCCAGATCCTTCAGGTAAAAATATGCTTAAAAGATTTCAGGTATCAAACTAATATACCAAGACAAAATATTTCAATTGCTACATACGACTTGGCACCTCAATACCCAATAAAGAAAAACTTTTTTTTATGGTATTGGCAACCACATAAGATAATTGTACCCTAAATGTTTTTTCTGTATCGTTATCAGCGCCTAAAATGGATACATTCTGATAGAACGAATTAAACTCTTTCACCAAATCATACGTGTAATTAGCAATTAAAGCAGGGCTATGGTTTTTTGCTGCATTTTGAACCACCTCAGGGAATAATTGAATTTGCTTCAATAATGCTTTTTCCTTGTCATGCAAACTCAAACCTTCAAAATCTGTTGATTCAATATTTAAATGACCTTTTCTTAGAATAGACTGAATTCTCGCGTATGTATATTGAATAAAAGGACCTGTATTACCTTGAAAATCGATAGACTCTTTAGGATCAAAAAGAATGCGCTTTTTAGGATCTACCTTTAAAATATAGTACTTAAGAGCTCCCAAGCCTATTGTTTTATAGAGTGCTTTCTTTTCTTCAATTGAATAACCCTCTAGTTTCCCTAATTCTTCAGAAATTTCTTCTGCCGTATTAGCCATATCATCAATCAAATCATCAGCGTCAACAACAGTTCCTTCTCTACTTTTCATTTTTCCGCTAGGCAAATCCACCATACCATAACTTAAATGGTAAAGATTTTTAGCCCATTCAAAACCAAGCTTCTTTAAAATTAAAAACAACACCTGAAAATGATAATCCTGCTCATTACCAACGGTGTAAACCATACCACCAACATCTGGAAAATCTTTTATACGCTGAATAGCCGTACCTATATCTTGAGTCATATATACCGCGGTTCCATCAGCACGTTGCACTATTTTTTTATCTAAGCCCTCTTCAGTCAAATCACACCATACAGAACCATCTGCTTCTTTTTGAAATACGCCCGATGCCAGCCCTTCAGCAACAAACTCTTTTCCTAATAAATAGGTATTGCTTTCATAATACAACGTATCAAAATCAACTCCTAAATTGTTATAGGTTTCATTAAATCCATCATACACCCATCCGTTCATTTTTTTCCAAAGTGCTACAACCGCTTCATCTCCTGCTTCCCATTGACGTAACATAACTTGAGCCTCTAGTAAAAGAGGAGCATTTTTCTTGGCATCATCGGTGGTATTGCCTTGCGCTACTAAATCTTCTATTTCCTTCTTATATTCTTGATCAAATTTCACATAATAATTACCCACAAGTTTATCACCCTTAAGCCCAGTACTCTTTGGTGTTTCACCATTGCCGTAACGTTGCCACGCCAGCATACTTTTACAAATATGAATACCTCTGTCATTTATAATTTGTGTTTTGTATACCTTTTGCCCAGACGCTTTTAATATTTCGGCAACACTATAGCCTAATAAATTATTTCGAATGTGACCGAGGTGTAAGGGTTTGTTTGTATTTGGAGAAGAATACTCCACCATAATTGCTTTTTCACCTTCTTTTGGTGTAACAAATCCAAATGAAGTTTCCCCTTTTATCTTATTGAAAATGCTTAAGTAATAGGCATCACTAATTTCAACATTCAAAAACCCTTTAACTACATTATAAGCTTTTACTTCTTCAACATGAGCCACTAAATATGCTCCAATAGTTTCTCCTATTTGAACAGGATTCCCTTTTATATAGCGTAACATTGGAAAAATCACCACCGTAATATCTCCAGCAAACTCTTTTCGCGTTGCTTGAAACTCTACAGATGCTAAATCAATATTAAAATCAGATTTAACCGCTTGTTTAACGTAATTTGATAAGATATTTTGAAGACTCATGTATCATGTATTTAAGCCTGCAAAGATAAAAAGATTTTTACTCTTTTTAGCTGCTAAATGGTGCTCTTATTGAAACCTAGCATTTTCTTCTTCTCAAATAGGACAAGACCTTAACCTTTAAACGCTTTTACCTATATCTATTACAAGACAACGAAAAACGTAAGAATAAAAAAAAGATAACATCATGATTTTTAATACATTAATTTTTTCAAAAACTCAGGATATTTCAACAGTGTATTTCATCGACAAAAATGCACTTTTTCTATGATTTGTGCCGTTCATCTATTCATCGATTTTTTGACTGATTTTTGGGTCTCATTTCGTCTAATTTATTGGTATTAAAACCTAAAAATTAGATTTTGAAAGTGCTTTTTCCAAATTTTGTTTAGTAATGCTATTACTGCCATGAAAATGGCCAAATAAACTAACTAACGATTACAGCTTAATAAAGTTCTCTTATTTTCCCTCAAAATTAAGACGCTTGTTACAGCTTTATTAAAATGTTGTAATTAAAACGTTGTATGAGGAGAATAATTACTTTAGTAATTTTACTATGTGCGTCTATCAGTTTTTCCCAAACTAATGAAATAGACAGCCTTGCTTTGGAACTTGCCTTTCAAGAACAAGATTCCATGAAGGTTGACACATCCTTAAAACTTATCAAATCACTTTATAACATTCAAGATTTTGATAGAGCCCTAAAATATATTATTGAAAGTGAAAAACTATCAAACCAATTAAAATATAATCAGGCTATAGCAGAAACAACCTATTACAAAGCCCTTATTTACGCCAAAAAAAATGACTACATTAATGCTATTAGTGGCTATGACAAAGCTAAAGCATTATACAAAAGTCTTAGTGACACGCTTGGCATTGCAAGAGTTAATAATAGCATTGGCCTCATAGAAATTAAGAGAGGGAACTACAACAAAGGATTGCAGTATGCCTTATCGGCTATTAAAGAACTAGAAAAAAGGCATCTTGTTCGTGAACTGAATGCATCTTACAGTAATTTGGCTAAGGCCTACTATAACATTAAAGCATATAACAATGCTATTCAGTTTTATTTAAAGGCTTCTGAAGCACAAGAACAGGTTAGAGACAGCACTGGAATGATTGAATCTTACAGTAGGTTGGCAGAGCTTTATTCGAATAAAAAAGAACACAGAAAAGCCATTGAGTATTACGAGCGCGTATTGGCAAGTTCTGCTTCAAAAAATGACTCGATAAGAGGCTTCATTCTTCCTAAATTAGGTGGGGAATACCTTCAGTTTAATGATTATGAAAAAGCCACCAAATACCTTGTTCAAGGGTACAATGTTAATTTCAGAACGGAAAACGAATCTGGATTACTTATAGCTTTAAACAATTTAGGGCATTTAAACATTCAACAATCTAGATTAAAAATTGCCGAAAAGCAATTGCTTCAAGCCGGAGAAATTGCCGAAAAAATAGGGAATGAACAAGAACTCCTTAAGCATTACAAATTAATGAAATCGCTTGATTCCATTAGACACAATTTTGATAGAGCGTTTGTTTGGCAACGCAAATATTATGAACTAAATAACCAACTGAAACGCCATCAAGTAAAAGTAGATGTTAATAACATTAATATCCCTCTAACCGATATTGACCAAGAACTTCCTACTACCTTACCAAAGGAAATAGAAAACAAAAACAACTTAAACGTTAGCCAATTTGAGAATAAATCATCAAACCATATTGACGACGAAAAAATTGGTAAGTTCAAATTAATCTTTTACGGCTTACTGGCTGCCTTAGCTATAGTTTCTACCTTTTTGATTTTAGTTTATTTAAAAAGGAATAGCAATATAAAATACATGCAGGAATTGGAAGAAAAAAACATTAAAATAGAACTTCAAAATGAAGCCTTCCAAGAACAAACAAAGCATCTTGAAAATGTAAACAATGTTAAGGATAAATTATTTTCTATTGTGTCTCATGACTTAAAAGATTCTCTATCTTCTATAAATGGTTTTATCGATTTATTGAAGGACGGCTCCTTGTCACGTGAAGAGTTTGACAATCTTATTCCTGAGTTAAGTGAAAATGCCAATAATGCCTCTCTACTTTTATTTAATTTATTGAATTGGTCTAAATCTCAAATGCAATCTTTAGACGCTAAACCTAGTTTGTTTGACATACAGGAGGTTTTTGAGAGTAAAGTAAGACTCATAGAACAGCGATTAGAAAACAAGGGTATTGATTTGGTTGACCATTCATTGCGTGATTTTGCCTATGCAGACCGAAGCATGATTGAAATAGTCATTCAAAACCTTTTAGCCAATGCCTTAAAATTTTGCAAAAAAGGTGATACCATTACTATTTCTAACCATATTAGCAATGGTAGCTGTATTTTAAGTGTTGCTGATACGGGTATAGGTATTTCTAAACAAAACTTAGAAAAATTATTTAAAAGCAATTCTTTTACAACAGTAGGAACCAATAACGAAAAAGGCACTGGTTTAGGTTTATCTATTTGTAAAGAATTGGTAGAACTTAATAATGGTAAAATTTGGGTTGAAAGTACACAAGGTGTTGGAAGTACGTTTTATGTGCAGCTACCAAAATCTAAACCATCTAGTGACTAGTTCTCTTTAGTTATTGTTTAGGCAAAAACACTTCAGCCATCATACATCTGGCACTACCGCCTCCACAAGCTTCAATAGTATCTAATGAACTAGACATAATTCTAGTATGCTTCTCTAATACAGCTATCTGATAATTTGACAAGCTATTATAAGCGGCCTGACTCATAATTAAATAACATCCATTTTTACCTTGTACTTGAAGCATGTTTCCTGCAAAATTATTGACCTGTTCTTCTGTAATATCAATAATTTCTTTTCCATCTTCCTTTAAATGCTTTATCACATTTTTTCGTTCTTTTTTGTCATCAATACTACTTAGACAAACCACAGCAAAGGTTTCTGCCACGCACATCATAACATTAGTGTGATAAATAGCCTTGCGATCCCCTTCAACGCTTTGATAGGCTGTAAAAATTACTGGGGTAAACTCAAAATCTTCACAAAACTCAATGAATAAATCTTCATCAGCTCTTGGTGACAATGCACAATACGCCTTTCTATTCACTCTATCTAGCACTACACTTCCTGTGCCCTCAAGGAAAACATCATCGTCTTCGGCACTCGTATAGTCAACAATATTATTTATTACAAACCCGCTGTTCTCTAAAGTTTCTAAAATATCTTCACGGCGCTCTAATCTTCGGTTTTCAGCAAACATAGGATATAATCCAACATCGCCATTTTCATGAAATGACACCCAGTTATTTGGAAAAATAGAATCTGGCGTATCGGTCTCCTTGAGGTCATCAACCACAATAACATGAACACCTATACCTCTTAATTTGTCCACATAGACATCAAACTCCTTTTGCGCTTTTGCATTTACTGTTTCGGGTAAGATATCATCTAAAACTTTTTGATAATAGTTATTAACTGCGGTTTGTTCATTCATTCTAAAATTAACTGGACGCACCATCAAAATGGCATTTGTAGTTTGTGACATATTAAGTAAAATTTCGCGTTAAATGTATGGCTATTTATCGAAATAGATTGTTATTATTACCGATAGAAATTGTTTACTTTTTTCTATCAATCACATAATTTACCATCAGTTCAAGCGAGGCTCTGAATTCAGATTTCGGGTAATCTTCTAACATCTGTAAGGCCTCCTTTTGAAATGCCTTCATTTTAGAAACAGCATAATCTAAGCCTCCATGTGTTTTCACAAAAGCAATCACCTCTTTAACTCTTTTGGTATCTTTATTATGGTTTTTTATAGAGTTTATCAACCATTTCTTATCCTCTTTTGAAGCTTGATTTAAAACATGTATTAACGGCAAAGTCATTTTTTGTTCCTTAATATCAATACCTGTGGGTTTCCCTATTTGAGTTTCGCCATAATCAAATAAATCATCTTTTATTTGAAAGGCCATACCAATAAGTTCTCCAAACTTTCTCATGTCTTCCACATAACGTGAACCAGGCTTAACAGAGGCAGCGCCTAAACTACAACAGGCCGCAATGAGCGTTGCTGTTTTCTGCCGAATGATTTCATAATATACATCTTCTGTAATATCAAGTTTTCGTGCTTTTTCTATTTGAAGTAGTTCACCCTCACTCATTTCACGTACGGCCACCGAAATAATCTTAAGTAAATCAAAATCATTATTATCAATAGACAACAACAGACCTTTTGATAATAAAAAATCACCAATTAAAACAGCTATCTTATTTTTCCAGAGAGCATTGACCGAAAAGAAACCCCTTCTGCGGTTGCTATCATCAACAACATCATCATGAACCAATGTTGCCGTGTGAATAAGTTCAATGACTGAGGCACCTCTATAGGTTCGTTCACTAACCTCTCCGTTAGCTACCATCTTTGCTACTAAAAACACAAACATGGGGCGCATTTGTTTTCCCTTTCGGTTAACAATATAATGGGTAATTCTATTAAGAAGGGCTACTTTACTAGACATTGAAAGTTGGAACTTTTGTTCAAAAAGATCCATTTCAAAGCCTATAGGTTGTTTTATCTGCTCTACAATTTTCAAATCAATGTATTATGACGTCAAATATAAAACTTAGAAGTTACATTTTAGGTTTTATTTGCTAATTGTCCGCAAGCCGCATCAATATCCTTCCCTCGGCTTCTTCTAACGGTCACTGTAATATGATTAGCCTCTAAAACACTCTGATACATATCAAGTACTTTTGAATTGGCCTGCTGAAACACACCATCATCAATAGGATTATATTCAATAAGATTTACCTTACTAGGCGCAAATTTACAGAACGCCACTAAGGCATCAACATCTTTTCTTTTATCATTTATACCATTCCAAACCACATATTCATAAGTAATTCTATTTTTGGTCTTAGCGTACCAATACTGCAAAGCTTCTCTTAAATCGCTTAATGGGAAACTAGCATTGAACGGCATAATAGATGTTCGTACCTCATCAATAGCTGAATGTAATGACACGGCTAATTTAAATTTTACCCCATCATCGGCCATTTTTTTTATCATCTTAGGCACACCCGATGTTGAAACAACAATACGCTTTGGTGACATACCTAAACCTTCAGGCGACGTAATTTTATTAATAGCCTTCAACACATTATTATAATTCATGAGTGGTTCTCCCATACCCATAAACACAATATTACTCAGTGGGCGGTTATGATATAGACGACTTTCTTGATCAATAACAACCACCTGATCATAAATCTCATCAGGATTTAAGTTTCGCATGCGTTTTAAACGTGCCGTTGCGCAAAATTTACAATCTAAACTACATCCTACCTGACTAGAGACACATGCAGTTGTTCTTGTTGATGTTGGAATTAATACAGACTCTACAATTAACCCATCATGTAAACGCACCGCATTTTTCACAGTACCATCTGCACTCCGCTGCATGGTATCAACTTTGATATGATTTATGACAAAGTTATTTTCAAGCATATTTCGCATTTCTTTTGAAATATTAGTCATATCTTCAAAACTATGCGCCGACTTTTGCCACAGCCATTCATACACTTGATTACCTCTAAAGGCTTTCTCGCCTTCCTGTAAAAAGAAATCTCTAAGTTGCTCCTTAGATAATGCGCGTATATCTTTTTTCTGTGTGGCCATAAGCGTTGTAAAAATAGTGAAAGCTAATTATTATTTTAAGAATATATTGTGAATTCAATACAAGCCTATTTTTGTGTTGAAGATTGAAGTATTACTGACATTCTTCTGTATAGGACTATTTAAGTACAAGACTTACTATAAAATAAAGGCCCCTAAAAATTTAGAGGCCATTACTTTTTTGGTTTTTACTTGTTATAAAATCAGCATGGCATCTCCATAACTGTAAAACTTATAGCCTTCTTTTACCGCTTCATCATAAGCACGCTTTATAAAATCATGTCCTGCAAAAGCAGAAACCATCATTAATAAGGTAGATTTTGGTGTATGAAAGTTGGTAATCATACAGTTAGCAATGCTAAAATCATACGGAGGAAAAATAAACTTATTAGTCCAGCCTTCCATTTCATTTAATAATCCGCTTGAAGACACAGAACTTTCTATAGCACGCATAGCTGTAGTTCCCACAGCGCAAACACGTCTTTTTTCTTGAATACCTTTATTTACAATTTCAACCGCCTTTTCATCAATCTTTATCTCCTCACTATCCATTTTGTGTTTTGACAAATCTTCAACCTCTACAGGATTAAAAGTACCCAAACCAACATGTAACGTTACTTCTGCAAAATTAACCCCTTTAATCTCTAAGCGTTTAAGCAAATGTTTAGAAAAGTGTAAACCAGCAGTTGGAGCGGCTACAGCTCCTTCGTTTTTAGCAAAAATAGTTTGATATCTATCTTCATCTTCTGGCTCTACGTCTCTTTTTATATACTTAGGAAGCGGTGTTTCACCAAGCTCTCTCAACTTTAAACGGAACTCACGATATGACCCGTCATACAAAAAGCGTAGGGTACGCCCTCTTGAAGTTGTGTTATCAATAACTTCCGCTACCAAGGTGTCATCATCACCAAAATATAGTTTGTTTCCAATTCTAATTTTTCTGGCAGGATCAACCAACACATCCCAAAGACGTTGCTCTTCATTCAATTCCCTTAATAAAAACACCTCAATTCTTGCCCCTGTCTTTTCCTTATTTCCATATAAACGTGCTGGAAAAACCTTAGTATTGTTAAGAATTAAAACATCATCCTCATTGAAATAGTCAATTAAATCTTTAAACATTTTATGCTCAATGGTTTGGTCTTTTCTGTTTAAAACCATTAAACGCGATTCATCTCTATTTTCTGCTGGATATTCTGCTAACAATTCATTAGGCAGATTGAAGCCGAAGTTTGATAATTTCATGTGTTTTTTTTATTTTTTATTATTCAATTTAAAGTCTACTTTCTAAGCCTGTTTTAAATTTTTCAAAAGCAGATGTTACAACTTTCATATTCAAAATGAATTGAAAGGCTGCAAATATACAATCTAAGACTAGGGGTTGTCAAGTAAATAGGTGATTATTATTTGTTTATTTGAAATCCTATAGATTCTAAATCATCCCAAAAAGTGGGGTACGACTTTGAAACCACCATGGCTTCCTCAATAACGATAGGTACTCTTAAAGCTAAAGGCGCAAATGCCATGGCCATTCTGTGATCATGATAGGTTCCTATAGAAACATAGTCTTTTATGGTATTCGACGGCTTTAAATGCAAGGATTCATCTGTTATTTCTATGTTTCCTCCCAATTTTTTAATCTCTGTTTTTAAAGCTACCAACCTGTCTGTTTCCTTTATTTTTAAGGTATGAAGCCCTGTCAAATCACAAGACATGCCTAATGCAAAGCAAGTCACTGCAATAGTTTGAGCAATATCTGGTGCGCTTCTTAAGTCTAATTTTAAAGCTATCTCATTTGACTCTGTTTTGCTTAAAACCACAGTGTCTTCTTGAAATACCGTTGAAACCCCAAAATGCTTATAGATTTTTGCTAAAACAGAATCGCCTTGCAACGAATTTGATTTGTAGGATGACAACCTGATTTCTGTACCTATATCACTTAAAGCAACTATACTATAGTAGTACGATGCCGAAGACCAATCTGACTCAACAGTTAAACTTTTAACAGTAGCCTTTTTTGTATTTGGTTTTACAGAAATCACCTGCCCCTCAAATAAGGATGTTACACCTATGGCATCAAGCAAGGCCAAGGTCATTTTTATATAGGGTACCGACGTTATTTCGCCCTCTAAAGTAAGTTCTAAACCATTTTCAAGTTTTGAAGCGATTAATAAAAGTGCCGAAATATACTGACTACTTACATTAGCATTTAGAGATACTTTGTGTTTTAACAGTTTCTTTCCTTTAATTTTTATAGGAGGAAAACCTTCATTTTCAATATAGCTTATTTCTGCGCCTAGCGTTTGTAAAGCTTTTACCAAAATTTTTATGGGGCGTTCCTTCATTCGCTTTGATCCTGTAAGCACCGTTTCTCTACCTTCCTGAATTGAAAAATAAGCCGTTAAAAACCGCATAGCAGTTCCTGCATGATGAATGTCAACCACTTCTTCACTTGACGCCAAGGCTTTTATCATTAAATTGCTATCATCAGAATTTGAAACATTGTTCAGCTGGATTTCAGGATATAAAGCCTGAAGTAGTAACAACCTATTAGATTCACTCTTTGAGCCTGTTATTTGTATTGATGATTTTTTTGCAACTTTTGATTTTTCTAGCGTAAAGTTCATACCCTTTTTTAAATAGAATTTTTAAGAAGCGGCTAATTTACTTTAATTTTTCGTTATTATGATGCCTATCATGATCTCGTTTTGCTTTCTTATCCATTCTTTTATCAAAAGCGGCTTGCAGGTCTACTCCCGTTTGATTGGCCAAACAGAGTACCACAAATAGCACATCGGCCAATTCCTCCCCTAAATCTTTGTTTTTATCACTTTCTTTTTCACTTTGCTCACCATAGCGTCTAGCAATAATTCTGGCAACCTCACCTACTTCTTCGGTAAGCTGTGCCATATTGGTTAGCTCATTAAAATATCTAACCCCATGCTCTTTAATCCAATTATCTACAACTATCTGTGCGTTTTCTATATTCATTTATACTTTTGTTAAAACGATTTGTTCTGCTTCTTTATTTACAATTTCACTAAAAAACGTTTTTAAAGCCACATAATACTCAGAACCAATGATGGAACTATTTATTCTTGATTTTATAGTAACTTGAATTTGGTTTTTCATTCCAACGACATTATATTGAAATATTCCCAGGTTTTCAGGAAGTGAAAACGCTCCTTTTTCTGGTAAGCTTTCAATTTTGTAGCCTTCGGGCAAATTTATGATAATTCTAAATGAAGTTTGAAAAGGATAACCAAAATCAACGGGATATTCTCGATTTTCTAATTTAAACGGATTTTCATTTTCTTTAAAAAAGAATAATGGCGAAAAGTATAGTTTATCACCAACAATATCTGCCTGGCTTTCTTTTTCAAACTCAAAGGTTTCAACAATGGGTTTTCCTAAATCTGTACTATTCTTAACCTCAAATTCTAGTATATCAATACCATTATATTTATTATCTAATTTCTCAATATAGTCATCCTTATCAATTCCGTTATATTTTTCTCGATAAGTTAAGGCTCGGTAATTTGATTTTGTTTTACGACAACTACCATGAATACTTCCATCTTCATTCAAATCAATCATTAGTACAGTAATGTCTTGCGATAACTTTTTTGGATACAAATCAACAAACGTTGAATTGCCTTGCTCATTAATCGCTCTTCCCTTCCAGTTTAAAGCCTTAAAAGGTAAAACATTGAGATGACAATAAGAGCTTGTAGCATCAAGTAGCACTTCACTGCCATCATCAAACTTTGCACAAGTTATGACATAATTATATCCTTCACGAGTTGGAAATAAAGGAATTCCGTGGTTTCTTGTACTAACTAACACAGGATATGCACGTATACCTGCATAGCGAAGCATTGAAGTTAACATTAAATTGATTTCGGCTACATTACCTACTTTTTCTTTATACGCTTTTTTTACACCCACATCTGTTAAATACCCATAATAACCATTCCATTTAACTTGTGATTTCACAAAATCATATATAAAAGTTACCTTTTGCTTGGGATCTGAAACGGAAGCCAAAAGGGCATCCACTTCATTTTCATAATAGCCGGTTTTTTTTAATTGCCCTCCAAAGTCTTCATTTTCATAAGTGTTTTTCACCACGTCTTCCCATGTTGTTGAATAGTATTCCACTCTAGAATAAGGAAACTGAGTATAAGATAATTCATAATTAATTGATGAGCGATAATTGTTTATATTATTCACATAAGGTTCTTCTTTCATTGCGGGAACATTATCTAATTCATAGGTAGACACGTTTGTGATATATTCAATTTGAGAAGACTCAAAAGAAGTTCTAACAGAAGAAAAACCAGACCCTGAACTTCTAGTTTTAGTATTAATCAAAATTCTACCTGTTTTACGTTCAACTTTGGGTGTTACCGCAAAAAAACCTTTAGTATTGACTTTGAAAACAAAATATTCAGGAGACTGAAATTTGGCATATAGCTTGTTTATTGGAATATCATATTGAAACACATAATCATCAACATTTGATAAAAAGGGTGACATAATCTTATATTTATATTCAATGACACAACCTTCTTTAATGTTGGGCATGGTAAACTTTACTTTATTTTTGTATTTCGATGCTTCATTTTCAAAAATTGCACTTTTTGATATTTTACTTTCAACAACTTTTCCTTTTTCTAAATTATAGGTACTAGCCTTTAGTCCGGTAAAATTTTCCTCATTACTATTACTCTTATAAAGACTTAATTGTTTGGTTGCATAGTCAAAACCATCTTTATTATAAATTTTGACACGTTCATAAACTTCTGTAATCAACTCAAAACCTTTTTCTTGTGTGTATTCAAAAAAAGAATTTCTATACTTATACAAATAGGTAGCACTTGCCGAGGAGTCTGTTGAATTAAACTTTTGTTCTAGTTCTTCTTTTGAAACTTTACCAAATTTATAATCTTGTGCTTGCACACAAATAGCACATAAAAATCCAAATAGTACAATTATTTTTCTCATTTGTCTATGGGTTAGTATTAGTTTTAATTAGGGCAATTTTTGCATTATCATTTTTTGCAACGGTTTTAAAGAAGTCTCTAAACTTAGCATAGTTTTCCTTGGGAAATTGACCATCAAGCACGGTAAATTCTCTACTATATTTTATTGTAGTTTCATCAATTTTCTGCACTTCAGCTAAGTATCTGCCAAATTTATTCTCAATAAGGACATCATGAGGTAGGGCTTCAATTTTATAGCCTTTTGGAAGTGTAATTGTAAAAACGTCAACATCTTTAAACCCACGATTTATTTTTAGTGGAAATTTCCTGTTCCGATACCTATTTGGAATTTCTCTATTTCTATTAAACGCATTTACTGAAAATAGCATTCTATCTCCTACAATTTTTGCGTATTTTGAAGCTTCAAACACTACGTTTTCAGAAAATATAACATCGTCTTTATTATTAACAATTTTAAAATCATGAAGTACCAATCCATTTATATACCGCCATCTGGTTTTATAATGTTTGTCTAATTCACGTGGTGTCTCGCTATCCAACTTATATTTATCATCATATTGAATACCCATAGATTTTATCACTACCTCCGCCTTGATATCACCTGCACCAGTAAGCGAATATTCTCCACTAATGCTTTGAAGACTTTCTTCAGGAAGATACTTTTTGGTATGCTTGATTTGACCACCCTCTGGTGTAATAACTAAAGCATCTCGATCGTCAGTAAAAGCCCCTATAAAACCAAATGGCGCATCTTGACTTGTGCATTCAAGCCAAATATCATTACCATTATCAGGTATATTCAGAATAACATGGTTTGTCTGCCCTTGAAAAGAAACGAAATCATTTTTTACATTTAAAACATTGTCCCGAGAAGCATACAGCCTTGTATAATACGATTCTACACCTGCTATTTCCAATAAAGATTTTGTGTAATTTGATAACCCCTTACAGTCCCCATATTTTAATAAATCAACTTCTATTGCCGAAATTGGTTGCATTCCGCCAATTCCAACTTGAACACTTATGTACCTAGCATTATCCTGCACAAACTGGTAAACGATCTTTGCTCTCTCAATAGGGTTATCAACCCCATCTACTAATTTTAAAATTTTGCTTCTTGTTCCTGTTGATATCGCAGACCTTCCTTTCAGTAAATTATTATGAAACCAACTTCCCATAGATTTCCAATTATTTACATCCGCAAACACGCCTTCATAAACAAACTTATCTGATGCAATCATAACTTCTGGCAAGAGAACATTGGTAGCAGGACTATAAGCCTCTGGTTCAAAAGCAGGAATATCTTTAACCCTAAATTTTAGTATTCCGGGTTTATCCTCCTTGATCAACTCAATAGCATTAAAATTATTTTCCTTGGTTCTTAGTTGAATTTCTTCACCGTATGCAATACTATACTGGCTATTTTCAACACTCAGGAAATAATCGTTTATTGGGGTGAACGACCTGATAAAGGCTGTGTTTTCATTAACAATTTCATAGGTAAACTCCACCGTATAGGGATATGACGCTGGGGTATATTCTAAATACTTTACGCGAGAGTCCGAATATAAAGTCCCTCCATCAACCGCACTCACATCTTTAAAGTCGCTTTCTCTAATTTTTTTAAGTGGTTCACCAAACCCATCGTAAACAATAGCTTTTAGGTCTTTTATTTTGGTAGTTTCATCATAATAGGCATGAGCATTAACATGCTTATTACCTCTCTTATTAAATACCGTAACCACTCTTTTTCCTTTAGTATACATTTTACTAGCTGTTTCCATAACAATGGAAACGTCATTTAACCTTATAATGGCATTGGCATCTTTCTTTAAATCTGGAGAGATTGTAAGTGCGTTATAGGACAAGTCTTGGCTAACCACAAGAAAACTAGTGAATACAAAGAGTATATTCACAAAAAACTTTGGAATCATTTAGCTTATTAGTTGGGTTTAATGTCTAAATATAAGTAAAATTACACTTACATTTACATGAGAAAAGTCATCTTTTTGATGTTTTTTGAAGTCGTTTCACCACCCTATTCGTTAAAAGCACTGTAAGACAAGGGAGTAAGACAAAAATAAATTCACTTAAAACAACCTTTAATCCCCACGACGAAAAAAAACTTCTAATTCCTAAAGGAGACACCTTAATTTCTCTGATGGGAAAAAAGAAACGTTGGTTATCAAGCGGAATGAAAAAGCCCACACCCATACCTCCACTGGTCATGGCATCTAAAATACCATGAGAAAGTGTAGCGAAAAAAATAATTAAAAACCATACTAATTTACTAGCTCTACCAAAACTAAACATGACCAAAGCTGCCCATATGAGAGCAAAACTAATAGAATGTGTAAAACCCCGATGTCCTAAAGGGTGTTCATAAGGAATACCTAAACGAAATCCAATAACATCAAAATCTGGTAAAATTGTAGAAAAAACCGCTAGTGGTAGCAGCCATTTTAATTGATTTTTCCCTGTAAGCTTGGTTAAGGTATAGCCTACTGCGGCGTGTCCAAAAATTGAGGCCATTACTCTTTATTCTTAGTATCCATGATAATAGTTACTGGTCCATCATTGACTAAATCCAGCTTCATATCAGCACCAAATTGCCCTGTTTGCACTTTTTTACCCAAGTCTGTTTCAAGCTGATTCACAAATGCTTGATACAAGGGAATGGCAATATCAGGCTTCGCTGCTTTAATATAACTGGGTCTATTCCCTTTTTTGGTAGAAGCATGTAATGTAAATTGACTAACCACAATGATATCACCATCAACATCAACAACCGATTTATTCATCACACCATTTTCATCGCTAAAAATTCTCAAATTCACTACCTTATTTGACAACCATTTTATATCATCCTTTGCATCATTGTTTACAACGCCAAGTAATATTAATAAGCCTTTTTTTATGGTGGCAACTTGGGTTTTATCAATGGTTACACCTGCCGAAGTAACTCTTTGAATAACTATCTTCATTCTTTATCCCAAATATCAGTTCTATAATGCTCATCTTCACCTTCAATAATCTGTAAATAACTGCGATAGCGCGAATATTCCACGTCCCCGTCTTCTAAAGCATTTTTAACAGCACATTGTGGCTCTTGAACATGCAAACAATTATTAAACTTACAATCTTGTTTTAACTTAAAAAACTCGGGAAAATAATCACCTACTTCTTCTTTATCCATATCAACCACACCAAAGCCTTTAATACCTGGTGTATCAATAATTTTTGCGCCAAAATCAAGATCAAACATTTCTGCAAATGTAGTGGTATGTTGACCCTGCATGTGCTGTGTAGAGATGGCTTTAGTTTTTATGTTTAATGAAGGCTCTATGGCATTAACAAGCGTAGATTTACCAACTCCCGAATGCCCAGAAAACATACTTACCTTATCTTGCATTAACGCTTTTACCTTATCAACATTTTTACCAGTCACCGCTGAAACCCCGATACATTCATAACCTATTTTTCTATACACATGTGCCAAGTAACGCACCTCATCAAGTGTTTCTTGATCATAGGTGTCAATTTTATTAAACAGTAAAACCGTTTTTATGGAATAGGCTTCAGCAGTGACTAAAAAACGATCAATAAAACTAGATAGCGTTGGCGGATTATTAATAGTAATCATCAAGAAAACCTGATCTAAATTGGCAGCTATAATATGCGTTTGTTTTGAAAGGTTTACTGACTTTCTAACTATGAAATTTTTTCGCTCATGTATTTTATTAATAACACCCGTTTCCTCATTATTCTTAGTTTCCAACTCAAAATCAACCATGTCTCCTACAGCAATAGGATTGGTACTCTTTATTCCTTTTATTCTGAATTTCCCCTTGATTCTGCATTCATAAGTATGCCCTAATTGGTTTTTTACGGTATACCAGCTTCCTGTCGATTTATAAACTTGTCCTGTCATGAAGTGTCAATAATAATACAAATTAACAACTTTTCAAGTTAAGAAAAAGATTATCTTAGTGTCATTATTTATAAAAACATACCGAATGAAAAACACAATTTTAGCCTTAAGTCTTATTTTCTTTTCTTTTTTTGAAATGCATGCTCAAGTAGAGTATAAGATAATTACAACTATTGAATCTATTGTTCCTAGTGGTCTAGGACGTTCTAGACTGATTTCGGCCACTGATGAAAGAAATTATGAAGATTTCACTTCAGAACAAACAGAAGAAGACAATTCTAGAAACAAATCAAAGCGAGGTGATATTCGGGTGAAAGATTTTGAAGAAACCAAACTATTAAACTTTTATAACTTAGCAGGTATTCGCTTTCAAAATATTGCGGCTAACGACGCTCTTGTTAACTCTAAAGTAAATGCTATGGCAGAAGAAGGATGGGAATTAGCCTTTGTAACTAGTGGCGTGGAAAGCGACGCAGGAAAGGGTGATGGCAACGGCATCTTTATAACACGTTATGTTTTTAAAAGAAATAGACCGTAAATACTTCAAAACATTATAAGGATTGTCTCTTAATCTTGTTTTTAGGCAATCCTTTCTAGAATTTTCTCGACACTCCTATATTGAGTCCCCAAGTACCATATTCTTCTTTAAAATCATAAACAAAAGAGGTCAAGACTCCCCAATTACTCCCTAACTCAATACCATATTCTAAACCACCTCTTAATACAAATAAATTTTTGTTTTTCTCAAATTCTATTGCCGGACCAGCAATTATATTCCAATTCTTAGCGAAACTATAACCTGCTAAAACCGCTAGAATAAAAGCTCTATCCCGCTCTAAATCCTCTCTACCAAAAGGCACTAAATAATCTGCCAATTCTAAGTCTAACACCATACCTAATGACCAGGTTGCTGTAATTTCTCTATAATAACCAACACCTATTGTTGGCACAAAAAGAGATTCTTCAAGTTTACCTTCTTCAAAAGCTTTAGGAATATGTGTAAAACCAAACTCAAAAATAACTTCGTTTTTTAATTCTTTTTCTTCTGTTTCATTTTCATACTCACTTTGTGCATAACTATTAAGAATACAAAGCAAAATAAAAAATAACATGATTCTTTTCATAACACAGGTCTTACTTGATTAACAACACTTTATAAATGTAAGACTTTTTCTTGTTAAATTATATAAATAGAAAAGCCTTCCAGATAGAAGGCTTTTTTAAAATATAATAATACATCACATTTTTAACCGTTGATGATTTTTTCTTGATGATTGATAGATTCTTGGTGAATTGCTTTGAACATTTTCAATACAAACTCTTCACTTAATCCGTGCTGCTCTCCTTCAAGAACCATTTTACCTAAAATTTCATTCCAGCGCTTTGACTGTAATACCGCAACGTTTTTAGATTTTTTAAGCTCTCCAATGCCATCGGCAGCCTTCATACGTTTTCCTAATAATTCTATAATTTGATTATCAACAACATCAATCTGTGCTCTTAATTTGTTTAATGTATTGGTATAATCTTCTTCCGCATTAGTTTCTTTTCTTATTTTCAAATCTTTCATAATTTGAACTAAACTAGCTGGTGTTACTTGTTGAGCCGCATCACTCCAAGCATTTTCAGGATCATGATGTGTTTCAATCATTAAACCATCAAAATTTAAATCTAATGCCTCTTGAGACACCTCAAAAATCATATCTCTTTTTCCTGTAATATGAGACGGGTCATTGATTAATGGAATATCAGGAAATTTATTTTGAAATTCAATAGCCAACTGCCATTCTGGAGTGTTTCTATATTTAGATTTTTCATATGTTGAAAACCCTCTATGAATTGCTCCAATATTTTTAACACCAGAAGCATAAATTCTTTCAATGCCACCTAACCATAAAGCTAAATCTGGATTTACAGGATTTTTTATCAAAACAGGTTTATCTGTTCCTTCTAAAGCATCTGCAATTTCTTGCATAATGAAAGGACTAACTGTTGAACGTGCTCCAATCCATAGCAAATCCACATCATGTTCTAAAGCTAGCTTAACATGAGCTGCGTTTGCAACTTCGGTACAAATCTTCATCCCAGTTTCTTCCTTTACTTTTTGTAGCCATTTTAAACCTAAGGCTCCCACCCCTTCAAACATCCCTGGGCGTGTTCTTGGTTTCCAAATACCTGCTCTAAAATAACTAACATCAGTATCTTTTAGCTCATGTGCAATTTTTAAAACTTGCTCTTCGGTTTCAGCACTACATGGACCTGCAATTACTAACGGATGATCTAAATTTAAATCATCTAACCAGGTTCTCATTTCTTTTTTGTTCTCCATAATTTTACTCTTAACTAATTCCTTTTAATATATCTTTTATATGATTTGTATTTTCCATCTCACTGTTTATAGCATCAAAATCATTTGCTTCCATTAACTGTTTAAAATGCGTGAGATTATTTATATATTCTTCTAATGTCTCAATAACATTAGTTTTGTTCTGTTTAAAAATAGGTGTCCACATTTCTGGCGAACTTTTAGCCAAACGTACGGTTGAGGCAAATCCACTACCTGCCATATCAAAAATATCACGCTCATTTTTTTCTTTTTCAATTACTGTTTTCCCCAGCATAAATGAACTTATATGTGACAAATGCGATACATAAGCAATATGTTTATCATGTGCTTCAGGATTCATATAACGCATGCGCATACCAATATCTGAAAATAGTTTTAAGGCTTTTTCCTGAAGCTTAAAGGTGGTCTTTTCTACTTCACAAACAATATTTGTTTTGCCAACAAACAGACCTTCTAACGCAGCTGTTGGTCCAGAATGTTCGGTACCAGCAATAGGATGCATAGCTAAAAAGTTTCTTCTTTTTGGATGATTTTCAACCGCTTTACATATATCTACTTTTGTAGACCCTGCATCAACCACCAACCCCGTGTCTGAAATTTTATCTAATACCGTTGGCAATAAGGTAACCGTTGCATCAACTGGTATAGAAATAATCACTAAATCAGCATTTCCCAGATCATCAAGCGTTGCTTTTTTATCAATAATATTAAGCTCTAAAGCTTTGTTAAGCGTGGCATCTTTTCTACTAACACCATGAATTACAGCTTCTGGATTATTTTTTTTGATATCTAAGCAAAGGCTTCCACCAATCAAACCTACTCCTATGGCATATATATTCTTCATCCTTATTGTACTCTTGCAACAGCTTCTTCTATTGCTTCATTTGAAGCACATAATGAAAATCTAACATACCCTTCCCCCTGCGAACCAAACACGGTTCCTGGTGTAATAAATATATGATTTTCTTTAAGTACTTTATCTATAAACTCTTCTGACTTCACATGATCAGGCAATTTGGCCCAAATAAACATACCTGTTGCATTTTCATCGTAGGTACAATTTAGGGCATCTGCAAGTTGCCATACTAGCTTACGCCTTTCTTGATATACATTATTCAATGTTGCAAACCACATGTTTGAACATTTCAAAGCTTCAATGGCACCTTTTTGTATTCCATAAAACATGCCCGAGTCAAAATTACTCTTTACTTTTAAAATATTACTAATATACTCTGGAGCACCAACTACCATACCTACACGCCAACCAGCCATATTGAACGTTTTACTTAATGAATTGAGCTCTAAGCAAACTTCTTTAGCGCCTGGAACACTCAAAATACTTCTAGGATTATCATTCAGTATAAAACTGTACGGGTTATCATTAACAATTAAAATATTATGCTTTTTCCCAAACGCCACTAAATTCTCAAAAACATACTTATCGGGCTGTGCTCCTGTTGGCATATGTGGATAATTAACCCACATCAATTTTACTTTTGACAAGTCTTGCTGCTCAAGAGCTTTAAAATCTGGCTGCCAATTATTGCCAGCATCCAAATTATAAGACACCCCTTTAGCTCCAACCAATTTTGTTACCGATTGGTAAGTTGGATACCCTGGATTTGGAATTAACACCTCATCTCCTTCGTTAAGATATGCCATAGATATATGCATAATACCTTCTTTACTTCCCATTAGAGGAAGAATTTCTGAAGACGGACTTAAACTCACAGAAAAATGCATCTTATAAAATTCTGAAATCGCAGATCTCAACTCAGGAAGTCCTTGGTAACTCTGGTACTTATGTGCATTAGCATCTTTAAGACTATAATTTACAGCCTCAAGAACCTTCGCTGGAGGTTGTAAATCTGGACTCCCTATTCCTAAGCTAATAATTGGTTTCCCACTTGCAATTAGCATCCCTACTTCTCTCAATTTTTTTGAAAAGTAATATTCCTCAACGGTCTGTAAACGGTCTGCTACTTCAATCATAACTTTGCATTTTTATATTCACCCAAAACTTTAAACCCATCACCCATGATATCTATTAACGATTTTGCTTTTTGAAAATCTTTATAGTTTTCAAAAGTCACATCTACAAAAAACGCATATTTCCATGGTGTTTCAATAATTGGTAACGACTGTATTTTTGTTAAATTCAGTTTACAATCACTCATTACATTTAAAATAGCAGCTAGACTACCTCGTTTATGATTAGCTTCAAATTTTATGGAGGCTTTATTAATATCACTTTGATTCACCTCTGAATTAGTTCGCTTAATAATTACAAATCGGGTTTCATTATGCTTTATGGTTTGTATACCATGTGCTAAAATATTTAGATTAAAAATTTCAGCAGCCGTTACACTAGCAATAGCCCCAATACCCTTTAATTGCTGCTCTTGAATGCGCTGAGCGACTTCAGCAGTATCTTTATCTTCAACTAATTTTATATGTGGGTGTATTTTAAAAAACTCTTTACATTGTAACAAAGCCATAGGGTGTGAATACACTTCTTCAATATCCTCAATACGTTGATTAGGCAGTGCCATTAAATTATGCTGAATATCTAAATAGTGTTCTCCTACAATATGCAACCCAAATTTATCAATCAATGCATAATTAGGAATAATTGACCCTGCAATAGAGTTTTCTAAGGCCATAATAGCCGCATCACATTCTTTAGTTATTAAAGCATCAACCACTCTATCAAAAGTTAAACACTCAATAGAATCTACAGCATTCTCAAAAAACTGCTGGGTCACTATGTGATGAAATGACCCTTTAACTCCCTGTATGGCTACCGTTTTTATCAAAATTACACAATTTAGTTTCTGTCTTTTTATTTTTTATCTTACAAAACGTTAGACAAAAAAAAATCTCGATTTTCATCGAGACTTATATATTAATTTAGCTTTTTAAATTATACATACAACGCCTCGTTTCTTTTACTAAAAAAGAAATAATTGTTAAAATATGTATAATACACTGTTCTTATCATAATTACGCCGCTAAATTAAATATTATTTTAAGAAATAAACTAACAAAATCTACTTTTTTTAAAATTCCCAAAAGTTTTAAAGATTTTACAGTAAAACTTCCTTTACGTTATATAATCAATTATTTTTCTCTATTAAAAAACTAAACTTTTCATGCAGGAGATTATAACACTTTATTTCATCTCTATAATTATTTGGTTAATCTTTCATGTTTCATTTCACGTTCTTCAATTTTCAAATGAAAAAATTCATGTACTTTTGAATAAATAATTTTAAATATGTCTATTGAAGTAGTTGGAATTTCAAAATTATATGGTAATCAAAAAGCTTTAAATAATATATCGTTTAAAGTTGATAAGCCTGAAATAGTTGGTTTTTTAGGACCTAACGGCGCAGGAAAATCAACCATGATGAAAATACTAACCACCTACCTTACTGCCAATCAAGGCACGGCAAAGGTGAATGGGTTTAATGTAAACGCCAACAAACAGCAAGTTCAACAAAGTGTTGGCTATTTGCCAGAACACAACCCGTTGTATTTAGACCTCTATATTAAAGAATATTTAGCCTTTAATGCCAACATATATCATGTAAACAATCAACGTATTAACGAGGTTATTGACCTCACAGGTTTAACCGCTGAAGCACATAAAAAAATAGGGCAACTATCAAAAGGCTATAGGCAACGTGTGGGTTTAGCAAACGCACTACTACACAATCCCGATGTATTAATTTTAGATGAGCCTACAACAGGTCTAGATCCAAATCAACTAGTAGACATTAGAGGCCTGATTAAATCTTTAGGAAAAACAAAAACAGTGTTTTTGTCAACTCATATTATGCAGGAAGTTGAAGCTATGTGCGATCGTGCGATTATTATTAATAAGGGCGAAATTGTGGCCGACAAAAAATTAAAAGATCTTCGTGATGAAAAGGAGCAAGTGGTCATTGTAGAATTTGACTTCCGTGTTGAAGATGCTTTTCTACTACAACTTCCAAAAGCGCATAAGGTTGTAAACACCCATGATTTTATTTATGAAATCACCTTTAAAACCTCTGATGACATGCGCGCTCATGTCTTTGATTTTGCTCATGACAATCAATTAAAAATCCTGCAGCTTAATCAAAAAAACACCAGCTTAGAAACTTTATTTAGAGAGCTCACAACTAATTAATTAAAAGCTAATTTATAATCTTAATTCATAAACACGAAAACGTTAGAAATATAAGCGTGATTTATGACAAAAGTCATCTATGACATTATAATAACATATTAATTTTGCCCAAGTAAGTTTAAACACAAAAAAGATAAAAAGCTATTTAAAAAACTAGAATATTATCTTTGTAAACAATAAAAACACTAAAATGAGTAAAGGAATTTATGTAGCTACGGTTGAACCTAACAGTGGTAAATCTGTAATTGTATTGGGCTTAATGCGTATGCTTCTGGGTAAAACAGCCAAAGTTGGTTACTTCAGACCTATAATTGAAGATACCGAAAATGGTGAAATGGACAATCACATTAACACCGTACTGTCATACTTTGAAATTGATATAAATTACAAGAACACGTATGCTTATACCAGAAGTGAGTTACTTGAACTTTACAACAAAGGTAAGTCTGGAGATGTTATTGATCACGTCATAAAAAAGTTTAAATACCAAGAAGAGCGTTTCGACTTTGTTTTAGTGGAGGGTACAGATTTTTCTCACGAAAACTCTAGTTTAGAATTAGATATCAATATTATCATTTCAAAAAACTTAGGTCTTCCTGTTATTCTCGTATCTCAAGGTGATGGTATTCCTTTACATGACATTGTTGACAATGTACAACTGGCTCATGATGCCTTTAAAGAAGAGGTAGATGTACTTTCTATCATGACAAACAAGGTAAACCCTGATGAGGTTTCTACGCTGAAAGCATTAATTAAAAACAGAATTCAAACAACGGCTGATGTTACGGTTATTCCAAAAATTAGCAGCTTAGCCAGTCCTACTATAAAAGAGATTGTAAAAAAGCTAAAAGGAACGGTTCTTTTTGGTGAAGACATGATTAACAATCAATCTGAAAATTTTAGTGTGGGTGCCATGCAACTACGCAATTATTTACTGCATTTAAAAGAGAATGCCTTGGTCATAACACCTGGTGATAGAGCTGATATTATTTTAGGTGCTTTACAAGCAAATATCTCTAAAAATTACCCTAAAGTATCAGGCATTATATTAACTGGTGGACTAATTCCTGAAGACACAATTTTAAAATTAATAGAAGGTCTTTCAAGTGTTGTACCTATTATCAGTGTTAAAAAAGGCACTTTTCAGGTTACCAATACCATTGGTAAAATTAAATCTAGAATTTATGCCGAGAACATTGAAAAAATAGAAACCTCTATTGCTACGTTTGAAAAGCATGTAGATACTGATAAGTTGGCTAATGACTTAGTAACGTTTGAATCTGGTATATTCACCCCAAGAATGTTCCAATACAATTTGCTTCAACGAGCTTTAAAAGACAAAAAGCATATTGTGCTGCCCGAAGGTTATGATGAACGTATTTTAAGGGCATCAGCAAGATTGGTAGACGCTAATGTGGTAGAATTAACTCTTATTGGTGAAGAAGATAAAATTGCTGAAATTGTTGAAAAACAAGACATTCCTCTTGATTTGAAAAAAGTAAACATTGTTTCTCCCCAAAAATCGGCCCATTTTCAAGATTACGTCAATACATTTTACGAATTGCGAAAACATAAAAATGTAAATTTAGATATGGCTCGAGATGCTATGTCTGATGTATCCTATTTTGCAACCATGATGATTTACAAAGGCCATGCAGATGGTATGGTTTCTGGTGCTGTACATACCACAGCACACACCCTAAGACCAGCACTACAATTCATCAAAACAAAACCTGGATGTAATATTGTATCATCTGTATTCTTTATGTGTTTGGAAGACCGCGTATCTATTTTTGGTGATTGCGCTATTAATCCAAACCCTAATGCAGAGCAGTTGGCAGAAATAGCTGTTTCGTCTGCACAAACCGCTCAAAATTTTGGTGTTGAACCTAAAGTAGCCTTGCTATCTTATTCCTCTGGAAGTTCAGGAAAAGGCGAGGAAGTTGATAAGGTTAGAAAAGCTACAGAGCTTGCCAAAGCCGCTGCTCCCGATATGAAAATTGAAGGCCCTATCCAGTATGATGCTGCTGTTGATATGCGTATTGGTAAAAGCAAATTACCCGAATCGGATGTGGCCGGTCAAGCTAGCGTATTGATATTCCCTGATTTAAATACAGGTAACAACACCTACAAAGCTGTACAACGTGAAACTGGAGCGTTAGCCATTGGCCCAATGCTTCAGGGCCTTAACAAACCCGTTAATGATTTAAGTAGAGGGTGTACCGCAGATGACATTTACAGCACCGTAATAATAACAGCAATTCAAGCACAAGAAATATAACATGCAAGTATTAGTTTTAAATTCAGGAAGTTCTTCCCTTAAATTTCAATTATTTACCATGCCTGAAGCACGTATTTTGTGCTCGGGTCTCATTGAGCGTATTGGTTTAGAAGATGGTAAGTTTAAGTTTAATACAGATAAGGATTCCATAACCGTAGAAACAGCAATTCCTGACCATAAAACTGGATTAGAATTACTTGCTAAACAGTTGTTAAACGAAAAAACAGGTATAATAAAATCGGCCGACGACATTAATATTGTAGGACACCGTGTTGTTCATGGCGGTAGCCACTTTAGCGATACCACTGAAATCACAGAAACGGTAAAAGAAAAAATCAAAGCCCTTTCGTCTTTAGCACCTTTACATAACCCTGCTAATCTTGAAGGCATTGAAGTGGCTGAAGCTATTTTTCCTAACGCTAAACAGGTGGCTGTTTTTGATACAGCATTCCACCAATCTATTCCTGAAAAAGCTTATCGGTATGCTATCCCAAATAAATTTTCAGATGAGCATAATATCCGTTTGTATGGTTTTCACGGCACCAGTCATAAATACGTTTCTGAAAAAGCAATTGATTTTTTAGGCAAAGAACAATCCAAAATTATTACCATCCATTTAGGAAACGGCTGTAGTATGACGGCTGTAAAAGATGGAAAGAGTGTAGACCATTCTCTTGGTTTTTCTCCTGTAACAGGTTTAATTATGGGAACCCGTTGTGGAGATATTGACCCGTCTATTATATTTTACCTTGCCGAAAAATACAATTATAGCCTTGATGAAATTAATACGCTTTTACAAAAGAAAAGTGGTATGCTAGGTCTAACAGGATTGAGTGATTTAAGAGATATTCAAGCCGAAGCTGAAAACGGAAATAAGGCGTGCCAATTGGCATTAGATATGAATGCCTACCGTATAAAAAAATACCTTGGTAGCTACACGGCCATTTTAAACGGCATAGATGCTATTGTCTTTACTGCTGGTATAGGAGAAAACTCAAGTGTGATTAGAAAAATGGTTTGTGAGGATTTAGACTTTTTAGGAATAAAACTAAACCAAGAAGAAAACGAAAAGCGCTCTAGTAACATTAGAACGATAAACACAGTAGATTCTAAAGTGAAAATATTAGTTATTCCAACAAACGAAGAGTTGGAAATAGCAAAACAATCGGTTGATCTATTCAAAAATTAATTTTCCCTTATAAACCACCTCTACATCAACCACACGTGGTTTATTAATAGCTATAACATGACCTGTACCAGAAATTTTTCCTGAAAGTTTTTGTTGCGGGTTTATTATGATGTCATTTGAGCTCCTATTCCAAAAAGTTACATTTTGAGCAATTAATTGCCGTGCTTCAAATCTTGAGGTTCCTGCCGCCAAAGTTACATGTAAGTTATCAGTTGCGCCAGAAACAAAAGCGTTTGATAGGTTATTAAACACAAAACTCAAACTATTGTTATCAACTTCTAAGTAAAAATTAGCACTGGTGTAAGTATCTTCTACACCATAATCTTCAGACAGAAGTGTTAAATCAGGATAGGTTAATACGCCATCAGATGTAATATTGTATTGTGTAGAACTTCTTATTTCTCTTATGTTTGGTGATGTAACATAAACCTTAGTAGCATCATAAGATCTGAAATAATTACAGGTGTTATTTTGAGTCAATATTAATATTCCATCCAACACACTCACTACAACACTTGGCATCAAGTTTTTACCTGTTTCTACAACCACTTTTTGCTCTTGCCCCTCTTTTATAATGAGTTCAATATCGCGATTTACAAAAATCTTGTCAAAATTTGATACTGTAATCTCATGCCGAATTGTTTTACCTGTAGTTTGTAAACAATCTGGTGCAGATTCCTTATTGCAGGAATAACCTATTAAACCTAGACTTAATACTAATAGCACTTTTTTCATAATCGTACTCCTATTCCAAATTCAACACATTCAGCTTTTGCGCCATGCGATTTCAATGTTAAAGCGCCAAACCATGTGTTTCCAAAATAACGCTTCAAACCGATTCGAAAATAGCTTCTTCCTTCAAAATCAAACGGATAATAAATATAATATCCCAACTGTGTTACCAAAGACATTCTGTTTACAAACAGCTCATGACCAACAAACAACCCAACTCGCTTATAATCTTCTTCTCCTGTAACATTTTCACCCAATCCAGCTACGCTTTGGTAATAAATAAGTTCTTTTAAAAATTTTGAAAAAAAAGCATCAGTACCAAATTGCAAAGCACTTTTCTTATTGATACGTTTATCGGCATAAACCGAAGCAATATAAAATGGAAATCGACCACTTCCTACAACATCACTTTCATTAACACCAGCCCGAAAAGCTATATTAAACTTAACAGGTTCTGTAAATTTTTCTTTGTCTGCATGTACAATATCTGTTATATATTCTGGCTCGGCTTCCTCTAAATTGTAGGTAGCACCAATATTAAACGTAAGGGAGTTTATACTTGTATTTGGCGCCTTAACATTAGCATTGGAGTAATGAATAAGTGAAAAACCCGCTTGCAAACCTAGTCTATTAAAAATACGTTCCTTTTTGTAATTGAGCATCATATAGGTACTACTCAAAAAGGTTGAACCAAATGCATTATTTCTAAAATTATTTACTTTATCATATGGATTGGTGCTTAATGCTAATCCTTGCCCCACACGAAACATGACATGCCGCTTAAAGAAGTAAAAATTGTAATGGGCATAAAGTGCATAATTATTCCCTAATACATCATTTTTTAAACTTTGATATGAAAAAGAAACACCATAATCTGGATAATTATATAGTTGTTCCCATGCATTATATCCATATGTTTTTTTATTCCAGCTTAAAATAACACCTTCAGGATGCCCTTTTATGAGATGTAAAACATCGGTATTGTGCTCCGCTATATTCCCTTTAAAATAATTAACATCAAAATAAGACGTATGCTTTTTTTCTTGTGACCAAACAAGACAAAAAACTAAAGAAAGTGCACAAGCCAGATAAAATTTCATAACAAAGGTTACGTTCTAAAAAACACTATTTAAAACAAAGCCTTTGCTATAGCGTGTACATTATCACTTTTACCCATTGAATAATAGTGCAACACTGGCACTCCTGCCTCGCGTAATTCTTTTGATTGCTGAATAGCAAATTCAACCCCAACCTGCCTTACTTGTTTATTGTCTTTACAGGCTTCAACGGCATCAATTAAATCTTGAGGTAAATCAATTTTAAATACCTGAGGCAACAATTGTAAATGGCGCTTTACAGCAATAGGTTTTATACCAGGAATAATAGGTATGGTAATACCCATTTCTCTAGCTTTTTCAACAAACTCGAAATACTTTTGATTATCAAAAAACATTTGAGTCACCACATAATCAGCACCAGCATCTACTTTTTCTTTTAGACGACGCATATCGGTTACTAATGATGGGGCTTCCATATGCTTTTCAGGATAACCCGCCACACCCACACAAAAATCAGAATTATGTTCTACCTCTACATCATCATGTAAATACTGTCCTTTGTTTAAATTTGAAATTTGCTCTACTAAGCCACTGGCATAAGCATGTCCGCCTTTTACAGGTCTAAAATACGGCTCGTCCTTCATTGAATCGCCACGAAGTGCCATAACATTGTCAATACCCAAATAATGACAATCTACCAATACATACTCCGTTTCTTCTTTAGTAAATCCGCCACATAATAAATGTGGAATGGCATCTACTTGATACTTATGCATAATAGAAGCACAAATACCTACAGTTCCCGGACGCATGCGCGTAATCCGTTTATCAAGTAATCCGTTTCCTTTATCAATATACACGTATTCCTCACGCGAGGTAGTAACATCAATAAATGGTGGATTGAACTCCATTAACGGATCAATATTATTGTATAAATCTTGAATATTTTTTCCTTTTTTTGGCGGTATCACCTCAAACGAAAACAATGTTTTTCCGTTGGCTTGTTTTATATGGTCTGTTACTTTCATAACTTGTTTTTATCTTTTCGGCAATTTCCGAAAGTATTTTTTTATTTGTCTTTTACGGATTTTAATGGTTAAAACGATAGCTGTAAACGCTTTTTTACCGCTTCATAATCTTCTAGATATTCCCAATAAATCCAACGGCCGTCAATATAATCGGTTAAAATGTATTTTTCACTAACCGATTTTATTCTATTTATAGCCACTAGTTTTTTTGAAAATTTGTCTGAGGGCACATGCTCTAAGTGTTCTTTTCTTTTAGAGTCGTATCCATGTGAAATAATATAACTTCCTAAGGTTAATTCTATAAATGCTGTATTCATGTTTTAATTATTCGTCAGCTATATTTGCATGTAGCCATTTTCTAGCTTGGTCTTTATCGATACCTTTTCGGTTAGCATAATCTGTTAGCTGATCATCTGTAATTTTCCCCAATCCGAAATACTTAGCTTCTGGATTGGCAAAATAATACCCTGAAACCGCTGCCGCTGGCCACATAGCTAAACTTTCCGTTAATTTTACTCCAATAATTTTTTCTATATCTAATAGTTCCCAAATGGTTTCTTTCTCTAAATGATCTGGACAAGCTGGATAGCCTGGCGCCGGACGAATACCTTTGTAACTCTCCTTAATCAAATCATCGTTACTTAAATCTTCATTTGCCGCATACCCCCAATGCTTAACACGTACTTGCTTATGTAAATATTCAGCAAAAGCTTCAGCAAACCTATCGGCAATAGCTTGTGTCATAATTGCATTGTAGTCATCATGCTTTTCTTTATAGCTCTCAGCCAATTCTTGTGCTCCAAAAATAGCTACACAAAAAGCACCAATATAATCTGTTTTACCAGAATCTTTAGGCGCAATAAAATCAGCTAAAGCATGATTAGGCACACCTTCGCGTTTTTTTAATTGCTGACGTAAAGTTCTAAAAACAGCAACTTCTTTGCCTTTCTTTTGTACCAAAATATCATCATCATTAATGCTATTTGCTTCAAACAATCCGAAAATGCCTTTGGGCTTCAACAACTGTTTAGCAATAATATCTTGAACCATTGCCTTGGCATCCTCATAAAGCTGGGTAGCTTGCTCACCAACCACATCATCATTCAAAATATCAGGAAACTTACCATGCAAATCCCAACTTCTAAAAAACGGACTCCAATCTATAAAAGGCTCCAATTCCTTTAAACTTAATTGCTTTAGCATTTGAACCCCTAATTCTTTAGGTTTTACTATTTCAGATGTTTCCCAATCAATGCTATATTTTCTTTGCCGAGCTTCCCTGATTGAAATATATGATTTTTCTTTGCCGCGTTTTAAAAACTTGGATCTAAACTCATCATAATCTTTCTTCAGCTTAGCCACGTATTCATGAGCCGTTTTCTTATTCAGCAAATCGCCAACAACAGTTACCGCTCTAGAAGCATCATTTACATGTACTACGGCATTATCATACTGCGTATCTATTTTAACAGCTGTATGCGCTTTTGAGGTTGTTGCTCCTCCAATTAATAAGGGTACTTCAAAATTTTGACGCTGCATTTCTTTAGCCAAATACACCATTTCATCTAATGATGGTGTGATTAAACCTGATAAGCCAATAGCATCTACACGCTCTGAAATAGCAGTTTCAATAATCTTCTCTGGCGGTACCATAACCCCTAAATCAACAATTTCATAGTTGTTACAAGCTAAAACTACACTCACAATATTTTTACCAATATCATGCACATCGCCTTTTACAGTAGCCATTAGTATTTTACCAACAGGCTCTGATTTATCAGACTTTTCAGCTTCAATAAAAGGATTCAAATACGCCACAGCCTTTTTCATAACACGCGCCGATTTTACTACCTGTGGCAAGAACATTTTTCCTGCTCCAAATAAATCGCCCACCACATTCATTCCTATCATTAAATGCCCTTCAATCACATCAATAGGCTTTTCAGCTTCTTGTCTGGCCTGCTCAATATCTTCAAGAATAAACGCATCAATACCTTTTACTAAGGCATGGGTTATCCTATCTTGCAAAGGCATTTCTCTCCAAGAAAGGTCCAACGCTTTTTCAACTTTTGTCCCTTTTACGGTTTCGGCAAATTCTAATAAACGCTCGGTAGCATCATCGCGCCTATCAAGAATGACATCTTCTATATGCTCTAAAAGGTCTTTTGGAATATCATCATACACTTCTAGCATTGCCGGGTTTACAATACCCATATTCATACCTGCCTGAATGGCATAATATAAAAATACCGAGTGCATAGCTTCACGCACAATATTGTTCCCTCTGAAGGAGAATGATACGTTACTTACACCACCGCTTACACTAACATTTTCAAGATTTTCTCTAACCCACCGTGTGGCTTCAATAAAGTCAATGGCATTTTTTCTATGCTCTTCCATCCCTGTTGCCACAGGAAAAATATTTAAATCGAAAATAATGTCCTCAGAAGGGAAGCCCACTTTATTTACTAAAATATCATAAGAACGCTGTGCGATTTCAATTCGACGCTCGTAGTTATCGGCTTGCCCCACTTCATCAAAAGCCATAACTATTACAGCAGCTCCATAACGTTTAATCTGGGTGGCTTCCCAGATAAATTTTTCTTCGCCTTCTTTTAAGGAAATAGAATTAACTACACATTTCCCTTGAACCACTTGCAGACCAGCCTCAATGATGTCCCATTTAGAAGAGTCTATCATAATAGGCACACGACAAATATCAGGCTCAGCTGCAATCAGGTTTAAAAACCGAACCATCGCTTCTTTACCATCAATAAGACCATCGTCCATATTAATATCAATAATTTGTGCACCACCATCTACTTGATGGCGTGCAATATCAAGCGCTTCGTCAAACTGTTCTTCTTTTATTAAACGCAAAAACTTACGTGACCCTGCAACATTGGTTCGTTCTCCTACGTTTATAAAATTGCTGTTTTCATTTAAAACCAAAGGTTCTAAACCAGACAATTTCATGTATTTCGTTTGTTTTATCTTCATTACTTATAATGTTCTACCGTTGGAAATGGTTCATAAAAATGATGCAATAAAGCCTTCCATTCTTGATATTTTTCTGATTGACGAAATCCAATTTCATGATCCTCAATCGTTTTCCAGTTCACTAATAATATATATTTATCAACTTCTTCAATACATTTCTTTAAATCATGAGACACATACCCTTTCATTGATGTAATAATCCTTTCGGCTTTTTTAAAGTTTTCCTCAAATGCTTTAGATTGTCCAGTCTTTACATTCAATATCGCTACTTCTAAAATCAAGATATCTTGTATTATAGTTCAGCTTCAACAGCTATTTTACGAGGCTTGTATTTTGCAGCAATTTCAGCAATCACACGAATATGGTCAGGCGATGTTCCGCAACATCCTCCAATGATGTTGATTAAATTTTTCTTTAAATATTCTTCTATTTGCTCACCCATTTCTTCTGGAGATTCGTCATATTCTCCAAAGGCATTTGGCAATCCGGCATTAGGGTGTGCTGAAATGGCAAAATCGGTTTTATTAGCAATAGCTTCTAAATGAGGCTGTAGCAAATTAGCTCCTAATGCACAGTTGAAACCAATTGATAACAACGGAATATGCGACACTGAAATTAAAAAAGCCTCTGCGGTTTGTCCTGATAAGGTTCTTCCTGAAGCATCCGTAATGGTACCACTCAACATGATAGGAATATCTATATTTCTTTCTTCTTTTACCTGCTCTATGGCAAACAAAGCCGCCTTGGCATTTAAGGTATCAAACACTGTTTCAACCAATAATAAATCTACGCCGCCATCAACCAAAGCTTCAACTTGCTGTTTATAGGCTATCCGTAATTCATCAAACGTTACTGCTCTATATCCTGGATCATTCACATCGGGAGACATACTTGCTGTACGGTTTGTTGGACCAATAGAACCACCTACAAAACGTGGTTTATGAGGTTCTTTAGCTGTAAACTCATGCGCTACTTCTTTAGCAATTTTAGCTGATTCATAATTTAATTCATATACCAAATCTTCCATTTGGTAATCAGCCATGGCAATAGTGGTTCCTGAAAAAGTATTGGTTTCTACAATATCGGCTCCGGCTGCAAAATACTTTCCATGAATGGCTTTTATGGCCTCAGGTTGCGTAATAGATAACAAATCATTGTTACCCTGCAACGGTATGGGGTAATCTTTAAAGCGCTCACCGCGAAAATCGTCTTCGGTGAATTTATAGGCCTGTAGCATGGTTCCCATGGCGCCATCTAAAACCAAAATTCGCTCTTTTAAAGCTTTATGTATGTTCGACATTTTTGATATTATTTTAAGCGTATAATATCATCAAGAAAAGTAAAAACACTTTCGTTATCTGTCTGATTGTTTGAGATATTAAAATACATTCAATATAAAAACTCTGAACAAGCAGTAGAACGTAGCACCTTCTTTACAAGTTAAAGGGTTGCCAAGGTTTCATTGGGTCTATTCCCTCTACCTTTCTTGATAACACTAATACATTTATGAACTGGTGCACAAAAATAACACATATATTTTATATAATCCTAAGTTTGTCTAAAATAAGACCAATCCTGTTTTTATATTACTTTATTTTTAATCGACGAGACGTTTCTCTTCCAAAACCCTTAATAAAAATAGAATCTTTGGTAAACTGTACAACTGAAAATGCAGTGGAATCTTGAGTATCTAACATCCCTTTAAAGGTTAGGTAATGGACTCCATCTTTTACTGCATAATCTCCCGCATGGTTATGTCCGTTAAAATAAAACTTAACATTTTCATAGGGTTGAATTAGTTTTTGAAATTCTTTAAAATTCCAAAGGTTATGCAAATCCCTTTCTCTAATGGCTGGAAAATGACAATAAATACCTACATGCTCATCATTAACAATTGCTTTATCTAGCTCAGATTTTATCCATTGTAACTGTTCATGACTTAAACCTCCATTCCAAACAGCAACGTTTGGTAAGTTGTCACTTTTAAGTTGATTAAAAAGCGAATCGGTTTGCTTTATTTTATGGGGTTCTGCACCATAAAAACTCAGCTCATTACCATCCAAAACTATAAATCGCCAATTGAATTTCTTAAAGCTATAATATCTTGTTTTAAGTCCCATTTTATTAGGAACAAACCGCTTTAAAGAATCGGCTACACTAAAATCATGATTTCCTAAAACATGCCTTTTTTCCGATTTCAAGGCATTCCAAATTGGTAAAACAGTATCAAAACTGGCAAAACCTCTATCAATAAAATCTCCTAAATGAATGGTATATTCCAAATCTTTTGTATTCAAGAAATCTACAGCAACTTGCAATTTTTGTTTTGCAGCTTTATAAAACCTTGGCGCTTGGGTTTCACAGGCACAATATTGGCAATCAGCAATTACGCCTATTTCAAAACTACCATCAGATTTATCCGTTGATGTTTTACACGCAAAAACTAATAAACCAATTATTAACAAGGCCTTCTTCATAATCCATTGATATTGTTACTTTACTCAAATAATGTTGAGGACAAATACCTATCGCCTCTATCACAAATGATAGCTACAATAACCCCTTCATTTATTTCCTCTGCTATTTGCAAGGCACAATATACAGAACCACCGCTACTCATACCAGCAAACACACCTTCTTCTTTGGCAAGTTTTATGGTAGTATTTTTTGCTTCTTCCTCAGACACATCTACCACGATATCCACCTTTTTCGGATTAAAAAACTTAGGTACATATTCTGGTGACCACTTTCTAATACCTGGTATTCTAGCCCCATCAGCTGGTTGTGCACCAACAATAGTCACATTACTATTCTGCTCTTTCAAATAAGCAGAAACACCCGTTATGGTTCCCGTGGTTCCCATAGCCGACACAAAATGAGTGATTTTTCCGTTAGTAGCTTCCCATATTTCAGGACCTGTAGTTTTGTAATGTGCTTTCCAATTATCGTCATTTTCAAACTGGTTTAAAAGCACATAGCCTTTTTCATCTCTTAGCTTAAACGCCAAATCTCGTGATCCTTCAATACCAACGTCGGCAGGGGTTAAAATAACTTCTGCACCATAAGCACGCATGGTCTTTACGCGCTCTTCGGTAGAATTTTCAGGCATGATTAACACCATATTTATACCTAATAATTTTGATATAAAAGCCAATGCAATCCCTGTATTTCCACTAGTTGCTTCTACTAAAGTTCCTCCTTTTTTTACATCCCCTCGCTTTATTGCTTCATTAATCATATTAAAGGCTGGTCGGTCTTTTACGCTTCCGCCCGGGTTATTGCCCTCTAATTTTAAAAATAAACGAACGCCTTTTTTATTGATTAGATGTGTTGCTTCTACAAGGGGGGTATTGCCAATTTGGCCAATGATACTATTTTCGAATGCCATTCTTCTTGGGTCTAATTTTAATCTCAGTTTGATAGGTTACTAATGAATTTTCTGGAACAGATTCTGTAATCCAAACATTGGCGCCAATAATACTATTTGCACCTATTACAATATCGCCTCCTAATATGGTTGCATTGGCATAAATACAAACATTAGCTTCTATTGTTGGGTGCCGTTTTGTAGAAGCTAAACTTTTAGCTACAGAAATACCGCCTAATGTAACACCCTGATAAATTTTTACACCTTTTCCAATAATAGAGGTTTCTCCTATCACAATACCTGTTCCATGATCTATATAAAAAGACTCGTCTATTGTGGCTCCTGGATGAATATCAATTCCTGTTATGCCATGAATATATTCACTCATCATTCTAGGTAAAATATAAACACCCAATTCATGTAAAGCATGACTTAACCGATAAATTGAAATGGCATGAAATCCTGGATAAGCCATATATATTTCTTCTAAACTATGTGACGCAGGGTCATTTTTTTCAAAAGCTATAGCATCTAAATCTAGTTTTCTTCGTATTTCGGGGAGCTCAGTTTTAAATGCCTCCCAAATAGATAATCCGTTTTCAACTTTAAGTTTTAAAAGGATTTTCAAAAATGTCGTTTCTAAATAGTCTTGATGTTCCACTTCTTGTTCGCAATCAAACAACGAATAAAAGAGTCTTTTTGTAAAGGTCTTTACTGTATCTTTCAAACAAACATTATAACTTTTCATATATGTGTTGGCTTTTTTTCTGTTTATAAAAATAGTCTGTAAATATTTATAAACTTACTTTTTATTGTAAAAACTAAAATCCTGCAAGATGTTAAATAATCTTGCAGGACTGTACTATTATCAATAATCTAAAAATTTAATTTATAGCTTGAACTACAGCTTTTGGCGCTTCTTTTCTTGACCCGTCAAAACCATCAATTCCACTTACGGTTGTATATTTCAAAACGTACTTTTTACCAGGATTGATAATTCTATAAGCTGCCTGACACATTAACGTAGCCTCATGGAAACCACAAAGAATTAATTTTAACTTCTCAGGATACGTATTCACGTCTCCAATGGCAAAAATACCAGGAATATTGGTTTGATAGTTTAACGAATTATCTACTTTAATGGCATTCTTTTCAATCTCTAGTCCCCAATTTCCAATAGGTCCTAATTTTGGTGACAATCCAAATAATGGAATAAAATGATCGGTCTCAACACGAGTTGCCTCCCCTTCTTTAACATAGGTTACCGCTTCGATATTACCCTCACCATGAAGTTCAGTAACTTCTGCAGGTGTTATTAAATTAATTTTTCCTCCTTGAGTTAGTTCTCTAACTTTTTCAACCGAATCTAACGCCCCTCTAAACTCATTTCTTCTGTGAATTAACGTTACTTCTGAAGCTACATCAGTTAAAAAGATACTCCAATCTAAGGCAGAATCACCACCTCCAGAAATGACAACACGCTTATTTCTGTAAAATTCAGGATCTTTAATAATGTATTCTACACCATTATCCTCATAATCTACTATGCCTTCAATAGCTGGTTTTCTTGGTTCAAAAGATCCCAAACCACCGGCAATAGCCACCACTGGCGCATGGTGCTTTGTGCCTTTGTTTGTGGTTACAATAAAAGAACCATCTTCTTGTTTATCAATAGTTTCGGCACGCTCACCCAAAGTAAAACCTGGCTCGAATTGCTTGCCTTGTTCCAACAAGTTTTTGGTTAAATCACCCGCTAAAATCTCAGGAAACCCAGGAATATCATAGATGGGTTTTTTAGGATAAATCTCTGAACACTGGCCACCAGGCTGTGGCAATGCGTCAATTAAATGACATTTTAGTTTTAATAACCCTGCTTCAAAAACGGTAAATAACCCAGTTGGTCCTGCTCCGATAATAAGTATATCAGTCTTGATCATCTTATGATTCTTTTTTTTGTATTAATCCTTTTGTGAATTCGTTAAGTGTTTCCACTTTTTCTTCAAAATCACCTTTTATTGTTTTTCTGTATTCGTTCAAATTTTTCACTAAATCGTCTATGTTTTCAGGAATTACTTCCTCAAAAAATTGCCTTAAACGTTTAGCGGTAGTTGGCGATTTTCCATTGGTAGAAATAGCCACTTTTACATTACCTTTTGTTACAATCCCTCCCATATAAAAATCACAATATGGTGGATTATCAGCCACATTTACCAAAATGCTTTGTTGTCTACAATGCTTATGTACATTCAGGTTGACTTTTGGCTTGTTGGTGGTTGCCACCACAATATGTTTTCCTTTAAGATGTTTTTTCTTGTACTTCTTTTTAATTAAAGTTACATCACCAGTCTTGGCCAAAGCTATAGTTCCTTCCCTAAACATTGGGGATACCATTGTTACATGTGCATCGGGGCTCGATTTTAAAAGAAACGTTAATTTTTCTTCGGCAACAAAACCACCACCTACAATAAGCACCTGTAAACTTCTGGCTTTTAAAAAAATAGGATACAAATTATTTCTTTCTTCCATATCCTACTTTTCTGCTATCTCATTATAAATAGAACTCAATGTAGCACGCTCTTTTACCACATCACCAATAACAATGATTGCTGGTGATGATAATTGTTTTTCTGCAACAATACTTTCAATAGTATTTATGGTTCCTATACCTACATTTTCATCTTGTCTAGTTCCATTTTGAATAACAGCCACAGCCGAATCTTGCTTGTTTGCTTCGGAAAAAATCTTTACAATCTCACCAAGCTTACTCATTCCCATTAAAATAACTACCGTGGCGTTTGATTTGGCTGCCAAAGCTACATCACTTGACAATTTATGCTTCTTCGTGGTACCAGTAATGACCCAGAAACTTTCGGAAGCACCTCGTTTTGTTAATGGAATACCTTGATAAGCTGGCACCGCTACAGACGATGATATACCTGGCACTACATAAGTTTCCAATCCAAATGCTCTTACATAATCTATTTCTTCAGCACCACGCCCAAAAATAAAAGGGTCACCACCTTTTAATCTTACTACATGTCCTTTTTCTTTTGCTTTTGAGACAATCAATTCATTGATTTGTTCTTGCTGAAATGCATAACACCCCTTACGTTTTCCCACAAAAATAAGCTCCGTATCTTGAGAGGTATATTTTAATAGATTTTCGTTTATAAGCGCATCAAAAAGTATCACATCGGCAGATTCAATAGCCTTAATAGCCTTAAGGGTTATTAAATCTTCATCGCCAGGACCTGCGCCTACAACCGTTAGTTTGGGTGTTTTCAAGTTCATTATATAATTTTAGACCGCTTTTGCAGCATTAGTTTCAACTGCTCTGAAAGCTCTTACTTTTTGTAAAAACTGATTTGCTTGTTCAATATATTTTGATGCAAAGTCTTCAGAAGGAGCAAATTTATTAATTTGATACACTAATTCTGAAAAAGAAACGTTGCCCAACTCAATTTTTTCACTTTCAACAAAAATCTCATCAAATTGTGCGATAATACCAGCATGGGTATTTGTTTTCTTGTTTTCTGCTAATAATAATGCTTTTGCTGAATTTACCAACGAGCTATACGCATGATAAATAGCACTTGAATACACTTTATTTCTTAAAGCTTCTTTAGCATTCTCAATTTTTTCTTCGCTCTCTAAAAATAAGGTAGCAATTAAATCAATGACCACACCAGCACATTCCCCTATACCAATCTCTTTTACATATTTCTCTTCCGTACCCCAATCAATAAAATCACTTTCAGTTAAATTACTAACATCTTGTAAATCTTGTAAAAAGTCATAGAAATACCTTTCACCTTTTTCTTTATAGTACGCAACAAACTTCTTCCCTTTGGCATTAGCCTCATAATCATTCAAGATTCTCCTTAAAGCTTCGGGTCCTCTTCTACTTGGTACCTTCACCACTTTATCTGCAAAAACACCATTTCCATCACCTAAATTACCGCCACCTAATAATACTTGTAATGCGGGAGCTACTAATTTATCTGGTGTACGAACAGACATTCCTTGAAACCCAATGTTGGCCATATTGTGCTGTCCGCAAGCATTCATACATCCACTAATTTTAATCACTAAATCTTCGTTGCTTAAATACTGTGGATATTCTGCTTTTATAACGCGCTCTAATTCATCAGCAATTCCAGTACTACTTGCAATACCCAAATTACAAGTATCTGTACCTGGACAGGCTGTGATATCAACCGCTTTGTTATAACCTGCTTCAACAAACCCTAATTTTTCTAACTCATGATAGAAAAATGGCACTAGTTCCTCTTTTACATAAGGAATCAATATATTTTGACGTAATGACAAACGAATTTCTCCCGCCGCATAATTTTCAACTAAATCTGCTAAAAGCCTTGCCTTATCCGTGTAAAAATCTCCTAAAAGCACCTTTATACCTATAGCCACATACCCCTCTTGTTTTTGAGGCACTAAGTTTGTGCTTTTCCAAGTTTCAAAAGCTTGCTCATCTTTGATAGTAACTTCTGGAACATTAGATACCACAACTGGCTGAGCATATTCATAGGCATCAGCATCAATAGCTACTGATTTTAAGGCTATAGCATTTTGCTCAGCTTCAACTAAATTTTTAAAAGCCTCTAAACCAATATCCTTAATTAAGAATTTCATACGCGCTTTGGCTCGGCTTTTACGCTCACCATAACGATCAAAAATTCTTAAAACACCTTCCATTACTGGAATGATTTTATCCGTTGGTAAGAAATCAAATAACACATCAGCGTGACGTGGCTGTGATCCTAAACCACCTCCAAGCAATACTTTAAAGCCGCGTTGTCCTTCTTGTATTTTAGCTATAAAACCAAGGTCATGCAAGTATGACAATCCCGTATCGTCATCAGAAGCTGAGAAAGACACTTTAAACTTACGCCCCATTTCCTGACAAATTGGGTTTCTCAAAAAGAACCTAAATAGAGCATCCGCATAAGGAGATACATCAAATGGCTCATTAACATCAATACCAGCAGTTTCACTAGCTGTTACGTTTCTCACGGTATTACCACAAGCTTCTCTTAAGGTAATTTCATCTCGCTCAAGTTCAGCCCACAGCTCTGGCGTTCTATTCAAGTCTACATAATGAATTTGAATATCTTGACGTGTTGTGATATGTAATCGCCCACGAGAATATTCATCAGATACTTCTGAAATTCTACGTAACTGATTACTTTTCACTTTCCCATATGGTAATTTAATACGAATCATTTGTACGCCCTCTTGACGTTGACCGTAAACACCACGTGCTAAACGAAGGCTTCTAAATTTTTCTTCATCAACCTTACCGTTGTGAAAAAGCTCAATTTTATTTGCTAAATCGATGATATCTTTTTCAACTACTGGATTTTCTATTTCTGTTCTAAAACTTTGCATTCCTCTGCTAACCTCCCAACGGGAAGGAATTTGTTAGTTTGACTATATTATTATTTGTTAAGCTGCTTTTATTCTATTGGATAAATCCCGCGCCAACGGTATTATTTGACTGCGGATCAATAAGAATAAAAGACCCATTAGTTCTATGATTTTTAAACTGATCATAAAAAATAGGTTTGTTCAATTTAAATGATATTGAAGCAATATCATTAACACCTATACTTGTTACACCTTCTTCAATGCCTGAATAATCAGGGTGAATTTTATGATTAATCTTATCAACCTTAGCCAATACTTTATTAATCCCATGTTGAACAATGTATTTGCCACCTGTATTTAATTGGGTAGCATCCATCCAACACACATTCGCTGTAAACTGTTTTTCAATAGTTGGTAAATCACCATCCTTAACAATCATATCACCTCTACTTACATTGATATCATCTTCTAAAGTGATGGTTACTGACGAACGTCTTGAAGCCGTTTCATATTTTTCATCATAGAAATAAATCTCTTTGATTTTTGATTTGGTCATTGATGGTAACACCACAACGGCATCACCAACGCTTAAATTTCCTCCGTAAACTTTACCAGCATAACCTCTAAAATCATGGAATTCTTCTGTTTTTGGACGAATCACATACTGCACTGGAAAACGCGGAGTACCTGTATTAAAGATATCGGCTTTATCTAATTGCTCTAAATGCTCTAGCAAAGCTTCGCCTTTATACCAAGGCATTTTATCTGTGGTGTTTACTACGTTATCACCTTTTAATGCACTAATGGGAATAAACGTAATTTTTTGTCCTTGATAATCACGCTTACTCATTAACGCTTCAAAATCGGCTTTAATTTTGTTATAAACCTCTTCAGAATAATCTACTAAATCCATCTTATTGATAGCAACCACTACATCTTTTATTCTCAATAAATTATTGATAAAAAAGTGACGATTAGTTTGCTCAATCACGCCTTTTCTTGCATCAATTAATATGATTGAGGCCTGTGATGTTGAGGCTCCAGTAACCATGTTTCTGGTATACTCTACATGACCAGGAGTATCGGCAATGATATAACTTTTCTTCTTGGTTGAAAAATAGATATGCGCTACATCTATAGTAATACCTTGTTCTCTTTCAGCAACTAAACCATCTGTTGCTAAAGAAAAATCTAAGTAATCATAACCACGTTGTTTACTTGTTTTTTCAATAGCCTCTAACTTATCTGTAGTTAAAGATTTTGTATCATAGAGAATACGTCCTATTAACGTACTTTTCCCATCATCTACACTTCCTGCTGTTGCTATTTTTAATACTTCCATTTTATACTGTTGTTGGTTGTTGGTTTCTGGTTAGCAGGTTTCCCTATTAACCTTTTATATTCAACAACTTATATTATAATTTATTTTTTTGAAAATGTTTGCTTATTTAAATTACCTTTAATAGATAACTAACAACCATTAACCATTTTAAAAATACCCTTGTTGTTTACGTTTTTCCATAGCTGCTTCAGAGCGTTTATCATCTATACGTGCGCCACGCTCTGAAATAGTCGATTCTCTAATCTCTTCAACTACCTTATCAATAGTAGACGCTTCTGACAACACCGCTGCTGTACAACTCATATCCCCTACCGTTCTAAAACGCACCATTTCTTCAATAACCTCTTCATGATCATCTCTATAAACCACATCATCTTCCGCCGACCAAATCATACCATCTCTTAAGAATACTTTACGTTTATGTGCAAAATATATAGAAGGAATTTCAATGTTTTCTTTCTCTATATAAGACCATACATCTAACTCGGTCCAATTTGAAATTGGAAACACACGAACATTTTGCCCATGCTCTATCTCTCCATTCAACATATCAAACAACTCTGGGCGCTGATTTTTTTCATCCCATTGACCAAAATCATCACGTACAGAAAAAATACGCTCTTTAGCTCTAGCCTTTTCTTCATCACGACGTGCACCACCAATACAAGCATCAAACTTAAACTCTTCAATAGCATCAAGAAGTGTTGTAGTTTGTAACATATTTCTACTAGCATACCTTCCTGATTCTTCTTTTACCTTACCTTGGTCTATAGAATCTTGCACATTTCTTACAATTAATTCTAAACCTAACTCTTCAACCAATCGGTCTCTAAATTCTATGGTTTCAGGAAAATTATGTCCTGTATCGATATGCATTAAAGGGAATGGCACTTTTGCTGGATAAAATGCTTTTACAGCCAATCTTACCAAAGTAATTGAATCTTTTCCTCCTGAAAATAACAACACAGGTTTTTCAAATTGCGCTGCAACTTCTCTCATAATGTATATCGCTTCATTTTCTAACGAGTTGATATGTGATGTATCTTTATTCATAATTGTGTTTCAATTCGCTTTCGCGGAACTATTTTTTATTGATTAGGCGTGTAAACCACACTCTCTATTTGCTAATGCTTTGGTTGGATCAAAATATTTAAACTCATTAGGAAGGCTATTCTCTTTTAAATACCCATCTAATTTCTCATCAGACCAAAAGTAAAACGGACTTACCTTTAAAACACCATCTTTACTTAAACTAAAAATCCCTATGCTATCTCTAAATGCGGTTTGCCCCTGACGTAAATTTGTAAACCAAACTTTAGGTTTATGCTCATCCATAGCTCTTTTAAAAGGCTCTAGCTTCACCTGCTCAGTAAACAAAGCATGTTCAGGATCATCAACAGCAGGTATTCCCAATACTACATCTCTATGCGCCGAAGTTTGCTTTGGGACATACAAAAACACATTTAGATTTAAATCTTTTATCACCTGCTCTGCATGCCTGTATGTTTGTGGTGTATTATATCCTGTATCACACCACACGACTGGCAACGTTGCTTCTACCTGAGTTACAGCATGCAATATTGCCGCTTCATACGGCCTAAAATTAGTAGTCACCACCGCTTTTTGACTTAACTCAAGTGCTTTTTCTACAATTGATTTCGGCGTCGCCTCTTTAAACGCTTTGTTTAACTCTTGTATTTGATTCTCTGTAAACATTGTTTAATTTTTTATTTTCCCCACTTAATAGAATTCCAAACTCGTTCATGGAAAAAGTATAACACCATTTTAGTGATTAATTCAATACCTCCTATTGAAAAAGCCAAATCTAATTTACCCGTTATTATCCAAGAAATTAATACCGTATCTAAAGTTCCTATTGTTCTCCAGCTAAGTGACTTTACAACACTTCTTAGCGGTTTTTCACTAGTAGTATCCTCTTTATACGTAGACTTTTCTTTACTTTTTAATAACATTTGTCCTATCATTTGTCGTTGAATTATATTAATCCTATCAGTTTAGTAGGGATTACAAAAGTAATACTTTTTTTTACTTTACAAACTCTATTTTTTAATTTTTAGATTTTTTGTGTTTTTTTAAGTAATACGCAGGAAACTTTTTAAGAGAATAAAAGAAAAAATGATTATTTGCTAATTTATTCTTCAGACAAATCGGCTAAGGTTGTGTTTCTAAACACTTTAAGTGTGCTATCTCTAACCTCAATCATTAATTTATGTACACTACATTTATGCTCATCAGGGCAGTCATCACACTTTTCATAAAAGTTTAAACTCACGCACGGCACCATAGCAATAGGCCCCTCTAACACTCGCATAACATCGGTCATTTTTGTTAGCGCGGGAGATTGTCTTAAATAGTACCCCCCGTGCTTCCCTTTTTTTGAGCCTAAAATACCCGCTTTTCTTAACGTTAGCAGAATCCCTTCTAGAAACTTTGGCGGAATACTTTCGCTTTTGGCTATTTCACTAACTCGTACTGGTTCGTCTCCTTGTGTTCTAGCAATAAAAGTTAAAGCCTTTAGTCCGTATTTCGTTTTTTTAGATAGCATGTCTTTAAGATAACTTTTTTAAAGCCTGTTCAATATCAGAAATAATATCATCGATATGCTCTAAACCAAGCGAACAACGCACCATTCCGTCAGTTATACCCGCTGCTGCTTTAACATCGGCCTCAACCTTAGCGTGTGTAGTACTTGCTGGATGTGTTACAATGGTTCTGGTATCCCCTAAATTGGCCGATAGTGAGCACATCTTTATAGCATCAAAGAAAGCACGACCGCCTTCTAAACCACCTTTTACTTCAAAAGCTACGATACTTCCACCTAATCGCATTTGTTTTTTGGCTATGTCATGTTTAGGATGCGATTTTAGAAACGGATATTTTACCCATTTTACCTTTGGATGCGACTCCAAATACTCGGCAAGTTTTAATGCATTTTCACAATGCCTATCTACCCTTACTGCAAGTGTTTCTAATGATTTGGACAACACCCAGGCGTTAAAAGCACTCATTGAAGGTCCTGTTAGTCTTGAGAATAAATATATTTCGCGAATCAATTCTTTTTTCCCTACAGTAATACCACCAAGTACTCGCCCTTGTCCGTCCATTAATTTCGTGGCCGAATGGATTACTAAATCAGCACCAAATTTAATAGGGTTTTGCAAATATGGTGTAGCAAAGCAATTATCAATTACTAACAACAAACCATGCTTTTTACAAATAGTGCTTAAAAATTCTAAATCTAAAACATCAACTCCCGGATTGGTAGGTGTCTCTGCATAGATAAACTTTGTATTAGGTTGAATTAAATTTTCGATAGTTTCCACCTCATCAATATTGAAATACGAACATTCAATATTCCATTTTGGGAAATACTTGGTAAACAAACCATGAGTTGCTCCAAACACAGAGCTGCACGACACCACATGATCACCTGCATCAAGCAAGGTAGCAAAGGTTGAAAACACAGCAGCCATACCACTTGCAAAAGCAAAACCAGCTTCTGCACCTTCCATCAAACATACTTTATCTACAAATTCATTGACATTAGGATTGCTGTATCTACTATATAAATCACGTTGTTTCTCTTCTGCAAATGATGCGCGCATTTCTTCTGCATCATCAAACACAAACCCCGAGGTTAAGTATAACGGCACCGAATGTTCAGAAAACTGAGTGGTTTCTGATTGTGTACGAATAGCTTCTGTTTCAAACTGCTTTTTACTCACTTTACTTTTTTTATGATCAATACAATTGACCTATTTACAAGACGACATAACGTCTAAATTCATTTTATTTTCGATAATCTTAAAATATCTCCAAAAACACCTCTAGCAGTTACCTCGGCTCCTGCTCCAGCTCCTTGAATTACAATAGGCTGTTCACCATATGATTCTGTAAATATCTCAAAAATAGCATCAGATCCCTTTACATGTCCCAGGGTGCTATCTTCTGGCACTGAAACTAATTTCACCTCTAAAACACCTTTATCTTGAGATAAATCACCAGACAAATCACCCACATAACGTAGTACGTGCCCCGGTTTTTGTTCGTCTTTTAGTTTTTGATACCTTACATCCAGCACTTCTAATTGCGACAAAAATTCTGCTACAGAAATGTCTCTATAAGCTTCTGGAATAAGATTTAGCACCTCAACATCTTCAAATTCATTTTGTAAATCTAATTCTCTAGCCAAAATTAGTAATTTTCTCGCTACATCATTTCCTGAAAAGTCTTCTCGCGGATCTGGCTCGGTAAAACCCTTGTCTACTGTTTCTTTAATAATGGCACTAAATGGCTTTTCTTCTACCGAAAAATTATTAAACAAGTAACTTAAGGTTCCTGAAAACACGCCTCTAATACGTGTAATATTTTCACCTGATTCGTGCAATAATTTAATGGTATCAATCAAAGGTAATCCTGCTCCAACTGTGGTTTCATATAAATATTCCTTATTATGCTCTTTTAAATTAACGCGTAAATTGGTGTAAAACTCATGAGAAATCGTGTTAGCAATTTTATTGGATGACACCAAATCAAAACCAGCTTCAACCAAAGGTATGTAGTTTTGATAAAAGGTAGAACTCGCGGTATTATCAACCGCTATTAAATTTTCTAAATGATGTGTTTTGGCAAACGCTATGATATCGTCAATTGAATTTTCAATAGATGACTCTGCTATTTCTTCTTTCCAATTTTCTGAAACCCCATCTTTATTTAAAAGCATTTTTTTAGAGTTAGCTATTGCAAAAACGTTAAGATGAATACCCTTTCTTTTCTCAATATCTTCCTTAGACTTTAAAATTTGATTGATTAAAGCCCCGCCTACACCTCCATGACCAAAAATGGCAATGTTTATTTTTTTAGAAATACCAAAAACTTCACCGTGAATCACATTAACCGCTTTATGCAATTGGTTCTTTTTCACCACCAAACTTACATTCTTTCCTGTTACTGTGTTATTAAAAAGTAACGGTGTAATCTGATTTCTAATTAAAGCATTGAACGGTTTATGAAACGAGCTCAATTCAATACCCACAATGGAGATCACAGATACGTCATCAACCACATCAATTTTATTCACGTCTTGCGAATAAAAATCACTCTCAAACTCCCTCTCAAGCGCCAAAACAGCTTGTGTAGCTTGATCTGCATCTATAATCAACCCTATACCCCGCTCTGAAGACCCTTGAGACACTATACTCACACTGATACCATAATTGCTTAAAGCTCCAAAAATTCTAGCGTCAACACCAATTTTACCCAAAAGCCCTCTTCCTTCAAAATTCAATAACGCCACATTATCAAGAATTGATAATGAAGTTACTTCCTTAGTACTTGGTCGAGCTGTAATTAAGGTACCTTCATCTTCAGGATTAAATGTATTGAGTATTCTTAAGCTGATATTTTTCTCAACTAAAGGAATGATGGTTTTGGCGTGCAATACCGAGGTTCCAAAATTAGCCAACTCGTTGGCTTCACTGAATGACAATTCTCTAATCTGTTTGGCATCAGAAACTAAATTAGGGTCGGCTGTGTAAATGCCGTTTACATGTGTATAATTTTGAAGCTCATCCGCATCTAAAAAATTAGCAATTAAAGCCGCTGTATAATTACTGCCATTTCTGCCTAATGTAGTGGTTTCATTTTTCAAATTTGAAGCAATGAAACCTGTAATTACATTTACCGAATCTTTATGTTTTTTGAAATATGCCTGCGTGTTTTCCTTTGAAAGTTTTGACAATGGTTGCGCATTGCCAAAAGCTTCATCTGTTTTTATTAAATCTCTTGAATCGGTAGCATGTGCGTTAACTCCGCGCTCATTCAAGATGGTTGTGATTAGTTTTACAGACAATAGCTCGCCCTGTGCTAAAATATTATCTTTGGTTTTTTTACTATAATCACGTAACAAACTAACACCTTCAAAAAGCTGATCTAAAACAGAGAACTCTTCTGAAAAATCGACTGATTTTAAAGGTTCAATCTGATAGGTTTTAAAAGCCTCTAAAGCTTCTTTATATGACTTTCCTTTTAAGGCTTTATTTAAAATAGCCTCTAAATCATCGGTTGCCGATCCTCGTGCCGAAACCACTACACAGATACGATCCCCATTTTTTACCTTATTCTCTATGATTGAAAGTACTGTTTCTAATCCTTTTCCATTAGCTAGAGACTTACCCCCAAACTTTAAAACTTTCATGCGTTTTCTTTTTGAATCAGGCACAAAAATGCCTTCAATTATTTTCTCCAGTTGCTCATACTCCATTAAAAAGGCATCATGCCCATGCACCGAATGTATTTCATTATAAGTCACATTAGGATGTGTTAATGCCAGCTGCCTATGAGTTTCTCTATTCTCTTCTGCTGTAAAAAACAAATCGGAGTCCACCCCAATAATATGAATATTAGCCTTTATTGTATCTAAAACATTGAAATCTTCTTTTCTTCCTTTGGTTACATCAATGGTTTTAAGCAATTGATTCATGAGTTTATAAGCCGAAAGCTGAAAACGTTCCTGTAACCTTTTGCCATGGTGCAATAACCAACTCTCCACATTAAAAATCTCTAAATCATCATTTATAGAACGGTGGAAGCGTTCTTTAAAAGATTCTGGGGTTCGATAACACAACATGGCATGCATTCTAGCATCATGTACCGGATTTTTTGAATTCAGCAAAAACTGCTCTTGAATTTGACAGTTGGCAATCAACCAATCGGTAGACTTCCAATCGGTAGCCACAGTCACCAAATTCTCAGTAAAATCTGGTTTATTAACGGCCATTTCCCAAGCTATACCCCCACCTAGTGAGCCACCTATGGTAGCAAACACTTTAGGAATATTTAGTTTTTCAAGACCTAACAGAAATATATTAGCCACATCTCTAGCTACAAAATCCTTATAGTTATCAATGATGAAGCTATCATAACCATTTCCTGGTATATTAAACGCTAAAATAGAATACAACTTGGTATCTATCACTTTATCATCACCAATTAAATCCTTCCACCAGCCATCTTTACCTGCCACATTACTATTACCCGTAAGGGCATGGTTCACTAAAACTATAGGTGCAGTACCTAATGGTTTACCAAACACCTGATAACTCAATTTTATTTGAGGAATGGAAACTTTACTTTCAGTAACAAAGTTTTCAAGAATGATATGTTGTAATGGCGTATCCACTAATATTCAAATTACATTTAACCTGTTTTACTTTGCAGCATCAAACAAGTTATTAATAGTTATATTTTTTCAAAAGCCTGCTTTAAATCCGCTTTTAAATCTTCAATATCCTCAATCCCAACAGACAACCTGATTAAATCTGGCGACACACCTGCCGAAGCCTGAGCCGCTTCATCCAATTGTTGATGGGTGGTACTTGCCGGATGAATAATCAATGATTTTGTATCTCCTATATTAGCTAACAATGAAAATATCTTTGTTTCATCTGCTACGGTCTTTGCCGCTTCAAAACCTGCTTTTGCTCCAAAGGTAACAATTCCGCTTTGTCCTTTAGGTAAATATTTATCTGCTAAAGCTTTATATGTACTACTTTCTAATCCTGGATAATTTACCCATGCCACTTCAGGTTGAGCCTCAAGCCATTTAGCCAACTCTAAAGCATTCTTACTATGCTGCTTGATTCTTACAGGTAAGGTTTCCAACCCTTGAATGATATTAAATGCATTTGTTGGACTTAAGGCGCCACCAAAATCACGTAATCCCTCTAAAATCAATTTGAATGTATAGGAGGCAGCCCCTAAAGTTTCATAATATTTCAATCCGTGATAACCTGCTGAAGGCTCTGTAAATTCCGGAAAATTCCCATTGGCCCAGTCAAAAGTTCCAGCATCAATTATTGCGCCTCCTAACGAAGTACCTTGTCCCCCAATATATTTGGTTAATGAGTGAATAACAATATTTGCGCCGTGCTCAATTGGATTTAATAAAGCTGGTGTTGCCACTGTATTATCTACAATGAAAGGAACGCCTGCTGCTTTTGACACTTCAGCTATTGCCTCTAAATCTAACACATCTAATTTGGGATTTCCTAAGGACTCTACAAAAAAGGCTCTTGTATTATCTTGAACGGCATGTTTAAAATTTTCAGGGTTTGAAGCATCAACAAATGTGGTTGTGATACCTAATCGCGGTAACGTTACGCTTAATAAATTGTATGTTCCGCCATACAAACTACTTGAAGCCACAATATGATCTCCTGCCTTTAACAGCGTTAACAAACCCGTTGAAATCGCTGCTGTACCAGAAGCAAATACTACCGCACCAATACCACCTTCAAGCGCTGCTAAACGTTCCTGTAAAATTTGATTGGTAGGATTATTTAATCTTGTATAAATAAAGCCTAATTCTTGTAGTGAAAACAAATTAGCCGCATGTTCTGAATTATTGAACACATACGATGTAGTTTGATAAATAGGAACCGCTCTTGTTCCGCCAGTTGCACTAGTTTCATGTCCTGCATGAAGCGCGTTTGTTGCAAATTTTTGTGTACTCATTTTTCTAATTTTTTTTGAGTTAATAATTTAATTAATTCAAAAGTCAAAATGCACCTTTTTATAGATGTACTTAATAGAAAAATGTTATAAAGAATTTTAAAATTGCTAAGAGCAATTTTATTATGGTTATCTATCCAAACATCGATAAATGAATCAATATTCAAGTAGAATTTAGCACCTTCTTTAATAAGTTTAAAGGGTTGCTAAGGTTTCATAGGGTCTAATCCCTCCGCCTTTCTTGATAACATCTCAGTAAGTCTTTGAACTTTGTAATTGCAAATATTCGTTCAGAAAAATTAATTTCCAAATTTTTTCAGGTGAAATTTTAAATTTTTGTAAAAATTTAAGAGTTCAACATGCGTTGCTGAAACTTATCTCGAATAATTTGACCTATGGGTTTATTTTCTATTTTAGACTCTAACCATGAGATAATATCTAAATATAAAAACGCACGACTTTGATAAGGATCATCTTCAAATTCCTTAAGTTTTCTATGTAATTTGATGAATTCGTTTTTCACTTCATTCGGATAAATATCCCCCAAACCTCTTAAAAACTTGATAAATTCTTTTTGCACCTCATGCAAATCTTCCATTTTAATTAAAAACTTATAGGTGCTTCTTATTAACACATCAAGATTGTAATCTAATCCTGCTTCATAGTGCGCCACCAAATTCAAAATTCTTGAAAAACACAATAAATCTTCCCGCATTTGAAGCGACCTATTGCTTATAATTTTCTCTAAATAATAAATACATTTTTTATTATCACCAGCCCCAAAGTTCATACACGCCATTTTATAATAAAACACCATAATGTGATGCTCATCAATGCGATCTTTATATACACGAAGACGTTCTAACACCTCATCAACCAAAGGAATGCCTTCTTCAAAACTTCCTTCAATAAAATGTAAGTTAAACTTGTTATTATAAATATATAAAAAGGCTAAACCATCAATATTATCATCGGCTGGAAACCATTTTTGCTGTGTAATATTTTCAAGTTTAAACAATACCTCTTTAAACTTTTCATATTGCCTCAAGTAAAATAACGCTTCCAGCAAATAATGATTTCCTCTTAGAAAAAAGACAGGGTGCAGCACAATCATGTCTTCATTATAATAAAATAAATCCACCCACTTTTTGGCATATTTATAACAGGATAAAAAATCTTGGGTTAAAAAACTATACCACAATTTAGCCTTAAACAACCACAATTTTTCCCTAAAACCTAATTCGTTAATATCATACTTAGGCAATCTATCATTATAATACTCTGTTATACGCTTGGTTTCAGCCTTATTCTTCACATAGCCTGTTTTTAAAAACTGGCCGTATAACTGAAGTGATAAATTAGATAATTTACTAGCCAAAACATTTTGCTGACTTAACTCTTTGGCTTGCACAGACAATTCGTCAGCCCGATTATTTAAACTCCTCGTAATATACTGAGATTCAATAACCTTTTCAAGCTCAACAATTTCATAAGCCACATTTTTCTCTTCATTCGTAATGGCTAAGTTCTTCGCTTTATCTAAAATCTTTAAGCTTTGTTTATAAAGCCCTTTATGATATAAAATGGTTGCAAAATCAAGTTGCTCTCTAATTTGAATGCGAATATCTTGATGAGATGGATTCAAGCGAAGACTTATTAAAATCTGTTTGTATAAATGTGCCTTTAAATTTGAAAGCTGCTGTTTCTTTACAATCCCTTTTTTAAGGATTACGGCTTCATCATAAGATCCCAATTTATCAAGAATATTAAAGAGCATTAAGAATTTTGAATCCTCATTTACCCCTAATCTTCCTACATAAAGTTTAAACTGTCTTTTTTCAGATTTTGAAAGCGACTTAATTAAAATAAACAAATTATCTTTTTGTTCTCTTGTCATAGTTACAAAAACAGATGTAAAACTCTTATTATAAGCTTTTTAACAAAACATTCATTGTGTTTAACATCGTAAAAAACAAATGTAGAATTCCATTTTTACAAAACCAAAATATACATTCGTAAATCAATACGAAAATATATTTTAATAAATGTCTGATAATAGAGTCCAAATTTTTGATACAACCCTAAGAGATGGCGAACAAGTCCCTGGTTGTAAATTGAATACTGAACAAAAATTGATTATTGCCGAACAGCTTGATAATTTAGGCGTTGATATCATCGAAGCTGGTTTTCCAGTATCAAGTCCAGGCGATTTTAAGTCAGTTGAAGAGATTTCAAAAATTGTAAAGAATGCAACCGTTTGTGGTTTAACCCGTTCTGTTGAAAATGATATAAAAGTAGCTGCCGAAGCATTAAAATATGCCAAAACAGCAAGAATCCATACAGGTATAGGAACGTCTGATTCGCATATAAAATTCAAGTTTAAATCGACGCGAGAAGATATCATTGAGCGCGCTGTAAAAGCCGTGGCCTATGCCAAAACGTTTGTAGAAGATGTTGAATTTTACGCTGAAGATGCTGGTAGAACAGATAACGACTATTTAGCGCGTGTTTGTGAAGCGGTAATAAAAGCTGGTGCTACAGTTTTAAATATTCCAGACACCACTGGGTATTGTTTACCACACGAATATGGTGCAAAAATTAAATACTTAAAAGAAAACGTAACTGGTATTGATAAAGCCATTTTATCGTGTCATTGTCATAATGATTTAGGTTTGGCTACCGCCAACTCCATTGAAGGGGTTATTAATGGTGCCCGACAAATAGAATGTACTATTAACGGTATTGGTGAGCGTGCAGGCAATACCGCTTTAGAAGAGGTAGTTATGATTTTAAAACAACACCCTTACTTAAACCTTGATACGGGTATTCAAACCGAAATGCTTTATGGTATAAGCCAATTGGTATCAGACAGTATGGGTATTTATACACAGCCTAACAAGGCCATTGTAGGTGCTAATGCTTTTGCCCACAGTTCTGGTATACATCAAGATGGCGTTATTAAGAATCGTGAAACCTATGAAATTATCGACCCTAAAGATGTGGGTGTAACAGAATCGGCCATTGTACTTACCGCTAGAAGTGGTAGAGCGGCTTTAGCCTACCGAGCCAAAAATGTAGGATACGAGTTAACCAAACTTCAATTGGATGAAATTTACACAGATTTCTTAGATTTTGCTGATAAGAAAAAGGAAGTAGATGATAATGATATTCATAAAATCATTGAAAGCAGCAAGATTTATAAAGAAATTACATCCTCTTAATCGAATATATTTCAATTATTTATAACAATTAGCTAATTTACAAATACATTTTCTCTTTAAAGCACTTTGAATAACCCATGAAATTAAATATTGCTGTTTTACCTGGAGATGGTATTGGACCAGAAGTTACTGCACAAGCCGTCAAGGTTTTGAAAGCCATAGCCATGGAATTTAACCATGTATTTACTTTCAGAAAAGCACTTGTGGGCTCAAGTGCCATGGATAAAACTGGAAATCCGTTACCAGAAGAGACCGTTAACATTTGTAAAGAAGCTGATGCTGTTCTATTTGGAGCTATTGGTAGCCCTGCCTATGATCATGATCCAGATGCCAAAGTAAGACCTGAACAAGGTCTTTTGGGCATAAGAAAAGCTCTTGGTTTGCATACTAATATAAGACCTGTCATAGCCTATGAAGATTTACTAAACAAATCTTCACTAAAAGTTAAGCAGATAAAAGATACAAACCTTGTCATTTATAGAGAACTTACCGGAGGTATTTATTTTGGAGAAAGGCATTTAAGTGACGATGGTAACACGGCTTCAGATGTTTGCACCTATCAGCGTTTTGAAATAGAACGTATTGCTCATGGCGCTTTTAAGGCGGCACAATCAAGAAAACGAAAATTAACCTTGGTTGATAAAGCAAATGTTCTGGAAAGCTCAAGGCTTTGGCGCCGTATAGTTAAAGAAATAGCGCTTCAATATTCTAATGTTGAAGTGAGTTATATGTATATTGACAATGCAGCTATGGAGCTGATTATTAACCCAAGACAGTTTGATGTTATTTTAACCGAAAATATGTTTGGGGATATTTTATCAGAAGAAGCAAGTGTTATTGTAGGATCAATAGGATTATTGGCCTCTGCTTCTTTAGGTGATAAGCATGCCATGTTTGAGCCCATTCACGGAGCTTATACAAAAGCAGCTAATAAAGGTATTGCAAACCCCATTGCCTCTATTTTGTCGGCCGCTATGTTACTGGATCATTTTGGGTTAGATGATGAAGCAGCTCTGGTACGCGAAGGTGTAGATAAATCGTTGAAACTTCATATAACCACTCCCGATTTAAATAACAAATATGACAATATAAGTACTACTAAAGTAGGTGATTTTATTGAAGATTTTATTAATAATCCCGATGAAACAAATCTAAACTTTACTAATATACATTTAGGACAATCCACTATTATTTAATTATTTGAGTTAGTCAACAAACTATTAAACTGAACATAATGGGACGTCCAAAAAAAGCGCATTTTTTTACAAATGCGCTTTATTTTTATACCTAGTACGATATTCTCATATTGAATTCCGTTCACTCAAACTAAATTTAACCTTAATCTTTAATCATACAGCCTAAATTACTCTGGTTTATAGGTTCGAATGTATTCAAATTTAGAAGTTGAACGTGCTTCACTAATAACAGAAGGATCAGTTGTATAATCCTCAACCTGCCCTACTGTCTCTCGCCAAGGTTGTGCCGCAGCCGATATAATAAGATACATATCCTTATTTAAACCTGTGCCATTTGTATAGTTCAACGGATCTATTTCATCAGTAGGTGTTTCTCTTACTAATTCGCCATCAACATAATATTTAAGTGTCCAAGGATCTAACCACAGTATTCCATAATTATGATAATCATCTGCCCACTGTGTTCCTTTTCCATCAGCATAATAGGTTTCTGGCCCTTTGGGTTGATAATCTTGAAACGGATCTCTTATAAACGTATGATGACTTAAATGTAATCTTTTTGAAAAATAATCGTTGTCTTTACTACCATAAGCTTCCAAATTATCTATTTCCTGAGTAGAGTCTTCACTTAATAGCCATACAGCCGTAGCTAACGATGATTCACTTATTTTTGCCCGCGCTTCCATATATAGCGGATATCCTACTTTGGCTTTTGATGTTACACAACCCGTATGCACATTATTACCATCAATAGTCGCTTTATACACAAGTTTACCATCTTGTATTGAAGAATTTTCCGGAGTATAAACCGTTGATGTTGTAGCCGTACCAGACTTTTTAGGTCCTGTCCAGCCATTGAAAAACGAATCTTGCCAATCATCTGAAAATTGAGAATCAGTCTTATCACTATATTCAAACTCATTGGAAAACTCAGGTTGAATAACCCACATTTTTCCATTACCAGGATCTGGTAAAAAAGCAACTGGGCTCGGTGCTTTATCTGTGGTAATATCTTTTTGATCTCCATAAATTGTTTCAGAATTACTAGACAAATAGGCTCTGAAATAGTATTTAGCATTACCTTTTAATTCTGAAATGGTAGTAGTAAAATCATTTGACGTTGATGAAACCACTTGTTTGTTATCATTAATTGTAGGAAGCTCTGTTTCGGCCCAAACGACACCTTGCTCTATGCTCTGAAAATCGTCATTCCCATAGGAAATAGTTCCTCCTACTAAAACGTCTGAATAGACGGCGGTTTTCTCTGGAATTTTAGTATTAACCATTGTTAGAATTGGGGTAACTTCAGGATCATCTTCTGTGGCGTCACTTTTACTGCATGAAGCAAAAATGATTAAACTACAACATAATGTTAGGGGCAAATATTTATTAAGCATAATATATTGAAAAATTATTTTAGTAAAAATACCAACTCAGCTTCAATTACAAGGAAGCTAACACTGGAAAAAAACTAAACTTTCAATAAATTATCCCAATTACCGATGTCTATTTTTACCGATTGAACGAAATTAATGACTCATTCTATAAGAGTACATGCCATAGGTTGTTTCTCTAATTTTTTCAACCAACGCTTCGTAAGGATTATCACAAACATCAACAAGCCCAATATTATAATTTTCACCATCAAACCTTCCAGTGAGCGGTTCATCGATATACTGAAACCAATGCGCACCAATAACTGAAGGGTTTCTTAATGCACCTTGAATGTAGCTTTGATACTTTTCACCTCTATCCTCCTGACTTTCTGCTTTCTTAACACCTGCATGAAACATACCTCTATCAACAGCTCCAAAATGAAATTCACCAATTAAAATGGGTTTATCTACACCTTTTGGCAGACCGATATTTTCTACGCTATACTCATATTTATTGAAGCTCATAATATCCATATACTTGCTTGCTGCCGTTAACACCACATCATTATTAGCCCAAGCAAAACGACAACCTAAATAATTTTGTTTAGGTGCAATTATCTGCAATTCTTCCTTTATGGTCTTAAAATACGTTTCAGCAATTTTTCTATAAAAATCGACTAAATCTGGCATAGCTTTATTCATATCTGGTGTTTCAGTTGATTTAAGCAAAGCTTCCCAGGATTGATGTGACGTTCCCCAAGATTGATTCAAAGCTTGTATAGTGGTATACTTATCTGTTAAATCTTGAACGAAAACATGTTTTGCAATTTGTGTTTCAGGGCTCCTCAACACACCAATGGACAATGATCCCAAATCACCCCAAGACAATTCATTATCCACAAAGTAGCCGATGCACCAAGCATCATAAGCGCCTTCTTTTTGAGATGCCATTGATGCCTTAACAGCCTTTTCAAATTTTGGATCAAACACATCATGAAACCTTCCCCAAAATCCTTCAGATCCTTGAATTTTTGGTGTATTCCTAATCCAAATAGATCCCACATATGCCGTTTTTTGTTGTCTGGTTGTCCAAATATCAGAAACAAATCCAATCGTATTTAATCCCCAGCTCTTAAACCTTAAATGTGCTAAATCTGAAAACTTATACTGCCAATCATAGTCAAACTTTTTAAACAAATTACTCTGATAAAAATTAAAAGATGTATATGAATCTATTTTACTGTAAAACCCATGAGAAGCTCTTCCGCCTTCACCATAAAACTTAGCATACTCGCCCTCTGCTTTTGGTAATGTCTCAAAATAATGTTCTCTTCCTGAAGTCCCTGTATGTGCACTATTTGGAGAAACACAATTCACCCCAGCCGTCCAAAACAAATACCCTTCCGGATCAACCAGCCACCATTTACCTTTGTACTTCTCTGTTCTAAAAAAGCCTGTGGCTTCTAATTTAGGACCACCTGTCCAGCCTCCATAAGTTCCTCTTTCCTCTGGCCCACTCTTTTCCAAGAGCTTTTCTAAATTAACTTCTGCCACTTGTTTTAATTCTTCTTCAGCATGTATTTTTCCCTTCCAATCGTTGTGTTTATATTGGCCAAACTTGTCTACAAATGGAAAAAAACCTGAAGTATCTCGTACTTCTAATTTGCCTTCGGCTCGAATATTATCAATAGTAAATGTATTATTTGATGAGGCATAACGTGAACAAAAGCTTATTTCTTTAATAGCATCAATATCTGTTTTCAATGAACCAGGTATACCCCGCATGCCTTCAACTTTCAATTGAGGCGAAAACACCCATGGTGTCCAGGCTAAATCAACTGTTATTGCCTTTTTCTCACCCGGATTTAAATCTACGTAATCTGAACAATACCATTTAATTAAACCATCTGGATCATCGCCTACAAACATTTCAACTTGCATGTAAGAATCACCAATATTAGCAACATCAGCTTTTACTTGATGGTATCCTTTTAAATCCCAATTTACATTATCTGGTTGTTTTAAAACAATAGTAGGTTTCGACACCTGATGCCCTGTTTTTACCTGTAACAATTTAGTTGTCCCAGACTCAATTACTTTGTATGACGCGTCTACAACTCCTTCTACTTTTAACTGATTCTCTTGTTCAAAATCAAAAAGCACATACTCTTTCGTTTCATCTATTTGCTTCTTACAAGAAAGAAAAACTGAAAAAGAAAATAATAACAAAAAAATACGGTGGTGTATGCTATTCATTTTGAGTCTAATTTAGTTGATGCATAAATATAATCTTCAAAAAAATAAAAACAGATTCTTGTACTTTACAAAAACTGTACAAGCGCTACAACCAAACACTTAATCAAATGAATACAGTGTGATTTACAAAAAAAGTTGGGTTTTTAAACTATTAAAGATTGCTTAACCAAACGTGTAATCTATCAGTCCAGGTCTCTAAATACGCATTCCCCACAGCTAAACCATATCCGTGGCCACCAAAAGGATACACATGTAATTCAGCCTTAACACCATGATTATTTAAAACCTTATATAATTGCAGACTATTCTCTACCGGCACTGCTTTATCATCACCAGAATGTACTATAAATGTTGGAGGTGAATTTTCAGTAACATGAAGTTCATTTGAGTACTGGTGTTTCAGATTTTCATCGGCATCTTTTCCCAACAAATTGTTGCGAGATCCTTTATGGGTGTAATCATGTTTCAAGGTAACTACGGGATATATCAATATAGAAAAATCTGGTCTGGCTGAAATGGTATCTAAGGGTTGTTCTTCAAACTCATTTTGTTTGTTAAACTGTGTACTTAATGTGCCCGCCAAATGACCTCCAGCAGAAAATCCCATAATACCAATTTGATCTGGTTTTATATTAAACTCAGCAGCGTGATATCTCACCCATCTCATAGCACGTTGCGCATCCTGCAAAGGCGCTTTATGCGGTACTTTTAATGATTTGGAAAGTGGTAACCTGCTTTTTAAAACAAATGCTGCAATACCTTTACTATTAAACCATTTGGCAACATCTGTCCCTTCCCAATCATATGATAAACTGCGATACCCGCCGCCAGGACAGATTATTACACCCTGTCCTGTGGCACTTTTTTTGGCTGGCAGAAAAATTTGTAATGTTGGTGTTTTTACAAGTGTGATTCTTGTAATGTCTGTTTTTTCAACCACCTCCTCTTGTTCTGTTTCTTGGCTATTGGGTATGTTACTATCCCAAATTTCTATCGTTTTAACCTGTGCATGCCCCATATTAAGTCCAATAAAACAAAACCATAAAAAAAATAGTCTCATATCCTTACTACTCTCTATTTAGGAAATTTATCGCGTATTTTATCCAAACTCAAATTATGAATGCTTCCTGTATGGGTGTGTTTTTTTGAGGTATCAGGTACATAGGTGCCATTTTGAACTTGTCCGCCAATTTTCTGATAAGCTTCTCTGAAACTTTGCCCCTCTACAACCAAGGTGTTAATATTATCAACCGTGAACAAGTATTTGTACTTATCATCATTGATATTAACATCTTTAATTATTATTTGTTGAATCGAGTAATTGAAAATATCAAGAATATCCTTTATTTCCTCAAACGCTGCAATCATATTCTCTTTTAGCAACTGAAAATCTCTGTGATAACCACTCGGTAAATTATTAGTTATTAAAAGCATCTCCCCTTGAAGCGCTTGAATTTTATTACATTTTCCTCTAATTAATTCAAATACATCTGGGTTCTTTTTATGCGGCATAATACTGCTTCCTGTGGTGAGCTCATCTGGGAAGGATATAAAATCAAAATTCTGACTCATATACAAGCAAGTATCCATAGCAAAACGAGCTAAGGTATTGCTTAAACTACCCAAAGCAGCAGCAATAGTCCGTTCATTTTTTCCGCGTCCCAGCTGTGCCGCAACGACGTTGTATTTTAATGTAGCAAAGTTCATTTCTTCAGTAGTAAATTCTCTATCAATAGGAAAAGAACTACCATATCCTGCAGCTGATCCCAAGGGATTTTGATCTACCGTTTTTAAGGCTGCATTTAATAGAAAAACGTCATCTATCATCAATTCTGCATAGGCAGAAAACCACAATCCAAATGATGAAGGCATAGCCACTTGCAAATGTGTATAGCCTGGCAATACTTTATCTTTGTATTGCTCAGCCAAATGCAACAGTGTATCAAACAAGGTCTTTGTTTTGCTTTGAATTAGCTTTAAATTCTCTTTATAATACAGGTGACAAGCCACCAAAACTTGATCATTTCGTGAACGTGCTGTATGAATTTTTTTTCCTACCTCGCCCAATGTCGCTGTTAATTCATACTCTATTTTAGAATGAACATCTTCAAACTGCGCATCGATAACAAATTCACCTGCTTCAATTTCATTTTCTAAAACTTGTAACCCTCCTAAAAGTTGTTCTAATTCTATGGTGGTTAAAATGCCAATTTTATGCAACATTTTAGCATGTGCTTTTGATGCTATAACATCATATTTTGCAATATGAATATCTATTTCTCTATCGTTTCCAACTGTAAATTGTTCTATTTTTTTATCGATAGATATGCCTTTATCCCAGAGTTTCATTATTTTCTATTTATTTGTTTATATGCTGATGTGTTAAACAATAACGCGATTCAACAATTCCACATAAATCTTTATACCTTCTTCTATTTCCTTTATAAAAATAAATTCGTTTGCCGAATGTGACCGTGTACTATCACCTGGTCCTAATTTTAATGACGGACAGAATAAAACGGCCTGATCTGATAGTGTTGGTGACCCATAAGTGGTTCGCCCCATATCAACACCCGCTTTCACCAAATCATGATTCATTGGAATACTGGATGAATTAAGCCTTAAACTTCGTGGGGTGATTTTTGTTACAGGTGCTTGTGCTTGTAAAATTTGCGCTATTTCAGCATTACTATAAGCATCGTTTACACGGACATCAATAACTAAATCTACATGACCCGGAACTACATTATGCTGCGACCCTGCATTTATTTGGGTTACCGTAAGTTTCACGTCACCTAAGGCCTCAGAGCCTCTTTCAAATTTAAAATCTTGAAACCATTTAAGTGCTTCTATACTGTTATAAATAGCATTATTATCATTGGGGTGTGCAGCATGACTGGGTGTTCCCTCAATCACAGCATCAAAAACAACAAGACCTTTTTCAGCTACTGCCAAATTCATAAGCGTGGGTTCTCCCACAATGGCTACATCTACTTTTGGAATAATGGAAAGCATACTATTCAATCCATTTGGGCCACTACTTTCTTCTTCCGCCGAAGCAACAATAACTAAATTGTATTTTAAATTTTTATAATTATAGAAATACGTAAAAGTGGCTATTAAAGCCACCAAACATCCTCCTGCATCATTACTTCCTAAACCATATAGTTTTCCCTCGTCAACAATAGCCTTAAAAGGATCATTGGTATAGGCCGAATTTGGCTTAACCGTATCGTGGTGCGAATTTAGCAATAGTGTAGGTTTGCTGTTATCAAAGTACTTATTAACCGCCCATACATTGTTTTTTGTTCTCTTATAATCTATGGCATAGCGTTTAAACCAAGCTTCTATATGTGATGCCGTAATATCTTCTTCTGATGAAAAAGACTGCGTTTCTATTAATTGTTTTAAAAGCGTTATAGCTTCTTGTGTTAACTGTTCTATCATAAAAACAAGGTTGTAAACTTTTGTTCTTTATTACTTATTACAGTTGGGTTGCCTATAAATACTCTAGACACACCTTGCTCAATAGCATGGTAGCAATTTTCTAACTTGGGCAACATACCATCATGAAAAACGCCATCGTGTTTTAACACTTGATAGGTACCTGAATCCATGTAATCAATAACCGAATTATCATCATCAACAGACATAAGCACGCCGTTTTTCTCAAAACAATAGTACAACTCAACCGTGTATAATTTTGATAAACCTATGGCTAATTCTGAAGCTATGGTATCAGCATTGGTGTTAAATAATTGACCGTTTTTATCATGGGTAATGGCACAAAATACTGGTGTAAAATTAGCTTTAATCAGTTTATTTATGCTTTTATAATTTACTTTTTTAACATCACCCACAAATCCATAATCAATAGCTTTTACTGGACGTTTTACAGATAAAATACTATTAATATCGGCACCTGTTAATCCAATAGCATCAACATGTAACGCTTGAAGTTTTGCAACAATATTTTTATTTACCAAGCCACCATAAACCATAGTGATAACCTCTAACGTATCTGCATCTGTAATACGGCGCCCATCTATCATTTTAGACTCTACACCTAACCTTGACGCTATGTGCGTAGCGCGTTTACCACCTCCATGTACTAAAACTTTATGTCCTTCTAACTTAGAAAAATGTTTTAGAAATGCATTTAAAGCCTCTTGATCTTCTATAACATTTCCTCCTATTTTTACTATTGATAATTTTTCTTTCATATTCTTTATTTTAGATTTTAAACACGTTTAAGCCTGAAACGTTATTGCAAATCTTCTAATATTTTTTTTAACACCAACTGCGCGGCATAGGTTCTGTTATTTGCCTGCTGAATTACAAGAGACGCATCACTATCTAACACCGCATCTTCAACAACCACATTTCTTCTTACAGGCAAACAATGCATAAACTTGGCATGACCCAATTTCTCGTTTGTAATCATCCAATTAGGGTCTGTGTTTTTTATTTGACCATAATCTTCATAAGAGCTCCAGTTTTTGGTATAAACAAAATCTGCTCCTATAAATGCTTCTGCTTGATTATGATATATAGGCGTGTCTTTAGTTATTTCAGGATTTAAATTATACCCCTCTGGATTGGCGATTACAAATTCAACATCCATTTTTTGCATGGCTTCTACAAAACTATTTCCAACGGCATGTGGCAAAGCTTTCACATGTGGTGCCCAACTTAATACCACTTTAGGTCTTGGTTTTGTTGTATACTCCGAAATGGTTAAGGCATCTGTTAAACCTTGTAAAGGATGTCCTGTGGCACTTTCCATATTTACAATGGGTACCGAAGCGTATTTAGCAAAGGCATTTAATACCTGCTCACTCTCATCTTTCGCCTTATCGGTTAAAGTTGGAAATGCTCTAACCGCAATGATATCACAATACTGAGATACCACAGCCGCCGCTTCTTTAATATGCTCGGCGGTGTTTCCATTCATCACTGTACCATCACCAAATTCAATACCCCAAGCATCACCAGAAACATTCATAACAATCGGGTTCATTCCTAAATTTAAAGCGGCTTTTTGAGTACTTAATCGCGTTCGTAAACTTGAATTAAAAAAAAGCAAGCCTAAGGTTTTGTGTTTACCTAATTCAACATCACCCAACGGATTTGATTTAATGGCTTTAGCCGCCTCAATCCATGCATTAATATCATCTATATCTTGAATAGAAATGTAATTCATCTTAATTATTTTATTTTGGTAAACAGTACTTTATTTTGCATTGCATTTACTATAAAGTTATCTTCTAAACCGTTTACAATCCATGTTTCTATGTTTGCTTTTTTAGCTAAGGAAGCGGCTTCTATTTTAGAAGCCATACCACCACTTCCATGCGAGGATTTTGAACTCACTACTTGTGCTCTTAACTTCTCAAAATTTAAAACCTCTTCAATGGTTTCTGGCGCTTCGTCATTTATAGAAGCTTTGGTATAAATACCATGCGTGTTGGTTGCAATAATGAATAAATCAACCCCAAGTAATGACGCTGTTAATGCCGCTAATTTGTCGTTATCACCAAACTTAATCTCATCAGTGGCTACTGTATCATTTTCATTTATAATTGGCACATAGTTATTATTCATTAATACTTTTATGGTATTCATGATATTGGTTCTACTATCTTCCTTTTCAAAATCTGAATAGGACAATAAACACTGTGAACTTAGTAAACCGTACTCTCTAAAGATTTCCTGATAAATTCTAATAAGATGTGGCTGACCAATTGATGCCAAAGCCTGCTTTACAAAAACTTCTTCTTGTTTACTCTCTAGCTTTACAAATTGCTTAGCCACTGCAATAGCTCCTGAACTTACAATAACAAACTCACAGGAATCTTGAAGCTTAGCTATTTGATTTGCAACATCTTCAATTTTTCCTCTTGAAATATTATTGGTCTCTTTGGTTAGCGTATTTGAACCAATCTTTAATAGTATGCGCTTCTTTTTTTGCATGTTTATCTTATTTGTCCATTTCCATGAACATACCATTTATTAGTCACTAAATGCTGTAACCCTATTGGTCCACGCTGATGCAACTTATCTGTACTAATAGCAAGCTCACCCCCTAAACCTAATTGTCCACCATCTGTAAAACGAGTTGAAGCATTGTGATAAACCGCAGCCGTATCTACATTAGCCATAAACAATTCGGCCTCGGTATCATTCTTTGTTATAATGGAAGACGAATGTCCGCCGGAATATTTATTGATTTTAGCGATAGTGTCTTCATTTGATGCAATTTCACCAATAACAATTTTGTAGTCTAGAAACTCTTCGTACCAGATATCTTCAGAATCAAAAGCTTTAATTTCTTCAAACTTTGACGTTTTGGCATCTCCTAAAATTTCAACATTAAACTCCTTTAATTTAGCAATCAATGTTTCTATAAACTTATCTTTATCAGGCAAATTGGCATCAATAAGTACTTTGTCAACAGCGTTACATGCCGATATTTTTGCAGTCTTTCCGTTTACGATAACATTTAAAGCAACATCTAAATCTGCCTCCTTATGTACATAAACAAAATTATTTCCGCGTCCGCTAATAATAACTGGACAGGTGGCATGTTTTTTCACAAAGGCAATTAAACGTTCCCCTCCACGAGGCACAATTAAATCTACTTTTTGTGTTGGCTTTTCTAAAAACGCTTGAGTTTCTGTCCTATTAAATTGTAAATACTCCACCCAACTGGTAGCTGCTCCATAGGTCTGCAACGCCTCATGCCATAAGGCTACAATTTTCAAATTTGAATGTAAAGACTCTTTCCCGCCTTTTAATAAAATCTTGTTTCCAGATTTAAACGCAATGCCTGCAGCTTCAACCGTTACATCTGGTCGTGATTCATAAATAATCATTACCGTTCCAAAGGATGCTGTTTTATTATAAATCTGCATACCATTTTCATGCTTAAAGCTAAAACGTTCTATCCCAACTGGGTCTTCCTGCGAAGCCAAATGAGTTACAGACTTTATCATTTCATCTACTTTTGCATCGTTAACCTTTAAACGATCAAACATAGAAATATCATCCCCTTTGTAGGCTTCTAAATCTGTTTTATTTATTTCTATTAACGCTTCTCTATCACGCTTTAAAAGTTCTGCCATTTTTAATAAAACAGCATTTCTTATTTCTATAGATAGTAAAGTATTCATTTTGTAGTTTTAATTTTAAACCTTAGCCTCAACTATTTCTGAGTTGGCTAAGACGCCTATAAGCGCTTCAAAAAACATATTTATATGCTCTTTCCTTACGGTTAAAGGCGGTAATATTCTTAATAATTTTTTATTTGAGGCACCTCCTGTAAAAATATGGTGCTCATAAATTAATTTTTTTCTGAGGTCGCCCACTTCAAAATCAAATTCAAGCCCTAACATTAAACCTCTTCCTTTTATTTTCTTTATCTGTGGAATGGTTTGAGCTATCTTGATGAAGTATTCAGACATATTAATCACATTATTCATCAACTGTTTTTCCTCAATCACATTTAGCACAGCTAAGCCTGCTGCACAAGCCAAATGATTTCCACCAAATGTGGTACCTAACATGCCAAATTTTGCCTCAATTTCTGGATGAATCAATATCCCGCCAATAGGAAAACCATTTCCCATACCTTTGGCTATTGAAATAATATCGGGTGTCACATTATGATGTTGAAAGGCAAAGAATTTACCTGAACGCACGTAACCAGATTGTACCTCATCGGCAATAAACATGGTATTATTGGCTTTACAAAGGGCATAAACTTGTTCAAAGAAATCTGATGTTCCCTGATCTAAGCCTCCTACACCTTGAATAAACTCAACAATGACTGCACAAACATCTCCTTTTTCAAGTTCTGCTTTCACGCCTGTAATATCATTCAAGTCTAAAATAGTTACTTCCTGTTGCGCATTTATTGGCGCTATAATATTAGGATTATCCGTTGCGGCCACAGCAGCCGAAGTACGCCCATGGAATCCATTTTTAAACGCTACCACACGTGATTTCCCTGTTTTAAAGGATGCTAATTTCAAGGCATTTTCATTTGCTTCTGCCCCAGAATTACACAAAAACAATTGATAATCTTTACAACCAGATAATTTTTCTAACCTATCAGCTAGTTTAACCTGTAAAGGGTTTTGTATGGCATTAGAATAAAACCCGAGCTTTGACACTTGATTTGAAACTGCCTCAACATATTTAGGGTGTGCATGACCAATGGAAATCACGGCATGACCCCCGTAAAGATCTAAATACTCAGCCCCTTGATCATCATAAACGTACACCCCTTTACCAGATACAGGGGTTACATCATATAGTGGATAAACGTTAAATAATGGCATATTAATTCTTTTTAAGTTGATTTATTTTTTCAAACGAGGCATTAATCCCTTTTATTAATGAAGAACTTAATCCTTGATGTTCCATTTCATTAAGGCCTTCAATGGTACAACCACTTGGTGTTGTAACACGATCAATTTCTTCTTCGGGATGCTTACCCGACTCTTTCAACAAACTTGCCGCACCATAACAGGTTTGCAAGGCTAACTCATGAGCTTCATGTGCTTCAAAACCTAATTGAATAGCCCCTTGAGTGGTTGCTCTTACCAAACGCATCCAAAATGCAATACCACTGGCGCAAATAACCGTAGCTGCTTGAATTTGTTCTTCAGGAATTACCATGGTAGTACCTAGCTGATTAAAAATATCCTTTGCCAATACTAAACGGTCTTGCGCTACTGTATTAGCTGCCAGGCACGTCATAGACTTACCTATTGAAATCGCGGTATTTGGCATAACTCTGATAATGTGTTTATCCCCTCCAACTATACCTTCTATTCTTGATATTTCAACACCAGCAGCAACAGACATTACGGTATGGCGATCTGTAATAAGATGTGTCACGCTCTCTAGTACGCTATTAATATGCTTAGGTTGAAGTGCAAAAATGATCATATCTGACTGCTCAACAGCTAAAAGATTATCATTCGTTACCGTCACATTTTCAAGGGTATTAAACGCATCTACATTGGCCGTATTTTTATCACTCAAATACAGCGAGGTATATGATTTATTCCCTATAAGCCCTTTAGCAATCGAGCTTCCTAAATTTCCAGTTCCAATAATGGCTATTCTCATGGTTTTCTTTTTAAAAATATGTAGCTTTTAAATGTAGCCCTGTTGTTTCCTCAAAACCAAACATTAAATTCATGTTCTGAACAGCTTGTCCTGAAGCCCCTTTCAGTAAATTATCTATAATGCTTGTTATCAATAATTTACCTTCATGTTTATGTAAATGAATCAAACATTTATTGGTATTAACCACTTGCTTTAAGTGCAAAAAATTATCTGAAACAAAAGTAAACGCACTATTTTTGTAGTAGGCGTTATAAAGCGCTTTAGCATCTTCTAAAGCACCTTCAAAATCGGTATAAATTGTAGCAAAAATACCTCTTGAAAAGTTTCCTCTATTTGGCATAAAAAGGATTTCAGAAGAAAACGTGTGTTGCAATTGTTTTACTGACTGATTAATTTCTCCTAAGTGCTGATGGGTAAACGGTTTATAATACGAAAAGTTGTTATCTCTCCAGGTATAATGTGTGGTTGCTGACAAGGACGTACCAGCTCCAGTAGCTCCTGTAACCGCATTAATATGCACATCATTATTTAACAATTCGGCTTTAGCTAACGGAAGCAAGCCTAGTTGAATGGCTGTTGCAAAACAACCTGGATTTGCAATAAAATTGGCAGATATTATCTCTTCCTTTTGTAATTCTGGCAGTCCATAAACAAAATCCTTACCGTTAAAAACTCTATCTTTTTCAAGTCTGAAATCATTACCTAGATCTATAATTTTAGTGTTTCCAGAAAAGACATTTGATTCTAAAAACTTAACTGAATTACCATGACCTAAACACAAAAACAAGACATCAACTTTAGGGTTTATGGTATCTGTAAAAGTTTTATCAAAAGACCCCACCAGATCTTGATGCACTTTACTAATTTGATTTCCTGCATTACTTGTACTAAAAACAAAATCGATCTCAGTTTCTGGATGATGAATTAATAGTCTAATAAGTTCTCCTGCGGTATACCCTGCACCCCCTACTATGCCTACTTTAATCATCTTGTTTTGAATTTACTTGTTGATATATCTTATTCTGATTCCCCAAAATCTTTATAAAGCCTTTGGCGTCATCAGCTGTCCAAGCTTTATTCTCTTCACCATAACTTCCAAACTTAGCACTCATTAAATCATGTTTAGAAGAAATACCGTCTAAATTGAAATGGTAAGGTTTTAAGGTAACAAACACATCTCCTGTAACCTTGTCTTGGCTATTCTGTAAAAAAGCCTCAATATCACGCATAACAGGATCTAAATATTGTCCCTCATGCAAGTGCATACCGTAAAAACTAGATAAATATTCTTTATGCTGCAACTGCCATTTGGTTAAGGTATGCTTTTCTAATAAGTGATGCGCTTTGATGGTAATGAGAGCTGCTGGGGCTTCAAAACCAACACGGCCTTTTATACCAACTATAGTATCACCCACATGAATATCTCTACCAATAGCATAAGCTGACGCTAAGTTATTCAACACTTCTATATTAATTTCAGGCTCATTTTCAACGCCATTAACAGCAACTAGCTCACCTTTTATGAAGGTAAGTTTTACTTTTTCTTCTTCGGCATGCTTCAATTGCGATGGATAAGCTTCATCTGGCAATGCTTTTTCAGAGGTTAAGGTCTCTGCGCCGCCAACACTAGTACCCCACAACCCTTTATTAATGGAATACTTAGCCTTTTCCCAAGACATATCAATACCATTGGCCTTTAAATAATCAATTTCTTCTTGTCTGGTTAGCTTTTGATCTCTAATTGGAGTTATGATTTTAATTTGAGGCGCTAAGGTTTGAAAAATCATATCAAATCTCACCTGATCATTTCCTGCGCCTGTACTACCATGAGCGATATACTCAGCTCCAATACTTTTAGCATACTCAACAATTTCAATAGCTTGAACAATGCGTTCCGCACTTACAGATAAGGGATATGAATTATTCTTTAATACATTTCCAAAAATTAAATACTTTACTACTTTTTGATAAAATGTAGAAACGGCATCAATATTTTTATAAGTAGACACCCCCATTTTATAGGCGTTACTCTCAATGTGATTGATTTCATCTTGGGAAAATCCTCCTGTATTAACGCTCACAGCATGCACATCATATTCTTTTGATAAACTTACGGCACAGTATGAGGTATCTAATCCTCCGCTATATGCTATAACTAATTTTTTCATTTGTCTGCTTTTTTATCTTTCTTTAGAAATAAGGCTTCTTTTATTCTTTTTAATCTTTCAACCACCTTTCTCTTAATAGGTTTTACTTCTTGTTTTTTGGCTTTTGAGTCATACAACATTCCTGTACACAAACACATTTTTCTATTGGTTCGTGTTAAAACATCATAATTTTTGCACGTTTGACATCCGTCCCAAAAGGTAGGATCGTCCGTTAACTCAGAAAAAGGCACGGGCTTATACCCCAAATCGCTATTCATTTTCATCACAGCAGGTCCTGTGGTAATACTAAAAATTTTAGCGTCTGGAAATTTATTTTTAGAGTGTTCAAACACTTTAAGTTTTATTTCTTTAGCTAGTCCTCTCCCTCTAAAATCTGGATGCACAATGAGCCCTGAATTGGCAACAAATTTACCATGCCCCCATTTTTCAATGTAACAAAAACCAGCAAACTTACCATCCTCAATAGCAATAACAGCATTACCATTCTCCATTTTGGTGGCTATATATTCAGGCGTACGTCTAGCAATACCTGTACCTCGTACAGCTGCTGACTCTGCTATGGTTTCGCAAATAATTTCTGCGTATTTTATATGTGATTTATCGGCTATTACAACCTTCATTTCCTTCTTTTGTATTGAATGTCAATTAATATTCTTTTCTTAACTGCTGAACTGGACTCACCTAATTCAATAAAAATTACACATACCCTTACGGGCGACGAGGAAATCTTCGACGCATCATATCTCGGTTAATTATGAAATTAACGTTATTTTTAAATATTATGAAAAAGAAATTGGACAATTTGAAAAAAATTAAAATGACGTTTTTAAGGTTATTCGACTAATTTAAGGCAAATTAGAAGCGGCGGCGATTGCGCACGGGCAAACCGGGTGTAGTACAACGTATTTTATTTTTTAAATTTTTCATGCCTCAAAATTAAGACTTTATTTTATAAACGCCTAAAATCAATAGCGTTTTTAGAAATATTTGTGTAAATCTCGATTTTTTTAAGATTTTATTTTAATATTTCGAAAAATACTTTGATTTCACAAAAAAAACGCACGCCTTTATAGCCTACATCTTTTACTCTAAGCATCCCAAACTAAAATTTTCAGATTATTTATCTTTTACAAGCGCTATAAAAGAGAGTCAGTCACAATTCAGCAACGCTAAAAAAAAGAATACTTTAATTTAAATTATCACCATAAGCCCAGCCATCTCTTACTGGCTCCTTTAAGAAGACATCGAGTTCTGGCTTATTGGTCACTTTTAAATTTTCAGCATCAAACTTTATTACACCACCAAAACGCTGCGCCATAACGCCTACCAAGGCCATTTCTGTTAAATTGGCCGCATAATCAAAATTGGATCCCGGCAACGTATTATCTTTTATGGCATCAAGCCATTCTTTATGAGGTTGATTATTACCTACCCTTGGTATTGTTTTACTGGGTGCATCCTTTAAAAATGCCGCCCATTCATCCTCCGACACTAATAGTTTTGGTTTTTCAGGCCTTGCCCCTGTTATTAGCGTTCTCTTACTTCCTATCATGAGCATACCTCCTTTAGGGTTTAACTCTTGAATTCCCCATTCTGGTTTGATTTTAATATTTGGCTTTTTATAACCTTCATGCCAAGTAAGCTTAACCGCTGGTTTATTATCTCGTTTTTTAAAATCAAACACAACTGTAGACCTGTCTGGCATAAAACCTTCATGATTAAAACTGCCTTTTGGAACTTCAGCCTTAACCTTATGTGGTGACCCTAAATTTAATGCCCAAAATGGCGCATCTAAAGTATGGCATGCCCAATCGCCCAATTGCCCCAAACCAAAATCATAAAAACCACGCCACGATTTTGGCGCATAAGCAGAATTAAACGGACGCTTTTTTGCGGGGCCTAACCAAAGATCCCAATCTAAATAATCAGGAATTGCATCTTCTTCAGGTGGAAATTGACCTGGCTTGGTAAAATAATACCCAGGCTCAAACCTATTAACACCACGCCATGCATGTACTTCTTTCACTTCCCCTAATACATCTGCATCATACCACTCTTTTATTAATCTTATCCCTTCAGTAGTATGCCCTTGATTCCCCATTTGAGAGACTACGCCATAATACTTTGCTGCCTTTTTCAGTGTTCTTAATTGCCATATATTATGCGCTAATGGCTTTTCTACATAAACATGTTTTCCCAACTCCATAGCCGCCATAGTTGCTGCAAAATGTGTATGATCTGGGGTTGAAATAACCACCGCATCAATCTCGCTATTCATGTTATCGAACATCTGCCTAAAATCCTTAAAAGTCTTTGCTTTCGGATAATTTAACGCTGCTTGCTCTAAAAACCGTCGATCTACATCACATAAGGCGACAATATTATTGCTTTCAGAAACCATTTTTAAATTGTATCCTCCCCTATTTCCTACACCAATAACCGCTATATTTAATTTGTTATTTGGCGAAACACTGAGTAAACTAGGAAGCACAGCAAAACCTGCGGAAGCTATTGCTGTTTTTTTAACAAATAATCGTCTTGAAATGATTGATTTAGTCATGTTTAAATTCTATTAGTTTAGTTCTCTAAGCCAAATATTTCTGTAACTCACACGACTATTATCGCCGTGATCTTGCAATTTTAAAGGCGCCTTACCATGAGCCTTATTTTTAGGCCAACCTCTATATTCTGTAGTGCCTTTTATTTCAAAATGGTCTTGAATCAAAACACCATTATGCAATACCGTGATTGTGGCAGATTTCATTTTTTCACCGTCCTTATTAAATTCAGGTGCATGATAAATAATATCATAACTATTCCACGCTCCCGAAGGCACCGAAGCTACTACTAATGGTGCCGATTGCTTGTAAATAGCCCCCACTAATCCGTTAACATAGGTTTCGTTATCATTATTATCCAATACTTGAACCTCATACCTTCCCTGAAGAAAGACGCCACTATTTCCTCTATGCTGTCCTTTTCCCTGAATATCTTTGGGCGACTTCCACTCAATATGCAATTGCACAGAACCAAAACTTTGTTTGGTTTGAATATCACCTGACTTATCCTTTACAGTCATACTTCCATCGTTATTTAACTGCCATTCAACAGGTCTATTGTCTTTTGAATGTTCCCAATGATTAAAATCTGTTCCGTCAAATAACACAATAGCATCACCAGGTACATCACCGTGAGCTTTTGGATTTACTTTAGGTGGAACCGGAGCATAAAATTCGGTTACTTTTGGGTTAGTAGGTTCCTTTATCTTCTGAAAAGTTCCTGTCTCAATAGCCTTTTGAATAGCTTGTTTTTCCTGACAACCCACACCTAACGTAATAAACAACAAAAACACAACCAATAAATGTTTCATAAATAACTATTAGATTATATCCCTAAAATAGTTTTTAATTGTGCTACATCTGTTTCGCCTCCAGCAAAATCATCAAAACTACGCTCAGCTGCTTCAATAATATGTTTTTGAATAAAAGACGCTCCCTCTCTTGCGCCTTGCTCAGAAGATTTTATACAACACTCCCATTCCATAACCGCCCATAAATCTAAACCATACTTGGTTAGCTTTGAAAAAATACCACTGAAATCAACCTGACCATCTCCTAAAGATCTAAATCGCCCAGCACGATCTGCCCAAGCGCTATATCCGCCATAAACACCTTGTTTTCCTGTTGCATTAAACTCTGCATCTTTAACATGAAAGGCCTTTATACGTTCGTGATAATAGTCTATAAATGTCAAATAATCCAGCTGCTGCAAGACAAAATGACTAGGATCATACAAAATATTGGCACGTTTATGATGCCCCGTAGCCTCTAAAAAACGTTCATAAGAAACCCCGTCATGTAAATCTTCTCCTGGATGTAACTCATAACACACATCAACACCATGTTCATCAAAATGATTCAATATAGGCAACCACCGTTTGGCTAATTCCGCAAAACCAAGTTCTACCAATCCATTGGGGCGTTGCGGCCACGGATATATAGTATGCCACAATAAAGCGCCTGAAAAGGAAGCATGCGATTTTAAACCTAACCTACCACTTGCTGTACCTGACTTCTTTACAAAATCTATAGCCCATTCTGTTCTTGCTTTAGGGTTGCCACGAACCTGCTCTGGAGCAAACCCGTCAAACATTGTATCATAGGCAGGATTTACGGCCACTAATTGACCTTGTAAGTGAGTAGACAGTTCTGTAATCTCTAAACCAAAACCATTGACTTTACCTTTTAATTCATCACAATAGGTCTGACTTTCAGCGGCCCTTTCAATATCAATTAAATGAGACTCCCATGTTGGTATTTGAATCCCTTTATACCCTAAATCCGAGGCCCATTTACACATCCCTTCCAAGCTATTAAATGGCGCTTCATTACTAGCAAACTGTGCCAAAAAAACAGCAGGTCCTTTTATTGTTTTCATGTTTTAATATATTAATCTAATGTTGTCCAAGCCGCATTATTCTTATTACTTTCAACCGCAGCATATATAAATTTCATGCCGCGCACCCCATCATCAATTGTAGGGTAATCAGGAAATTCAATGGTTTCACCTGCTAAAACCGCCATAGCATGGGTGGCAAAATTTTTATAAATGGTTGCAAAAGCCTCCAAATATCCCTCTGGATGTCCCGCTGGTATTCTGGAAACATTCAAACATTCTGGATATAAATTATTTCCATTAGGTGTGTATACTTTAATAGGATCGTTAAGCCAGTGTGTTATCAATTGGTTAGGGTTTTCTTGATGCCATTCTAAACTTCCTCTTGTTCCATAAACCTTAATAGCCAAATTATTCTCTTCACCCAATGCTATTTGAGAAATAGACATAGTTCCTTTTGCTCCATTACTCATACGCAGCAACACATTACCGTCATCATCAAGCACTCTTCCTTCCCCAAACACACCAAGATCGGCCGCTAATTCATCAATCTTCAAACCTGTTACATACTCAACTAAATTTTCAGCATGTGTACCAATATCACCTAAAGCGCCGCCAATACCCGATTTTGTTGGATCTACCCGCCAAGCCGCTTGTTTATTATCGGTACTTTCAACAGCTGTAGATAACCATCCTTGCAAATACTGTACTTGAATTTTTCTAATAGTTCCTAAATCGCCATTAGCCACCATGGCTCTCGCCTGCTTCACCAGCGCATTCCCTGTATAGTTATGAGTTAAAGCAAACAGCTTACCACTTTTAGCTACAATAGATTCCAATGCAAGCGCCTCGTCAAGCGTAAGCGTAACTGGTTTATCACAAACTACATGAAATCCGTGTTCTAGAGCCATTTTAGCCGGCGAAAAATGCATATGATTAGGCGTTACAATAGCTACAAAATCCATGCGCTCCTCCTCTGACAAAGCCTTCTCTTTTAAAATCATTTCTTCATAACTACGATAGCATCTATTTTCTGGCAAGTATAATGCCTGTCCTGATTTTATCGATTTTTCAGGATCACTACTAAACGCCCCACAAACCAATTCTATGAGCCCATCAATTGAAGCTGCTTTTCTGTGCACATCACCTATGAATGATCCCGAGCCGCCACCAATCATTCCCATTCTTAATTTTCTACTCATTTTTTTATACTTCAGAAGTTTTTACTTGTCGCCGCATGTAAAGATGTAACCCCATAAAAGCCACGATTAAAATAGCTGGCAAAAGAGACATTGTACGAAGTGCTTCAGCAGCACTTGCATTATCCATTAAATTTCCCATAATTGGTAAAACAATAGACACCGAAAACATGCCTGCGCCTCCCATAATAGACAAGCCCAAAGCACCTGTTTCGGGTAAATATTCCGCAACAAAACCTAACATGGTTGGCCAAAAGAATGTGACACCAATAGCAAAAATAGCCGCCGCCACAAAAGTTAAGCCTCCCGTAGTCATTGTAAGCATCCAAAGCCCTATAAATGTAAAAACCGCCGAATACAACAACATACCCGATGGTTTCAATTTATGCACCACCTGACCTGCAAACATACGCCCAAACGCCATGATTCCATTGATAAACGCTAATACTAATAATGGTGCCGTTACCGATTCTTTTAATAACGACTCTATACGTTGTGTAGTTCCTAATTCAGATGCTGCTGTTAAAAACATGCAACACACCATAAACAAGAATAACGGTTTTAAGACACTTTTAAACATATCTTTATTACTTATTCCCAACTGCAGGCGTTCGGTTATAGGTATTTTTTGTCCAAAAAACAACACACCATAAAACACCAAAGGAATAAACAAGGTACTAACCATAGCCTCCCAGCTTAAGCCTAGCACATCCATAGTTAGCCAGCCTATTAATGACCCAATTACAATACCTCCAGGAAACCACACATGAAACCTATTAAGCATTTTCGTTTTTTCTTCGGAATACATAGAGGCTATCATAGGGTTCAATGCTGCCTCAACAAAACCATTACCTATTCCAATGAATAAGGTAGCTATAAATAACGAGGTCATAGAGTCAGCTAAAAGCGTTAATACAATGCCAATGGTATGTGTAATAAAGGCCAACCACGTAATTCTTTTTATACCCATTAAATCTACCAAGGGTCCTCCAATAATCATCGCAATAGTAAACCCAAAAAAGGCAGGTGCAAATGCATATCCTAATTGTTCAAGCGTCAAGCCCATACCCTCTGGACCAAAAACGGTTTCTAACCTTGCTCTAATTGCAAAGGTCATGGCTGTGGTTATTAATGCCAAACAACTTGCCAGAAACAATCTGTTTTTATTAACGTGCTCCATAAATTTATATAGTTTAGTTATTTCGTTTTGATTAAGACAGTTCTCTACCTACTTTAATAAGCAAATCTCTTGTTAACTGAATACCTTTTTCTTCTGAAACATTGTTACCTTCAAACTCCACACCCACAAAGCCTGTATATTTAAAATCCTTAACCATGGTCATCATACGTTTAAAATCAATAGTTGTTTCATTACCATGTTCATCAAAATCGTATGACTTGGCACTCACTGCTTTGGCAAAAGGCATTAATTGCCTCATGCCTTTATATCTATCATAAGCGTCTACACAGTTTTTGTCTTCATCTTTGGCAATACAGAAGTTTCCAAAATCGGGTAAGGTACCACAATTAACATGTCTCACCTGTGAAAACACGCGAGACATCCAGTCTCCATTTGAAGAAAATCCACCATGATTCTCAACCAGTATATTAATGTCTGAACCTTCAGCAAAGTTGGATAGCTTTTCCAAAGAATCAATAGCCGCTTTCATAGCATCATCTTTATCTGTTCCTCCTGCTAAATTAACCCGAATAGCATGGCATCCTAAAAAATGTGCGGCATCAACCCATTTATAATGATTTTCAATAGCTTTTAGCCTTCTGTTGTCATCGGCATCAGCCAAATCCCCCTCTTGATCAATCATAATAAGTACATTTTTCTGACCTTCAGAATCTGCTATAGCATTCATCTCTTTAAGATATGCCATATCTTTCACTTTATCCTTAAAAAACCCATTAACATACTCCAAACCATTACAACCTAACGCTCTTGATTTAACCGCAAAATCAAGATTATTCATGTTTCCAGATCTTAAGGCCCGATGCAATGACCATTGCGCTAATGATATATCAAAAAACAACGAGGACTCTTTAGAAACTGTTTCCTTTGAAAGTTCAACCTCTTTTTTTTTCTTTTCATTACAAGCGTACACCCCAAGAGCAGAAAGCGCTAAGCTTGCTTGAGAGGCTTTAACAATAAATTTTCTTCGCTCCATATTTTTGATTTGTCCTTTGGTATAACCTTGTGAAAAATATATAAAAAAAGAATAGTTCCTGTTTGTTTTTATTCAGTGAAAGAATTTAAACAAATTAGATTTCAGGATAGGCACTAATATTTTGATCAATACAAAACCGAGCTCTAAACTCATTTGGAGAACACTTTTCATGCTTTTTAAATACGGTAGAAAAATATTGACTTGTAGTAAACCCACACATATAAGCCACATCACTTACCGTTAAATTCGGATTATTTTTCAAAATACCTTTTGACATTTCCAGCCTCCGCATCGTTAAATACCGCATAGGTGTCACATTAGTTAACTGTTTACAATGATGGGTAAACCTGGTTAAACCAACACCTGCAGATTTTGCCATAAGATCTATAGTCCACTGCTCTGAAAGTTTCTTATCTAACTCTTTCAAAAAATACTTAACACTTCTTGAACTATCTGTTAAAGACTCATTTAATTCAATATTTTCAGTATTCAACAAGTCTAAAATTAATATCAGCAAATAATTAATAAGCAATCTAATTTTTGACGCATTACTACCCTGATCATCTGTATTAATTGCTTGATTTATACGCTTAAAACAATCTCTAACACGTTGATCTGTTTTAAGAATAGACTTTTTATTTTGCCTCAAAATGGTTGTTAACCGCAACAAATCATCTTTAGTTAGCGTAATCCAATCCGGCCAGACCCATTCTTGATGTGGTCTTCTCACACCCAAATCTATTATAACCCAATAAAATTTCCCCATTCCTATAAATGGATTACCAACCTTATGCGCTTCCCACGGTCTAGTAATAGTTAAATGATTTGGTGTAAGCAAAACCTCCTTGTCTTCCTGAGCATAAGGCATAGAACCCGATTCTAGAAAATGAAACTCAATACCTTCATTTCTATGCCAGTCTAAGCCCCAGTCTTGAGGCTCATTGGCATCCCAGTACCCTATACTATTTAACCCAAGCGTATTTTCATCTAACCTATCTCCTGGATACGTATGCCTTGCCAAGGCCTTAAATTTTAATTTCCCCCTTTTAAAAGCATCAATAAGCGGCAAACAGGTATCCGCATGATACACTACTCCATCCGCCTCATAAGGCTTTATTTTCTGTATATTTACTTTCACTGAAATATTTTAAACACTTTATCTCTGCAAAATAGCTATTTTTCCGTTTACTATAAAAGTATTTATTGTTTTATGATATTTTAACAATTTTACTAACTAAATATTACTAAATTATAGACTATTTAAATGATTAATAAACCCATTACGGAAAATCCTGAAACATATGACGCCATTGTTATTGGTACTGGAATTAGTGGCGGTTGGGCTGCCAAAGAACTTTGTGAAAACGGACTAAAAACTTTGGTTTTAGAGCGCGGACGTATGGTAAAACATATTGAAGACTACCCAACCATGCACATGGATCCATGGGATTTTAAACACCGTGAAAGACAGCATCCTGACGCATTAAAGAACCAACACAAACAAAGTCAACTATGGAATGGTGGGCTAACGCGTCCCGATACAAAGCACTGGTTTGTTGATGACTTAAAACACCCATACAACGAAACCAAAGAATACCTTTGGCTAAGAGGCTATCATGTTGGCGGACGCTCTATCATGTGGGGCAAGCAATCGTATAGATTGAGCGATCTGGATTTTGAGGCAAATAAAAAAGATGGACATGGGGTTGATTGGCCCGTGCGCTACAAAGACATTGCCCCTTGGTATGATAAGGTTGAAGAATTTATTGGCGTTTCAGGTGAGAATCTGGGCTTACCTCATCTTCCAGACGGAAAACTAGAACCTCCTATGGAACTGAACTGTGTTGAAACAGATTTAAAAGATAAGATTTCTGAAAATTTTGATGATAGACTTTTAACCATAGGAAGGGCGGCCCATATTACGGGCAACAAACATCACGAAGGGCGAAGTAAGTGTCAATACCGAAATAGATGCATGCGAGGCTGTCCCTTTGGAGGATATTTCAGCAGCAACTCTTGTACCCTACCAGCAGCAGAACGCACCGGAAACATGCATTTAAGACCTCATTCTATTGCTTATGAAATTGTTTATGACGAGAAATTAAAAAAAGCGACAGGCGTAAAAGTTATTGATGCAGAAACGAATGAAAACCTATTTTTTAAGGCCGATATCATTTTTTGCTGTGCTTCAACAATTGCTTCTACTAGTATTTTGATGCAATCAAAATCAAAACGTTTCCCCAACGGACTGGGAAATGATTCGGGTGAATTAGGTCATAATCTTATGGATCACCACTACGCAGTGGGCGCACAAGCCGAAGTAGATGGGTTTTCAGATAAATATTATAAAGGGCGGCGTCCAAATGGCTTTTATATTCCTAGATTTAGAAATCTTGGTGATGATAAAACAAAACAAAAAAACTTTCTTAGAGGCTACGGATATCAAGGTGGAGCAAGCCGAACCAATTGGCAGCATGCTGTCTCTGAATTAAGTTACGGCAAAAATTTAAAAGATGACATTTTAAAACCTGGCCCATGGCGCATTGGTATGGGAGGTTTTGGTGAATGCCTGCCATATCATGACAACAAAATAACGCTAAACTATGACAAGCCTGACCAATGGGGATTGCCAACGGTAACCTTTGATGCCGAAATCAAAGAAAATGAAATAAAAATGCGAGAAGATATGAGAGACCAGGCCATTGCCATGTTAAAAGCAGCTGGTTATAAAAATGTAAAAGGCTACATAGGAAAAGCCATACCAGGAGCTTGCATTCATGAAATGGGAACGGCTAGAATGGGATATGATCCTAAAACATCTGTTCTCAACAAATACAATCAAATTCACTCAGTCCCCAATGTATATGTCACAGACGGTTCGTTTATGACCTCTTCAGCTTGTCAAAACCCATCGCTTACCTACATGGCTTTTACAGCCAGAGCTGCCAATCATGCGGCCAAAACATTTAAAAAGAATAAAGACAGCTAATGGCATGGATAGAAGAACAGCAATAAAAAACTTAGCTAAAGGTTTGGGTGTTGCAGCTGCAACACCTACTATAATGCATATTTTGGTATCATGCCAGGACAAAACAGAAACATGGGAACCTTTATTTCTGTCTGCAGAGGAAAAGCATATTGTCACTCATTTGTCCAATCTATTTATTCCAAAAACAGACACTTTAGGCGCTTTAGATGTTAATGTTCCTCAGTTTTTAGACATGATGTATCACGACATTGAATTAAAGCAAAATCAAGATATATTTAAAAAAGGTGCAACTTATTTTTCGCATGTATTTACTAAAACATTTAACAAACCAGTTGCTTCAGGAACAAAAGAAGATTTCAATCACCTTTTAGATATATATTTTAACCGTTCTGAAACAGATAAGCAGACCATTATTAAAAGACAAAATCAAAAATTAAACCATATTCCTAAAGATGAATTAGAACCTTTTCACGTGTACAAATTTTTATTTTCAGTAAGATATTATGCCATTTTTGGTTACTGTACATCAGAAGAAGTTGGTGAAACGATTTTAGCCTATGATCCTGTTCCAGGTAATTATTTAGGTTGCATCCCTCTTGAAGAAGCAACACAAGGAAAAACGTGGTCTTTATAAATTAAATTATGAGAGAAACTTACGATGCCATTGTAATAGGCACAGGCATAACAGGTGGCTGGGCTGCTAAAGAATTATGTGAAAACGGACTCAAAACTTTAGTTCTGGAACGCGGAAGAATGATAAACCATGTAGCAGATTACCCTACCATGAACTTAGACCCCTGGGATCAAGAACTGAGAGGCGCAACAACCCCCGAAGAAAAAGCCAGACAACTAAAACAAGGTAGAACGGGTTATACCATAAAAAATGAAAGCAGACATTGGTTTGTTGACGATATTGATCATCCTTATAATGAAACGAAACGCTTTGATTGGATGCGCGGTTATCATGTTGGGGGCCGATCAATTACCTGGGGCAGACAAAGCTACAGGCTAAGTGATTTAGATTTTGAAGCCAACATCACCGATGGCCATGGTGTTGATTGGCCTATAAGATATAAAGACATAGCCCCGTGGTATGATTATGTTGAAACATATATTGGAGTAAGTGGAGAAGCCTTAGGATTACCACAACTTCCTGACGGTATTTTTGAACCTCCCATGGAACTCAATTGTGTGGAGCTTCACTTAAAGGAACAAATGTCAAAAAATCATGGCCGCGTTTTAACCATTGGAAGGACAGCTAATACTACCAGTAATAAACTTCATGAAGGCCGGGGAAAATGTCAATTTAGAAACAGATGCATTCGCGGCTGTCCTTACGGCGGATATTTTAGCAGCAATGCCTCTACTTTACCAGCAGCGCAACGTACAGGAAACATGACACTCAGACCGCATTCTATTGCGTATGAAATCATCTATGATGCCAACAAAAAAAAGGCCACTGGCGTTAAAATAATTGATGCACAAACTAAAGAAAAACTTGAATTCAAGGCGGATATCATTTTTTGTTGTGCTTCTGCTATGGCTTCGGCTAGTATTTTATTGCAATCAAAATCAGATAGATTCCCTGATGGTCTTGGAAATGATTCAGGAGAATTAGGACATAACATTATGGATCATCATCTTGGAGCGGGCGCTTCAGGGTCTATTGAGGATTTTGATGCGTTTTACTATAAAGGCAGACGCCCTAATGGTTTTTACATTCCTAGATTTAGAAATCTTGGTGACAACGCCAGTAAACAAAAAGACTTTTTAAGAGGATATGGTTATCAAGGTAGAGCTAGTCGAGGGAGTTTTTCTGAATACGTTGCTGAATTAGCTTATGGAGCGGAGTTCAAAGAAGAAATTCTTAAACCCGGTGAATGGAGATTGGGCATGGGAGGGTTTGGCGAATGTTTGCCCTATCACGACAATAAAATGACTTTAGATTATAATAAATTAGATCAATGGGGATTACCAACCATAACCTTCGATGCCGAATGGAAAGAAAATGAATATACCATGAGGAAAGATATGGTTAACCAGGCCGTAGATATGTTAGAAAAAGCAGGGTTCAAAAATATCAATACTCGAGATACGCCGAAAGCTCCTGGTATTGGTATTCATGAAATGGGCACCGCTAGAATGGGGCACAATCCTAAAACATCTGTGTTAAACAAAAACAATCAAATTCATTCGGTTCCAAATGTTTATGTTACAGATGGCGCTTGTATGACCTCTTCAGGATGTCAAAATCCGTCGTTGACTTATATGGCACTTACAGCGAGAGCTGCCCATCATGCTATCAAACAATTTAAAGCCTTAAAAAATGAATAGACGTGACGCTATAAAAAATATTGGTTTAACCTTAGGTTATACCGCAACAATTCCCAGTGCTTTTAGCATACTACAAAGTTGCCAAACAAAAGAAAACCAATGGAAACCCATATTCTTTGATACAGATGAAGGCCTTGTTATAAAAAATCTCATCGATCTCATGTTACCTAAAACAGAAAAAACTCCCGGAGCTCTTGATGTTAATGTACCAGAATTTATAGATTTATATGCTTATAAGGTTTATGATCAAGAGCAAGCTGCTCAATATCGAATTGAAATTCAAAGTATTTTAAAAGCCTTACCTATTACAGAATCTGGCGTTAGTAAGTTAAAAAACGAGGATTATGATGACTTACTTAAACGCTATTTAAAAACCTCAAAAAAAGAGCAACAGCAATTTAAGAAAGATAAAGACATAACCTACAAAGCTTTAGTAAACTTAAGAAACCAAGCTGTATGGGCTTTTAAAACCAGTGAAGTAATTGGAGAAAAATGTTTTAGCCTATGACCCTATTCCAGCCTCCCAAAAAGGCTGTATCTCTGTTGAAGAAGCCACGAGAGGTAAAGCCTGGTCTTTATAACATAACTACAAAAACATAATTTTAATGATAACACGATGTAAACAACTAATACCTATACTTTTTATCGCTTTAATAATTTCCTGTAAACAGCATAAAAAAGCAGAAATCCCTATCTCAAAATCTGAAAGCTGGGTAAAACTATTCAATGGCAAAGATTTAAACGATTGGATTGTAAAAATAAAAGGACACCCTGTGGGTGAGAACTACAACAATACGTTTATTGCTGAAAATGGCGTGTTAAAAGTAAATTATAAAAGCTATAAAGATACCTTTAATAATGCATTTGGACATATTTACTATAAGAAGCCTTTTTCAAACTACCGCTTTAGAATGAAATATAGATTTACAGGCAAACAATTATCAGATGGTGCCGCGTGGGCCAATAGAAATAGTGGGATTATGATTCACTGTGAAAACCCAAAAAACATTGGGCTAGAACAAAACTTCCCTGTTTCCATTGAGGTTCAATTGCTAGGTGGCAATGGCGTTGATGAGCGTTCAACAGCCAACTTATGTACACCAGGCACCCATGTTGAAATGCAGGGCGCTTTACAAACCGAACATTGTATTAGCTCTTCTTCTAAAACCTATCACGGAGAACAATGGATAAGTGTTGAAATTGAAGTTAGAAAAGATTCCATCATTAAGCACTACATTAATGACGAACTGGTCTTGCAATATTACAAACCTCAATACGGCGGAAAAGTAGATTACAATGAAGATTTCTGGAAAGCAAAAGAAGGGCAACCTGTAACTGGTGGTTATATTTCGCTTCAAAGTGAAAGCCATCCTGTAGAGTTTAAGGACATTGAAATTCTTGAATTATAGAAATTTATTGATATGAAGAGACGATACTTTTTAAAAAAAAGCACCTTGGCAGCCACCCTCGCAGGAATTGGCATTCAACATGTAACAGCCAACAACTCTGCTTCTTCATTTAATAGTCACTATTCTAAATTCAAAATGAACTTTGCGCCTCATTTAGGCATGTTTGAACAACACGCTGGCAAAGACCCACTAGATCAGTTACATTTTATAGCCGATCAGGGTTTTACGGCTTTCGAGGACAACAATATCAAAAAAAGACCCATCCAGCTTCAAGAGTCTATGGTTAGAGTTATGACCGATAGAAACATTAAAATGGGAGTTTTTGTAGCGCATGATATTAATTGGAAACAACCTACACTCACTACAGGAAACATTGAATTACGCGATGCTTTTTTAAAACAAATAAAAGAATCTATAGAAGTTGCCAAACGCGTTAATGCCAAATGGATAACGGTTGTTCCTGGCCATTTAGACTTAAAACAACACATAGACTACCAAACGCATCATGTTATTGAAGCCTTAAAGCAAGCCTGTAGCCTACTTGAACAACACGATATTACTATGGTTTTAGAACCATTAAATTTCAGACTTCATCCAGGGCAGTTCCTCTCTAAAAGTCCGCAAGCTTACCAAATTTGTAAAGCAGTGAATTCACCATCTTGTAAAATATTGTTTGATATTTATCATCAACAAATACAGGAGGGCAACCTGATTCCTAATATTGAACAATGCTGGGATGAAATTGCATATTTTCAAATAGGAGACAATCCAGGCAGGACAGAACCCACAACAGGAGAAATAAATTTTAAAAATATTTTTAAATATTCTAAGTTCAATTAATAAGTGCAACACGAATATTTAAAATAGATGGGGCTAGCCCCATCTATTTTAGGCTCAATATTTATATTCGTTTTGGATGAAACATTATAAACAATTGACCTTACCACAAAGGTATCAAATCTCTGCGTTATTAGATGCAGGAATAAGTATTACTCAAATAGCTAAAACAATAGGTTTTAATAAGAGTAGTATATCACGAGAATTAAAGAGGAATACACCAAGTAGAGGCCGAACATCTGGTAAATACTTGCCAGAACACGCCCATCAAAAGACAAATGACAGGCATTGTACCAAAACAAAGTCTATAGCGTTGACAGATCAGCTTAAAGAACGTATTGCTGGATTAATGGAATATGAGAAATGGAGCCCAGAACTCATAGCTAAAAGACTTGCTAAAGAAGCTGAAACCTGCGTGAGTCACGAGACTATTTATAAATGGATATGGACTGCAAAACATAGCAATCATAGAAAACACAAACGCTACAAGAACCTTTACAAACACCTACGCCATACAGGTAGAAGGCAAAAAAGGAACAATGTAAAGGATAAACGAGGTGCAATAACAGGGCGCGTAGGCATAGATAAACGTCCCCAGGTCGTAAACCAACGTTCTCGCATTGGAGATATAGAAGTAGATTTAATGATGGGAAGCAACCACAAATCAGCGTTATTAGTAATGACAGATAGAACAACATTGATAACTATGATAGAAAAACTGGGTAGTAAAAATGCAGATGAAGTCTATCAAAAAATGAGTAAAAGACTCACAAACTTTAACTCATCTTGGATAAAGACCATAACTTTTGATAATGGAAAAGAATTTGCACAACACAATAAAATAGCGAAAGACTTAAATGTAAAAACATACTTTACAAGACCATATACCTCTCAGGATAAAGGAACAGTAGAAAATAGAATAGGCGTTATAAGAAGGTTTTTTCCAAAGAAAACAGACCTTAGAGAAGTATCAATCAAAAGAATAAAAGAAGTTGAAAAATTACTAAATTACAGACCTATTAGAAAGTTTAATTATAATAACCCTATTGAAGTCCTAAATAATAAGTGTGTTGCACTTATGGGTTGAACTCAGCTATATTCATTCAAAAGGATTTCAAGGTATCTTAGGCATGGAACACAAAAACTCAAAGCCGGGTAAAGCAGGTGAACAAGCTGTCATTGAGGCTTACAAAGACACATCTAGTTTTTAAGAACAAAACACTTATGAAAATACACCTAATACATTTTTTAAGTTTTTGTTTTCTTATAACCTCACTAACCGTTTTAAGCCAAGATAAGAAGCCCTTAGTTTATATATTCTCAAAAACTACTGGATACCGACACACTTCCATAGAGCCAGGTATAGAAAGTATAAAAAAATTAGGTGTAGATAATAATTTCAAAGTTAAGGCTACAGAAGACGCTCAAGAACTTACTGCAAATCTAAAAAACACTTCTGTTGTCGTTTTTCTAAGTACTACGGGGCGTGTTTTTAACCATAAGCAGCTTAACACATTTAAAAGGTTTATAAAAAATGGTGGCGGCTACGTTGGTATACATGCTGCTCCCATAGCTGAACCACAATCTCATTGGTACACCAAACTAGTTGGCGCTCGTTTTAATAATCACCCTAAACAACAAAACGCGACACTTCATGTTTTAAACAAAACACATCAAGCCACTCATTTTTTAGATAATACATGGACTCGATTTGATGAGTGGTATAACTACAAAGATTTCTGTAAACATATTAATGTACTATTAACAGTAGACGAAAATAGCTATGAAGGTGGTGAAAATGGCAACTTTCACCCCATTTCGTGGTACCATAAAACACTTGGAGGCTCAGCATTTTATACGGGTCTCGGTCATACCGATGAAAGTTTTTCTGACCCTATGTTTCTAAAACATATACTAGGAGGCATAACATACGCCTTAGGCCGATAAAAGCCTAATGTAACATATTTCGTTTTTTAAAAAACTACACCCCTATTAACATCTTACTTACTTCGTAATAAATACAACAAAGCTAAGGCTGATAAAATTAAGCCAATAAATTCTCTAGATCCTTCTAAATAAGGCTTCTCATAAACCATCTCTCCAAAAATCTCATTTCTGTTGTCTGTTTGCCACCAATCTACTACATAAGGAAAATATCTAACAGATAAGAGCAACACCGCCACTAAAGCCGTCCATAAAATAAATTTAGATATACTTTTTAAACCTGAAATCAAACACAAAACCGCCACCGTTCCATAAATAATAACCCAAAAAACGGGATCGGGATCATTAAGCTGCAACACTGCAAACATGATGAATATTACAAACAATACAATCTTAATACCTTTATTTAATTTTGATGGGATTCTCATAAATATATCGTTGTTAAAAATAGGCCTCTAATTTTTCAGTAAAACAACAAAATTAGTTTATACTGGAAGAAAATCTGTTTATTTTTTCAGTAAATAATTATCCGCAGCTTTTTAATTTTGCATATTTGTCAAACATTTTAAGCACATAAAACCTACTAATGAATTACACAAAATTTAGTCTATTTTTCTTAATCATATTTTTTACTAGCTTACCAATATTTTCGCAAGGTAACATAAAAGGAACTGCTACCAGTAATAACAAACCTTTAGAAAATGTAACCATATACTTGCACCCAAAAAACCTAAGCACCTCAACAAATAGTTATGGAGAATTTATATTCAGTGATATTCCTGACGGCAGTTATACCATAACGTCTTATTATCTAGGATTTGAAACCCAGTCACAAAACATTGAAATAAGAAATAATAATTTGAACTTGGTTTTTGAGTTAGTTCCTGATTTAATAAATCTGAAAACGGTTATTATTACGGGCTCTTTTGACTCCAGATTGAATTTACAATCAAGCACCTCGGTAAGTGCCTTAACCCCAAAAGACATCCAAGGCGTTTTCCCTAGAGGAACAGCTAATTTACTTCAAGACGTATCAGGCGTTTTTGTTGACGCATCGGCCGGTGAGGTTTTCACGAGGGTGTATACACGAGGGGTTTCTGCTTCTGCTGAAGATGATATGGGCTGGTATTATGTTTCTCTTCAAGAAGACGGACTTCCTGTTAGCTTGGCGCAGCACTCATACTATTCACCCGATTTATTTCATCGTTATGATTTAACGACCAAAAAAGTTGAGGCCATTAGAGGAGGAAGTGCTGCTATTACTGCTGCGAATGCGCCTGGCGGTATTTTTAATTTCTTATCGCATGGTGCTAACCATAACCTCAAAGGTATTGTTCAAACTTCAGCGGGAATTCAAGGCGATAGCAATCCTATTTATCGTATAGACACACACATTGGCGGTCCCTTGTCTAATAACTGGTTTTTCAATATTGGTGGTCACTATCGCCATGACGAAGGCGCTAGAAATTCTGAGTTTACGTTTAGCAAAGGCGGACAATTAAAATTTGATCTTACCAAAACCCATAAAAACGGTTATTTTAAAATTTACGGAAAAACGCTGAACGACTACACTAACAGATACACAGGTGTTGCTGCAAAAAACTGGAATCAACCCGCGGCAGCATTTGGTCAAGATTTTAAAAACACATCTTTATTAATGCCGTCGTTTAACGCCTATATTCCAGATGGAAGATATTTACAACAAGGTGCCACAAATCGCTTTAACCCTGCTCAGGGGGTTCATGCTAAAGATTTAGCGGCTGGCATTGAGTTATCTCAAAACCTAGGAAGGCATTGGACAGTAAAAAACAATTTTAAATATTCTTCTAAAAATGCCAATTGGCAAACATCTATAAGTAATGCTTTTGTATCCATAAATAATCCGTTGGCCTATTTTATAAGTGGGGCTAATTTCCCCATTGGTCAGGTAGTCTTTAGAGATGCAGAACATGGACATGAAGTTGCAAGAATTGACAATAGTGGTATTTTATCTGGACAACCAGCACAGTATTTAACAGATGGAAGATTACCAAATGATGCCGTCATGGGCACTTCGGCATGGTATAAAGATGTAGACGCCGATGAATTTATGAACCAACTTATTATTCAAAAGCAATGGGAAAATCACACGTTTAGCTCTGGCTTGTTTTTAGGTTTTTCAGACATGAAACATTTTACACAAGGAAGTTTTGGATATACTACCTATCAACCAACCCCTAAAATGTTACGTGTTACCCTTGAAAACCCTTCTCAACCCATTATTGAACTTTCTGACGCCAATGGGGTAAGTAATTACGGTGGTTTATTTTATGCTAATACAAATGCAAACATCTCACAGATTGCCCCATTTATCAATGATCGATTTAAAATAAACAACAAAATCTATCTAGATTTGGGGTTACGTTTTGAACATATTAAACACACAGGAAGCAAGGATAGATACGCTCCAAACACATTGAACGGTGGTGTTGACGGCAATCCAAATACAGCCTATGACAATGGTATTTTGGTTCCCACGGGAGAAAAAGACTTTTTTAACTACCTATACAATTATGTATCATACTCGGCAGGTATAAACTATAGCCTCACAGAAAACACATCTGTATTCGGACGGTTTTCAAGTGGCAATAAAGCCCCCGAGCTTAATTATTATTTCAATAATTTTTCAAATGTTCCTATTAACAAAAAAGGAGAGATTCAAAATATTATTCAAACAGAAATTGGATTGAAACATGCCACAAAAAACTTTTCTGCTTCAGGCACTCTATTCTGGAGCACTTTGAAGAATATTGGTGTCACTAATTTTGAATTTGATGATTCAACAAACGAAGTATTTTATACCCCTATTCTGTTTAACACTTCAAGAACCATTGGCCTAGAATGGGAAAGTTCATATAAACCGTTTAGTTTTTTACGCGTTTTATTTCATGGAGTGATTCAAGACCCCAAAGCAACGAAATGGCATGAATATGATGCTAACGGTACTGTAGATCCTGATGACGATATTATTTATGACTATTCAGGAAATACATTAGCTTTTAACCCAAAAATCATGTTTCACCTTGGAGCTGAATATGACGAAAACAAAACCTCTGCTTTTTTTAAGTGGCAATTCATGGGACAACGGGAAGGAAATGTATCAAATGGTTTCCAATTGCCTTCTTACAGTGTTTTTAATACTGGTTTAGGCTATAAAATCACTAAAAGCTGGTCGGCTCAAGTAATTATAAACAACCTTTTTAACTCTGCAGGATTAGCTAACTTTTTTGGAGCAAACAGCTTTGGTGCTTCTGGAAGTGGAGCCACTCCTGAATTTGTTCAGGCTAATCCTGATGCCAGCTTTGTTGTTGTTCCTATTTTACCTAGAAGTTCTATGCTAAAATTAAATTATACGTTTTAACCTAGTTCAACCATATAAGCCAGTAAAATTTAAAATCATCTGATAACAAAAAAGCGATGTTACTGAACAACATCGCTTTTTTGTTTACTCTAATTCTTAAAACTACTCAACAATAAACGTCCCTTTCATAATGGCATAATGCCCTGGAAAGCTACATAAAAATTCGTAAGTTCCTTTTGCTGGAGCTTCAAATTCAACTACAGCTGTTTCTCCGCCACCAATAAGCTTGGTATGCGCAATAACATCTTTACCAGCTTCGGGAATGTATTCTGTTTCCTTTGATGTGGCTGCTTTATTGCCAAACGCAACCAAGTCAGTTCCAGATTTTAATAACACAAAATTATGCCCCATTACATTTTTATCCATTTTCCCTAAATGCTTCAATGTAATCTTGACTGGCGCACCTGCTTTCACACGAATTTCTTTCTTGTTGAACTGCATGGCATCATTAGCGGTAATTACCACATCATTTATGTCATTTTTAACCTCGTTAGTGGTTTCAGCCTTATTTTCATAACTAAAACCTTCTTTCTTCTTGTCTTTTTTATCGCCACAACTTACCATAATAAAACAAGAAAAAACGGCTAGTATAAGGTGTTTGAATGTTTTCATTTTTAGTGTTTTGTTTTCATTAGACTTCTATACACCCAAATATATTAATATAAACCTATTTTACGGTATAGTTTCTTTCAATGAAATAAATTAAACGAAAAACACTGGTGTTATAAAATGTAATCTGTACTAATAAAGTTTGACGTTTTCTTTTCTAAAAGCTCCGTTAAAATAGCATTATTATATTCATTGTCTTTTGAAGCCACAAAGGTTCTAATTGAAAAAGAGCGTAACGCATCATGTACGCTTAACGTACCAAAAGCAGAATCCTTTCTACCTGTAAACGGATAAACATCAGGACCTCTTTGACATGAACTATTTAGATTAACACGACAAACCAAATTTACCAAAGTATCAATTAAAGGCGATAATGTGTGGATATTTTTCCCAAATAAACTCACTTGTTGACCATAATTAGACTCTGCCATATCATCAAGCGGCTCTTCAATATCTGAAAACGAAACCACAGGAACAACAGGTCCAAACTGTTCTTCTTTAAACACTCTCATATCTTTGGTTACTGGATATAAAACCGCCGGGAAAATAAAATTTTCTGTGGTTTCTCCTCCTTTTTTATTTAAAACAGAAGCGCCTTTTTCTTTAGCATCATCAATTAGCTCTTGAATGTATTCTGGCTTACCATCTTCTGGAAGCGGTGTTAGTTTAGCCCCGTCGTCCCATGGGTTACCAAACTTAAGTTTATCAACTTTATAGGCAAAGCGTCTATTAAACTCTTCAACAACAGACTCATGAACGTATAACACTTTTAGTGCTGTACAACGCTGACCGTTAAACGATAGCGTGCCTGCCATACACTCTTCAACCGCTAAATCTAAATCGGCATCAGGTAAAATAATGGCTGGGTTTTTAGCCTCTAACCCAAGTACCATGCGCAACCTATTACCTTTAGGGTGTTGCGCCTGAAGTGCATTGGCTGAATTACTATTCCCAATTAAAGCCAGTACATCTATTTTTCCCGATTGCATAATAGGCGTTGCTAAAACGCGTCCGCGACCATACACTATATTCACAACTCCTTCAGGGAAACTACTTTGAAAAGCCTCTAATAAAGGGGAAATTAACAAAACACCTAACTTAGCTGGCTTAAAAATAACAGGGTTCCCCATTATCAATGCGGGAATCAGCAGGGTAAATGTTTCATTTAACGGATAATTATAAGGTCCCAAACATAACACAACGCCCAAAGGCCCTCTACGAATATGCGCATATACACCCGAGTTTTTTTCAAACTTTGCAGAACTTCTATCTATTTGTTTGTAGGCTTCAATGGTATCATATATGTAATCAACCGTTCTATCAAACTCCTTTTCTGAATCTGGTAAATTCTTACCAATCTCCCACATTAATAATTTTACAACCTCTTCGCGCCTGGTTTTCATTTGCTCTACAAAGGTTTCCATGCAGGCAATTCTATCGGCTACTTTCATAGTTGGCCATAGTCCTTTACCATTATCATAGGCATTGCTTGCTGACTCTAAAACCTCTAGAGCTTCTTTTTCACCTAATTGCGGAATGGTACCAAGAAGTGTTTTCTTATATTCTGAGGTCGATGAAATTGTAGAATACACCTCTGCGGTTTCTCCATTCCAAGATCTCAGCTCTCCATTAACTAAATATGTTTTTTGATGTAATAAATTAGTAATTTTAAATGCTTCAGGGATGTCTTGAAAAGTTTGTTCTATTTCCATAGTTAGTTTATTTTAATTGCAGCCAACAAAAAGAAATACTTAATCTTTTTAGCTACACTTACAAACACCAAATTAACTAAAAACAACTGAAATTTACCCAAAAAACAACCAATAACTCTCTGTAAAACAACGAAAACGATTGCGACATATGAGTCTCACAAAACTAAACTAAAAACTGAAAAAGATCAGGTTTATCATTTAGATAATCGCCATAGAAATTATGTTTTTTTAATTTAGCTATAAGAGGCGCTAAATCATCTGAAGATTTTAATTGCACACCAACTACAGCCGAACCATTTTCTCTGTTGGTTTTCTTAGCATATTGAAAATATGTAATATCATCATTCTCACCAAGAATATCAACCACAAATTCTTTTAAAGCCCCTGCTCGTTGAGGAAAGTTTATAATAAAATAATGCTTTAAATTGGCATATAACAAAGCACGCTCTTTAATTTCAGGCGTTCTAGTAATATCATTATTGCTGCCACTCACTACACAAACCACGTTTTTACCTTTGATTTTTTCAGCATAAAAATCAAGTGCAGAAATGCTTAATGCGCCTGCTGGTTCTACCACTATGGCATCTTTATTATAAAGTTCTAAAATGGTTTCACAAACTTTACCTTCAGGCACCGCTATTATATCATCTAAATACTGTTTACATATAGCAAAATTTAAGTTGCCCACCCGTTTTACAGCAGCGCCATCAATAAATTTTTCTATTCTACTTAACTCTGTATTTTTATTGTTTTTGATAGAAACCAACATAGAAGATGCGCCTTCGGGCTCTACACCAATAATTTTTGTTTGCGGGGATAATGTTTTAAAAACGGTTGACAAGCCTGCAGCCAAACCGCCACCGCCAACAGGAATAAATACATAATCAACAGCTACAGTTGTCTGATCTAAAATTTCAAGTCCGATGGTAGCCTGACCTTCAATAACTTTTTCATCATCAAACGGATGAATAAAGGTTTTACCTAAAGCCTCACATTCGTTTATGGCAGCATAATAAGCATCATCAAAAGTGTCTCCTACAAGTTTTATTTCTATGAAGTGCTCTCCAAACATCTTAACCTGTTCAATTTTCTGGTTTGGTGTAGGAGCTGGCATATAAATGGTTCCGCGTATTCCCAATAGTTTACAAGATAACGCTACACCTTGCGCATGGTTTCCTGCACTTGCACAAACCACACCTTGTTTTGATTGCTTGGGCGACAAAGAACTAATTTTATTATAAGCGCCTCTAATTTTATAAGACCTAACTTGCTGTAAGTCTTCACGCTTAAAAAACACACGGGCTTCAAACTGTTTTGAGTACCTCAAGCTTTGACCTAAAGGCGTAACTGCCGATACTTTTCTAATAGTATCGGCAGCTACCTTTATATCATCTATTTTAGGAAAATATGTTTTGTTTTCCTTACTCATAAATTGTGTTTTATACTATGGGCTTCATAGCGGTCATGGAAGCTCTTAAGAATTCTCCAACTTTTTCAACAGGATGTTCTCTCAATACTTTATTAATAGCTATTAACTTAGCGTTATCAACACCTTTACCATTATCTTTTGCATAAGCTTTACCAATAACATCAGTTGATACTGTTTTCATAAAATCAGTCAATAAGGGCTTACATGCATGATCAAATAAATAACATCCGTATTCTGCCGTATCAGAAATCACACGGTTCATTTCGTATAATTTCTTTCTAGCAATAGTGTTTGCAATAAGCGGTGTTTCATGTAACGATTCATAATAAGCAGACGCATCAATAATACCTGAATCTGTCATCGCTTCAAAAGCTAACTCTACACCTGCACGAACAAATGCTACCATAAGTACACCATTATCATAGTATTCTTGCTCTGAAATTTCAACATCACTCGCTGGAGTTTTTTCAAAATTTGTTTCAGCCGTAGCTGCTCTCCATGATAATAAGTTTTTATCGTCATTAGCCCAATCTTCCATCATGGTTTTAGAAAACTCGCCTTCAATAATATCATCCATATGCTTTTGGAATAACGGACGCATGATATCTTTTAATTCTTCTGACAACTCAAAAGCTTTAATTTTTGCTGGGTTTGATAAACGATCCATCATGTTAGTAATACCACCGTATTTTAAACCTTCTGTAACCGTTTCCCAACCATACTGAATTAATTTAGACGCATAACCTGGGTCAATGCCTTCCTCTATCATTTTATCAAAACAAAGAATAGACCCTGTTTGTAACAAACCACAAAGAATAGTTTGCTCACCCATTAAATCTGATTTTACCTCAGCAATGAATGACGACTCTAAAACACCTGCTCTGTCTCCTCCAGTCGCTACAGCGTAGGCCTTTGCTTGCGCCCAACCTTTTCCTTCTGGATCGTTTTCTTCGTGCACAGCAATTAATGTAGGCACTCCAAAACCACGTTTGTACTCTTCACGAACTTCTGAACCTGGTGACTTAGGTGCCACCATAATTACTGTTAGGTCTTCCCGAATTTGCATACCCTCTTCAACAATATTAAATCCGTGAGAATATGATAAGGTAGCTCCTTTTTTCATTAAAGGCATCACAGCATTTACTGCACTGGTATGTTGTTTATCTGGCGTTAAGTTTAACACTAAATCGGCGGTTGGAATCAACTCCTGATAGGTTCCAACGGTAAATCCGTTTTCAGTAGCATTAACATATGAAGCACGCTTTTCTGCTATGGCTGCATCACGTAATGCATAAGACACGTCTAACCCGGAATCTCTCATATTAAGACCTTGATTTAATCCCTGAGCACCGCATCCTACGATAACGATCTTCTTACCTTTTAAAGCATTTACTCCGTCTGCAAATTCAGAAGCGTCCATAAATCTACACTTCGATAATTGATTTAACTTATCTCTTAGCGACAGTGTGTTAAAATAATTTCCCATTTCTATTTTTAATTGTTATTATTGATTATTGAATGCCATAAGCAATTCTGTTATTTTCATTTCTTCTTTTGTTACTGCAATACGCCCTGAACGTACAAACTGCATAATACCAAACACATTTAAATCGCGTCTTAGCGATTCAATTTCATGGCGTCTTCCAGATTTTTCAAGTACAAAAAACTCTTTATTTACCGTTACAATTCTTGTATTACTTTCTTTTATAATGTTTTGAATTTGAGGTTCATCAAACAGTAATTCAGACTTGATTTTAAACATACAAGATTCTGTAAAGATAGTCTCTTCATTTGTATGATAATACGCTTTTATGGTTTCAACCTGCTTTTCAATCTGTTTTACAATTTTTTCAGCATTTGTTTTGGTTACATTTACCACAATGACAAAACGATTCACGCCATCAATCTCAGACTGCGAGGTGGTTAAACTTTCTATATTTATATGTCTACGCTGAAATATAGCGGATATACGATTTAGCAAACCGATATTATTTTCGGTATAAACTGAAATTGTAAATGTTTTTATATCTTCACTCATTGCTCTTCTAAATTTAGCTTAATCTAACATCTGAAACCGATGCTCCTGCCGGAATCATTGGAAACACATTATCTTCTTTTTCTACACAAACCTCTAAGAAATATGAATCTTTTGAAGCTATCATTTCTTTTACAGCATCAGCCAACTCTTCTCTTTTGGTAACACGTTTACCATCAATATGGTAGCCCTTTGCAATAGTTACAAAATCAGGATTAGTCATTTCAGTTGAGGCATAACGCTTATCAAAAAACAACTGTTGCCACTGACGCACCATACCTAAAAACTCATTATTTAAAACCACTATTTTTACAGGTACTTTTGTTTGAAAAATAGTGCCTAATTCTTGAATATTCATTTGATACCCACCGTCACCAATAATAGCAACCACTTCTCTATCTGGTGCTCCCATTTTAGCTCCAATAGCTGCTGGCAATGCAAACCCCATAGTACCAAGACCACCTGAGGTAATATTACTTTTGGTGATATTAAAATCTGCATACCTGCAAGCAATCATTTGATGCTGTCCAACGTCAGACACAATAGCCGCATTACCCTTGGTTTCCATATTGATTTGTTTCAATACCTCGCCCATAGTTAAGCCTTCTTTTGTTGGATTAAGGTCTTCATTTATCACGCTTTCAAACTCAATATCATAAAGTTTTTTGAATTCCTGAAGCCAGGAGTCATGCGCATTCTCAGTCAGAGCCTCGGCTAACATAGCTAAACTTTCTTTTGAGTTTCCTAATACCGCTATATCTGTTTTAACATTTTTATCAATCTCAGCAGGATCAATATCAAAATGAATAATTTTTGCTTGCTTTGCATAAGTATTTAAATCGCCCGTAACACGGTCATCAAAACGCATGCCTATAGCAATAAGTACATCACACTCATTAGTTAATTTATTTGGCGCATAATTTCCGTGCATACCAACCATACCAACATTTAACGGATGTGTTGATGGCAACGCAGAAGCTCCTAAAATAGTCCAAGCCGCCGGTATTCCTGCCTTTTCAACAACCGTTTTTAGTTCGGTCTCAGCTTCTCCTAAAATAACACCCTGCCCCCAAACAATTAAAGGTTTTTTGGCTTTGTTAATTAATTCTGCCGCGGCATCAATTGCCAATTGTTTTGTTTTTGGTACTGGACTATAACTACGAATACCTGTGCATTTTTTGTATTCAAAATCAAGCTCACCAAACTGAGCATCTTTAGTAATATCAACTAATACAGGACCTGGTCGGCCACTTTTTGCAATATAAAAAGCTTTTGCAATAGCTTCAGGTATATCTTCAGATTTTGTTACTTGACAGTTCCATTTTGTAACTGGTGTTGAAATGCCTACTATATCTGTTTCTTGAAAAGCATCACTCCCTAAAAGATGAGATGGTACTTGCCCTGTAATACAAACTACAGGTGTTGAATCTATTTGTGCATCAGCAATTCCTGTAATTAAATTTGTAGCTCCAGGTCCTGAAGTTGCCATAGCAACCCCTACTTTACCTGAAATACGCGCATAACCTTGAGCTGCATGTGCTGCACCTTGCTCATGACGTGTTAACACATGATGAATTTGATCTTGAAATTTAAATAACTCATCATAAACAGGCATGATAGCCCCTCCTGGATATCCATAAAGGATATCAACACCTTCAGCAATTAGGCATTTTATAATAGCTTCACTACCTGTTATTCGTTCTGTTTTACTTGCCACCTCTTGCTTATTATTTATTGTTTGTGTTTTCATAATTCTCAACATTTGAGATTTTCGCCTCAGCGAAAATGAAACTAATTTCTATTTAAAATGCATCTGTAACACATCCTTTTGAGGCTGGCGCTACCGATTTTGCATATTTGTATAATATTCCTTTTTTATGTTTTAGCTCTGGCTCTACCCACTGTGCTTTTCTGGCTGCTAATTCTTCATCAGAAAGCAACACGTTAATAGAGTTATCTTCTGCACTAATTTTTATTCTATCTCCTGTTTTCACTAAACCAATAGCGCCACCAGATTGTGCTTCAGGGGTTATATGTCCCACAACAAAACCATGAGTTCCACCAGAAAAACGTCCATCAGTAATTAAGGCCACTGATTTTCCTAAACCTGCACCCATAATTAAGGATGTAGGTTTTAACATTTCAGGCATGCCCGGACCACCTTTAGGTCCTACATACCTAATGACGACGACATCACCGCGTTGCACTTCACCATTTGAAATACCTGTATTAGCATCTTGCTCGCTATTGTAAACCACGGCTTTACCCTCAAAAACCAAACCTTCATTTCCTGAAATCTTAGCAACCGCCCCTTCAGAAGCAAGGTTTCCGTAAAGAATCTGTAAATTTCCTGAAGATTTTAATGCTTTATCTTTTGGATAAATGACTTGCTGATCATCTTCAAAAGTCAATGGCTCAACATCTTTTAAATTTTCGGCTAAAGTTTTCCCTGTTACGGTCATACAGTCGCCATGTAAATAACCATTATCTAATAAATATTTCATTACAGCTGGGGTTCCGCCAATACCATGAACATCTTCCATAAGATATTTACCACTTGGCTTTAAATCCCCTATTAGCGGTGTTCTGTCACTTACACGTTGAAAATCCTCTAAAGTAAATTCTATATCAGCAGCATGAGCTATAGCTAAGAAATGTAATACCGCATTGGTTGACCCACCAAGGGCATTGACAACCGTAATAGCATTTTCTATAGACTTTTTAGATATAATATCTAAAGGTTTTAAATCTAATTCTAAAAGATTTTTTACAGCTATAGCTGTTCTTTCACATTCCGATAATTTATTAGGATTCTCTGCTGGAATGGAAGAGTTATACGGCAATGCAAACCCCATACACTCAATGGCTGAAGCCATAGTATTTGCCGTATACATACCACCGCAAGCACCAGCTCCAGGAATGGCTCTTTTAATAATTTCTTTATATTCTTCTTCATCAATCTCTCCTGCTACTTTTTGCCCCAAAGCCTCAAAAGCAGAAACAATATTTAATTTTCTCCCTTTATAATTTCCAGACTTTATTGTGCCGCCATACATCATTATAGAAGGTCTATTAAGACGCAACATAGCAATAACCGCTCCAGGCATATTCTTATCACAGCCCACAACAGAGACCAAGGCATCATAACTTTGGGCATTCATCACTGTTTCAATAGAATCTGCAATAATATCTCTTGAAGCCAATGAATAATTCATACCAGAAGTTCCCATTGAAATACCATCACTAACACCAATAGTATTAAAACCTAAACCAACCAAACCTGCAATATTGCATTCTACTTTTAGCTCAGCAGCCAAACCATTTAAATGCATATTACACGGATTGCCATCGTATCCTGTACTAGCAATTCCTACTTGAGCTTTGCTCATATCTTCTTCAGTTAATCCTGCTGCATATAACATAGCTTGAGAAGCTGGTTGCGATTCATCTTGAGTTAACCTTCTACTATATTTATTAATTTCTTTCATTTTTATTGCAAATAATTTTAAGCTTTATCTTAATTTCATTTATTATCTTAAAAGAATTATGATTTTTATCACAAATTCCACAAATACGTGTCGAAAATAATTTATTACAATGTTATAACGTTTTACCTCATTTTTTTTCAGTTAAATCCACAACCCTAAAAAACACAACAACAAACTCATTTACAGTTATTTAAACTGTTTTTTTTATGATACCCAAAAATTAAAAAACTTCATAAAAAAACCTTCCGCTTAGGGAAGGCTTTTTCCGTTCTATATTAATTTGTACCACCCTTTAGCGTTGTGAAATAATCACAACAACCTCAGAAATGATATTTAAACCGTATTTTTTCATTTACTTTTACAAAAATTGACATAAAATTCATGACCACCAAATTTTTCTTAAAAAAGATAAAAACATATGCCGATTCTTTATTTTTTTTTACTTTTGCATGCACAAAATAATAGAGGAAAGATTTGACTGATTGCAACCTCTTTATACTTCTTTTAAGTATAAAATAAAAATGCTAAAGGCAGTGTAAACTCCCTTCGACGTTATCGTCAAATCTTACCATAAAATAAAAAATATGGCTTATTTATTCACTTCAGAAAGTGTTTCTGAAGGACATCCAGACAAGGTAGCTGATCAAATTAGTGATGCTTTAATTGATCATTTTCTAGCATTTGACTCCGACTCGAAAGTAGCATGTGAAACCCTAGTTACAACAGGGCAAGTGGTACTTGCTGGCGAAGTTAAATCTACAACCTATTTAGATGTTCAAAAAATTGCGCGAGATACCATAAACAAAATTGGCTACACCAAAGGTGAGTATATGTTTGATGGAAATTCATGTGGTGTTCTTTCTGCAATTCACGAACAATCAGAAGATATAAACCAAGGAGTAGATAGAGGAAGTAAAGAAGAGCAAGGCGCGGGAGATCAAGGTATGATGTTTGGTTATGCAACCAATGAAACCGAAAACTTCATGCCGTTGGCTTTAGATTTATCACACCTTATACTAAAAGAACTTGCCGAACTACGAAGAGAAAATAAAGAGATTACCTATTTAAGACCTGATTCTAAAAGTCAGGTTACCATTGAGTATAGTGATGATAACATCCCACAGCGCATTGAGGCTATTGTGGTTTCTACGCAGCATGATGATTTTGCCGATGATGATACTATGCTAGCCAAAATAAGACAAGACATTGTTAACATCCTTATTCCTAGAGTTATTGAAAAGCTACCTGCAGACATTCAAAAGTTATTCAATAACGATATTAAATACCATATCAATCCAACAGGAAAATTTGTAATAGGAGGACCACATGGTGACACTGGACTTACTGGTAGAAAAATTATAGTAGACACCTACGGCGGAAAAGGCGCGCATGGAGGAGGTGCCTTTTCAGGTAAAGATCCTAGTAAGGTTGATAGAAGTGCAGCCTATGCTACAAGACACATCGCTAAAAATTTGGTTGCCGCAGGTGTTGCAGAAGAAGTTTTAGTACAAGTGAGTTATGCTATTGGAGTGGTTGAACCTATGGGAATTTTCATTGACACTTTTGGCACATGCCCATTTAACTTAACCGATGGAGAAATAGCTGAAAAGGTTTCAGAACTATTTGATATGCGTCCTTTTGCCATTGAAGAACGTTTAAAATTAAGATCTCCTATGTATAGCGAAACAGCAGCATACGGACACATGGGAAGACACAATGAAACCGTAACCAAAACATTCTCTCAGCCTAATGGAGAAACCATTACATTGGATGTTGAATTATTCACTTGGGAAAAATTAGATTATGTAGATAAAGTGAAAGAAGCTTTCGGTATATAAATTGAACATATAGATTCTTAAAAAGCCTCGACTATAAAAGTACGAGACTTTTTTATTACTAAACCTTCATTTTAGATTCTGAACATGCTACAAATATTCCCAACTTTTTAAGTCAACGAGGGCTCCACCTCTATTATTAAACTTGATAATAACTTAATAATACTCATTTGTCATACATTTAAAATAATAATTGACAACTCATAACATAGTTTTAAAGTATTTTTATCCCTCAATTAAATCTAAACTAGTAACATTTAATTTTAGAATATGAAGTCAAATAAATTTCTAAAAAATCACCGCAAATTCTCCCTTTTAGCATTACTCATTATTCCTGTTATTTTTCTGTCTTTTACAGATAGTCCGAAAAAACAATTTACCAGAGAAATCGATTTCAACTTCGATTGGAAATTCGAGTTACAAAAAGACACAGTAATTCCAGCTATCATTCCTATGAAAGATAAGCATTGGCGGAATGTAAGACTACCTCATGATTGGAGTGTTGAAATGGCTTTTGATTCTATTTATGAAGGGGCCACAGGTTATTTACCTGGTGGTGTAGGTGTTTATCAGAAGCATTTTAAAACACCCATTGATAAAACCGATGAGAACTGCTACATTCTTTTTGATGGGGTTTATAATAATGCCACGTTTTGGCTAAACGGTGAGTTATTAGGTGAAAACCCGTATGGTTACTCACCTGTCTATTTTGACCTTACCGACAAATTAAATGATGGTTCAAAAACAAACGTTTTAACAGTACATGTAGATCATTCTCGATATGCCGACAGCAGATGGTATACAGGTAGTGGCATTTATCGCAATGTAAAATTAGTGACCACCAATAAACTGCATATTCCTATTTGGGGCACCTATTTAACTACTCCTGAAATTACCTCAGACCTAGCCAAAGTCAACATTGAGATTAAAATAAAAAACGACTCAAAAAATAGCAACACCTTTTCACTGAGTACTAAAATTTTAAATCAAACAGGAAAAGAAGTGGCTAGTTTTACAGAAGATGCTACCTTAAACACCAATACAGAAAATACCTTTAAACAAATACTTCAGGTTAAATCTCCAGAATTATGGGATTGCGAAAACCCATACATGTATAAAGCTATAACCACCGTAACTCAAAACGGAACCTTAATAGACCAATACACCACCCCGTTTGGTATTAGAAGTTTAAAATTTGATGTTAATTCTGGGTTTTTCCTTAATGGAAAATCCACCGACGTGAAAGGCGTTTGTATTCATCATGACGCTGGATTAGTTGGTGCCGCTGTACCTAAAGGTGTTTGGAAAAGACGCCTTGAAAAACTTAAAGCCTGTGGGGTAAATGCCATTAGAACAGCACACAATCCATACTCTGAAGAGTTTCTGGACCTTTGTGACGAAATGGGAATTTTAGTTCAAAACGAATTTTTTGACGAGCTAGACTACGCCAAAGATAAACGTAAAAATTACCACGATCGTCATGACGATTATATAACAAGAGGCTATGTTGAACACTTTCAAAAATGGGGAAAAAGTGATTTAACACGGACTATGTTAAGAGACAGAAACCATCCAAGTGTTTTTCAGTGGAGTATTGGTAACGAAATTGAATGGACGTACCTGCATTACAGGTATGCTACTGGTTTTTGGAAAGATCCGAACGATCCACAAAATTCTGGAAAATACTGGGGAAGCGGTCCTATACTGTCTCCAGATGAAATAAAAAAGCGTTACGACGCCAATGAAAAAGGTGATTATATATTAACCGAAACAGCTACTAAAGTAAATGATTGGGTAAAAGCATTAGACACCACCAGACCTACTACTGCTAACTTGGTAGTTCCACAAACCAGTTTAGTGAGCGGCTATGCCGATGCTGTTGACATTGCTGGATTTAGTTACAGAAATAAAGATATTCCTTGGGCTCTTAAACATTTCCCTGACACACATATCACTATTAATGAAAATCCAGGTACATGGGACGATTGGAAACAAGTTATTGAAAACCCAGGTGTATTTAGCATTTTTATGTGGACTGGTATTGACTATATGGGAGAGCGCCATGGAGACTGGCCGCAAAAAAGTGGTTGGGGTGATTTACTTGATTTAGCTGGTTTCAAATATCAAGGTTGGAATTATTTTAAATCTATTTGGGTAAACAAACCTCATATTTCAATAGGCACACTACCTATTGCTAAATCTGGATTTAAACAAAAGGCTATCTCTGGTCAGCAGCTACCAGAAAACAGCAATGCTTATAATTGGCGCGATTCTAATATGCATTGGAATTATGAAGATGGTGAAACGGTGGTTGTTGAAGTCTGTTCAAATTACACTATAGTTGAACTTTTAATCAATGGTCGTTCTTTAGGACGCAGAAGTATGTCTGAAAGTCCAGATCGTCTTTTTAGATGGACTATTCCTTTTGAAGCAGGTACTTTAACTGCTCGTACTGGTTTTGACGGACAAGAAATCATTGCAGAACTTCATACAACCTCCAAACCTGTTGATTTTAATTTCACGACTGACAATGTTCTTTTAAAAGCAGATGCCTATGATGTAGCACACCTTGAAATACAACTAGTTGATATCATTGGTCATCCTGTAAAAACCGAAGAAACAGAAATTGAATTTGACATTGAGGGGCCGGCTAAACTATTAGGGGTTGACAATGGCGCTCGTGATAATGTTCAAGGTTTTCAAACCAATAAAATAACAACCCACAAAGGCCGTTGCTTGGCCATAATTCAATCTACAAATAAGAAGGGAGATATTAAAATAACAGCTAAGGCAAAAGGGTTAAATGATAAAACCATTATCATCAGTTCAAAGTAAGAACTTCATTACAATACGTTATTAAACTAAAAAAACTCCAGAGAAGTTTCTTCTCTGGAGTTTTCCTCTTATTCTTTTTCAGAATACACAACAATCCTTTTTATTTCTAGTTTTAGGAATTACACAGTGGGCGTTTTCGTCATAAAACATTATCTGCATAATAACTTCTAAAAGGTGGTATTTAAAAGATCGCCACTAATCTGAAGCATTTCCAACTCAGCTATTTTAGCGGCATATTTAGCTCTATTTCTATTAACTTCGGCATTTAGAAGATTTACCTGAGCCAACCTAAATTGTATGGAATTAACCTGACCCAATTTAAATTTCTCCTCAGTTCTATTGAAATTATTTTGAGCTGTTTTTATGTTATCTTCCTGTAGTTTGAATATTTCAAGTCTGTTTAAATAATTTTCCCACGCATTATTAAAATCTCTTTCAAGCGTTACCAAAATGCGTTCTTTTTCAATCTGCTGCGCTTCTAAATTAAGTTTTGCATTATTTACTCGTGTAATGGTGTTACCTCCATCAAACAAATTCCACCTTAAATTTAAACCTCCTGTTAAACCAACCGTTGAAATTTCTGTGGTAAAACTCGCAGGGTTATTGTTTTGATTCCAACCATAACTACCTATTAAACCTATAGTTGGCAAATAGGCAGATCGTTGATTTTTTACACCAAGCTCCGTCATAGCAATGCCCTTATTTGCTAACATAATACTTACATTACCAGACAATGCTTTTTGAATCAATTCTTCTTTATCATATAGCGTATTAAAGGCTATTTCAGAATCTATATCAAACTCATTGTTCAATGTATTCCCCAACACTAAATTAAGATCCCTTTTAAAGTTTCTTAACTGTTGTTTTGAATTCATAACAGTTATACTATCGTTATTTACATCTACCTCAGCATTGAGCACATCTAGCTTTGTACTTTGTCCATAATCAAACTGATACTTTGCTCTAAGCAGTCTATCTTTTGAAATAGCAAATGACTGCTCAATAGCACCGATGTTTTCTGTCATTTCGGCAACATTATAATACACCGTAAATAACTGTAATATGGTATTTTCAATAGTAGCACGTGCTTGTAATTCTGTAAGCTGTTTGGTTTCTTTCAACTGTTTATAATTATAGCTACGACCCAAACCATCAAACAATACATAATTCAAATCTACAGAAGCATTATATCTTGAACTCTCTACATCACCTCTACTTATAGGGCCTTGCGCGGTTTCCCCATCAACATCATTAACCGTAAAACTGGCTCCTGCATTACCCGTAACTGTAGGTAAATAACCTGAGTTCAAAATATCGGCATTATTCTCAGCAATATGAACATCTGTGTATGCTAGTTTAATACCATAGTTGTTTTCTAGTGCAATTTTAACCGCTTTTTCAGGTGTTATCACTTCTTGAGCTCCAATAGAAATTTGCAGAAGCCCTATCAAAAACATCAGGCTATACTTAAAATTCTTCTTCATGTTGTTCTTTTATAGCACGTTCAACTTCTTCCTTAGTTACATTATTTCCTGTAGCTAACCACTTCACATTCTTTTTAATAGCATTACTAAACGACAAAAACAGCGGTAATACGAGCAGGGTTAGAATGGTAGCATAGGCTATTCCGAAAGAAATAGAAATAGCCATAGGTTTTAAAAATTGAGCCTGTCTGCTTTTTTCAAGTAAAAGTGGTGCCAAGCCTGCAATGGTTGTTAATGACGTTAAAAATATGGCTCTAAACCTTGACTTCCCAGCTTCTGAAAGGGCAGCGTCAAAGGTCATGCCTTCCCTCAAATTACCATTAAATTTTCCTATAAGCACAAGCCCGTCATTCACCATAATTCCAATTAAGGCTATAATCCCTAATAAAGACAATACATTTACAGGAAACCCTAATAACCAATGTCCCCATGCTACTGCTGTTAAGCTGAAAGGCACTAGTAAAAGCAATAACAATGGTTGACTATAACTTCTGAAAGTAAATGCAATGGTTATGTAAATTAAAACCAAAATAGGAATACCTGCCTTTTTTAAGGAACTTGATAGCTTTGAGGCTTCTCTATTTTGTCCTTCAAACGAAGCCGAAATAGTAGGATAACGTGACTGAATTTCTGGTATGATATTAAGTTTAATATCATCAATAATATCTGTTGCGCTTGTACTTGGATCTTTTAAATCGGCAGAAACCTGTATTTCACGTTGTCCTATTAAGTGATTGATAGCCACATCGCCTCTTTCTATGGAATACGTTGCGATATCTTTTAAGGTTACTCTGGTTCCCATAGGCGTTACAATACGCATATCATCAAGGTGATTTATAGATTCTCTATTGGTTCTATCATAACGTACCCAAACCCGAATCTCATCTTGTCCACGTTGAAAACGTTGTGCCTGAACGCCAAAAAAGCCAGCTCTAACCTGACTCATAACGGTACGCAAATCTAACCCCAACAAATACGCACTTTCCTTTAATTGCAATCTAATCTCTTTAATTCCTGCGGGGTCATTATCTTCAACGTCCTTTAATAATGGGTTAGTTTCAAGTACCTTTTTCAACTCTATTTTAGCGGCCTTTAACTCATCAATATTGTTACTCAATAATGAAACAGAAACGGGGCTTCCTCCAAAATTACCTCCCGAACCAAAGATTAAACGTTCCGTACCAATAATAGGTCCCACAGCCTGCCTAATTTTATTAGCCACCAACCTTGAGTTTATAGCATCCGGACGTTCTTCTCCTGGTAACATATTTATACGAAGTCTTGCATTTGAAGAACTGGTTAAGCTCAATATGGTATTTTCAAAAAGTTCTTTGCCCATGCTTGGCATAAATTCTTCAGTAAGCTCTTTATTTACAATTAAAGCTTTCTCTTCTATCATAGAAATAATAGAATCTGTAATTTTTTCATTGGTACCTTTAGGCATATCCAACTCAATAGAAACCTGATCACTAGCAATACTAGGAAATAAAGTTACTCCAATGACACCACCTCCTATGGCTCCAAAAGTTAGCACTAAAAGCGATACAAAAACACCAAAGGCCAACAATTTATATTTGAGCACAGCATTTAAAACTGGTGAATAGACTTTGTCTCGTAAAAGCACCATAAACCTATCACCAATCTTATTTATAGAACGCATTTTGCTAAAAAACTGTTTAATTTTAGAAGGATTCTCTTCTTCTACGGGTTTTTGTAATGCTTTTGAGTGAGCTAAATGCGCAGGCAAAATGATTAGGGCTTCTATTAGTGATACCACAAGTGTTAAAATAACAATAACTGAGACTTCACTGAAAAACTCTCCAATTCTACTATCTAAAAATAAGAATAAAGAAAAGGCCAACAAGGTGGTTATAATAGCCGAGACTACTGGAGGAATAACCTCCATCGTACCATCAATAGCAGCCTGTTTTGGAGACTTTCCTTTCTCGTAGTGTTGGTAAATATTTTCAGCAATCACAATTCCATCATCAACCAAAATACCAATAACGATAATCATTCCAAACAGAGATAAAACGTTTATAGTAACATCAAACTGTCCTGCAAAAATAAACATCCCCAAGAAGGAAATTGGCAATCCAAAAGCCACCCAAAACGCTAAACGGGTGTTTAAAAACAGAGACAAAAAGGCTAATACCAGTATTATTCCAATAATAGCATTTTCCGTTAACAGTTGTGTACGCTGGTTTAAGGTTATTGACAAGTCTCGAACAACATTCAGTTTTACATTATTATGACTCTGATTATAACCTTCAATATAGTCTTTCACCTTATCAGCAGAAGAAATTAGGTCTTCATTATTTGTACTCGTCACCGTTATATCAATGGCTAAATCACCATTAAAAAAAGTGGCATTAGGGGTTTCGGAAAATCGATCACGTATCACAGCAACATCTTTCAATCTTACTGTTTCTCCCTCATTAGTTGCTTTAATAATGACATTTGACAGTTCATCACCGTAATACGACCTATTATTAGCTCTAATTAGGTACTCCTCAATATCTGTTTTAATATTTCCGCCAGTCACCAAAATATTGGCAGAACCAATGGCCTGTGCTACATCTGCAAATGTTAAATTATAGGCGAGTAAACGCGTTTCATTAACGGCTATTTCAATTTCCTCATTAGGATAGCCTGAAACCTCAACCTGTGATATACCTTGAATGGCTCTTAAATCATTTTCAATTTGCCTGCCTATTTGCTTTAAAGTCACTAAGGGTACATTATCACCACTAAGCGCAAAGGATATGGTTTGCCTTACCTCTTCTCGTTTAGCCACAATTAATGGTTCCATACCTGTCGGGAATGATGGCACTCTATCAACTGCATTTTTCACTTCCAACAACATGAAGTCTATATTTTCATCTTTTTCTATTTCAACCGTGATAACCCCACTATTCTCTCTTGAAACAGAAGTCACTCTATCTATACCCCTTAAGCCTTTTAGATTATCCTCTATTTTTAACACAACCCCTTCTTCAATCTCTTGAGGTGAAGCACCTGGATAGGTGACATTGATGTTTATAATTCTAGAGTCCACTAATGGAAAGAAGGATGAGCGCAATGATGATACCCCTAAAACACCAAAAATGACAAAAGCAATGATAAACACATTAACTGCAACGTGATACCTTATAAAATAAGCAATAATTTTTCTCATTATTTACTTGCTTTTTTAACATTTTTAAAAGGCCGCACTAACATACCCGCATAAGCCCCTGGCACTGCTTTTTTTAGAACTATCTCCCCATTAGGGATACTTTTCAAAACCACTTTTGTTTCCGAAAAATAAACAGGTTTTACAGGTATTACATCTAAAATGGTATCTCTCACTACAAAGATTTGATCGCCTTCTAAAAGCAAATTCCTATCTACTTCAACAGCATTGGTTTCCTCTTTTGCATTCAGTCGTGCTTCTAGATACAGACCTTCTTTTAAAGCCTCATCTTTTACTTCTATATAGGCTGTAATGGTTTGCGTGGTTGCATTTACACTACCATTAACTCTTGAAACCACCCCTTGGTAAGTTTCTGTTTTGTTTAAATTTTGCAGCACAACATCTTCACCCTCTTTAAGCAAACTAGCATAACGCTTACTTAAAGCCACTTCCATTTCATATACAGACGGATCAATAAATTCCCCTAACTTTTGTCCCACTCTGATTAACGATCCCTCGGTTACCAAAGCTTGGGTTAAAACACCCGAAAAGGGCGCCGAAATTTTGTATTTGGAAAGCCGCTGCTCTAAATTCTTAACATTATAGTAGCTAGAAACAATACCCCTTCCTGTAATAAAAAAGTTCTCTTTTTCTGAAGACATTTTTGGCAATTGAGGGGTTGTTTTACTCAAATCAAAGCCCTGTAAATAGTCTTGCCATTTTTGATAAACATCTGGAAAGTCTAAACGTAAATCGGGCATAATGGCCGCTATGGTATTATATAAATTACTTTTTGCAGATTGTACACTGGCATAATACTCTTCGGCATTCATACTAATAAGCAGCTCCCCTTTTCTGTATTTTTGTCCTGGCTTAAATAACTTTTTTGATGACTTGAACACACCTTGTACCTCAGCGTAAAGCTCAACCCTGCGTTTGGCCACTAAACTTCCGTTAGCTGGAATCACAATGGGAACGGTTCCATTTTTTACCGTATCTGTAAAAACAGTTTTAACAACTTTTTCTTTAACTGGCTTGGGTTTATGTTTATTGGCTATGAGCTTTTTAGCTACTAAAACAGAAAGCACAATAAATAAAACGCCTAAAAAGGAGAGTATAATTTTTCGCATGCTAATTTTTTGATGGTCTAGCCTGCAAAATTATCGATTAGTATAATGCCGAAAAGTTAAAAAAAACCTAAAAGACTAGTTTTCAAAAGCCTCAATTTCCATCTGAACAGTTTCCCATTGCGCCATAAGATCTTCTAAATCTGATTTTAATTTTTGATAACTATCAAAGAAGTAAGGCTTAGATGTAGTTTCTTCATAATTAATCTCCAATTCAACATCAATCGCTTTAATCTTTTTTTCTAATTGATTTATTTTAGATTCTACATTGCTCAATCTATTGTTCAAAGATTTTAACTTTTTTTGGTCTTCATAAGACGTTTGTTTCTTTTCCTTTGGTTCTTGTTTCACCGCTGTGCGCTTTTCTACCTCCCTTAAACTTTCAACCTTACGTTGTTCTAGGTAATAGTCAATATCTCCTAAATACTCTTTGATTTTATGATCTTTAAACTCATACACTTTATTGGTGAGGCCTTGTAGAAAATCACGATCATGCGACACTAAGATAAGGGTTCCTTCATAACGCTTTAAAGCCTCTTTTAAAACATTCTTAGATTTAATATCGAGATGGTTGGTCGGCTCATCCATAATAAGCACATTAAAGGGTTGTAACATTAACTTAGCCAAAGCCAATCTATTACGTTCACCCCCAGAGAGTACACTTACGTATTTATCAACCTCTTCTCCTCTAAATAAAAACGATCCTAAAATATCACGAACCTTACTCCTGTTGGTTTCATTAGCGGCATCAATCATGGTTTCATGAACAGTTTTATTACCATCAAGATACTCTGCTTGATTTTGAGCAAAATACCCTAGTTGCACATTATGTCCTAATTTTAATGTGCCTCGATACTTAACGTCACCAACCATAATCTTTGCCAGTGTAGATTTTCCCTGACCATTCTGGCCTACAAAAGCTGTTTTACTATCACGTTCAATCAACAAATTAATGTTTCTCAAAACTTCATTATCGCCATAACTTTTTGAAACGCTTTCAGCCTCAACCACCACTTTTCCGGGGGTAATAGAGACTGGAAAATTTAAAGTCATTACGCTATTATCATCTTCATCAACCTCAATCCTATCAATCTTATCAAGTTTTTTTATTAACGATTGCGCCATAGTTGCTTTTGAAGCCTTAGCCCTAAACTTTTCAATCAGTTTCTCGGTATGCTCAATTTGCTTCTGCTGATTTTTTTGTGAAGCCAATTGCTGGGTTCTTAATTCTTCACGCAACACTAAATACTGAGAATATGGTTTAGGATAATCATAAATGCGGCCCAATGATATTTCTATTGTGCGGTTGGTTACATTATCTAAAAACATTTTATCGTGCGATACGATTACCACAGCTCCTGTATATCCTCTTAAAAAATTCTCCAACCAAATAATAGATTCAATATCAAGATGGTTGGTTGGCTCATCAAGTAGCAAAATATCATTATTCTGAAGTAATAATTTAGCCAACTCAATACGCATGCGCCACCCTCCAGAAAAAGTATCGGTGAGTTTATCAAAATCTTCCCGCTTAAATCCTAAACCTTGTAAAATCTTTTCGGTGTCTCCTTGGTAATTGTACCCACCTAGCACTTCATATTGATGTTGCAGATCATTGATATCGATCATTAATTGATGATAGCTGTCACTTTCATAATCTGTGCGCTCTGCCATTTGAGTATTAACCTCTTCCATCTTGGCTTCTAAGGTCTTTATCTCAGTAAATGCTTCATAAGATTCTTCAAGCACTGTTCTCCCTTGAATAAAGTCTATATCCTGCTTTAAAAACCCAATTTTGAGTTCTTTATCAGCAGCTATTTGCCCTGTATCAGGCTCCATTTCCTTTGATAAAATTTTAAGCATTGTTGATTTACCAGCTCCATTTTTACCAATAAGCCCAACTCTATCACCGTTCCCTAACTTAAAGGTAATGTCTTCAAAAAGGTATTCTCCTTGAAATGAAATGGATAAATTATGAATGTTCATCATAGAAATGTAACTTTTGTCACCGTGCTTTTTATATATAAACCGTATTTTAGCAAGGAGATTGCGCAGCAAAAATACACAAATTATATGTTTAAAAAAGGATCAAAACTTTATAGTATTTTTACGGGAACTTGCCCGAAGTGCCATGAAGAATCGATGTTTAAAAATAAGAATCCTTATATACTTTCGGAAGCTTTAGACATGTATGAAACCTGCTCAAACTGCGGCACAAAGTACAAAATAGAGCCCTCTTTCTTTTACGGCTCTATGTATGTTAGTTATGCCGTTGGTATTGCCTTTGCTGTTGCTGCCTTTATTATTTCATTCTTTGTTTTTAATGCAGATATTAACACGGTTTTTATCTCTATTGTGATTACCCTTATAGTTTGTATGCCTATCATTTTAAGGCTTTCAAGAAATATTTGGATTAACTTTTTTATGAGTTACGATAAATCTTTGGCTAAAAAACAATAAGCCATCACATAATCCTGATTTTTTATAAAAAACTCAAATTAGGCAGTTTATATAACATTATATGAAACGGTCTATATTTATTTCTTTATCTAGAGGGATATTCTTTTCAATAAAGTCAAAAAGTTGTTTTGCTACATACGGACCAATCATAACACCTCGCGTGCCTAAACCATTTAAAACATACATGTTTTTTTGCTCCTGGTGTCTTCCTACCAACGGCCTTCTATCTTTTACAGTAGGTCTAATTCCAGCTACTTGATCAACGACCTCAAACGAACAGTTGATTATTTTTTTTAGTTTATTTAATAAGTCTTCCTTAGCTTTTAGACTTACTTGGTTACTTAAGTCTTTCCATTCATAAGTAGCCCCAACAATATATAAATCTTCTCCCATAGGAATTAAAAACACCGCCGACTTTAAAACAAAATCAATTTGCAATTCGGGTGCGTGAATGACCAGTAGTTCGCCCTTAGCTGGATTAAGGGGTAACTGGTTAAAATACGGATTCTTTGTTATACCATATCCTTCAGAAAACACAATATTTGACGCTTGAATCCCCTTATAATACAACTTTTCTTCTTTACTCCTGATATCTTCATATTGAAACGAATCGCTATAAAACGCACCCTTATTCTTTAAATCGGAGACATAAGCTTCAATAAGTGTTTTTACTTCAATCCGTCCCGTATGTAACACCTCTCCAAATCCATAGGATGCCTCAATAGCAAGGTTGTTATTCTTAATAATTTTAGGAGAAAGAAATTCTGAAAGATTAAGCTTATCGGATGCGCCAAACCAATCATTTTGTTCTTCTAAAGATGCAAATTTTCTATAAACAGGTAGTTTATAATCTATTTGAATACCAAGTTCTTTTTCAATTTTAGCGTAAAGTGGCAAGGCCAAATCGAGTTGTTCTTTGCTTTTCCATACTGTTGTAAATCGTTTTAAAACAACGGGATTATACAATCCACCGGCCACCATAGAAGACTGCTGTGAGCTATTATCAAAAACAACAAAACTTTTCTTATGCGCCTTTAGTTGTTCACAAAAAGACACGCCTGCAAGCCCCAGACCTACTACTATATAATCTACTTTCATAGTTTCGCAAATATACTGAGAAAACCATTTTTATATTTAGTAAAAACAAAAAAAGACCCGCTTAAATATAAGCAGGTCTTTTCGTTTATAATTCTATGGGACTAATAGGTCCACATATCAAGCTCAAAATCTCTAATTTTATTCTTTATTCTTTCTGATTCTAACAATTGCATTAAAGCATTTTGTGAAACATATTCTGTAACAGCTCGGTCATTTTGCACATTTTCTTCTCTAAAAATATAACCTTGAAAACGTCTAGCATTTAACAAATGATCAAATGAAAAAGGCATAGAACTGTTTGAATTGTTGAATGATTTTGCTTCATGCAATACTTCTCTTGCATCAGGAAACCAAACCCAAAATAATGGCACTAAGTCTGGGCTATCTGTATCAATGAAATTAACATCTGGTGCTACTGGAGCAATACCAAGTAATCTATATTTCATTTCGGCCTGACGTTTATCAAAATACCACAAACCTTTAATGTGATACTCTTTAATATCGGCAGCCGTAATGGTTCTTCTATTAATATACTCAGCAGACAATTCTTCTCCTGCATTGATTTGTTCAATACCCAACTCGGTTGTATCAACCATAGTTAACGCAGCTTCAATATCTTTTAGCGTTCTCTTGGTAGTAAAATAAGAATCATCATAGATGTTTTCAATAGTTCCATTTTTGATGTTTTTCATTAACACATCATATAATGAACGTCTGTCTTTACCAATGTTATTGGTGTCAATGGGATAATATAGTGGAAAATTTGCTCTTTCATCAAGCGATATTTTTTCCCAAACCATTTTTGAAAACAAGATATCTCTGTCATCAACATATCCATATTCTAAAGGTTTATCATTATCTACCGCTTTTTGACTAGCTGTTCTCACACCTATTTCATCAGGAGTCTTAGCATTTAAGATATTTGCCTGAGCAAACAGAGTTGTTGCTGTAAAAGCAGTTGCAACGGTTAATAAAAAACTTCTTAATTTCATCTTATTCTTATTTTTCATTAAAAATTCCATGGCCATAACCAAACATTATGGCCATAGTATTAGTTTGTTAATTCAACAAAAACAGGCGATACTTTTTTAAGTATTACACTTACACCACTAGCTTTTGCCTCGATATCAAATATTTGGATACCAGAACCTCGTTTTGCCTTAGCAAGTGCTTGTTGCGCTCTACCATCTAACTTATTTCCTTTTACATTGATAGTTGGCTGCCCTGGTACTTTAAATTTAAATCCTGTAACTTTTAAAGGTAACTCAAAATCAAAATCATCAAATTTAGCTCCAATGGTAGATATTTTAAGTGAGCTACGTTGCATTTTTAACGCACCATCTTCACCTCTAACTGTTCCTGTTGGTTTCGGTAAATCTTTAATTCTGAACTTAGCATTATCACTAACTTTTCCACCATCAGGTAAAGTTCCCGTTACATTAATAGTAACTTCTCTACCTCTAATACTTGTGGCATCCATTACATAGCTACTTCCTGAAGTTCTACTTAAACCTTGGGCACTGGCAGAGACTTTATTATCAGGAATACCAGCAAATGAAATGGTCATTGGGTTTTTAACACCACGATATACTACATTCATTTTATCAGCCGAAATAGTAGCTGCATTTGGTTTTGCTACGGTTGCAAATGACGAGTTTACAGGAACTTCAATTTCTTCACCATCTTCACCAAAAATAAGTTTCCCTTCAATTTTGTGTTCTCCAACACCACCGGTACCCACTTTCAATTTCACTTTACCATCTTCAATAGTATACTGATCTTCGGAAAGTTTTCTACCATCTAAAGTTAACTCAACTCTTTTTGGTTTAGTTGATGCATCTTTTCTACCTAGAACGATTTCTCCATCAAACTGCTCACCGTTAAAGTAAGCTGATTTAGAAGTTTCCATTAAGGTAGTATAGTTTGTCATAGACACCTCACTAGATAAGGTTCCTTGTAACATAGTTGCCAAAACTTCTGATTCAGTATTCTTGATATCCGCTTGAAGTTGTGTCATTTTTGTTAAAGAAGCTACCAAAGGAAAACCCTTGTAATGATAGTCTAACCATCTTACTTTTCGTCCATCACGGTTTGTAACTTCTTCTGTACTAAACTCAGATTTCACTTCTGCAATTACAGATTCCATTCCTTTTTCTGAAGATAAAATTTCTACAACGCCTTCTCTAAAGCCATTAATATGATCAAGAAACTTTTGACCTTCTTCTTTGATTATATCTCCTTTAAAAAAGTTTTCGTCTAGGTAATCGCCTTTATCCATAATCTCATAGTCGGTTGGATCATCAATCTTGGCGGTCATTTTACCTTTCAACTCTTCTAAATAAGTATCAAACTCTTCTGCCAATTTATCAATGGACTCTGCTTTAGCTTTTAAGTGTTCATACTTTTCAGGCTGATCTGAAGCTTTTTGCTCTAAACTCGCCATAAAATTGTCATTCTGCTGGGTTGAAGCAACGTTTGACTTCGTTAACTTTTCGTTCATTAATCCGAAGGCTGAAAGCACCTCCTTTGACATATTTAATGCTAGCATTGCTATAAATATTAAATACATCAGATTAATCATTTTCTGTCTGGGTGATAAATTTCCTGCTGCCATGTTAATTAGGTTTTTGGTTAATTAATTTTGATTTGGGTTTATTAACACTCCTAATTATTTACTCATTGCAGACAGCATACCACCATATACACCGTTTAACGATGATAAATTAGACGCTAAAGATTGCATTTGCTCTTTTAACTTTGCAGCATTCTCGATTGACTCTTCATTAATTGTAGCTTGCTTATTTACACTTTCTAATTGCATTTTGTATAAGCTATTTAATGATTCCATTTGAGCCGCAGCTAATGATAATTCTTCACCATATTTCTTAGTTGCTTCAATAGAATCTGCAGTAGAACTCATATTTTTTGCCGCACCTTCAAAGTTTTTGATGCTTTCTCCTAAGCTAGCAATTAATTCTCCATCAATTTTAGCTTCTCTTAATAAGTCATCTAATTTTTTTGATAGTAAGCCTTGTGCATCTTGGTTAGCTTCTTTCTTTGAAGCTTGTCCTCCTGCTAACTCTGGATATACTAAAGACCAATCTAATTCTTCATCAACAGGTTCAAATGCTGATAATGCAAATATAATTGCCTCAGTTACAAGACCAATGGTTAACATAACATTACCTGTTAACGGTCCAATTTCAAAATGAATAATCTTAAATAAGGCACCAACAATTACAATTGCTGCTCCTAATCCGTAAGCCATATTCATGAATTTTTTGTTTGCTTTTGACTTTGCCATAATTTTCGGTTTTAAAATGTTAAGTAGGTTAATACTTAAGTAGGTTAATTAATAGTTTATAATTGATTTGATTTAACACAAATTAGTTTCCGCTCTTGGTTACTTTTGTCCCCATGTAATCTTGAACGGTTCTGAAACCAATGTAACTTCTTGCTGAATCAGCATATTCGTAATCTCTTGAACTTACTTGTAAAAAGTATGCTACGTCTTTCCAAGATCCTCCTCTTACAATCTTACGTTGATTATCATTATCATTAACACTCGGGTTAATGGTAGAGGTGTACTCATAAGATGATGGATCATAGGATGCATTTACCCATTCGGCCACATTACCAGCCATATTATATAGATTATAATCATTTGGCTCGTAAGACTTCGCTTCAACGGTGTAAAGTGCTTGGTCTGCTGCGTAATCCCCTCTTACAGGTTTAAAGTTTGCCATAAAACACCCTCTATCGCTCTTTGTATAAGGCCCTCCCCAAGGATAAGTAGCAGCTTGTAAACCGCCTCTTGCGGCATACTCCCATTCTGCTTCAGAAGGTAACCTGAATGTATTAACAGGTGATGTACCTTTTTTTGATTTTAAATAGCTATTCTTATTAATAGTTCGCCACTCACAAAATGCTTTAGCTTGTTTCCAAGTAACACCAACTACAGGATAATCACTATAGGCATCATGCCAGAAATAATCATTATGCATAGGCTCATTATAAGAATAGGCGAAATCTCTAATCCAAACAGTAGTATCTGGATACACTTCAATTTCTTCCTTTATAATAACGTCTTTACGCTTAACACCTCTACTTCTAGCGGCTTCTTGAATATCCATATGACTGTATTGAAACTTGAATTTAGTCACATCCCAAGTACGCTGTCCGTTATAAGATTCTTCAAGCGGTAAATACATAGTATCCATAACTTCAGTATAATATTCATCTGGATATTCTGAAGTATCAAAAACTAGATCTACATCTTTGTTTATTTTTCTTCCTTCGTACCCTGTTGGACCTAAGCCAGTATAGTTTTCAAACATATACTTCTCATAAACAGACATATTGGCTGTATCTGCATCTTTAAATGCATACTCTCCAATACCTCCATCCTCAGGAGTCATACCAACCTCATCAGCTAGTACCGCGAGTTTCATTCTTACAATTGAATCTCTTACCCAATTCACAAATTGGCGATATTCGCTATTGGTGATTTCTGTTGCGTCCATGTAAAAGGCTCTAACAGTTACTGTTTTTGCAGGAGCATCTTGAACGCCAGCCAGATCATCGTCTGCCTTACCCATTATAAATGCTCCTCCAGGAATAAGTTCCATACCATAAGGTTTTTCTGGATGCCATTTTTTCCCTTTGACACCTACCAGCTCGCCTCTATCTTTAGAGCCACAGCTGGCAAGAATTACTAATACTCCGGTTAATAATAAAAGCTTCTTCATATCTATAGTAAACTCGAGGTTAAATTATTTAGCTTGATTTTCGAGAGCGTAAACATATTTATATATTTTCGAAAAAACAACTTTTTATCTAAAAAAATGTCGTTTCATCGTAAAAAAATGTCATTTCACCGATGAAATTAACAGTTTAACCAGTATTCCCCTTTCAAACACAATTCTTCTGAAAGGCTTTATACCAGCGCTCTGGCACCTTATTGTTACAGGCATCTAGATAATCTTGATGCATGCAAGGTAATAACGTATGTCTTTTCAATTTATTATTGACTTCAGCCAAAAAAGGGATTTCAATCCACCATCGGCCTGTTTTGTTACTTTTATAAAAAATCAGTTCTTCATCATCCACCAACGTTATAAACTTCTGATAACTGTTTTCATCAGAGAAATCATCGTCAGTCACTCTAAAATTAACGCCCTCTACAAAATACCAGATCATCTGAGCCATCAACATGGAGGTCATCTCATCATCTTTAGAAGGCTTATACTCATAAATTCCAAAAGAAGACACCTTATTACTTATACCAGCATATCTGGCTATGGCACAAATTTCTTTACCATCCAGACCATTGGGTGAATATCGCTGATGCAGGCTTAGCTCAGAGCCTTTAACAGCATTCAAATCTATGCTAACAATATTTGCGTCTCGCAGTACAGGCTCTGCCAAAGTAATATCACTTGATATTTCACCTAACCTATAGGATTCAAAATACAAACTATCCATTAAATCTTTTTCCTCTTGAGAATTAAAGTAGGTTTGATACCCAATAGTAGCATAGTTGAATAAGTTATAAGGCTCGTCAAGGATTATTTTTCCCACAAAACTATTATTCTTGATTGGTTTTGTAGAATCTCCCAGATTGAACTGCGCATCAACATTTACAATATTAACCATAGGAATAAGCGTATCATAAGCTCTGTAATTAGCATATGTTAAATCTTGAGAACCTCCTATAACTACTGGTATAATTTTCTTTCCTACCAGAATACTAATAGATTCTTTTAAAGCAAAATAGGTGTCTTCAACGGTTTCTCCCCTATTGATATCGCCCAAATCGGCTATTAAGGTATTCCAACTCCCTGGAAATAGACTATAAAAAGACTTCCTAATTTCATTTAACTGAAACTCTTCCCCTATATAGTTGATATCATTTCTGTTTTCAAGCACACCAATGATAGCTATTGCTACACCTTCTAAATCGGGAATACCCTGTTGAGCAGAGTGAATTTTCAACTTTCTTCCTAAAGCATGAGGCGAAAGCAGTTCATTATGAGCAAGTACTAAATCTGAAACTGGAGATAAGAAATTAAAATTCATATGGCCTTAAAACTATTTGTGGGAATCGTTTTTTATCGATTCCCACAAATATTAAAAGAATTTATGATTTTTCTCATTCAGTTTACATAAAAATAATGTAGAATAATTAGTAATTACACAATTATCTGAATATCAAACCAAATAACTCATATAATACTTCACATCATTTCTTCTTAGCCGTTGTTTTCTTTTTGGCTGTCGTTTTTCGTTTTGTTGGCTTTTTCTTAGGTGCATTGGCTTCTATAATAGCTTTTGCTTCATCTAAAGTCATTTCAGAAACATCAACAGTTTTTGCCAATTCAACTTTTACTTTTCCTTGTATCACATGATGTCTTCCCCAACGTGCTTTTTCAACCCTTATACCTTCGGCTTCCCAACTATGAACTACCTTATCAATTTCTTTTTGAATCTTGGTTTCAATCAGTTCAACAATATCTTCATCTGATAGATTATCCCAGTCGTATTTTTTATTGACATTAATGAACATATTGTTCCATTTTATATAAGGGCCAAATCTACCTTTCCCCTTTTGAACAGGTAAATCTTTGTATATATATATAGGAGCATCTGCCTTTTGCTTCTCTTTTATTAAAACAATAGCGTCATCTAAATCTACACTCAAAGGGTCAGTTCCTTTTGCAAGCGATACAAAAGCATCACCAAATTTTACATAAGGACCAAAACGGCCATTATTAACTTGAACTTCTTCGCCCTCATATTTACCTAACGTTTTTGGCAACTGAAACAAGTCCATAGCCTCTTCATAGGTAATTGTATTTAATTGTTGGTCTGGACTTAAACTGGCAAATTGCGGTTTTTCTTCATCATCAACCGTACCTATTTGAACCATTGGCCCAAAACGCCCTAAACGTACGCTCACCTGCTTCCCCGTTTTAGGATCTGTTCCTAAAATACGCTCTCCAGACTCTCTATCTGCATTTTCCTTTACATCTTCAACAACAGGATGAAACTCTTTATAAAAAGATTTCATCATTTCAGTCCAATCTTCATTACCTTCCGCAATTTCATCAAAATCAGCTTCTACTTTGGCGGTAAAGTTATAGTCAAGAATAGCATCAAAATGATTTACTAAAAAATCGGTTACAATCATTCCTATATCGGTAGGCACCAACTTTCCTTTATCTGAACCTACTTTTTCAGTTAAGGTTTTATCTTTTACAGCGCCATTGCTTAACGTTAGCTGTGTGTAACTACGCTCTACCCCTTCTACAGTACCTTTTTCAATATAATTTCTTGCCTGTATAGTTGAAATGGTTGGAGCATATGTTGATGGACGTCCAATACCCAATTCTTCTAATTTTTTAACTAAAGACGCCTCTGTATATCTTGCTGGTGGACGCGTATAACGTTCTGTTGCCGTAATGTAATTATTTAATAAAGTTTCATTGGTTTTCATAGCTGGCAAGACACCATCCTGTTCTGTATCTTCATCATCAGTACCTTCTAAATACACCTTTAAAAAGCCATCAAACGTGATAACCTCTCCATTTGCTGTAAAGGTTTCTCTGTGTGTTGAGGCACTAATTTTAACGTTAGTACGCTCTAGCTCGGCCTCGCTCATTTGAGATGCAATAGCTCGTTTCCATATTAACTCATACAGTCGTGCTTGATCTCTATCTATATTAACGCTATGTGTAGCAAAACTGGTTGGTCTTATAGCCTCATGCGCCTCTTGAGCTCCCTTTGCTTTACCTGTATAGTTCCTTGGTTTACTATATTTGGCTCCATAAGCGTTCTTAATTTCTTCTTCAGCTCCTTTCCTTGCTTCATCCGATAAGTTAACACTATCTGTTCTCATGTACGTAATTAACCCTTCCTCATACAAGCGTTGCGCTAAAGTCATAGTTTTACCTACTGAAAAATACAATTTACGAGAAGCTTCTTGCTGTAATGTTGAGGTAGTAAATGGCGCTGCAGGTGATTTTTTTGCTGGTTTTTTTTGTAAATCAGCTACCTTAAATCCTGCTGTAGCATTCTGCTCTAAAAATTTTAAAGCTTCTTCTTTTGAGGAAAAATTCTTTGGAAGCTTCGCTTTAAACGTTTGCCCGTCTTCATTTGAAAACTCTGCATCGATTCTATATGAGGCAACGGGTTTAAAATTTTCAATTTCCCGTTCTTTCTCAACAATTAAACGCACCGAAACAGATTGCACACGCCCTGCTGACAAACCACCTTTAACTTTACGCCAAAGCACAGGAGACAACTCATACCCCACAATTCTATCTAAAACACGTCGGGCTTGTTGTGCATCTACTAAATCATAATCAATACCTCTAGGATTCTCAATTGCTTTTTGAATGGCTGATTTAGTAATTTCATGAAAAACAATACGCTTTGTTTTTTCTTTGTCCAATTTTAAAGTCTCAGCCAAATGCCAAGCAATAGCTTCTCCCTCTCGGTCTTCATCACTTGCTAACCAAACGGTTTCTGCTTTTTTAGCAAGGTCTTTTAATTTTTTAACAACTGCTTTTTTATCTTTAGAAACTTCATATTTGGGTTTAAAATCACCATCAACATTAACCCCTAATTCTTTAGAAGGCAAATCTGAAATGTGCCCAAAACTAGACTCTACTTTAAAGTCTTTTCCTAAAAATTTTTCAATGGTTTTTGCTTTTGCGGGTGACTCTACTATCACTAAATTCTTCGCCATACTTCACTTTTTGAAGGTACAAATGTATATGAAAAAAAGTATATCTGTAACTTTTTATACAGTATCTATCATATTTTTAAATTAAAAAACCTGTTTTTACATCGCAAAAACAGGTTTTTTATCATGAATATGAAAAATCACTCTATTGGCGTTCCTATTTCATCAATCGCATCTTGTTCTTTCAATCCTACTACCGATTTGTAAACATAGTATGCTGGAATATCAGAGAATTGTTGCGTTACATAAATACCGATAAAACACATTAAAACACCCACAAGACCTGCCAAAATTCCTGCAACAATTATCAATCCGAAACTTAAAAACCACTTTTTATTTCCAAGTTTAAACCCAATCTTTATAATATCTGAATTTGACAAATCTGGATTCATAGCATAAGTAATCACCATATAATATAACGGCACCATTAGATAAAACACAGGTAACACACATAAGGCATACCCCAAAATCATCATGCCTATTATGGACAAACTGAGCATAAATGTCTTTTTTAAGTATTTTGATTTTAGAAAAAAGAAGTAATCATCACTAGCATCTAACCCAAGGTCTTTATGCTTCAACATTCTATAATAAGCTCCTTTTAGTGCTACACTAATTGTTGTTACCCCTAAAATCATAACCATAATCAATACAATCATGGCACTAATAGCAAGAATCCCCATACCTTCAAGCCCCAAGCCTCCATCAAAAGACTCTTGTCCCAAAACACCTAACACAATCATAGGAACATACATTATTAAGATAAACGGAAGCATCAATACCATATTAAGCAAATATACAACCAACCCTTGCAACCATACCTTTTTAAAAAGTTCTATAGATTGGTTAAAAATATCTCCAAAATCTAGTGATTTGGCATTTTCAATTTTATTGATGAAGTGGTTTAGGTTGATCATAGTTATTATTATAGTTTATAATTTAATAATCTGTATTAGTTCCTATTTGGTCTATTTCACTCGTTTCATCAAAACCAACAACCTCTTTATAAATAAAGAATAATGGTAAGTATGCTATTGAAATAGTAAACAAAAGACCAATACCACATCCTAAAACACCTAGCATTCCAAGCAACGCCGCCACAAATAGTGTCCCAAAAGAAATAAACCACTTTTTATTCCCTAGCTTAAAACTAGCTTTAACAAGCTCCGTTTCACTCAAATCTGGATTAAAAGCAAAAAACAGAGAAAAATAAGACAGTGGAATCATAACATAAATAACAGGAAGCACAAATAAAAACTGAGCTAAAGTTGAAATACCAGTATATAGAATACCGAGCATTAAAAGTTTTGAAAAATAGCCGTTTCTAAAAAAATAAAAATAATCATCTACACCTTGCTCCCCCTGTACTTCGCGCTGGCATATCCTATAAAAAGCCCCTAACAAGGCTAAGGTTATAGTACTTACCAAAATGCTTTGAGGCACACTAAAAAGTACATTTTTAAAATAGTCATCAAACTGCACATTGAAATTAAACCCGTTGTCTGTCACAAAAGTATTGGTAGAAGCCAGACCAATTGCAGCAAATGCAAAAGCGATAACCATGGCAGACATAACAATCAATAACACTACTAAAAATCCTTTTAACCAAACCTTTTTGAACAGTTGTAATGTGCTATCGAAAATTTGCCCGAAATCTAATTCCTTTGCTCTATCTATTTTGTCATACAACGAATCAATCGTATTCATAAATTTCTATTTGGTTTTAAGATTATTGGGAATAAAGTAAATGCTTTTTAACAATACCAACAACTAAAAGACGGTAAAATGTTATAACATCAAAGATTTTAAGCATCAAAAAAATTACAAATATTTAACAACTGCCACTTTGTCACAAAACACAAATATATTGTATCTTTGCATGCTTATTGACTGATAGCAATAGCTAAAAGATTATGGAAAAAACAATTGACGAAAGCAAACAAGGGGAATCTTTAGTTCTGGAACAGAAAGAAGGTAACAAACGTAAACTTTTCATAGAAAGCTACGGTTGCCAAATGAATTTTAGCGATAGTGAAATTGTCGCCTCGATTTTAACAGAACAAGGATTTAACACAACTCAAAGTTTAGAGGAGGCCGATTTAGTTTTAGTAAACACCTGCTCTATTCGCGACAAAGCCGAGCAAACGGTTAGAAAACGCCTTGAAAAATATAATGCCGTAAAACAAGAACACAACCCAAACATGAAAGTGGGTGTTTTAGGTTGTATGGCTGAACGCTTAAAAAACAAATTTTTAGAAGAAGAGAAAATAGTAGATCTTGTTGTAGGCCCTGATGCTTATAAAGACTTACCAAATCTTTTAGCCGAAGTTGATGAAGGGCGCGAAGCCATCAATGTAATTCTGTCTAAAGAAGAAACCTATGGTGATATTTCACCTGTACGATTAAATTCAAATGGCGTTTCTGCTTTTGTTTCCATAACACGTGGCTGTGATAACATGTGTACATTTTGTGTAGTGCCTTTTACTAGAGGTAGAGAACGCAGTAGAGACCCTCAAAGCATTATTGAAGAAATCAACGAACTTTGGAATAAAGGTTTTAAAGAAGTAACGCTACTCGGCCAAAACGTAGATAGCTATTTATGGTATGGTGGCGGATTGAAAAAAGATTTTGATAAAGCCAGTGAATTACAAAAAGCTACAGCGGTTAATTTTGCTATGTTGTTAGATTTATGTGCCAAAGCTCAACCTAAAATGCGGTTTCGATTTTCTACCTCTAATCCGCAAGATTTTACCTTAGATGTGATTGAAGCTATGGCGAAACACAAAAACATTTGTAATTATATTCATTTACCCGTACAGAGCGGAAGCAACCGCATTCTAAAAGCCATGAATAGGCTACATACACGCGAAGAATATTTCGAATTAATTGACAATATAAAAAGACTCATTCCAGATTGTGCTATCAGTCAAGATATGATTGCTGGATTTCCAACCGAAACTGAAGAAGATCACAAAGACACCTTGAGTTTGATGGAGTATGTTAAGTATGATTTCGGTTTTATGTTTGCTTATTCTGAAAGACCCGGCACCCTTGCTGAGCGCAAAATGGAAGATGATATTCCTGAAGACACGAAAAAACGTAGACTAAATGAAATTATCGCGTTGCAACAAAAGCACAGTTTATTAAGAACGCAACAGCATATAGGGAAGATTGAAGAGGTTTTAATTGAAAAAGCTTCAAAACGATCTGATGCACATTGGTCTGGAAGAAACACTCAAAATACCGTAGTGGTTTTCCCTAAGGGAGACTATAAAGTGGGGGATTTTGTAAACGTAAAAATCATAGATTGTACCAGCGCTACGCTAATTGGTGAAGCTGTAGGATATTCAGAAAACAATTAAAATGGAATCAGTTCAAGCTATAAAACAACGTTTTGGAATTATAGGTAACACGCCCAGTCTCAATCGGGCCATTGAAAAAGCTATTCAAGTGGCGCCAACAGATATTTCGGTACTTGTTACTGGTGAAAGTGGTGTTGGAAAAGAAAGCATTCCAAAAATCATTCATCAGTTGTCGCATAGAAAACACAATAAATATATCGCTGTAAACTGTGGCGCTATTCCTGAAGGCACCATAGACAGCGAACTATTTGGTCATGAAAAAGGTGCCTTTACGGGTGCTACGCAAACACGTGCTGGATATTTTGAAGTTGCTGATGGTGGCACCATTTTTCTTGATGAAGTGGGCGAATTACCCCTTACCACTCAGGTAAGATTACTACGTGTTCTTGAAAATGGTGAATTCATCAAGGTAGGATCAAGTAAGGTTCAAAAAACAAACGTTCGCATTGTAGCCGCTACAAACGTAAACATGTTTGAAGCCATTGAAAAAGAGAAGTTTCGCGAAGATTTATATTATAGATTAAGCACGGTGGACATCCACTTACCACCTTTAAGAGAGCGTCAGGGTGATATTCACTTACTGTTTAGAAAATTTGCCAGTGATTTTGCCTTAAAATACAAAATGCCTACCATAAAACTAACTGATAATGCCGTTCAAGTGCTTTTAAAACACCGTTGGAGTGGTAACATCCGTCAGTTACGAAATATTGCTGAACAGCTTTCAGTACTTGAACAAAACAGAACCATTTCTGCCGAGGTCTTAAGAAGCTATTTACCAGCATCGGCCAGCACTAATTTACCTGCCATCATTAAAACATCAAAGTCTGAAAGTGATTTTAGTAGTGAACGTGAAATTCTTTATAAGGTTTTATTTGATATGAAAAGCGACCTGAACGACCTGAAGAAACTCACCATGGAACTCATGAAAAACGGAAACACTAAAGATGTTGAGAAAAACAATGAAAGTCTCATTCAAAAAATTTACGGTAATAATGACGAAGAGGATGTAGACTTTGAAGAATCTATACCTCAAAATACCGAAGTGATTTCAATACCTGAGCACGCTATAAATCAAGAAGACATCACGCCCATTCAAGACAAATATCATTTTGCAGAAGAAATTGAAGAAGAAGAAACTTTGTCACTTCAAGACAAAGAGTTAGAATTAATAAAAAAATCTCTTGAACGTCACAACGGAAAACGTAAATTAGCTGCAGCTGAGTTAGGCATCAGCGAAAGAACACTTTACAGAAAAATAAAACAATACGATTTATAAGCTTTCATTGGAATAAGAAAGCGCTTTATATATGAAAAAAGCATCCATTCTACTCATAGCATTTACCGCATTAGCCTTTCATGCTTGTGGCATATATTCATTCACCGGAGCATCCATTCCTCCTGGTGTAGAAACCTATCAAGTAAACCGATTTGAAAACACATCGCTGCTTATAGAACCTGGTTTAGAGCGTGATTTTAAAATTGCACTTGAAGATTTAATTCAAAATCAAACCAATTTAAACCTAGTACCCTCTGGAGGTGATTTAGTTTACGAAGGTGAAATTACAGAGTATAGAATTTCACCAACAACAGCCACCTCTGAAAATGTTGCGGCTCAAAACCGATTAACCATTACGGTGAAATTACGCTTTTTCAACAGAAAAAAGGAAGACGATGATTTAGATCAGTCTTTCTCCTTTTTTTATGATTTTCCCGGAAGCGCACAGCTGTTAGGATCCCAAAAAACAACAGCACACGAAGAAATTTTTGAACGTTTAACACAAGATATTTTTAACGCTACCCTAGCTAAATGGTAGATTTAAATCCATAAAAACAAATTTGCTTTAAGCAATGAATACAACTGATTTTACACATATTTTACAACAGCCTCAAAATCTAACCTTTGAGCAAATAGAAGATGTAAAATCAATTATAGATACATTTCCGTATTTTCAAGCCGCAAGAGCTATTTATCTAAAGGGTTTACAAAATCAAGGTAGTATAAAATACAATCAAGAGTTAAAAACAACAGCAGCATATACCGCAGACAGAAGTATTTTATTTGATTTTATTACATCGGAAGCCTTTATTCAGAATGAAATCTCCGAATTTATTAAAAAAAATACAGCTTATTTAAAGAATATTGATGTTGATGCTGAAGATATCTCAGTAGACAAAAGTGTTGGAGTTGATGAGGCTCTGCAGGAGCAAATTAAAGAAACGGTTGGGGTATTAGACCCTAGCTTATTTGAAACTAAAACCGATTCACCAAGTAGTGCTGAGGACATTAAAACTGTTGAAGAAAACAAGGAAACTCTGAAAGCTGAAGATGTTTTAGAACTAGGCAAACCCTTCAATTTTAACAAAAATGAATCTCATTCCTTTAATGAATGGTTAAAATTAACCAAGCTTAAACCCTTAGAACGCCCATTTAAAGGCACACCTAAACCAGCTGTTAACGTAATAAAAAAGATTGAAGAACCTCAACCCAAAAAAAACAAAAAAACAACTTCAGAAAAAGAGCGCAAGTTTGAATTGATTGATAAGTTTATTTCAAAAAACCCGAAAATAAATCCAACTAAAAGCGCTGCCCCTAAAGGCAATTTAGCAAAAGCCCAAATGATTCAACCCGAGGCGTTGATGACAGAAACTTTAGCACGCATTTATGTAGAACAAAAAAATTTCAAAAAAGCGATTCAATCCTATAAAATTTTAAGTTTGAAATATCCAGAAAAAAGTGGTTTCTTTGCAAACCAAATTAAAGCAGTAGAACAATTACAAGAAAAAAACAATAAAGAATAATGAGTACGTTTACAATATTTCTAGTCCTTATAGTGGTTGTAGCATTTTTACTAATTGTAGTAATCATGGTTCAAAATCCTAAAGGAGGTGGTTTATCCTCTTCTTTTGGCGGTGGAGGCACCCAACAATTAGGTGGTGTAAAAAAGACAACCGACTTTTTAGACAAAAGTACATGGACTTTAGCAACCGTTTTATTGGTGCTAATTTTAGCTTCAAATATTACAATTAACCGAGGTGATAATAGCATTGACTCAAAAGCTTTAGATCCTGATGCGCAAACTGCGCAACCTTTACCTGAAGCGTTACCTCAAACACAAGAGGCTGCTCCAGCAACATCAACAGAGTCTACTACTGACAATAGTACAGAAGACCAATAAAATCTTCTACATATTCATATACAAAATGCCATCTATTACAGTTGGCATTTTTTGTTTCTACCTGTTAGGCAGACAGGCCTGCAAGTTTGTCAGATTGCCTATCATGGCACATTTTTAGCTACATACAAAGCCGTTAAACATTAACTTAATAATTAAAATATAAAACAAATGGGAGTAAACATTAAACCATTAGCAGATCGTGTTCTTATTGAACCTGCTCCAGCTGAAACCAAAACAGCTTCAGGAATTATTATTCCAGACAACGCCAAAGAAAAACCTCAAAGAGGTACTGTTGTTGCTGCCGGTCCTGGCACAAAAGACGAACCTATTACAGTTAAAGTTGGTGATACTGTTTTATATGGCAAATACGCCGGAACAGAATTAAAACTTGAAGGTTCTGATTATTTAATTATGCGTGAAAGCGACATTCTAGCAATTGTTTAATTGTAAACTTTTAACATCCAAAAATTTAAAAAAATGGCAAAAGACATAAAATTTGATATTGATGCACGTGACGGTTTAAAACGTGGTGTAGATGCATTAGCTGATGCAGTAAAAGTAACTTTAGGTCCTAAAGGACGTAACGTAATTATTAGCAAAAGCTTTGGAGCACCTCATGTAACTAAAGATGGTGTTTCTGTAGCAAAAGAGATTGAACTTGAAGACGCTCATGAAAACATGGGTGCACAAATGGTAAAAGAAGTAGCATCAAAAACCAATGATTTAGCTGGTGACGGTACTACAACAGCTACTGTTTTAGCACAATCTATCGTAAAAGAAGGATTAAAAAACGTAGCTTCTGGTGCAAATCCAATGGATTTAAAACGCGGTATTGACAAAGCCGTTAAAGCCATTACTGCCGATCTTGAAGAGCAAGCTCAAGAAGTAGGTAATTCTTCTGAAAAAATAAAACAAGTGGCCGCTATTTCAGCAAACAACGACGATACTATTGGTGAATTAATCTCAAAAGCGTTTGAAAAAGTTGGAAAAGAAGGTGTGATTACCGTTGAAGAAGCTAAAGGAATGGATACCTATGTTGACGTGGTTGAAGGTATGCAATTTGACCGCGGGTATTTATCACCTTACTTTGTAACAGATTCTGATAAAATGATTGCTGATTTAGAAAATCCATACATTTTATTATTTGATAAGAAAATTTCTAACTTACAAGAAATTCTTCCAATCTTAGAGCCAGTAGCACAATCTGGACGTCCATTATTAATTATTGCTGAAGATGTTGATGGACAAGCTTTAGCTACTTTGGTGGTTAACAAATTAAGAGGTGGGTTAAAAATTGCTGCGGTAAAAGCGCCAGGATTTGGAGACAGACGTAAAGCCATGCTTGAAGACATTGCTATCTTAACTGGTGGTACGGTAATTTCAGAAGAAAGAGGTTTTACTTTAGAAAATGCTGATTTATCTATGTTAGGTACTGCTGAAACAGTAACTGTTGATAAAGATAATACAACAATTGTTAACGGTTCTGGTGATGCAGATGCTATTAAAGCACGTGTAAACCAAATCAAAACTCAAATTGAAACAACCACATCTGAGTATGATAAAGAAAAGCTTCAAGAGCGCTTGGCTAAATTGGCTGGCGGTGTAGCTGTACTTTATGTTGGCGCAGCAAGTGAAGTTGAAATGAAAGAAAAGAAAGACCGTGTTGATGATGCTTTACACGCTACAAGAGCGGCCGTTGAAGAAGGCATTGTTGCTGGTGGTGGTGTTGCTTTTGTTAGAGCTAAAGCAGCCCTTGAAACTCTTGAAACTGCAAACTTAGACGAAACAACAGGTGTGCAAATAGTGAACAAAGCTATTGAAGCACCTTTAAGAACTATTGTTGAAAATGCAGGTGGAGAAGGTTCTGTGGTTATTAACAAAGTGTTAGAAGGTGATGCTAACTTTGGTTATGATGCTAAATCTGAAGAATATGTTGATATGCTTAAAGCAGGTATTATTGATCCTAAAAAAGTGACGCGTATCGCTTTAGAAAATGCAGCTTCAGTAGCCGGTATGATCTTAACCACTGAGTGTGCTTTAATCGACATTAAAGAAGATGCACCAGCTATGCCTCCAATGGGTGGTGGTATGCCAGGAATGATGTAAGTTGATAACCTCAACACACACAAATAAAAAAACGCTTCAACATTAGTTGAAGCGTTTTTTATGCATAATGTCTCCTAATCATTCTTTGTTAGATTTAAGAATATACCCATAGCATTATTCTCTTACCTGTTGAATTTGATTGGTCAAAACTTCTCTTTCCAAAACTTTAATTTCTTGCACTGTTTTTCCTTTATAAGTCCTTATATAGGTAATCTTATCATCGGCACTATAACTATAATCTAAACCCAAAGCCAATGCTGGTTCCTTGTACTGCTTCATATCTTTTACAAACTGCAATTGCATTTTTTCAACAACATGCTTGTACTCTGGTCTGAATATACATTTACCAATTCCTTAGAATTTTTGGTTAAATCAAATAGTCATGCTGTGTCTTTAAAAGACAACACCAATTTGTATTGACCATCTGTAATCGAAGTCCACTCACTTAAAGGAGAATAGTTAATATACACCATTCAAAATATTCTCCCAAAGCGTCAACATCAAAATCACCAGATTTCCCTTTATCCCCTACAGCCCATAATGGTCGCTTTGAAGTTATTCAGGTTTTTTAGGCTCAGGCATTTCGACTTTTAGATTAGTATAATGCGACTTGTAGGGTTCTCTCGCTTCATTTGGTATATGTGGATTAGGCAAAGAAAGCATCAAACAGAATGATCTCTTTTTATCAGGTTCTAACACCTTAAGAGTACAATTTATCAGAAAACACACAACATACAAACTATCAATTACCTTTTCGGGCCTTTAATAGCTCAGATTAATTGTTTTAGTTTCATAATTTTGGCGTACCCATTTTGCGTGCCCGTTACCATAGCGCATACACCAATCCATGTCCTCATAGCCAAACGCTTTTTCGCGCTCACCTGTTTTCAATGTTTTCATACGAGTAGATGCCAAATATCACTTCTCCACATAACTTGTACCGCACCCAGATAACCTCTACACCTCTGCAAATGTGATTAGATCTTCAAACATGCTCATACCATTAATAAGACACCCTTGGACACAGGATAAAGCCCCATTGAAACGATATTCATAAAGGCATGTATACGGGGCTAGAGGCATAATAATTAGTACAAATTGCACCTTCATTGGGCATAAATCTAAAAAAGGTTTTTCAACAGCTATACCCTTTCCTCAAAGTATAGCAATGATATTCACCGATACAATACTTTGAAAGCCTCTTTCTTAATAATAACTTTAATTTTTTCTATGTCCTACTCTTTCATGTTATGTTTCTACATTTAATTAATACACCTTTTCATTTAAACCTTTTTTAATTGAACAAGTCTTAGTTTTATCATTTTTAATTCCCAACCTAAGTTTATGTTTCGTACAGCAGTATTACTTATACTTTCCTGCTTTATAAATAATCTTTTTTCTCAATCTAATACCTTGATTGGTACCATCACAGATTCAGATCAAACTCCAATTGAATTGGCATCAGTGGTCTTGTTAAACCCTAAAGATTCAACGGTTGTAACCTACTCTATTACCGACAGCAAAGGCTTTTTTCAACTCACTGCATCAAAAAGGGAGACCTTGCTGTTTCAAGCTTCTTCTTTAGGGTTTAAACCATTTTATAAAAAGATCTATTTACAAAGCAAACACATTGATCTAAAAACGATTGTTTTGCAAGATGACGTCAGTACATTAGATGCTGTTATGATTTCTGCCGTTGTACCCATACAAATTAAAAAAGACACCATAGCCTTTAATACCAATTCTTTCAAGGTAAATCATGATGACACCATAGAAAAACTACTTGGAAAACTCCCTGGGGTTGAAATTGATTCAGACGGCAAGGTTGTAGCGCAAGGTGAGGAAGTGCAACGTATTTTTGTAAATGGAAAAGAATTTTTTGGAGGCGATCCTGCTATTGTTTTAAAAAACTTATCGGCCGATGCTATTTCAAAAGTAGAAGTGATAGACAAGAAAAGTGATGAGACTGAACTTACTGGAATTGATGACGGCAATAAAGAAGTAATTATCAATTTTACCTTAAAAAAAAACAGACAAAACCAGGGGTTTGGCAAACTATCAGGTGGCATAGGGTCAGACAAACGCTATTTTGGTAATGTTAACTTCAATCAATTTAATCCGAAAACACAAGTATCTGTGATTGGAAAATTTAACAACATCAATATCACAGGATCAAACATAAAAGGATTTTTAGAAAATGCTAGCGGTCTAGACGATGAATCTTCTGAAGAAAGCATGACAGCAACAAAACCCAAAAGCTTTAGTGGCTTTTTAACTACGGGTGTTACTGGGGTTCATTATGGGCATGAATTCAAAAAAAAAGAATCTGTAAATGCCGATTACTTTTTTAATCACACCAACAATTATGGGCTTTCAAATACCAATCGTTTAACATTTTCAAACACCAGTAATTTTGATTTTAAAGCACTGAATGACTTTAACAATACCTCCAATAATCATAATTTAAATTTTAATTATGAAAACAAGTCCAATTCAAAATATAGTTTAAAAATTACAGGCGGATTGATTGCTGATATGCGCGATAACTTTATTGACAGTAAAGGGAAATACTTTAACGAAGACGGCAATTTGGCTACCACCAATGATTATATTCTAAACACCAAAAATGACAGAAGTACAGGGCGCATAAATACGCAGTTTTACAGGCGATTACAAAAAAAAGGACGAAGTTTCAATGCGGGTATTAGCGCCAATATTTCTGATAGGTCATACTTTAACACCCAAAAATCAATTAGAACAAGCAATATAGGAAGCCCCAATGAAAGAGAACGTGAACAATTCACACTTAGAGATGAGTACTTTAAAACTGATAAAATCAATTTATTATTCACTTACACTGAACCTCTTATTGTAAAACATTTTTTAAAAATTAGCGGTACCGCAGTACACATTCTTGACCAAGAACATGCTAAACAATTAAGAACTGATATTACTAGAGATAATGAGGAAACTTTTAGTTATAATTTTTTCCATAATGAACGTCGGTATTCAACTAAATTCTTGCACAATTATGTTTCTAAAAAATGGTTTCTTTCATACGGTGCAGAAATTCAGGATATAAACCGAACTTTTGGTGAAAACAATCATAAAGATATTGTGAGAAATCAATATTACACCAACCCATTAGCAATGCTTCAATATAAACCTAAGCGTGGAATAAAATATAGATTAAACTACCAAAGGCAAATTAAAAGTCCTAGAACGCCCCAAATAACAACTGTTGTTAACGATTTAAATCCTTATAACATACGAACTGGTAACCCCAATTTAAAAAACGAAAAATTAGACGTGCTTACGTTCAACACCAATATTCATGATTTTAAATCGGCCTTAAGTTTTTATGCTAATATTCAATATAGATGTATTCAAAACACCATTATTTCAAATGTCACCATAGACGATGACTTTGTAAGAACTAGAACATATGATAATGCTGGCGATACGCAAAACCTAAAAGCCAATTTAAGTTTAAGTAAAAAAATTAACAAACTAAATATAAGATATACCCTAAAAAACAAAACCCTGTTTTCTACCTCAAAAGCCTTAGTTAATCTAAAACTTAATGATGTTGAAACCCAAGATTATTGGTTTAGTTTTCAGTTGGAGAATTCCAATAAAAGTATTTTAGATATTAAAGCGGGAGCTTCCTTAAGTTTAAATCATACTAATTTTTCTCTAGACGATGATTTAGATAGAAAATATACCAAACAACAATATTTTGCTTCTTTTGATTGCCAAGTTTCTAACAAACTAAACTTTAATACCCAGTTTGATTATATCACATTTACAGACAATACCTTTACCGAAATCCAAAAACTACCATTACTAAACGCGGCCGTTTCATACGCCTTTTCAAAAAACAATAATATTTTGAAACTTGTTTTAATTGATATTTTTAACAAGAATGTAGATATTTATAGGCGCAGTACGGTAAACTATTTTGAAGAAACTGTCACAGAAAGTTTAGGGCGTTATGCTATTTTGAGTTATAGCTATAGACTAAATAACAATAAAAGGAGAAAATAATGACACTCAATGCTTGAGCTTATAATAATAAAATGCAGGCAATAATAGGATTAAAAGTATAGGTTGAATTAAAAACCGTCTCACATTAAAAAACACATAATAGTCTTCTTGTTTTGGGTTGATTACAAAGTATAAGTAGACAAACAGAAGTACTACAAAGGTCAATACATATAACAAAACAGAAAACTTAACAATACTTATGTCTTGAAAAACTAAATACAAAATACCCAATGAAATTACTGTATTTAAAGCATATCTAAACGTGGTAAATAACACCAGTTCTGCTACTTCCCGCCTCGGGCTATCCATATACAAATAATCATTTTCAAAAAAACTTAAATACGGGTCATAAAACAAACTTGATTCAAAATATCTTATTAAAACCAGAAGTAAGAAGCACACTACCACCAATATATACCTTAAAGGTTTATTCATTTCTTTTTTTTTGTCTTGAAAATCGGTTAATCCAAATAACCCAGAGTAAAAACATCATCCCATAGATAATGGCTGGAAAAACAACGGAGTGTAACACATCTGAATATTCCGGATAACAATAAACTCCTATGGTTAACACTACAATGCGAAGCACATTAACACTATAAATTAAAATACTTCCTGCCAACATAAATAGCAAGGTAGTTTTTAATTTACTCGCAAAAGCTGCAATAAATGAGACAAACAGTATAATAACACTTATAGCATTACAGCCCTCAATAATTCTAGCCACATAGTTATTATTCAGAATTAATTTCATGGAGGGTTCATTGGGGTGCGGTATCACTTGTGCATCAAAGCCAAAAGCATTTAATAAAGCTTCAGTTTGCAAGCTAACCAAATGCGTTACATAATCTGGATAAAATTTAGAACCATCAGAAAACTGCAAATACATTTTATAGCTCCATGAAAGAACAACATACACAAATAAAAATGTAAGTATAAATGTTATTACCGACTTGTATTTAACTAAAAGTGCTTTCACGAATTCTATAATATGAATCCCGAAATTAAGTCTTTTTAAATATTTTTGCTAAAACTTTTAAAGTTATGATGTTTAATACTCTAAAACCACAGGTTGAAACCATTTTATCTCATACCGAAAAGACCGTAAATGAAAAACTATTTGCTGTTTGCGAACTTCTTGAAAACCATATAGAATACTACAACTGGGTAGGTTTCTATTTTAAAAACGGAGACAAAAAAGAGTTAAAACTTGGCCCTTATGTAGGAGCACCTACAGACCATACTATCATTCCCTTTGGCAAAGGTATTTGTGGTCAGGTGGCTGTTAGCAATCAAAATTTTGTTGTTCCAGACGTTAGCGCACAAGATAATTACATAGCGTGTAGTATTACTGTAAAAGCCGAAATAGTGATTCCTATTTTTGTAAAGGGCGAAAACATTGGGCAAATAGATATCGATTCAAACACACCTAATCCGTTCACAGAAGCCGACGAACGTTTCTTAGAATTTGTATGTAAAAAGGTAGCTAAAATATTATAACTATTTCTTTACCTAAAACGCAGATTTTACATTTTTACATAAACTGACAATACCACTCAGATTTAATTAAAAAAGCCTTCATTTTTTACCAAAATGTAAGCTCATTTTTTGAAGGAAATAAGTATTTTTGCAAATATTTTAAAATTTCAGGATAAACCCCTGATTTACACTATCTATTTCAAGTTCAACAGAAACATAAAACCTTAACAACATAGTAATGAGCAACGAAAAAAAAATCAAATCAGCCTTAATCTCTGTATTTAGTAAAGATGGTTTAGAACCCATAGTTAAAGAACTAGACAAACAAGGTGTTACCATTTATTCAACAGGTGGTACAGAAAAATTTATTAATGATTTAGGTATAAACGTTGTTCCTGTTGAGGATGTTACTTCTTACCCTTCTATTTTAGGCGGACGCGTAAAAACATTGCACCCAAAAGTTTTTGGAGGTATTTTAAACAGACAGAGTCATGACGGCGATGTTGCCGAGTTAGCTGAATATGAAATTCCTCAAATTGATGTGGTAATTGTTGATTTATATCCTTTTGAAAAAACGGTAGCCTCTGGAGCTAGCAATCAAGATATCATTGAAAAAATTGACATAGGTGGTATTTCATTAATTCGTGCTGCCGCAAAAAATTATGCCGATGTAATTTGTGTGTCTTCTGTTGCTGATTATGCTGAATTTTTAGAGTTAATTTCTGCCAATGAGGGGTCTATTTCAGAAGAAGACAGAAAACGATTTGCCACCAAAGCATTTAACGTATCTTCGCATTATGACACCGCTATTTTCAACTATTTCAACCAGAATAATGAAGAAACCGTTTTAAAAATCAGCGATCAAAACGGAAAAGCGTTACGTTATGGTGAAAACCCGCACCAAAAAGGCTATTTCTTTGGAAACTTTGACGAGTTATTTACCAAACTACACGGAAAAGAATTAAGCTACAACAACCTTTTAGATGTTGATGCAGCTGTGAATTTAATGCTAGAATTTAAAGGTGACGCACCAACTTTTGCTATCTTAAAACACAATAACGCCTGTGGTTTAGCACAACGCGACACACTACACCAAGCTTATGTTGATGCCTTAGCGGGAGATCCTGTTTCGGCTTTTGGCGGTGTATTAATTAGTAATACTGAAATAGATTTAGCAACAGCCGAAGAGATTCACAAACTATTCTGTGAAGTGGTTATTGCTCCTTCTTTTTCAGCCGAAGCTTTAGATATTCTTAAAGGTAAAAAGAATAGAATATTATTAGTTATTCACGATATTGAAATGCCTGCAACAAACGTACGAAGCTGTTTAAATGGTATTTTAGTACAAGACAGAAACAACATTACAGATAAGGCCGAAGACTTAAAAACAGTAACTAACCTAGCGCCTACTGATGCTCAAATTGAAGATTTATTGTTTGCTTCAAAAATTTGTAAACACACAAAATCTAACACCATTGTATTGGCTAAAAACAAACAATTATGTGCTAGCGGAACAGGACAAACAAGTCGTGTAGATGCCTTAGAGCAGGCTATTCATAAAGCAGGCACATTTAAGTTTGATTTAAACGGAGCTGCTATGGCCAGTGATGCATTTTTCCCATTCCCTGATTGTGTTGAAATAGCAAAGAAGGCAGGAATTACATCAGTAATTCAACCAGGAGGTTCCATCAAAGACCAATTAAGCATCGATTATTGTAATGCTAATGACTTGGCTATGGTGATGACTGGCACCCGTCATTTTAAACACTAAAAATCATACACTACACCCTAAATTCATCGGTTTTTATTGCTGTCTAAATAGTCTAAAAACCGATGAATTGCGTATAAGAAACAACGGTTATATTTTAATAAAAATTTTGAACCTGTTATAAGGTATATATTTATTTACTTTTATTACATTTACGAGATTCGATTTTAAACCACTAAAAATTACCAATAACATATGGGCTTTTTTGACTTCTTAACCGAAGATATTGCGATAGATTTAGGAACCGCAAACACCCTTATAATTCATAATGACAAAGTTGTAGTTGACGCCCCTTCTATTGTGGCGAGAAATAGAGTTTCTGGAAAAATTATAGCCGTGGGTCAAGAAGCTAGTTTAATGCAAGGTAAAACGCATGAAAACATAAAAACCATTCGTCCTTTAAAAGATGGAGTTATTGCCGATTTTGATGCTTCAGAACAGATGATTAGTATGTTTATAAAAAACATACCTGCTTTAAAAAAGAAGTTTTTTACACCAGCATTAAGAATGGTGATTTGTATTCCTTCTGGCATTACGGAAGTAGAAATGCGAGCGGTAAAAGAAAGTGCAGAACGTGTTAATGGGAAAGAAGTTTATCTCATTCATGAGCCCATGGCTGCCGCTATTGGTATTGGTGTAGATATTATGCAACCTAAAGGAAATATGGTGGTTGATATAGGTGGTGGTACCACTGAAATCGCTGTAATAGCTTTAGGTGGTATTGTATGTGATAAATCGGTTAAAATTGCTGGAGATGTTTTCACCAACGATATTGTTTATTACATGCGTACCCAACACAATTTATATGTTGGAGAACGCACTGCTGAAAAAATAAAAATTCAAATTGGTGCGGCTACTGAAGATTTGGAATTACCGCCAGAAGACATGAGTGTTCAAGGGCGCGATTTACTTACTGGAAAGCCTAAACAAGTTACCATTTCGCATAGAGAAATTGCAAAAGCACTCGATAAATCTATTTTAAGAATAGAAGATGCCGTTATGGAAACCCTTTCACAAACGCCTCCTGAATTGGCAGCCGACATTTATAACACAGGTATTTATTTAGCTGGTGGTGGTTCTATGCTTAGAGGTTTAGATAAACGTCTATCACAAAAAACAGATTTACCTGTTTATATTGCCGAAGACCCCCTAAGAGCAGTGGTAAGAGGCACCGGAATTACACTAAAAAATTTAGCAAAATACAAAAGCGTATTGATTAAATAGAGCGGGCTAAGTCATGCAACAAATTATTAATTTTATAATAAGGAACAAAAACTTTTTGTTGTTCTTGTTGCTGTTTTGTGTGTCTCTTTTATTTACCATACAGTCACATTCGTATCATAAAAGTAAGTTTATTAATTCTGCAAATTTTCTTACTGGAGGGGTTTATAATTCAATAAACAACATTAGTAGTTATTTTAGCTTAAAATCGCAAAACACCTTATTGGCCGAGGAAAACAAACAGCTCAAATCACTTTGGTTTAATGCCTCACAAAAAACAGATTCTACTTATGTTGACTCCACAGCATTTCAAAGTCCGTATAGATTTTATACGGCCAATATTATTAAAAACAGCTATGCATTAACTGATAACTATTTAACCATAAATAAGGGGCGAAAAGATAGCATAAAACAAGATTTTGGTGTGATTTCTTCTAAAGGTATTATAGGAATCATAGATAAAACAAGTAGAGGGTACGGCACGGTGTTATCCATTTTAAATACAACCAGTAGAATTAGTGCACAATTAAAAAAAACCAATCATTTTGGAACACTCACCTGGAACGGAAAATCTCCTGAATTCACCCAACTAGTTGATATCCCCAAAATAGCCCCACTACAGAAAGGAGATACCATTATCACTTCTGGAAGGTCTTCTATTTTCCCAAAAGGTGTTCCTGTGGGTGTCATTGCAGACTTTGTTCTAGATCAAGCTGAAAATTTCTATGAAATAAATGTGAAACTTTTTAATGATATGACCAATATTGAACATGTATATATCATTGAAAACATAGATACAGAAGAAATACTAAACCTAAATAACAACAATAACAACGACTAAATGAATAGTATTTTTTCCATACATACTACCCGATTTATTCTTTTAGTTGTTTTTCAGGTTTTAATATTAAACCATATTAACTTTTTGGGTTATATAAATCCTTATGTTTATATTCTTTTTATTGCCTTATACCCCATAAAAAATAATAGAGTTATTTTAATAGTATTGAGTTTTTTATTGGGCTTAACCATCGACTTATTTTTAGATACAGGTGGTATTCATGCTGGGGCATCGGTGTTTATTGCATACGCACGCCCCGTACTTTTAAAAACGTCATTTGGAGCCATTTATGAACATCAAACCATAAAATTTAACACGGTAGACTTTGGATCAAAACTCACATATTTTACCCTATTAACGGTCATGCACCACCTCATCTTATTTTCTCTAGAAATTTTTAGCCTGTCAAAAATAATTTTAGTCTTACAAAAAACGTTATTCTCAAGTATTTTTACTATACTTTTAAGTGTATTGATAACTATTCTTTTTAGTAAGAAACCAAGATGAGACAACTTTTATTATTCATATCAATAATTACAGTTGGCCTATTATTTATTTCTAGGCTTTTTTACTTACAAATTTATGATGCCAGAAGTCATGATTTATATGCCGATAATGCTATTAGAAAAGTGTATGATTATCCCAAACGAGGATTTGTTTATGACAGAAACGGAAAGCTTCTTGTAGCCAATCAACCGTCATATGACGTCATGGTTATCCCCAGAGAAGTTGAGCCTTTAGATACTTTAGAATTTTGTTCACTTTTGAAAATTGATAAAGAAAAATTCATCAAAACATTAGATAAAGCAAGACATTATTCACCAAGATTACCTTCGGTTTTTGTATCTCACTTATCTAAAGAAGATTATGCCGTGCTTCAAGAAAAGATGCGAAAATTTGATGGATTTTATATTCAGAAGCGCTCTTTAAGAAGTTATGAAACAACTATTGGCGCCAACGTACTAGGCGATATTGGAGAAGTAAATAACAGAATCATCCAAAAAGACCCCTATTACAAAATGGGTGACCTTATTGGAAAACAAGGGGTTGAAGCCTCATACGAAAAAACCCTACGCGGGGTAAAAGGCATAAAGTTTATTCAAAAAGACCGTTTCAACAGAAATATAGGCCCCTACAAAAACGGAAAATTTGATACTATTCCTGAACAAGGCAAAGATATTACCATTACTATTGACGCTAAACTTCAAGAATACGGTGAACTTCTTATGAAAAATAAAAGAGGAGGCGTAATTGCTATTGAACCTTCCTCGGGCGAAATTCTTGCCATGGTAGCGGCCCCTACATACGACCCCAATATTTTAGTAGGCAGGGAACGTTCAAAGAACTTCACCAAGTTATATAATGACTCTATTGCCAAACCACTTTTTAACCGAAGTTTACAAGGGGTTTATGAGCCTGGTTCACCATTCAAATTAATGAATGCCTTAATTGGTTTACAAGAAGGTGTGATAACTCCCGAAGAAACCGTTACCTGTTATCGTGGCTATAAATACGGTAACCGATTTATGAAATGTCATTGTAACTATGGCACCAGAAATAATATTGTAGGAGGTATTCAGCGTTCATGCAATGCCTACTTTGCTACAGCCTATAGAAAAATATTAGACAAAAATGGCAATGCTTCAGACGGCATTGATGTTTGGAGTAGCCACGCCAAGAGTTTTGGTTTAGGACAATTTTTAAATAATGATTTATATGTAGGACAAAAAGGAAGGATTCCTGATAGAGCTTATTATAAATACATTTATCCCAAAACCTTTTATTCTACCTATACCATTTCAAATGCTATTGGCCAAGGGGAGGTAGCCACAACCCCCATTCAATTAGCCAATATGGTAGCGGCTATAGCAAACAGAGGCTACTATTTTACCCCGCATATTATAAAAAAGATTGAAAACGAGACTTTACCAGAACAGTTTACAAAACCTAAATACACCACCATTGACAAGCGGAATTTTGAACCCGTTATTGAAGGTATGTATCAAGTTTACAAAAAAGGAACGGCGGCTTCATTGCAAGTAAAAGATATAGATATTTGTGGAAAAACAGGTACCGTTGAGAATTTTGCTATTATTGATAGTGTTAAAACACAATTAACAGACCATTCTATTTTTGTAGCCTTTGCTCCAAAAGACAATCCTAAAATTGCTATTGCCGTATTTGTTGAAAATGGCTATTGGGGAAGCCGGTTTGCTGGAAAAGTAGCGAGTTTAATGATTGAAAAACACATAAAAGGGTTCATTACTAGAACCGACTTAGAAGATTGGCTTTTAAGACACTCGTTACAAGATGAATATGCCAAACCCTACTCTGGAAAACCCTTTCAAATTAATGGCTATACACAACTGCAAACCATTGAAGAGAAAGATTACCTTCAATTAAAAAAGAAACTACAACATATTAACAGCACAAGTAATTAATGGTTAGGGAGACAAACAGACATTTTAAATTTGATTGGATTACCATAATACTCTTTTTACTGTTAGTTGGCTTTGGTTGGTTAAACATTTTATCGGCTTCACATACTGGTAGTAGTATAGATTATTTTGATTTCTCACAACCGTTTGGAAAACAACTGATGTTTATTTTTCTAACTTTCGGACTCATTGTTATTCTCTTAGCTATTGATGCCAAGTTTTATGAACGGTTTTCAAGCCTTATTTACATCATATCCATGCTATCTTTAGTTGGCTTATTCTTTTTTGGAAAGAACGTAAATGGCGCAACATCTTGGTATGCTATTGGAGGCATGACATTACAGCCCAGTGAATTTGCAAAAACTGCCACTGCTCTAGCCGTTGCTAAATATATTAGTGACCTCAACACCAATATTAAAGTATTAAAAGATCAATTACAGGTATTTACCATTATTATCATTCCTGCCCTTTTAGTTTTACTTCAAAATGATACAGGCAGCACCTTGGTTTACGCTTCTTTCTTTTTCGTGTTATATAGAGAAGGGTTGCCTAAATACTACCTTTCTATTGGTATTTCGGTTATTGTTTTATCTATTTTGTCATTAAAATTTGGCCCCCTCATTTCATCTTCTCTGGCGGTTATATTAGTGATTGGTTTTCATTTTCTAAGCAAGAATAAATTAAGAATATTTCAATCTATAATTATTTTATTACTGGCCTTTTTAGTCTCTTTTGGTGTAAAATTCTTTTACCAAAGCATTTTAAAACCGCATCAGCAAGATCGTATTAGTCTTTGGTTACGATTAGAAAAAGATCCTGAAAAGCTAGAGCAAATGAAGCAAACGTTTGCCTATAACCTAAATGAATCAGAAAAAGCTATTAGCTCGGGCGGATTAACAGGTAGAGGTTTTATGGAAGGCACTAGAACCACAGGAAAATTTGTTCCAGAACAACATACAGACTATATTTTCAGCACCGTTGGTGAAGAGTGGGGCTTTATAGGAAGTTCATTTGTAGTCATACTTTTTGTTTTATTATTACTACGCATTTTACACCTTGCCGAACTGCAAAAATCACAATTTAGTAGAGTTTATGGTTATGGTGTGGCCTCCATTATTTTTATTCACTTTTTTATAAATATAGGTATGGTGATGGGTATTATTCCAACCATAGGTATCCCTTTACCCATGTTTAGTTATGGTGGCTCTGGCCTCTGGGCTTTTACTATCTTGATTTTTATTTTTATTAAGCTCGATTCAAATAGAATCAATGAATGGTAAGCACTTACTTTTTAAGTTCTAATTTTTCGGCAAAATAATCGCAAAAATCTTTCATAGTAGCACTCATTTTTTCATCTTGTGTAGCTCTGTAGAAGGTATCACTCATGGCCACTAAGGTTTGATGAAAAAACAACTTCATCTCATCAACGGGCATATCTTTAGTCCATAAATCAATACGAAGTGTTTCTTTTACTTTTGAATCCCAAACAGCAAGCATCATCGCTTTGGCTTCTTCATTGGCAATACCTCCATCTTCAGCCGTCCAAAATAATTTTTCTGGAATGCGATTTTCATCTAAAGCAACGTTTAATTCTATCTTTGACGTGTTTATTTTTGACATTACTTGCGGGGTTTAAATTTTGAGTTATTAAAAATCTCTTCTGTATTTTTTGAGAGCATATCTGAAAGCTTAACATCATTATTCTTCATGTAAGCTTTAACAATTTGCCAGCCTATAAATTGCCCTAATCTACCTGGGGAATCTGCATCAATCTCTTCTAAATAAAATTTTGTGAAAGGTGCAGGGTTTATAAACCTACTTGGTAATTTAGAGTCTGTACTAAACAATAATTCACGTTCAACAAAATACCTCCAAATATAACTTTCGTTAGCACGAGCCCATTCTAGTTCATTGTCTGTATAACCTATGCGCTCCGCTTCTGTTTTAAATGGTATTACAGCATCTTTAAAATAAAGGCATTTGCCAAAATAAACCATTTCATCAAGCAAAGTTTTTCTGGCAGGATGAAACACATACTTCTTTGCATATTCATCGGCCAAATCAACAACAACCTGCTCTTTAGTAAGTCCTGCTCTTATATATTTTGGTATACTGGCATAATAGTCATGATTACTCCCTAAATACGCATCTAAGGCAATTAAAGCAATGGTATCGGTCACAATAACTCTATTTCTATAATCAACATCATTGGTTACTGTAATCACTCTGGGCGGGGTGAACTCAGGAAAATAATACGTTAAGTGATTAAACAAAAATTCAATCTCTCCTTCCAGCGTTTCAACATTTGAAAATATTTTATTTACCTCCTGAAATAAAGCACTTTGTAAGCTATCTGACTTTTTTTCTAACCAGAACGTATCTGAGAATTTTTCAGAAAACAAAAAGGGATAATCTGTTTTCAAACCTTGTAAATGGGCTTGGTCTACCTTAGCAAATAACCTATCAAACCGTTCAACCTTAATATCTGTTTGTATTTTGGCTATCTCCGCTTCATGTCCCTGTTCTTGTTTGCAAGCATATAGCAACACCATTATCAGTAATATTCGTAATACTTTCATCACATAAAACTTAATCTTCATAAATTTTTATAAATAGGGTGTATGCGTTATTTTTGCTTGCAAAGGTACTATTAAATTCAAAGAAAATGCAAATAGAAAACGTTGTAGATTATATTGTAAACTGGCTCAAGGATTATGCAACCAAGTCTGGCATGAATGGCTTTGTTGTTGGGGTTTCAGGAGGTATTGATTCTGCCGTAACCTCTACCTTATGCGCTAAAACAGGACTTAAGGTGTTATGCGTAGAAATGCCTATTCATCAAGCTTCAAGCCATGTAACACGCGCTCAAGAACATATGACTCAACTAAAAAAACGTTTCTCTAATGTTAGCACTACCAAAGCAGATTTGACGCCTGTTTTTGAAGAATTTAAAACTGAAGTTATTTTAGAGGGCAAGCAAGCTACCGTTGATATGGCACTGGCAAATACACGGGCTCGTTTAAGAATGACTACTTTGTACTATTATGCTGGGTTATATAAAATGCTGGTTGCGGGTACAGGAAATAAAGTAGAAGATTTTGGGGTTGGCTTTTACACAAAATATGGTGATGGTGGTGTAGATTTAAGCCCTATTGCCGATTTAGTGAAGTCTGAAGTATATCAATTAGGAAAATACCTAGATGTACCTGAATCTATAATGATTGCTGCTCCTAGTGATGGCTTGTTTGGTGATGCCAGAAGTGATGAAGACCAAATAGGTGCATCATACCCAGAGCTTGAATGGGCTATGGCTATGGATGAAAAAGGTAAAACTATTGCTGATTTTTCAGGTAGAGAACTTGAAGTCTTCAAAATCTATAAACGCTTCAATACGGCTAACAAGCACAAAATGGTTCCTATCCCAATTTGTAAAATTCCTAATAATTTCACACAATAATTGCTATATATGTAAAAAAGTATTAACTTAGCAGTAAGTATAATCTCTCAAGTACAGCTTACGGGATGAGTTGTATCTAAAATCTCTCAATTATGATAAATTTATTAATAGCAGACAATCATCCGATTACCAGAAAAGGATTGGAAGTGCTTTTCTCTGCTTCTCCTAACATTAAAATTGTAGGAAGTGTTGACAATGGCGATGCCATTTTAGAATTTGTGAAGAAAAATCCGATAGACATTGTCTTGACCGAAGCAGATCTTCCAAAATTAAACGGTTTAACCGTATTACGTTATTTAAAAAATGACCACCCAGACGTTAAAACGATTATTTTTAGCGGCCAACCAGAAGAAGTTTATGCCATAAATGCTATAAAAGCTGGGGCATCAGGCTACTTAAACAAATCTGTAAATGTGATTACCATTAATGAAGCAATTTTAAAAGTTGCTGATGGCGGTATTCATTTAAGTAATGAATTAACTCAACAATTAGCCTTTGGTTCTCGAGTTAACAAAGGAGGTACGTTTTACAAAAAACTATCTACGCGAGAAGCGGAAGTTTTAAAACTGCTTACCATTGGTAGAAAGAACAAAGAAATTTCTCAAGAGCTTAACATTAATGAGAAAACAGTAAGTACGTATAAGGCAAGACTTATGCGAAAACTTAAAGTAAATAACTTGGTGGATTTAGTAAGCCAGGCTAAACTATCTCAAGAAGTTTCATAGTACTCTATTTAACTTTCTAGACAACAACATTTTTAGACCCGAATAGTCTTTTACTTGCTCAAGTACATCTCTATTCGTGTCTAATTTGTTTTGTATGGTTTCATATTGAAACTCTTTTACCTTTTGATCAATTAAAAAACAACGCAAACTTAAAATGGTTTCACTAACTAATTGTGATACAGTATGTAGTTTTTCTTTAGGAAAAATATTCATTCTTTTCCAATCATCCAAAGTATAGCGTTCGTCATCCATCAAAATCGTAGTAATTTCGTTAGCCATATCTTGATCAACGGTATTTACAAAAGTCTTAAGTTCAAAATTGTCATCTTGATTTAATCTGTCTATGATGGTATAATAAAGCGTTTTAAATTTGGGATTTGAAAATTCCATTTCATCATCCTGCAAATCCAAAAATATTTTTTCAAACACCTTAGCCTGCTGTATTTCGGGTACTAAGATTAATTCGCCATTATCATTTTCCTTTAAAACCAAATCTTCAAACTCTTGACTCATGTGCCCATACAGCAATAGCAACTCTATAATTTTTCGTTCTAAAAGATACTGTACATCAACCTTTTTAACAGGTTGCTGATGCTTAATAACTTCAAAAGCCTTCTGCTCAGATTTTAGTTTTTTACCTTCTTCCTGTATTTCTTTTTTATTGATTTGTGCCAAAGTGCTAAACAGCACCTCTTCACTAACATCCATTATTCTGGCACATTCTTGTATATAGATTTCTTTTTTGATTCTATCAGGAATCTTTGAAATACTATTTATAATATCTCTTACCGTTTCTGCCTTCTTTATTGGGTCATTCTTTGATTCTTCAAACAAAACAGAAGCCTTAAATTGAATAAAATCCTTGGCATTAGCGTTTAAATACTCCGTCAACTCCTGTAAAGTATTTTGTTTGGCAAAGCTATCAGGGTCTTCACCTTCAGGAAAGGTACACACCTTAACATTCATACCTTGTTCTAATATCAAATCAATACCTCTCAACGAGGCACGCATGCCCGCAGCATCTCCATCAAAAAGCACGGTGATGTTTTTGGTAAGCCGGTTTATTAATCTGATTTGCTCTGATGTTAATGCCGTACCCGAAGAAGATACTACATTTTTTATACCCGTTTGATAGAACTGAATCACATCAGTATACCCTTCAACCAGATAGCAATTATCTTCTTTAGCAATACTTTGCTTGGCATGATAAATACCATAAAGCACCTTACTTTTATGGTAAATATCGCTTTCAGGCGAATTCATGTATTTTGCAGCCTTTTTATCGGTCACAAGTATTCTTCCTCCAAAACCAAGCACCCTGCCACTCATGCTCTTTATTGGAAACATAACGCGCCCTTTAAACCTATCAAAACGTTTATCTTCCTTAACAATAGTTAACCCCGTTTTTTCAAGGTACTCAATGCTATATCCTTTTTTTAAAGCTTCATCGGTAAATCCTTGCCATACATCAAGGGCATAGCCTAAATCAAAGGTTTTAATCGTTTCTTCTGTAAACCCTCTTTCTTTAAAGTAACTTAATCCTATAGACTTTCCTTGATCGGTTTTATGAAGTATATTCTGAAAATAGGTATTAGCAAACTCACTTACTAAATACAAACTTTCCTTTTCATTGGCTTTTTCTTTCTGGGCATCAGACTGAACCGTTTCTTCAATCTCAATATTATACTTTTTAGCCAAATATCTTATAGCCTCAGGGTAAGTAAAATGTTCATGTTCCATTAAAAAAGAAACGGCTGTACCTCCTTTTCCTGTTGAAAAGTCTTTCCATATTTGCTTTACTGGTGATACCATAAAGCTTGGGGAACGCTCATCACTGAACGGACTTAACCCTTTAAAATTACTACCCGCCTTTTTTAATTGTACAAAATCACCAATAACCTCCTCAACTCGAGCAGTTTCAAAAACTAAATCTATAGATGCTGGCGAAATCAATACCTTATAATTTTGAAGATGTAAATGTACTACAAATTAATACATTTTCAATAATTACACCTATTCCTATACTGGAAATAACAGCTTATTATAAGTTACAGATTGTATACCTGCTTAATGGTTTAGTCCATATCAAACCGTAAACCAACTGAAATATTATTTTGGGAAATAGCTTGGTTTCTAAATATAGGGTTTAAGTCGTATTTCACATAAAGCGCTGTTGTGCCCAATGCTATATAAGAACTAACACCATAAATCAACTCAGATGTATTAAATCCGCTTCTGGCCTTATCTTTTACCTTTTTACCATTTTCATTTTGGTATTTCACTTTTTGAAGCGTGCCTATATTAAATCCGGCATAGCCTCCAACTCCAAACTTAAATTGCTTTTTGGTTGAATACCTAAAATAGGTATCCTTATCTATACGTTTTGATGGGCCTATTTCCAAATGAAGAGGAAAAACAAAGTTTGTGACTCTGAATTTTGACACACGTACAGGGTATGGAAATTCTTCTAAGTTGATGGCACCATCAGTATTCACAAAATACATATTGTCTCTAATGTTAAGTTTATTCCATTGTATTGAAGCCCCATATTTAAATCTAAAAAAATTAGAATGCTCTAAAAGCCTGGTTTTCCAAGCAAATCCTAATTCTATAAATCCTGAACCTCCAATTTTATACGGTGTATCATCTAACTTTTCTCCTTCTATTAAGGCATTATTAAACCCCATGGCAAATACCAAATCACTTTGGGTGCGCTTGTCATATTTTTTTGGTTTCTTTTTATCCTTAATTTTTATCCACAGAAATTCGTCATCATCATTTGATACTTCTATTTCTATATTAGACACATCGGTAATATCCTTATGAAGATAGTCCTTTTCATTGCGCTCAAGTAAGGCTATTTTATTATCAATAATGGCTATTCTGTTTTCAATATTTAAAGCCCGTTTTTTTGATGCCTCCTTTTTTAATTGATTGGCCTGTTCTTCTGTAATTTCTCCTTGTTCTAATCTTGTATTAATAGCCTGTACTTCTGCTTTTAAAAATTGACGTTCTTCTGTTTTAACATCTAATTTAGCTTGTTTATAAGCCTCTATTTTATACTGATTATTTGTGTTTTGAATAGTATCTTGCGCATTGATGAGATGCGTTATTAAGCATACTACTAATAACACCCCATACTTAAGTAGAGTTTGCATGTTTGTTCGTTTTTTATGATTGATGTTTGATTGATATTATTCGTTACGCTGCGCTACCGCCGTTTTTACCGTATTATATTTGGCTTTTATCGCTTCAAAAACCCTTGTTCTAAAAGACTGATCAAGTTCTTCTTCTACCTCTTGCAATAAGGCGTTGGCATCTACAGACTGTTGCTCATTGTTGAGCCTAGACAAGGCTATATCCTGTTCTGCCGCTTTAAGTAATGCCTCAATATCTGCGTCGGTTACAACTTGCTTATTAGACGCCAATATTTCAACCTGAGCAACTATACTTTTAATCTTTTGTTCTTCAATAATTGAACGTTCTTGCAAAACATCTTCATTGAGGTTCTTAACCTTTGTATGCGTTTGCTCTTGGTTGTTAAGTGAAGATTGAGTAATGGTAGTTACATGTATTTCAGTTTCTGAAGTTGTTATCAGACTTAATGTATTATCGTGATTTACACTAGATGCTTCTTGGTCATTTTTAACGGTGTCTGCAACTTCTATAATGTTGTGCTGTTCTACCTCTGTTAAAACTTCCTGACTTATGATCTTGTTAGAGTCAATAAATGGTTCTTGTTTATGAGATACAATATAGAACAAAAAAGCAGCAACACTAGCCGCCAAACCAATGCGCCAGTATCTTGTGTTATGCCTTGGCGAAATTTCTACATCTAACTGATGTGATAAATTATCCCAAGCTTTTTTGGAAGGCTCAAGTCTTCTATTGTTTACCTTTTCCTTTATATCTTTTTCAAAATTAATTGGTGCCATAGTTTACCGTATTTAACTTTTTTACGCCCTTTTGAAGCATTTTTCTAGCCTTATAAAGTTGTGATTTTGACGTTCCCTCAGTGATATGCAATAGACTAGCAATTTCACAGTGCTTATACCCTTCAATAGCATACATAACAAAAACAACTTTATACCCATCAGGAAGCATATCAATAAGCTGTTGAATTTCTACTACCTGCAAATCTGCTTCTATGGTGTTGGGCTGTTCTTTGTTAGGAATAATTTCTTCAACCGAAAAAACAAGCTGTTTTTGTTTTCTAATAAAAGAAATAGATTCTCTTACCATAATGCGCCTTACCCACCCCTCGAAACTTCCTTCAGATCTATAATTCTTTAAATGAGAAAACACTTTTAAAAAACCATTAAGCATGACCTCTTCGGCATGTTGTATATCCTTGACATAAGTTCTACAAACGCTTAGCATTTGCGGAGCATACAAATCAAACAAAATACGTTGTGCCTCTCTATTTTGTTTAATAGCTTTTTGAATCAAAACAGATTCTTTTTTATGAAGCGGAATAACTTTCAAAAATGGTTTCATTTGGTCTTCTATTTTATAAGACGCTTTTTTATAACAAATGGTTGCCTCGTGATATATTTTTTTTAAGTTTCAATTAAAAAAACACCATATGATACATTTGGTTAACTTTACCAAAATTAATGGAATGGAATAACTTCTTTAAAATGAAAACACTAAAATTTCCAACCGCTCAAACTATTTTACTGCTTATTGCTGTTTTTGTTACCATATTAACGTGGTTAGTCCCTGCAGGAAAATATGACACCTTAACCTATGATGCTTCTAGCAAAACATTCATAAGAACAAGTGAACATTCAGCCACAACACTACCAGCTACACAAAAAACACTAGAATCATTAGATATCAAAATTCCAATTGAAAAATTTACGAATGGTGATATTTATAAACCTATTGGTATTCCCAATACCTACAAGGCATTAAACTCTAAACCTCAAGGCTTAACCGCATTAATACAAGCTCCTATAAAAGGTATTATAGCCGCTTCCGACATTATTTTTCTGATCTTAATTATTGGTGGTTTAATAGGTATTATGAATGTAACTGGTGCCTTTGATGCGGGAATTTCTTGGTTAGCCCATCTGCTAAAAGGTTATGAATTTATTTTAATCATTCTTGTTACTACTCTTATTGCCCTGGGCGGTACAACTTTTGGATTGGCTGAAGAAACCATGGCTTTTTTCCCCATATTAATTCCTGTTTTTTTAGCGGCAAAATATGATGCCATGGTTGGACTTGCTTGTATCTTTTTAGGATCGGCCATAGGTACTATGTGTTCTACAATAAATCCTTTTTCTACCATAATAGCCTCTGATACTGCTGGGATTAACTGGACTACAGGTTTAACTAACCGAGTTATCATGTTAGTAATTTGTCTTGTTGCAACAATATTATACATTCTTCGATATGCCAAGAAGGTAAAATTAGACCCTACCAAATCTCTCATTTTTAATCAGAAGGAAGAAATTGAACAGTTATTTGGCTTACACGACTTAAATACTTCAGTAAAATTTAACCCCAGACTCATATTAATATTATTGGTTTTTTCTCTATGCTTTGTGGTGATGATAGCTGGTGTTTCTTTCTGGGACTGGTGGTTTATTGAAATGACCGCTACCTTTTTATTAGGTGCCATTTTAATAGGCTTTATTGCTAAAATAAAAGAGAGCGTTTTTGTGGAAGAGTTTGCCAAAGGTGCTGCCAGCCTATTGAGTGTGGCTTTTATTGTAGGAATAGCCCGTGGCGTTACCATTATTATGGAGGACGGATTAATAAGTGACACCTTACTTTATCATGCTAGCATGGTTACCGAAGGCATGAGCAAAGGAATATTCACAAATGTTATGCTTATCATTTACAGTGGATTATCATTCTTTATGCCTTCCTCATCAGGTATGGCTGTATTAACCATGCCTATTATGTCCCCATTAGCCGACACTGTTAATATTGGTAGAGAAATTATTGTTGACACCTATCAATACGGTATGGGTTTATTCTACCTAATTAACCCTACTGGATTGATTTTGGCCGCACTAGCCATTGTAAATGTAGGTTTTAACAAATGGTTAAAATTTATAATGCCCTTGTTTTTTATACTTTTTATAATTACAATGATTTTACTAACCATTTCAGTTTATTAATCTCTATATAATGGTAAGGTTGAGCAACGGAATAACCCTTCTTGTTTACCTATTTCATGATAAGGCACTTCTTCAACTGTAAACCCTTGTTGACGTAGCCATGCGTTAAGCCGTGTAAAATTCTTTTCGGAAATCACAACCTCTTCCGAAATAGAAAACACATTGCTATTCATGGCATACATTTCATCTTTATTGATTTCAAAAATATTGTCTTTCCCAAAATGATTCACTAACCAGTCATATTCCTTTTCAACTAAAAATCCGTTTTTATGAATAATTGCTTTCCCTTTTCCTAAGGGGTTAAAGCAACAGTCTAAATGAAGTGCATTTTCTCTTGGATTTGTATTAGACTTTCTTAGCTCAAATGATTTTACAATTTTGTTAGGAAATAACTCTTGTAAAGCGATAACCGCATCAATATTTGTGCGTGCTGTTATAAAATTAGCATAGTCACTTCCTGAATAGGTGCCCACAAAAATATAGTCATTCCAAGGCATAACATCACCACCTTCTACATGACATTCTTTTGGTAGTATCATACGTTTATCTGGACTAACTTGATTCCATATATAATCAATAGCATGTACTTCCTCCTCTCTATGTGGTAAAATATTTGCTTCAATCATAATATCTTCAATAACAAAAGCTATATCACGCGAAAATATTTGATTACAATCTTGTATAACCTTGGGTTTAAGCACGTCTACCTGATACTTTTTAAACACAGATTCAAGTGCGTTCATTTCAGCAATCATATCAAGCTCTGTAGGATAGGTTCCTGCTTTAATATGTTCAATACTTTTAGGATCATAGCAATCGTCTAGTTTGGGAATGGGGCCATTGCTAATTGCAGTTCCCAAGACAACCTTACGTAGTCTTGACGTTTCGTTTTTTATATTAAGTTTTAACATACTTTCAACCAAAAAAACAGTCATTAATTAAACGCTCAAAACTAACAATAATAAAATACTTTATTGAAGATTTTTTATAAATTCACCCTAAAAAAAGAAAAGTTTCACAGAAAACCCATGAAACTTAAATATAATGCAAAATTAATATATTTTTATCTAGCGTCTACAGGAACAAATTTCCTTTCAGTTGCGCCTACATATATTTGTCTTGGTCGTCCTATTGGTTCTTTACGTAAACGCATTTCTCTCCATTGCGCTATCCAACCAGGTAAACGCCCTATTGCAAACATTACGGTAAACATATCTGTAGGAATTCCCATAGCCCTATAAATAATACCCGAATAGAAATCTACATTTGGATATAATTTTCTATCTACAAAGTAAGAATCTTCTAAGGCTTCTTTTTCTAACCCTTTGGCAATATCAAGAATGGGATCTTCAATTCCTAAATCATGTAATACTTGATCGGCAGCCTTTTTGATAATTCTTGCTCTTGGATCAAAGTTTTTATAAACGCGATGCCCAAAGCCCATTAATCTAAACGGATCGTTTTTATCTTTAGCTTTAGCCATATACTTTTTGGTATCACCACCATCAGCTTGAATAGCCTCCAACATCTCTAAAACCGCTTGATTGGCCCCACCGTGAAGCGGTCCCCAAAGGGCTGAAATTCCAGCAGAAATTGATGCAAACAATCCAGCATGAGACGAACCAACCACTCGAACTGTTGAGGTAGAACAGTTTTGCTCATGGTCTGCATGTAAAATCAACAACTTGTCCATAGCATCAACTAAGACTTGATTCTGAACATAGGTTTTATTCGGTTTAGTGAACATCATTTTAAGCAAGTTTTCTACGTAGCCCAAAGAGTCATCTCCATAATCTAAAGGTAAACCTTGTTTTTTACGCATGGTCCATGCTACCAAAACTGGCATTTTACCAAGAATTCTAACCACAGACTTGTACATATCAGCTTCTGATTCCACATTTACTGAAGATGGATTAAAAGCTGTCAAAGCACTTGTTAATGATGAAATAACACCCATTGGATGTGCCGATTTAGGGAAAGCCTCTACAATCTTTTTTACATCTTCATCGACAACAGACTCCGCTTTAATATCATCATGAAACTTATCATTTTGTTCTTTCGTAGGTAATTCACCAAAAATCAATAAATAAGCAACTTCTAAAAAATCTACATTCTCAGCTAACTCAGCAATATCATATCCGCGATATCTTAAAATACCTTTTTCTCCATCTAAAAAGGTTATTGCACTCTCACAAGACCCTGTGTTTTTAAATCCAGGATCTAGTGTAATAACGCCTCCTGAACTCGCTCTTAGTGTAGAGATATCAATTGCCAACTCATTTTCAGTTCCTTTTATTAAAGGAAGCTCAATTTTTTTATCATTAATCTCAATAGTAGCTTTATCTGCCATGCTTTTTATGTAATATTTTGTTTCGTTATGCGGATGGCTAATTTACAAATATTTGATAGATTTTCCCTGCATAATTATGAATGATTTAATCAATTAACAGATTGGTAAAATAAATGGTAATAAAAAAAGCGATTATTAAAAAATAATCGCTTTTTTAAAATTTCATTCAATATTATTTATTTCACTTTAAAGGCTTTTTCTTGAGGAAAATAAGCTACCTCTCCAAGTTCTTCTTCAATACGAAGTAATTGATTATATTTTGCCATACGGTCACTACGAGATGCAGAACCTGTTTTTATTTGTCCGCAATTTAATGCAACCGCTAAATCGGCAATAGTATTATCTTCAGTTTCACCAGAACGGTGTGACATTACAGAGGTGTACCCAGCATTTTTAGCCATATTTACAGCTGCAATAGTTTCTGTTAAAGATCCTATTTGGTTTACTTTAATTAAGATAGAGTTTGCAATACCATTTTCAATACCTCTTGATAAACGCTCTACATTAGTTACGTATAAATCATCACCAACTAATTGTACTTTATCACCAACCTTCTCTGTTAAAGATTTCCATCCATCCCAATCATTTTCATCCATACCATCTTCTATAGATATGATTGGATACTTTTCACATAATTCGGCTAAATAAACGGCTTGTTCTTCAGAAGTTCTCACCATACCTTTATCACCTTCAAATAAGGTGTAATCATATTTACCATCTTTATAGAACTCAGCAGAAGCACAATCTAAAGCAATCATAACTTCATCACCAAATTTGTAACCAGCATTTTCTACTGCTTTTCCTATAGTTTCTATAGCATCTTCCGTTCCGTCTAAAGTTGGAGCAAAACCACCTTCATCACCTACCGCTGTACTTAATCCTCTATCATGTAATACTTTCTTAAGGTTATGGAAAATCTCTGTTCCCATTTGCATAGCATGGGTAAATGTTTTTGCCTTAACAGGCATAATCATAAACTCTTGAAAAGCAATAGGTGCATCACTATGAGACCCCCCGTTAATGATGTTCATCATTGGTACAGGAAGCGTATTTGCAGAAACCCCACCAACATATCTATATAACGGCATATTAAGCTCATTGGCAGCAGCTTTTGCTACGGCTAAAGACACCCCTAAGATAGCGTTAGCTCCTAACTTTGATTTATTAGCAGTACCGTCTAAATCAATCATGATTTTATCAACTAAATTCTGTTCAAATACAGAAACACCTAATAATTCTTCAGCAATTATAGTATTTACATTTTCAACAGCTTTTAAAACACCTTTTCCCATGTAGGTATCACCACCATCACGTAACTCAACGGCTTCATGCTCTCCCGTAGACGCTCCAGATGGAACGGCCGCTCTACCTAAAATATTATTCTCAGTTACTACATCAACTTCTACTGTTGGATTCCCTCTAGAATCTAAAATCTGTCTCGCATGGACGTTAATTATTGCACTCATAATTGCTTTGTTTTTAATACTTTTTATTGTTTCAAATTTACGGTTTAATCTTGTGTAAATCCATTGGATTTTAAAGAATTTAACAAAATATCACCTATAACGTTTTAGTTAAATAAAACCCCAATAAAAGCAGACTATCATTGAGGTTTTCATTGATTTTATTTCTTAATATTTTCAACAAACTGATCAAAAAGATAAGAAGAATCATGTGGCCCGGGACTTGCTTCTGGATGGTACTGAACCGAGAACACGTTTTTACTTTTCATAGCTAAACCTGCCACCGTATTATCATTTAAATGCACGTGTGTGATTTCAAGATCTGGATGCGATTCAGCCTCTTCTCTATTAACTGCAAACCCATGGTTTTGAGACGTAATCTCTCCCTTTCCTGTAATCATATTTTTTACAGGGTGGTTTATTCCTCTATGCCCGTTATGCATTTTATACGTAGAAACCCCATTAGCTAATGCTATAACTTGGTGCCCTAAACAAATACCAAAAAGCGGTAAGTCTCTTTTAATAATTTCTTTTGCTACGGCTTGTGCCTCAACTAAAGGTTCTGGATCCCCTGGCCCATTAGATAAGAAATATCCATCTGGCTTAAACGCCTCTAAATCCTCAAACTTAGCGTTGTATGGAAACACTTTAATATATACGTCTCTACTTGCAATATTTCTTAAAATATTCTTTTTGATTCCAATATCTAGAGCCGCTACTTTATAGGTCGCATTTTCATCACCAAAATAGTAAGGTTCTTTAGTTGATACTTTAGATGCCAACTCTAGTCCTTCCATATTTGGCACTTCAGCCAATTGCTTTTTAAGCTCATCTATTTTATCTATTTCGGTTGAAATTACGGCATTCATGGCACCGTGGTCTCTGATATAACTCACCAAAGCTCTGGTATCAACATCTGAAATAGCTAATAGATTATTTTTGTCTAAAAAGTTTTCTAAAGAATCATCAGCCCCCACTCTAGAGTAATCATAGCTAAAATTTTTAACTATTAATCCCGCTATTTTTATAGAATCAGACTCAATTTCATCTGCTTTTGTTCCGTAATTCCCAATATGTGCATTGGTTGCAACCATTAGTTGTCCATAGTAGGACGGATCTGTAAATATTTCTTGATAACCAGTCATTCCTGTATTAAAACAAACCTCTCCAAATGAAGTTCCTTGTTTATTACCAACTGCCTTACCGTGAAAAATAGTACCATCTGCTAGAAGAATGATGGCCTTTTGTCTTTTTTGATATTTCATCTGTTAATTATGATATTATATTTCGGTCAGATGTAACACCCTTAATAATCAAACGCTTATAACCGAATATTTTTCTCATGGGTGTTTCATGTGTTTTGAAAAGTTTTACAAAATTGCACAAAAAAAAGGATAAACTAAAATAGTTTATCCTTTATATTTTAAATGCATATCAACATTTATTCCTCTTCGTTTGAAGCCTTAGTCTCAACAGGAGCAGCAGCTGGTTTAGAACCACCTCTTCTACTTCTTCTCGTTGTTTTCTTCTTCGCTTTTTCAGCATTGTAGATTTCGTTGTAATCAACAAGTTCTATCATAGCCATATCAGCGTTATCTCCTAAACGATTTCCTAATTTTATAATTCTTGTATAACCACCTGGTCTGTCTGCAACTTTTACAGCTACTTCTCTGAATAATTCGGTAACAGCATCCTTTTGTCTAAGGTTTGCCATAACGATACGTCTGTTGTGTGTTGTATCAATTTTAGACTTAGTAATCATTGGCTCCACAAACTGCTTTAAAGCTTTCGCCTTTGCTACAGTTGTATTAATACGCTTGTGTTCAATTAATGAACAAGCCATATTAGCTAACATTGCTTTTCTGTGTGCCGTTTTTCTACCTAAGTGGTTTACTTTTTTTCCGTGTCTCATGACCTTTGTTTTATCATCTTGCTACCAAACTCGTTCATCGAGGAGCAAAATATGATTAATTAATCTTTATCTAATTTATATTTGCTTAAATCCATTCCGAAATTTAACCCTTTAACATTTACAAGCTCTTCAAGCTCAGTTAAAGACTTTTTACCAAAGTTTCTGAATTTCATTAAATCATTTTTGTTGAATGATACCAAATCTCCTAAAGTATCAACTTCAGCAGCTTTTAAACAATTAAGCGCACGAACAGATAAATCCATATCGATAAGCTTTGTTTTAAGTAACTGACGCATATGAAGTGATTCTTCATCATACGTTTCAGTTTGTGCAATTTCATCAGCCTCTAAAGTGATACGCTCATCAGAGAATAACATAAAGTGGTGAATCAACGTCTTAGCACCTTCAGTTAATGCATCTTGTGGTGTAATGGAACCATCAGTGATAATCTCAAAAACTAATTTTTCATAATCCGTTTTTTGTTCCACACGATAGTTTTCAATGCTATACTTAACATTTTTAATAGGTGTGTAGATAGAATCAGTAAAGATAGTTCCCATTGGTGCAGAAGCTTTTTTATTCTCTTCTGCAGGCACATACCCTCTACCTTTTTCTATGCTGATTTCCATATTAAAACTTACTTTAGGATCTAAGTTACAGATTACTAATTCTGTATTCAGTACTTGGAATCCTGAAATAAATTTTTGAAAATCTCCTGCTGTAATTTTGTCTTGTCCAGAAATAGATATAGATACAGATTCGTTATCAATATCCTCAATTTGTCTTTTAAAACGAACTTGTTTTAAGTTTAAGATAATTTCTGTAACATCTTCTACAACCCCAGCAATCGTTGAAAATTCATGATCAACGCCTTCAATTCTAACCGAAGTAATTGCAAAACCTTCTAAAGAAGATAATAAAACTCTTCTTAGTGCATTACCCACTGTTAGTCCGTAACCAGGTTCTAAAGGTCTGAATTCGAACTTACCTTCGAAATCAGTTGAATCAATCATGATTACTTTGTCGGGCTTTTGAAAATTAAATACTGCCATATTATTTGTTTCTTCGTTTTAATTGTTATTTAGTTGCGCGGTTTATAAGTTTGAAGAAGTACAAATAAACCCTTTGGCTAAATACCAATGTTGTTAATATATTATTTAGAGTATAATTCGACGATGAATTGCTCGTTGATATTTTCTGGAATTTGAATTCTTTGTGGTACAGAAACAAAGGTTCCTTGTTTCGTATCATCATTCCAAGTAATCCACTCATAAACCGTACTAGCGTTTGAAAGTGATCTTGCAATAGCCTCAAGGGATTTCGATTTTTCTCTTACCGCTACAACATCACCAGCTTTTAATTGGTAAGAAGGTATGTTTACTAACTCCCCATTTACAGTAATATGTCTGTGAGATACTAATTGTCTTGCAGCACTTCTTGTAGGAGCAATTCCCATTCTAAACACCACATTGTCTAATCTTGATTCACAAAGTTGTAATAATACCTCACCCGTAATACCTTGTGAAGCTCTTGCTTTTTTAAACAATCCTCTAAACTGACGCTCTAAGATACCATAGGTATATTTAGCTTTTTGTTTTTCTTGTAATTGGATTGCGTACTCAGATTTTTTTCCACGTCTTCTGTTGTTTCCATGTTGACCTGGAGGATAATTTCTTTTTTCGAAAGATTTGTCATCTCCGAAAATAGCCTCGCCAAACTTACGAGCTATTTTAGTTTTAGGACCAGTATATCTTGCCATTTTAAATTTGTTTTGAGAGTGATTATGAATTAAGGTCTAAATCTTATCCTTCGATAACCATAAATCTCTCGTTAATACTTGTGTTATTTTTTCGGTGTGCAAATTTATACAAAAAATTAATACCATCTGTATTTCAGATGATATTAATTTTTATAATTGCTTCATTTAAATCGCGTTAGTAACAACGTGATTAAACTCTTCTTCTTTTAGGTGGACGACATCCGTTGTGTGGTAATGGAGTAACATCAATGATTTCTGTTACTTCAATTCCTGCATTGTGGATCGAACGAATAGCTGATTCTCTACCATTTCCAGGCCCTTTTACATAAACCTTTACTTTTTTCAATCCAGCCTCAGAAGCTACTGCAGCAGCATCTTCGGCAGCTAATTGCGCTGCATAAGGTGTATTTTTCTTAGAACCTCTAAATCCCATTTTACCAGCAGAAGACCATGAAATGACATCTCCTTTTTTGTTGGTAAGTGAAATAATGATATTGTTAAAAGATGCTGTGATATGCGCTTCTCCAACAGAATCAATAATAACTTTACGTTTTTTTGTGCTTGTCTTTGCCATAATTTCTAGTACTTAGTTTTAGTGATAGTCGCTAGAATCCTAAACCGTATAATTTCAAACAGATTCCTTCCAACGTCTAAAGACTAAAGACTATTATTTAATTGTTATGCTTTTTTCTTGTTAGCAACAGTTTTTCTCTTTCCTTTTCTAGTTCTAGAGTTGTTTTTAGTACGTTGCCCTCTTAATGGTAAACCAGCTCTGTGACGAATACCTCTGTAACAACCAATATCCATTAAACGCTTAATGTTTAATTGTGTTTCAGAACGTAATTCACCTTCAATAGTGAAGTTTCCAACAGCCTCACGAATGTTGCTAATTTCATCGTCAGTCCAGTCTTGAACTTTAGTGCTTTCATCTACTTTAGCTGCTGCTAAAATATCTTTTGCTCTGCTTTTACCTATACCATAGATATAAGTTAAAGAGATAACTCCTCTTTTGTTTTTTGGTATGTCTACACCTGCAATTCTTGCCATAATTACCCTTGTCTTTGTTTAAATCTAGGATTCTTTTTGTTAATGACGTAAAGTCTTCCTTTTCTACGCACAATTTTACAATCTGCGCTTCTTTTTTTAACTGATGCTCTTACTTTCATCTTGTTAGTATCTATAAGTTATACGAGCCTTCGTTAAATCGTAAGGACTCATTTCCAATTTTACTTTATCTCCTGGTAATAACTTTATGTAATGCATACGCATTTTACCAGAAATATGTGCCGTCACAATGTGACCGTTTTCTAATTCCACACGGAACATTGCATTTGATAATGCTTCAATGATTGTTCCGTCTTGTTCTATTGCTGCTTGTTTTGCCATAGTATAATAATTAAGCTACTGCTTTTCTATTTTTACCAGTCTTCATCAAACCATCATAGTGTCTATTCAACAAATACGAATTTATTTGCTGCATAGTGTCAATTGCAACTCCAACCATAATTAATAACGAAGTGCCTCCGAAAAATAAAGCCCATCCTTGTTGTACACCCATAAGCTTAACAATTAATGCTGGGAACACAGCGATGATTGCCAAAAATATAGATCCTGGTAAGGTGATTTGAGACATTATTCTATCCAAGTATTCAGACGTTTCAGAACCCGGACGTATACCTGGTATAAAACCGCCACTACGCTTTAAATCGTCAGCCATTTTATTTGTAGGCACCGTAATTGCTGTATAGAAATAGGTAAACACTATAATCAATAAAGCAAATGTTAGGTTATACCAAAATCCGAACATATCAGAATAATTAGTTTGCATCCATGCTCCAACCACAGTTTCTTTTAAAAACGACGATCCTCCTATTAAACTTGGTACAAACATAATAGCTTGAGCAAAGATAATTGGCATTACTCCTGATGCATTTAACTTTAACGGGATGTATTGTCTTGATCCTGCTACTGCAGCTCTTTCATAGCCTCCTGTAGCTGTTCTTCTTGCATACTGCACAGCTATTTTTCTTACTCCCATTACTAACATAATAGAAGCTAAAATGATAACAAACCAAATTACAAACTCGATTAACACCATCATTAAACCACCGTTTCCACCACCTTCTAATCGTGTTGCTGCATTTTGTAAAAATGCTTGAGGTAACGTAGCAATAATACCAACCATGATTAATAAAGAGATTCCGTTACCAATACCTTTATCAGTAATTTTCTCTCCCAACCACATAGCGAAAATACATCCAGTAACCAAAATAGTTACTGAAGAGAAATAGAATAAAAATCCTGTTCCTAATAAAAATGCGCTTTGTGGAATACCCAATGCTGGTAAACTTGCTAAGTAGCCTGGTGCTTGAAGTAAACAAATAGCTATTGTTAACCAACGTGTAATTTGATTAATCTTCTTTTGTCCACTGGCACCTTCTTTTTGAAGCTTTTGTAAGTACGGAATAGCAATCCCCATTAATTGTACAACAATAGAAGCAGAAATGTATGGCATAATACCTAAAGCGAAAACCGAAGCATTTGCAAAGGCTCCTCCTGTGAAGGCGTTAAGCAAACCTAACAAACCTCCGTCTGTTTTATCAGCTAAACCACCTAATTGAGCAGCATCAATACCTGGCAATACCACTTGGGCACCAAAACGGTAAACTAATAACAGACTCAAGGTTACTACAATTCTGTTTCTCAGTTCTTCTATTTTCCAAACATTCTTTATTGATTCTATGAATTTCATACGTTAATGCGTCTTATATAGTTACAGCTTCTCCTCCAGCAGCCTCAATAGCAGCTTTAGCTGAAGCAGTAAACTTATGAGCAGATACTTTTAATTTTGCTTTTAATTCACCACGACCTAATATTTTAACTAGATCATTTTTACCTACTAAGCGATTAGCAAATAATGTTTCAAAATCAACGGTATCTCCTATTTTCTTATCATCAACCAATTGTTGTAAAGTATCAATATTGATACCTTGATACTCAACACGGTTAATATTAGTAAAACCAAATTTAGGCACACGTCTTTGAAGTGGCATTTGCCCTCCTTCAAATCCTATTTTTTTAGAGTATCCAGAACGAGATTTAGCTCCTTTGTGTCCACGTGTAGCAGTACCACCTTTTCCAGACCCTTGTCCTCTACCTACTCTTTTCCCTTGGCTTTTTACTGAACCTTCTGCAGGTTTTAAATTACTTAAATCCATTTTTCAGTTTATATTTTTAAGCTTCTTCAACAGAAACTAAATGTGAAACTTTAGCAAGCATACCAAGAATATTTGGCGTAGCTTCGTGCTCTTTTACTTGACCAATCTTTTTAAGACCAAGAGCTTCTAAAGTTCTTTTTTGTCTTTGCGTACGATTGATAGCGCTTTTAACTTTTGTTACTTTAATCTTTGCCATTTCTGTCTGTATTAAGCGTTAAAAACTTGTTCAAGTGTAAGACCTCTATCTTTAGCAATAGTTTTCGCATCTCTTAATTGCAATAAAGCATCGAACGTTGCTTTTACTACGTTATGAGGATTTGAAGATCCTTGTGATTTTGATAATACATCATGCACACCAACTGCCTCTAATACTGTTCTTACAGCACCACCAGCAATTACACCAGTACCAGGAGCCGCAGGAATGATATTTACTCTTGCACCACCATATTTACCTTTTTGCTCATGAGGTAAGGTTCCTTTAATGATAGGAATACGCACTAGGTTTTTCTTTGCATCTTCCACAGCTTTGGCAATAGCACTAGCAACGTCTTTAGATTTGCCTAAACCTTGCCCTACAACACCAGCTTCGTCACCAACTACAACAATTGCTGAAAAACCAAATGCTCTACCACCTTTAGTTACTTTAGTAACTCTTTGTACACCAACTAAACGATCTTTAAGATCTAATCCACCTGGTTTTACTAACTCTGCACTTTTATATTTTTGAAACATAATATCTTAGAATTTTAGTCCTGCTTCTCTAGCTCCTTCTGCTAATGATTGTACTCTACCGTGGTATAAGTATCCACCTCTATCGAAAGAGACAGTATCTACACCAGCCTTTAAAGCTTTTTCAGCAAGTACTTTACCTACTAATTTAGCTACTTCGGATTTAGTTGCTTTTGCAGCACTAATGTCTTTATCTCTTGAAGATGCAGCACTGATTGTTTTACCAGTTACGTCATCTATTAATTGAGCATAAATTTCTTTATTACTTCTATAAACAGCCAATCTTGGTCTAGTTTCAGTTCCTGAAACTACCTTACGGATTCTGTTTTTTATTCTTAGTCTTCTATCGTTCTTTGTCAATGCCATAACTTAATTATTAAGCTGATTTACCTGCTTTTCTTCTAATTTCTTCACCAACAAACTTGATTCCTTTTCCTTTGTAAGGTTCAGGTTTTCTAAATCCACGGATCTTCGCAGCTACTTGACCAACAAGTTGTTTATCGAATGATGTTAATTTCACTAAAGGATTTTTTCCTTTTTCTGATACTGTTTCCACTTTAATTTCTGGAGCAATATCCATCACTATATTATGAGAAAAACCTAAAGCTAAGTCTAATTTTTGTCCTTGGTTTGATGCTCTATAACCTACACCTACCAATTCTAATTCTTTAGTCCATCCTTTAGATACACCTTCAATCATATTGTTAATTAAAGATCTGTATAAACCATGTTTAGCTTTTTGATCTTTAGTTTCAGAAGAACGTGTTACTAAAACATTTCCTTCTTCTACTTTTATCTCTACAGTATCAAACTTCTGTGTTAACTCTCCTAATTTTCCTTTTACAGTTATAACGTTATCTTTAACGTCAACGGTAACACCTTCTGGAATGGCTACTGGATTATTTCCTATTCTTGACATTTCTTTCTGGTTTAAAAATTAGTATACGTAACATAAAACTTCACCACCAACATTCTCTTTCTTAGCTTGCTTACCTGTCATTACTCCGTGAGAAGTTGACACAATAGCAACACCAAGACCGTTTAAGATACGAGGTAATTCTTTGGCACCAGCATACTGACGTAAACCTGGAGTACTAATTCTTTGAAGTTTCTTGATTACTGGTTCTTTTGTTTCTTTGTTGTACTTAAGCGCTATTTTAATAGTACCTTGTACAGTAGAATCATCAAACTTGTAACTTAAAATATATCCTTGCTCGAATAATATTTTAGTGATGTCTTTTTTAAGATTAGATGCAGGAATTTCTACCACTCTGTGGTTAGCACGCACTGCATTTCTAATTCTTGTCAAAAAATCCGCAATTGGATCTGAGTACATAATGAATTGATTTTGTGGTTTTGGTTTTCAGCTAGTTACTGAACCTTAAACCTGATTATATAAATAATGTTACCAACTAGCTTTCTTTACTCCAGGGATAAGACCTTGATTAGCCATTTCTCTGAATGTTACACGAGAAATACCAAAAGTTCTCATATATCCTTTTGGTCTTCCTGTTAATTTACATCTATTATGCTGACGTATAGGGGAAGCATTTTTTGGTAACTTTTGTAATGCTTCATAATCTCCAGCTTCTTTTAAAGCCTTACGTTTTTCAGCATACTTAGCTACTGTTTTAGCTCTTTTTACCTCACGGGCTTTCATTGATTCTTTAGCCATAACTTAGTTCTTTTTAAAAGGTAACCCTAGTTCAGTTAATAATGATTTTGCTTCTTTATCTGTTTCGGCAGAAGTTACAAATGTAATATCCATTCCTGAAATTTTATTCACTTTATCAATGTTTATTTCAGGGAATATAATTTGCTCTGTAATTCCTAAGTTGTAATTACCTCTTCCGTCAAAACCAGTTGCTTTAATACCGTTAAAATCTCTAACACGTGGTAGTGCTGAAGTTACTAAACGATCTAAAAACTCATACATTCTTTCACCACGTAAAGTCACTTTTGCTCCAATGGGCATACCTTTACGCAATTTAAAAGATGCAACATCTTTTTTAGATAATGTTGCTACGGCTTTCTGTCCAGATATAGTAGTTAACTCTTCTACAGCGTAGTCAATTAACTTTTTGTCTGCAACGGCAGCTCCAACTCCTTTTGATATTACTATCTTTTTAAGTTTAGGAACTTGCATTACATTATTATATCCAAATTCTTCTGTAAGAGCAGCAATTACTCTGCTTTTATACTCTTCTTTAAGTCTAGGTGAATATGCCATAACTATATTACTTCATTAGATTTTGTTGAAAATCTTACTTTTTTACCATCTTCTACTCTATATCCAACACGTGTTGTTTCTCCTTTTGAAGTTAACAACGATAAATTAGAAATATGAATAGGAGCTTCTTTCTCTACGATTCCACCTTGAGGATTTTGTGCACTTGGCTTAGTGTGTTTTTTCACTAAGTTAACACCCTCAACAATCGCTTTATTCTTTTCTATTAATACTTTTTGTACTTTACCTTCTGATCCTTTATGATCTCCAGCAATTACTTTTACAGTATCTCCAGTTTTTATTTTAAGCTTTGTCATCTTACGTTTTGTGTATTAAAGCACTTCTGGTGCTAATGATACAATCTTCATGAATTGTTTATCACGAAGCTCTCTAGCCACAGGACCAAATACACGTGTACCTTTCATTTCACCTGTAGGGTTTAATAAAACACATGCGTTATCGTCAAATCTAATATAAGATCCGTCTGGTCTTCTTACTTCTTTCTTAGTACGAACAACTACTGCTGTAGAAACTGCTCCTTTTTTCACGTTACCGTTAGGCGTTGCATCTTTAACAGACACAACAATTTTGTCTCCTACAGAAGCATATCTTCTTTTAGTACCACCTAGAACACGAATAGTTAAAACTTCTTTTGCTCCAGTGTTGTCTGCTACCTTTAATCTTGATTCTTGCTGTACCATAATTATTTAGCTCTTTCTATGATTTCAACTAATCTCCAACATTTAGATTTACTTAAAGGTCTTGTTTCCATGATTCTTACAGTATCTCCAATATTACAATCGTTTGTTTCGTCGTGCGCCACATATTTTTTAGTTTTTAGCACGAACTTACCATACATAGGGTGTTTTACTTTTTTCACCTCAGAAACCACAATAGATTTCTGCATTTTGTTACTTGTAACAACTCCTATACGTTCTTTTCTTAAATTTCTTGTTTCCATCTTTCGCAGAATTATTGTAATTCTCTTTTAGTTAATTCTGTCGCAATTCTAGCTACAGTACGTCTAACGGCACGTAATTGAATTGGATTTTCTAAAGGAGATATTGCATGAGCCAATTTTAGGTCTGAATAACTCTTTTTTGTTTCACTAAGCTTCTCTTGTAACTCAGCTACAGATAATTCTTTAATTTCTGATTGTTTCATAATATCAAATAAATTATGCTTCGTAATCTCTAGCGATTATAAACTTAGTTTTTACAGGTAGCTTTTGTGCTGCTAAACGAAGTGCTTCTTTAGCTATATCCAAAGGCACACCTCCTACTTCAAATAAAACGCGACCAGGTCTACATACAGCAACCCATAATTCTACAGCACCTTTACCTTTACCCATACGTACTTCAAGAGGTTTTTTGGTAATAGGCTTGTCTGGGAAAATTTTAATCCACAGTTGCCCTTCTCTCTTCATGTAACGTGTTGCGGCGATACGAGCTGCTTCTATTTGACGTGCAGTAATAAACGTAGCGTCTAATGCTTTTATTCCAAAAGTACCGTTTGAAAGTTGATGTCCTCTTCCAGACAATCCCTTCATACGTCCTTTTTGTTGTTTACGAAATTTTGTTCTTTTAGGCTGTAACATTTTTCTTTACTTTATAAAAAATTACTTTCTACGACGAGGTCCTTTACTTCCACGTCCTGCTCCTGCTCCACCTTTTCCTTGCTTCTTAGATAAACCAACAAGCGGAGAAAGCTCTCTTTTACCATATACTTCACCTTTCATGATCCATACTTTTACACCTAATCTACCATAAGTAGTGTGTGCTTCTACTAAAGCATAATCAATATCGGCTCTAAAGGTTGATAAAGGAATACGTCCTTCTTTATAGTGCTCGCTACGTGCCATTTCAGCACCATTTAAACGACCACTAATTTGGATTTTAATTCCTTCAGCATTCATACGCATTGTAGCAGCGATAGCCATTTTGATTGCACGTCTGTATGAAATTCTGTTTTCAATTTGACGAGCAATACTTGACGCTACTAAAAACGCATCTAGTTCAGGTCTTTTAATTTCAAAAATATTAATCTGAACTTCTTTCCCAGTAATTTTCTTAAGCTCTTCTTTTAACTTGTCTACCTCTTGACCACCTTTACCGATAATAATACCAGGTCTAGCAGTAGTGATAGTAACGGTTACAAGCTTTAAAGTTCTCTCGATGATTACTCTACTTACACTAGCTTTAGATAAACGCGCGTGAACGTATTTTCTAATCTTATCGTCTTCGGCCAGTTTGTCACCATAATCGTTTCCTCCGTACCAGTTAGATTCCCATCCTCTGATAATTCCTAAGCGATTTCCGATTGGATTTGTTTTTTGTCCCATACTTCTATTAAGCTTGTGTGTTATTGTTAGCTCCAACTACTAATGTAACGTGGTTAGAACGTTTTCTAATTCTGTGTGCACGACCTTGAGGTGCTGGGCGTAATCTTTTTAACATTGATCCGCCATCAACTCTAATCTCTTTTACAAATAATTCTGCAGTTTCAACATCAGCATCCTCATTTTTAGCTTGCCAGTTAGCGATAGCTGATAATAACAACTTCTCTAAACGACCTGATGCTTCTTTATTGTTAAACTTTAAGATATTAAGTGCTTTCTCTACCTTTTCACCTCTTACTAAATCGGCTACTAAGCGCATTTTTCTTGGTGATGTAGGACAATTATTAAGTTTTGCAAAAGCTACATGCTTTTTTGCTTCCTTAATAGCGTCTGCCATTTGTTTTTTACGACTTCCCATAGCTTACTACTTTTTACCTTTGTTTTTAGCACCTGCATGCCCACGGAATGAACGTGTTGGTGAAAATTCTCCTAATTTATGACCTACCATGTTTTCAGTTACATAAACTGGTACAAATTGACGGCCATTGTGTACTGCTATTGTTTGCCCAACAAAATCTGGAGTAATCATACTAGCTCTAGACCAAGTTTTGATTACAGTTTTTTTGTTGTTCTCAACGTTATCAGCAACTTTCTTTTCTAATTTATAATGAACGTAAGGTCCTTTTTTTAATGATCTTGCCATGTCTTATTTCTTTCTACGTTCTACAATATATTTATTACTCGCCTTTGTCTTAGAACGGGTTCTGAAACCTTTAGCAGGTATACCTTTTCTAGAACGTGGGTGCCCTCCTGATGAACGACCTTCACCACCACCCATTGGGTGATCAATTGGGTTCATTCTTACTGGATTAGTACGTGGTCTTCTACCTAACCATCTTGTTCTACCAGCTTTACCACCTACTAATAATTGGTGATCTGAGTTAGATACAACACCAACAGTTGCCATACAAGTAACAAGTACTAAACGTGTTTCTCCAGAAGGTAATTTAACTGTAGCAAACTTACCATCTCTTGCCATTAACTGAGCAAAAGCACCAGCACTACGCGCCATAACTGCTCCCTGACCTGGACGTAACTCTACACAAGAAATAATGGTTCCTAATGGAATTTCACTTAATGGCATGGCGTTTCCAATTTCTGGAGCAATACCTTCTTTACCAGACACTACATTTTGCCCAACTTGTAATCCGTTTTGAGCAATAATATATCTTTTCTCACCGTCTTGATAATTCAATAATGCGATAAAAGCGGTTCTGTTTGGATCATATTCTATTGACTTAACTTCAGCAGGAATTCCTGCTTTGTCTCTTTTAAAATCAATGATACGATACTTTTTCTTATGACCACCACCAATGTAGCGCATGGTCATTTTTCCTTGACTGTTTCTACCACCAGACCTTTTATTCGGAACAAGTAAACTCTTTTCCGGCTTATCAGTAGTTATGGCGTCATACCCATTTACTACTCTAAAACGCTGTCCTGGTGTGATTGGTTTTAATTTTCTTACTGACATCTCTTTAGTTTCTGATTTTTAGTTTTTGGTTTGTAGTTATTTGTTTCTACCAGATTTTCAAGTATTAATAACTATCTACCTTTAACTATTAACCATTTTTGTTACATGTTACTGTATAAATCAATCATTTCACCTTCCGCCAGTTGTACAATTGCCTTCTTAACAGCATTTGTTTTACCATGTTGAATACCAGTTTTTGTATACTTGGTACTACGATCTGGACGGACATTTATAGTACGAACTTTTTCAACAGAAACACCATAAGCAGCTTCTACTGCTTTTTTGATTTCTATCTTGTTCGCCTTAGTGTTCACTGCGAATGTATAGCAATTTCTTAATTCGCTATCTGCAGTCGCTTTTTCTGTGATTATAGGTTTAATTAAGATACTCATCTGTTTCTTATTTACTTAAGTTTGTTTCAATTCCTTCTAAAGCACCTTCTAAAAGCACTACTTGATTTGCATTTAAAATCTTGTAAGTGTTTAATTCTGAAGCAGTTATAACTTCAGAGCCTTTTAAATTGCGCGATGACAAATATACGTTATTATTTGACCCACCCAACACAAACAAAGACTTTTTATTGTCTAATTCTAAGGCTTTTAGAATCGCTGTAAAGTTTTTAGTTTTTGGAGCATCAAAGTTAAAATCTTCTAACACTGTAATTGACTGTTCTCCTGCTTTAATACTTAATGCCGATTTACGTGCTAAACGCTTTAAATTTTTATTAAGTTTGAAGCTATAGTTTCTTGGTCTTGGCCCAAACATACGTCCACCACCTTTAAAAACTCCAGACTTGATACTACCAGCACGAGCAGTACCTGTACCTTTTTGCTTTTTAATCTTGCGTGTACTTCCAGCAATCTCACCTCTCTCTTTAGATTTGTGAGTTCCTTGTCTTTGGTTTGCTAAATATTGTTTAACATCCAAATAAACAGCATGATTATTAGGCTCAATAGCAAACACATCACTAGAAAGCTCTGCTTGTCTACCTGTGTCTTTTCCGTTTATATCTAAAACTGCTACTTTCATTACTTCTGAATTGTTACATAAGCGTTTTTATGTCCAGGCACACAACCTTTAACAACAAGTAGATTCTTTTCAGTAACTACTTTTAAAACTCTTAAATTTTGAACTTTCACTTTTTCTCCACCCATTCTTCCGGCCATTTTCATGCCTTTGAATACTCTAGCAGGGTAAGATGCCGCACCAATAGATCCTGGCGCTCTTAAACGGTTATGCTGACCGTGAGTAGCTTGACCTACACCACCAAATCCGTGACGTTTAACAACACCTTGAAATCCTTTTCCTTTTGATGTTCCAGAGATATCAACAAATTCACCTTCTGCAAAATGCTCAACAGTGATGGCATCTCCTAATTTGTACTCCTTATCAAAACCTTTGAACTCAACAACTTTGCGTTTTACAGAAGTACCCGCCTTCTTAGCATGACCTAAGTCTGCTTTTGTAGCGCTTTTTTCTGTCGCGTCATCGAAACCAAGCTGAACAGCTTCATAGCCATCAACTTCTTTAGTTCTGACTTGGGTAACGATACATGGTCCAGCTTCAATTACTGTACAAGGAATATTTTTCCCGTTTTCATCAAAGATGCTGGTCATACCGATTTTCTTTCCAATTAACCCAGACATATTTATTAAATTTAAATTATTACTATTTGTTATTTAAAATTCAAGGCCGAAATACATTTCAGCCTTGAATTGTATTTTCCGTTTTTCCCGCGACCGCATCGGTGGGACATGTTTTATAATTCTGAATTCAGAATCCTGAATTTGAATTATACTTTAATTTCTACTTCAACACCACTTGGCAACTCAAGTTTCATCAAGGCATCAATAGTTTTTGATGACGAAGAGTAGATATCTAATAATCTCTTATAAGATGATAATTGAAACTGCTCTCTTGATTTCTTGTTTACGTGAGGAGAACGTAATACAGTGAAAAGTTTTTTGTGTGTTGGTAATGGAATTGGCCCAGTTACCACAGCGCCAGTACTTTTTACTGTTTTTACAATCTTATCAGCAGACTTGTCTACTAAGTTGTGATCGTAAGATTTTAATTTTATTCTGATTTTTTGACTCATTTTCTTAGATTTTAAGCTTCAACACCTTTTGCTGCTTTAATCACCTCTTCTGAAATATTAGAAGGTGTTTCTGCATAATGTGAAAATTCCATTGTTGACGTGGCACGACCAGATGATAATGTTCTTAATGTTGTTACATATCCAAACATTTCTGATAATGGTACTGTAGCTTTAACTGTTTTAGCACCAGCTCTGTCTCCCATATCACTTACCTGACCTCTTCTTCTATTCAAATCACCAACTATATCACCCATGTTTTCTTCAGGAGTAATTACCTCAAGTTTCATGATAGGCTCCATAATTACAGCTTTTGCAGCTTTTGCAGCAGCTTTAAATCCTAGCTTAGCCGCTAATTCGAATGATAATTGATCAGAATCCACATCGTGGTAAGAACCATCCGTTAAAGTTACTTTCATAGCATCTACTTCGTAACCTGCTAACGGCCCATTAACCATTGCCATTTGGAATCCTTTTTCAATAGAAGGGATAAATTCTTTTGGAACATTACCACCTTTAATCTCAGAAACGAATTCTAATCCTACTTTTCCTTCTTCAGCAGGCTCAAGTGTAAATACAATATCTGCAAATTTACCACGTCCACCAGATTGTTTCTTATAAACCTCTCTGTGTTCAGCACGTTGCGTAATAGCCTCTTTGTACTCTACTTGTGGTTGCCCTTGATTTACTTCAACCTTAAACTCACGCTTAAGACGGTCAACAATAATATCTAAGTGAAGCTCACCCATACCAGAAATAATAGTCTGTCCTGAAGCTTCATCTGTTCTTGCTGTAAACGTTGGATCTTCCTCAGCTAATTTAGCTAAAGCCATACCTAATTTATCTACATCAGCCTTAGTTTTAGGCTCAACAGCGATACCAATTACCGGATCTGGGAATTCCATAGATTCTAAAACAATAGGATGCTTTTCATCAGACATAGTATCACCAGTCTTAATATCTTTAAATCCTACTGCAGCCCCTATATCTCCAGCTTCAATAAATTCGATAGCGTTTTGCTTATTAGAGTGCATTTGGTAAATACGAGAAATACGCTCTTTTTTACCTGAACGGTTATTTAAGATGTAAGAACCTGCATCTAAACGCCCTGAATATGCACGGAAGAATGCTAAACGACCTACAAAAGGATCGGTAGCAATTTTAAATGCTAATGCAGAAAACGGATCTTTTACATCTGGCTTACGTACAACCTCATCTCCAGTTCTTGGATCTGTACCTATAATGTTATCTCTATCTAAAGGCGAAGGTAAATAACGACATACAGCATCTAATAAGAATTGCACCCCTTTGTTTTTGAAAGATGAACCACAAATCATTGGAATGATAGCCATATCCATTACAGCAGCTCTAAGTGCAGCGTGCACCTCTTCTTCTGTAATAGAATCTTCATCTTCCATGAATTTTTCTAATAAGTTCTCATCATAAGAAGCTACTTCCTCGATTAAAAGCGCACGGTATTTATGTGCTTCTTCTTTCATATCTTCTGGAATGTCAATCACATCAAAAGTCGCCCCTTGCGTTTCATCATGCCAAACAATAGCACGGTTTTTAACTAAATCAACAACACCTTTAAAGTCTGCCTCATCACCAATATTTAAAACGATTGGCACAGCGTTTGACTTTAACATATCTTTTACCTGTTGACAAACAGCTAAGAAGTTAGATCCTTGACGGTCCATTTTGTTAACGAATCCAATTCTAGGAACTTTATAGTTATCAGCAAGTCTCCAGTTAGTTTCAGATTGTGGTTCAACACCATCAACTGCACTAAATAAGAATACTAAACCATCTAATACACGCAACGAACGGTTTACCTCTACAGTAAAGTCAACGTGACCAGGAGTATCAATAATATTAAAGTGATATCCTTTAGTATCTTCTACTGGCTGTCCATTCTCTAACGGGAAATTCCATGTACAAGTTGTTGCAGCAGAAGTAATAGTAATACCTCTTTCTTGCTCCTGCTCCATCCAGTCCATAGTTGCAGCTCCATCATGCACTTCTCCTATTTTATGAGACACCCCTGTATAGTAAAGGATACGCTCAGTAGTAGTCGTTTTTCCTGCATCGATATGCGCAGCAATACCTATATTTCTAGTAAATTTTAAATCTCTTGCCATGTTTTATTAAAATCTAAAGTGAGAGAATGCTTTATTAGCTTCCGCCATTTTATGAGTATCTACTCTTTTCTTAACAGCTGCCCCTTCTTCTTTAGCTGCTGCTAAAATTTCTGAAGCTAAACGTAAAGCCATTGATTTTTCATTACGCTTTCTAGCATAACCAATCAACCACTTCATTGCTGTTGAAACTTTTCTGTCTGGACGAATTTGCATTGGGATTTGAAATGTTGCACCACCAACACGACGACTACGCACTTCTACGTGAGGCATCACATTTGACAACGCATCTTTCCATAATTCTAATGCTGATTTTTCTTCGTCAGTTTTTTTCGATTCTACAATATCAATAGCATCGTAAAATACTTTAAAAGCGACAGACTTCTTACCATCCCACATCATGTTATTCACAAAACGTGTTACCAATTGATCATTAAAACGCGGATCTGGTAAAAGCGGTCTCTTTTTTGCTGCTCTTTTTCTCATGTCTTCTTCTTAAAGTTTTAATTACTTTTTAGGGCGTTTTGCACCATACTTAGATCTACGTTGCGTTCTACCGTTAACACCTGCTGTGTCTAAAGCACCACGTACAATGTGATATCTAACTCCTGGCAAATCTTTTACCCTTCCACCTCTAACCAATACTATCGAGTGCTCTTGTAAATTATGTCCTTCACCACCGATGTATGCATTTACCTCGTTTCCGTTTGTTAAACGAACCCTTGCTACCTTACGCATTGCTGAGTTAGGTTTTTTAGGAGTTGTTGTGTAAACACGAGTACACACACCACGTCTTTGCGGACAAGAATCTAAAGCAGCCGATTTACTCTTCTTGGTTATTTTGGCTCTTCCTTTTCTTACTAATTGCGAAATTGTTGGCATATAAATTAATATAAATATTATTAACCTCTTCTAAGAGGCGTGCAAAGGTAGAAATTAAAATCTGAAATTCAAACCTTAATTAATTAATTTTCAATAGAAAATAAAATTTCAGACACATCATATATTAATAGCAAGTAAATTCCGTTAGATTTACTACCAAATCTTGTAGCTAGCAACGTGCCAAAAACACCATTTCTTTTAATAATCACTTCTATACTTTTTTCTTTTAAAGGAATAAGCCAGACCTTAACATTAAAAATTACAGGAAACACCCTAAAAGAGACCCATATTTTAGACTCTCTTGGCTACAACACATTACATAAAGACCTTACTTCAATAACAGAAGAAACAAGCTCTCTTCAAGAACAGCTCTTCTCATTAGGCTATATAGAGAACATATTAATTCCTAGCAAAAAAATAAATGACTCTAGCTTTGTTTATAAATTACATTTAAACAGAAAATTCAACACCATATATATATACTACAAATCTGAACTCATTAACCAACAAACCTTAAATACCATTTCAAACAAAGTTTTTCATGACCATTTTATTTTAAACGTTAGGGATATTGAACAATCGTTAACCTTTCTTAATACTGAAATTGCCAAATACGGCCACCCGTTTTCTAAATTAAAACTTACAAATATTAGAATAGACGAGCAGCATAATACACTAAAAGCCCATCTAAGTATTTCTGCCTCTAAAAAAAAGAGAACAATAAATAACATTATCATTAAAGGTTATGAGAAATTCCCCAGAGCATTCTTAAAAAACTATCTAAAAATTAAACCTAACCAACTATTTAATCTTGAAACCATTCAATATAAAACGGCTCAACTGAATAGTTTAAATTTTGCTAAGGAAATAAAACCCCCAGAAGTACTATTTTCAAAAGACTCTACTTCACTATACCTTTATTTAGAAAAATCTAAAAGCAATACATTTGACGGGTTTCTTGGATTTGGAACCAATGAAACAACAAATAAACTTCAATTTGATGGTTACCTAAATCTAAATTTGACCAACAACTTAAACTTTGGAGAATCTTTCAGACTTCTATACAAAAGTGATGAAAATGATCAAAAAACTTTTGAAGCTGATGTTTCACTGCCTTATATATTTAAGTCGCCCGTAGGTGTCGATTTGCTTTTGCGCATATTTAGAAAAGACTCTTCTTTTACTACCACAAACCAAGACATCAAAATTCATTACCAAATAAACCAAAAACACAAAATATTTACCGGCCTCTTATATACTGAATCTAACAACCTCATAACATCAAAAACAGAACCAAATATTTCTGACTACCAGACTCAATTTTATACAATAAGCTATCAATACACACAAACACAACCAGAAAACATTTTATTTCCTCTAAACGAAAAAATGTATTTTGAAACGGGCTTCGGAAAGAGAAAAACCAATATCAATTCAGAAGAACAAACACAGTTCAAAATTGAGGCCTTTAAAATTTTCAACCTCAACTTAAAAAACAGCATTTACATCAGACTTAATGGTGCTAGTTTATTATCATCCTCATATTTTGAAAACGAACTGTTCCGCTTTGGCGGTATTAATTCTATTAGAGGCTTTGAAGAAAACAGCCTCTATGCTTCTCTTTTTGGGTTAATGAATACAGAATATCGCTTTCAATTATCAAATTCAATTTACATCCATTCCATAATTGACGCTGCTTATTTTGAAAATGACATTCAGCAAACACAACAGAAATTATTTGGATATGGTTTTGGTTTTGGATTACTCACCAAGGCTGGTTTGTTTAAATTTAATTATGCCAACGGTAAACTAGAAAATACCGCTTTCAATTTTTCAAATTCAAAAATACATATTAGCCTAACAACAAATTTTTAACATTCCTCCTGTAAAACCTACAAATACTCAACATTTAAACCTTTTCGATATAATTTTTTCTAATTTTTACCACTTTTTAGCTATTGTTTGTCGTTTTTTAACTTTTTATTAATATTTTTATCACGACTAATTCAAATAATTATAACATGAAAACAAAGTTTAGTGGAATGCTAACGCTATTGTTAGCGTTTGTTGTGCATCTGTCTTTTGCACAAGAAAAAACTATCTCAGGAATCGTTTCAGATGGATCAGGATTACCTCTTCCAGGAACTACTGTTTTAGTAAAAGGTACCTCGAATGGTACCTCAACCGATTTTGATGGTAAATTTTCAATCAAAGCCAATATTGGAGAAACTCTGGTATTTAGCTTTGTTGGGTATGCTACAAAGGAGGCAACTATAGGAGCATCAAACACCATTAATATCACATTAACTGAGGATGCGGAATCTTTAGAGGAGGTTGTGATAACAGCTCAAGGGATTAAGGCCAAACCTAGATCTTTAAGCTACGCAGTAGAATCAGTTGACTCAGGTGACATAACTAACGCAAGAGAAACGAACGTTGTATCTGCCTTAAGTTCCAAAGCGGCTGGTGTACAAGTAACAACATCATCTGGTTCTGTAGGGGCTTCTGCAAATATTAGAATTAGAGGTAACACCTCTATTACTCGATCAAACTCTCCCTTATTTGTAGTAGATGGTGTACCAATTAATAATGATTCTTATAGTGAAGATCCTACTACAAGTAATAACAACTCTAGCTTAGGAGGTACAGACTTCTCAAACAGAGCTATTGACATTAACTCTTCAGATATTGAATCTGTTAACATTCTAAAAGGCATTGCCGCACAGACCTTATATGGATTACGAGCCGCTAATGGTGTTGTTTTAATTACCACCAAAAAAGGAAAACAAGGAAAAACAAGAGTTACGCTAAGTACCTCTACAAGTTTCTCTGATATCAATAAGGGACCAGATTTACAAAGAAAGTATGCACAAGGAAGACATAATCCAGATGGAAGTGGATTACAATATAGAGGTCCAGAAACTTTTGAAGGCGATACATGGGGACCTTTAGTTTCTGACCTAGAGTATGATGGTGACACTTCCTACCCTTTTCATAGATTTGGTGCACTTGTTCCAAAAGGAACAGGAAACGGAAGAGCGGCAGAAACCTATGACAGTTATGACTTCTTTAAAACGGGAGATGTGGTAGACATTAACCTTTCTGCTAGTGGCGGAACTGACAAAGTTAACTACAGAGCTTCTGTTGGCAGATTAGTTCAAAATGGTGTAGCTCCTAATGAAAGATTTGTAAGAAAAACATTTAGAGTTGATCTACAGGGTAAACTTTATGAAAATTTAACGTTAGATGCCTCTGCTCAATACTCAAACTCAGGAGGTTTCAGAGTTCAAAGAGGCTCAAATATTTCAGGGGTTATGCTTGGTCTATTGCGTAATACGCCAACCTTTGACATGGGTAATGGTAAAAAAGGACAAGCAGCAGCTGACGATCCTTCTTCTTATTTTTATGATATTCCAGGTTCAGAGCTTCCAGGACATAGAAGTTATCGTGATGGAATTTACAACAACCCATATTTCACGGTAGCTAGAAACTCTAATACCGATGATGTTAATCGTATTATTGGAAAAATGGGATTAACCTATGATATTAATGATTGGATTACATTCAAAACAACTGGATCTATTGATAACTGGGCAGATACAAGAAAAATTGGATTTGATATTATAGATGCAAGTTTTGGTAATGGGCGCGTTATTAATGACGTCATCCAAAATCAAGATGTGAACTGGAACGCATTAGTAACAGCATCTAAAGATTTAAATGAAAAACTTGGCCTAACAGCTACCATTGGATATGACGGTTTCTATACTAAAAACAATAGACAGACTGTCCTAGGTGACGGCATGACCATCCCTGGATTCTTTAACCTTTCCAACGTTAGCACTACTCAGGCTTCAGAAATAACCAATAGAAAAAAACTTATTGGCGCTTTTGCAACGGCTACATTAAGTTATAATAATATGGTTTTTATAACACCTTCTTTCAGGAATGACTGGACATCTACTCTACCTGTAGGAAACAATACATTCCAATCATACTCTGTTGGGGGTAGTTTTATTTTTAGCGAAGTTTTAAATAGTGATTTCCTTAATTATGGTAAAATACGAGGGTCATGGGGAAAAACAGGAAACGATGCTCCAGTATATGCTACTTTGACTAATTTTGGAGGGACATTTGTTAGTGGAGATGGATTCCTTCAAAGCATTACATTCCCTGCCTATGATGCCACTTCATTTGAAAGAGCAGGCCGCGCAGGAAACCCTGATTTAGTTCCAGAAACAACCAAGGAATTTGAAATTGGTATTGAATTATCGATGCTTGATAGCCGATTAAAATTTGATGCCACATACTACAACAAAGAAACTACCGATCAAATAGTTCCAATTGACGCTGTGCCTTCTTCTGGTTTTGTTGAAAAATACTCAAATATTGGTCGTATTTCAAATAAAGGTATTGAATTGACCTTAGGAGGTACTCCAGTTAGAACTGAAAACTTTAATTGGGATATCAATGCTAATTTCACAACTTATGAAAATAAGGTTGAAGAACTCACTGAAGGGCTTGAAAGCTATGTTCTAAATGGTTTTTCTGGAACAAGTTCACGTGCCGTAGTTGGTGAATCTTATGGAGCTATTTATGGATCAAGATATGCCAGAAACGATGAAGGAACTATTCTAATTGACGATGATGGCTACCCACTGCTTGCTACCACAGATGGCGTTATAGGTGATCCAATTCCAGATTTCCTATTAGGTATTAGCAATACATTCTCATACAAAAATCTTAGTTTATCTGTTTTAATAGACATCAGAGAAGGTGGCGATGTATGGTGCGGAACTTGTGGTATTCTTGATTACTTCGGTATATCAACAGAAACTTTATTGAGAGATCAAACAACAGTTTTTCAAGGTATAGTTGAATCTACTGGACAACCAAACACCAAAGAAGTTCCTTACTCAGATCCAACAATAAATGAAAGTAACAATTACTGGAGACGTTATGGTTTCGGGGATGTTGATGAAGGTAATGTATATGACGCTTCTTGGTTTAGATTAAGAGAAGTAACATTAACCTATACATTTCCAAGCAAACTATTAAAAGGAACATTCATTGATGGCGCTTCAATTTCTGCTTATGGTAGAAACTTATACCTTAGTACTGATTATCCTGGAGTGGATCCTGAAACTAACTTAACAGGTGACAGTAATGGTATTGGTTTAGACTACTTTAATAACCCCAACACTAGAAGTTACGGCTTTGATGTTAAATTAAACTTTTAAAAAACTATGAAAACAATTAAATATATACTTAGTATCGTATTACTTAGCTCAGTGATATCCTGCACGATTACTGATGTTAACGTAGATCCTGATAATCCATCTGCCGACAAAATAAATGCTGGCGCTGTTTACCCAGGAATGATTACACAAACTCATCGTAATTCTGTTGCTCTTGTTGGAAGAATTGCTGGGCTAATCACGCAACAATTTGATGGTCTAGATGCCCAACAATTAGCATATGCTCAATATAACATTGGTGAAAGTGACATAGATGATTTATGGGACTTTGGTCTTTACGGAGCTGGAGCATCAAAAGATTGTTTCGTTCTAATTCAAAACACCAGTGGAGAAGTTAGCGCCTTAGCCAAATTATATATGGCAGCCAATATGGGAGTTACCACAAGCTGCTGGGGAGATGTTCCTTATAGTGAAGCTTTTCGTGGAGATGCCGGAGTTTTAAACCCAGTATACGACACACAAGAGAGCGTTTATAATGAAATACAAACGCTTTTAAGTGAATCTATTTCAGAAGGAGTGGCTTCTGGAATTGGAGCGTTCGCAGGAGCCGGAGACGCTAGTGGTATCGATTGGGTAAAAACAGCTCACGCTTTAAAAGCTCGTTATTACATGCATTTAACATCTGTTGACTCAGGTGCAGCTCAAAAAGCTTTAACTGAAGCTCAACAGGCATTAACTAGCACTTCTGAACAACCTGATTTTATTTACAGTACGCCTGCTCAAAATGCAAACCCTTTATACTTATTTGACAATGACAGACCTGGTACTTTAGGTATTGGAACAACATTGAAAGATATGATGGTTGGAGACCCGAGACTCCCTTTATATACAACTGACGGAGAAGACTTTGCAGGCGTAGAAGGATTGTTTTGGGGTCAAGCAAACTCTCCTACTCCCTTGATTTCATATTGGGAAGTTAAATTTATAGAAGCAGAAGCTATAATTAGAACTGGAGGCACTGACGCTGCCGCCTTAGCCGCATTGCAAGATGCTGTTGAAGCTAATATGCTTTACGTAGGAGTTGATGCTATTGCAACAGCCGCCTATGTTAATGCACTAACACTTTCTGGAACAGAAGCAAATAAAGTTGAAACCATCATAAACGAAAAATACAAGGCTTTATATGGAAATGCTCCTATCGAGGCTTGGGTTGATTATAGACGAACTGGGTTCCCAGCTTTAGTTGACAATCCAGATGCGGTAGGCTCGGTAAATCCTTCTAAGATTATACCTAGAAGGTTCTTATACCCAATAACGGAAAGAACAACAAATGGAGCTAACTACAATGCAGCCATCTCGGCACAAGGTGGTCACTTATTAGATGTTGACATGTGGGCTTTTCCTAAAAACAATTAGAAGATCACATTACACAACTTAATAAACCTTATAAAAAATGCCAATAGAATTTAATTCTATTGGCATTTTTTATAACAACAGTATTACAAATTTGATTAGATATTCTGCGGATCCCAATTTACCTCCTATATAATCTTACTCAAGCAACTTTCTAAATAACATGACATCAAAATATCATTTATTTAAATTCAGAAGCCAAATTGAATTATTTTAACAAATTTCACACCAAAAACACACATTTTAACTATTGTTTATTGCTTTTTTAACTTATTATTTTGATTTTTGGCATTGACTAATTCAAATAATTATAAAATGAAAACAAAGTTTAGTGGAATTTTCACGCTATTATTAGCGTTTATTGTGCAAATATCGTTTGCACAAGAAAAGACTATTTCTGGAACGGTTACCGATGATTCTGGTTTACCACTTCCAGGAGCTACGGTCTTGGTAAAAGGTACAATAAATGGTACCTCATCGGATTTCGATGGAAATTATTCAATTAGCGCCAGCCAAGGTGCTACTCTTGTATTTAGTTTTGTTGGATACACAACACAAGAGATTAAAGTTGGTTCATCAAATACAGTGAACGTAACAATGGCAGAAGATGCTACTGCACTAGAAGAAGTTGTTGTTGTGGCCTACGGAACACAAACCAAAGAATCTATTGTAGGGTCTATTGCTGTAGTAGGTGCAGACGTAATCGAGAAACAACAAGTAGCTTCTGTAACTTCTGCTTTACAAGGAAGCGTTCCTGGTGTAAACATAATTTCTAGTGGTGGTCAACCGGGGGACAATCCCATCATTAGAATTAGAGGGGTTTCTTCTATTAATGCTTCTGCCGCACCGCTTATTATTCTCGATGGTGCGCCATTCAATGGTAATATCAATACCATAAGTGCAGACCAAATAGAAAGTATGAACGTTTTAAAAGATGCGTCGTCAACCTCTCTATATGGTTCACGTGGAGCCAATGGTGTTATTTTAATAAACACAAAAAAAGGACGCTTAAATTCTCCTGCTAAAGTTAGCTTAACATCTACAGTTGGTTTTGCTGGACAAGCCGTAGATAGACACGAAATAACAGATACAGATACTTTTACAAAATACACATGGGAAGCTATGAGAAATGCTGCTCAATATGTCAATGGAGCATCTCCCGAAGCCGCGGCTCTTTCAGCAACTAATAACTTAATTCCTACTTTGGGCTATAACCCTTATGGAATTAACAATCCCGTAGGAACAGATGGAAATTTAGTATCTACAAATAAATTATGGGATACGGACTGGGCAGGTCTTTTAATTAATGATTCTGCATTGAGACAAGAGCATTCTTTAGCTGTTTCTGGAGGTAGCGATAGAACAACATATAGATTCTCAGGAAACTTTTTAAAACAAGATGGAAGTATTAAAACCTCAGATTTTGAAAGAGTAACAACAAGACTCAACATTGATTCTCAAGTAAAAGACTGGTTAAATATGGGGTTAAACGTTTCATATTCTTCTTCCGTTCAAAATGTTCCTGACCAAAGCGGCACTTCTTTCACCAGCACCATCCAATGGATAAATAATCTTTCATCTTTTTATCCTTTATACAGAAGAGATGACAATGGAGGCTTAGTTTTGGGCCCTGATGGTGCACCTATATATGATTATGGGAATACACCTGGCCAAAATTTAAATGCAGCAAGACCTCAGTTTCAAGGAGAAAACATTGTAGGTTCATTGTATTTATACAATGAAATCTACAAGCGGGATAACTTCACAGCCAATGGTTATGCTAAAGTGAACTTCACCCCAGATTTTAGTTTTAAAACACAAATTGCGTATGAAAAATACACACTTGATTACTTCAGCTATAATCATAATGAATTTGGTGTGGCAGCAAGTGTTAAAGGACGTGTGGATCAAGATAGAAACTTTGTAATTACTAAAAATATTACAAACGCCTTTAACTACAATAAATCCTTCGGATTACATAATGTTAATTTTGATGCTATTCATGAAGCCTATTCAAGATCTGATGACGACTTATCAGCACAAGGTGTTGGTTTCTTACCTAACGTAAAAGTATTAAATGGTAGTACCACTCCAGAGTCTGTTGGTGGTTCTATATCAGATGAAGCTCTTCAGTCGTTTTTAGGTCGATTATCATACAATTATGATCAGAAATACTTTGTAGAGGGGTCCTTTAGAACTGATGGTTCAAGTAGATTTAATAGTGATGTTAGATGGGGTAATTTCTACTCTGTTGGTGGTTCATGGGTTGTTTCAAAAGAAAACTTTTTAGCTAACAGTAATATTGTAAATCTTCTTAAAATAAGAGGTTCTTATGGGGAACTAGGAAACAACTTGGTTCTTGACGATCTAGGAAATCCAGTATATTTCCCGTACTTGTCTTTATTTGAAACAGGAGAAAATGAATTAGATAACACTGGGGTTTTACTTGGGTCTGTAGCTGACCCTCTATTAACTTGGGAAAAAACAGCATCCACAAACATTGGGATAGATTTTACTTTATTCAATCATGTTATCAATGGTACTGTTGATTATTATGTTAAAAAATCTGTTGATTTGATTTACGATAAACCATTAGCTGTTTCAACAGGTAATGAGAGTATCACTACTAACGTAGGCTCACTTAAAAACTATGGAGTTGAAGTTTCCTTGGCCGCCAATATTATTAATAAAGATCAATTTAACTGGACTTCTAGTTTAAATTTCTCTTTTGATAGAAACAAGATTACAGAGTTATCACAAGAATCATTCATAAATGGAACAAAAAGATGGGAAGTTGGACGTTCTTTATACGAATTCTACATGCCAGAATGGGCTGGTGTAGATCCAGCAAATGGTTTTGCTTTGTGGTATAAAGATATTTTAGATGCAAACGGAGAGCCCACCGGTCAAAAAGAAACAACAGCTGAATACTCTGAAGCCTCTAGAAATTATGTAGACAAATCTTCATTACCTGATATTATTGGAGGTTTCAATAACTCTTTCACACTAGGTAACTTTGATTTAAATATTCTATTTAATTTTAGTTTTGGAGCTTATGTTTATGACTCCATGTACGCTGGCTTATTTGGCAGTTTTGAAACGGCAGGAGGGCCAGGAACAACAGATTTGGCCAATCGTTGGCAAAAACCAGGTGATGTTACTAATGTTCCTTTATTATTAGCTTCACAAAATGACTTCAGTAGTAGATCTGACAGATTCTTATTCAAAAATGATTACGTGCGTTTAAAAGCACTAACATTTGGATATAGCTTACCAACTCAAACTCTTGATAAATTTGGTATTTCTAGATTGCGTTTGTATCTACAAGCTGACAATTTATTAACGTTCCAAACACATAAAGGTATTGACCCTGAACAAAGTATAGCTGGTACCACAAACAACAGATCCTATAATCAAAGAATTGTATCTTTTGGTGTTAACTTAGACCTTTAAAAAAATTTGAAAAATGAAAATATTTATAAAAAAATTAACTGTTTTATTGCTTTCTACAACCTTTCTTGTTGGTTGTGAAAAAAGCTTTTTAGAAGACCCCGTTCCTACAAGTTCTGTATCTGATGTAGTTATTTTTGGTTCTAGAGCAGGTGCTGAAGCTTTGCTTTCTGGTATACAAAGAAATTTTAGAAGACAATTTACTAGAACAGATGCTGGAGGTGTTTATTCCTTATATATGGCTAGAACCGTAAAAGGAAATGATTTTATACAAAACTCATGGTATAATTTTGACTATGACAATGATAATAGGGAACCTAACTATACAAGGACCACCTTTAATTGGGAATACCCCTATTACATGATTAACCAAGCCAACACATTAATTAATGGCGTAGAAGCAAGTACTGCTATTTCTGGCTCAGATAAAACAGAGTTAATAGCTCAAGGGAAAGCACTTAGAGCATTTTTCTACTTCCAACTAGCCATGGAATTTCAACATACATATACTTATGATCCATCGTTGCCTGCCCCCCCAATTTACACAGACTTATCTTTAGAAGGCAAACCGATGTCTACTTTACAGGAAATGTATGATTTAATTATTTCTGATTTAACGGATGCTGTAGCTGGTTTAGATGATTCAAGACTGGGAAAATCTTATGTAAATAAACAAGTTGCTAATGGTATTTTGGCTCGTGTTTATTTAGTTACTGAAAATTGGGCGGGAGCGGAAAAAGCTGCTCACGATGCCTATGGTGGGGATATTGCTTCTGCTCTTGACGCTGGATCTTATAAAGATGGTTTTGATAAAATTTCAAATATTGAATGGATTTGGGGTATGCCCCAAACTACAGATCAGTCAAATTACTACTACTGTGCTCCTCATGCTTTTACCGATCATTATAATGACGGATATTTCGGAACTTATGTTAACAAGGATTTTGCAGATTTGTTTACAGATTCTGACGTGCGAAACACCTTTGATAGAACTTATGCTTCTGCTAGTCCAACAGATTGGTTTTATCTAACTACCAGAAAGTTCACTTTTGCCTTTGACTCTGATATTGTAATTATGAGAACAGCTGAAATGATTCTTATTGAAGCTGAAGCTAAATTTAAACAAGGAATGGCAGGAGACGCACATGAATTATTGTTTGCTCTTCAATCAAACAGAGATGCTAATGCTGTAAAATCTACAAATACTGGTGACGATTTGTACGAAGAAATTCTAGTAGAAAGGAGAAAAGAGCTTTATGCAGAGTTTGGAGTAGAATGGTTTGATGCTAAAAGACTGCGTAGAGGTATTCCGCGCACAGGTAATCATAGATTGCCAAATTCATTTTTACTACCTGATGACAAAAAATTCTTTTTAAAAGTTCCTAGAAAAGAAATTGATGCCAATGTTAACATTGATGACAGTGTAAACGCAGATAGATAATAAAACAAATTAATGTTAACCTAAGTTATTTAGGTTAACATTAGCTAAAATTTAAACTCATGAAAAAAATCTCTATTTTAACTCTTTTTGTAATAAGTTTTATTACATTTTATAGTTGTGACGAAGACCTTAATGAAAAGTCATTTGACTATACCACTCTAGAGTCGTCATTTGAAGTCGGTGTTGATCCTACAGGTACCCTTGAGCAAGATGTAAGGGTTTTTGCCACATCTACCTCTAGCAGTGACAGAACTTATAATATAACTGTTATTGAAGAAGAAACAAATGCTCCTGCAACAGCGTACAATGTACCTGCTACTGTGGTAATTCCTGCTAATTCAACAGTGGGCACATTTAAAGTAACCGCCGTTGGAGAAAACATTGACCCTGCTAATGGTAACACATTAACATTACAAATTTCTTCTGATTATGCAGGTTTTATTGGTAACTCTACAACACTTCTTTTAACCCAAGTTTGTCCTTACCCAGATACTTTCTTGAATATTGTATTTGATGGATACGGAAGTGAGTGTACATGGGACATTAAGGATAGTGATGGCGCTGTTTTATTCTCTGGTGGTCCTTATGCAGATGGGGATCCTGGAATTTCTGCTAAATTTTGCTTATCCCCAGGAACTTATGAATTCACTATTAATGATGTATATGGCGATGGTCTTTCTTATCCTGAAGATGGAAGTGCTACTATCACTCAAAATGGTTCAGACTTAGTTTCTATTGTTGGTGATTTTGGATACACGGCATCTGAATCTTTTACCGTAACAGACAATTAGCTTTTTATAACTTTATAAATAATATAAAAAGCCAGAGAATAGCTCTGGCTTTTTATATTATTTAATTCTTATAAACTTATTAAGCAGTTTATTACCTTTACCCCATGCAAGAACACACTCAAATATTCGGTATTAGAGCTATCATTGAAGCTATAAACTCGGGAAAAACTATTGATAAAGTATTTCTTCAAAAAGGGCTTAAAGGCGATTTATTTTCTGAGCTTGAATCTCTTATTAACAAAAAAGCTATTAATAGGTCTTATGTTCCTGTTGAAAAACTGAATAGGTTGACTTCAAAAAATCATCAAGGGGCTGTAGCACAAATAGCCCCAATTACATTTCATGATTTAGAAACTTTAGTTTTAAACGTTATAGAATCTGGAAAAACACCGTTATTCTTATTACTAGACCAGTTAAGCGATGTTAGAAATTTTGGCGCTATTATAAGAACTGCCGAGTGCACCGGGGTGGATGGCATTATCATACAAAAAAAAGGTGGGGCCCCTGTAAACGGTGATACTATAAAAACAAGTGCCGGGGCGGTATTTAAAGTTCCTATTTGTAAGGTTGACCACATAAAAGATGCTGTGTTCTTTATGCAAGCCTCTGGTATTAAGGTGATTGCTGCTACCGAAAAAACAGACAATACGCTTTATGATGTGTCCTTTACTGAACCCTGCGCCATTGTTATGGGATCAGAAGGTAGAGGCATAAACCCTTCTATTATAAAAGTGTCTGATGAAAGGGCAAAACTCCCTTTATTAGGTGACATTGAATCTCTTAATGTGTCTGTAGCCTGTGGCGCTTTTCTTTACGAAGTTATTAGGCAACGCCGTTAGTCTTCTTTATTGTCCTTGAAGATATAATTAATGGTTGTTTGGTCTTGTTGTTCTTCAACGTGATCAATAAAATTTCCATTTTCATCAAAGTGTTTTAAAAACGGATCGTTTGCTTCATCAAAATCTGGATGCTCCCATTCAAACTTCTTTGGCTTAGCAATTGTCTTTCTAAATACTAAAGAAAAAATGAATCCTGTAATCAATCCCGCTAAATGTCCTTCCCACGAAATACCTTCCTCAATGGGCATCGTATACCAAATCATACTTCCATAAAGAAAAACTACCAATAATGACAAAGCTATTAACCTATAATGTTTGGCGAACACACCTTTAAAAAATGTAAAACTCACCAGCACATATATAAGGCCACTCGCACCAATATGATAAGAAGGTCGGCCAATACACCAAGTCATGAATCCTGAAATTAAAATACCAAGAATCAAAACTTTCCAAGCTATGTGCCTATAGAAATAAAACAAAGCCGTTGAGAGCACAAACAATGGTATAGTATTATGGTATAAATGCTGTAAACTACCATGGATAAAAGGACTTAGCACAACACCTCTTAACCCTTTTACGGTTAAAGGATAAATGCCATACTTATTAAAATTGCTTCCAAAACGAACTTCTACCCAAAAAACAATCCATATAGTTAACACAAAAAAGATTGGATAGGCAATAACACCCGTTGAAAATTGAAAATGATTCTTTGTTCCCATCTTCATAAAGGTAACAAATAGCAAACCAATAAACATTTCAATGCTATATTGGCAGCTTATTTTATTCTCTATGCACGCTTTACATATGTAAAAATGGTTAATTTTACAGTTATGAATGGCAATGAACCTTTAGCAGAACGTTTACGACCTAAACATCTTAGCGACTATGTAAGTCAAACACATCTTGTGGGTAAGAAAGGTGCGCTAGGTCAACATATTTCTAAGGGATTAATTCCTTCAATGATTCTTTGGGGACCTCCAGGAACTGGCAAAACTACATTGGCAAATATTATTGCCACAGAATCAGGTAGACCGTTCTACACTTTAAGCGCCATAAATTCTGGGGTTAAAGATGTTAGGGATGTTATAGAAAAAGCCAAGCAAAGTGGTGGTTTATTTACCACAAAGAACCCTATTTTGTTTATTGACGAGATTCATCGTTTCAGTAAATCTCAGCAGGATTCATTGCTACAAGCTGTTGAAAAAGGTTGGATAACCTTAATAGGTGCTACTACTGAAAACCCCAGTTTTGAGGTTATTTCAGCACTTTTATCAAGATGTCAGGTTTATATTCTGAATGCTTTTAGTAAAGAAGATTTAGAAATGCTTTTGAAAAGAGCCATTGAGCAAGATACGCTACTTTCAAAAAAAAACATTCAACTTAAAGAAACCAAAGCGCTTCTCAAATTATCTGGTGGTGATGCTAGAAAACTTTTAAATATATTCGAACTAATTGTTAACGCTTTCCCTTCAGATAACATTGAAATTACCGACGCTATTGTTCTTGAAAAAATTCAAAATAATACCGTAAGATATGATAAAACAGGTGAGCAACATTATGATATCATTTCGGCATTTATAAAGTCCATTAGAGGGAGTGACCCAAATGGTGCTGTATATTGGTTAGCGCGCATGATTGAAGGCGGTGAAGATGTAAAATTTATAGCTAGGCGATTACTTATTTCGGCTAGTGAGGATATTGGAAATGCCAACCCCACTGCTCTAGTCATTGCTAATAACACCTTTCAGGCAGTATCAACAATTGGTTTTCCAGAATCACGAATTATTTTGAGTCAATGTGCCACATACTTAGCCTGTTCTCCCAAAAGTAACGCTGCCTATGCCGCCATTGGCAAAGCGCAACAATTAGTAAAACAAACAGGAGATTTAAGTGTTCCTCTTGATATTAGAAATGCACCCACAAAACTTATGAAAGAATTGGGATATGGCGAACACTACAAATATGCTCACAACTACGAAAACAATTTTGCAGCACAAGAATTCTTGCCTGAAGAAATTAAAAACACCAAACTTTATGACCCTGGAACTAATGGCAGAGAGCAAGCTCAAAAAGAATTTTTAAAGCAACGCTGGAAAGACAAGTATAATTACTAAAAAAACTTAATAGTTAACTTTTGTTGCTTTAACGTATTATTTTCGTAATACTCCACCACCCAATGTTCATCCTGCTTAAAAACAATGGCACTTTTATTCTCCACAAGAAATACATTATCCAAATGAGTTTGCTTTAGCTTGTACACCACTTTAGGTGTACTGTCTACTAGCTGATAACCGTTTTCAATTTTTTGTGCATACAACACGCCCGATAATACTTTATTCACATGGCCTGCTGATTCTGGTGCCTTTGAAGAAGTGTTTGCAGCTTCTAAAGCTACTACTGATGCTCCTACTACTGCTGGTTTATTTATTTCTTGCTTATTTTTTAATGTTTCTATTTCTTGTTTTAAGGCTTTCACCTCTTCAGAATCATTAGTTGAAGCAGAAACTGGTGCATCCGTTCCCATAACTACCTTATCATTTACAGGCTCATACTTATAATTTAGCGCTTCAATGGAATTAAAAGCATGTCTTAACGCTTCATTATAAGCTTTTTTAAACTCTTTCTCCCTGCTATCGCCAATTTCTGAGGTATAAACAACCCGTTCATTACAGTCTTTTAAAATCACCGTAAGCTTAGTTTTAAACATACCTGAATCTTTATTAACATCTGTTTTAAGCGCTAAACACCGATTGAAATTTAAATCTTCAGGGTACTCGCCGCCTTCCATGATAGCTTCAAACCCATATTTGTTGAACAAAAATTTTGTAAGTGAATTGAGTTGGTATTGATCTTTTTCTTTTAAAAAATCGAACTTATTAGGCACGATAACGTATTTATAGTTATTTATACTTTTTTGAGCAAACATCACACCTGCCATGAAACACATCAAAACCACAGTAAAAAATCTTGTTTTCATTTTCATTTAAATATATAATTGAACCCTAATTGTAAAGATACAGCTTCTGCATCATAAATATTTTTGTATTCTAAAAAATTATCGGCCATAAGATAAAAATTAATAGCTCCCCAATGCGCAGAAACTCCCATTCCGATATTGGAAAATGAATACGAATCTACCGTATAAGTCGCCTTTATTCGTAACCATTCAAATAATTTTCTATAATAGTAACTGGTTATTGCTAACTGTGGGCGCCTTGGTCGCTTTATGACATACAACTGTAAACCAACCGCATTTAAATATCCTGAGTCCTCTTTTACACAGGTACATTCTTTCTCTGATCGTTTACCAAAAGCATAATTTATAGAGGCATTTAATTTTACTGGACGCCAACTGGTGAATTTAGAAGCTGTAGTATCTACCTGAAACAAATCTTCAAAATCTTCTTCTATTTCACTCCAATACGCGTCAGCCGACTGGTTATTGCCAGATTCAGGAAAAATAGGATTTACACCTTCAAAAGTATAAACGCCCTCCACTTTGTAATTTTCTATGTCTTTAGAGTGATGAATAAACCCAATATCTAGCAAACTGCCATCAACCGACCATTGATTACTAATTTGGTAACTCATCCCTACATCAAAGCCTAACCCTAAATTACCTCCAAAAAACAAGCGTCTTCTTAGCGTTTTCAAATCTTGTTCCAAGCTAGAATTATCATCATCTAGCAGGTGTGAAATACCTGAGGTTTTTAACTCTAAATTAAGATCGAACACATGATTATATGTATTGTTTTGTCCTTGTGTTGTAACAAAATACCCTTTATTTCTCTTGGAACTTACAGTCATAACACTAGAGTAAATTTTCCCTCTAAATCCGAACGACATTTTTGAATTCAATGTTTTATTGTAGCCAACATGTACTACTGATATAACTTCAGCCGTAGCGTTTAAATCACCTGCATCAAAAATCTTATTAATATTATTTTGATTCCCTTCTAAGGCTAACACGACATAATCTTTAGGAAAATAACCAATAAAATCTAACTCTTGATACAAGCCAAAGCTCAAATATTGATTTTTCTCATAACTAGGTCCCATAGCTAAACCTCCCGAAAAAACATCAATTTGTTCATTAAAACTAAAAAAATCCTTATTGCTCATGCCATAAATTGCTTTTCTGAACTTGGTATTAAACGCTACCCCATTATCTGCAAATAGATCATAAACAGTTGACCCAGTCGTTCCGCTTGAAACGTGAACATGTGACAGCAAAGGCATACCAACGTACCACTTATTAGTTATTTTTCCTCCCGGATTAAGCAATAAGGCTTGTGGTATTTCTGAAAAGCCATAAAGTATTTGCTTGTTTTGAGTATAAGATGTCAAGCAAAATAAAATTAAGCCCCAAAAAGTCAAGTAGTTTTTCATTCTGAGACGTCTATTTCAAAATAAAATGATGCAAATGATTTTAACTGAATGCGGCCAGGCGTATGTTCATCAATAGGTTGCCCTGCAGCTACTCTTAAGGTAAACATAACTACTTGTGTTTGCTTTAACACCTCAATGTCATCACCTTCAAACACTTCAATATGATGAGATACGGTTTCTACAGCATTTCCACTAGCTTCTTGGCTTACCTGAAAGGTATGCAATACTTTTCCTGATATATCAAAAAAATCAATTTGAAGAATAAAACTTCTATTGATTGCGTTTTTTGACTCAAAATGAAATTCAGATTTCACCAAATCATCCTGAACAAAGGCATTATTAAAAATATCTACCATAATAAAATCTTGAATCGCTGAAACCTCCGATCCGTTATCATAAAACGTATTAGCTGGTTCATCAAAAAAAACTAAGCTAGACACCACAGCAGGCGACAAGGTTAAATCATTCAATTGACTAAAGTTTACATCTTTTGTACAAGACCACCATGTAGTCATAGTAAGAATACACAATAGAAACTTCGAAAAATTGGTATAACTATTCAAGAGACTATACTTTAAACTATTACAAAATATCTTTAAGTTGTGACAATGAATTAATTTGAATAATATCCTTACTAATTGATGTATTATGCACATCAAAAAAGATAACATCCATTCCTATGTTTTGAGCACCCAATATATCGGCCTCAAAACTATCACCAATCATCACACTTTGGTGTCGTTCTGCTTGGGCCTGATGTAAGGCGTAATTAAAAATTAAAGGATTAGGCTTTTTTACCCCAACCATTTCTGAATTAGTAATCGTTGTGAAATACTTGTAAATGCCTGAGTTGATAAGTTTTTTTTGTTGTACTTCTTCAAAGCCATTAGTAATAATATGTAAATTATAATGGGGCGCTAAATACTCTAAAACCTCAAAAGTGTGATCAAATAAATGATTAAACCCTGTTAAATGAGCTATATAATCATCTGACAGTTTATAAATAAGTGCCTCTTCAACAGGTGTACCAAGTGCAGAAAACGTATCATTTAATCTGGCATACCGTAGCGCCTGTTTTTCAATTTTTTCTTCTCTGTATAATTTCCAATAGTAGAGATTGATAGGTTCATAATGACTCAAAAAATCTGTTAAATTGATGTTCATTTGATTGAGATCAAAAATTTTCTGAAAAGTTAAAGCTGAGTTTTTATCAAAATCCCACAGTGTATGATCTAAATCAAAAAATACATCTGTAACACCTTTAAACCTCATCATCTGCTGAATCTAAAATCATATTAAACAATTCCTTAAAACCAGACCATCTTTGACTATCTCCAAACGTATAATTATGAAAAATAGGCACAAACTCACCATTGACCCGTTGAACTTCATTTATAATTTCATTTAAAACCTTCTTTTTATCTAATAAGGACTCATGTTTTAACAAGGCATAATCCATAAGTTGGTAAGGCACTATTTTTAAAGGAGTTTGAACTTCATAATCGAGGTCATAAAATAAAAACGGAGAGCAGGATCCTGCTCTAAACCCAATATGATTTACATAACCCATAGTATAATCTTCATTAATTTCAAGTGTGATTAGATTCCTGTAGGTTTCAGGCAAATTTAATTTTGAAAAAGATTGTCTTGAAGCCTTTAAGTTTGTATTTAAAATAGCCTCCATCTTTGTTTTTTCCTTTTTTAGCATGTCAGCATCTTCCAAAGCTAAAAATGAAATTTTAAGACCCACTCTACAATAATCAGCCACATGTTTTATTAACGAAACAAATTTCTTTTTATTGGGATTAACGCCTTTATCAAAGGTTGAAAAATCACCGATTAAAAAGAAAAACAGAAACTTGAATCTTGAACTTTTTTGCCTATTAATAATATATTTAAAGGTATCAAAAGGATCATGTTTAAACCCTAATAATACTATAAACCGTTTGTATAAACTTTTAAATTTAAGACGAGAAAGATCTCCCACTAGGCCTCCAAAGGTTCTCATTAAACCTTTTAATTTATAATGGTACGGACTAGGCACATCAATAATAGGAGTTATTTTATATGATCTGTTTGGGAACTCAAAATCGGGAAACTGATCTTGTAACGCTGCCTTAAATTTATAGGCCCAAATATCTACTACTGGTTGATGCAAAAAACCTTCTTTAAAAGCTAAGCTTTCAGTTGCAGTGAATCTCCCAAACTCATCCTTTACATGTGGCAGATACTCTTCATATCGTGATAACAAATAAAATGATGCCGAGAAAATATCAAAAGGAATAGAACTTTTATCGCCATTGTAAAAAAAGCATTTTGTTTCATCCCACCGTTGCACATGAATTTCTACATCTCCTAAGCCTTGTTCAAACAATATATCATGACTCTTAACAAAAAATTCGTTTCCCAATTGCTGTTTGGTGTAAGACATTTTTAGATCCTCGTGTGCAATTAGCTCCTCAATTTTTGTAGTGAACTCAACTTTTATACCTAGAACTCGGGTGCAAACATGTTTAAACACATAATTGAGTCTTGGCGATATTTTGGAGGTGTAAACTAAAAGCATAGTTTATAAATATTCTGAACAAGTGTTTCAAGGGTCTATGAAGCTGCTTAAAATTATAAAACACCTTCATCTGCAAAACTAAAATAGGTTTTTTCTGTTACAATAAGATGATCTAAAACCACTATATCTAAACTTTTTGCTGCAACTTTCAATTTTTGAGTGATTTGTTTATCTGCTTCACTTGGCTTTAATGTTCCTGAAGGATGATTATGTGACAGAATAAGACCTGTTGCTCCAACCTCAAGTGCTGTTTTTAAAACGAGCCGTACATCCACTAATGTACCGGTGATACCACCTTTACTCAATTGCTGTTTTTGAAGCACTTTATTGGAGTTATTCATATAGATAATCCAAAATTCTTCGTGAGGCAAATCACCTATTATAGGCTGCATAATTTCAAAAACCGATACACTTGAGGTAATCTTCTTTTTTTCTAAGGCCTCTTCTCCCCTGCGGCGGCGCCCTAATTCAAGGGCGGCAACTATCGTGATAGCCTTAGCCTCTCCAATACCTTTAAAGGTCATTAACTGTTTTACAGAAAGCCTTCCCAGCTCATTTAATTTATAATCTACACTCGCTAAAATACGCTTACATAGGGCCACCGCACTTTCATCTCTATTACCAGAACCAATTAGAATGGCTACCAACTCAGCATCACTAAGTGCCATTTTACCTTTGTAAAGTAGCTTTTCACGAGGTTGATCATCTTGATGCCAGTTTTTAATAGATAGGGATGTTGATTTTTCTTGCATGTGTTAAAGATAAATAATGCAAGGTTATAAATCAAAGAACGTACGTTAATTCTATTGTATCAAGGTTTTTACGACATCAAAATCTAAGCCCCCATAATTACCTGAACTCATGAGCAGTAATGCCTTATCATTAAAGTTCTGCGAAAAGAGAAACTCTTTAAAATCAGTTGGATTAGTAAAAATGATTAAGTCATCCCGCTGAAACGCTTGAGAGATTTGTTCATGGCTAACGGCATCTAGCTTTTTTATTTCAACGGCATGTGGCGAATAAAACACTACCGCAACATCGGAGGCATCAAGCGCCCCCTTATATTCTTTTAAAAACTCGGCATTTAAACTACTATACGTATGCAACTCTAAACAAGCCACCAACGTTCTATTTTTATACTGTTCTTTAACCGCCTTGGTTGTTGCTTCAACTTTGCTTGGTGAATGTGCAAAATCTTTGAAAGCCACACTATTTTTACCTTCGGCTATTTTTTCTAGCCGTTTGCTAGCACCTTTAAACGTGGCAATGGCTTCATAAAAATCATCTTCATCAATGCCCATATGCTGACAAATCCATTTAGCTCCAGCCAAGTTATTAAGATTGTGTCGCCCAAACACTTCAATAGGTAAAGGACCTTCTGGAGTTTCTATTAAGGTTTGCCCTTTCTCCACGATATATTCAGGTGTAGAATAGGCTATTTTTCTAATAGGATTTTCACTCGCTTCTACCACACGCTTAACCTCAGCGTCTTCTTCATTATAATTGATACTGCCTCCATCAACAATAGAATCTACAAAAATTTCAAACTGTTCAACATAGTTTTCATACGTTGGAAACACGTTGATATGATCCCAGGCTATACCACTTAATAAAGCAATATTGGGTTTGTATAAATGAAATTTAGGTCGTCTATCAATAGGTGAACTCAGATATTCATCACCTTCTAAAACAATAAAATCATTGTCTTCTGTCAACTTAACCATCACATCAAAACCTTCTAACTGGGCGCCAACCATATAGTCAACATCTTTGCCATGGTAATGCATAACATGTAAAATCATTGAGGTTATAGTTGTTTTACCATGACTACCCCCAATCACTACTCTTGTTTTATGCTTAGATTGCTCATATAAAAACTCAGGGTAACTGTATATCTTTATGCCTAATTCTTGGGCTTTTAACAGCTCTGGATTATCGGCCTTAGCATGCATTCCTAAAACGATGGCATCAAGGTTTGTATTTATTTTTTCAGGAAACCAGCCAAAAGATTCTGGCAACAACCCCTTTGATGCTAATCTTGATTTTGAAGGCTCAAAAATAGTATCATCACTACCTGTTACCTGATACCCTTTATTATGTAGCGCCAATGCCAAATTATGCATGGCGGCTCCTCCTATGGCAATAAAATGTACGTTCATATTACGATTTTTGATCACAAAAAGTAGCCGGCTGACTTTCTACTTTTAAATTAGTTTTACACCAGTGTAAATATATAAATTGAAGTTGGGAGACACCGTGAATTAGCAAAATTTTTATTTGAATGGTATGCGTATGCAACTAATCCCATTTACTTTTGACGGATTAAAAACTATAAGGCTAAAATCCTATCCTTTTGCTTTTTAAAAAGTTTAATTTCCGGAAGCGCTTCAATAGCCAAATCTATGTACTTTAGTGCTCGGCTTTTGTTGTTTTTATAGGTATAAATCTGAGCTAAACGGTAATGAGCCCAAGCTATAGGTACACCATCTTCGGCTGAATAGTTTTGTATGTATGTTTCTAAACAACGTAACCCTTTTTGAAGCTCAATATTATACTCTGCAGCTATTTTGCCAATCTGATAATGCAAGGCATTTCTTTGGTGCTTTTTTTGAGCGGTTTCAGCTGTTTGTAAAGCTTTTTCTGGTGCATTTTCGCCTTCATAAAAACTAATCAGCTTATTATAACAGGTTACTGAACCACCTTCAACTATCGCTTTTTTATAATAGTTTTCGGCTAATTCGGGTTCGTCATCATATTCATAAATATACCCTTTAGCTAAATAACCATCCACCTTTGAAAGGTTTTCTAGCTGTTCTGCAAATTCTAAAGCCTTCTTTTTACTTCCTCCTATTATACCTGGCAATTGCATATACAATTCTACCAATGCCCAACGTGCACCAATGTGACTTCTATCTAATTCTGCCGCTTTTAAAAAAGAGCTTTTCACATCACCAATAAAGCCGATGGCTTTAAATTTATTTTCTAAGGCTTTCATTCCTAAAACACCTCCGTACTTGTAATGATAATTAGCATTATAGCTATCTGTTTCAAGTAACTGTTTATAATACACTAAGGCCTCATCCCATTTTTCTTGATGCCCATATGCATCACCTAATAACTCAATGGCTTCCAGGTTTTTGGGGTTTTGTTCTAGATACGTATTTAACAAACCTGCTGCTTGCGCATAGTTTTTATCCTCAAAAAGTTGATTCACCTCTTTAAAATCGGTTTGGGAAACCAACATAATTGGACACAGTAAGCATAACCATATTAACTTCATAGCAACCGTTTAGTATTACAAAAATACACTTTCAGAATAAAGCATCGTAAGCGTAGGATTAAAAATAGTAACACTCTTAAACCACTCTACGATTCTTAATCACTTAACCTTTTTTACATTATAAAATGATTAACTTCACTCATCCAACGCTAGCTTTTACTCAGTTATTGTTTTTTGGAATAGCTTTTGAATGTAATTTGCTAGTAAAACATGACACATGAAACATTGGCTTATTACCTCGGCACTTTTATTTTTATCACTATTCATACACGCTCAAAACGATACCTATCAAAATCTGTGGTCTCAAGTAGAACAGTATGAATTAGACGGCTTGGTTCAATCGGCACTTAAAACAGTAACATCTATTGAGAACCAAGCGCTAAAGGATAACAACCATGTACAGGTTATAAAAACCATGTTATACAAAAGTAAATTTGCATTGGTTTTGGAGGAAGATGCTCAGCTTCAAATTATAGAAAACTTCAAGCAAAACATTTCAAACAGTACGTTTCCAACTAAACATATTCTGGAAAACATACTTGCTAACCTTTATTGGCAATATTTTAATCAAAACCGATGGCGCTTTTATAACCGCAGCACAACCTCTGAAAAAGTAGATGTACAAGATTTTAGAACCTGGGACTTACAAACCCTGTTTAATGAAATTCACCTACACTATCAAAACTCCCTAAAAAACGGGTTATTACTACAACAAGAACAACTAGAGAAATACGCTATTTTACTTAATGAATATCCAGATTCAAAAGTTTTCAGACCTACACTATTTGATTTTTTATGCCATCAAGCCTTAGAATTTTATAAAACAGATGAAACGCATATCAGCAAACCCGCCTACAAATTTGAATTGAACAACCCTGAATTTATGGCTAATGCCCAACCATTTTCAACCCTTAAAATACAATCAAAGGATTCCACCTCTCTACAGCTACAGGCTTTAAAAATTTATAAGTCCCTAATACGATTTCACTTAGACGACAGTTCAAAATTAGCCTTGGCAGATGTTAATATTGATCGGTTATCATTTGTTCAACAACATGCTACGTTTCCCGAAAAAGAAACTGTTTTACTAGAAACTTTACAACAAGAAAGTCAAGCATTACAAGATAAAGAAGCGTCCGCTTTATATGATTTTAAGATAGCATCTCTATACTATTCCCAGAGTCAAAACTATGAACCGAAAACTAAAGAAGATTACCGCTGGAAAGCAAAAGAAGCCTTAAAGATATGTCATGATATCATATCTAAATATCCTGAAAGTTTAAGTGCTGAAAAATGTAGTGTATTAAAATCACAAATTCTACAAGCATCCTTTGAAATCACCACCGAACAATTTCTTCCTATTCAAAAGCACGCCCGCGTCTTAGTAAAATATAAAAATACTGATACGCTTCATTTTAAAGTATACAAACTTTCTGAAAATCAGGTAAAACAATTTAATAAGATATACAGAAAGGAAGAGCAACAGCGGTTTACTGAAAAACTTCATCTATATAAATCATGGCAAAGTACTTTAAAAAATGAAACCGACTTCCAGACGCACACCACAGAAGTGTTGCTTCCAAAACTAAACAATGGACGATATTTAATTGTTGCCTCAAACAAAAACCTTGAGAATAGTTTTGCTTTTGCCCAAGTTCAAGTAACCAATTTGGCATTGATAGAAACTGAAACTCCCAATCAAAAAATCTTTCAAATCATTGACAGGAATCATGGTAAACCTATTTCAAATGCACGTATTGATTTCTCCTATTTCTCCAGAAAAATAGGAAATAACAAAACCGAGTTTTATACTACAGATGACAATGGACAAATTAAAATCCGCAAAGACAATAGCTGGTATAACAACATCCATTTAAAAGTAAAAAAGGAGGGTGACATAGCCTACTTTGGTAATTATTACATCAATAGATTTTATAAAACAGATAAAGAAGATGTCAATTATAGAGCTTTTTTATTTACTGACAGGAGTATTTATCGCCCTGGGCAAACCGTATTCTTCAAAGCTATTGCCATGAAAACCAAAGATGGCAAATCTGAAGTAATTCCTAACGAACTGTTTCATTTAGAAGTTTATGATGTTAATGAAGATGACGTGTTTAATATAGCATTAACCACAAATGAATTTGGCTCTATTTCAGGCGAGTTTGTGCTTCCAAATTCAGGGCTAAATGGTGAATACACCATTGAATTATATTCAGATTCTAATCGGATAGACATTGACAATACCTTTCATTTTTCGGTTGAAGAATATAAACGACCAAAATTTGAAACCAAATTCAACCCTGTAACTAAAACCTACAAAGTAAATGATTCTATTAAAGTAAACGGCAAGGCCTTGGCTTATGCAGGAAGTAATGTAACCAATAGCAAAGTCACATATCGCGTGCACCGTAAAATAGAATACCCCAGATGGTATTTTTGGTATTATCCTTCTGCATCTCATGAAGCACAAGAAATAACCCATGGAGAAACTACAACAAACGATTCTGGCAATTTTGAGATTACCTTTAAGGCCATTCCAGACAAAAGTGCACACCCGTCTAGTCTTCCTGTTTTTAAATATGAAGTTATTGCAGACGTAACCGATTTAAACGGAGAAACCAGAAGTACTACAACAATAATCAACGTTGGTTATCATGCGTTAATAGCCCAATTAAGTGTGCCTGAACAACTAGATAAAACCAACAAACACCACGAAATACATATTTCAACTCAGAATTTAAATGGTGAATTTGCTCCTACTAAAGGCACTATAAAAATATATAAAGCTAAAAGTCCTAACCGTGTTTTAAGAAAACGTCCGTGGCCAACTCCCGATTATCAAGAATTTTCAGAAGAAGCCTATACACACTTATTCCCTCATGATGCTTATAATAATGCATACAACCTTACCTCATTAGAAAAAGGCACTTTGGTACTTGAAAAAACATTTGATACCAAGCTATCAAAGACACTAGAATTTGGTAGAATAAAACATTGGAAATCGGGCCAATATATCATTATTCTTGAGGCCAAAGACAAGTTTGGTCAATTGGTTAAAGATGAATCGCGTACTGTGTTATTCAGTAATAATGACCTGCTTCCTGCAGACAATCAGCTCTTTACTATTTCTACTGACAAGCCAAGCTATCAAGTTGGTGAAACGGCCCATATTACACTTGGATCAGCTGCAAAACACTTAAATATCACAATCCTTATTGAGAAAAAAGACCAAGAAATTCAAACAGAAATAATAACGCTCAATGCCAACAAAAAAGTGATTAGTATTCCTGTTACAGCCATTGATTTAGGTGGTTTTGCTATAAACTACAGTTTTGCAGCGTTTAATAATTATAACTCAGGAACCCAATTTATTGCTGTTCCCTTTCCCAAAACAAACCTCAGCATTGAAACCTTAATATTTAGAGATAAGCTGCAGCCCGGCACTGATGAGGCTTGGCAGTTCAAAATAAAAGGCCCCGATGGCAATCAGGTTAGTGCCGAACTATTGGCTAGTATGTATGATGCCTCTTTAGATCAGTTTAAACCACACACGTGGAATTTCTCCCCCATTAACACACCAACTTACAGGGCTCAACATAGATATTCTGGCTACAGAAGTTTTGGAACAACATATTTTAGAACACATAATAACTACCAATATTTTAATTATCCTGAACAACATTATGACACTTACAATTGGTTCGGATTTAGTTTCACGAATAATCAATGGGTTAACAATCAGTATCTGCAATCTTTAAAATACAGACGTTCAATGCAATTTCATGAGAATGTAAAGGACGGCTTTATATCCGGTACCATCTCTGATAAAAATGGAAATCCTATACCCGGTGCTACTATTGTGGTGAAAGGAACCTCCCAAGGGGTTACCACCGATTTTGATGGTAACTTTGCCATTCAAGCTCAACAAGGAGATGTTTTAGAAATATCGTTTATTGGTTACACCACTCAAAACATAACGGTTAGTAAAAACAGATTAAATATTTCTCTATCTGAAGATGAGGCTCATTTAGATGAAGTTGTAGTAGTAGGTTATGGCACACAAAAAAAAGAAGCTATAACTGGCGCTGTTGCCATGGTTCAAGAAGAAACTCTAGAGGATAGCTTGAGTTTACAAAATGCCTTGGCAGGACAGATTTCAGGTTTAGAAATAGATTCTGAACCAGGTGTTCCTGGCGCCCCTTCAAAAATTATGATTAGAGGAGCCAGTAGCGTACCAAATAATGGAAAACCTTTATATATCATTGATGGTAAAATAGTGGAAGGCAATATGGATTTAGACCCCTCAAACATACAATCTATTAATGTTTTAAAAGATGCTTCAGCAACGGCTATTTATGGCAGTAAAGCCGCAAACGGTGTTATCCTTATCACAACCAAATCTAGCTTAAATACTTTATCGCAAGTACAAATTAGAAAAAACCTAAATGAAACGGCTTTCTTTCTTCCTCATTTACAAACCGATGAGCAGGGAAATATTAGTTTCAGCTTTACTACACCTGAAGCTTTAACCCAATGGAAATTACAGCTTTTAGCACATACTAAGCATTTAAAAAGCAAGGTTACAAGGCTTACTGCGGTAACCCAGAAAGAACTTATGATACTTCCTAACACGCCACGATTTCTAAGAGCTGGTGATAGCATTAGGTTGAGTGCAAAAGTTGCAAATTTAACAGAGCAACCCATTTCAGGAACCGCTCGTTTGCTTTTATTTGATGCCATTTCAGGACAACCTATAGATATTGATTTAAAAAATATTGAAAATCAAAAAAGCTTCTCTATCAATGCGAAAGGCAATACGCATGTTTCATGGAATATTAGCATTCCTGAATCCATTCAAGCGGTTCAGTATAAATTTATAGCACAATCAAATAATTTTAGTGATGGTGAAGAAAATGTATTACCCGTTCTATCCAATAGAATACTAGTAACCGAAACACTACCTATGTGGGTAAAAAGTAATGAAACACGCACGTTTACACTAGACAAACTAAAAACAAACCACTCTGCAAGCCTAAAACACCATAAGTTTACTTTAGAGATAACTTCAAACCCAGCTTGGTATGCGGTTCAAGCCCTTCCTTACCTTATGGAATACCCTTATGAGTGCAATGAACAAACCTTTTCCAGATTTTATGCAAATACTTTGGCGCGTTATATTGTAAATTCCAATCCTAAAATCAAAACTGTTTTTGACCAATGGGGTTCGCAAGATGCCTTGATAAGTAACCTTGAAAAAAACCAAGAATTAAAATCAATTCTTGTTCAAGAAACGCCTTGGTTACGCGATGCGCAAAGCGAAACAGAACAAAAAAAACGCATCGCTTTATTGTTTGATTTGCATAAAATGAATACCGCCCAACAAATAGCAATAACCAAGTTAAAATCCAACCAAATGGCATCAGGAGGTTGGTCTTGGTTTAACGGAGGAAGAGAAAACCGTTATATCACACAACATATCATATCTGGTTTTGGCCACCTTAAACAGCTTGTCATAACAGATAACGATCAGTATAGTATGATGATAAAAAAAGCCCTATCTTATTTAGATAAGCAGTTTGTAAAAGCCTATCATGACATTAAAAAATACAATAGCCATGTTGATTTATCAAAAGACCACTTAACCCACTCCCAATTGCAGTACCTATATATGCGAAGCTTCTTTCCTGAAATTAAAAAATCAAAAGAAGTAGAACGCATAATGAACTATTATCAAACTCAAATTAAAACATACTGGTTAAAACGCAATCTATCTTCAAAAGGAATGATGGCTTTAATTACTTATAGAAATAATGACTGGGACACCGCAAAAAAAATTATGAAAGCCTTACAAGAAACCAGCATAACATCTGAAGAGTTAGGTATGTATTGGAAAGAAAACACCAATTCGTGGTTTTGGTACGAGGCGCCTATTGAAACTCAAGCTCTAATGATTGAAATGTTTACTGAAGCAGGATCACTCATTTTCAATAAAGAAGAACAACAAGAAACTATTGATAATCTTAAAATCTGGCTACTTAAAAACAAACAAACCAATCAATGGAAAACGACAAAAGCAACCACCGAAGCGGTTTACGCCCTACTTTTACAAGGCAGCGACTGGCTTAGTGTTACTGAAGCTGTAAACGTTTCTGTGGGTGATAAAAAAATAGCCCCAAAAGCGTTGGATGGCGTAAATATTGAGGCTGGCACAGGATATTACAAAACATTTTGGGCAGCTTCTGAAATACAACCCAACATGGCAAAAATCACACTCGCTAAAAAAGGAGAAGGAATAGCCTGGGGCAATGCCTACTGGCAATACTTTGAAGATCTAGATAAAGTTACATCGGCCAAAACACCTTTACAATTAAAGAAAAACTTGTTTTTAAAGCGTAACACAGACACGGGAGAAATCATTTCTAAAATAACCCCAGAAACGCCATTACAAGTTGGCGATTTAATACGGGTAAGAATTGAATTGAAAAGTGATAGAAATATGGAGTTTCTTCACATGAAAGACATGCGTGCTGCTGGTCTTGAACCTGTAAATATTATATCTGACTACAAATGGCAAGATGGTTTAGGATATTATCAAAGCACCAAGGATGCTAGCACCAATTTCTTTTTTGATCATTTACCTAAAGGTGTTTATGTTTTTGAATATGACTTACGTGTTAACAATGCGGGACATATGAGTAATGGTATTACAACAATTCAAAGTATGTATGCCCCAGAATTTAGTAGTCATAGTGAAGGTAAAAGAATTCATATAAGTGAATAGCGTTTTTGGCATTAGGTATCCGCTACTTTTTATTTATTAACTTTGTGTGATGAAAAGCCCCATTTTAACATACCATCACTTTTCAAGTACCCTCTGTTTTTTAGTATGCTTAATACTATTGTCCTGTGGTGCTAAAAAAACCAATGTGGTTGAAAACACTATACCTATAAACCATCCTAAACTATTATTTTTGAATTATGTTCTTGAAAAAAATAGTAATGGACAAAAAACCATGACCCTTAAAAATAAATTTGTGACAGATGGTAAATTAAAAAACACAAATAATAAGTTCACAAAAGAACCATCTGAAGGCGACCTTAAATGTATTCAAGTTGATGACCACGCATCAGAATTGCATAGCGTTTTTATAAAAAACCCACTATTTCTCACTATTGAAGTTCCTAATGATTCATTAAGTTTTGAAAAACGTCTTGTTGAACAAAACAGGGCTAATGTTTCACTAAAACTCCAACTACACCCAAAAACTAAACATATTGTTATAAGTGAAGTGAATGCGCTTTCAGAAGCATCAGTCCAACTCATAAAAATCGAGCTTGAATAACATGAAAAAATTGCTATTGTTATGTGCTATTCTTATGAGTTTTTCAACAGTTAACGCTCAATTTTCTGTGGAAACTTTGAGATATTCTGGAGCTCATGATAAACGTATCAACATAGTTATTTTAAGTGAAGGCTATCAATCGTTTGAATTAAACAAATTCATGTTAGATGCTGAACATTTTACAAATACATTGTTTAATCATGCCCCGTTCAATGCTTATACCTCATATTTTAATGTTTATGCTATAAAAGTACCTTCTAATGAAAGTGGTGCCGATCATCCTGCTACAGCATTAGATGTTGACGAAACTGGCCAAACTCCAGTTTTTGTTGACACCTATTTCAATGCGACTTACGATTCTTTTGGAAGCCACAGAAAACTCTATTATGAAATTGATGGCAACAACGCCAATAATACACAACAAAAAATAACTGAGGTTTTAGCCAATCACTTTCCCGAATATGACCAAGCTATAATTATTGTAAACTCTGCTGAATATGGAGGTAGTGGAGGCGAATTCCCTATGGCGTATAATGGGTATTGGGGAGCTGCTGTAACCATTCATGAACTGGGACATTCGTTATTTAATCTAAAAGACGAATATTACCCAGGCGATATTTTTGTAGCTGAAGCTATTAACATGACCCAAGAAACAAACACCAATTTAGTAAAATGGAAAAACTGGCTAAACATTAATAATGTAGGCATCTATGTGCATGGTAACTCTGGAACTGCTGCTAGTTGGTACAAGCCACACCAAAACTGTATCATGGAAAGGATTGACAAAGGATTTTGCCCCGTTTGTCAGGAAGGTATTGTTGAAAAGATTCATGATTTAGTGCCCCCCATAGATTCTTATATACCTAATAACAGTTCTATAGAGCCCTCAGAATTCCCTTTAAACTTTGAACTGAATTTAATACAGCCTAACCCCAACAGTTTAATAAGCACATGGTTTTTAAATGGTGTAGAATTTAATCAAAATATTGAATCGATTTCTATTAATGAATCTGACTTAAACTCAGGTACCAATACATTAAACGTAACAATAACAGACGATTCTACATTTTTAAAAGTAGATAATCATAATGCCGGATCACATGTATATATAGTGACTTGGACAATTACATACAACGCACTAGGTCTTAAAGACATAAAAAGTAATACCGACACTTATTATATTTCATTACACCCAAATCCAGCTCACAGTATTTTATATCTTAAGTTTGAAAGCAACACCTCAAAAAGCTTAAAAGCAGACATTATTAGTATGGATGGTAAACACGTAAAATCTACTATTCTAAGTAATCATACTGAAACTCCATTAGACGTATCTCAATTGGCGCCAGGCATTTACACCATTAATTATTATGCTGATACCATATTAGTTGTCAGCAAAAAATGGATTAAATACTAAAAATATTATTTACCAGGAGGCATCGTTGGCCTTACTTCAATCTTACTTGGCAGTGTTCTAGGATTCATTTTAACCAAATCAACAACCAACTCTCCTATATCTTCAATTTGAATTTTCCAAGCGTCGGCAGCATCTGGGTCATTCCCATTAAAAAAGGTAGATACAGAGCCTGGCATAATTGTACTTACCTTTACACCATGCTGCCGTAAATCAAGCATGACAGATTGTGTAAACCCCGTTAACCCAAACTTACTAGCGTTATAGGCCGACCCATTAGCAAAGAAATTTGTTCCTGCCAAACTTGAAATAGTTATAAAATAGCCTTTAGATTTTTTTAAAGCTTCAACCGTTGATTTTATGGAATAAAACACCCCTGTTAAATTGGTATCAATAGTTTCTTGCCATTGATCAAGTGTTAAATCTTCTATGTTTGCAAAATGCCCAATACCAGCATTGGCTACTACAATATCCAATTGATTAAAACGCGCTAAAACTTTTCTAACCGCATTTTGTTGGCTATCAAAGTCTCTTACATCGGCCTGAATTCCCATAGCTTCAACTTTGCTTGACATGGCATTCAACACCTTGGCCGCATCATTTGCTGCCTCTTCACTTCTACTGGTAACGGCAACGTTAACACCTTCTTGTATCAAGGCTTGAGCAATGCCAAAACCAATCCCTTTTGATCCTCCTGTAATTAATGCTACTTTATCTTTTAATGTTCCCATTTTGTATATCGTTTTTCAGTAAAACTACAAAATCAAGGCTTTAAAAAAGAAACAATTATGTTATGAAAATTATAAAATTGCACCTACTTCTTTTTTTCTGGCGGGTAATTAGACAGTACTTTTTCAGCCACATCATTAAATAAACGCTCCCGCATTTCTGGTGCTAAATTAGGACTAAAACTAAATTCACTTACAGCCTGCCAAAAAAGTTGTTTTTTGCTGTGATCAACAAAATCTATAATAATTTGGGTGTTTGTATTACTTTGCCCAACGGGGATACCTATAGAAAGGCCTCCACCAACATTACTTCCAGATCCTCCCATTCCTATGCCAACACTGCTACGCTGTACCTCTTGAAATGACTTACTTTTTATATCTATAAAAAAATCTGGTGTTTCTGAAATACTGTATCCTTTTAATGCCATTTTATCATCAATAGCATCCAAAAGTCGGTTCGTATCTAACTCACTTAACCCCGTATTCATATCGGCATAATACTGGTAAGTTTTGTAAGATTCAAAACTCAGGTCTTGATCATAATCATAATGCACTTTAATAGGAGCACATGATATAATAATTACAATAAACAGCGTAAGGCTAAAAAACTTCATAGATATAAATTTTGATAAATTTAATCAAAAATTATTCCATTCCATTTTTAACATTACTTTCAAATATTTCTAATCGATTAAGTAAAATTACATTGCGAAATAAAACCAAGTCTTCGCTTTAAAAACTAGCTGTTTAACATGTTCCATAAGGTATCTTTTAATTCTGTAATACCTTGTTGTGCCACAGAAGAAATAAACAGATACGGAATAGGCAGTTCATTATCTAATTCTGTTTTAAGCTCTGCTTTAAGTTCTTCATCGAGCATATCACATTTTGAAATAGCTATAATACGCTCTTTATCAAGCATTTCAGGATTATATCTTTTGAGTTCATCTAACAAAATATCATACTGCTTTTTAATATCACCAGCATCAGCAGGAATTAAAAAGAGGAGAACCGAATTTCTTTCAATATGGCGTAAAAAATAATGACCAAGGCCCTTACCCTCAGCAGCGCCTTCAATAATACCTGGAATATCGGCCACTACAAAGGTTTGAAAATCTCTATACTTTACAATACCCAAATTAGGTTTTAGCGTTGTAAATTCATAGTCTGCTATTTTAGGCTTTGCCGAAGTGACAACAGATAATAATGTTGATTTACCTGCATTTGGAAAACCTACTAAACCTACGTCTGCCAATACTTTAAGTTCCATGGTAACGTATTTCTCTTCCATAGGCAACCCTGGTTGGGCATAACGTGGGGTTTGGTTTGTTGATGATTTAAAATGCCAATTTCCTAGACCTCCTTTTCCGCCTCTTGCTAAGATTTGCTCTTCACCATCTTCTGTTATTTCAAAAAGAACAGCGTTGGTTTCTGTGTCCCTAACAACCGTTCCTAGCGGCACATCAATGTATGCATCTTCGCCATCAGCACCAAAACTTCTACCACTACTACCATGTTCACCATGCCCCGCTCTAGTATGTCTTTTAAATTTTAAATGCAGCAAGGTCCATAAATTAGCCTTTCCTCTAACGATAACATGACCGCCTCTTCCTCCGTCTCCGCCATCTGGTCCGCCTTTGGTAATGTATTTTTCGCGGTGTAAATGCGCAGATCCTTTTCCCCCGTTTCCAGAAGACACATACATCTTTACGTAATCAACAAAATTTCCTTCAGTCATAAGTCCAATAATTATATTGAGAATAGCTTTTTGCTTCTCTTATATTTATTTAAAAGAAAACATCTTTTGGATTACAAAAATACCAAAAGATGCTTTACCAAAATTTCCCTCAGGAAATTATAAATTATCAATCACCGCATTTAAGCGTTGTGTAATTTCTTCTATAGACCCTACACCATCAACACCATAATACTTATCTTTTCCAGAATAGTAGTCTTTTAAAATAGCTGTTTTACTGTAGTATTCTTTAATTCTGTTTCTAATGATAGACTCATCAGCATCATCAGCACGACCACTAGTCTTTCCTCTTCCTAAAAGGCGCTCTACAAGAATTTCATCTTCAACCTCAAGCGCAATCATAGCATTTATTTGAGAATCTTTACTATCCATTAACTTATCTAAAGCCTCTGCTTGGGCATTGGTTCTTGGAAATCCATCAAAAATAAACCCATTGGCATCGGCATTCTTTTCTACTTCTGCATTCAGCATATCTATGGTTACTTGATCTGGAACCAACTCACCTTTATCCATATATGATTTAGCTAACATCCCTAAAGCTGTTTCGTTCTTGATATTGTATCTAAAAACATCGCCTGTAGAGATATGAACCAAATTATAGGTTTCTTTTAAAAATTCTGCCTGTGTTCCTTTCCCTGCTCCTGGAGGGCCAAATAGCACTAAGTTTGTCATGTGTTGTGTTTCTTTAATTTGATATATTTCTGGTAAATTTCTTCCTAATCCATCATAATCTAAGCCATAGCCCACAATAAACTTATTAGGTATTTCTATACCTACATAATGCAATTTAAAATCCTTTTTGTAGGCCTCTGGTTTATAAAACAAGGTAGCAATTTTTAAAGCCTTTACTTTTTCATTCTTAAAAATTCTATGCACCTCAGCTAAAGTATTTCCAGAATCAATGATGTCTTCTAAAATAATAACGGTACGCCCTGTTAAGTCTTGCGTAAGTCCAATTAGTCGTTGAATATCTTCAGTAGATTTCACCCCTTCATAAGAAGCCAATTTAATAAATGTTACCTCGCAAGGATTAGTATACTTTTTCACAAAATCACTAACCACCATAAAAGACCCGTTTAAAATACCAACAAAAACGGGTATTTCATCTCCTACATCCCGAGCAATGTCATTGGCCATTCTTTGTAAAGCCTCATTTATTTTTTGTGATGAAATAAACGGCTTAAAATATTTGTCGTGTAGCTTTATCAAGGCTTTTAAATTTTAAAAACGCAAAGATAATCAATAGATTGAGTAATAACCATTTTTTGATTTATGATTTTAGGAACTATTTTATTATTAAAATGTATTTTTGCCTATCCTAAATTTGGTTTCAGATAAAAACGATTAAATGAATTATTTTTCTTCAAACTTTAAACTTGGTATTCTTGGTGGTGGTCAACTAGGGAAAATGCTGCTTTATTCTACCCGTAAATTTGATATTTATACCGCCGTTCTTGAAGCTAGTGATGAAGCACCATGTAAAATAGCTTGCAACGAATTTCATTTAGGAGATTTAATGAATTTTGATGCTGTTTACAATTTTGGCAAACAGGTAGATGTTTTAACTATTGAAATTGAAAATGTAAATGTTGACGCTTTAGAAGCGCTTGAAAAAGAAGGTGTAAACGTGTATCCCTCATCAAAAACACTTAGAATAATTCAAAACAAAGGGAAGCAAAAATTATTTTATACAGATAATAACATACCCACGGCTCCATTTTCAAGGTTTGCTTACACATCAGAAATTGAAGAATCTATAAACAATGGAGGCTTACAACTGCCTTTTGTATGGAAAAGTGCCCAATTTGGCTATGACGGGCAAGGGGTGAAAATTGTTAAATCACTTGACGATTTAAAAGGGTTACCTAACGTAGAATGCATTGCCGAAAATTTAGTACCTTTTAAAAATGAATTAGCCGTTATTGTGGCAAGAAATCCTTCAGGTGAAACAAAAACCTACCCTGTTGTTGAAATGGAATTTCATCCTGAAGCCAATCAAGTAGAATATGTCATTTGTCCTGCAAGAATTGATGCTGCCTTAGCAAGAAAAGCAGAAGATATAGCGTTAAAAACATCAAAAGCCTTTAATCATGTTGGCTTATTGGCCGTTGAAATGTTCCAGACCCAAAATGATGATATTCTGGTAAACGAAGTAGCTCCCAGACCTCATAATTCAGGACACCAAACTATTGAAGCGAGTTACACCTCGCAATTTGAACAACATATTAGAGCAATTCTAGATCTTCCTTTAGGTAGAACCGGTAGTAAAGTTGGTGGTGTTATGGTTAATCTTGTTGGTGCAGAAGGACATTCTGGACAGGTGGTTTATCAAAATATAGAAAATATTATGACCATGGATGGCGTTACACCTCACATATACGGAAAAAAACAAACCAGACCCTTTAGAAAAATGGGACATGTCACCATTGTCAATGAAGATGTAAATGAAGCCAGACGTGTGGCTGAAGAAGTAAAAAAATCCATAAAAGTTATAAGTGAATAGATATGAGTAAAGTAGGCGTAATCATGGGAAGCAAAAGCGATCTTCCTGTCATGCAAGATGCTATAGACATCTTAAAAGGTTTTGATATTGAGGTTGAAGTTGATATTGTTTCTGCACACCGTACACCAGAAAAATTATTTGACTATGGTACCCATGCACACACCAGAGGTATTTCTGTGATTATTGCAGGAGCCGGTGGTGCGGCACATTTACCAGGTATGGTAGCCTCATTGTCGCCTCTTCCCGTTATAGGCGTTCCAGTAAAAAGTAGTAATTCTATTGACGGCTGGGACTCCGTTTTATCAATTTTACAAATGCCAGGAGGTGTGCCCGTTGCAACCGTAGCGCTTAACGGGGCTAAAAACGCCGGCATTTTAGCTGCTCAGATTATAGGATCGAGTGATCAATGCATTCTAGATAAAATAATAGCTTATAAGGAAGGTCTGAAAATAAAAGTACACGAATCTGCAAAAGATTTGTCATGAAAAAAGCCCCATGATTCCACGGGGCTTTTCAGCTATTAACAAATAATTCTATTTGAGTTAGTCACTCTGCAAATTACTGCGACAAAAGTACAAAAAAATTTATTATGCGTACATAGCATATAAATTTTTTAACATATTGCTTGAGAAAATGATAAAAAAAGAACTAGAAATCCCGTTTAAAACCCCATATAACACACCTCCTTTTTCAAAAATTGAAAATGAAGACTATTTGCCAACAATAAAAGCTGCTATTAATCTGGCTAAAAAGGAAATAGAGGCCATTACCAATAACCCAGAAACACCAACATTTGAAAACACTATTGAGGCGCTTGAGTTTTCTGGTGAACAATTAGACAGAATTTCAAGTATTTTCTTCAATTTGAATTCAGCTGAAACGAACGAAACTATTCAAAAAATAGCACAAGAAGTTTCTCCGTTACTTTCTGAATTCAGTAATGATATTACGCTAAATAAAGCATTATTTGCTCGCATAAAGGCCGTTTACAATACGAAAGATACTTTAGATTTAACGGTAGAGCAACAAATGCTTTTAGATAAAAAACATAAGAGCTTCTCAAGAAATGGCGCTAATCTTTCTGCTGAAAAAAAAGAAAAACTTAGAACCATTGACAAAAAATTAAGTCAGCTTAAACTTAAATTTGGTGAAAATGTACTGGCTGAAACCAATAAGTTTGAAATGCTCATTTCTAATGAGGAAGATTTGGCAGGACTTCCAAACGGTGCTATAGAAGCAGCCAAACAATTAGCAGATTCAAAAGGCAAAGACGGTTGGTTATTCACTTTAGACTACCCAAGTTATATTCCTTTTGTTACCTATTCAGACAATCGAGCTCTAAGAGAAAAAATAGCTTTGGCCGCTGGCAGCAAAGCTTTTAAAGGTGACAATTTAGATAATCAAAACATTGTTCTTGAAATAGTTAAATTAAGACATGATCGCGCCAATCTTTTAGGATATAAAACCCATGCTCATTTTGTACTTGAAGAACGCATGGCTGAAACACCTAAAAACGTTCAAAATTTCTTAAAAGAACTTCTTGAGAAGGCAAAACCTGCTGCTGAAATAGAATTTAAAAAGCTTCAAGAGTTTGCTAATGACTTAGATGGTATTGATACTTTACAAAAATGGGACGGTGCCTATTACGCTGAAAAGCTAAAGCAAAAACTCTATAATCTGGATGACGAGTTGTTAAAACCGTATTTCAAACTTGAAAACGTCATACAAGGTTCCTTCGCTATTGCCAATAAATTATTCGATCTGAACTTTGAAGAAATTGACACGATAGACAAGTATCATGAAGATGTTTTAACCTATAAAGTCACCAATAACACAGGAGATTTAATCTCTATATTTTATGCCGATTTTTTCCCAAGAGCAGGAAAACGTAATGGGGCGTGGATGACCTCATACAAACCACAGTATATAAAAGATGGCGAGAATAGCAGACCCCATGTTTCCATAGTTTGCAACTTTACCAAGCCAACAAAAAGCAAACCGTCTCTACTTACTTTTAATGAAGTAACCACTCTATTTCATGAATTTGGGCATGCGCTTCATGGCATGCTAGCCAACACAACCTACCCAAGTTTATCGGGTACAAGTGTGTATTGGGATTTTGTTGAATTACCAAGTCAGATTATGGAAAATTGGTGTTACGAGAAAGAAGCGCTTGAGTTATTTGCAAGACACTATGAAACGAATGATATGATTCCTATGGATTTGGTAGAAAAAATAAAAGAATCTGCCACCTTCCTAGAAGGTATGCAAACCTTGCGGCAATTAAGCTTTGGCTTGTTAGATATGAGCTGGCATGGCACAGACCCTACTAGCATTACCAATGTAAAGACACATGAAGCCAATGTATTTAAAAGTACATCGCTTTACCCTGATGTAGAAAGCAATTGTATGAGTACCGCATTCTCTCATATTTTTCAGGGTGGATATTCTTCAGGGTATTACAGCTATAAATGGGCTGAGGTACTAGACGCCGATGCGTTTGAATATTTTAAAGAAAATGGAATATTCAATAAAATGGTTGCTGATAAATTTAAAAACAACATTTTATCTAAAGGAGGTACAGAAAACCCTATGACATTGTATAAACAGTTTAGAGGTAAAGAACCTAAACCTGAAGCTTTATTAAGACGTGCAGGATTGATTTCAAAGTAAATAATTCATTTTTTTAACCTATTTTTGAGATTCAAAACTAATTCTACTAATGCCTGACCATCAAATTAACCCCGATAAGTGGATTGATTTATATTCTGACTACCTCTTTAACTACACCGTTTCCCGTGTTAGTGATAGAGAAATGGCGCAAGACTTGGTTCAGGAAACCTTTTTGGCTGGTTTAAAATCTATGAAAAATTTTAAAGGAGAAGCCAGCGAACGTACTTGGCTTATTTCTATTTTAAAGAGAAAAATTATAGATTATTACAGAAAAATAAACTCAAATAAAGGGAAAGCTGAAGTTAGAATAAATTATAATGACTTAGAAAATGAAGGTGATTGGCTAGAAGAGCGTGTTGCCGACCCCTTTGATAAAACGGCAGAAGATAATATGCAAAACACAGAGTTAGGAGATGCCATTCATAATTGTTTAAGCAAACTACCTGCTAAACAAGCCGAAGTTTTTAAAATGAAAACAATTTTAGGATATGAAACCGATGTAATATGTAATGAACTAAATATTACAGCGTCTAATCTTTGGGTTATTATTCATAGAGCGCGTACCGCTCTTGCTGATTGTTTAAAAGAAAATTGGTTTTAATTTATGAGTAAGTTTAAGTTTACTATTCCTTGTAATGAAGCTAATCATGTATGTGATAAATCACAATATAAAAATGCTTCATTTTGGGAAAAAATAAAACTAAGTTTTCATTTAATTTATTGTAGAGCTTGTAAAGATTATTCGTCCAATAACAAGAAACTTTCTCAAGCTATTGATAAATCAAATATAGACTGCCTAGACCCCAAATGTAAAAAGGCTATGAAAAAAGAACTTGAAAAAGCACTAGCCGAACAGAAAAACAAAAAGTAACCACATTATAGGCATACTTTCAACCATAAAAGCACTGTAATACTTGCCCTGATCTATTTTTGCATAGCGGAGCATAATCCCGGTTAGCATAACAACAATAAAGAGTACCATTTTTGTATTGTTTACATTATGCTTTAAAAACTCTAAACCAAAAAATAAAAATAAAAGTCCGTAACCTAAAGTCTTTGCTTTATTTACGCCCAATTTTTGAGGTATAGTTTCAAGTTTTGAGTTATCAAATTTCAAATCTCTAATTTCAAAAGGAATCATTAAAACCACAACATAAATAAACCGCTGAACAAGTAACAACAGCACATTAAAAGTCATTTCACACCTTGTATTTACTGCAGGTAGACCTACCGTAACACCAGCCCACACCAGTGCTATAACATAAACTTTTAAACCCCCAACATGACGTAGTGTCCAATCTTTTCTTTGAGGTAAAAAAGGAATAGCGTACATAAAAGTTAGCATCGCAAAAACCAAAAGAATTACTAGGGTTTCTTGCTCCAATTGTGCGCCATAATAACACATAAGCAAAAAGCAAAAAAATGACATGATTTGAATAGCCTTAAGCCACCCTGTTAATTTTTTGTGTCTGAATTTCGCTACACCAAAAAACTTTACAAAGTTATATCCTGTGATGGTAGCATAAAAAACAAAATATAGTATGATTTCATTATAACCTAACTCCAGTTCTAAAAGGGTCAACCAAGTAAGCGCATACACAGCTAATGCAACATGAAGACTACTGTTTATATAGAAATTAAAAAGCGGCTTAAACAATCTCATGAAGCAAAAGTAACTAATGTGTTCATAAAAGCTATTAATGGTTAAAAACTTTACCATTTTGATAATAAAACACATTAAATAATCAGTAATTTTGCAAATTATTTATTCAAATTAAAACCAATGAATACAAACGCTTTTGCATTGCGTCACATAGGACCTAGAGAGGATGACCAAAAATTAATGTTAGAAACCTTAGGATTAGATTCGTTAGATCAATTGATTTATGAAACAATTCCTGACGACATTCGTTTAAAATCACCATTGAATTTAGACGAACCTATGACCGAGCATGAGTATTTGCTTCACATTCATGATTTATCAAAACTGAATAAAGCACGTAAAACATATATTGGTTTGGGCTATCACCCAACCGTGATGCCAGCTGTTATTCAACGTAATATTCTTGAAAACCCAGGTTGGTATACAGCGTATACCCCATATCAAGCTGAAATTGCTCAAGGCCGATTAGAAGCATTATTAAATTTTCAAACCATGGTAACAGACCTTACAGGTATGGAAATTGCCAATGCTTCACTACTGGATGAAAGCACAGCAGCCGCTGAGGCCATGAGTTTATTATTTGCTGTTCGCGAGCGAGAGCAAAAAAAGGCTGGTATTAACAAGTTTTTTGTTTCCAATAGAATTTTACCTCAAACCTTATCGCTACTTGAAACTCGTGCAAACCCCATTGGCATTGATTTGGTTGTTGGTGAGGAAACATCTTTTGATTTTTCATCTGAATTTTTTGGAGCTATTTTACAGTATCCAGGCAAGAATGGGCAAATTACAGATATTGAAACTTTTATATCACAAGCCAATATCGCTAACATAAAAGTGGCTGTTGCTGCCGATATTTTGAGCTTAGTTAAACTAGAATCTCCAGGGAAATTTGGTGCCGATGTGGTAGTTGGAACAACCCAACGTTTTGGAATCCCTATGGGATATGGAGGACCACATGCCGCCTATTTTGCCACCAAAGAAAAATACAAACGTGATATTCCCGGGCGTATCATTGGAGTTACCAAAGATGCTAATGGTGATAGAGCTTTGCGTATGGCACTTCAAACCAGAGAACAACATATAAAACGAGATAAGGCAACTTCAAACATTTGTACAGCTCAAGTGCTTTTAGCGGTTATGGCAAGTATGTATGTCGTCTATCATGGCCCTCAAGGTTTAAAATTTATAGCAAACAAAGTGCATAATAAGGCGGTAACCCTTGCCAATGCCTTAGAAAAACTAGGATATCTGCAAGTGAACACGTCTTATTTTGATACCCTTCAAATAAAAACGAAAGCAAAAAAAATAAAACGTATTGCTACTGAAAAGAAGGTAAACCTCTATTATCCAGATAAAAACACCGTATCTGTTTCTATTAATGAAACAACTTCGGTTAGAGATATTAATTATTTGATTTCCATTTTTGCTGAAGCTGCCGAAAAAGAAACCATCATTATCTCTTCTATAGAACCTCAAAATCAAATTGAAGATTCGTTACATAGAACTACCGATTTTTTAACAGAAACCGTATTTAACACATATCATTCTGAAACTGAATTGATGCGTTATATAAAACGTTTAGAACGTAAAGATTTAGCGTTAAACCACTCTATGATTTCATTAGGTTCTTGTACTATGAAGCTTAATGCTGCCTCTGAAATGCTACCGCTAAGTTGGTTCAAATGGGGAAACATTCACCCATTTGCACCATTAAAACAGGCCAAAGGTTACTTAACTATTTTAAAAGAGTTAGAAGATCAGTTAACTGAAATTACAGGGTTTGCAGCCACATCATTACAACCTAATTCTGGTGCTCAAGGTGAATTTGCTGGATTAATGGTTATAAAAGCATATCATGAATCTCGTAATGAGCATCACAGAAATATATGCTTAATTCCTTCTTCTGCTCATGGCACCAATCCTGCTAGCGCGGTTATGGCTGGCATGAAAGTAGTGGTTACCAAATCTACTGAAGAAGGTAATATTGATGTAAACGATTTACGCGAAAAAGCCGAGTTACATAAAGATAATTTAGCTGCTTTAATGGTTACCTATCCTTCAACCCATGGGGTTTATGAATCTGCTATAAAGGAAATCACAAAAATAGTTCATGACAATGGTGGTCAAGTTTATATGGACGGAGCCAACATGAATGCGCAAGTAGGTTTAACCAACCCTGGACATATTGGCGCAGATGTATGTCACTTAAACCTTCATAAAACATTTGCTATCCCTCATGGTGGTGGTGGACCCGGCGTAGGTCCTATTTGTGTTGCTAAACAGTTAGTTCCTTTCTTACCAGGAAATCCCGTAGTAAAAACTGGAGGTGATCAGGCTATAACGGCTATTTCTGCGGCACCTTTTGGTTCTGCGTTGGCTTGCTTAATTTCCTACGGTTACATTAAAATGCTTGGAGCAGAAGGTTTAACAGAGTCTACCAAAATGGCTATCTTAAATGCCAACTATATAAAACAGCGTTTACAAGGAAGTTTTGACACTCTATATTCAGGAGAACGCGGACGTGCTGCCCATGAAATGATTGTAGATTGCCGCCCGTTTAAAGCTAATGGTATTGAAGTAACCGATATTGCCAAACGACTGATGGATTATGGATTTCATGCGCCAACTGTATCTTTTCCAGTTGCAGGTACTCTAATGATTGAGCCTACTGAAAGTGAAAGTAAAGCTGAAATTGATCGCTTCTGTGATGCTATGATTTCCATTAAACAGGAAATTGATAATGCTTCAAAAGATGATTCTAATAATGTTTTAAAGAATGCGCCCCATACTTTAGCTATGATTACCTCCAATGATTGGGATCTTCCTTATAGTCGTGAAAAAGCGGCCTTTCCCTTAGATTATGTAAAAGAAAACAAATTTTGGCCTAGTGTAAGACGTGTTGATGATGCCTATGGCGACCGTAATTTAATATGTACTTGTGCCCCAATTGAAGAATATGCGTAAATAAATGCCTTGTTGAACATCGTAATATTTTAATATTTAACATTGACCAATTATTCATTAAACCTATATTTGTTCAGTTAGAAAAATTAGTAGCACCACATTTATGAATATAAAGATAACCGGTACCGGAAGTTACATTCCGTCCCAAATTGAAAAAAATGAGAACTTTCATAACCACACATTTTTAAATTCAGACGGCACTGCAATTGAAGCTCCTAATGAAGTTATCGTAGAAAAGTTTAAAGCCATTACTGGTATTGCTGAACGCCGTTATGCAAAACCGCATTTAAATTCCTCTGATTTAGCTTTTTTTGCTGCTGAAAAAGCCATAGATGACGCTAAAATAGATCCAGAAACTATCGATTATATTATTGTGGCTCATAATTTTGGTGACGTTAAACATGATACGGTTCAGAGTGATATGCTGCCCTCGTTAGCAGCAAGAGTAAAACATAGCTTGCGTATAAAAAACCCCAAGTGTGTGGCTTATGATATTTTGTTTGGATGCCCTGGTTGGGTAGAAGGTATCATTCAAGCCAATGCCTTTATTAAAGCTGGCATGGCCAAACGTTGTTTGGTTATAGGTTCAGAAACGTTGTCTCGAGTTGTTGATCATTATGACAGAGATGCCATGATTTTTTCTGATGGTGCAGGTGCCACTATCCTAGAAGCTACTGAAGATAATGGCGGTATTTTAGCACATGAAACAGCCAGTTTTACCTATGACGAAGCGTATTTTTTACACTTTGGAAAATCAAATAACACCAAGTTAGCATCAGAAACACGCTATATGAAAATGGAAGGCCGCAAAATTTATGAATTTGCCTTAAAAGAAGTGCCTACTGCGATGAAGACTTGTTTGGATAACAGCGGTATGGACATTAAAGATGTGAAAAAAATATTCATACATCAGGCCAATGAAAAAATGGATGAAGCCATTTTAAAGCGTTTTTACAGACTATACAGAGCTGACATCCCCGAACAAGTCATGCCAATGAGTATTCAAAAACTAGGAAATAGCTCAGTAGCAACCATTCCTACGCTGTATGACTTGGTTAAAAACAATCAATTAGAAAATCATAGTCTAAATAAAGGCGACGTTATTATCTTTGCAAGTGTAGGAGCAGGCATGCATATCAATGCCATTGTTTACAAAGTGTAATATGTACGAAAAGACATTTCCAAATAAACGTTTTAAACACACCATTTCCTTTTTAGAAAAACACATTACCAACTCTCACAAAATACTAGATTTGGGAGTCATAAATCCGTTCTCTGAAATCATGACAAAACATGGTTACGTAGTAGAAAACACAAAAGGAGAAGATTTAGACTTTGACACATCAACTATTGAAAACTCTAAAGCAGATGTAGTTACGGCTTTTGAAATTTTTGAACATTTGCTGTCTCCATTCACTGTTTTAAAAGCAATTAAAACAGATAAGCTTGTTGCTAGCGTACCTCTTAAACTCTGGTTTTCATCAGCCTATAGAAGTAAAACAGATATGCTTGACAGACACTATCATGAGTTTGAAGATTGGCAATTTGATTGGTTATTAGAAAAGGCTGGATGGCGTATTTTAGATCGTGAAAAATGGACCAATCCCACTAAAAAAATAGGCTTAAGGCCTATTTTAAGATGGTTTACACCTAGGTATTACATTGTTTATGCCGAACGTATTCACCCCAATTAATTACCACTTTATCAAGATGGATTTTTATATCGTCATACCCGCTCATAACGAAGCTTCATCTATAGGGTTAACACTAAGTTCGCTCATTAATCAAACGCTTGCCCCAAAACACATTGTAGTAGTTAATGATAGCTCAACGGATACTACACAAGATATTGTTGAAAGTTACGCTGAAAAACACACAAATATTACTTTAGTAAATGCTAAATCTTCAAATCAGCATCTTCCTGGTTCAAAAATCATCAATGCGTTTTATAAAGGGTATAACACATTAGATGAACATTATGATGTAATTTGCAAGTTTGATGCCGACCTCATATTTCCTGAAAATTACCTTGAAACTTTAGCGAGTCATTTTAAGGCCAACGCAAAATTAGGGATGGCTTCTGGGTTTTGCTATATAGAAAAAAACGGCGAATGGATTTTAGAAAATCTTACCAATAAAGATCACATTAGAGGAGCTTTAAAAGCTTATAGAAAATCTTGTTTTCTTGAAATAGGCAAACTTAAAACATCTATGGGGTGGGACACGGTTGATGAATTACTGGCTAAATTTTACAATTGGGCTATTTTAACAGATGACAGCCTTCATGTAAAACACTTAAAACCTACTGGTATAAGTTATAACAAGGCTTCAAAGTACTTACAAGGTGAAGCGATGTATAAAATGCGTTACGGATTTACAATAACTCTGATATCTGCTTTAAAACTAGCCTTTAAAAAGAAACAACCTCGTTTGTTTAGAGATTATATGGCTGGGTATTTTAAAGCTAAAAAGAATAAGGCAGCATTTTTAGTTTCTGAAGAAGAAGGTACATTCATCAGAAATTTAAGATGGAAAGGCATAAAAAAAAGGTTCTGAGTGTTTCAGAACCTTTTTAATTAGTTAGATATTTTTATTTAACCACCAATCTACTTATCGTTTTTACTCCAGAATTCTCATCTTGTACAATAACAAAATAGATACCCGAATTATAACTACTCACATCTATTAAAGACATTCTTTTTGATAAACCAGTTACCTTAACATCTGCATTATACAACCTCATATTCTGCATATTATAAATACTTACACTTAATTCGGAAGCATCAAACCCTTCAATGCTAAGCTGAGCTGATTCCTTTGCAGGATTAGGATAAATAGCTATTTTCCCTGTTGAAGCCGAGGCGGTTCGCACTACTTTTATAGCATTAGATAAGCTAAAGCATCCCTCTAAGCCAGAAACCAAATGATCCCCATCCTCTGGTGGCTCAAGCCCTTGCAGACCTTCTTTATAGCTCATGTGCCATACTAGGCAAGTCCCTGCTTCTGCCGTATCAAAATTAACATCTGAATATTTTTCAGGTAAGCCTAAAATGATCGTTCCCTCTTCATTAGTTACCACCCAAGCAGACTTATCTCCCACATTGCCTTCCAATGTAATGGCTCCTTCTGGAATTTTATCTTCGGTACCATCGCCAACAGTAAAACTAAAAGTGTTGTCTTCTCCTCCTGATATAACACCACCATTTACACCTGTTCTAACCACCGTAATGGCATTAGATAAATTATAACAGCCTTCTAAAGCAGAAACCTTATTACCAACTTCAGCTCCCGTTAAACCATTTGCAAAACTAATATGCCATATTAAACAAGTACCTTCTCCAGCGCCTTCCAAATCAAATGGCGGGCCAGCTGGTAAAGCCAATATTTCCGGATCTTCTGCATTATTAGTTATCACCCAAGCTAAATTATCACCAATTGGATCTCCAGTAACCACTACATTAATAGGATCTTCCTTCCCATCTCCAGCACAAATTTCTACTTCTGTACCACCTCCATCAGCTATCTCAATGATTCCAGCATTCACGCCATTTCTTATTACGGTAATGGCATTGGAGAGCACGTAACAGCCTTCTAGGTCAGACACTTTATTTCCTACCTCCGCTCCCATTAAGCCATCATTAAAACTAATATGCCAAATTAAACAAGTGCCATCTCCAGCGCCTTCCAAATCAAATGGCGGGCCAGCTGGTAAAGCCAATATTTCCGGATCTTCTGCATTATTAGTTATCACCCAAGCTAATTGATCTCCATCCGTTTCGCCCATAACCGTTACATCAAAAGCATCACTTTCTCCATCACCAGCACAAATTTCTATTTCTGTGCCTCCACCATCTGCTATTTCAATGCTTCCAGCGTTTACCCCTTTTCTTGTTACCGTAATAGGGTTTGACAAATCAAAACACCCCATTAAATCATTAGCATTGGTTACACCATCTAAATCTACATTCTCGGCATAACTTAAATGCCAAATCAAGCAAACGCCAGATCCAGCATCTTCAAAATCAAATGAATTATCAGTTGACGTTTTTAAAATATTCGCATCAGTATCTGTAATAACCCATAACATATTTGGACCTTCAGCTCCCGTTAAAGTAACTTCAAACAAATCCGACTCGCCATCACCAGCACAAATTTCTATTTCGGTAGAACCATCAGCCAACGCAATTTCACCACCTACTGGTTGTTTTATTCTCTTAACGTGAATATAGTTTGACAAATCAAATCTCCCCCTAATGTCGGCCAAATTCTTAGTAAACTTACCTTGACCAGAGGGATCTACAAGGGGTTTTATACCGTTGTATGACAAGTGCCAAATTCTACAATCTCCTGGCGGAGCGCCATCAAAATCAAACGGAGGACTATCGGGTAAATCCAAGATGTTATTTTGATCATCTGTAATAATCCATTGTTTGACCCGACCTGATGCTCCTTCAAGGTTTACATCTACAAAATCTGCAATGCCATCGCCTACACAAACTTCAATGTAATCTTCTCCATCTAGCGTGGTTATTTCACCACCATCAACAGTGGCATTTTCATTTGCGTTTGGACTTTGAGCTTGAACAAAACTCAGAGGAGCCATTAAAAGTAGGTAAACAAAGCTCAAAGCTTTTATTAAATTTAAAATCTGATTTGGGGAGTTACTGTGTGTATTTTCTTTCATAACTACCTGATTTTTAATTTAGTAGCCAGAAAATACTAAAAAAGGAAGAAAAAAAATAATCTAATATTCTAACTGCACATATTATCGACAACTAGTTTTAAAACCAATCTTTCAAATGAATATCTGCTTCTAATAGGTTCTCCTGTCTATCATCCCATTGATAAAAAAAGTCTATTCCTGTGAGTGTTTCAATAGCATCAACAGGAACCACAAAATTGGCAAGTGGTTTTCTTGAATCTTTGTTAGGGATCAAGAAGGCTATTAGTTTTGGATGCCCTGAATTATAATCTAATACAATTTTAAAGAATTGATTAGGAACAGCCACCTGCTCTTCTCCAATGGTAGGAAGCGCTTCATTTAAAACCCCTCCTGTAATAACAAAAACACCATCATGCTTCTTGGCCCAATACCGCACTTTTTGTTCTAGGTCATTCCATATACCAGCGTTAAATTGATGGTTTTGCGGACTAATATTGCTGGTTAAAAATGTTTCATCGTGGGCCTCCATATTATAGCGCTTATCGGCAGCTGGGCATAGATGACCTTTATCATAACCTGAATTTTTGTAATTCTTCCAATGGGCAGCGCCGGTTTTTACCGCTTTATCCATTTCAAAATAAGGTCGATCCCGATCTATTGATGACAGGTGTTCTTTCTTTAACTCATAGGCTACCCATTCGGCTTGTTCGTATGTTTCATGGTAAGACAGTGAATAGCCCTCGTGATGAATTACAGCTCCTGTTGTGCTGGTTGGCATAAAAAACATCTTTGTATGCGCTTTAACTTCTTGCCCTTGTTCAATGTTAATAGCTTCTTCTTTGGTTTTTAAAATATATTCAAAAGCGTACACAGCAATAACAATTGCCACAGCACAAACAGAATATAGAAACCGCTTATTCATTTACTTATCCAATACAAACTCTAGTGGCTTTCCTATGGCAGCGTTTGGAAAGCTAATCCCTAAAAGAGAAGATATTGTTGGAGCAATATCTGTAATTTCTGTTTTTGTAAATGTTTGCCCTTTAGCAATACCTTTTCCAAAAAATAAAAGCGGCACATGGGTATCATAGTTTAATCCACTACCATGTGTAGATCCCGTTTTTGAGTAAGACACATAGGCTGGTGCGTTTACTAAAACAACATCACCAGATCTTTTCTGGTTATAACCTCTTTGCAAAAGTGCTTCAATACCTTTGGTAAAATTAACAGAGCTCATTGTGGTTCCTGTATAAGCCTTTACTACATTATCATAGGTAATTTGCTCATTAACAATAGCTTGCTGCACAGCCTCTAAGTCTAAACCTAGTTTTTTAATTAATTTTCTATCAAGAAAAATTTGATCGTTGCTAATATTTTCTAATATATCATCCGTACCAAACGTATTTTCTAAAAAAGCTTTGAATTGTTTTTGCCTTTTGGAATTATCTACATATCCTGATGGAATATTTTGACTATTTAAATAGGCTGGAACCTCAACTGCTCCATGATCTGCAGTAAGAAACACCACGTACTCTCCTTTCCCTATTTTATCATCTAAAGCATTGAAAAAACGTTCTAAATCTTTATCTAACCTTATATAGGTGTCTTCAATTTCCTTTGAATTGACCCCAAAGTTATGCCCTACATAATCGGTTGTTGAAAAACTAACCGTTAAAACATCGGTTATGTCATCCTGTCCTAATTGTTCCCCTTCAATAGCTGCAAGAGCAAAATCTGCAATTAGACTATTTCCGAATGGCGTTTCTTTTAAGATATCATAACCTCCATTTTTATTTTTCAATTTTGACAATTTATAAGGAAAGGTCGCCGTTTCTTTTCCCTTAAAGCCTCGCTCAAAATCATTTAAATCTGGACCAGATTCTGTATAGGTTTCAATATCATAATAGGTATCCCAATCCTTGAGGTAAGATTTGGCCTTTTTAGATGCATTAAAGGCTTTTACCCAGTCAGGTAAATCGGTCATGTAAAAGGAACTAGAAATCCACGCTCCTTCTTCTTTGCCATGAAACCAATAGGCGGCATTAGCCGTATGACCTGCGGGTAAAACAGCTCCTCTATCTTTAATAGACACGCCTATTGTTTTTCCTCTAAATTGTGTAAACAATCTGTTTTCATCAGCAAAAGTTGACACCTCCATTCTATGAGGAGACATTTTTCCTGCCTTTGAATTTGTTCCAACAGATTCCACATCATTGTTCCCTACACAGTAAACTTTCTTTTTTGATGCCTTATCGTAAAAATCGTTACCTATAATACCATGATATTTTGGGGTGGTTCCTGTAAATACAGACGCATGGCCTGGTGCCGTTTTTGTGGGCACATAATTAAAATGATTGTTCTTACAATTAAATCCTTCGTTTATCATTCTATAGAATCCACCTTCTCCATATTTATTTGCAAACCGAGTGAGATAATCATAACGCATTTGATCTACTATAATACCCACAACTAATTTGGGTTGTGATGCCTCACTAGCTTTTGAATACAACGTACTTTGTGCTTGTGCTGAAACGCACCCATTGATGATAAAAAAAAGAATTAATATATATCTCATTGTCTGATTAGATTTCAAAGCCAAAAATACATATTTCAAAACATCATAATTTAAAATTTAAAGTTAAATACCAACAAGTTTTTTTACTTTAGCATGATTAAATTCTAGTATGCTATACTTACAGGACATTGGAACGTATTTTTTAATGATTGTAGAAATGTTTAGAAAACCTACCAAATGGTCGGTCATGAAACAACTCATCTTAAAAGATATTGATGATTTGATTATTGGATCTTTAGGCATTGTAGCTTTTATTTCCTTTTTTGTTGGTGGTGTTGTTACCATACAAACCGCATTAAATATTGACAACCCTTTAATACCAAGATACTTAGTTGGTTTTGCTACAAGGCAGTCTATTGTATTAGAATTTGCACCTACCTTTATGTCTATCATTATGGCTGGTAAGGTGGGGTCTTTTATTACATCTAGCATTGGAACTATGCGGGTTACCGAGCAAATTGATGCTTTAGAAGTTATGGGAATAAACTCCTTAAACTATTTAGTGTTTCCCAAATATATTGCTTTAATGCTTTATCCGTTTGTTATTTCAATTTCTATGTTTTTAGGTATTCTTGGGGGTATGGCAGCTTGCGTATTTGGAGGGTTTAGCTCTCCTGATGATTACCTGATAGGTATTCAAACAGATTTCACTCCTTTTCATGTTACCTATGCTTTTATAAAAACGTTTGTTTTTGCTTTTCTATTGGCTACTATTCCTTCATTTCATGGCTATTATATGAAAGGTGGCGCACTTGAAGTTGGCAAAGCTAGTACAACCTCTTTTGTTTGGACCAGTGTTTTTATCATTCTTTTAAATTATTTACTAACCCAAATGCTACTTAGCTAATGATTGAAGTTAATGATTTACATAAGTCCTTTGGTGATGCTCATATTTTAAAAGGCATAACAACCACGTTTGATAAAGGCAAAACAAACCTCGTTATCGGGCAAAGTGGTTCGGGCAAAACGGTTTTTCTGAAATGTTTACTCGGATTGTTTAATTACGAATCGGGTTCAATTTCCTATGATGGTAAAATTTTCTCAAAGCTTTCTGAAGATGATAAACGTAATTTGAGGGCAGAAATTGGGATGGTTTTTCAAGGAAGTGCTTTATTTGATTCTATGACCATTGCCGAAAATGTTATGTTTCCGTTACGCATGTTTACCAAACAAAGCAAAAGTGAAATGCATGATCGGGTTGATTTTGTTTTAAAGCGGGTCAATCTTGAAGGAGCACATCATAAAATGCCAAGTGAGGCTTCTGGAGGTATGCAAAAACGTGTTGCCATTGCGCGGGCTATAGTAAATAACCCTAAATACTTGTTTTGTGATGAGCCTAATTCTGGGTTAGATCCTAAAACGGCTATTGTTATTGACAATCTGATTCAAGAGATTACGGATGAATATCAAATCACTACTGTAATTAACTCGCACGACATGAATTCTGTAATGGAAATTGGTGAAAAAATTGTGTTCTTAAAAGATGGCTTAAAAGCTTGGGAGGGCTCTAATAAAACCATCTTTAGAACAGATAATAAAAGCGTAACAGACTTTGTTTACTCTTCCAACTTATTTAAGAAAGTACGCAAAATGTATTTAGAAGAAAATGAATAGAATTTATTCTGGCTTTTCTAAAATCTTTCCTATCACATTCACGTCGTAATCTAAGAAATTATACCAGGGACCGTATAACCAGAGGAGTACTTTGTAACCGTCTTTAGCAACCACAATTGGTCGTATATTTCTGTATGGCGAATTTTTAGTCAAGGCCTCCCATGTTATTGTTGATATATCATCTTTAGCATTAATTGTAGCATGATAGATTTCATGGTTTCCTCCTAAATCTTCACCCGTTGACGGATTCACGTCTGTTGAAATGTATACACTGGTTGGGTCTTCAGGATCAAAAGCAAGTAAACCGGAATAGCTGCTTTCTACTTTGTACAGACATTTTCCCGCATAGGCAATTTCTCTATCGCCCCACGTTTCTCCATCCCAAGAAGCGAGCCTAAATCTTAAATCATTATCTGCTTTATATAAGGTATACCCCAAGTGCGGATTATTATTCTTATCCTTGGCCATAGCACAGGTCCACGCACTGTTGGGCACACTTTCATTAATTATTGGTTTATCTTTAGTATCGCTACCTTGAAATATTCTTTCTGCTTCCGTTGACCGCAATGGCCCCTCATTCAAACTTTTAATTTTTGAGTCATCAACATTATAAAACGTATTATCTGAAAACTCAACATAATACAAGTTGTTACCATAGGCTCTTGGATGGGCATCGGTATATGACACGCCTATAGTGTTATCATCAATTTGTAAATATCTGGCATACGGACGTTGAAAACCAGCTACGTCATTTGAAATAAAATGTGTTCTGTTCCCCCAGGTTTCTCCATAATCTTCCGACGTAATGAATGACGGATTAAAATTTAAACCATCTCTAAAAAAGTTATACAATTTTCCTTCGGGTTTCATTTCATACAAGTTCATATACGTAACACCTCGTTTTGAATCATACTCATGAATATACTGCTTAGTTGCCCCCCATTTCAAATAATTAGTACCTTCAGACGTACTGTAATAATGAATTTTTTCTGAGGCATGCTTGGCCCAAATAGCCAATACACTTTTATCTGGACGCTGATACAAGGCAGGAACATTATGATCATCCCTTTGTAGGTTTTTGTGAAGCACCAATGTGCTATCTGTTTGTTCTTTAGTTAAATCATAAACACCTAGTCGTACATCACCGCTTTGCCCACTTAATCCGCCAATGAGTAATTTACCTTCGCTAATAATCACGCGTGGATCTTGATACCAACACCATCCACCATCTTCCATGAAGGTTTTATAAGTCGTTACTTTACTAATTGGATAAAACTTATTTATAAACTTATACATTTCTGAACCAGCAGCTAAAAAGGCTCCAATACCATATACTTCTGTGTAGTCTTTAAAACTTTCCCCTGGCGCCGCTCCCACAGGTTGCACATACCCTAACATACCCGCTTCATTAACCGCTCCCGATATCGTTTTCCAAGCTTTAAGTAAAACAGGTTCATAAACCTCTCTTTCTAACAAACCGTTATTTATTCCCCATGCAATACCAAATGTAAAGAAGGCACTCCCACTTGTTTCTATATTCGGGTAATCCTTTACATCTCCCAATAACCCAGCAGACCATGTGCCATCAGCTCTTTGCGTGGCTTTAATGGTTTGTGCCATCTGCTTAAATAAGTCTGTATAAAACGCTCTTTCTTTCCAATCCTTTGGTAAATCAGGAATCATAAGTGCTAAACCTCCAAACACCCAGCCATTACCTCTAGACCAGAAAATCTTATTCCCATTCTTTTCCTTTTGATTAAAATAAGATTTATCTCTAAAAAACAACTTCTCATTTTCATCCCACAGCTCATTATATGTCATTTTATACTGGGTATCCATATAATTTAAATAGGTACTATCTTTAGTAATTTTGGCTAATCTCGCCCACACAGGTGGCGCCATAAATAGGGCATCACACCAATCCCATTGATACGCTTTACCTTGCTCACTATTCATAATGGAATCAAAACGATTCTTTGTTGGAGTAATTTTAGCGATGTGTTTTAAACGTACATTTTGATGTAAGCTTAAATAAAATTGTCCAACGGTATGATCATCTGCATGGTACATTCTTTTGTGCAATTGCCATTTGTTCTTATCTCCAATCTCAACTAACCAATTGATGTATTTTGGGTAGTGTGATATCTCACTAAGCTGAAACATGCCTGCGTATAATGCCCCGTTGGTCCATTCTAAATCATGGTAAGGTTTTCTATTATGCCATTTTTTTCTGTGTTCTTTTGAAGGCAGTGCTCTATAAGTTCCCATATCGGCAAACGTTTCTATTTGCCAATTAGCCACTTTTTCCGTGAGCTTTTTAACCTCGTCCGCCGAAGGTATCTCTTCAGCTTGTTCTGATGTGCAACTTAAAATTAAGCTTAAACATAGCAAAGAGGTGATAGTAAATAAAGATTTCATGAATTATTACGTTTAGTGGTTTAGTCAATATCAACCGAATACAATCGATTGTATATTCCAAATGTAGTGAAATCTACCGCCAAAAAAATCAGCACACCTAATTTAATGGTTGTTTTAATGGTTAAAAAACGTTTTTAATGTATTGAAAATCATTATAAAAAATCGAAACCAAAAGTAAAAACTCATTGAAACTTACCAAGGCTTACGATCACCTTCTTCTGAATAAAATTTACCACTATCTTCACTGTTTAGTCCATCAATTAACTTGGCCATTTTATAAATGGACTGAGAAACTGTTAAAAGTGCTTCCGCTCCACCCATGCGCGTTTTCACCCATCCCGGACTCATCGCCACAACCCAAATGTCCTTACTTTTTAACTTAGCCGCCAATCGTGCTGTAAACATATTAAGAGCAGCCTTACTCATAGCATAAGCATCAAAATTTGCTTCAGGGCTAATATTAAGTGAAATAGACCCGAGCCCTGATGATACATTAATAAGCTTAGATTTGGGCTGCATTAAAGGCCATACCACTTGGGACAATAAAGCTACTCCAATAGTATTAACCTGAAAGATTTTCGTAAACGTCGCTAGGGTCCATTTTCCAAGTTGTTCCTCAATGCAAATTCCTGCGTTATTAATTACTAAATCAAGTTTTAAATGTTGAATATGGCAAATAAAATTAGAAATTGAAGATTCATCCGTAACCTCTAAAGATTCAATTTGCAAGTCATTACTATAATGGTTTTTAAGTTCTTCAAGCGCATGGGCTTGTTTTATACTTCGGCAAGTTCCTATAACATACCAGCCTTTTGACAAATAGTGTTCAACAAACCCTAAACCCAAACCTCGATTGGCACCTGTAACAAGAACCACATTTTTCATAGACTCTACAGTTTTTGTAATAGCTAATTCATTCTATGAATAACTAAAGTATCTAAATCAAGTTTTAATTTTAACCATTTTTCTAATTTCCTTGTATCTTCTTTTCGGTCCTTCTCTTTGGATGCTTTCGTATCCCATTTCAAATAAAATACAGAAATAGTATCTTTCTTTTTGAAATCGGTACTAACTAAACTGGCATAAGAAATATTTTCAATCGCTTCGTAATTTATTTTTATTTCGGCTGCTAAGGCATCAAATGACGAATAGTTTTTGTCTATACCAGCAAAACCTCTGAGTCGGCGCTCTAAGTATTTTATTCTTGCTGATTGCGATAACAGATCAATTGAATCACGTGTACGTAATTCTTCCATATAGCGCATGTTATCTAAATTTTTGGTTTTATTCTGATTTACAATCAGTTCTGTATTTGAAAGCGCACTGTAATCCTTCAATCTACTTTTCAAAATAGCGATGGACTCTTCAGGAATTTCATCCAGTCCGAACGTATTTATTTCTATAGTTGATGTTTTATCATCAACATACTGATAGGATGAGTTGTTTCTTATAAATTCATCATGCGGTAATTCAGAAAGTTCTTTGCTAATAAAGTTCATAGCATCTCGCTTAAAATTACTCTCCTTTAAAACAATTAAAAAGGTCCAAACAGCGGGTACCATAACCACAATAGCTAACAATGTTGCCATTCTAGAAATAAATTGTCTTTTTTTAGAATTGGCATATCTCAGCATGGGGAATCTTAAAAGTTTAAGGACCAAGAACGTCGCTAGAGCAATAAAAATAGTATTTATAGTAAACAAATACATAGCTCCACCAAAGTAAACAAAGTTACCCTTGGCTAAACCGTATCCTGCAGTACAAAGCGGAGGCATTAAAGCGGTGGCTATGGCTACACCAAAAATAACTGAAGCAATGGTTCCTTTTTTAGTACGCGCAATAATGAGCGCCAAACCACCAAAAAAAGCAATAAGCACGTCTCTAATATCTGGTCTCACCCGTCCTAAGAGTTCTGAGGTATCTTCACTTAAAGGAAATAACCAAAAGAATAAAAATGCCGTAAGCAAACTAAGCACAATCATAATGGCTAAGTTGATTAGCGACTTTCTCAAGGTGTCAATATCATTAATAGCAATAGACAAGCCAACCCCTAAAATAGGTCCCATTAAAGGAGAAATTAACATGGCACCAATAACCACAGCTGTAGAATTGGCATTTAACCCAATAGAGGCCACGAAAATAGAACAAACTAATATCCAAGCTGTGGCCCCCTTAAACGAGATATCACCTTTTATGGCTTGCACCGTTGCGTCACGATCGGTATCTTCTCTAAAATCTAGAAGTTCCCTTAAAAATTTCTGAACATTTTGCAAAAGCCCTTTAGCATCTTCTTGCATAGCCTTTTTGGTGGCTTCCACATTCTTGATTTTATCAGCTTCTGTCTTCTCTTCTTCAGAAAAGTTAAATTTGCTTTCTTCGCTCATGGTATTTATCCATATTGTTCTCCAAATTTATGCTTTACATTTTGGAGCACTTTTTTAATATCTTGTTCCTTTGATTTAGGAAAGATAAGCAAAATATCGTCTTCATCTACAATGATATAATCCTTCAAACCATCAATTACAGCGATTTTATTTTTTTTAGTACGAATCATGTTACCCGTAGCTTCATCAGTGAGCGTTCTTGCATTGACCACTGCATTGTCAGATTTATCTTTGTTTAACTTATCATATAAACTACCCCACGTTCCCAAATCATTCCAATCAAATTCTGCGGCTATTACAAACACATTGTTTGACTTTTCCATAATCGCATAATCCACAGAAATATTTTCAGCCTTAGGATAATTTTCTTTGATAAACCTCACTTCTTCATCTGAATTATATGCAGACATACCCGATTCAAAAAGTTTAAAAAGTTCGGGTTGGTTATTTTTAAATGCTTCCACTACACTTTTTACACTCCACATAAAAATACCAGCATTCCATAAAAAATTACCTTGATTAATAAAACTCTTTGCTGTTTCGTAATCTGGTTTTTCTCTAAACTGATTTACCGATTTAATGTCGCTTGTAGACGTTTTATCAAATTCAATGTATCCGTAACCTGTATTTGGAAAGGTGGGTTGAATTCCTAAGGTCATTAGAGCATTGTTATTTGTGCAATAATCAAATGCTTGTTTTACATTTTTTGAAAACGTTTGTTCGTCTTCAATCCAATGGTCGCTTGGCGCTACAATCATAACCGCATTAGGGTTCTCTTTTTGTATTTTTAAAGAGGCATACAAAATACAGGGTGCTGTATTTCGCATTGCCGGTTCTAAAACCACCTGTCTTTGCGTTACCTCTGGAAGTTGCTCTAATACCAAATCATTATAACGTTCATTGGTAAGAATGAATATGTTTTCTTTAGGAATTAAATCAGCTAGTCTGTGAAATGTTTTTTGTATCAATGTATCTCCAGTCCCTAACATATCATGGAACTGCTTTGGAAAATCTTGTGTACTTACTGGCCAAAATCGTGATCCTACACCGCCTGCCATGAGTATGGCATAATAATTTTTATTCATAATTTTATGTTTCAATCAATTCTACTTCAGCATTGGGATTAAACAAATAGATTCTTCCTGTTTTAACCTCAACACCTTCATAACGCTTAACACGTTTATTTCCCATTTTAAATATTTTTCCATTATGGATTTTAAACATACATCCTATGGGTACCTGGAAAATATACGTTTTATTATTTGGTTGGTCAAATTGTTTTAGGGCTAATGACAAATTAATATCTGTATCACTACTGGCCTTGGGATTTTTAAAATGTAAGGCTAACAATGGCAACAAACTAATAGGAAATACTTCTGGGTTTAAAAACGGTAACATTAAATGCTGAAATGTTATTTTCCACTCTTTGCCATGAGGTTTTATAAACTTACCATAGACTTGATAGGCTTCAAAATGAGCAATTTCATGAATAAGAGTTATTAAAAAACGAAACTCATTTAAATTTGAGTTTATACTAATTTCATGTTTACCATTTGGCAATCGCCTATAATCACCATGACGTGTTTTACGCTCCCTTTTTATCTTTACTGATAGCTTATCGTGGTTTAAAAGCTCAATAACCTTTGGCAAGGCTTGTTTAGGTATGTAATCTTGAATTTGATGTTGTATCACACTAAAAAATACACTGGATTAGATGAGCTCTAGCAAGGTAGACATGTCACTAAAAGTACCATGAGCTTCAGATTTTAGTTCATTTTTATAATCGTGTTCGGTATACCCTAAAACATCAAAACCTCCTCTTTTAGCTCCCAAAACGCCCGACAAACTATCTTCTATTACCAAACAATCCTCTGGCTGAAATCCCATAGTTTTAGCGGCCCACAAATAGACATCTGGCTCTGGTTTCCATTTTTGAATAGTATAACAACTAAAAATTTTTCCTTCAAAATAAGGCAACAACCCTGTTACTTCTAGATTCAATCGAATTTTGTTCTCTGGCCCACTGGAAGCCACACAAAAGGGCAGTTCTAAATTTTCAAGCACCTCCTTAATACCTGTAATAGGCTGAATATCTTTTTTAAATGCTTTAAAGGTATTGGCTCTATAATCTTGCTCAAAGGACTCTGGTAGTGGTCTTTGAATTTTCTGAGAAATCAAATCCATGCACAGGTTTAGTGATTTTCCTTTTAAACTGATTAATGAATCGTGCTTATCCATATCTGCTCCAAGAGCATTGGCCATATCAACCAAAACACCTATAGCAATGGTTTCACTATCAATTAAAACACCATCGCAGTCAAAAATTATGCATTTGTACTTTTTCATAAGATGAAGTAAATTAAGGAGTAGAATTTGAAACCTGTAGTAGTTTACCGTTGTAGTATGTATTTCCGTTTAATGAGAAGTCGAATATATATTCGGCCATTTCTGAAGCTGTAGTAGGTGCCTGATACCCGGGAAAAGCCTCTTCTAGCATTTCTGTTTGTACAGCTCCTAAGGCCAACACATTAAATGATATTCCTGAATCTCTATATTCTTCTGCCAACAATTCCGTGAGGGCAATCACAGCAGCCTTGCTTGAACTATATGCCGCCAAACCCGGAAACTTCATACTGCCTTGAACCCCGCCCATAGAACTTATGGTCACTACATGGCTTCCTGTTTTCATAAAGGGTAAAACAATACGGGTAAGTTCTGAAACACCATAAACATTTGTTCTATAAACGTTTTCAAAATCATCTATGCCTGTTTCTGAAAAAGGCTTATTTAAAAGTGCGCCCGCATTATTAATGAGTATATCAACTGATTGCCAGTTGTTATGTATAAAATCATCTACTTTTTTATAAGCGGCAACATTACCTAAATCAAAAGGAAAACAGGTAACATTTTCCAAATTCAAAGCTTGAACAGGCTTTTCGTTACGTGATAATGCCAAGACTTCATGCCCTTGCTGAGCAAACAGCTTAACCAACTCAAATCCAATTCCTCTACTTGTTCCTGTAATAATTACATGCTTACTCATTGCCATTCATTTTAATTTCTTTCACGTCTGAATTTACTATACCTTCAATAGCCGGAATCATTTTATTTATAAAACTTGTCATATGATTGAAATCCATTTTATCAGGTTCATCATACACGTGATGGTAGTACTCAAAATTTGTAAAATCGAAAGTCGAAATTGCCTGAGCTGGCACATGAAACGCTTGGTAAAACGGATAATTATCAGATCTTTTAAACAAACTATACTGTTTTGCCTCAGGTAAAAAACCAACTAGCTCTTCACCTGCATAGTGATTAAGTTTATCGGCCATATTAGATAAATCATAACCTGTTATATAAGTTAGGGTTTTATCTTTTGACCTTGGCACACCAATCATTTCAAAATTAATCATGGTATATAGGTTTAAACTGTCAGATTTCAATCTACTTGCTAAGTGCTCAGAACCTTTTAAACCCAGTTCCTCTGCCGAATATAGCGTAAACAGGATGCTACGTTTGTTTGTTTTCGATTTTGCAAAATACTTGGCCCATTCTAAAACAGCTACGGTACCCGAGGCGTCATCATTAGCTCCATTAGCAATGCTATCTCCTTCTACTTGCTTTCCAAATCCAATATGATCATAATGAGCGCCAAGAATGACAAACTCCTTTTTTAAATTTGAATCACTGCCTTCTATATAACCAACCACGTTATAACCCACAACAGATTTTACATGAAAGGAATCTCTATATGTTTTAAAAAAGGGTTTAATATCATTTTTCTTAAATAAGGTTTCAATAAAAACAGCTGCTTTCTCTATCCCTTCAGAACCTGTATTCCTTCCCTGTAATTCATCTGAGGCTAGATACTCTAAACTGAATTTCACATCAGCTAATTCAGCATATTTTATCTCTTTTTTTGTAAGCTCAACATGAACGCTATCTGAAATATTTTTTTCTATGGGACCTGAGCTTGAGACCAAACTTTTCTTTTGGCCGCCACAGCTCAACACCATACAAAGACAAGCTACTGCTAATACTTTTTTCATATATTTATTTAATTGCTAAAGATAAAAAACATTACTAAGAACCTTAAATAATCACTCATTTTATCTTCAATTCTACCATTCCTTAACCATTAAATGCTAGACACCCATAAAACCATTTAATAAAAATTCATTAAATTGAATAAAATTTCGTACAATGCCAATTTTCATGGATCGACATGATTTGCCTGGAGTAAAACTTCAGGATGCAGCAAAAGCTCATAAAAAAGATTTAATTCATCAAAATGAGTTTAATTGTAAAGTTATGACCTATTGGATTGATGAAGAACGCGAAAATGTATTTTGCCTGATTGAAGCACCAAACAAGGAAGCTGTGCAAGAACTCCATCGAAAAGCTCATGGACTAGTACCTCATAAAATCATTGAAGTGGATGCTGGTTTAGTTAAATCTTTCTTAGGACGCATTCAAGATCCTGAGCCTGAAATATCACCCATGAACTCTGCGCATCGTACTATATTGGTCATAAAAACGCCTCTTATTACGCATACTGAAACAGCACACAATACTGCGTATCAAACACTTCATGCAAACATTAACCTTTTTGTTAATAAATTTAATGGCGTTATTATTAGTAATAATACAAACTGTTATTTAACGTCATTTAGCTCAGCAAAGGATGGGCTATACTGTGCTTCAAATATTGTACAAAATGCTAAATTTATTAACCCTAAGCCTAATGACATACATAATTTCTTTAGCATTGGTATGGCTACGGGTGATCCTGTAACGGCTAAAAACAATTTATTTGAAGACACTATTAATTTAGCTCAAGCTCTTTGTGAATTAGCAAAAGGCGATTTAGTAATTTCCCGTAATGTTAATGAGCAAATATCCAAACATCATTTAGATAGAATTTGTAAGAATCATTTAATTACCTATTTTAGGATTCAAGACGAAACCTTTCTTTTAAAGCTACATAAACTTTTTCAGGAACATTACAATAATTCTGAAATCACAGTAGACTTTTTAAGTCGTGATTTAGGCTATAGCAAATCTCAACTTTACAGGAAAACAACAACGCTTACAGGTAGATCGCCTAATATATTACTAAGATCATTTCGATTAAACAAAGCCCTTAAAGCCTTGTATAGTCAAAAAGGAAATATTTCTGAAATTGCCTTTGAAACTGGTTTTAACAGTCTTGCCTATTTCTCTAAATGTTTTAAAAACAATTTTGGCATACTTCCTTCAGAATATATACATGGCTACCTATCTTAAAATTTCTCTCTATTGCACGAAATCTTCAACTCTTTGAATTAATTGTCCTAATATATTGGTTTACGATACCATAACTTTAACACTATTAATCAAAACCAAAGAATTATGAAAACGTTAAAGTCAATTTTAATTTTAGGTATTTTACTAACAACATCAAGTATTATGGGACAAGAAAAAACAGCAGCTGAACTTCTTAGAGAAGAGGCTGCAACTCCAAACCTGCAAATGTATGTCATTGAAAGAGAAATACCCAATGCAGGACAATTAACATCTGAGGAACTAATAGGTGTTTCTAAAACATCATGCTCAGTATTAGATGATATGGGACCAGCCATTAAATGGGTTAACAGTTTTGTAACAGATAATAAAATTTACTGTGTTTACTTGGCAGCAGACATTGAACTTGTAAGGGAACATGCCAAAAAAGGCGGATTTCCAGCCAATACTATATCAAAAGTAGCAAATGTTATTGATCCAAGTACGGCCGAAAATCGCTAAATAACTATATTTCAATATTTAAGTGTTTTTTTTTTAAGAGTTATATTATGAAATTTCACCAAAAAATATTATTTTATAGTGTTAACCAACTAAAATAAATGAATGAAAGCTTTTAAAAAATCCTGTTTAGCCCCCGTATTAGTTCTTTTACTGTTGTTGATTGGTTCTTATTCTTTTTCGCAAGAAAAGGACACAAACTCAGAGGAAATATCATTAGTTTATACCGTTGATCATAAAGATTTAAAATGGCACCCAGCACCTGATTTTTTTCCAGGTTGCTCATTTACTTTACTGCATGGCGCTATTGAACAACCAAATTTAGATTTGTTTTTTAAAATAAATCCGAATACTGAAGTAATTAATCACACCCATAATTCACCCGAACGCATGATTCTTATTTCTGGTGAATTAGAAGTTCAATACGAAAATGAAGAACCACAAATTGCTACGGTAGGCTCTTATCTTTATGGACCGAGCAATAAGCCTCATAAAGCAAAATGCCTTGACAAAGGTCCGTGTGTGTTGTTTATTGCTTTAGAAGATCCTTTTAATGCAGAACCTATTATAGAAAAAGATTGATTAAAAAGCCGTTCAAAAACAAAAAGCCACTTCAAAATTTGAAGTGGCTTTTTTTACATATAAATATATTTTAAACCTTAAACAACCATTGTTAAAGGGTTTTCAATGTATCCTTTTAATGTTTGAAGGAATTGAGCTCCTGTAGCGCCGTCCACCGTTCTGTGGTCACAAGCTAGTGTTAACTTCATTGTGTTTCCTGGAACAACCTGTCCATTTTTAACCACTGGTTTTTGAACTATAGCACCTACCGAAAGTATAGCTGAATTAGGCTGATTGATAATTGATGTAAAATAATCAATACCAAACATTCCTAAATTAGAAATAGTAAACGTACTACCTGACATTTCATCTGGAGTCAATTTTTTATTTCTAGCTTTACCAGCAAGCTCTTTCACCTCTGCACCTATTTGCGGTAAAGATTGCTCATTAGCAAATCTCACTACAGGCACCACCAATCCATCTGGAACAGCTACAGCCACACCAATATGAACATGATTGTTTAAACGCATTTTGTCATCAAACCATTGTGAATTCACCTGAGGGTGTTGCTTTAATGCTAACGCACAAGCTTTAACCACCATATCATTAAATGATATTTTAGTATCAGGAATAGAGTTAAACTGACTTCTAAACGCAATAGCATTGTCCATATCAAACTCAACAGCTAAGTAATAATGAGGTGCTGAGAATTTCGACTTAGTTAGTGACTTAGCAATTGCCTTACGCATTTGTGAATTAGGTACATCATCAAAATCTTCTTGACCTGTTGGCACAAATTTACCAACTGAAGCCCCTGATGCTGCAGGCTCATAATTCTCTATATCTCGCTTAACTATACGTCCATTCTCTCCAGAACCTTGTACTTTAGTCAAGTTTATGCCTTTTTCTTCTGCTAATCGTTTTGCCAATGGCGACACATATACCCTACCGTTTTCGGTAACTGGCGTAGGTGCTGGAGCGCTCTTCTTAGTTGCTGCCGGCGCAGAACTTGATTTAGATGCTTCAGGTTGAGATGCTGTTTTTGGAGCTTCTTCTTTTTTAGCCGGAGCACTTCCCACTGAAAAACTAGCTGCAACACCAGAAACATCAGTCCCTGCTGGTCCAATTATAGCTAAAAGTTCATCTACTTTTGCAGACTCACCCTCTTTTAATCCTATTTCTAATAAAGTACCTGACTGGAACGATTCAAACTCCATTGTAGCTTTATCGGTCTCAATTTCAGCAAGTATATCGCCTTCTTCAACCGTATCTCCAACTTTTTTCAACCATGTTGCCACAGTTCCTTCCTCCATGGTATCACTTAACCTTGGCATTGTTACTACAATTACGCCTTCAGGTAATTCGGCCGCTGTTGAATTTGCCTCTGCAGGTTCTTCTTGAGCAGAGGTTTCAGTAGGCTCTGAAGTCTCTGTTGAGCTTTCCTGTGAAGTTGTAGCGCTTCCTCCACCATTCAACAGTCCTGAAATATCTTCGCCTTCTTCACCTATTATAGCTAAAAGCTCATCTACCTTTGTAGTTTCACCTTCTTGAACCCCAATATGAAGTAACGTACCTTCATTAAAAGATTCAAATTCCATAGTGGCCTTATCGGTCTCTATTTCAGCTAAAATATCGCCTTCTTCAATCTTATCTCCTACCTTTTTTAACCAAGCCGCTACGGTACCTTCTTCCATAGTATCGCTTAAACGCGGCATATTTACTACTATTGCCATAGTTTATATTTTGTGTTGAATAAATGGATAATCTTCTTGCTCATACACCACATCATACATAACGTTCTTTTCTGGGAACGGTGATTCATCAGCAAATTTTTCACATTCAGCTACGCGATCTTTTACACGCTTATCAATAGCTTTAATTTCTTCTTCTGTTGCGTACTCCTCTTTAAGAATAACATCTTTTACTTGCGTAATAGGATCTATCTTCTTGTATTCCTCAACCTCAGCTTTTGTTCTGTAATGTTGCGCATCACTCATAGAATGCCCTCTATATCTATAAGTTTTTAATTCTAAAAATGTTGGCCCACCACCTTTTCTTGCGCGTTGTATAGCCTCATCAAATGCTTCTGCTACTTTCACAGGATTCATACCATCAACAGGTGCTGAAGGCATTTCATATCCTAAACCTAGCTTCCAGATATCATCATGATTTGCTGTTCTCTCCACTGAAGTTCCCATAGCATAACCATTATTTTCACAAACGAATACTACTGGTAAATTCCAAAGCATAGCTAAATTAAACGTTTCATGTAAAGAGCCTTGTCTTGCAGCTCCATCACCAAAACAACATAAGGTTACGGCATCACTGCCGTGGTATTTATCACCAAAGGCAATACCCGCTCCTAATGGAATTTGCCCACCAACAATACCATGTCCTCCGTAGAAGCGATGTTCTTTGGAGAAAATGTGCATAGAACCACCAAGTCCTTGTGAGGTTCCGGTTGCTTTACCGTATAATTCTGCCATTACGCGTCTTGGATCTACGCCCATACCTATTGGCTGTACGTGATTACGATAAGCTGTTATCATTTTATCTTTAGTCAAATCCATAGCGTGCAAAGCTCCTGCTAAAACAGCTTCTTGACCATTATACAAGTGAAGAAATCCTCTTACTTTTTGTTGAATATAAACTGCAGCCAATTTGTCCTCAAACTTTCTCCAGAATAACATGTCTTCATACCATTTGAGGTAAACCTCTTTTGTGATTTTTTGCATCGAATAATATTGTATTATTAATAAGCGAAATACAAAAGTAATATTTTGTACGTTACTGGAAAAACCCAACACGCCTAAAGTCAAAAAAATATGAAAATTAGAGCTTCAATTAAGATAGATTAGTTAATTGACAATTTTAATCTGAAAAACTTAAATATATTAAATTGAACTTGATTTTAAATATTAAAGCACAGATTTGTCAAAACCAAAAGGCAATAAATTAGACAAGGAATGAGACCTTGCTATGGTGCCCGTTTCACCCATAAAATAGATTTCTATAGGCTTGCTTTGTTTTACTTCATACTCTGCTATAGCTTGCCTACAAGCCCCACAAGGCGGAATAGGTTTTGAGGTAATAGAGTGTTTTGATCCTGCTGAAATAGCCATACGCACAATCTGTGCTTCAGGGAATTTAGATCCTGCATAATATATTGCTGTTCGCTCGGCACATAAGCCTGATGGGTAAGAAGCATTTTCTTGATTACTTCCTGTTATCACCTCGCCATTATCAAGTAAAAGCGCTGTGCCTACTAAAAAGTTTGAATACGGTGCATAAGCCTGCTTTCTTACGCTGATGGCTTCTTCTAATAAACTCTTTACCTCCTCTGATAACTCATCAAAGCTTTCAAATACTTGTAATTTGGACGAAACCTCAATTTCTTTCATAAGCTATTATTACGTGACCTAGTAAAGATAACAAACACTTTAAAACAAAGAACTATTGCCATCGCAATAGTTCTTTGTTTTTTATTTGAAGCATAATGCCTCCTTAGTATTCTACGTACTCGCCTTCACCAATATTAAATGTTAAAGAGAAACGCAATGTGTTTTCTAACGGACTCTGCACTTTAGAGGTTGAAAACAAATAAGAAATATCTATATTTACTACATTGGCTTTAAATCCTGCTCCAAGTGCTAAAAATTTTCTAGCCCCTTTTGTTTCATGCTCATTAAAATATCCCATCCTAAAAGCAAAGGCGTCTTGGTATAAATATTCTGCACCAAGGGCATAGGTAATTTCATGCATTTCTTCTTTAAAACCACCAGGAGCATCACCAAACGACTGAAACATGCCTTTTAGAAAACCAACGTCATTTGGTTTTCCTTTATAGATTACATTGTCCTGCACAGTATTACCCTCTTCATCTACCTCAGTTCCCAAAATTGGTGGTGTAGGCACTAATAATTTTGTGATTTCGGCAGTAACCGCCACTTTATTGTAACTATCAAAAATAAAGTCAAAACCACCACCTAAGCGTAAATTTGTTGGTTGAAAATTATCAAGACCAGCATCATCATATTTAAATTTAGGACCAATATTCTGAATAGCAAATCCAGCTCTCCACCGCCCATTAAAATCGGCATAAGCCGCTTCCTCACTCTGGTAATACCCAGTAATATCAACACCAAAGGTATTGGCTGCTGAAGCATCACCATCAAGTCCTTGAATTCTTAAATTTGAACGCAAATAGCGCATACCTACAGCCATGGAGAATTGATCAGATAAACGCAAGGCATAGGACGCATCTAAAGACATTTCGCTCGGTTTTTGAATTCGAGGCGTATCATTAGGGCCATCAACAAACTCAATTTCTCCTAAAGAAAAATATCGTAACCCTACCGAGAACGCGCTACGCTCATCTAGACGATTAAAATACGTCACATTTCCTAAAAAAATATCGTTTACTAGTTTACTTAAATACGGGGTGTAGCTAACACCGATTCCTGATTTTGTTTCAGAAAACGCATATTTTGAGGCATTCCATTGTTGCGAAAAAGCATCAACAGATGTTGCTACGCCCATATCAGCCATACCGGCTGCACGAGCATCGGAAGCAATCATTAAAAAAGGAACACCAGTTGTAATAACTCTGGAGTCATTTGGATTTGGCACAATAGTATTTTGAGCCTGAATTTCAAAAATAAAAGCGAGTGCTACCAACAGCAAAAATCTATTCTTCATGAAGTAATGTTTATTTAGCAAATATAATTTTTTATTACAGTATTACAAGTTTCTCTATTTTTTCCACCGTTTTATCTAACCGATTTGAATGTACTTTCAACTTATAGACATAAACCCCTTTTCCTATTTTATCACCAAAATCATCTCTGCCATCCCATACTATATCCCTTGATAATGACGAGCTGGTTGTTTTTATGCCTCCTGAGGTTTGTCCATTTAATGTCCTTACCAATTTACCAGAAACAGTGAATATCTGTATAGAAACGTCTAAAGACTCTGAACTATTGTGATTGAACCAAAATTCTGTATAATTCACAAAGGGATTCGGGTAATTTAGTACCTTATCAATCACCAATTCCTGATTCTCATTATACACTACAAATTGAATTTCTGAAATCGACGAATTATTGTAAACATCCCAGGCACGAACAGTTAACGTATGTAACCCAGGCTCAATGTCTCTTAAAGGAAAACTCACAACACCTTTTCTATAATTATCTACTTCGGTTTGGTAATAGTCATTTAAAATAATAGGATTTTTTTCATCCCCATCTATTATAGCCACGATATCATGCCCTATTCCACTTGCCGTATTTATACCATTGGCGTCTTCCAACTTTACTAATAAGGTAGGAGACTGATTTGTTATACCTCCAGAAACAAAATTTTCATCATTCATATAAATTTGCATGACTGGCCCAACATTGTCTTCTTCAGCATTTTCGTTAACCCCTCCAATTTTTACTATATTTACATTAGCACCCGACTGGTCTTGGGTAAAAGTTTCGTTTCTTGCATAGAAACTCACTTTACCATAACCCACTGGCACCCCAATATCTTTAGGCACCACAAAATCAAATTCAAATTGTCCGTTGGTAACTGAAGCTTGTCCCCTAAAAATAACAGCTCCTGGTGTTTTAAAATCCATCACCACCAGCTCACCATTTAAACGTGTACCATCATTGGCCAAAGTTCGTCTGTCAATATCTTTATCAAAAATGGTAGTAGAAAGCGTTCCGTTGTAATTAGACATAAGGTTTCCAGATGCATCTGTTACTTCTCCTGCTAATTTCACATAACTAAGCGCTTTGAGCGTATCTGTAGCTTGCCCAATTGGCGTATTATTTATTTTCGTTAATCGGACATTGGGTTTAGCAAAGGCCAGCTTCATAGCAGGATCACCTATAAAAAACACTAGGCGTCTTTGCGTTTCCCTAGATACTGAAGGATCTGCCTTAGCAAGCCTAAGCGCTTCGGCCATTGACGGGTAATCTTCCTTATTAATTAAATCATCACTGTAAGCAAACAAATATTGCCCTAAAATATTGTTAAACGAAGTGGCGAACCTCACAAAAATTTGACGTGTTGTAGTAATTAAACCAATAGCACCTGTTGTTTTATTCCAATAGGTAAATTCACCTGCCGTTTCTCTAAGCGGATTATCAAAACGGGTAAACTCACAGGTTACTGTTACAAAACAATTTAATTTACAAACATTGCGGAAATTAAGAATATCTGGTTTTAACAAGATACGTTCTGAAGCCAAACCATCTTCGCCACCGTGACCAAAATAATTAACTACTAGCGCCCCTTTATCTACAGCATTACTCAAGGCTGTTGTTACTTTGGGATACCTATCTCCACCAGCCGATGATTCTTGTTTATAGGAATCTGAATGTATTTTTACCACATTCATAGAAGGTTTCTTTTCTGTTACCAGATTTCCAATATAATCGGTTGTCTCCTGCAATATACCTTCCCAGTCTTTATCAACATCATCAGAAACCACAACAAAATCATTTCGCCAACTTCCATAAGCTTCTTTAGCATAATACGATTCAATTTTATCAACCATTTCTCTGGCCCGCTGTGGGGTTTCTGCCAATATTCTACCTACGGCAAGATCTAGCATATCACTAGAAGCCATAGTGCCTTCATTATCATCCATCATGCCATAAAAGTCATCAGACACATAAGAACTCGTCAAGCTAAAACTGTTATATGAATACCATGAAGGCACAATATTGGTATTATTAGGCAATCTATTCTTATAATCAAAAGAACCATCACCAAACAGACATAAATATTTAAGCCTTTTATCTGATGAACTAGCATTGTCATATACGTATTTCACAAAATTCCTAATCGCTCCAATATCTGCATTTCCAGTAGAAAACTCTGTATAAATATCATTTAAAGTGTAAACCTTTACATTTAATTGGTTTTGCTGTCTGTTTATTTGTGCTAAACGTTCTGCCTGAGCCAGCATATCACGTCTTGCAATAATGATATAGTCAACATCTTGAAACTGGTCTTGTGCATTGGTGAACACAGTTCCTTTTATATCTTGATTGTTAACTTTAGTTTTGCTATCAAATTTTGGTTCATAATAATCAAGCGAGGTTACAGCTACAAATCTTTTTACGGTTCCCATTTGTGTTTGAAACCTAAAACTAGAATCTCCATCTGTGTTTTCAACGTTTGAAACATTATATAAATCAGTAACATCCCATACCTCTGAAAGATTACTAGCATTACCAATAACATATTGCCCTATACCTGTTTCGGTAGCTAATACCTTGTTTTTAAACTTAAACTGTTTCTTATTAAAATTTAATGCGCGTGTTCCCTCAATAGCAATGAAATCTAAATACGCAATAGAACTTGGGTTGCCTTGATTATTATAATTTAGATTAACAGATATTTTTGATGACCCTACGTTAATAACATTATTATAGGAAGCTCCTGATGCTAAATTAGTTGAAGAGGTTGCAAAAAAGTTCAGATTGGTGATGGATTGCCCATTTACTGAAACAGCCATTGAAGTGCCTATTTTTGCGGTACTAGCAGCAACCACATGTAACCTGACTGGTTCGGTAGTTATCAAATCAGGAAATTCAAACTCAAAGGACTTATTATTTTCAATATCAAACTTATCTCCAAACCATCGTCTTCCTAATGATAATAAATTATAATCATCTTGTTCATAATATTGATAATCATCAAATGTATCAAGAATACGATTTGGTGTTCCCGTTGGCTGACTAAAATTTCTAATGCGCTTTCCTTCCCCTGCGCTTACATTAATATAATAGTAAGTACGGTTAGTGTAGCAATTAATGTGAGTGATACTTTCAGCATTATAACCTTTAGGTCCTTTGGCATAAAACAGTATGTAATCTTGATTATTAAAAACCCCGTCCTCTTCTCCAACAAACTTTATAGCATTTTCAGGCACATCATACGGATAAGGCTCAGCATTGGAATACGGAATCATATCACCTCCATGACCAAATAGCTTTATTGTTCTGGGATCTACATTGTTTACATTAACCCCCAAATTCTGTAAAAAACTTTTACTTAATTTATAAACGCCAGACGCTTCAACATAAAACCTATACCAGTTGCCATTAGCTAAAACCGAATTTGAAACACCTTTAATATTGTAACTCTTAGCTGTGATGCTTTGTTTCCTTAAATTTGCCCCAAATTGATAATTCAACTGAAAAGACACCACTTTTTTATATCCACCGCTTACATCTTTAACTATAGGCTTCAGTTGAAACACGGTATATTTTTCGTTTCTAGATTTGGCATTTCTTAAGGTAAAGCTTAATTCTGAAGCTATTTTACTTTTATCGAGGTCTATAAGTTCTTCCTCTGAAACATTCTGGTAAACAACATTTTTTAAAACAACCGTATTAGGGTTTACTATACCTTCTGATGGCCATTGATCTGTAAACAGAAGCCCATCTATGAAATTAAAACTATAATAGTCTTCACTAAAAGACGGCACTTCTATTGAAAACCCTTCTCCAAATACTCTTTTAGAATCCTTCCAATCAATACGATACTGGCGTTGTTGTGCATAAGACACAACAGAAAACCACAGTAATAAAAACAAAAATTTCTTTCTCATTGTTACATAAACGTCATGAAAGCCTCTATATTATTAAAACTATTTCAATTTCAAAAACTGATTCAAAAATACAATAATAAATCTGTAAATCGTGCGTTATTACACAACAAAACAGAGATCAAAAACAGGCAAATCATCGATGTAATACACGAAAAAAAGGACGAAATACACATTTTTTTGGTTAAAATGTAAAAAATGGCTTGCGTTATTCGGTTTAATTCTTATATTGCAGCACCAAAATTATTATTAGCTTACTTAAAAGTATGGATATGAAAAAAGTAGTATCATTAAAGGTCTTATTAGTTTTAGCACTTACTGTTGCTTCAACTAGTTGTAAAAAGTCCTCTAGTTCAAAGAACAGTTCCAGAGCTACCGGATGGCAAATTAACTCTCGCGAAGGAGGGTTTCAATATAACACAAACTTCAAGGAACAAGAAACATCTCCTGGATTAGTGTTTATAGAAGGTGGAACATTCACCAAAGGTAGAGTTCAAGATGATGTGATGCATGATTGGAATAACTCCCCAAGTCAGCAACACGTACAATCCTTTTACATGGATGAAACAGAAGTTACCAATGCTATGTATATGGAATACTTGGACTGGTTAAAACGTGTATATCCGCCCTCTGAAGATAATTTTAGAGCTATTTATACGGGTGCCCTACCAGATACATTGGTATGGAGAAACCGTCTTGGTTTTAATGAAGTTATGACCAACAATTACTTGCGTCATCCTGGCTACGGTGAGTATCCTGTGGTTGGTGTAAGCTGGATTCAAGCAGTTGAATTTGCTAATTGGCGTTCAGACCGTGTTAATGAACACAACCTTGAAAAAGCAGGATATTTGAAACGCGATGCCAAAATTACCGATGTAAATTCTGAGCAAACCTTCAGTACAGACACTTATATTAATGCCCCTACACTTACCTACGGAGGAAATGAGGAAATCATTAATGGTGATGTTAGAGGTAGAAGAAATGTAAGAACAGATGCAGACGGCAATGAAACAGGCATCTACGCTACTCGTGAAACGGGTATTATTTCACCAAAATACAGACTTCCTACAGAAACAGAATGGGAATATGCCGCCTTAGGGTTAACAGAAATTAGAAGCTATAACTTATACCGTGGACGTAAAAAATATCCATGGGATGGACAATATACACGTTCTGGAAAACGCAAAATACGTGGTGATCAATTAGCTAACTTTAAGCAAGGAAAAGGAGATTACGGCGGAATTGCAGGATGGTCTGATGATGGTGCCGATATTACCAATGCTGTAAAATCATACGAACCAAATGATTTTGGATTATATGACATGGCAGGTAATGTTGCTGAATGGGTAGCTGATGTATACAGACCTATAGTAGATGATGACTTTAATGATTTCAATTATTACAGAGGAAACGTTTATACCAAAAATGCCCTAAATGAAGATGGCACTGTAAAAGTTGTTACGGCTGATGAAATTGTTTATGACACCTTATCAAACGGAAAATTAGTTGCCAGAGATTTACCAGGTGAAATATTACAAGTTCCTGTGGACGAAAATGAAACTTATTTAAGAACCAACTTTGATAGAAGTAACCACATTAATTTTAGAGATGGTGATAAACGTTCATCACGCTATTATGAAAGTTTTAATGATGAGGAAGATGGAGATAAATCTGCCGAAGCTGAAACAAGAAAGATGTACAACTCTCCAAAACACAGAATCACAAGGGATTCTTTAGGAAATATTATAAGAGAGTATGACAAAGGAAACAACAGAACCTCTTTAATAAATGATGAAGTACGTGTTTACAAAGGTGGTTCTTGGAAAGACAGAGAGTATTGGTTAGACCCAGCTCAAAGACGTTACTTCCCTCAAGATATGGCCACAGATTATATAGGATTTAGATGTGCTATGTCTAGAGTAGGTTCAAAAAGCAAATACAAAAACAAAAAGAAAAACTAATCATTTTTCTAAAACACATAAAGTCCTAACTTATTGTTAGGACTTTTTTTATACCTTTATTTTAAAAATACCACCTTTGAATATACAACAACTTCACCGCCTCTTTTTAACAAGTCACGGTGCCTGTACCGATACTAGAAAAATTAAACAAAATGCTATGTTTTTTGCCCTTAAAGGGGAAAACTTTAATGGCAATTCATACGCTGAACAGGCCTTAAAATCGGGCGCTCGGTATGCTGTTGTTGATGAAGACGCTTATAACCTTTCTGAAAACACTATTTTAGTTGAAGATGTTTTAGAAACGCTACAGCAGTTAGCTTCATTTCATAGAAACTTTTTAAAAGTACCTATCATTGCACTTACTGGAAGTAACGGCAAAACCACCACCAAAGAACTTATTAACACCGTATTATCTCAAAAATTTAAAACTACTGCCACAATTGGCAATTTAAACAATCATATTGGTGTGCCATTAACGCTCCTTTCAATGAATGCAGATACCGAAATAGGCATTGTTGAAATGGGTGCCAATCACTTAAAAGAGATTGCTTTTTTATGTAACATCGCTCAACCTGATTACGGCTACATCACCAACTTTGGAAAAGCCCATCTTGAAGGTTTTGGTGGCGTTGAGGGGGTTATTAAAGGTAAAAGTGAAATGTATGATTACCTCATTAAAAATAACAAAACCATATTTGTAAACGGCACCGATCCTATTCAATTAGAAAAAACATTAAATACCAATCGTTTTGTATTTAATGCGCATGACTCTGATGTATCCATAAAATTTGTAAGTGCACAACCCTTTGTAACATGCCAATACAAATCACTACCTATTGAAAGTCATTTAATAGGCGATTATAATTATAACAATATTGCAGCAGCCATAGCTATTGGGCACTATTTTAAGGTAGATGCTATTCATATCAAATCTGCCATTGAAGCATACACCCCTACCAATAACCGCTCTCAGATTATAAACCAAGGCAATATAAAAATCATTCTTGATGCCTATAATGCCAACCCAACAAGCATGCGAGCAGCATTACATAATTTAAAAAACTTGAAAGGCGAAAAAATAGCAATTCTTGGCGATATGTTTGAGCTTGGCAACGATGCCAAAACAGAACATCAAAATATGGTTGATTTGGCTATTTCTCTAAATATTGATCAAATCATTTTTGTTGGTGAAAACTTTCTCGAGACTAACTTAAATAGTTCTAAAGCATTTAAATTTAAATCGTTTGAAGATTTTAAAATGGCATTTAATTTGTCAGAAATTAAAAACAAAACGTTATTAATTAAAGGCTCTAGAGGTATGGCTTTGGAAAGGATTTTAGAGCTTCTATAACATTATAAAAGACTAAGTATCTGTTCTACGTAGAACAGATACTTTTCCTAAAACTATTGTTATATTTAATTACAATTTAATAGCTAATGTTCCTTTTTTTAATTTAATGTCTTCTTCATTTTAACTAATTATTTTATTACTAGCTTTTTAATTTCCGTGTTTTCTTCTTTAGATATTTTCAACAAATAAACACCTGATTTTAAACCAGAAATATCAAGTTTCCCATCTATTAGAGATTTGCTCATCATAGCTTTTCCTAACAAGTCGAAAACAGAAATCTCTAACCTAGATTGATCCGTATTTTCAATATTGATATAACCTAAGGATGTTGGATTAGGATATATTTTAATGAAATCTTTGTTATATTCTCCAACATTCAAGGATAAATCTTCTAAATTCCTTGCAGTAACTGTCATACTCTCATTATTATTACGAACCAAAACAACCAAGTCTTTTGGCGTACTAGGAATATCGGTAGGAATAATGATATAATCCGCAAACGGAAAATCTGCCAAAAACTCTAAAGTACCACCACCACTACTGTCGCTTATGGTATACGTATTATTTAAAGCAAACTGTCCAGATTCGCCAAAACTGGCATTTTCTATCATGATTAATTCAGATTCATAATCCGAAAAATTGGCGGCTTTTAACTGTTGTATAGTAATGGTCTCTGGCGTTCTAGGTGCATTTGATAGGGCATTTCCATAAGGAACTTGACTTGTTTCTAAAATTAATTCACCATTATCACCATGCTTTAAATAGCCCCTAATATTTTCCAAAACATCACCATCAACATAAGGATCTAAAAAACCATTTTCGTCACTAACCACAATACCTGCACTATCATCTTGAAAAAAATGCAAGTTGTTATTATCATCAAAATTATAATAGGTAGAGGTTACTTGGCCAGTTACCCGATAGTACATTCCTGGATCGACAGATTGATTCCTAAGTGCTAATATATCTGCAACATCGATATAAGACCCTACACTTACAATAACGGAGTAAGTTGCAGCTGGAGACCATGGATCACCTAAATTATCTACTAGTTGCGCGACATATTTATAGGCATTACCCGGAAGCATCCCAGGTAAAAAAGTATCTATACCTGTATCAAAAGCACAGCCACTATTTACTGGACTATCATCACTTGCATCCGTAAGCCACCATCTAATAAAACCATCACCTCCAGTACCTGTACAACCATTATTATCAGAAGACATTATGAAATTGGCTACATCAAAAACCAGCGCAGCATTTGCAGCTGTGCCAGGATCCATATTTTCTAAAACACTTCCATTTGGTACGCCTTCCACAATAAGCTTTGCTCTACTAGGGTCTAAAATATCCAGAGAGCTTCTAGAAGTGATATCTGGATTATTATTTAATGGAATCACAATCCCTACCAAGTCTGCCGTACTAGGAATAGTAGCACCAATATAATCGGCTTCTGGAAACAAGGTCCTAAATGGAAAATTACTGCCGCTACCATCATTTATACTATAAAAACTACTAGCACTAAATGTACCTGAAGATTGAAATGTGGCATTCTCAACCATGACCAATTCTGATTCATAATCTTCTAAATTATCTCTTATTTCTTGAGTCGTAATAACTTCGGGAACTATTGGAAAATTCATAGTAGGAGTTTCCCATGCTGCTTCAGTAGGGATAAATCTTAAAATGCCGTTTACCTCTTCTAAATGCCCTTTAATATTGGTAAGCACATCGCCTGTTCCATATTCGTCAATTTCACCATTTTCATCATAAACCAATATACCAGCGGTATCATCTTGAAAATATTGCTGATTTTGATATACAGAACCCCTAGAATAGGTATTTGTAACTGCCCCAGAAACTATATAATATTTATAAGCTTCAAAAGTTCCCATGGGGCTGACCCTAAGTGTAGCTAAATCATTAACAGTTTCATAAGCACCAATATTAACGGTAATAGTATAATTTGCTTCAGGAGTTATAGCTACTCCTGAATTGTCAACCAACCAACCTGTTACTATATAACTTTTTCCTGCCTCTAAACCATTTACATCCTGTTCAACACCCTCATCAACAGCAAATATAGTACCACTAGTCACTATTTGATTATTACTTAAATCTTCTACATTCCATTTAATAAAACCATCACCACCACTACCTGTACCGCCTCCAGCATCATTGGACAAGTTAAAATTAGTTGCTTCAAAACCTACAGTTGGGTTGTTATTTGGTAATTCAGGATCCGCCGAAAGCGTCGACCCACTGGCAGGAGCATCCGTTAATGCCACCGAAGGCATTGCATTCATTATATCTTCCCAACTTGTTGCTACCCTAATACCATCTATAAAACCAGATGGCCCATTGGAGCGCTGACGAATCGCTACAGATGAAATTGAGACAACCCCAGCAAAAGCTTGAGATGCTTCAGCCGTTATTGGTTCGCTTGCAACAGGACTGTTTAGCACGTATAATTTTGATGTTCCTGAAGAAATAATATAGGCCGCTATCATGAGATAGGTTGTGTTCTTTGAATATACTGTTGTTCCCCATTCAATCTGAGCATTTGTGCCTTGTGAAATAATTCCAAAATTAATTTTTGTATTATCACCATCATCTTCTTTCACAAAAACTCTGGCACGTATATCGCTTGAACTATTTAAACTCATAAAAAAACTGCCACCAGCACCTGCTTCTAAAACATTGGTATCTAAATTGACCAAAGCGCTCATATAAACGGTACCAGTAGTTACAGTGGCAAACGACCTGTTTACGGCTTGCCCATTGGCACCATTGCTTATTTCGGCACTACCACCAAGCCCTGAAGATGGATAGCTCCCCATTGACAAACCCATATCATGATTATAAGCAACATTAGGAGGGCCCGGGCTATGTTCACTCCAATTAAATCCAGATACAAGTAAATCTGTGGAAGTTGTGCCATAATCAAAATTCTCTTCCAATAACGTTTGCGAAAAAACTATTGAGGAGGTTAATACAATAACAAATAAAAAGTAAAAATTTTTCATAATAGTTGGTGTTTGTTAATAGCTATGCAAATTTATGTGACCTAAAACCATAGTGATATTCACCAAGTAAAATACAGGTTTGAGGTTAGCTATTACTTATAGGAAGGGATTGCTACTAAAAACTCATTAATAAGGAAAATCTCTAATTGGATATGCTATAGTTGATCTTTACACAACCAACATTCCATTTGAGTATGTTATAAAAAGTACATACTTTTAGTAAAATAGATGATTAAAAAGTGCCCACGCTATACAGCACAGGCACAATTTCTAATTCTCCCTAAGAACTAATTAATAGCATTGTAAAGTTAGCATGTGACAGATAAGTTTACAATACCTAATTTGGGGTATTCTGTTTCAAATCATCGAAAAAAAGAGTCCTTAAAAGAGATTTTAACAAGCTAGACTTTTTTATTGCTTGCAATCATCAAAAAAACAATCTTATCGTCTTAACTATTTTGACTTTTGAATGCCTTTTACCTATTTTTAGTTGAAATTGCTATTCAAATATATTTTATGAAGGAAAAACAAGTTGCTCACGTTTTAAATCTTTGGAAAAATAATCAACCTTTACTCCCAGAAAAAAAGGAGATCTTTCTAGATGCTATTGACCAAATTGGATCTTTATTTGCAATTGGTTCCTATTATTACTATATCTTCAATTTTCAAACTTTAGACATAGATTTTACTCACAAGGGCACACAAGACGTATTAGGCATACCTGCTTCAAATGTTTCACTAAACACCCTATTTGAACTTATGCATCCTGAAGATTTAGCTAAAATGCATTCAAAAGAAGAGTTAGCTGCTCGCTTCTTTTATGAAAACATCGTTCCCCACGATATAGTAAATTATAAAGTTATGTACTTACTCCGATTAAGACATAAAAAGGGAGGATACCGAACTATTCTTCAACAAACTAGAGCATTGCACCTTTCTAATGACGGAATGATTCAAAATTGCATTACGGTTCATACTGATGTAACTTATTTAAAAATGCCTATTACCCATCAAATTTCGTTTGTTAGTGATACACTTCCTTGTTATTATGGATTGGAATGCGACAATAAGTTACATAAAATGGAATATAATCTGCATAGCATCCTAACTAATAAAGAAAAAGAAATTATTAAATTGATTTCTATTGGGGAAACCGCAAAAGACATTGCAGAAGCCTTGTCTATTTCTATTCATACAGTAAATACCCATAGAAAAAACATTCTTAAAAAGACCAAATGTGCCAATACTGCCGAACTTATGGCGAAATGTTTAATGGCTGGTATAATATAACCTTTATGCAAGAAGAAAACATAAATAAACTCATGGCGGTTTGGAAAGAAAAGAACACCATTCTTAAACCAAGCATACGAAAGGACATAACCGACCTTGTAAACCAAATGGCTTCTATCTTTGCTGCTGGAAACTTTTATTACCTTATTATGAACTTTGAAATTTCTGAATTGGAATGCGTAAGTGAAGGCACAAAAGCTGTTTTAGGAATAGAACCTAATGCTCTATCATTAAAAACTTTCCTAGATCTAGTACACCCAGAAGATTTAAACAAAATGAGAGAAAAAGAACTGGCTTCTTTGAACTTTAAACTCAATGAAATTGCAAAAAAAGAAATAACGAAATATAAAACGGTTTATTTATTACGAATAAAGTGCAAAAATGGTGGATACAAAACCGTACTTCACCAGTCTAAAGCCTTATCCGTTTCTGAAGACGGCAAAGTATTTCAAACCATTTGTGTCCATACAGATATAACTCATTTAAACCCTACCATAGATCACAAAATATCCTTTATCAGTCAAGAATGTCCTTCTTACTATTCCCTAGATACTGGATCTAAATTTAAATTGGTTAAAAATAGTTTTCAAAATTTATTTTCACCTCGTGAAAAAGAAGTTATCAAACTCATAGCCAAAGGAAAAACAACGCCAGAAATCGCCTTAATACTTTTTATCTCAGAACAAACCATACAGAAACACAAGAAAAACATATTGCAGAAATCCCATTGTAGAAATGCTGCCGAATTAATAACAACATCAATTAGGGAAGGTATTATTTAAAATACTTCTTTAGCTATTTGGGCCACGGCTTTATTAAATGCATCTGGTTTTTCATGGCTTATAAAATGACCACATTTTTCAAAGATGATTAATTCACAATTAGTGTCACACTGCTTTGCAATGTATTTTAAATATTCCAAATTAACACTTGGATCATGAGTGCCTGCTAATATATACTTATTAACATTCAGATTCATAAATATTTCATACTCATCTTGAAATGCGGCCTCTGCAATAGCTTTAGCAACCGCTAAACGCACCATAGGGTTGGTTACTTTAAAATCCTCAATAATGATTGAGCTTTTGTCTTTATCAAAAACCGCTAATTGGGCAGTTTCTTTAATTTGGCTTTCCAAAGGATTTTCAATGAAATAGGTCTGTAATTCTGAAATAGGCAAAAAAGCTTCATCAAAATTAATAGGTTTCTTTATTGGTGGCGTGCCAAATATCACTAATCCCTTTAAACGTCTAATATGACTTGCAATTTCAATAGCAATATGACCTCCAAGAGAATTCCCAACTAATAGAATATCTTCATCGAGATTATTTATAAAATCGATGCATAATTTATTATAACTAGAAATTGAAAAATCCTCAACTGTTTGATTTTCATTAATAGCCTCACCATGACCCGGTAAATCTATTGCTATTTGGGAGTAACAATGAGATGCTTCAAATCCATCTAAATGAAACACCCTTGATGATGATGAATTACCATGAATAAAAATAACAACCCCTTTCTTATCACCTTTTCTTTGAATATACTTCATGAGATTAGGATAACATAAAAAAAAGTGTTCAACATTTATATTTCTATATTACCGAACACTTTTTATAATTCTCCCTAAGAACTAATTAATAGCAATGTAAATTTCGGGGTAATACTTCTTTTATGCAATACTCAATTTGAGTATTTCCTTCTAAACAGCATTGTTTTCGTTGAAATCCTGTTTTTAACAGATAAGTAGCATAAGACACACATCATACAACGATTAACTTATATCAAATTTTTATTGTAATTGAGCAGTCCTACTAACTCTCCTGTTGAAGATAATTTTAGTTTTTTCAAAATGTTTCTTCTGTGTGTATCAACAGTATTCGGGCTAATATTCAATTTATTAGCAATAGATTTACTTGATTCATGCAAGGCCAGCAATCTAATAACATCACGCTCCCTATTACTTAAACCATCTGATAAAAGTTTCTGTGAAAAATTATTGTAATATAGGGTTTCATACTCATTATTTTTATTAAGTAATTTTGCCGAAGCACAAATCTGCATCTTAATATCTGGCACCAAAACCGTATAATGTGCAAGTCCTATAATTGGTTTATTATTACTATCAAATGCTAAGGGTGTGGTATTTTGTATAATATTCACATATTCATCATTACCATTTTTAAAACGGTAATTCCATGTGTAACTCATTTTGCTTCTATCTTCTCCCTTGATTTCTCCTAAGGTAAAATTCATGAGTTCATTAAGCGCCATTAACCATTTATCTAAATCATCAGGATGCATTCTACTCCAAAAATATCGCATGCCTTTTGACCTCAATACCTCATTATCGAGCCCTAAGCAAGCTTTTGTGTTTTTACTAATATATTCAAATGTTAAATTCTGAGTATTTGTAATACAGAAGAAAGTAGAACTATAAGGTAGAAAAGCGTCTAATTCAATTATTTTTTTTATATGTTCTTCAAGAGAGGGCTTTCCATAAGATTCAAAAATCTCCCTATACGAATTCTTTATATCGTCAATAATCATAGCACAACACATTTAAGACATGACTACAAAATAAGCATTTATTTACATAATCCTTATTGAAGGTCCGTTTTTTGCTTAAAACACAACAATTGCGCATGATCCCCTTTGATCCAGCATGATCCAAAAAAAACATTGAAATAAAAAAAGCTTCCAAATTTGGAAGCTTTTGTGGGCGCGAAGGGATTCGAACCCCTGACCCCTTGGGTGTAAACCAAGTGCTCTGAACCAACTGAGCTACGCGCCCTAACTGTTAGGCGGTGCAAATATAACCTAGTTTTTAAAACTGCAAAAGCTTTTTTTAAAAAATTTTAAATTATTTCTGCAACCACAAAGGTACTGCCACCTACAAATACCAAATCATTTTCTTCTGCATTTTTTAAAGCTGCATTATAAGCTTCATTTACAGAACCATACGCATCTCCATACAATTTATAAGGTTGAAACGCTAATTTTAATGCCTCGGCTTCTAATCCGCGTGGAATATCTGGTTTACAAAAATAGTACGTTGCTTCTTTAGGAAGCAAATCTACTATAGCCCTTAAATCTTTATCATTAACTACACCAAAAATAATATGCAGATTTTCAAAAACTTCATTTGCTATTTGTTTCATGACGTAGGTCAAACCTTCTCTGTTATGCCCAGTATCACATACTACTTTAGGTTTTTCTTGTAACACTTGCCAACGCCCAAGCAAACCCGTATTTTTAACCACATGTAACAAACCTTCCTTTAAATGAATGTCGGACACCTCATACCCTAAAATTTGCAACTCTTGAACAGTTTGTATAACCGTTTTTATGTTTTTAGTTTGATAACTTCCTTGTAAATCTGACTTCAAAACCTCATTTACTTCCTCATCCGCAAAAACAATCTTTGCATTCTGCTGAGTTGCTATTCTTTTAAAAACAGGCTTGGTTTCTACCTGAGATTCACCAATGACAACTGGAACATGTTTTTTAATAACACCTCCCTTTTCAGTGGCTATAGCTTGTAGTGTATCTCCCAAAAATTGCGTATGATCTAAACCAATGTTAGTAATCACTGAAACTTCGGGTGTTATAATATTTGTTGAATCTAATCGGCCTCCAAGTCCAACCTCAATGACCGCTATGTCAACTTGTTCTTTAGCAAAAAAATCAAAAGCCATTCCAACAGTCATTTCAAAAAACGAACATGAATTAGCTTCAAAAAAGGCTTTATTTTCTTCTATAAAACGCACTACAAATGCCTTACTAACTTCCTTACCGTTAATCTTAATGCGCTCTCTAAAATCTTTAAGGTGCGGCGATGTATATAAGCCCACTTTGTAACCTGCTTCTTGAAGTACAGAGGCCAACATGTGACTTGTTGATCCTTTTCCATTGGTTCCCGCTATATGAACCGACTTAAATTGTTGTTCTGGATGATTAAGGTGTTTTGCAAGGTTAATAGTGTTTGATAAATCTTTTTTAAAAGCCGATTTTCCTTGTCTTTGGTACATAGGAAGCTGTGTAAACATCCAATTGACAGTCTCTTGATAAGTCATGCTTAATTACCTTGGAGTAAAATTCACACTAACTTTTCCATATTGCCTACTAGGAGCATTAGAATCAGCTGGCCATTTACATGTAAAGGCAAACTTTTTAGCCGCTTTACTAAGACAATCTGTAATATTAGTTGTTCCTTTAGCTCCTGGTGTGGCCTCTATCACAATACCATCTCTATTGACAACTATATTTACCACCACCAATCCATATTCATTTACACAACCTTCAATCAATTCATATTTTGGATCACCTCTTCCATTCAATCCATAACCGATTCCTCCTATTCCAGATCCAGGCATCCCCTTATATGGGGCATAAGGGTTTCCGTCAAGTTGCCCTTTATCTCCAGCCACGTCATCATCACCTTCACTCCCTGTTGCAGTTCCCTCAGATTTACTAACACCTCCTATTAAAGCATCTAGTTTTTTCTTTTTTTCTTCCTGTTCACGCTTTTCTTTAGCTATACGTTCTGCTTCTGCTTTAGCCTTTGCTTCGGCAATAGCCTTAGCTTTTGCCTCTGCCTCTTTTTGTTTTTTTATGGCTATTTCTTCGGCATTATCTGCCGTCAATACTTCTTCTTTAGTTTCTGTAGATTTTGCTGGTTCAGGTTCTGATTTTGCAACATCAGGTTGCGGCAGTTCTTCAATCTTTTTAGGTTCTGATTTGACTGGTTTAGTGGGTTGAATAGCACCTCTACCAACACTGGAATTTCCAAAATTTACCGCTACCCCATACTCCTCTGGAGGATCCATATATGTTGTTCCTACCACAAACAATAAAAGCACCAAAATAACAGTTATAAGCGCTGTTAGTTTAGCAGAATCTCTTTCATGTTTTGTTTTGAAGTATTTCATTATTTAGGCTTTACAGCCAAAATTACTTTGAATTTATTCCTATTGGCAATGTCCATAACCTTTACCACATTTTCTACTGGCACTGATTTTTCAGCTCTTAATACTATGGTTGGTTTTTCAGAAGATGATAATGCTGCTAAAAGCTCATTCTCCAGCACACTTTCACCCACCCGCTTCTGGTCTATATAGTACGTTAAGTTCTTCTTTATACTAACTGCTACCGATTTTTTATTCTCTGTTTTCCCACTTGCTTTTGGTAAGATAATATCAATAGCATTAGTTGTTACCAAGGTAGAAGCAATCATAAAAAAGATAAGTAACAGAAATACAATATCTGTCATTGAAGACATATTGAATTCTGGTGTAACCTTATTTCTTCCTCTAAAATTCATATTAAGTAGGTTCGTTTAGGTGATCTAAAAACTCCAAAGAATTAGCTTCCATTTTATACACCACCTTATCTGTTTTTACCACCAAATGATTATACGCCATATACGCCACAATACCAACAATAAGTCCAGCAACAGTTGTTGTCATAGCCGTGTATAAACCACTGGCTAAAACATCCATTTGAATGGTTCCTCCAGCATTAGCCAATTCAAAAATAGCAAGTATCATACCAATAACCGTTCCTAAGAATCCTATCATTGGCGCCGCACCTGAAATAGTTGCCAGAATACTTACATTTTTTTCTAACCCATAAATTTCTAATCGTCCAGCATTCTCAATGGCAGTATTAATGTCTGCAAGTGGCTTCCCTATTCTTGAAATACCTTTACCAATTAATCTTGATACAGGCGAATTTACCTGAGCACAAAGCATTTGAGCCGAATCAATTTTACCATTACTTACATGGTCTTTGATTTGATTCATAAAATTGGCATCAACATTTGAAGCGGCTTTAATAGCAAAGATGCGTTCAAAATAAATATAAATAGCGCCTACCAAAAGTAAAAACAAAACAGCGATGATAACTTGTCCCGCAGCGCCGCCACTACTAATTAATTCTATAATTGAAAGCGTTTTTTCAACAGACTCTCCGTCAGTAAGAACTTCTGCACCTTCCTGTGCATTTTGTATCATTGTATTTAGCATATAGTATTACGTTTTTGCAACTGTATAACGTTTCTTTTCTTTATAAATTATGAATACTGTTAAAATAAAGTTCTGGTTACCATAAATCCAGCAGCTCCAACTAAAAACCCTATTAAGGCTAACCACGAAATCTTTTTAAGATACCAAAAGAAGTCAATTTTTTCCATACCCATAGCCACAACACCTGCTGCTGAACCAATAATTAGCATACTTCCTCCAGTACCAGCAGAATAAGCTATAAAATGCCATAATTCATTATCAATTGGCTCATGAAACATACCTAAACTTGCTGCTACCAATGGTACATTATCTATAACTGCAGAGCCTACCCCTAATAAAAGAACAACAATATCTGAAACACCTCCATGGTGCAACTCAGTGCCTAACATAGGCATACTTTCTTGTAATGAATTAGCAAAACCAAATAAAATACCTAATGATTCTAAAGCCGCAACTGCCATTAAAATTCCTAAGAAAAATAAAATACTAGGCAATTCAATTTTAGATAAGGAATAATGCACCGGACTATGATGGGCATGGGCATCGCTTTCTTCAGAATGATACTCAGTCATACTAAATTTAGAGCTACTATAAATTTCAGCAAAAATAGCTACAACACCTAAAGATAACATCATACCAACATAAGGAGGTAAGTGTGTAATCATTTTAAAAATAGGCACAAAAACAATGGCGCCTAAACCTAAGTACAGCATAAGTGAACCAAAGCGCGATTTCTTCTTTTCTTCAGTCTCTTCTATATCTAAATCACCTTTGAATGCAGGTAAAAACGATGCGATTAATGATGGTACCGCCATACATAAAAACGAAGGGAGCAATAAGTACCCTATTAAGTGCCCGGTGGTTACTTTTTTGCCAATCCACAGCATCGTAGTGGTTACGTCACCAATAGGCGACCACGCCCCGCCTGCATTAGCTGCAATAATAATTAAACCTGCAAACCATATACGTGTATTTCTATCTTTTACAATTTTTTGAAGTATAGAAATAAGTACAATAGTAGCCGTAAGGTTATCAATGATAGCCGATAAAACAAAAGCTAGAATTGAAAAAATCCATAAAATCTTAGTCTTTTTCTTTGTTTTTATAAAATCTTTAATGGTTGCAAACCCATCAAAATAATCAATGATTTCAACAATGGTCATAGCGCCTAAAAGAAACACCAAAATTTCAGAAGTTTTCCCCAAATGATGCAATAATGTTTCTTCCATCAGGTGCATTTTTTCTTCATAGGCCAATAAGCCAAAATTTTCTAAAAGCTCATGCTTACTTGAATCAAACCAACTAGGGAAGCTTTCAAGACCTAAAGCAATTAATGCCCAACAAATGGCCATCATAACCAGCGCTGGTATTAATTTATCTATTCGAATAGTGTGCTCTAGGGTAATGGCTAAATAGCCAATAACAAATACTAAGATAATTGCTGCTTCCATAAATTTAGTTAAATTAGTTGTTCTAGTGCTATTGTATATGCGGTTGCACTAATTCCTGTTTTTAATTTATTTTTATTGTAAACGTTTTCAATAGCTTGTTTTATTCTGTTGGAGGTATCTTTGAATATGGCTTCATCAGTCATTTGTACTTTGCGCTCCATAAAATATGCAAAAACACGAGCCATACCGCAGTTAGAGATAAAATCTGGAATTAAACTCACCTTATAATCGGTATGCTCCATAATAGGACCAAAGAAAATCTCTTTGTCAGCAAATGGCACATTTGCCCCACAAGACACTACTTCTAAACCACTATCAATCATTTCATCAATTTGATGAATCGTAATAAGACGAGAAGCTGCGCACGGTGCAAAAATTTCTGTTTTTAGTGACCAAATCGTTTTATTAATTTCTTCAAAAGGAATTAAATGGTCAGACACCAAAGTATTCCTTTCTTTCGCCAAAAACAAATTGGTTATTTGCTCATGGGTAAAGCCTTCTTCATTAATTAGTCCTCCAACCACATCAATGATACCTACAACTTTTGCTCCCATTTGAGACAGATAAAAAGTAGCGGCAGCCCCAACATTACCAAACCCCTGAACTACAGCACGCTTCCCTTTTATAGAACCTCCATAAATATTATAATACTGCTTTACAGCTTCGGCCACCCCAAAACCAGTAATCATATCAGCGATTTTATATTTTTTGGAAACATTAGGAGAATAATCTGGATTTTCAATCACCTTAATAACGCCTTGACGCAACTGGCCAATACGGTTTATTTTATCTGCCTCAGTAGGCCTAAAATGACCATTAAAAACGCCTTCTTGCGGATGCCAAACACCACTTTGCTCTGTAATAGGAATAACTTCATGCGTCTCATCAACATTCAAATCGCCACCCGTACCATAATAACTTTTAAGTAATGGAGACACTACAGCATACCAACGTTCGAGCACACCTTTTTTACGAGGATCTTTAGGATCAAAATTAATACCAGACTTAGCCCCTCCAATAGGTGGCCCAGACACGGTAAACTTAATTTCCATCGTTTTCGCTAAAGACAATACTTCATTCATATCAAGTCCTTTACGCATTCTAGTACCTCCACCAGATGCGCCACCTCGTAACGAGTTTATAACCACCCAACCTTCAGCTTCGGTTTCTGAGTCCTTCCAATTAAAGATAATTTCGGGTGCTTTATTTTCATATTTTTTTAATAATTCTTTCATCTCTTTTATTTTTTTAATAAAGATTTATTGTGGTTTACAACACCCTATCCAAAGATGTCTTTACCCCATATCTTTATAAAACTGATTCATTTATAGCCTGTTAAAACCTTAAATTAAAATTAAGCCTAGCTAAAGCTGAGTCATAACAAAATGAGATTAAAAATTTTTTCTGAAACAAATATAAAAAACTAAAAATCTTTAAGGGAATTTTAAAGCCTTAATTATGGTAGAAAAATTCTACCAGAACTATGATTTTTTGAAGCGCCCGTAACACTTTGAAGGCAGTTATTTTCATTTCTCAATTTAAGTACGCCAAGAAATCCAAAAATGAGTGCTTCTTTGAATTCAATAACCGATTTTGAAGGAATAACAACCTTTTTATTAGTAAGGCTTTCTATCCTGTTCATTAAAAAAGAATGGTACACACCACCTCCAGAAAATAACACGTTTCCTTCTGAATAAAGATTAAATACCGCTGCAATTTGTATAGCCGCGTGCTCAACATAGGTTCTAAGAATATCAGAAATACTCAATTGAAAAGCATCTATTACAGGAAAAACATTTTGCTTTACCCACTCTAACCCCAAAGATTTTGGGGGCGATTCGGTGTAAAACTCAAGTGCATTTAACGCTGCCAATAACTCTAAACTTAAGTCCCCTGAAGCCGCTATGCTTCCTTTATCATCATAATATAGCCCAAGTTGTTTCACATAATGATTAAGCACAATATTAACGGGACAAACATCAAAGGCTATGCGGTCATTTCCCTCCTCCATAGAAACATTTGCAAACCCACCTAAATTGACACAGAAGTCGTACTCTGGAAACAACAACCTATCGCCAATAGGCACTAACGGTGCTCCCTGACCTCCCATTTCAACATCCTGAACTCTAAAATCACAAACAACCTTTTCCCCAATCAAAATTGCCAAATCGGGTTGATTGCCTATTTGATACGTTAATTGTTTATGTGGCTGATGTAAGGCTGTATGACCGTGAGAACAAATGGCATCTATATGTTGTATCTTATTTTTTTTGATAAAATCTTTAATAATACCCGATAAGTAAACGGTGTAATCAAAATCTAATTTTTTTAAAACTTCATCAGGAAGCGCTACCAATTCACTCAGTTTTTTTTTCCAATGCGCATCATAATCCACAGTTTCTGCTTGAAGTATATCAAAGCGCCATGACTTATTATAATCAAAATTTACCTCAACCAGATCTACCCCATCTAATGATGTACCAGACATAACCCCAATAACATGATAACTATTTTTCTTCATAGGCTGGTAAAAATAAGAATCATCATTGATAAATTAACACTAAAAAGCTATATTTGTGAATATTTTTTACGAAATCATCATTATAATTATGAATTATGAATTTTAAACTTTCAGAAGAGCATATTATGATTCGCGATGCCGCTCGCGATTTTGCACGTACCGAATTACTTCCTGGTGTTATTGAACGTGATGAAAAACAGCACTTTCCTGATGATCTTGTAAAAAAAATGGGGCATTTAGGCTTTATGGGAATCATGGTCGACCCAAAATATGGAGGCAGTGGCATGGATGCGATTTCGTACGTGCTCATTATGGAAGAATTATCTAAAATAGATGCCTCCGCCTCAGTCATTGTATCGGTAAACAACTCATTAGTTTGCTATGGATTAGAAACATATGGCACCGAAGAACAAAAAGAGAAATATCTTACCAAACTAGCTACAGGTGAATTTATTGGAGCCTTTTGCCTAAGTGAACCTGAAGCGGGTAGTGATGCTACTTCACAAAAAACAACAGCTATTGATAAAGGTGACCATTACTTAATTAATGGCACAAAAAACTGGATTACTAGTGGCGGACGTGCCGATGTGTATATTGTGATTGCTCAAACCGACAAAGATAAAGGATCACATGGTATCAATGCTTTTCTTGTTGAAAAAGGCACCGAAGGTTTTCACGTAGGTCCTAAAGAAGATAAATTAGGTATTCGCGGAAGTGATACCCATACACTTCAATTTAATGATGTAAAAGTTCCTAAAGAAAATAGAATTGGAGTGAACGGCTCCGGATTCAGATTTGCAATGAAAACCCTTTCTGGAGGGCGTATAGGTATTGCAGCCCAAGCCTTAGGTATAGCATCAGGAGCTTACGAATTAGCATTAAAATATTCGAAAGAACGAAAAGCATTTGGCACTGAAATTTGCAATCATCAAGCTATTGCTTTTAAACTTGCCGATATGGCTACCGATATTGAGGCCGCTCGTCACCTTGTAATGAAAGCGGCCTGGGAAAAAGACCAAGGTTTAAGTTATGACTACTCTAGTGCCATGGCCAAATTATACGCTTCAAAAGTAGCTATGGAACATACTGTTGAAGCCGTTCAAATACATGGTGGCAATGGCTTTGTAAAAGAGTATCATGTAGAACGCCTTATGCGTGATGCTAAAATTACTCAAATTTATGAGGGCACGTCAGAGATTCAAAAAATTGTCATTTCTAGAAGCCTGTTAAGGGATTAAATGTTTGTTTTCAACACGTTTATGTTCACAAAGCCTTACCGAAGAAAAAACACTTGGCAGATTATTTTCAGAAACAAATGGCATCACATAAGTTTATTAATCCTAATTTAGTGCAGTACCATTTTTTATCCTGTTGGTTCTCGGCAAACTTATAATCGCTTTTTATAAAAAATTGATTCGTCATTTATCTCTTAAAAGGACGCCATTCATAACGTTGTGTTTTAAGCACTTCAATAAAACAAAAAGATCTTTATCTATAATTTATGTTAAGTCGCACTATTTATATCGACTTAAGTTTTTAGATTTATAACTTTAACCGAAAAATAACCTTATGCAGAAGACATACTACGACCCAGCTGATTTAAGAAAATTTGGAAAAATAAGTGAATGGAGTGAAGAGCTAGGCGATAAATTTTTTGAATACTACGGAAAAGTTTTTGAGGAAGGGGCTCTTACAGCACGTGAAAAAGCACTTATTGCCCTTGCTGTTGCCCACACAGAACAATGTCCTTATTGTATAGACGCCTATACCAAAGACACGTTGCAACGAGGCGTTACTAAAGAAGAAATGATGGAAGCTATTCATGTGGGTGCCGCTATAAAAAGTGGAGCCACTTTAGTACATGGTGTACAAATGATGAATAAAGTGAACAAGTTAGATGGCTAATATTCTTGCTTATGCTTTTAGTTCACCTCAAATAATTACAACCTCTTAAAAAGATAGCATATTAAATGGCAACAATCTCCCTTCATAAACGTGAAAATGCATTAGCACAAAGCAAAAAACAGCTAGAAATTCTCTCTAACGGTATATTCAAAAGTGGAGAACTACCAACATTTAAAACAAAACTAGCAGAAACAGGCCAATTTCCCCTTAAGGCTAAAACGTTAGAAATTCTCCAAATAAATTTGGGATACATGTGTAACCAAGTTTGCGAACATTGCCATGTGGACGCTGGGCCAGATCGTAAAGAAATTATGACCCAAGACACCATGCAACAATGTTTGGAAGTGATTAAAACTACAGACGCCCATACTTTAGACTTAACTGGTGGTGCCCCAGAAATGAATCCGAATTTTAAATGGTTTGTTGAAGAAGCAGCAAAAGCTGGAATAAAAGACTTCATTGTACGCTCAAATCTTACCATTATTACCGCCAATAAAAAATATCATGACTTACCTGAGTTTTTTAAAAAACATAACATTCATGTAGTAAGTTCTATGCCACACTGGACACGCGGAAAAACAGATAAACAACGTGGTGATGGCGTTTTTGACGCCTCTATAAAGGCATTAAAAATGTTAAATGATGTGGGGTACGGCATGCCAAATAGTACTTTAAAATTAGATCTGGTTTATAATCCTTCTGGAGCCTTTTTACCAGGTAATCAAGCCTCTATGGAAAAAGATTTTAAAAAAGCTTTGATAGAAGACTTTAATATTCAGTTCCACCACCTTTTTGCCATTACCAATCTGCCAATTTCACGATTCTTAGATTACTTAATGGCTTCGGATAACTATGAAGACTATATGTACGCCCTGGTAGAAGCATACAATCCTTTAGCCGTTCAAAACCTTATGTGCACCAACACGCTTTCAGTAAGTTGGGATGGCTTTTTATATGATTGTGATTTTAACCAAATGTTAGAACTACCCGTAAATAGTAAAATAAAACACATTTCTGAATACAATGCAGCGTTGTTAGAAAACAGAACCATTATTACCTCACAGCATTGTTTTGGCTGTACCGCAGGTGCCGGTAGTAGTTGTCAGGGCACAGTAGCTTAAAAGATTTATTATGAAACACTTTATAGTCATTGCCTTTATCTTCTTAATATCGTCTTCTAGTTTTAGCCAAAAGCAATTGGAAAAACTCCTTCAGAAAGAGAACAACGGTAGTATTCCCTATATCCATATCCGTGAATTAGTAAATTCAATTGACACTATAATTTTGCTTGATGCCCGAGCGCGCAAAGAATACAACATTAGTCATCTTAAAAATGCGCAATATATAGGCTATGATTTTTTTAATATAGACACAATTATTAAGCTTATACCTGAGAAAACTTCTCAAATTGTAGTGTATTGCTCATTAGGCATTCGGTCTGAAGATATAGCCGTAAAACTAAAACAAGCGGGTTATAGTGATGTAAAAAATTTGTATGGTGGTATTTTTGAATGGAAAAATCAAGGCCATAAGGTATACAACTTAAAAGAAATTGAAACCGATAGCATCCATACATTTTCAAAAGCGTGGAGCAAGTGGTTAAAAAAAGGCATAAAAGTGTATGACTGAAAAACTTGTTATTGTATTTGTAAAAAATTTGAAACTTGGAAAAGTAAAAACAAGGCTTGCTAAAACCATTGGTGACCTTGGTGCTTTTGAAGTATATACTGAGTTAGTTAAAGTCACCGAGAAAGCCACGAAACAGCTAGAAACCGATGTACGCGTATATTTTTCTGACGCTATTGTAGCATCCAAATGGTCACATGCTAAAAAAGCAGTTCAGCAAGGGGTAGACTTAGGTGAACGCATGCAAAATGCTTTCCAAAAAGGCTTTAATGATGGTTATAAGCATATTGTTCTTATTGGATCTGATTTACCTGAAATTACCGAACATCATCTTCGCGATGGACTCCAAAAACTAAAGCATCACGATGTAGTTTTTGGTCCTGCACAAGATGGTGGATATTATCTTATTGGTTTATCAGAAATGCACGAATGTATTTTTAAAAACAAGCCTTGGAGTCAGTCTAATTTATTAAGAGAAACCCTTGATGAACTACATGTAAAACAAGCAAAAATTGCTACATTAGTTACCCTAAATGACATTGACACTTTTGACGATTTAAAAGCATCATCGTTTTATCAATCAAACCCAAAATTACAACAACGAATACATCAATTAAATGACTAATTATATAGAAGAAACTACAAAATACCTCAAGGAAAAAGGATTTGATAATCCTGAAATAGGTATTATTTTAGGCACTGGTCTTGGTCAACTTCTTAACGAAATCTCTATTTTAAAAGAAGTGAGCTATAACCATATTCCCTATTTTCCAACCGCTACGGTAGAATTTCATAAAGGCAAACTTATTTATGGCGAACTGGCAGGAAAAAAAGTGGTGGTCATGCAGGGACGCTTTCATTTATATGAAGGCTACAGCTTGCAGGATATTACATACCCTGTAAGAATTATGAAACGTCTTGGCATAAAAACGCTTTTAGTGTCAAACGCCGCAGGAGCCATAAACCTTAACTACAACAAAGGAGAACTCATGTTAATTGAAGACCATATCAATCTTCAGGGCAGTTCTCCGCTGGCCTTCAAGGGTATTGAAGAACTTGGAACCCGCTTTGTAGATATGAGTGCGCCTTATAATAATGACATCAACCAAAGGTTTCTACATATAGCAAAAGAGAACGGCATCACTTTGCACAAAGGGGTATATGTTAGTGTTGTAGGACCACAGTTAGAGACCAGAGCAGAATACCGCATGCTAAAACTTATTGGAGCTGATGCCGTAGGTATGAGCACCGTACCAGAAGTTATTGTTGCCAACCACTTAAATTTGAAGGTTGCTGCCGTGTCTGTATTAACAGATGAATGCGACCCCGATCATTTAGAACCCGTAGATATCGCTGACATTATAGCCAATGCAGCTAAGGCAGAACCAAACATGATTACCCTATTTAAAGCACTTATAAAACTCATATAACGAGGGTAATATTTGTTACAATACCAATACCCTAAACTCTTTACATTTATAGTAAATTTTAAAAACATAAAATCATGAGCTATTTAGAAACCACACATAACGTTTACAAAGAAGCTGCTATAACCCCAGATATTGGTTTATGCTGCACAACCAATCCCATTTGGGAATTGCCTGGCTTAAGGATTCCAAAAATCATGCAGGAAATGAATTATGGCTGCGGATCAACGGTACATGCACGTGATTTAACCAATAACCCTAAAACCCTTTATGTTGGTGTTGGCGGCGGTATGGAATTGCTGCAGTTTGCCTACTTCAGCAGACAAAAAAACGGCGTGGTTGGTATTGATGTGGTTGACGAAATGCTGGAAGCTTCACGTAAAAACTTTAAAGAAGCTGAACTATTAAATCCTTGGTTTAAAAGTGAATTTGTAGACCTACGGAAAGGAGATGCCCTTAATTTACCCGTTGAAGATAATAGTATTGACGTTGCGGCGCAAAATTGTCTATTCAATATTTTTAAAGCAGACGATTTAAAGCAAGCTATAGCCGAAATGTATCGTGTGCTAAAGCCTCATGGACGTTTAGTAATGAGTGACCCTACTTGTGAACAACCTATGAATGACAACTTAAGAAATGATGAACGCTTACGTGCCCTTTGTTTAAGTGGTAGTCTTCCTATGGCTGAATATATAAAAGCCTTGACTGATGCCGGTTTTGGCACCATTGAAATTAGAGCAAGAAAACCATATAGAATTTTAGACCCCAAACACTATCCTACCGATGAATTGATTTATATAGAATCTATTGAAGTGGCTGCAGTTAAAGATCCTATGCCGGATGATGGCCCATGTATTTTTACAGGGAAAGCCGCTATTTATTATGGAGAAGATGATTATTTTGATGATAAAAAGGGACATCTATTATTAAAAAATCAGCCCCTTGCCATCTGTGATAAAACAGCCGCTGCTCTTGCAGCACTAAATCGTGATGACATATTTTTTAGTCCGTCAACCTTTCATTATGACGGTGGTGGATGCTGTTAAGCACAAAAACGTAAATAGATAAGTTTGCAAAAGTATGTAGAACTCATAAAGAAAAGTTATTCAGAGTATTGGGAATATCTTAAACATGAAATTATTTTCCCGAATCACTGGGACAATTATTTTTACGGCCTCATTCTAATTTCGCTTTTAGTTTGGGGCCTGGAAATTTTATTTCCTTGGCGAAAACAGCAATCTATTTTTAGAAAAGATTTTTGGCTAGACACCTTCTACATGTTTTTTAACTTTTTTCTCTTAAATCTTATAGTTTTAATAGCACTTTCAAACGTCGCCGAACAACTCTTCAATGATTTTTTAGGTTTATTTAACTTATCTACAACAAGCCTAAAACTATTTGATGTTAGTGTATTACCAAAGTGGCAAGGGCTATTCATTTTTTTTGTGGTAGCCGATTTCATTCAATGGAATACCCACCGCTTACTACATCGAGTGCCTTGGCTTTGGAATTTCCATAAAGTACATCATTCTGTAAAAGAAATGGGCTTTGCTGCACATTTACGGTATCACTGGATGGAACCCGTAGTTTACAAATCACTACTTTATATTCCTATTGCCATTATTGGCGGATATAACGCGCAAGATGTTGCTATAGTTCACTTTTTCAACATTGCCGTTGGCCATCTTAACCATGCCAATTTAGGCTGGAATTATGGCCTTTTAAAGTATATTTTTAATAACCCTAAAATGCATATTTGGCATCATGCTAAAGTCCTGCCGAAAGGTGTTAGGTTTGGTGTGAATTACGGACTAACGCTTAGTATTTGGGATTATATTTTTAAAACAAATTACATTCCTCATAGTGGTAGAGATATTGAGCTAGGTTTTGATGGTGATGAATCTTTTCCTGATGATTTTATTAGTCAAGAATTGTATCCCATAAAAAGAAAATAAATCCTATGAAGTATGTTTTATTCTTCGCAATGTTTTTTTTAGCATTTTCTTGCAAAAGCCAAGACACTTCAACGACTTCAAAAGATAATATCTCTCAAATTATTAGAGATACCTTTACCATCATTTCTGTTCAAAATCCGAAATCACATATAAGCATTGATTCTTTTGAGACTGCAACTAGTAAAAACCGCAAGCAGTCATCAAATGAAACTCATCACATATGGAACGACCTTTTAAAAGCCTATGTGTCTGAAGATGGTCAGGTAGACTATAGTGGGTTCAAAAAAAACCACACAAAACTTCTAGAGTATTTTAAAGTTTTAGAGGATTATTTTACCGAAAGCCAATTAAACAAAAATGAAAAATTGGCTTATTGGATTAATGCCTACAACGCTTTTACCATAGATTTAATACTGCGCCACTATCCTATAAAAAGTATAAAAGACATTAAAAACCCATGGGATCAACGCCTCTGGAAACTAAAAAACACTTGGTATAGTTTGAATGATATTGAGCATACTATTTTACGCAAAATGCAAGAACCACGTATTCACTTTGCTATTGTTTGTGCATCAGTGTCTTGCCCGAACCTTCAAAATGAAGCATTTCAAAGTAGTATTCTGGACAAGCAATTAACCATAGCTACAACATCTTTTCTATCAGATACTTCAAAAAACAAAATAGAAAAGAACCATTTAGAACTTTCAAAAATATTTCAATGGTTTAGCAAAGATTTTAAGCAAAATGGAGGCTTGATTGATTTTTTGAATCAATATGTTCCTTTTGAAATTTCTGAAAAGGCAACAAAACGTTTTAAAACCTATAATTGGAATCTCAATGAATTATAAAATTTCAATTATAATCCCAACACTAAACGAAGAGGTGTATATTGGCAAGCTCCTTGAGCATCTGCTATCTATTGGATCTGAAAAACATATTGCTGAAATCATTGTGGTTGATGGTGGTAGCCAAGACAAAACCTCTTGTATAGTTAAGGCATTTTCGAACGTAAACACTTTAAAAAACCTTGAAGCCTTTCATTACATACAAAGTCATGGTGAAACAGACCAAAAGCAGACCGAGTTAACCACTAAAATTCCTGTTATTTTTGTAAAAAGCCAAAAAGGACGCGCCATTCAAATGAATCTGGGTGCCAAAATAGCTCAAGGATCTGTACTTTATTTTTTACACGCCGATTCTTTTCCACCTCAAGATTTTGACACGTTGATACTTCATGAGATAGAACAAGGGCATCTTGCAGGTTGCTTTAGAATGCAATTTAATAGCAATCATTGGTGGCTTCGCTTGGCAGGTTGGTTTACACAGTTTAATTGGAGAGCTTGCCGAGGTGGTGACCAAAGCCAGTTTATAACGTCATCTTTATTTCAAAACATTGGTGGCTTTGATGAACGCTTTAAAATATATGAAGACAATATTTTAATTAATGCACTATACCAACGTAAAATGTTTGTTGTGATAAACAAACCTCTTAAAACCTCCTCTAGAATGTATGAAAAACATGGGGTTTGGAAACTGCAATATTTTTATTGGACTATTTATGTAAAAAGATGGTTAGGAGCCAGTGCAGAAGACCTCTTTCAATACTATAAAAACAACATGACTTAACTTTTGTTTCTTCCCTTTTCATTGGGGTACAATGCGGGTAAATTATCACTTTGAAACACGTCTTTTGAATGGACATCAACCGCTGATAATTTCCCTGTAAAAGCGGCTCCCGTATCAATATTCCAAACATTAACAGCCTGCATTGGCATGTCTTTACCAAAATTAATAGTTGGCGTATGGCCAATAAAAATCTCTTTGTAATGTTTTAATCTATTGGGGTACAACAATGAGGTTTTTGAAATGCTCTCATCCATTGTCAAGGCCATTTCCCAGAGCGTTCTGTCATAATAAAACGTTTTTGGATTAGGCTCTTTAGTAATACCGTGCATAGAGGTAAATCCAGCATGTAAAAACAATCTGTTCTCATCATCTAGATAATAAAGTGGCATAGCTTCAAAAAACTCTAAATGTATCTTTCTGTCTTCTTTTGAAAACCCTTGGTAACTCTCCATCGTTTCTTTTCCTCCATGCACATACCAAGTCATATCAACATGACCCGTTTTTAACCAATCTTCACACCAAACGTCATGATTTCCTTTAATAAAAACGCATTTTATTTTTTCTGAAAGCTCCACTAAAAATTGTACTACTTGGGCTGATTCACTCCAGCCATCCACATAATCACCCATAAAAACAAGGGTATCATCATCTTTAACCTGCACTTTATTGAGTACTTGAATTAATGCTTTTAACCCCCCATGGATATCACCAATTGCTATAACCCGCATAACTTTTTTTTGGCTAATCTAATGGATTTAGGCCAAAACAACTAAATGAAAGTGGCTTTAATACCTAAAAATATTGCCCTATTCCAAAAACAAACCCTTGACTGGCATTTTTGGTAACACCATAGCCATAATCTATTCTAAAAATGGCGTTATAAATTTTTTTATGAATGAATCGGAATCCAAGACCTGGATAGACTTTTATATTGTCACTAATAAGAAAATCAGATAATGGCCCACCAGGGTTGCGCCAAGAACCGGCATCAATAAAAGCATTACCTTGTAAAACAAACCAGCCTTTCTCTACTAAAGTAGCTCTATACTCAGTATTTAAAACCACAGAACCCGTACCACGATCAATCACATTTCCTACCCCACGAATATTCACATTATTATCAACAGAAAATGGCGCAAAAGGCGTTTTATCATTAGTAGCCAAACCAAAACGTAATCTATTTGCCCAATTGCCATGTTTACCAACACGCTGAAACCAAAAAAAGTCGTTCCAGCCCACAAAAAAATCTGGTAAAGTATCGTTGGTAGAGGTTACATATTGAAAGGTAAACCAGCTTCTAAACCCTGATACGTATTGATAAAAATAATCTAACTTATTATAGTCGTACACAAAGCGTAATAACCATTTTTTTACGTTCAAATCTTGCGGCACATTTGGACTGGTAGCTCCAAATTGGTATTCATATGCCTCCTTAAAGTAATTTAAACCCAATTCAAAACGGTTATAAAAATTCATTTCATACAAACCCAACACCTCAAAAGAATCATTATTATAGCGATAGCTTGAAGAGGTGTTATCAAAAAAAACGGGCTCTAGTGTTGTTAAATCTTGCCTGTTTATAGCGAGCCCCCATTTGTTTGAAAACAGATAAGGCGCCCTAAAATTAATAGCATATGAACTGTAAATATCTTTTTGATAAAACCCACCAAAAATAATGCCTCTGTCTAAAGTATTAAACTCATAAAGCCCTAACCTATACGCAAATTCATCATCATTTGTAGTATACACATTAAGCGAAGGTATAAGGGTAAAATTTTCTTCTATATTATATAAAACATGATACCCCTTTGCTTTATCTGGAAAAACTTGATAGTAAGCATGAGCAATTGAAGGTAAACGCTTCAACCTAACAATATCTTTATCAAGCATAGCTGAATCAAGCGCAGCGCCAATTTTTACTGTTGAAATTCTTTTAATAAAACTGGCTTTAACGCGATTATTCCCTTGAATTTTAAAATTATGAATCACCCTTTCTTGTCCGAAAACGTTCTGGAACAATAATAAAATAAGACCAAATAGAAATTGTGCGCTTTTCATTCAAACAAAACGGGTGTTATTGCAATTGATATTGTTTTCTAATGACTTCTTCAGCAGGTTTGTTTTGAGGTGTAAACCTATTATTTTCTAGACCTCCAACCTCGGTATGATTATGAAACCATTTCCAAACAAACCCTCCTGCAAACCAAGGCTCATGCCAAAAGGTTTCATACAAGGCTGTCATAGCATTTGTTTGGGCTAATGGATTATTACCTCCCGACGCTCTGCTAGTTTGCCAAGGTTCTTTCCCTGTATAGTCAACACTTCTATAACCATATTCAGTAAACAGCACAGCTTTATTATACTTTTCTGCCATAGTCTTTATCACTAATTTATAAGGTTCCCAGCCTTTTAAGCAATCTTCAATAGTTGGGGTCTTTGCTTCACTTACTGGAAAATAAGCATCAATACCTATAAAATCAAGTTGATCCCAAAACAGTGTACGCTTAAATTCATCCCAGTTGGCGGCATAGGTGAGTTTTCCTTTGTAAATGGCTTTTATTTTTAAGATTAAATTCTTCCAATATTCTGGTCTGTTTTCTATAAATTTTTCTAATTCGGTTCCAATACAAAATATAGGGACTTTCATAGTTTCTGCCAACTGCGCATACTCTAAAATAAAACGAGAATATGCTGTTTCTAGTAGCTGCCAATGTGCTTCGCTCTCCATTTTAATGAGACCTGTATATTTACCACGCCAAACCCATATTTGAGGTTTTAACATGATTTTGATATTATGCTTTCGTAGTGTTTTAATATACTGTATCACGCCATCTTTTCGTTCCCCAAACCACTGCCTGTCTGTATTAAATATAATATCTGGATGTGATATATCTTCAATAAATCCAAAAGGCATAATAGCCGCATAATTGGCATTAACTTTAACAACAGGTTTAATGTTAGTATGGTCAATCTCATGTTTTGAAGCCACAAAACTAACGCCATTAATCTTCTCTGTTTGTGGTTTACAAGCACCAAAACTAAACATCAAAATAAGGGTTACGGCGTGTTTTAAAGATGTCATGAATACAATTTTACATTCCTAAATTACCATAATTACTCAAAACAATGCTCTAAGTCCTAAACTAAATGTTTGCCCTAAACCTTGAAAACTATAACCTCTAATAAATTTTCCAAATGATGCCTCAATATTAAGTATTTTGGTTATTTGGTATTTACCACCAAAACCTAATTGGGTATAGTTTTGTGAAAAATTGTTTCCTAAATCAATTAAAAAGGCCTGTTGACCGTTAATAAAAATAGTTGATTTTGAAGTTGGAAAATAACTCAAAAAAGCACTTATAGGCATAAACAAGCTATTATTTGCATAACGCTCTGATATATTTGCGGTATTAAAATCAGCATCTGTTGATTTTTCTCCAAAATTAAAACCTAAATCTATTTCGGTAAAAATTTGCCATTTATCAGCCCCAAAAGTATTATCATAAAAGAATTTTGTTTCCCAAAACACACTTCTTTTATCTAAATACACAGGATCATTATTCTCACCTGGAAATGCCTCGTCTTTAAACACAGGAAAATACACCGATGAGGTCACAGAAAATGTAGGCAAACTTACAAAAGGTTGCACTCTAATGGAAGGTGCTAAAGTGGTTAATCCGCTTCTCGAATTCACTAAATCGTTTTTAAACTTAAAAACATCAAGCGCACCAGCGCCGTTAAATGTGTTTGACCTTATTTGAAAAACAAGCCCAATATTCACTCGAGCCTTAGCACTTATACCAGTATAAATTTCAGTAGTATTTGTAAAAAACGTTTCTCTTGGTATTGTAACGGACTTAGTCCCGGCATCTGTTCTTTCGGTTTGTGTATAAACACTATTAAAAAATTTAATATCCCACTGCCCCTTACTTAAAAGTTTAGATGGTGTGTAGGTTTGTATATTACTTCGTTCTTGTTCATTTTGAGAAAAACCGTAAAAAGTGAGGGTAAACATAAAGGCAAGGGTACATAGTCTTTTCATTTGAAATAGTTTATTTGGTTTCTATTTTTATTGTTTGTTTATACTCCAGTTGTAAGGAAAATAGCGAAGTTTAAATGTGCTGGATATTACATCAGCTCGGTATTGGTTAATAAAATCAATCTCTGTGCTACCATGCATAGTAAAGTCTTCTTTATACCATTCCATAATTTGAGAGACTTCTACGCGATTTTTCTTGAAATTTACGCGAATAAAATCACCATTTAAGGCCAATTTAGTTTGTTGTTCTAGTTGTGTTTCTAGGGTTTCAGGTAGGTAGGCTTCACTAATTAAAGGCGGACACCCAATAGCTCCGCAAACCAATACAAAATGAAATCGGGCATCATTAAATTGAGCTCTTAATAGTTTATGCTCTATATCATTTAATGTAACTTTTTTACTTGCTAAGTTGAAGGTTGTTTTATCAAAAAAACCAGAGACATCAAGAGGCGAGTTGATTGGATAATTATCAACAACACCTTTTATAACGGCCAGATTATAAGCATTTATCCAAAAAGATTGATAGACCAATTCTTCCGATTTTTCAATTGAAATTGTCTCTCCTATATTCATTAATTCTTCAAGCGCTTTAGTATCCTTTTTAATAGCTTCATAGGCTACTTTGCCGTTAACAACATGGATTTTTAAGAATGTATCCGTTTTATTAAAAAAAGCTTCAACATTCTGGGCTCGCAAAGAGAAAGCAGCCCACAGGAAGACAAAAAATAGTATAGATTGTTTCATCTGTTTTTCTGAAAGTTTGAGTTAGTTATCACGTTTACCATAACTAAGTCCTATTAATCAACTTAAACTTTCATAAAAAGTACAGAAAATTTCTCGTCTTAAATTCAAGTATGTCCTTACAAAGGAACTTCAATTTAAATCCGTTCTAAATTAAACGTCAAATATTAAGTTCTTATCTTTAGGAACGACCGAAATGACTCAACTACCAAACAAATATGGAAGAACACACTGTTATAATAGGCAACGGCATATCTGGTGTTACAGCTGCCAGACATATTAGAAAGCTTTCAAAAAAGCGTATTACCATAGTTTCTTCAGAAACAGATTATTTCTTTTCTCGTACCGCTTTAATGTATGTTTATATGGGACATATGACTTTTGAGCATACCCAGCCTTACGAAAATTGGTTTTGGAAAAAAAACAAAATAGACTTAAAAAAAGGATTTATAAAACAGGTGGATACCGACAATAAACAACTTCTCTTTTCAAATAATGACACGCTTAACTATGACACTTTAATTATTGCTACAGGAAGCAAACCCAACAAATTTGGCTGGCCTGGTGAAAATCTAAATGGCGTAATGGGCATGTACCATAAACAAGATTTAGAAAACCTTGAAAAATACGCTCCAAACAATTCTGTATGTAAACGTGCCGTGATTGTTGGAGGTGGTCTTATAGGCATAGAATTAGCTGAAATGCTACATTCAAGACGTATTCCTGTAACGTTTTTAGTAAGGGAAAACAGTTTCTGGAATGGTATTTTGCCCGAAGGCGAAAGTGCTATGATAAACAGGCATATTAAAAATCACCATATTGATTTAAGACTTAGTTCCAATTTAAAAGAAATTATAGCTGATGAAAACGGAAAAGTTAAATCTATTATCATAGAGGAAACTGGTGAAGAAATACCGTGTAATGTGGTTGGACTAACCGCTGGGGTATCTCCAAATATAGATTTTTTAAAAGACTCCAATATTGAAATAGGTAAAGGAGTTAAAGTCAATCGGTATTTAGAGACCAACATCACCAATGTCTATGCTATTGGCGATTGTGCCGAGCAACATGCCCCCATAGGGCAACGCAGACCCATTGAAGCCGTGTGGTATACTGGACGCATGATGGGAGAAACCGTAGCACAGACTATTTGCGGCAACAAAACAAAATACACCCCTGGGCACTGGTTTAACTCCGCTAAATTTTTTGATATTGAATACCAAACCTATGGTTGGGTACATGGCGCTAAAGGGAAGCCTGATTATGAAACGCATTTCCATTGGAAACACCATGATGACACCAAATGTATTACCATAGCCTACCATAGCCAAAATAGAACTTTTTTAGGCATAAACACCTTTGGTATTAGAATGCGGCATGACACCTTTGACCGATGGTTATCGGAAAATAAAAGTGTTGAATACGTAATTCAACATTTAAAAGAAGCCAACTTTGACCCTGAATTCTATAAATGTTACGCTCCTGAAATACAGACCGCATTTTACAAAAACCTTGAAACTGTCTAACTTATGAATAGCAAGATTAATCATAGTATGTCATTAGCAAAACCTGATGCTCTTGGTATTTCCAATATGCATAAAGTGGCTTTGTGCATTGGAATTGTTGGACTTTTTATTTTGATTTTAGCTTTATGCCATGTTGACTTCCCAAATAAGGGGCTGTTTCTTACGTTATCACTAGGGCTTATAGCACTTGGCATAGTACTTTATTCAAGAGCATCCTATGTTAACACTATGGGAGGCATAAAAAATGATGGCGTTTGGTTTAAATCTGTTTCCTCAAGAGGGATTTGGGGATGGATGGCAGGCGTTATACTAACCACTTTTTACATAGTTCTTTACTTCTTTCCTAAGTATTTAGGCTTGGGTGAAAATGGCGCAGAAAATGAGGGACTTATTGGTTTATTTGACCCTCTAAGTCAGTTATTAAGTAATCGTCCTGCAAGCCAATGGTTTGTATATGGCACACTTTATACACTCGCTATTTTAACGTTTGGCGTTAAGTTTATTCTCAAATATAAACACAACAAATACCAACAATTAAGAACCTTGTCCGTAATGTTTTTTCAATTAGGTTTTGCTTTTTTAATTCCTGAATTTATGTACGTCATGAACAATGACTTGCCTTATTACGATTTAAAAAACATTTGGCCACTAAACTATTATCTGTTTGATGAATGGTCTGTAAAAGCTTTTTTATCTAGCGGAAATATTGGTTTAGGCTTATTACTCTTTGGCATTATTTCCATTTTTGTAATCACCCCTATTTTAACATACAAGTACGGAAAACGATGGTACTGTTCCTGGGTTTGTGGATGCGGCGGTTTAGCTGAAACTGCGGGTGATTCGTTCAGACAATTATCATCAAAGAAACGCTATGCCTGGCAAATTGAACGGTGGCTAATTCATCTTGTTTTGGTGTTCTCTGTGGTTATGACCACTGCTATGATCTATACCTATCTTGGTTATGACAGTAATGATTTCTGGCTTACAAGAGGACTTTTTATCAGTTTGGTGATCGGGTTCTTAACTTTAATTTTTGTAGGTGTTATGATTTTTAAACGTCAAGAACTAGCTAAAGATGCCAAATATGGAGCCCTTGGATTTTTTACTATCATTTTGCTTTTGGCTTTTATGCATACTACAAGCACAACAGAGCACTTATTCTATATTAATTCAGGCACACTAAGATCGGCTTATGGGCTTTATATTGGTTCCATTTTTTCTGGAGTTATTGGCACAGGATTTTACCCTATTTTAGGCAACAGAGCTTGGTGCAGATTTGGCTGCCCTATGGCTGCCGTATTAGGATTTCAACAAAGGTTATTTTCAAAATTCAGAATAACAACAAATGGCGGACAATGCATTTCATGTGGTAATTGTTCTACTTACTGCGAAATGGGAATTGATGTACGTGCCTATGCTCAAAAAGGAGAAAATATTGTTCGCTCTAGTTGTGTGGGTTGTGGTATCTGCGCTGCGGTATGTCCTCGTGGCGTACTCAAATTAGAAAACCAAAGCATGAAAGGACGCATAAACCCCAATGATGTTTTATTAGGTAATGACGTTGACCTTATGCATTTTGTAAACAAAAAAAATTGATACGATTACCTCTATGTTTAGCTTTTTTTGTCGGTGTAGTTTTTACAGTTAGCGCCCAAAAGGTCTATCAAAAAAATTATGACCCCCAACAGCTTTTAATCTCGGAAGGCTGGATGCAAAGTCACAAAAAACAAAACTACTGGTATTTTTACCATCCAAATGGCAAGATCAAAGCGGAAGGACATTACACTGAAAATGTAAAGACAAACTACTGGATTTTTTATAACTACAATGGTAAAAAGGAAAAAGAAGGCAGATTTCTTCAAAATAAAAAATCAGGATGGTGGCTATTTTATGATAAAAATCAAAATATTGAACATAAATGTCAATTAAAAGACAATCTGAAAAACGGATTTTGTTTAATATATAAAAATGAGGTTTTAGTGGCTGCTTCTAAGTATAAATCTGGCAAAAAATTAAAAGAATGGACTAACTTTGCCGACTTTAAAAGAGACAATAAATTAAGTAATCTCAAATGACCAAAATAAAAGTTATCATTCCTGCTTTTAATGAGGCTGACTCCATTGGTCTGGTTGTAAAAGACATCCCTAAACAGGTTGATGAAGTTGTTGTTGTAAATAATAACTCTAATGATAGTACTGAACTTAATGCAAAAAAAGCAGGTGCAACCGTTTTAAAAGAGATACACAAAGGCTATGGTCATGCCTGTTTAAAAGGTTTAGCTTATATAGCTAATTTACCTCAAAAACCAGACATCATTGTATTTCTTGATGGTGATTATAGTGATTATCCTGAAGAACTTGATAACATTGTCGCTCCAATCATAGAAAAGAATATTGATTTTGTTATTGGAGCCAGAGTAAAAGCATTGAGAGCATCAGGATCAATGACTATACCTCAAATTTTTGGCAATTGGTTGGCCACAACACTTATGAAGCTATTCTTTAGAGCGCAGTTTACAGATTTGGGACCATTTAGAGCTATTAAATATGATAAACTTGTAGGATTAAACATGGAAGACAAGACCTATGGTTGGACAATAGAAATGCAACTAAAAGTCTTAAAACAAAAATTATCATATACAGAAATACCTGTTAAATATAGAAATAGGATTGGTACCTCAAAAGTTTCTGGCACGATAAAAGGAGCGGTTTTAGCGGGTGTTAAAATCTTAGGGTGGATTTTTAAATACAGTTTTAAAAAATGATTTTACAAACATTAATTATTTTTATTTATAGCATATCGCTACTACTAATTTTCATGTATGCCTTAGCACAATTAAATCTTCTGTTTAATTATTTGTCTTCAAAAAAAGTTAAAGACAACTGCCCTAAATTAGACTTATCTAAACCAGAAGAAACACCTTATGTGACCATTCAGCTTCCGGTATATAACGAAATGTATGTCATGGAACGCTTGTTGGATAACATAGCCCAAATTGAATATCCTAAAAACAAACTAGAGATTCAGGTATTAGACGACTCTACTGATGAAACTGTATTAACCACCAAACAACATATTGAGCAACTTCAAGCCACAGGACTCGATATAAAACATATTACCAGAACAAACCGAAAAGGATTTAAAGCAGGTGCTCTAAAAGAAGGCCTTGAAATTGCCAAAGGCGATATAATTGCCATATTCGATTCAGATTTTTTACCAAAAAAAGATTGGCTAAAACAAACCGTGCCTTATTTTAAAGACCCTGAAATTGGTGTAGTACAAACACGCTGGGGGCATATTAATAGAAACTATTCCATACTAACCAAAATTCAAGCTTTTGCCTTAGATGCTCATTTTACTTTAGAACAAACAGGCAGAAACAGTAAAGGCCATTTTATAAACTTTAATGGTACTGCTGGTATATGGAGAAAAGCATGCATCATTGACGCCGGAAATTGGGAAGGTGATACACTTACTGAAGATTTAGACCTAAGCTATCGTGCTCAATTAAAAAATTGGAAATTCAAATATTTAGAAGATGTTGAAACACCTGCTGAATTACCTATAGTTATTAGTGCGGCAAGATCACAGCAATTTAGATGGAATAAAGGCGGTGCCGAAAACTTTAGAAAAATGTTGGGTCGCCTAATAAAAAGTTCTAATATTTCGACAAAAACAAAATTACATGGTTTGTTGCACTTACTAAATAGCACCATGTTTTTAAATGTACTCATTGTTGGCGTATTAAGCATTCCCATGCTTTACATTAAAAATGAATATGCCCATTTAAGACCGTATTTTTATATCATGAGTTTCTTTGTGATGAGTACCATAATTTTCTTTATATGTTATTGGTTTATGTACAAGAATATTTATGGTGGAGGCTTTAAAAACTTCTTTCGGTATATAGGCATGTTTTTCGTGTTTTTCTCAATAGCTATGGGTTTTTCCCTTCATAACTCTATAGCGGTTTTAGAAGGCCACTGGGGAAAGAAAAGTGAATTTGTACGTACCCCAAAATTTAATCTAAAAAAGTATAAAGACAACTGGAAGCACAATAAATACCTGAGAAAAAACATTTCAGTCAATGTGGTTTTTGAAGGCTTGCTTATGCTCTATTTTGGTTTTGGTATGTACAGTGCCTTTATTGTAGGCAACCAAGGAGGTGATTTTGGGCTTTTTCCGTTTCACCTGATGCTTTTCATAGGTTTTGGTTATGTGTTTTTTAAATCTTTAGCCTCAAAAGTTTAAAGTCTCAAAACGATTTAATAACTCTTAATACAGCAGAAGCTTCTGGGGTACTGCCTTTTGCAAATTTAGGTCCAAAGCCCAATTGCGTAGCGAAACCACTTCCAAATTCATAATGTACTTGCGGAAGCACAAGTAGTTCCATGTCATTACTATCTATTTTCTGAATCATAGGATTGGTATTATTCAATTCTAAGCCTACAACCGTATGTTCATTCACATCGGCAAAAAGCGAAGCATTCAGAACAATGGTGTTTTTCTTTCTTGCGGCATCTTTACCTGTTTCAATCATAACACCAAACAGACCAATAGCACTCCAAACCTCATTGAACCGATAGGCCGGAACGTAGAGAAAATTTAGTTCTAAAATATCATCGTGAATATACTGTTCGGCAATAACCTGAATACCATGTATAAACTGATTGTTTTTTGATGCGCCTATAGTCCATTGAATAGCTGCTTTAAACGCTTCTAATTCAAAATTCTCCATAGGAAATTCTAATTCTACGGCGAAACCATCAAACATAGCATATTCAATCTCGGGAGCCCATTCCACTTTTCTGCTAGACGTTTTATTTAACGGAAAATCGGCCAATGAATTTATTTCTAATTCGCCTTGTTTTGCACCCAAACCACGCACCAAATCAAACATTAAAGGCTCTGGAATGCGAACAGTTTCATTGACAACTTCTTGACAATGAGACGAATACCCTAAAACAAAAAGAATAACCCATAAAACAGCTGTCTTATTAAAAGGGCTAAAGACGCTTATTTTTAAAAAACTCATACGATTAAATTTTTTGAGTGATAACCCAGTAAAACCAAATAATATCCGTTAACACCTTTTATTTTCTTTAGGCCGTTCAAAGTTTTAAACGGCAATATAAATCAGTTTTAACGAAATTAAGATATTTTTTTTTCAGCGCAAAGCTCGTTGAAGTTTCAAGACCTCAACTCCTTTAATAAAAACACCTAAATTAAAAGAAGGCCTAGTCAAAATATCCTTAAACTTAATATTTTTTTTGAATACAAATACAATTCAAAACATAAAAAACAGTAAAGCCTAACTTTACTGTTTTTATTTTCACTACTTCGATTAGGTGATTTACAAAACACTACAAACACATCATATATGCGGTAATAGCCCTTTTCTCTTCTTTTGTTAATTTCAGTCCAAAAATTAAATTAAAAAACTCAGTCGCATCGTCTAAAGTTGGCAACCTTCCATCATACAAATACAGTAGAGAATCCTTTATTCCTCTAAAAAGAAAAGTTTTATCAGGGCCTTCTGGCCGTCCTTTGTAAAAGCGGTCCCATAATGACATATAGCACATGTTGCTTTTCCTTTAAATAAGTTTTTAATTAGGTTGTCCACTTAAAACAGTTTGAAAAAAATGATCGAGTCTATGAAGATCAATCTGGGCATCCTTTGAAATCTTTTATTTTTCCAAATAAGGTGTCTCCCTTAAGGTAATGATATAACCAGCATTATAGCCTTTTTGAGCTACAAGCATATTACACATCACACAAAATAAGGGTATCAGCAAGATTCTGTTCTTCATATAACGTTTTTAATCTTGTCTCAAAAATTATACCTCATTGAATTACACACTGTATTTAAGGGCCAAATCTCATATTTACTTGATTATTAGATTTTATAAATGAAACTAACAATAGTATTATATTTGATTCATGCTAACACATTCCAATCTTCTTAAATGCAACAATCTTTTTATCATCGTGGCGCTTTTGTGCGCCTCACTTTACAGCTTTTTTGCATATATAGTAGTTAGAACAGATTACATAAAACTGGTTGGTCTTTACGCTATTCTCTTTGGCTTATTTTATTACAGTGTTAAACACTTTAATAATAGTCCAAAAATCTTAACCTATATGGCCTTTGGATTCAGAGTCATTTTTATTGTAGCCATACCTAATTTATCACAAGATTTTTTCCGATTTATTTGGGACGGCAGGATGATTTTAGAAGGTTACAATCCTTATCTATACACTGTGCAATCTTTTTTTGACAACGGGCAACTACCTATCCATCAAGCCGAAGCATTGCGCCATGGGATGGGCGATTTAAACGCTAGCCATTTCACAAATTACCCTCCTGTAAACCAATTATGTTTTGCCGTAGCGGCGCTATGGTCTTCTAAAAGTATTTTAGGATCTGTGGTTATTATGCGCCTATTGATTATTTCGGCCGATTTTGGAACACTTTTCTTTGGTCAAAAACTACTTAAACAACTTAAAATGCCTTCTTATTATATCTTTTGGTATATTTTGAACCCTTTTATTATCATTGAACTTACAGGGAATTTACATTTTGAAGGAGTTATGATTTTCTTCCTTGTTTGGAGTCTGTATTTGCTCCATATCCGCAAATGGTATTGGGCTGCTGTTACTTTAGCTTTATCCATTTCGGTAAAATTAATACCACTCATATTTCTTCCATTATTTCTTCAATGGTTTATTAATCTATATGGAATAAAACCAGGGATAAAACGCTTAATCGCTTTTTATGGGTTAGTTCTTTTATGTACCTTATCACTTTTTGTACCTTTTTATTCTTCTAAATTTGTTCATAATTATACACAGACAGTAGCACTTTGGTTTCAAAATTTTGAATTTAACGCTAGCCTTTATTATATAGCAAGAGAGCTAGGCTATAAGTTTAGAGGCTACAATGAAATAGAAATTATTGGAAAGGTAATACCCGTATTGGTTTTAGCGGTTACGCTCACTATAACTTTTTTGCGAAATAATAAAACCACAGCAAGATTAATAACAGCCATGCTTATGGTGTTGACCCTTTATTATTTTATGGCAACAACTGTTCATCCTTGGTACATAGCTACTTTACTTATACTGGCTGTGTTTACCAAATATAAGTTCCCTTTAGTTTGGAGTGGTGTTATTATACTTAGCTATTTAGCTTATTTAAACTTAAATAAACCAGATAAATCTGAAAACTTCGTGATTATTGCTCTTGAATACCTTCTTGTTTACGGTGTTTTTATCTGGGACATTTTTATAAAAAAAGCCCCAAAAACAGGAGCTTAATGTTGTGTAATTTTCTTTTATCAATGTTTTTCTAAATCAGTAATAATATGCTTATCATCATGCTCTTCTTTTGTAAAATTATCGTCTTTATTAAACGTAATTTTAAAAAACGTTCCTACCAAAGCATCTGATTTTAAATCATACTTTTTCAACGCTTTGGGTTTTATTTCATGAAATGTGAAAGTCGTTATATTCCCCTTTTTGTCTTTTTTCTCAAAAGTATAGCCTGTATCTGTATACCCCTTGTAGTCCGCATAAACAACTAAACCTTCTTGGTATACCTCTATATTACAACTTTTATTTGTTTCAATATCTGCTTTAAAACTTGAAAGCGTCATAATACTCAATGCGAAAACGCTCAGAACCATTATTTTTTTCATCATTTTTATTTCAGTTTTTAATTATACATTGGTGCTTGCAAAGAAATTTCAAAAACCATACCACAAAAACAGTTATAAACTACCTTTTAAATATACGGCTTATTATCCTATTGAAAAAAACGCCTATGTAAAAAACTTTACCACAAACAAATCTAACACCTCAATAACGATAAGAATAATGATGATCCACTCCAGCAAACTACTCTCTTTATGATCCATAATATCTTTAAAAAGCTCTAGATTTTCTTTAATGATTTCTATTCTGTCGTGGATTAATCGATACCTATCTTTTAAATCAAAAGAGCGTTTTAAATCTAGATTAAGCCTATTAAGCGCTTCATTTTCCCAAGTGATATCGGGCGAATCAAAAATATAAAGGTTTTCAGAAATCTTGTTTTTTATGTTAAGTACCTTACCTATAAAGCGCTTTAACTTATGTCCAGAAATATCTAACTTCCCTTTCTCCTCAAGGTATAAGGTATGTTTATTCGTTTCTATTAATAATTCTTCAGTAATTTCTGAATACCTATTTAGAGCGACAGACTGTGAGGCATTTAACATCACCAAACGAATCATTTCCTGATCTAAACTAGGAAGAATAACACTGTCAAATTGAACTTTTAAGATACCAGATTTAACAAAGACTTGTACTGAATCAGATAATTTTTCGGAAAAGTAATGACTACAAAAAGGGGTTATTTCTTTTAATGCCATTTCAATTTCAGCACTGGTCATATTGAAAAAACAGACCATGCCATACTGAAATATGTAAACAAACTGATTGTTTGAACTTTTATAATAAAGTTCGTCGCTATCTTGAAACAGCAGTTGCCACGGCAACTGCTGTTTACTAGTTTTTATATTGATAGCACTAGCTACTTGGTAAGCAACTACTGAATACATTATGAATTGTAATAAACATGTTTTAGAGTGGCTTTAAACTTTCTACTCTGTATATGGGATTATCATCATCACCATCTTCTACAAAAGATATTCTAAAGTTTAAATCAATTAAGCTTTTGTCATTTTTTAAATCGAATTGTTTTAATACTCTTGGATGCACTTCCTCAAAAGCCAATTCTTCTCCATTTTCAAACCAAAAATTGTAATAACCGTTTTTGTAAGACTTAAAAACAGCAGTTCTCATGATGTATAATTAATTATATTAGTGTTTATTTATTCTTCTTCATCATCCATACTAGGGGGTTGAATGGCTTCTGGATCATCATCAGCAAAATCTTCATAATCTTCAACATCATAATTCTCCATCGTTACAGATAATTTAGAACTTACCTTTACAAGGTATTTAGTGTCTTCTGTAGTTACTTCAACCGCTTCAATCATATCGTTATGTTGATTTCTAAAAGATATAATATCGTCATCATCATACCCATCAGGATAACGTTCTACCAATAAGGCCAATATTTCTGGCGTAAGCTTTTTGAAATCAACTATAACACGCTTTAAATTATCATTTCTATGTTTCATGTTCGGTTTTATTGTTTTTTCTGATTTGGTCATTTTTACTTGCCCAAAAGATAAGCAAAAATTAAAGGCGCAACAATAGTTGCATCACTTTCTATGATAAATTTTGGGGTATCTATATCTAGCTTTCCCCACGTGATTTTTTCATTTGGTACTGCTCCAGAATACGAACCATAGCTTGTTGTTGAATCACTTATTTGACAAAAATAGCTCCAAAAAGGGGTATCTGTACGTTCCATATCTTGATACAACATAGGTACAACACATATAGGAAAATCTCCTGCAATACCACCTCCTATTTGAAAGAAACCAATGCCTTTTTCTGAATTCTCAGTATACCAATCTGCTAAAAAGGTCATATACTCAATACCAGATTTCATGGTACTTGCCTTTAATTCACCTTTTAAAACGTAGCTTGCAAAAATATTTCCCATAGTACTATCTTCCCAACCAGGGCATACAATAGGTAAATTCTTTTCGGCAGCAGCATACATCCATGAATCTTTTATATCAATTTCATAATACTGTTCTAATACGCCTGACAACAACATTTTATACATATACTCATGAGGCAAATAACGCTCTCCTTTAGCTTCAGCTTCTTGCCATATTTTAAAAATATGTTGTTGTAATCTGCGGAAGGCTTCTTCTTCGGGAATACAGGTATCTGTTACACGATTTAATCCTTTTTCTAATAAATCCCATTCTTCTTGAGGCGTTAAATCACGGTAATTAGGCACACGTTTGTAATGCGAATGTGCTACTAGATTCATGATATCCTCCTCAAGGTTAGCACCTGTACATGAAATAATTTGGACTTTATCTTGACGAATCATTTCAGCAAAACTTTTCCCTAATTCAGCTGTACTCATTGCTCCTGCTAATGACACTAACATTTTTGCCCCACTATTTAACTGCGCTTCATAACCTTTTGCTGCATCAACCAATGTTGCAGCATTGAAATGCAAATAATGAGTTTCTATAAATTGTGAAATAGGCCCTTTGCTAGTAATCATTTTCTTCAAATTTTAATGGGTTCTTTTTTTGTTCTGTTATTTGAAAGGCGTTATCATATTCATCATTTATTTCATCATTCATAAACTTATAGCTTAACATTTTATAATATAATTTAGCCGCTAAAAAGTCTGATGATTTTTCCTTTTTGTTCGGACAAAGCTCAACAATATCAAAACCTACTACATTTTTTTCTTCAAACACTTGCTTTAAAAAGTCTAAGGTTTCATACCACAAAAGGCCGCCCGGTTCTGGGGTTCCTGTGCTTGGTAATATAGACGGATCAAAGGCATCTAAATCAAATGTGATAAACACATTATCTGTCATCTGATCAATAGCTGCATCCATCCAAGAATCATCAACAGCCATATCATGTGCAAAATATGTTTTATCTTCATCCATCACGGTTTTTTCCATAATATCCATAGAGCGTATACCAACCTGAATTAAATTAGTGGTTTGACTCGCTTCATAAACGGCACAAGCATGATTACAGGTAGAGCCTTCGTATGACTGACGTAAATCGGCATGCGCATCAATATGTAATACGGTTAAACTAGGATACATTTCATTAAATGCTCTAATTGTTCCTATTGAGATGGAGTGCTCGCCACCAAAAATGGTTACAAACTTGTTCTTTTTTATGTATTTTTTTGTGGTTTGATGCACCGCTTCAACCATAGCTTCTGGCGACGCATTTTCTGTAACAGCTTCAGTTAAATACACCCCTTGTTGGTATACTTCTGTACCTGTTTCTATATCATAAAGCTCCATATTCTCTGAAGCTTCTAAAAAAGCTTTTGGTCCTTTATCTGCTCCTTTTTGCCACGTACTTGTACCATCATAAGGCACTGGGATTAAAACAATTTTAGCCTGTTCTAATTTTGCAAATTCCTCTGGAATTCCTGCGTATGTTTTCACTTTCATGGGTTTAATATTCTACTTCGGTTAGCTCTATTATTGGTTTTTCAACAACTTTCTCCTGAGCCTTTTGGTACCCTAATATTTTTAATAAATCTTCACTCTTTTGCTGTTCGCTAAATACTTTTGTGGTGAGATTCCCATTAGCATCTCTGTTAATTAAAATATGCTTTGGCGTAGGAATTAAACAGTGTTGCAACCCGCCAAAACCACCAATGGTTTCTTGGTAAGCTCCTGTATTAAAAAACCCTATATACAATGGTTTCTCTTTATTGTATTTAGGCAAATAAATGGCATTCATGTGTTGCTCACTGTTGTAGTAATCATCACTATCGCATGTTAGCCCTCCTAGAAGTACGCGTTCGTAACTATCATTCCATCGGTTAACGGGCAGCATAACAAAACGCTTATTAATAGCCCAGGTATCTGGTAATGTGGTAATGAAGGATGAATTAATCATATTCCACTTTTCGCGGTCGTTTTGTTGCTTTTGGTATAGCACCTCATAAATAGCTCCACCACTTTCACCCACGGTAAAACTTCCAAATTCCGTAAAAATATTGGGTACATCAACTTCTTCTTCCTCACAGGTTAATTTAATTTGATTGATGATTTCATCAATCATGTACTCATAATCAAATTCAAAAGCTAATGAATTCTTTATAGGAAAACCGCCTCCAATGTTCAAACTATCTAATGACGGACAAATCTTTTTTAAGCTCGTATAAACCCGTAAACATTTTAAAAGTTCATTCCAATAGTAAGCGTTATCACGAATGCCTGTATTAATAAAAAAGTGAAGCATTTTAAGCTCAACCTTATCATTATTAGCGATTTGATTTTTGTAAAAAGGCACAATATTTTTATAGCCAATACCTAAACGAGAGGTATAAAACTCAAATTTTGGTTCTTCTTCTGAAGCAATGCGTATGCCTACATTAAATTTACCCTTAATTTCTTGAGATAGTAAATCAATTTCCTCATAATTGTCTATTATAGGAATGGCATTTCTATGTCCGTTGTTAATTAAACGGGCTATATTGGTTACATACTGTTCACGTTTAAACCCATTGCTAATGACATAGGTATCATCAGTTATTTTACCAGCTTCTTTTAAATTTTCTACAATATCAATATCAAAAGCAGATGATGTTTCAATATGAATATCGTTCTTTAAAGCTTCATCTAAAACATGCTTAAAATGGCTACTCTTTGTACAGTAACAGTAGTTATAAGTGCCTTTGTAATCATGCTTTTCCATGGCATTAATAAACCACTGTTTTGCCTTATTAATATTGTTAGATATTTGAGGCAAATAGGTAAACTTTAATGGCGCACCATACTGTTTTATTAATTGCATTAAATCAATGCCATGAAAATGTAATTGTCCTTTATCAGTTTTAAATTCCTCTTGAGGGAAATCAAAAGTCTGATTGATTAAATCTGTATATTTTGTATTCAATGTATGTTGTAATTATATGAGTTAAAGATGTATGGTGCAGATTAACTACACGTTAAGTCAATAAAAAATAATTACTATCAAATACGGAATTCTTGACGCGTAGTAGGCACAAAAGCGTATTCATGCTGTATAGCATGTATAGGAGACACGGAAGTTAGCTTTAAAATTCGGTTACTTAATCTATAAGCTGCTTTTGAATATGACTTCCTAATTTTCAAAAGCCCGAACACAGAAACAGGTTTCAATTTGTTCAGCTAATACGTTAAACCAAAATCTTAAGGGGTATTAAACCATGTCATTTTAAAATTTTGGTGCGGCAAATGTAGTTTATTTTTCAATACACCAAGCTTTTTTTAAAAAAATTTTAAGCTTTTTTTAGTGTACTTTAAAAGATCTAACTATCTGGTTTTCTGAATAAAATAAACATCAAACATTTTTAAATCGCAATAATAAAGAAGATATTACTTCTTTTTAATTATTGTTTTCATAAACTGTTTAATCTAAATACATTAACTCATAAGAACAAAGAAATATAAGTACGTCATTTTTTAAATTTGTCTTCTATTTTGACTTACTGTTTAACTATACGCTTTACGATAGTTTGTGAATTTAATTGAACCATTAGCAAATAAGCGCCTGAAGAAACACCTTCTAGATTGATATAGTCAGTTTTCAGATTACCATAGCTAACAACTTTACCCAAAAGATTAATCAACTGATATGAACCACCTTGTTCATTTAAACTCAAATATAATTTGTTTTTCGTAGGGTTGGGAAAAATACTGATTGGACTTTTAATAAGAGTGTTATTTGATAGAGTAATTCCTCCAGAAATATTGGAAAACGAAGACGCAGAAAAAGTGTTATCTATAGCTTGCACAGACCATGTATAATTACCATTAGGCAAATTATCTGTTATAAAAAACAAATTGGCTCCTGCATTACCAGGTTCAACAATAGTTCTGAAACCATCTGAATTACTTAATGACGGAATATACAGTTCTCCATCTTTGTAAAGATTCACACTATAGGTAATAGCACTTTGCATTGTTTTATCGTCAGAGGAGGCATTCCAAGTCAGCTTTAACTTATTACCGATAATTTCTTCTGAAAGCCCAGAAGGGGTACTTGGAGCTGTATTGGTCACTTTTAAAGATTCTTGCTCTTTGCTAGATAATTTTTCTGAAGATATTAATGTTGTATTTAAATAAATAGCTGCTTCTAAATCAAAATTTGACTTTTGTCCATTTATAAAGAAATCTAAATAACCGTCATTATTAAAGTCAGCCCACCCTCCAGAAGACTGACCTACTCCCTCAACTGAAAAGACTTCTGTAAAAGTAAGTAGATCATTTGAGAATACTTTACAAACCTTATCATCTGGCCAAGGAACATTTCCCGTAATTAAAATATCTAAATCACCATCATTGTCATAGTCAGCCCACTTAGCAAACCCCTCAATTACATTTGGAAGCCCTGTATTCATTTCTGTAAAAGATGTAATGTTATTTATATAAAGGCCTGTGTAATTTTGAGATGAAGCAGTCAAACCTGTAAGCAGTAAATCCAAGTCTCCATCGTTATCCGCATCACCCCAATCTATAGAGCTAAGTCGAACACCTTCAAATGTATTTTCAAAAACCAACTCAAACCCGGTTTCTGTTTGACGGTATAAACGCGTAATAGGGTCTCCTGTATTAGGAGCTACACCTGTAACTCCTGTAATCATAAAATCCAAAAGGCCATCACCATCATAATCAACCCAAGAAGCACTCCCAAAAGAAACACCTTCTACGGAAGGCAAGTCTATTTCAGTAAATACTGAATCTTTATTTTCAAATATTTTAGTAATTGAAGCACTTGAGTTGTCTTGACCAACAATTAAAATATCCTCTTGCCCATCATTATTATAATCACCCCAATCTATAGAACCTCTACTTACTCCAGGAAGCTCAATATTAGAATCAACAAACTCACTCTCATAAGTAAGAACCCTACTTATTGCACCATTATTTTCAGGAGAATGCCCAATGATTGCCAAATCCATTTTTCCATCATTATTGTAATCTGCCCAATCTAAATTACCATCATTTAGATTCGGGAAATTGTCAATCCCATTTTCAGTCAATTCTAAATTATCATTTAGATACAGCAGAGAATAAACATTGGCCAAAATATCATTACCAAATATTAAAATATCCAAATCTCCATCAGAATCAAAATCTGTAAAAGTAACAGTACCATTCCTCAACCCCCTAACACTACTCTTTGTGCTAAGTTCAAACTGCGCGTTAGCCTGAAAGATAAAACATATAGAAATCAAACAGGTTATAAAAATTAGGTGCTTCATAAAATAATTGTAGTCTTTTAGCTATAGTTTATCAATAAAAATAACAAAAAATGCAATTTCCTACAATATTTTAATAAAAAGACTATTAGGTATATATGTTTTTTTTTACAACTATAAACATTAAAAAACCTCTAAAATCGAATTTACCCACTAGTTTGTCAGTAGACTTGCTTTCGATATATTAAGACCAGTCACTTTCTGCACTGCTTTTAATTTGAGATTATAACATCATTATAGCATTTGCAACGTATTAACTTCCTGAGTAGTTAAATGTTTCCAATGCCCTCGTGGAATATCTTTTTTGGTTAAATGCCCAATAGCCACACAGTCAACACTTAAAAGATCGTATTTAAAATGATCAAAAATAGTACGAATAATGGTATTTCCTGTATTCTTAATTTTTAATCCAACTTCTTTTTTACTTGCACCATCTATATAGCTGATTTCTTCAACTTCTATAAGTTTATCTTCTATTTTAAAACCGTTTTGAATCTTTTTTAAATCTTCAAGTTTTAAATTTTTATCCAATTCAATATGAAACAAGCGTGGAACTCCATTTTTTGAATTGGTAAACTTTTTAGCCACCGTATCGTCATTGGTGAACAACAATAACCCTTTTGAGTTTCTTCCTAATCGCCCTATAGGTTTTATTTTAGCATTTGTAGCATTGGCCACTAAGTCCATGACCGTTCTACCTTTACCCTCACTTGTGGTGGTTGCAAATCCTTTGGGTTTATTTAATAATACATACGTCTTTTTTTCCGGACTTATTCTTGAACCATCATAACGCACTTCATCACCTGGCTTTACTTTATAACCCATCTCGGTAACTACTTTCCCATTAACCGAAACCAAGCCCGTAGCAATATGTACATCAGCCTCTCTACGCGAACAAACTCCTGCATTTGCTACATATTTATTCAGCCTTATTTCATCAGAATCATTTGCTTTTTTGGGCTGGGGGCTAGACTTTTTTATAGGAGCATTTCCTCTGGCGTAACTTGTAAAACGCTTATTTCCTTGACCACGTCCTGATGGTCTCCCCTTTCCTTTTCCTCCTTCTTGTCTATTCATAATGATAATTTTTATGCAAAGATATACTTAATATTACGATTCTATATTTTATGTTACATTTTGTTTTTCTGCATTAAGGATTGAGGCATTTGTTGAAGCCCCCCGACGCTAGGAGGGAGCGACTGCCGAAAGCCTGCCCCTTAACGTGTTAAGGGTAACGCCCAAAACTTTTTTAAATACGGTTCAAAATCACACTTGGGTCTAATAACAGTATACTAAACACCCCAGCTAGAATAATACATTTTAAAATATTGTGCAGTATCAAGTAGTGTATTTTTGTTTGTGATTTCCAGAGCAAAAACAAAAACACTCCTAAAAGAAAAATACTGAAATAAAAAAAGAGCGCCATATAACCTACTTCAAATTTAAATATGAGCAAGTATGCTGGAACTAGTGTTAATACTGCCAAAAGCGTTAGCATAATTTTTGAAACCTGTTCACCATAAGCCACTGGAATAGTAATGTAATTTTGAGCCACGTCGCCTTTTATGTTTTCTAAATCTTTAGTCAGCTCGCGCATTGAAATCATAAGAAACAAATAAATAGCATGTACAAAAATGACCGCTTCAAAATTTTTGTAGTACAAAAAAATAGCAAAAAAAGGTGTAATGGTTAAGATAGCCGAAATTAAATTACCTACAAAAGGCAACTTTTTGAGCTTGTGTGAATAAAACCAAATACCAAAAATATAAATAGAAAAAAATACTACCGCATTAAAAGATACATAACTAGCCATTATAACCGCTAGAAAATTAAGCACAAAATAAAAGGACAATTTGGTGTTTTGACTCACTAAGCGATCTAGCCTTGATTTTATAGGTCGATTGATTAAATCCTTTTCAGAGTCGTAAAAATTATTAATGATGTAGCCCCCCGCAATAGTAGCCGCAGAGGCCAAAACAAGCATAAATAAATTTATATCAAAAACCACTTGTCTTACCGGTATGTCATGCGCCAAAATATAGACCGATGTAAGGTACTGAGCTAACATAACAATAAGGATATTGTATCCTCTTACAACCGAAAACATGCTAAAGAACTTAAGTAGAATGTGTTTCTGTTTTCTAGACAGCATCTTAAAACAATTTGATAAAACCTTGAAAAAGCTCAGGTAAACCTTAAAGGTAAATGAAATTTAGAAGTTATAAACTACTTCCAATTTATAATCAGATAATGATTTTTTAGCCTTATCTATATCTTCTGTAAAACCTAAAATATACCCGCCGCCGCCAGATCCGCAAAGTTTAAGAAAGTATTCATTGGTTTCAATACCCTTTTTCCACAACTCATGAAATTGTATAGGAATCATGGGCTTAAAATTATTTAAAACAATTTTAGATAACTGCTTTGTGTTTTTTATAAGCGATTTAACATCGCCATTTAAGAAATCCTCTACACAAGCATCGGTATGCTTTATAAATTGTGTTTTCAGCATATTACGAAACCCCTCTTGCTTCATTTTTTCCATAAACAAACTCACCATGGGTGCTGTTTCACCAACTACACCACTATCAATTAAAAACACGGCTCCTTTACCTTCGCTTTGTTGCGCTGGAATACCGGTGGCCTCAATATTATCTTTTGAGTTTATAAGAATAGGAATACTTAAATAGCTGTTTAAAGGGTCAAGACCTGAAGATTTTCCGTGGAAAAAAGATTCCATAGATGAAAAAATAGTCTTTAGTTTCAATAACTTTTCACGTGTTAAGTTTTCAAGCACCGTAATTTTATTGAAGGCATATTTATCATAAATAGCTGCTACTAAAGCACCACTACTACCAACACCATAACCTTGGGGTATTGAAGAATCAAAATACATTCCTGAATTCACATCGTGCTGAAGGCGTTCAATATCAAACTGTACAATATCCTCATCAATATGAGCTATATATTCGGCAAAACGTTTTAGGCTTTCGTTTGATTTTAAGGCTTGCTCTGAAAGGTTTTCACTCTTTTTTAACGCACCATTATAAAAGTTATACGGTATAGATAAGCCTTTAGAATCTTTAATGATTCCATACTCGCCAAACAGGAGAATCTTCGAATAAAAAAGTGGTCCTTTCATAAAATTAATACGGTTCAAACTTTATTTTGTTTACTAAAAATACAAATTTTTTAAACAAAATAAGGTTATTATTCTATTTTATTTGCACCGAAACCGATTTGGTCGCAAATATACTGTCCATTTTGGCAATATGCAACTAATTCATTTTGAATGAATTTCAAAACAACTTCTTTTTCGTTAAAAGGATATAGCACATGTACATTAGCACCAGCATCCAAAGTAAAGCATACTTTTGAACCAGTTTCTTTTCTAAAGTTCCAAATTTTATTTATGATTTCCAAAGTATTGGGTTTCATTAAAATAAAATAAGGCATACTGGTCATCATCATAGCATGAAGTGTGAGCGCCTCACTTTCAACCATAGAAACGAAACTATCTAAATCCCCTTTTTGCAAAACTTCAGACAATGCCGTTAGGTTCTTGTGTGCTTGTTTAAAACGTTCTTGAGCAAACGGGTGCCCATGCATTAAACCATGCCCCACCGTACTACTAACCTGTTTTTCACCTTTATCAACTAATAAAATAGTATCCTGAAAATCTTTAAATATGGTGTTGACTTCAAGTGGATATTTGACCCCATATAAATTAGAGCTTCCTTGAATAGCCTCATGCTTGCCCCAAACCACCAAATCGCCTTCAAGACTTCTGCAAGCACTTCCTGAGCCTAATCGCGCTAAAAAAGAGGCTTTTTGAATAAAAAATGCTTCCTCTAAGGTATCACTCAGGGCGCTTTCAACACTCATTAAACACAGAGCCAAGGCACTCATCCCCGAAGCTGAAGAAGCAATACCTGAACTATGCGGAAAGGTGTTGGAGGTTTCTATTGTAAAATGGTAGTCTTTTAAAAACGGTAAATAAACCTCTACCCGCTTAAAAAACGTTTCTACCTTTGGTTTAAAATCGTCTTGTTGTTTCCCATCTAAAAACACCTCAAATGAAAACCCTTCACTGTGTTGTTTTTTTGAAAAGCGCAAGGTGGTTATTGTTTTACATTCATTTAAAGTAAAACTAATAGACGGATTTTCTGGAATCTGATTTTTCTTTTTCCCCCAATACTTTACAAGCGCTATATTGCTTGGAGAAGACCAAGTAAAACAACCGCTTTCAACAGATGTTGTGTAAGGCTTAGGAATAAAATAAGTTTCTGTCATGTTTTAATTTTCAGCGCTCAAAGATAATAACTTTACCATAGTTTTATAATTTCTAGCGGTAGCTGTTACTTTTAATTTTTTCTCAAAGAAATTATTACTACACTTGGCTCTGCCATAACCCAGTGCACTATAGAAATAAACACAGTGTTCTGTAACTACAAATTCTTCATTAGGATAGCTTACTTTATACAGGTCTGCTACAAGCTCTTCCTTTGGAGCATCATACAACAGCATAAAATAACTATTCTGTTTTTTATTGGGTGAAAACGGACAGGCATCAAAAATGTATTGTAATGCTTCAAGTTGTTGTATCAAAATTGGAACATCAAAACCAAAATGTGATTGAATAGTATCATGAATCTGTGCTTCTAACTGCTTTATGTTTGTTTCAACAGATTGAAATACCACATTACCACTTTGAATATAGGTACTCACATTAAACAATCCTGAGTCTGAAAGCAGTTGCCTTAATTCAGCCATGGGCACTTTCTTTTGTCCGCTCACATTTATCCCTCTAAGCAAAGCAATATATGTTTTCATTTATTTTGAAATGTTCTGAGCGGCAATATAGGCTCCTGTCCATGCATTTTGAAAATTAAAACCTCCAGTTATAGCATCTATATTTAAAACTTCTCCTGCAAAATATAGATTTTTTACTTTCTTACTTTCAAAGGTTTTAAAATTAACCTCTTTTAAATCAACACCCCCAGCGGTTACAAACTCCTCTTTAAAGGTACTTTTACCATCCACTTGAAAAATAGCTTCTGTTAACTGCCTGGCCAACTCCTCTAAATGCCCCTTATTCATATCTGCCCAACGTGTATCTTGGGTCATTTGAGAAGCTAACACCAATTTATGCCACAATCTTTTGGGTAAATCATATTGTGTAGACTTATACACGGTTTTTTTTGCTAAATTTTGTTTTAATAGTTTTAGTTGGTTTAAACAACTTTGATAGGCTTCACCTATAAAATTTATTTTGATTTGAAATTTGTAATTGCATTGAGCTAACTCAAGAGCCCCAAAAGCTGAAAGTTTTAAAATAGAAGGTGCACTCATACCCCAATGCGTGATTAAAAGTGGTCCTTCGCTATATAAATCAGTCCCAACCACCTCAACTAAAACATGAGACACCACAACACCAGGAATGCCATTAATACGTTCATCTGCAATGTTAAAAGTAAATAACGAGGGTACTGGTTTTGAAATGGTATGCCCTAAGCCTTCTACTACCTGCCATATTTTAGGATTACTACCTGTAGCTACTAAAAGTGTTCCAGCTTCAAACGTGTCATGAGTTGTATTTATGCAGAACCCGTTTTCGTTAGGCTGAATTGTTTTTACCGCATGATTGTAGAACACAGCTACCTGATGCCGTTCTGCTTCACTTAGAAAACAATCAATAATAGTTTGAGAAGAATCGGTAACTGGAAACATACGCCCATCCTCCTCTATTTTTAATGCAACACCGCGCTTTTCAAACCACGTTATAACATCTCCTGTCATAAACTGATGAAAAGGCCCTAGTAGCTCTTTCGCACCTCTAGGGTAATTCTTTATGAGTTCTTGCGGTATAAATTCGGCATGGGTCACATTACATCGCCCACCACCGGACACCTTTACTTTGGCAAGACCTTCTTTACTTCGCTCTAAAATAGCAACTTGCAGCTTAGGGTTTTGTTCTGCAATATTGATAGCTGCAAAAAAACCTGCTGCACCGCCACCAACTATAATTACATCTTTTTGCATCATAATCTATCGGGGTAATCAGAAATAATACCATCCACCCCATATTTTTTCATACGTTCAATGGTTGCTTTTTCATTCGCTGTCCAAACATTAACTGAATAGCCCAATTCTTGAACTCGCTTTACATTAGACCGCGTGACTAAGGCAACATTAGGGTGAATGGCCACCGCATTAACTGTTTTTGCAAACTCCAAGGCTTCATCCATATTCGCCTTTGTTAATACCCCCAATAGAATATTTTTGTCATGCTTAAAAACATGTTCCAGCTCATGATGTTGAAAGCTGGATACAATTATGTTATTATAAGACCACTTTTTCCCTTTGACAGCATCTTTAATTATTTGTACAGTTCCTTCTGCTGTGTTTTTCCCTTTTAATTCTATATTTAACAGGCACGAGTTACAAAGCAAATTTAAAACTTCTTCAAGTGTTGGAATCTGATAATAGGTATCTATCTTAAGTTTTCTTAAAGCTTCAAAACTATGCGCTGCCATTTCACCCGTTCCGTTGGTCATTCTATCTAAGGTAAAATCATGGAACACCACCAACTCTCCTGTAGCACATCTATGCACATCAATCTCAATACCATCAACATGATATTCTAAAGCCTTTGTAATAGACTCTATGGTATTTTCAGCGAGATGCCCTTTGGCTCCTCTATGTCCTATTTTTAAATACTTTTGTGTCATTATTTTATGGGGCGAATTAAGCCTTCCTGAGCCACGGATGCCACTAGCTTACCTGCTCTAGTAAATATATTACCTCTGGTAAAACCTCTGGCTTTTGAAGCGCTAGGTGACTCAATGGAAAACAGCATCCAATCATCAAACTCAAAATCTCTAAAATACCACATAGAATGATCTAAACTAGCGGTTTGTGTATTTCCCCAGTGTGCTTTGCTGGCATGTGGATTCATGGTTGAAATTAGTATATTATAGTCTGAAATATATGTAAGAATTTGTTGTTTTGTTGCCAAATCCAGATTGTTAGTATTTCCCTTTAGTTTAAACCACACATCAAGATACGGTGGCAAGTCTTTAGGTTCTAACGGGTTTATCAACTGTTGAGGCTTAAATTCTATAGGGCGATCTATTTCAAAAAAAGCTTTTAAACTTTTGGGCAAAAAATCACCAAACTGATGTAAAATATCTGTCCAACTCAACAAATCTTCGGGTTGCTTCAGGTTCGTTTTCATTTCTATTTGATGGTTATAACCCTCTTCATTTTTATGAAAGGAAGCCGACAATATAAAAATAGTATTCCCTTTTTGATGGGCGGTTACTCGCCTTACCGAAAAACTCCCACCATCGCGCACAATACTCACTTGATAAGTTATAGGATAACTTAAACTACCCGCCTCAAGAAAATAAGCATGCATAGAATGCAATACTCTGTTATTAGTAATGGTTCTACATGCTGCATTTAAAGCCTGGGCTAAAACCTGACCACCAAACACAATTGGACTCCCTACACTTTTACTTATGCCGTTAAATTCGTGATCATTTATTTTTTCTAGTACCAGCACATTGATCAGGTCGTCAACTGTAGTCATATCTTATTTTTTGTTTAAAACTATTAAAATAAAGAAGGTTTTAAGTATCATTTATAAATGCTGAGTTCAACCCATAAGTGCAACACACTTATTATTTAGGACTTCAATAGGGTTATTATAATTAAACTTTCTAATAGGTCTGTAATTTAGTAATTTTTCAACTTCTTTTATTCTTTTGATTGATACTTCTCTAAGGTCTGTTTTCTTTGGAAAAAACCTTCTTATAACGCCTATTCTATTTTCTACTGTTCCTTTATCCTGAGAGGTATATGGTCTTGTAAAGTATGTTTTTACATTTAAGTCTTTCGCTATTTTATTGTGTTGTGCAAATTCTTTTCCATTATCAAAAGTTATGGTCTTTATCCAAGATGAGTTAAAGTTTGTGAGTCTTTTACTCATTTTTTGATAGACTTCATCTGCATTTTTACTACCCAGTTTTTCTATCATAGTTATCAATGTTGTTCTATCTGTCATTACTAATAACGCTGATTTGTGGTTGCTTCCCATCATTAAATCTACTTCTATATCTCCAATGCGAGAACGTTGGTTTACGACCTGGGGACGTTTATCTATGCCTACGCGCCCTGTTATTGCACCTCGTTTATCCTTTACATTGTTCCTTTTTTGCCTTCTACCTGTATGGCGTAGGTGTTTGTAAAGGTTCTTGTAGCGTTTGTGTTTTCTATGATTGCTATGTTTTGCAGTCCATATCCATTTATAAATAGTCTCGTGACTCACGCAGGTTTCAGCTTCTTTAGCAAGTCTTTTAGCTATGAGTTCTGGGCTCCATTTCTCATATTCCATTAATCCAGCAATACGTTCTTTAAGCTGATCTGTCAACGCTATAGACTTTGTTTTGGTACAATGCCTGTCATTTGTCTTTTGATGGGCGTGTTCTGGCAAGTATTTACCAGATGTTCGGCCTCTACTTGGTGTATTCCTCTTTAATTCTCGTGATATACTACTCTTATTAAAACCTATTGTTTTAGCTATTTGAGTAATACTTATTCCTGCATCTAATAACGCAGAGATTTGATACCTTTGTGGTAAGGTCAATTGTTTATAATGTTTCATCCAAAACGAATATAAATATTGAGCCTAAAATAGATGGGGCTAGCCCCATCTATTTTAAATATTCGTGTTGCACTTATTAATTGAACTTAGAAATAGTTTAAGATATTAAATTTTTGAATAGCAAATAAACTTATTATTTTGAAATCAAAAGAAAAATATGCTATACCAAATTCAAAAACTACTGGTTTTATCCTTTATATTACAAGCTTGCCATACAGGAAAGCTAGACCTCGTAGCACATTTACCTTCTAGCTTAAAAGAGGCTTCTGCTATTGAAAAAGTACCAAATTCTGATTTACTTTGGACTATTGAAGACAATGGTAATAAAAACAATGTTTACGGTATTAACACGCAAGGAGAAATAATAAAAAACATTAATATTAGTAATGCTACTAATGAAGATTGGGAAGATTTAACCTCAGATGCTGCAGGCAATTTATACATTGGCGACTTTGGTAATAACAGTAAAAACCGAGATATATTTACTATTTATAAAATATCAGATTTAAAAAAGAAAAACACTACCGCAGAGCGCATAGACTTTGTCCTTCCAAAAGAAATAAAATCAAAAGATTTTGAGGCTTTTTTTCTTTACAAGAACCATTTCTATGTGTTTAGTAAGGAATACAAAACAAGCATTCTTGTTAAAATTCCTAATACCATAGGAAAACATACCGCAGAACTGGTTACCGAATTTAACTTAAAAGGTAAGCATAATAGAATTACATCGGCTGATATTAGTGCCGATAGCAAAACTATAGTACTTTTAAATCACGATAAACTTTGGAAAATCACCCATTTCGAGTCGGATGATGTTTTTCAAGGTGATATCTCTGAAATGCCTTTTAAGCATGATTCGCAAAAGGAGGGCATCACGTTTAAAAACCAATCAACGGTTTACATTACCGATGAAAAAAATAAAAGCAATGGGGGTAAGCTCTATACCTTTAAACTTGATTAAATATAGCCAGTTTAAAGGTATTCCCATGATTTAAAGTAGTTTTTTTAGGCATCTTTATTTAATCGAAGGAGTATATAACTTTTATATACCTTAGCATTATTTTCGTGCAAGCTATACTGCTCATCATTAAGTAACTCTTTAGCACTCGCGTTTAACCTTTCTATGTAATTTTCAAATGCTTCTTGCATTTCGTCATTTGAATAATTAACATCTTTATCATTTAAACGCCCCATCTTTGACGTGTACATATTCACTATGGCCTCATATTCGGCTAAAGTATCGGCATCAATATTCATTTTTTGTTTGGCCTGATAAAACCATAATTGAATCTCATCTCGTTCCTCAGGAGTCAGAAAATACACTTTGTTTTCTTGTCTTTCCTGTTGTTTTGGGGTTAAATTTTGAGCACTAATAAATGAAGTAGCTAACAATAAGATTAATACGTTAAGTGTTTTTAAAGTTTGCATTGTTTTTTGTTTTGTTTGTTATTATACACCAAAATTACTGTGCATCACTTAAAATAAAACAAAATAGAAATCCAACCGCCTAAATAGATTAGTGAACCGTTCTTAATTTCTCCTGAAGTTTTACAACTTACATATTCATCCAGTTTTTAACCTCTGATGCCTTAGCTTTACTTACCACTATGCGTTCCTTAAATGATGGATTTACATTTAAAATAAGTTTACCATTAAAATAAAATTTAATATTTACTACAGCATTTTTATTAACTACAAATTGCCTATTGATTCTATGAAAATACTCGGGATCCAGTTCGTTTTCAATATCCTCAAGCTTTTTGTCGATAATATAAGGTTTATTGGTGTTGGTAACGGCTTTTACAATACCTGTTTCAATATAAAAATAAGCTATATCTTCTGTTTTTAAGGGAACTAATTCATCACGATGATGCACTAAATAAGTAGACTTGTATGTTTTATTTTTTGATTGAATTAATTGCATGATACCCCTTATCTGGCTTTCATCAAGTGTAGCTTCTTGTTTTTGTTGAGCTTTGAACTGATTTATAGCCTCGCTAAGATCTTCTTCACTTATAGGTTTGAGTAAATAATCAATACTATTTACCTTAAAAGCTTTCATAGCATATTGGTCATAAGCCGTTGTAAATACCACTGGAAGGTTTAATGTTATTTGATCAAAAATTTCAAAAGAAATACCATCGGCCAAATGAATATCCATAAATACCAAATCTACCTGAGGTTTGGTTGCAAAAAATGCAACAGACGCTTTTACAGAATCTAAAACCTTGACAATCTCAATATTTGAGTCAATACTATTTATGAGATACGTAAGATTTTCACTAGCAGCAATCTCATCTTCAACAATAACAACTTTCATATAATTTATTTTAGAGGTAGTTTCACTTTAAATGTTTGGTTTTCGTGGCTTACAACAATATTTTCTTTGAACAGAATCTGGTAGCGTTTATCTAAATTAGGCAGGCCATTACCTGTGCTATCAACAAACGTTGTTCTGGGTCTTACTGTATTCTCAACAACAATATAATCATCTTTTGCATACACCTTCACTAATAATGGATTTGTTTCTGAAATCTCATTGTGCTTTATAGCGTTTTCAACAAGTAATTGCAAAGCCAAGGTAGCTATCTTTTTCTCCATCACCGACTCATTGAGTGTTATATCAATATCAAATCTGTTTCTATATCGTGTTTTTATGAGGTAGATATAGCTTTCTAAAAACTTCAATTCTTCTTTTAAAGTTGCTAACTGGCCACTCTCACTCTGTAAAATATAGCGATACAGAAAAGATAATTTATTCACAAAGGTTGTAGCCTGTTTATTTTCTCTTATTAAAGAATTTAAAGAATTTAAAGAATTGAATAAAAAATGAGGATTAATTTGATTTTTAAGTGCATCTAATTCATTTCGTAAACTTTGCTGTTTTAGTATTTCTTTTTCGGCCAAGTAACCTTGATGCTCCATTTGATACCGTATAATTCTAGCTATAAATATACCCAGTAAGGTGATAACGGCATAAACAATATAAATCAAGGTTATATTTAGTTCACTTAAATACTCGCCTGTAAAGGTAGCTCTAAAATAAATTAACAAATAAACCCCAATAAGGTAGATAAAAACGTTTGAAAAAACCCAAATTATGTTTTTGAGATATACATTAATTTTTGAATAGAGTAATTTCCAGTTTGCATTAACTTGAAGTATAAACCAAGTATATAGAATTAAAAAAAGTGTTCTTAAAATAATATCTTTAACGGTAACCTCCGAAAAGGGATTTGACAACCTCTCAATAACCTCGTACGATCCCAAAAACCTAGGCAAATTGATAAGAAAAGATATTAGTACGGCAATACCAATAAGCAAGTATTGTTTGGCTTTTTTAAACTTCAAAATAATAGTATACTTATTTAAACACGAAAAAACCAAAGTTACAATTTTAAAACGATTATTCATTAAAACGAAAAGAGACTATCTCGCCCCTAGAAGATAGTCTCAATTCAAAGCTTGCTATTAATCATCACAAGGGGCTGGGATACCTTACATAGAATGTTTAGCTCTATAAAAACCTATCTGTTCTACTTCTTCAACAGTTGCTATAGGGTCTTCTCCAAAAACCATTTCATAAATCAAACTGCCCTCTATTTCTAATTCTTCATCCTTGCTCAGACCCTCAAAATAATTAAAGTCTGCCGGTAAATATTCTAAAGTATCAAACTCTAATTCTGAAACCTCTTCAACCTCATACACCTCAATATCATCAACTTCTAAAGCATGCGTGGACATATCTTCCCAATCAAAAAGAATAGCATTTGCAGCTTGATTGATTTCATGCTGATTTAACCCCTCAAAATAATTAAACTCCGAAGGTAAATATGCCGTAGTATCAAACCCTAAATTCACCTCTTCATCTAATTCATATACCTTAATATCACTAACTGGTAACACTTTAGATTCTGGTTTATCAAATTTGTTATTTGCGCTTAGTGTAGTACTTGTCAATACTAAAACTACCAATAAACTAACTCCTGTTTTGAACATTTTTTTCATACTATTTATTTTTATTAGTTATTACTTCTGACACAAATGTATAGCCTCATTTCAACCTACTAGCCCTGTTTCTAGGTGAACCGTCCTAAAGGCTCAGTGAAGCATCTATTTTACTCACTGACAGTTATTTGAAATACAAAATTTCACATCATTTAGCAACATATAAAACTATAAACACTTAAAACACAAGCATAAAAAAACTGCCAAAACGAAAAATCATTTTGGCAGTTTGTACTATGCTACTTAAATCTATATAAATAACATAGAAAATTCGTTGTAGTCATTTTGAGAATATACTCTTTTTGACTCATCTAATTCTAATTCTTCAATATGTTCCCAATCTACTGAAAATTGTTTTTCTATTAATGTTTTTATCGCTTTCATACTTTTATGTTTAAATTTATATAACACCAAACCTGATTTTGGATACCCAAATTTAGTATGCTATAACTTTGAAATCTGTTAGATTATAAGTGAATTGAACCAAACAACCATTAAAACGACTTAAAATAGTATTGAGGTAACACAAAGCGAATTTTAGGTGGTTAATATTCTATTTATTTCAGCTTTATAAGAACTCTTAATTCAGTGGTTTTCCTAATATAAATCTTAACTTTGTGATTTAAACAACCTAAAAACATGAACAAATTTATACATAACCTCATTGTAATTATTTTCTGCGTTAACATTACAACAGCTCAAGACATCTCAGGAGTTTATGAAAAAGTAAGTGCTTCTGTTGTGGCTATTATTACCGAAGAAAACACCATTGTAACTACTGAAAACAATGATTTTCAACGTGTTTCAAACAAAGGATTAGGCTCGGGTTTTATGGTTACAGACCAACTGGTTGTAACGGCTGCCCATGTGGTAAGAGCTCCTCAAAACATTTTTGTTCAATTTTCTGATGGTACCACCATAGCTGGCAAAGTTATCACCTCTTTTAAAAGTGCAGATATTGCATTAATTGGATTAACAGAACCTAAAGCTAATCCTACCCTTGTAAAATTTGGAGACTCCGATAAGATGAAAATTGGTCAGCAGGTCTTTACTATTGGAGTACCCTTGGGGGTTGGATTTTCATTGTCTTCAGGCTATATCAGTGGCTTTAAACGACAAAAAACAGGAACAAACCCCTTTACCGACACCGAGTTTATTCAAACAGATGCGGCCATAAATCAAGGGAATTCGGGAGGACCTATGTTCAATATGAAAGGCGAGGTTATAGGTATTGTTAGCCATATTACTACAGTATCAGGAGGTTCAAACGGTATAGGTTTTGCTTGTAGTAGTAACCTAGCTCAAAAATTGCTATTAAACAATAAAATGCCTTGGTTTGGTGCCGATTTTCACGCCTTAACAGGAAAAGAAGCCAAACTTTTTAACCTCCCTCAAAAAAGTGGTTTATTGGTACAACGTGTTGTTTTATCTTCAATTTTTGGAAAAATGGGAGTGATAGAAGGCGACACAGAAGTTGTTATAGGCAACCAAAAACTTATTGTAGGAGGCGATATTATTTTAGCGTTTAACGATATTCCATTTGACATTACTGATGAAGCCTTACTAAAATTGGCAGACCTTTTTAATACCATTGATTATAATACTTCGTTTGAAATCACCGTTTTAAGAGCAGGTAAGATGATAAAGCTAAAAACAAAATATTAGTCAGTCACTAATTATATAGGCGGCTTCATTTCCCGATGTGACATAAATTTTTGAACCACAACAGCAGTAATTATAACCATATAAAATTGCCCACAAAGCCCCACTAATATGGTTGCCTTTTGCGCCACTGGAATCATGGGAACTACATCGCCATAACCAATAGTTAACAAGGTAATGAATCCAAAATAAAGTAAGGTATCTCCTTTACTTGTCAAACTGGTATCATCAATTATAGAACCTTGAAATGCTCCGGGGTATGATAACTCAATGCTTGCAAAAATAAAAAAGGCAAGCAACCCCAAAGACACATAACCACTCATTAGCCCTACCACTACATTTTTATTTACAAACTTGGCATTCCAAACCTGAGAAATAACCTCAACAGTAGCAATAATATAGAAAACAAAATAAGCCGCAAATCTAATTAAAGACACGATATTTTTCTCACTATCATTAGCCAGTTCAACAGCAAATAAAATTAATGACAGAAAAAATATAGCAATAAATATACGCGCATAAAACTTCTTTTTCCCTATCAAAATAATCCCTGAAACTATACTAAACAGAAACAGAGTAGGCATAAGAAACGTTCCATAAACCTCTCTTGGAACCAACAAAGCTCCAAAAAGGATAAGTAACTGTCCTGTAAAAAAAAGTTCAAATCTATTTTTGTACAATTTAGAAAACAATGTATCTAGCATATTTTAAAATTTTAGCCCAAAGCCAAAAGAAAACCGAAAGCCTTCTGAGCTATTAAAAAAATTAAATGTTCCGGACAAACTATCTGCGGCTGTCACCCAAAAACCACCACCGTAATCATTATGCCATTTTTTGGAAGAATCACCCCGTAACCAAACTCTACCAACATCGGTTCCTGTAAACAATCCTATTTGTAAAGGTAATACACTGGTTTTAAATTGAGGAAAACTATAACGTAAATCGGCGCTTCCTACCAAGGAATTTTTTCCTGTAAACCGTTCTGTTCTAAATCCTCTTAGCCCATTATTTCCTCCAATGTTGGCCGCTTGATAAAACACTAGATCTGATCCAAATCTTAATTGGGTTCTTATATCGGTTTTCAAAACAAACTTCCTGTTTTCAGATAATGCATTATAAAACCCCATATCTGCATTAAGATAACCATAGGTGTTTTTAGTTTCCTTAAACTCTGTTTTTCCTCCAAGCTCTAACTTAAATGTCATCCCTTTTGAGGGATTTAATACGTCATCAAAACTTGCATAATGAAAGTCAGCCTCTAAACCTCCAAAATAACGCCTATCATAAAATGCTTCATTTGTTGGTGGAACAAACTCTTCAGTAATAAACCTATCTTCTGTATCATCTATTCTTATGCCTTCAAAAATAGCCCGAACACCATAATCACTACCAAAATTTCCTTTTTTTAGTATTCCTGCTTTCAGGCCATAAATACTCGTTTTTACTCTGTTATAATCTAAATCATCAGCGTCATTACTCGTTTCATTCCCGTAACCAAAAAAGTTGTTTGCGAAATTTTCAGTGGTATATTGCCCCCCAATATGCAAATTCCAATCATTCATAATATTTGCAAATTCACCATCATACTTTAAAGCAAAGCCTTCTGTTGCAAAAAAATATCCGCCCTTAAATCGATGTTGTTGTGAAAATGGATTGCGCTGAAATCCTTTGGTAGTAGACACATAGGAGACCCCTAGCAAAAACCCATCATCAGGATTAAATCCTATAGCCGGCGTTATCAAATTTGTTTTAACGATATGCTTGTTGAAATCAAATAGATTCAAATTATAAACATCAGTAAACCGTATCTTTGCACCTTTATTTTCAACCACGGTATTGGGTTTACTCTCATGATCATATACCTTAATTTTTCTTCCTTTTTTTATGATGTATGAATCATTTTCTTGGCCCCCTATAAGTCTTATAAAAATGGGGTTATCACCTTTTCCTGAAACTTCAAAAACATCTTTATCATCTAAACCATAAATCCAAATTTCTTTTGTAATATCACGATTAAAGGTTCTATCAACAATAATCTCTCCTTTTTCACCATCAATAATTCTTGATATTTTGACATGCGTTTCTTTGTTTCTTGTTCGTTTAATTTCTATATAATCATCTTTATCTGTACCTGTTAATATTACCAACTTATTTAAATAATTATAATATCTGCTGGCAATAGTTTGAAGATTGGCTTTTCTTCCCGTTAGTTTTGTTTTTATCTCTTCTAATGTTTCGTCTTGCACTGCTTTGGGTACTTTTGAAAATGCTTTTTCAATAACTTCATCAGTTATATTATCCTGCAAAAATTTTGCTTCTTGTATCCAAATATCTTCACCTGCTTGCTGAATTAAAACTCTATCTAATTTTATTCCAGCACTGTTCATCCAATCAATATGCTTTAGTTCCTCATCATACACCTGAAGTTGTTTTGTAGAACCAGAAATAATACGCATAACATCTAACAAGGCACCATCAAAATTTGAAAACACCTGATCTCTATCACGCGGTACAGCCTTATAATACTTATCGCCATTGTCTTGATCAAATTGAGCCCATCGCCATTGATCTTGATGCCTATCCCAGTCGCCTATAAGCATATCAAACAAACGCGCCCTAATAAAGGTGTGTTCATCAATTTTATGTTTTTCATCTTCACGTGTCTTTTCAATAATATCATGAGTGCTTTCAATATCATCAGCGAAACCAAAATTTCTGTCGTCTGCATAGTTTTCCTCGGGGCGTTCTTCAATCATATATAATTCACCACCATATTCTTCATTGTATTCCCCTAAATATTTATGCTTAGGAATAAAATATAATTTCGGATTGGTATGGTATATTTTGGCTGCATCAGATAAATCTGGAACTACTGTAAATGCATAGGGATGTGCTGCTGTATAAAAATCTAAAATCAAACCTTCAACGGCGGTTCTTTCAAATTCATCCTGAATATAGGTGTTTTTAAACAGTACCGCTTGCAGATATTGGGTAGCACTTTTTCTAAGCGCCCGCATATTTAACTCTCTACCATCTTGAGTTTTTAAACGTAATGACCGTGTTTGATGGCCTCCTCCTTTTCTAACAATTTCCAGTCCGCCATAAAGCGTATCAAGCGTCGCTACTTTCGCCTTAATTTTTGTACTGTACACCGCTCTGTAATGATCTCCCCAAACTGATTCAAAAAAACCAGACGCTTCAGTTTCTTCTTTTGAATATACAGACACTTCTATTTCCTGAGGAAAACTCTCTGGCAAATGTGACACATCATAATGTAACTTTGGTGGATAGACTTCAGTAGTAAACAACTCCTTAGGATTTCCATTTTCAGCACCAAAAAAACGCACCCAACTACTACCGTCCTTAAAAATAGTCAACTCAGCAAAACCCTGTTCTCCCGACGAAAACAATCCATTTTCACCAATTTCGGCAAAAGATTCTTTGGCACCTGATCCCGATACAATCTGTTTTATGCCTTTGTTTTCAATATACTGAAGGGTGTGCTCATGCCCAGAAACAAAAATAACATTATCGGTATCAAGCGTTAATGTTTCTAACCTATTCATAAGCCTATGATAGCGTTCATTATATCTGTCTTGAACGGACACACCTCCTTGTGTTCTTATTTGAGTAATTAATGAGCCTATGCCGGGTAACGGTATTTTATTCTGAAATGGGTAAAGGTGTTTTTCAGCCGCATATTTTCCACCGTGAGACCCATTGGTATACATAGGATGATGCATAGCAAAAACAATCGTTTTATGCTGAGCCTTTTTTAGTTCTCCTTCTACTTCTTCAAAAAAGCGTTCTCTAGTTTTTATTTCACATGCGTCATTTATTGTGGGGTGATTATTCCAGTTCTCTAAATACCATTGGGTATCAATGATGAGAAGTTGAATACTCTCGCTCACGTCAATACTCTCTAAAGGGCAACCGTGTTCGGGCTGAAACGTATTTTTACCTAAAAGATTATCTACATATTTTTCTTCGCGCCGAAGACCCTGAACACCACCAGCATACCAATCATGATTCCCTGGAATAAAAACAACATTTCCTTTAAATTTGCTGACCGCATTAGCCTGAGCTTTGAGGGCGTTTTCAGCCTCAGCTCTTCCTTTTTCATGTTTTTTAGGCAGTCCAGCTGGGTAAATATTATCTCCTAAAAAAAGAGTATAGTCGTCTTTTGTCTTTTTTTCTTTTATGTAAGCATTAAACGCCGTTAATGCTTTTGACATGCCTCCCATGAGTGATTTTCCTGCATCGCCTACTAAATAAAACACTTTATCAACTTCTTTTTGAGGCAATTTTGTTTCGGCATGATTTTCATCTGCATATTGAGCCGTATAAGTGGCACAGGCATGAAAAAGAAAGACTAAAATGACAATAAGTATAGTTTTTTTCAATGGCATGTTTTATTAATTTCTACTTAGAAATATATTCTATTTTTTTATTTAAAACAAATAGCATCATACTATGGCACTTTGTTGTAATACAACGTTTATGAACTACACGAAAGCATAGAACAGCCCACCTTATGTCTGGCCCACTCAGGTCGTTTCGCAAACCATTTTTCCTGTTTATACTGCTCATCATAAGGATACTTTAATAATTGAAACAACTCATCTATTAACGCGTAATTCCCTTTATCGGCTTCATCAATAGCTAACTGCGCCATGTAATTTCTTAAAACGTACTTAGGATTCACTTTATTCATACCCTTAGCCCTTGCTTCATCTGAAACAGACTCCTCCAGCAAACGGTTAGCATAGGCCTCAAACCACGCTGACCATCTTGTTTTAACCTCATGAGAAAGTTCTTTAGGAGTGTAAAATGCTTCTTCTATGAGCGGTAACCCTTCATGTGGATTACACTTTTTGAAACGTCCTAAACATCTAAAAAAAATCGTCATATCTGTTTCTGTGAGACACAAAATATCCTCTAAATCTTGAACTAATAGTTTATCTTTTGTTCTTTCTACTTGCAGTCCTAATTTTTCCCGCATCATCTTCAAGGAAGCGTCTTCAAAATCAACCTTATATTGATTTAGAATAGCCTCCAATGCTGGAGCATCTTCAATTAATGGATATAGGGCATTGGCTAACTGCAACAAATTCCACAACCCTATGTTAGGCTGATTACCATATCGGTATCTTTTATACTGACTATCTGTAGTATTGGGTGTCCAACCAAAATCAAAGCCTTCTAGCCAACCATACGGCCCATAATCTATGGTTAAGCCTAAAACCGACATATTATCGGTATTCATAACTCCATGAACAAACCCAACACGCTGCCAATGTATAATCATACCTAACGTGCGTTGGGTAACCTCATTAAAAAACTTCAAATACGTTTCTTTATTAGGTATTCCTAAATGTGAAAAATGGTGCTTTATAGTATAATCTACCAAGGTTCTCAAATTTTCAACATCCTGTCTTGCAGCAAAAATTTGATAGTTTCCAAAACGTAAAAATGATGGTGCTACTCTACAAACAATAGCTCCTTTTTCATAGGTTGGATTGCCATCATACATCACATCTCTCAAAACCCGATCACCAGACAAAACCAATGACAATGCTCTAGTTGTTGGCACCCCTAAATGATACATGGCTTCACTACACAAATACTCTCGAATGGAAGAACGCAATACGGCCAAGCCATCTGCAGAGCGAGAATACGGTGTTTCTCCTGCCCCCTTTAACTGCAACATCCAGCTTTTTGCTTCATGTGCTACTTCAAATAAATTAATAGCTCGTCCGTCACCTAGTTGTCCTGCCCAATTTCCAAATTGATGTCCGCCATAGCACATCGCATAAGGCCTTGTATTTGGCCATATTTCATTTCCAGAAAACACCTTTAAAAACAGATTAGACGTACTATCTTCTTTGGATATCCCTAAGTTTTCAAGCATTTCAGGTGCCACATGAATCAACTCTGGCCTTGTCGTTTTTTTTGGTGTTACATATGAAAAACAAGCATTAAAAACCTGCCGCCTCGAATTTTCAAGATGTGTATCAGCAGGCAACTCTAAATTAAACTTATCTTTTATATTTAGTTTCATGATTGTAATTTTTCGGCGTGCATGCTTCTAAGCTTTGCAAGTTTTGGTGTAATAACAAAACTACAATACCCCTGTGTTTGATTATTTAGGTAGTAATTTTGATGATAATCTTCAGCTTCATAAAAAACCTCTAGAGGACTAATTTCTGTTACAATAGGCTCATTAAAATGAGGTTTCAGCTCTTCAAGAACATGTTCAGCCACGGCTTTTTGTTCATTATCATGATAAAAAATCACCGATCTGTACTGCGTACCTTTATCGGCACCCTGTCTGTTTAAGGTTGTAGGGTCATGTGTTGTCATAAAAATTACTAAAAGATCATAATATGAAATCACGTCTGGACAAAAGGTAATCTGAACAACCTCAGCGTGTCCCGTTAAACCAGAACAAACCTCTTTATATGTGGGATGCCCTGGTACTTGACCTCCCGAATATCCAGAAACCACACTATTTACACCTTTTACCTCTTGAAAAACGGCTTCAGTACACCAAAAACAACCGCCTCCAAAAGTGGCTTGCACCTTGTTACTCATCTTTATCTTCCTTTATTAAACGCAACGCACTTGAATTAATACAATAACGCAACCCGCTAGGTTCAGGTCCATCAGGAAACACATGCCCTAAATGTGCATCACAACTATTACACATCACTTCAACACGCATCATCCCATAAGAATTGTCTTTTTCATATTTAATAGCGTTTTCTTTTATAGGTTGTGTAAAGCTTGGCCAACCTGTACCTGACCCAAACTTTATACTAGAATCAAACAAAGGTGTATCACAACATATACAATTATATTTCCCAGCATCATAGGTAGAACACAAAGCGCCTGTATGCGGGCGTTCAGTACCCTTTAGCCTTGTAATTCTAAACTGTTCTGGCGTTAATATTGCCTTCCATTGTGCAGGAGATTTTTCAACCCGTTGGTCTGGTTCTGCATTACCATTTACTGAAAATCTTACAATATCTTTCCAAGTTAACATAACTAAAATTATTACAGATATAATATACCTAAATATCTTGAATAGTAAAAGTAGTCGTTATTTTTCCAAATTCCTTATGACTTAGCATAAAGTATGAATTCTGATAATTTTGTTATATTTTAGACCATGTGTACCAAATAAACTACTATTTATGTCCAAATTGATTGAAAATACAGAACGTTTCGTGTTTGACCTGTTTAAAAACGAACTCGATGCTTCTTTTATTTATCACAATCTTACGCATACCCAAAGAGTGGTAAAAAGTGTTCGAGAGATTATTGAAAACACCGATATTAGTAAAGAGGATGCTGAGGCTCTTGAGCTAGCCGCATTACTTCACGATACAGGCTACACAAAAACCATAGAAGAACATGAAGCTGAAAGTGTTAAAATAGCCTCCAAATTTTTAGAAGAACAAAAAGCAGACAAACCGTTAATTGACAAGGTAGCACAATGCATTTTAGCCACCAAGTTTAAGGGGGTTCCAGACAGTGAACTTGGTAAAATCATGCGAGATGCTGATGCCTCTCATTTTGGAAAAAAATATTTTCCTGAAGCCAGTGAGTTTTTAAGAAAAGAACTAGAAATTCAAGGCATTGCAAATTATACCCCTACAGAATGGCTTAATGAGAACATAAACGTACTCACTAAAAAACACGAGTATTTTACAGACTATGCCCTTAAAAATTGGCAGCCCACAAAAGAAAAAAACCTTGCCAAACTTTTAAAATCAAAAAAGAAAAAGAAAAGTAGACTAAAAAAAGAAGAGATAAAGGCAAAGTATAAAGCACAATACAAAAATGAAAGCCCCGAACGTGGTATTCAAACCTTTTACCGTGTAGCACTAAGAAATCACACAAAACTAAGTGATATTGCAGATACCAAAGCCAATATTTTACTTTCTGTTAATGCTATTATTATATCCTTGGTTTTATCTAACTTAATTTCAAAACTAGATTCAAACACTTACCTGATATACCCAACAGCTATTTTTACTTTTTCTTGCGTTGTATCTATGGTGCTTTCCATCATAGCAACAAGACCTAATGTAACAAGCGGAGAGTTCACAAAAGAAGATGTTGCTAATAAAGATGTAAACCTCACTTTTTTTGGAAACTTTCATAAAATGAAATTGAATGAGTTTGAATGGGCTGTTAAAGAACTCATTCAAGACAAAGACTATGTGTATAATTCACTCACTAAAGACTTGTACTTTTTAGGTAAGGTTTTAGAACGTAAGTACAGAATATTGCGTTATACGTATACCATTTTTATGATTGGCATGATAATATCTGTTATTGCCTTTGGAATTGCTTTAAAAAAGAACGGTGCTGAATTAAAAGATGTTTTACCCGAAGAATCTCCTATATCTGATAATTTTCAACCATTAACACAGAATAACATAAAAGTTTACAACCTTTAATGTTTTAATTCTTTCATAAGGTCTTCATAAGTGTAAAAAGATTTATTGTCATCTTCTTCTCTATGATACAGTACACTTACCCGAATAGCCTTTAATCCTGTTACACCTTGAAGATCTTGAAGTTCAACAATTTCAACATCATCATCTAAATAATGTTTTGATTGTAAAAACTCCACATACCTTAAATACTCTTGTTCATCTGCCTTTTGTGAATACACAATAGTAATTTTACCTTTTTGTGTTACACGCTCTTCTGTGTTTTTTATGAAAGCCTTATCTACCCGCTTTTTTACTATTTCATATCGCGCGTTATAGGTACCATCAACGTCAAACTGCTTTTCATCCATTCTAAACCTAATGGATAGTGGCTGATTAAACACTAAAATCATGGACGCTACATCTAAAGATATTGGATATTTGTGCTGTGTGTTATAGTATTCATTTTCCATTTCACACATCACCTGAAGCTGCCAAAGCCTTAAATTATAAAGATACACTTGATTAAAACCATCTCTTTTGGTTATACTTTCACCAATGTACATATTATGCTCAACACCATCTGTTTTGTAACGTTCAAAATAATGCGGATACATGGTTTGAGCCTCTATCTGTTTTTCATCTAAAAGGGCAGACATGTTTTTATTTATCCGCATGATGGTTTCGTCGTAGTTTTTTCTATAAAAATAAATTAAGCCTAAATCTTCATCTAGCTTACTCATATAATCTTCTATTTCAGGCTTCAATTTTACATTTTTTCCAAGCTGAAATTTAAGTAACGGATCTATTTCCTTTTTCAAGAAAGCAACTACAGTGTGTTCACTATCTACTTTAAAATTGGTTTTCAATTCTTTACTATATTGGTTTAGCTGAAATTGTAATTGCTCATAAATAGGCAATGCCTCATGATCTACAATATCCTTCATGATTTTCTCTAATAACGATAATTGAAGCAGCAGGTCTTTTTGTGTTGCTAAATTCCTTGCCTCAGAAGACCCCTTTACATCAATTTGTCCGTAAAGCGGATATACATTTTCAAAAACAACAGACTGGAAAGATGCTTTTTTACCTAATGTTGCTTTATCTTTAAGAAACTGTTTAGCAGCATCAACAAATTTCCAATAAACACTAGTGTGAATAGAGGTACATTCCTGCTGAATTACAGCTTCAATTAAATTTTCTTTTGCTTTTATTGAGCGCTCAAAAGCAGCCGATATAAAAGGCATAACATCATTCAACTTATTGGCATTAACACTATTTAAGCGTTTCGGTTCTGTTGAAACTAACTCAAGAAGCCCCATAAGTCCTTCTTCATTTGATATGGGCACTAAAATAGCACTTCCAAAACCTTGTTTGTGCAAGGCATTAATATGTGGCGCACGCCCTTTACTTATTTTATGCTGCTCTTTTATGTCTGATATAGAATAGAATTTCTGCTGATTTATAATTCTGTTATATGACCAATCACAAAGCGCCTCGGTACATCCTAAGAGTTCTTTGTCTTGGAGCAGAAAACTTTTTATATTGTAGATATTAAGATCTTCAAAAATGCCTTCTTCCTTTGAATATAAGCAAAAACCAATGTTTAAATCTCTAAAACCAAAAAGCGAACGAAACACTTCTTCAAATTCATTCATAAAATGTTCTTCGTCGCTGCTATCTTCATCGATTAAATACGACTTGATTTGAGAAATAGCTTGATCATCAGTTACACTAAACATATTAGAAATAACAAACCCATTAAACTGGTAGCTGTTTGGCGGAAACTTTTCCTTCCAAAGTTCTATATTTTCAAAATTATCAAGTAACTCAAAATAATCCTCCTTGGTTATTTTCTTTGCCTCATTTGTAGCTACGATCTCACAGAAATCGGCATTATATAAAATTTTATAATACTGAAGCACACCATTGGCATCAGGTATTTCGTAATAAAAAGGTCTTTTAAACGTTATATTATACCCGTAACACACATTAAGAATTACGGTACAAGCAATAATATATAACTCATCATTTGGTAAGCTTTTCATCTCAAGTTCATAGCCATCACCTGCTTGACTTATAATACTTTTAAAACGCTCTGAACTATTAAACACAAAATTATGAAACGGCACTGATGCCGCTTTTATCTCATTTTTTGTTAATAAGGGAGAGAAAGTATCTTGTAAGATGATTTCTATTTCTTTCTTTCTTGTTTTTAAAATAGTTACATCTCTAAAACCTGCCTTTAACTCAGGGTAAACCTGTGCTATATCTAAAATACGTTTCGCCTTAGATTTTACGAACACATCGTCACTTTTTAACAACACCTCATACGCTTCAAACAGTTTTTTGAAGCTTATTTTCAATT